>JBGAFI010000009.1:0-168778 GCA_044227325.1 Thiobacillaceae bacterium | reverse complement strand
ATCGAGCTTATCCCGCCGCTTGTCTCCGGCGAACAGGTCGGTCTTGATCGCGCTGCGCTTCATCCTGGTTTCCGTCCTTCGCTTGCACTGCCTAGAATTCTATCGGGCCGTCGGTCTGGTGGGGTTTTTAGAGGTGCCCCAAAGAATATCCATGGAAAGTGCCTGCTTTTTTTTAGAAAAGCGAGGATGTTTAGTAGTGCGACGCCAACTATAAAATGCTGAAACATATAAACTGACACTTCTCGTGGATATGCAGCCAAGTTCCAGATATCTTCATGTGCGATACCTGCTTCTCGTAGTGATCCATAAGTTCCACCAAGACTCAGGTAGTCACGAAATGCAAAGAATAATAGGAAAGCCCCAAGCACGCGCAACTGAAGAGGGTACGAAGCATTGCTGTTTTCCGTGGTCATACTGATGGTTCCTGTGTCGCCCAACGTTTAGCTTGAGGGGCGCGGAAACAGGCGGCGAAGCCGGCTGTTGAAGCGTCCCACTCGAAGCGTTTGTTAGCCCTCATATCAATTGATTCTCATAAATAGTTCGGCGGAGGGCTTTAATGGCAAATTGAGACATTTCAACCAGTTCGGCCATAAGCGGCTCGGATGATCTTTCTAATTCCCGATCATGCCAAGGTTCGTCAACGTGCACCCAGTTATTTCTGTATATCCGAAGTGAGTGCAAGTCTTTCTTTAATGCTTGGTCTAGTGGTGCAGTTTCAATAAGTGAATACAAGGTTTCTCTATCTTTTGTTGCGTATTCTGAGCGCAGGTAGGTTTCAATGCCGGCAACAGACGTCAAGATTGAAGCCAAATACGCACCTTTTACAAAAGCAATATCTGCTTCTTGAACAATGAACGTGCACCACCCTGAAAGGATGACGCCCCCTCTCAACATGGCATCATCTAGAATCCTTAGATGTTCCCAGCGGTCGTCTTCTGTCATTGGGCACATAGTGGCTAACAGTTGATTGAACAGAATCTTGTATATCAGTGCTATACGGATTCTTGTGATTCCATCATCGGCCTATCTGCCGCACCACAAAAATCACTGAAAAATCAATGCACTTACGTTGACTCGACATCACAGGATCAACCTTGCTATACGGAATCTGTGTAATACGGTTCCATAGCGTCCCATGACGGCGTCTCGTCTTGTCAGGCATATAGGCGAACATTGACGGGCCATTGTCATAACCCCCTGGCTTCACAGTAAGGCGGGCCACGTATTCCAACCTCGCGGAACACTCGATGCCCGGCACGGTTTTTTCTTATCGAGCCCGCATTTAACGCCCCACTTTCAAACCTGGCAATGCCGCGCAACCGGTTGACCGGGCCGGCTCCTCAAACCAGCGCCAGATACGCCGCCAGCATCAGGCCCAGGATCGCCATCGCGATGTTGGTAATAACCGGCGCGTTGAGCCAGTAGCCGTCTGGAATCTCGCCCGCGCCCAGGGTGGACACCACCTTGCGGTACTGGCGCACCGACAACACCAGCACGGCCACGCCGAGCAGGATGAAGGCGATGCCGATGACCAGGGAGGCGCTGCGGTGCAGGGGTTCGCTCTGGCGGCTCAGCACCACGTGCAGGAACAGGCCGAAGCGTTCCACCAGGAAGCCGAAGCCCATGAGGGCGACGGCGGTGCGGTTCCAGGCCAGGAGGGTGCGTTCGGTGGCGAACAGGACGCGGGGGTCGTTGAGGTAGGACATGGGGGTGAGGGTGGCTGGCTGGATCAGTGAGTTGGGGTTCAGTTCTTCCCTCTCCCGCGCTGCCGCGCACCCCTCCCCCGCTTGCGGGGGAGGGGCTGGGGGAAGGGGCGGGCCTGAATGATTTTCTGCCCTCTCGTCAGCTTTGGCTCAGGCTTTTGCCCAGGCCGAATTTCTCCACCCGGTAGCGCAAGGTTTCCCGCGTGCTTTTCAGCAGGCGGGCGGCGCCGGTGACGTTGCCTTCGGAGCGGGCCAGGGCGGCTTCGACGATGGCTTTTTCCATGTCTTCCAGGCTCAGGCTGCCGTCCAGGGGCAGCCAGACGCCGTCGCCCGCGGGCGCGGCGGCGGGGGCGGCGCCCTGCTCCAGTTGCAGCCAGCGAACAGGGAACGCGTCGTTCTCGGCGAAGAGGACGCAGCGCTCGACCACGTTTCTGAGCTCGCGCACGTTGCCGGGCCAGTCGTGGGCTTCCAGGCGCTGCCAGGCTTCGTCCGGAATGGCGCGCACGCGCTTGCCGGCCTTGGCGTTGTATTCGGCGACGAAGTGGGGCACCAGTTGCCGCAGGTCGGCTTTGCGCCCGCGCAGGCTGGGCAGGTCCAGGCGGAACACGGAGAGGCGGTGGTAGAGGTCGGCGCGGAAGCGGCCTTCGCGCACTTCGGTGGCCAGGTCCCGGTTGCTGGCGGCAATGATTTGCAGGTCCAGGGGGATTTCCTTGTCGCCGCCCAGGCGGCGCACCCGCTTGTCCTCGATGGCCTTGAGCAGCTTGACCTGGGATTCCGGCGGCAGGTCGCCGATCTCGTCCAGGAACAGGGTGCCGCCGTGGGCCTGTTCCAGCAGGCCCCGGCGCCGGCCCTTGGCGCCGGTGTAGGCGCCCGCCTCGCTGCCGAACAGCTCGCCTTCCACCAGTTCCCGGGGCAGGGCCGCGCAGTTGATCTCCACCAGGGGCTGGGCGCCGCGCGGCCCGGCGTAGTGCAGGATGCGCGCGGCCAGGCCCTTGCCGGTGCCGGTCTCGCCGCCCACCAGCAGCGCGGAGAACGGCACGTTGGCGAGGCGCGCGAGCATCTCGCGCACGTCCTTGGTGGCGGCGCTGTCGCCGATGAACGCGTCGGGGCTGTAGCGCCGCGTCTCCTCGGCGGTCTGGTCCGCCAGCCGGGACTGGGCGCGGGCGACGCGCAGGGCGCCGGACAGCACCATGTCCAGGCGCGCCGGCGGCACGGGCTTTTCCAGGAAATCGTAGGCGCCCAGCTTCACCGCCCGCACCGAGTCCGGCACGCCGCCGTAGCCGGTGAGCACCACCCATTCGCCGGGCAGGCGCGCGTTGCGGGCTTCCTCCAGCAAATCCAGGGCGTTGCCTTCCGGCAGGTTCATGTCGGAGAGCACCACCAGGGGCTCGAAGTCCTTGGTGAGCAGCAGGCCGCGCGCCTCGTCCAGGCCGGTCGCCAGGCGCGCGTCCCAGCCCTCGCGGCGGAAGTGGCGCAACAGCTCCTGGCCGAGCAGGGTTTCGTCTTCGATGATGAGCAGGGTCTGGGCCATGTCGGTTCAGGTTTCTTCGCGCTGGGCGCAGGGTAGCAAAAGGGTGATGCGGGCGCCGTGGGGCGCGACGTTCTCCAGTTCCAGCGCGCCGCCCAGATCCTGGGCCAGGCGCCGCACGCTGGCCAGGCCGAGGCCGGTGCCGCCGGGCCGGGCGCTGGCGAAGGGGCGCACGCCGCCGCGCAGCAGGGCTTCGGGCAAACCCGGGCCCTGGTCGCTGAAGCTGAGGGCGACGCGGCCGTCCGCGAGTCGCGCCTCCACCCGCGCGGTGCCGCCGTCCACCATGACCTGGGCGGCGTTCAGGGCCAGGTTGAGCAGGGCCTGGCGCAGGCGGTTCTCCGGCAGCCAGCAGCGCAATCCTTCCGGAACGTCCTGCTCGAACGCCACGTTCGCCGGCACCTGGTAGCGGACCAGGGCGACCACTTCCGCCACCGTGCGCGCCAGGTCCACCGCCGCCGCCGGCTCCGGCACCAGGCGCGCCTGATCGAGCAGGCCGTTCATGAGATCGGTGACGCGGCGCAGTTCGGCGCCCACCAGATCGAGCCGTTGGCGGGCGTCCTCGTCGGCCAGATCCTGGCGCAAATTGGTCAGGGCGAGCTGGATGCCGGCGAGCGGATTGCGCAGCTCGTGGGCCAGGCCGGCGGCCATCTCCCCCACCGCCGCGAGCCGGTCCGCCTGGGCCAGGCTGCGGTTGTGGGCGAGCAGGTCGCGCGTCGCCGCGCGCACCTCGGCTTCCAGGCCCGCCTGGCGCGCGCGCTGCTCGGCTTCCAGTTGGGCGAGGCGGCCCACCATGCTGTTGTAGTTGGCGATCAGGGGTTCCAGCACCGGGTCCACCGCGTCCACCCGGGCGGGCGCGAATTCGCCGTCGCCCAGGCGCGCGAGCAGGGTGTTGAGGTTGCGCAGGGGCAGCAGGAAGCGGTGGCGCAGCAGGAACAGCACCAGCACCGCCGCGAGCGGGATCAGCACCAGGGCGATGGCCGCGAGGCGCCGTTCCAGGCTGGCCTGGGCGTGGATGCTGTCGAGCAGGGCGAGATGGGCGCGGTTCTCCGCCACCAGGCCCTCGTGCACCAGCAGGATGCCGCGCAGCAGCGCGTAGCGGGGCGGCAGATTGCCGGCCTCGAGCAGATGGCGCGCGGCGGCGATGCCCTGGCGGCCGGTGGCGCTGAGCAGGGCCGGCTCCCGCTCCAGCAGTTCCAGGCCGCGCCAGAGGCCCACCAGGTTGTCCCGGTTCACCGGCGTTTCCGCGTCCAGACCGCGCAAGGCGGTGTGCTGCATGAGCAATATCTGGTCGTGCATGTGCTGCATGAGCACCAGGTGTTCCTGCAACGGCTGCATGCGGGAGAGGCTGCGCGAGGTGATGAACAGCATGCTGGCGAGCACCAGCAACAACAAACCCGCGGTGACCACCACGGGCAGGGCGACGGAGCGCAGCAAAGGCGTGGAACGGAGCGAGGAAGGGGTTGCCATGTCAGTTCCGCGCGGCCGTTGCGAAGGCACTGACCTCTCCCTCGGGGGGAAACGAGCGCAGCGAGTCAGAGGGTCGTTTCATGTCAGGCGCTGTTTTCCCTCTCTCCCGCCCCGCTCCGCGCCGCCAGCCATATGCGATGGGGGAAAGCCGCGTTGCCCCGGTTCCCGTTCCGCCCTGCCGGAGGGCGTGGGAAGTTGCCATGGCGAGTTCCGTTGCCACACGTCAGACCCTCGCCCGCAAGCGGGAGGGACGCGCGCGGTGGCTCGGGAAAGGCAACGTGGGAAGCGGTCAAAACCCGTCCCTCACGCGCCGCCACCGACCTTGGGCGTCTCCCCCGCGTCCCCCTCGACGAAAGGCAGGCGGGCGTCTTCCCGGTAGCGGCGGCGCGCGCCGGGCCGGTAGACCCAGAACACGACGACCAGAAACAGGATGGGGATGCCCAGGAACATGCCATAGGTGCTCAACAGGTCAAGGAAATTCGCCATGATTGTTCTCCATTTGCGCCATTCGGGATACCGGCCCGGAAGGCGCCGCCGGCGCGGCGCCCGCCTTCAGCCGCGTGTTCATGAGCGGGCGATGGCCTGGGTCAACTGCTGCTTCAGATTCGCCATCTCGCCCTTGCCGGGCGTGGCCTGGCCGGACAGCAGGGTGTCCACCACGGCGCGGATGTCCTTCACGTAGACCGCCTCGCCGCTCTTGCCGGCGTCCGCCTGGGCGGCCTTGTCCAGCCAGGAACGCGCCTTCTCCAGCTCACCCATGGCCTGCTTGGCGTCGCCCGCCACATTGGCGTCGATGTCCGCGTAGGCCACGTGCCGCTTCGCCTCGATCAGCGCGCTACGCAGCTTGTCGGTCTGGCGCAGTTTCGCCCAGCCTATCGTGGTGGCTTCCATGGCCCGGTCCGCCTGGGCCTCGGCGCGCCGCCACAGGCCCTTGAGTTCGGCGGCCAGCCCGGGCTCGCTCTTGTCGATGCGGGTTTCCAGGGACTTGGCGTCGGCCAGCAGCTTGTCCACATCGGCCTTGCTGTCCTGGTCGGCCTGGGTGTCGGCGCGTTCCAACTGGGTAATGGCACGGCTCACGTCGGCGTGGGCCTGGGGCACGCGGCCGGCGTCGAAATGGGCTTGCGCGCGATCCAGGTTGATGCGCGCGGCGAGCAGGGGCGCGGGCAGGTAGAGCTCGGCGTAGTCCACGCTATCCAGCGCGGCGCGCAGGTTCTTGTCGGCCTCGTTGTTGTTGCCCTTGGCCAGTTCGGTCTGGGCGGCGGAGACGAAATGGCGCACGGCATTCAGCGGCATGTCCACTTCCTCGTAGTACAGCGCGGCATCCCGCGCCTCGGCTTCCTCGCGGCTACCCGTGGCGGGCGCCTTCACCGCGGCCTTCGCATCCTTGGTGTCCTTCTCGGCGGGATTGGTCTCCTTCGCCGCGGTCTTGCCCGACAAGCGCACCCGGTCGAAGTCGGCGCGTTCCTCCAGGCTCGCGTAGATGGGCACCACGGACGCGGGGATCTCCTCGGTGTTCTCGTACTTGAGCTTGTTGTCGGCGGTCCAGACCCGGTTCTTCACCACGGTGGTGGGCACGTTGTCCTGGATGATGTCGAGCAGGGTGTCGGCCTGGCGCAGCTCGGTCTTCGCCATTTCCGCGTTGTTCTTGCGGATGGCGTCGCGGGCGCGCACCACATGGTGCATCACCATGGAAGCGCTGGAGGAAATCACGTTCTCGTCCGCCGGCGTCACCGCGCGGCCCGGCGTGACGCTGACGTCTTCGCGCAGACGCGGCGCGGTTTCGGCAAGCGCCCCCTGGGCGACGGCGAAGCTGGCGATGAGGGCGAGGACGAGGGGTTTGACGGAATGGGTTTTCATGATGGACTCCTTCTCTGAATTCAAGGGTTGCGGCACATGCCGCGGTTCACCTAGTGCATAGCCCGTGCCAAGTTGATTTCCGTTTTATTTTCATGGTGTTAGAGAAACACCCAGAAATCGCGCCGGGCCAAATGCCCCCATCCGCGGGGGAAAAGCCCCGAACAAGCAAACGAAAAGTCGGATATCCCCGGAGGACGGCCTTTGCGCGCAAGCGAAGAGCTGTAGCAACGCCGGAATAGCTTCAGGACCGCTGATTAATTTGAAAACGGTCATTGCGAGCGAAGCGCGGCAATCCATCAGACATCCGGAATCGACAGCTTTTGGATCGCCACGTCGCTGCGCTCCTCGCGATGACCGAATAAATCAGCGATTCCCTAAGGCGCCGATTTGTTTTTCTTGAAAACGGCCGTTGCAAGCGAAGCGCGGCAATCCCTCAGGCCTGCGCAATCGGCAGGCTGGATCGCCGCGCCGCCAAGCTCTTCACATGACCGAATAAAGCGGCAATGCTCCAACGCGCAAAAAACCGGCGCGGTATCGCCGTAACCACCACCGCGCCGGCCAGGAGAAACGCTACAAATCAGCCGTGGCCCTTGCCGTTGCCCAATCTCAGGGCGATGAACAGGGAGGCGCCGTCGCGCTGTATCTGCATGGAAATGGGCTTGTCGGCGGGCAGTCGGCTCACCAGGCCGCGCAGTTGTTCCACGTCGGCGATGCGTTCCCGGTTCAGGCTGAGCAGGATGTCGCCGGGCTGCACGCCGGCGGACCAGGCCGGGCCGGCGCCCACCTCGGTGACGCGCACGCCGTGGTCCAGCCCCAGGGACTTGAGTTCGGATTTGCTCAGGTTTTCCACACCCAGGTTGAGGCGGGCCGGGGCGCCGCCCATGCGCTCGGCGCGCGCCGTCTTGTCCTGGCGCAGGGGCGTGATGTCGGCGTGGAATTCGCGCCGCTTGCCGTCGCGCAAGGCTTCCAGGGTGACCGCGTGGCCGGGTTGCGCGGCCGCGACCAGGGGCGGCAGGTCGCCGGAATCCTCCAACTTGTGGCCGTCGAAGCTGAGAATGACGTCGCCGGATTTGAGGCCGGCCTTGTCCGCCGGGCTGTCGCGCACCACCTCGTCCACCAGGGCGCCCTCGGGCTTGGGCAAGCCGAAGCTGCCGGCCAGATCCTGGCTCATGTCCTGCACCGAGACGCCCAGCCAGCCGCGGGTGACATGGCCCTGTTCCTTGAGCTGCTTGGCCACGTCCATGGCGATGTCCACCGGGATGGCGAAAGACACGCCCATGTAGCCGCCGTTCTTGCTGTAGATCTGGGAGTTGATGCCCACCACCTTGCCGGCCAGGTCGATCAGCGGGCCGCCGGAGTTGCCCGGGTTGATGGGCACGTCGGTCTGGATGAAGGGCACGTAGCTGTCGTCCGGCAGGTTGCGGCGCAGCGCGCTGACGATGCCCTGGGAAGCGGAGTGGTCGAAGCCGAAGGGCGAGCCGATGGCGAGCACCCATTGCCCCACCTTGAGGGATTTCGCGTCGCCCATTTCCACGGTCGGCAGATTTTTCGCGTCCACCTTGAGCAAGGCGACATCGGACAGCTTGTCGGTGCCGACCACCTTGGCCTTCAGTTCGCGCCGGTCGTTGAAGCGCACGGTGACCGTCTTCGCGCCGTCCACCACGTGGGCGTTGGTGAGGATGTAACCGTCCGCCGAGGTGATGAAGCCGGAGCCCAGCGAGAAGCTGGCGCCGCCCTGGCGCGGCATGCCGGGCACGCGGCCGAAGAAATGGCGCAACCATTCGCCCATGGGTCCGTCTTCGTCGAAACCGGGCAGATTGGGGATGTCCGGCGCCTCGGCCTGGTTGTCGCTGTCGTCGGATCCGGACGGGAAATTCGCGCGCACTTCCCGTTCGCTGCTGATGTTGACCACCGCGTCCGCGTTGCGGCCCACCAGGGCGGTGAAATCCGGCAGCCCGGACACCGTGGACACGGTGGGCGGCGCGGACAAGGCCGCCGCGCTGGGGTGCCAGGGCGCGTCGTTGAGATACAGGGCGAGGGCGAAACTGACCACGGCGGCCAGCGTGCCCACGGCATAGAGACGAGTCTTGTGTTGCATGGTCGGTCCTCCTGGTTGTGGAACGGACTACGTTATGCAGACGCCATGCCAGGTGGGCAAACGCTTGTTTTAGCGGCATTTTGTGTGCCGGCACGGATTCCGTGACCCGGTTTCCGGTGAAAAAGCCCCGCTCCGCCGGGGCAAATCCACCATCTGTTTCAACCTAGAAACGGCAGTTGGACGCACCCAACAGGTGAGGGTTGGCGAAGTGCGTACTTTCAATAACCATGCGGCTCCGCCATGCCAATACAGCGGTCGACTGCCGTTTCTAGGTTCAATGGCCCAGGTCGATCCGGAAATCTTCGCCCAGCCAGTTTTCGTCCAGCCAGCGCCATGTGAAATCCAGTCGGGCGTGTCCCGCCATCAGGCCGGCGTTCAGGAACACGCCATGGAATGCCAGGCCCCGTGGCTGCGTGGGCAAGTCCCTGACGCCGGTCCAGCCGTCGAAGCCCAGACGCAGCATGGCCGGCCTCGGCAACAGGACGAGCAGCCCATGCCCGCCGGCAAGCTGGGCGATGTGGGCACCCGGCGTCCAGACCCAGGCGGCGGCCTCCGGACGCGCGCCCGCGTAGCGCCGCCAGACCGCTTCCGGGCGGTCGAATATGCGCCCCATGGCGCGCGAGGCGGCGAGCTTGACGAACTCGGCGTGGGCCCAGGCCAGGGGCATGGCGGAACCGCTCGGCCGGCCCGGCGCCAGGCCGCGTTCCGGCAGCGGCGCGGCATCCCACACCTGTTCCGGCAGGAGACCGCCGGCGCCGGCCATGGCGTTCATCGCCGCGAGGTAGGGCAGCGGGTCTTCGCCCAGGGCCAGGGCGTGGTGGCCGCGCTCGCCGACCAGCAGCGGCCAGCCGCGTCCCTGGCCGGTGCCGTCGAAGGGGGCGCCGTCGGCGTGCTCGCCGTAACCGTCGCCGTTGTAGCGGTGCCAGACCGGGCCGCTCGGGGTGTCGGTCCTGAGCAGGGCATCCACCAGCGTCAGGCTGTCCAGGATCAGGGGATCGTCGGCGCGGCGCAGGCCCAGGCGGACCAGTTGCAGAAAATCCACGCCCACCTGGCTGGCGGCGTCCAGGCCGAGGTCCTCCGACCGGTTCTTGATGGGCAGCAGCCGGCTCAGGGCCGCGGGACAGGCGACGATGTCCGGCGGCGCCTCGCGCACGTAGTGGGCGGCGATGCCATGGGCGGCATCCAGCCGGCCGGCGCGGGCCACGCACCAGTCCTCCAGGCGGGCGTTCCAGAAGTCGGCGATCAGCAGGGGCAGATCCCGCTCGGCCTCGGGCAGCAGATCGGCGCCCGCCACCAGGGCGGCGACGCATACGGCCAGGGTGTAGGGATTGACGCCGGCATCCTCCTCCCAGCGATCCTGGGGGCTGGCCGGACCCTCGCGGATCAGGAAAGCCAGGGCGCGCCGGGTCATGTCCGCGACCGGCATGCCGGCCAGGGCGCCCCGCTCCGCCAGGCTGGCGGCGAGCAGGACCGGGAAGGCGGTCTCGTCGAGCTGGATGCCCGGCCAATAAGGGCGGCCGCCCAGCCATTGGTTCTGGTGCCAGTGGCCGTCCGGATTCTGGGTGGCGAGCAGATAGGCGAGCACGGCGCGCGCCTCGGCCGCGCCACCCAGGGCCAGCAGGGCTTGCGCGCATTCCGCCAGATCGCGCGGCCAGACCAGGTGATAGCCGCCGCGCTCCTCGCCCTGGTTGCCCCAGGGCACCGACAGGCTGGCCACCATCGCCCCCGGGAAGGTCTTGTCGTAATGGGTCTTCAAGACCTGGGCCGAGTGGCGCAACTGTTCGCCCAGGGCGTCGGGCAGGTCCATCGGCGGGCTGCCCGCCTCGCGCGCGGCATGCCATGCCGACCAGGCGGCGCGCTGTTGTTCCCACATCGGCTCGAACGGCTCGGCGAGGCTGGACAGGGCCAGCGTCGCGGCGGCCTGGGGAGAGGTGGACAGGCCCAGGGCGAGGCTGGCCCGGCGCGTCAGGGCCGCCATCAGGGCGACATTGCCGGGCCCCGCTTCGCTCCAGGTCCAGGTCATGCGGCCGTGGCGGGCGAAATCCTGCCAGCCGTCGGATTCGCCCACGCAGCCGGCCGAGGCGGCGCCCAGGGCATCGCGGAAATCCGTGTCCACGCCCAGCAGGGCCAGGGCGAAGGGGCCCTGGCGCGCCGACAGCATGCGCCGGCCCCGGCACGGCGCCGCCCAGGCCCGGTTGTTCCCGCCGGTGCCGCCCAGGTGGGGGGCGAGCAGGACGTAGGGAAGCAGGTCCGGATCGCCACGCAAGTCCACTTCCAGACGCAACACGTCCCGGTTCGGGTCGGGGTAGACGCGCAGGGTCAGGGCGAAGCGGGGATGGCGGTGGGTCACCGTGGCCAGGGGAATCCCGGACTCGGGCAGTTCGATCCGATAGTCGCCCAGGCGCTTGACCTCCACCCAGAAACCGGCGCCGTCGGCGACGATGAAGCCCAGATCGCGGATCTGCGGAATGTCGATGCGCGGGTGGTAGACCTCGTTGACGATGCCTTGGCCCAGGGTATACCAGAGCCGCGCCGGCCCCAGGGCGGTGCCCACCAGATCCTTGTCGGACGACGTCCAGGTGGGCGCGATGCCGGGGGCGCCGGGGGCGGCCCGGTCGGTGGGGCCCGTCACGGGACCGGCAAGCGGATCAGTCATGCGGTTTCTCCATGGATGGCGCCCCTCTGTCCGGCGTGGCGATGGCCTTGTTCACGTAATCGTAGAGCGCCCGGGCTTGCCGGTCGGAAAGCGTGCCGGGCGGGAAGGCCGGCATGGCGCCGGGCTTGCCGTCGGGCCGCGCGGGGGCGCGCAGGAAGGCGCGGAACGAGTCCGGATCGGCCAATTGCGGAGCGCCGCTCAGCGGCAGGTTCGGCGCGATGAGGTTTCCGCCGTTCGCGTGGCAGCCGCTGCAGTTGGCGTCGAACAGGCGCTCCCCCTCCCGATAGGAAGCCGGGCCGGCCGGCGTCGCGCCGGTGTAGACCAGTTGCCCGCCGTAGAAGCCCAGGCCGCACACGGTCGCGAAGCTGAGGACATAGATCGGCACCATGAGCCGGAGGTCGGGATGCTTGCGCGCGCCCAGTATCAGGCCGGCACCGAGCAGGATCAGGAGCAGCCCCGCCAGGATCAGCTTCATGACGATGGGATGCAGCATGGCGCCCGCGTAATGGCGCCGCCAGTCCAGGTAGCCGAACAACGCGGTGGGAAACCAGAACACGAAGGCGACCACCAGCGCATGGTAGGCCGAGGGCATGAGGCGCGGGCGCTTGAACAGCAGGGCGGCACCCGCGAGGAAGAGCGCCCCGACCACCAGCCCGATGGGCATGTGGGTCATGGCGGGATGGATGGGATGCAGATAGCCGATCCGCTCGAGCAGGTCGTAGATGGAATCCGTCATTGCGGGTCCTTCCTTGCTTGCCCGGCGGCGGCACGCGCCGCCGCCGGGCGAATCGGTGGCGGGATCGGTGGACGGGTTATCCGGTCATCGCCGGGCGCGTCGAGACCAGGCGATGCCAAGGCGCGGATTCCGCATGCCTCGTGGATCGCCCGCCGCGTCCGCGATGACCGCGTAGGAAGCATCGACGCCTTCCTAGGCGATCGCCTCGGCCTCGTTGAGCAGCGCGCGGGCGGCTTCCGCGTCCGCCTTGCCGCCGTGCACGAATAGCAGGTAGCGGTCGGCCTTGAGATCGCGCTCGTACTTGATGGCCTGTTCCTTCGGCAGCCCAAGGCTGACCAGCGCCGCGCCCAGGGCGGACATGCCGCCGACCAGCGCGGCCCCCTCGAGGGCCCCCGCCAGCATGTGGACGATGGGGCCGGCGACGGCCAGCGCGCCCAGGCCGGGCACCCAGAAGAAGGCGCCGCCGACCAGGATGCCCCAGAGGCCGCCCCAGAAGGCGCCGACGCCGCCCCAGGTCTTCATGCGGTCACCCGTCGTATAGAAGCCCAGGGGGCGCTCCTCGGTCTGATAGCCCTTGCCGATGATGGAGAGACGCTTGATGTCGAAGCCGCCTCGCTCGATCTCGCGCACCGCCTTTTCGGCGGCGGCGCGGTTTTCGTAAACGGCGATCACGGAATGCAGTTCTTTCATGATTGACTCCTTCGATGAAGTTCGGGATGAGATGGATGCAATGCATTACCACCACCCGACTCATTGCAGGCGCCATGCCAGCTTCACAAGCCTTTGGAATATATGGATTTCCTTGCCTAAACCGGACATTGCCACGGCCCGGGCGGTGGAGTTGGACCGGTGTGGTGGGGCAATTGCCCCGCCGGATGGCCAAAACCTCGGCCAGGTCCGGCGCCGCCGCTCACCCCGCGAGCCACATGCCCTTGAGGCCGTTGACGATGAATTCCACCGCGATGGCGGCCAGCACCAGACCCATGAGCCGGGTGGCGATGTTGATGCCGGTGGTGCCCAGGGTGCGGCTGATGGGCAGGGCCGAGCGCAGGGTGAGCCAGATGGCCAGGGCGGCGAGCCATATCTCGCCGATCAGCACCGCGTGCATCCAGGCCAGATCGCGGTGGGCGTAGATGATGGCGGTGCTGATCGCGCCGGGGCCGGCGAGCAGCGGAATGGCCAGGGGCACCACGGCCACGTCCGCCTTTTCCTGGGCCTCCTCGTTCTCCTTTTCCGTGTGGCTGGCGCCGCTCATCTTGGCGTGCATCATGGAGACGGCCATGAGCAGGATGAGCAGGCCGCCGCCGACCCGGAACGAGTCGATGCTGATGCCGAACAGATCCAGTATCCGCTCGCCGACCAGGGCGGCCACGCTGAGCACGACGCCCACCGCGAGCGCCGTGCGGCGCGCGTCGGCGACCCGCTCGGCGTCGCTCTGGGACTCCGTCACGCTGATGAACACGGGCACGGCCAGCATGGGGTTGAGGATGACCAGCAGGCCGACGAACATCTTCACGTATTCGTGCCAGTCAAGCGGCATGGCGGGCGCCTCCGGGCTTGGACGGAACAGGGCGCGCGCGGGCGCTCGGCGGACGGGGCGGCATCAGGGATCCTTCCAGAAACGTTCCATCGAAATATAGGTGTAGGACGCGGACCAGCCGATCAGCAGCAGGCCGTTCAAGACCTCCATGCCGGCGAGCAGGCGCATCTCGCCGCGGGGCGCGACGTCGCCGTAGCCCAGGGAGGAATAGGTCTCCGCGGAGAAATACAGGCATTGGGACAGGGAGGGATGGGAATTGTCTCCCAGCGAGCCGACGCCGGGCACCTGGATCAGCGCGTAGATCGCCGCCGCGTACAGGGCGATTTCCGCGAAGTGGGCGACGAAGGCGCCGAAGATGACGACGATGAGCTTCGCGCGCGGCGGAAACACGAAGGCGGGCAGCCCGCGCGCCATCAGGCGGAGCACCTCGTAATGCACCACGCTGGTCAGCAGCACCAGCAGGATGCAGGAGAACGCGATCAGCGCCATGGCCATCGGCTTCAGCGCGGCTCGGCGGGATGCGGGGACGGGGATGAACGGGGGACGTCGCGGCGGCGCCAAAGCCAGAACGCCAACAGGGCGACGACCGCCAGGGCGAAGCCGGCGGCCCAGGGATTGGCCATATTCCACAGGCCGTGCAGGCGCTCGGCGTGGCGCTCCAGTTGCAGCGCGCCGAGGCCCCACAGCATGACCCAGGCGCTGGCGCCGAGGGCGTCGAACAGGAAGAAGCGCGGCCACGGCATGGCGGCGGCGCCGGCGAGCAGGCCACCCAACTGCCGCGCCCCGTCGAAGAAGCGGTCGAACAGGACCGGCCAGGCGCCGTGGCGGCGATAGAAGCCGGTGAGCCGGGAGAGGCGGCGGCGGTTCACGCCCAGTTTCAGCAGCAGCCGGCGGCCGCCACGCCGGCCGATGAAAAAGCCCAGGTTCGCGCCCAGCATGCTGGCGGCCAGCGCGCAGGCGAGCACCGCCGCCGGATGCAGCGTGCCCTTGCCGGCGAGCAGCGCGGCGCCGATCAGCAGGGTCTGGCCCGGCGTGGGAATCCCCATGCCCTCCGCCATGACCGCCAGGAACAGGGCGAGATAGCCATGCGCCGACAGCCAGGGCGTCGCCTCGGCCAGCAGATGGGAAAAAGGCGTCATGTGGTGGCCGGCGGCGTTGGCAGCGTGGGCGTCAACCAGCCGCGCCCGTCCCGGTTGATCAGGCGTTCGGCGCTTTCCGGCCCCCACGAGCCGGCGGCGTAGTTGGGGAAGTCGGCCTGCCGCCCGGCCCAGGATTGCACCACCGGGTCGAGCAGTTGCCAGGCGGCGGCCACCTGGTCGGCGCGCATGAACAGGCTCTGGTCGCCGGCGAGGATGGCGCTTATCAGGGTCTCGTAAGGTTTCGGCGGCACGGACCGGAACGCCTCCCGGTAGGTGAAGCGCAAATCCTGCTGGCTGAGGGCGAAATGGGCGCCCGGGACTTTCAGGTTGAGCTTGAGATCCATGCCCTCGTCCGGATACAGGCGCAGCACCAGACGCACCGGGCCGTGGTCGCTGGTGGTGCCCGCCGGCCAGGCCTGGTGCGGCACCGGGCGGAAGCGGATGGAGACTTCCGAGACCGCCTCCGCCATGCGCTTGCCGGTACGCAGGTAGAAGGGCACGTCCTGCCAGCGCCAGTTGTCCACCAGCAGCTTGATGGCCGCGTAGGTCTCGATGTTGGAATCGGGCGCCACGCCCTCCTCCTGCCGGTAACCCGGCATTTGCGCGCCGTGGATCCAACCCGCGCCGTACTGGCCGCGCGCGGCGAACTCGTCCACCGACGCCGCCGGAATCGGGCGCAGGGCGCCGAGCAGGTCCATCTTGCGGTCGCGCAGGTTGTGGGCGTTGAAGCGGGCGGGCGGCTCCATGGCCACCAGGCAGAAAATCTGCAACAAGTGGTTCTGCACCATGTCGCGCAGCGCCCCGGCGCCCTCGTAGTAGCCGGCCCGGTGCTCCACGCCCAGGGTCTCGGCCACGGTGATGGCCACGTGGTCGATGTAGCGGCGATCCCAGATGGGCTCGAAGATGGGATTGGCGAAACGCAGGGCAAGCAGGTTCTGCACCGTCTCCTTGCCCAGGAAATGATCCATGCGATAGATCTGTTCCTCCTGGAAGTCGGCGCGCAACTCGGCATCCAGGGCGATGAAGCTGTCCAGGTCGCGCCCGAGCGGCTTTTCCACCACCAGCCGGGAACGCGCCCGGTCCGCCGCCAGGCCGGCGCCGGCGAGGCCATGGGCCGCCGGCCCGAACAGGCGCGGCGGAATGGCCAGGTAATACACCGCCAGCGGCGGCTCGCCCCACTCCGCCGCGCGCCGGGCCAGGCACGGCGCCAGCGCGGCGCCCGCCTGCTCGATGTCGGCGGCGAGACAGTCGATGCGCGCGGCGAACGCTTCCCAGATCGCCGCATCGCCCAGCCCCTGGCGCGAGAATTGTTCGATGCCATCGCGGTAATGCGCGCGCAGCGTCTCGGCATCCTCCTGCTTGCGGTCCACGCCGATCAGGGCGAAGCGCTCCGGCAGGCCGCCGTCGCGGTAGAGGTCGTACAGGGCCGGCACCACCAGGCGCCAGGCCAGATCGCCGCCGGCCCCCAGCAGAGCGAGAAACAGGGTGGCCGGCATTCCGTCATGGTTTGTCAGGGTCGACATGGAGCGCTCCTCGTGGGGATGGACAGGCTACAGCACGAGACGTGCCAGAAGCGCGGCCCCGGATTCACGGGCTTCCGTCAGCCGCCCGGAATGGCGAACGGTTGAAATACGCCGTTCGCCGGGGGAAAAAAACCAGGGGTCGAGACGGTTTGGCCGGCGTATCCCGCAAGCGGCTTACACGATCCGCTGCCCGGCCTTGATCGCCCGTTTCGCCAATTTCCTGGCGCGGCCGCCCTTCATGACGATAAAGGTGGGGCCCGGACCGGAGAAATGCTCGACCAGATGCTTGACCGCCCCGGCCTCGCGCGTGAACCAGCCGCTCGGCTGGAACACCAGGACGTACACCGGGTGCTCCGGCGCGATCCGCACCGCCTTGCGGCAGATCCAGGCGTGCTTGACGCCGCCCAGTTGCGCCAGTTGCCGGGCGAGCTGGGCGAGGCTGTCCGGCGCCAGCTCGGCGCCCAGGAGCGGATCCTTGGGCATCACCTGGGCGCGTTCCGCGCGGGCGGCGTTCTCCAGGTCGAGCTGGGCTTCGCCCCGGCGCAGCCAGGCTTCGCTTTGGGCGCGGTCGCCGATGCGCAGGAAGTAGGCGTAGGCGGCGTTGCAGGCGGCGAGGGCCAGGTCGAAACGGGTCGCGGCCCGTTCCAGGTGGACCAGGCCGGCGGCGTCGTTCCGCTCCAGCAGAAGGCGGCCGAGCACCAGGTCGGCGTCCGCGTCGTCCGGGTAGGCGCCGGCGTAGGCCCGATACAGCGGCAGGGCATCCACGCCCTGTTGTTCGCTCCAGGCCGCGCGCTGCCAGCATTCCTCCCGCGTCAGTTCGGATTCCGGCTTGGCGTTGAGTCCGGCCAGCTTGGCGCGGATTTCCTCGGCGTTGCGGAAGCGTTCCACCCAGGCCTCGCCGTTGCGCTGGAACCAGGCCCGATCGAAGTCGGCGAGCACCGTTTCGTAGCGGCCGCCCAGCCAGGCCCGCGCGGCGCTGCGGGCGACGGGCTGGGGCGGGGCCGCGGCGGCGCCGAGGGCGTCGAGCCGGTCCTTCAGGGCGGGATGGGTGTCGGCGTAGCCGGTTTCGATGCCCAGGGCCTTGCCCAGTCCCTCCAGCAGCGGCCCTTTGTCCGTCGGCGCCTCGCCCAGGAAGCGGGCCATGCCCTGGAACGGATCGCCGGCGGGATGGGCTTCCAGGTCGGCGCGGGCCAGGAAGGGTTGCCAGTAGGCCCGGCCCAGGTACTCGGCGCCGACGTGGCTGGTGACCAGGGCGGAGGCGGCCGTCTCGCGGGAGGTCATCCGCGCGGACAGGGCGTCCGCTTCGTATTCGTTGGCGCGGGCCAGGGCGAAGCTGTAGGCGTTGAAATGGGGCGCGTACCAGTCGAAGAAGCGGCCCACGAAACGGCTGGCCCAGTGCCCGGCCTGGTCGAAGGAGGCCATGACCCGGTACCAGGTCTGGCGCACCCGGTAGATCCAGGCGGCGAAGCGGCTGTGGTTGCCGGACAGGTGGCCGAATTCGTGGGCCAGCACGGCCTTGGCCTGATCCGGGGACAGGGCGAGCAGCAGTTGCAGGCCCAGGATCAAGGTGTTGCGGTGCCAACCGAACACGCCCAGGCGCGGCGTCTGGCTGATGCCGGCGTTGAACTCCTCGGTCAGGATGACGCGATGGATGCGCGGGGTGGACAGATTCCGGCGCAGGTCGTCGAGCAGGGCGACCAGTTCCGGGTATTGGCGCAAATCCAGTTCGTAGCCTTGCGGCGGTTCGATGCGCACCCAGAGGGAGCGGGCGATGACGTAGACCATGTAGCCCAGCACGAAGATGAGCTTCTGCTTGAGCAGCAGGATCAGCAGCGCGGTGCTGGCCAGGGCCGCCCACACGCCGCCGACGATCAGCGCCAGCAGCAGGAACAACAGGCCGAACAGCACCGCGTACCCCAGCAGGGCCAGGCTCAGGATGCGGCGCCGGTAGGCGGAAGGATCGGCCCTGCCGAGGGCTTCCGCCCGCTTGATCAAGGCCTGGAAATTCTCGCGATGTTCGGTGGTGCTGCGCGCCATGTTCGGCTCTCCCTTATTTGCCGGGAAAGTTTAGCCGATGGCCGCGTCGGCATGGTGACAGGAACAGCGTCGAGGCCGGGCGGCATCAGTCGTCGGCGTCCCGCGCCATCTCCGCCGCATAGAAGCGGTAGGCGTTGCGGCCGTCGGCCTTGGACTGGTACATGGCCAGATCCGCCTTGTGCACCAGATCGGCGGTATTGGTCGCGTCCCGGGGATACAGGCTGATGCCGATGCTGGCGCTGACCTGGAGTTCGTGGGGGCCGACCTGGATGGGACGGGACGCCCCGTCGATGATCTTCTCGGCGATGGCGGACAGATGCAGCACATCCTCCAGCCCGGACAGCAGGATCATGAATTCGTCCCCGCCCAGGCGGGCCACGGTATCCACTTCCCGCACCATGCTCTTGAGCCGGCGCGCGGCGATCCGCAGCACTTCGTCGCCGACCGCGTGGCCCAGGTTGTCATTGATCTCCTTGAAGCGGTCCAGGTCGATGAAGAACACCGCGAGCTGCTTGCCGGCGCGGCGCATAGAGGCCATCTCGTGCTCCAGGGTGTCGTAGAACATCATGCGGTTGGGCAGGCCGGTCAGCGTATCGTGGCGGGCCAGGTGGTCGAGTTGCTGCTTGCTCGCGTACAACTCGCCGAGATGGGCTTTGATCTCCACCTGCATCTCGTTGAAGCTGCGCGCCAGCAGGCCGATTTCGTCCTTGCGGGCGATGGGCAGCTCGCCCATCACATGGTCCCGGGAAAACCGCTTCACCGCCTCCACGAACAGGTTCAGGGAGCGGGTCATGTAGCGGGAGATCGCATAGGACAGCAGGATCGCCAGCGCGCTGAAGATCAGCACGATCTGGAAGGTTCTGATGCTGAGGGCGCGGGTTTCGGCGAGCACCTGGTCGAGGGGCTCGGACAGGCCGATGACCACGAACTGGCCGGCGGCGGCATTGCCGAAGGGCAGCTTGTGGAAGGCGGCCACCAGGCCGCCCGACTGGGCGGGCAAGGTCGCGACGGCGGATTCCGCGTTGCCATCGAACAGGTCCGCGGCCTGCTTGAAGCTGTCCTGGAGCAGGATGCGCCGGCCGCGGTCGAAACCGAAAGTCATGCTGGGATCGGGATGGATTAGGAAGTCGCCCCATTCGTTGGCGAGGTACAACTGGAAATCCGGCGGCAGGTCGGCCTGCAGCAGGGAAAACAGGCCGTTCAAGTCCACGTTGATCACCATCACGCCGAGGGCGCCGCCGTTCGCGCCGGTCACCGGCGTGGCGATGCGCAGGGTGGGTTTCTCCATGCTGGAATGGGCGCCCTGTTCGTGGTTGACGGTGATCTTGGACAGGTGGATTTCGCCCCGGGGCAGGCGGAGTGTGCGGAAGACGTAAGGGAAGTGCCCTTTTTCCTGAAGATCCTCCGCCTTGACCCGGACCAGGCTGTTGCCGTCCCGGTCCACGCGCACCAGTTCGATGCCGTGGTCTTGCGCGCTGATGAAACGGATCTGGAAATATTCCGGGTGCACCACCAGCATGGCCTTGAAAGCGTCCGCCAGAGCCTCGCGCCGGGCCTCCTCCCGGTCCGACGCGCGCTCACCGACGCGCGCCGCATCCGGCAATTCCGCGAGCAGGCGGACATTGCTGGAAACCTCCCGCAGGGCGATGGAAAAGCGCCGCCCGAGCACTTGCGCGGAAGTCCGCAGGTCGTGTTCCGCGACGCGGACCATCATGGTCCGGCTCGCCTGGTAGAAGTAATAGCCGGTGACTCCGGAGGCGAGGATGCCGAACAGGGCCAGAAGGAGGCCGAACTTGATGCGCAGGCCGAGATGCATCAGAACTTCTCGGGCAATTCGCCGGACACGATGCGGCTCCACAGGGAAGCGCGCCGCAAGGGATCTTCCACCGGCTCCAGCCAGATCAGTTTGCGCTCCCGCTCGGTGGACGTGGCGGCGATGGTGTTGTCCAACCCCTGGCGCTCGGTCAAGAGGGTGCTCACCGGCTTCTCCAGCGTGTAATTGATCCAGGATTCGGCCAGGCGCTTGTTGCGCGCGCCCTTGGTCACCGCCCAGCAATCCAGCCAGGCCAGCGTGCCCTGCCTGGGAATCGCATAGCCGATGTCCGCGCCCGCCGAGCGCAGCATCTTGACCTGCTGGGTGCCGTAGTTGGCGAACAGCAGCACGCCGCCATCATGGCGGAACAGTTCCACGGATTCCTCGGGCAGGGTGTAGAAGGCGAGCGCGTTGCGGCGCAGATCGATGAGGTAGCGGGTGACCCGCTTGAAATCCGCGTCGGAGAGATGGAAGGGATGGGCGATGCCCAAGGCCATGGCCGCCAGGGTGAAATTGTGGCTGCTGCCGTCGTAGAGCAACACGCGGCCGCGATAGCGCGGATCCCAGAGCGCGGCCACCGACGCGGGTGTCTCCTTGATGCCGCCCCGGTCGTAGATCAGGCCCATCTCCGAAAAGGTATAGGGAATCGCGTACACCCGTCCGCCGCGCGTGATGCCCGGTATCGCCGCCAGATCGCGGAAGCGGGGAAGCTGGGTCTTGCTCAGGGGAATGTTGCCCATGTCCAGCGGCGCGACCATGTCCATGTCGATATAGCCCTGGAGTTCGGCGGTGTTCGCGGCGAAGACGTCGTAATCCCCGCTCTGGCTGCCGGTCAACTTATCCCGCAGCGCATCGTCCGTGCTGACCAGGGTGACTTCGACGCGGACGTTGAAACGTTTTTCGAAGGCCCGCACCACGTCATCGTCCGCGTAACCGGGCCAGGCGAGCACGCGCAGGGTCTCCCCGGCCGCGGCCGCGCCGGCCGCGAACAACAGCCCGGCGAGCAAGCCGGCCAGATATGGCCAAATCTTGCCAAGCGAAGGGCGGAAGAAAAAAAACTTGAGGAAAAACATGGAAGGGTTAACGACGCATGAGTGGAGAAGTGTAACCGGGCTTTATCATGGACGCGGCCGAAGCCGGCTTCGCCGCGCCCGCGCCATTTTCCCCAGACATTTCCCCATACCATTCCCCCATAACCATTCCCCCGCGCCATTTCCCGCATCGCCCACCACCACCCGAGCATGAATCCGGATATCGCCCAGCCACCACGTTCCGCCCTTCCCCACGCCGACGCCTTGATCCGGGCCCACCGGGACCATGTCCGTTTGCACGCCGGGCCGGACCCGGGTCCGGCCGACGCGGACCAGGCCTATGCGATCCAGCGCGCGGTATGGCAAGACCTGGCGGGCGACGCGCGACCGCGCGCCTGGAAGGTCGCGGCGGCGCGCCGGGATGCCGAACCCGTCGCCGCGCCGGTCCTGCCCCGGCGCCTGTTCGCGGATGGCGCCGAGCTTGCGGCCGATTTGTTCTTCAGCCTGGGCGTCGAGGCGGAAATCGCGGTGCGCTTCGCTTGCGATCTGCCCCTGCGCCCCCTGCCCTACTCCCGGATGGAAATCCTGGACGCCGTCGCCGGCCTGCATGTCGCCATGGAACTGGTGGACACGCGCCTGGCCGATGCCGAGGCCGCCGGCCCGTTCTGGCGCCTGGCCGACAATCTGCTCAACGGCGGTCTGGTGATCGGCGACGGGATCCCCGCCTGGCGCGGCCTGGATTTCTCCGCCCAGATCGCCCGCGTCGCCATCGACGGCGAGGTCATCGCGGAAACCCGGGGCCGGCCGCCCCTGGACGACCTGTTCTTCTGCCTGTCCTGGTGGATCGGCCACGTCGGCGGCGCCCGCGCCGGGGACATGGTCACCACGGGCGCCTGGAACGGCATGCATCGGCTTGCGTTACCGCGCGCGGCCGGCGCCAAGGCGGCCGTCGAGGCCCTGGTCGAATTTCCCGGCCTGGGTTCGGCCCGCGTCCGCGTGGGGGCGGGCCTGTAGAATAGCCCGCCCGGGCGCTCGCCCCGCCCCCCGACCATCACGGAGTTCCCATGTCAGACACCCTCACCGGCGCGCTCGCCGCCGCGCTTCAGGCCCGCGCGCCGTTTCTCGCGCGCCTCCACGACGAGGGAACGGATGCGTACCGGCTGTTTCACGGCAGCGTCGAGGGCGAACCGGGCCTGACCGTGGATCGCTACGCGGATCTGCTGCTGGTTCAGAGTTTCCACCACGCATTGGCGCCGGCGAAGCTGGCCGAACTGGAAGCCTTTTACGCGGAAGTCCTGCCGGACCTGGACCTGATCCACAACGACCGCTCCAAGGCGAATTCCCGCATCGCGAATCCGCTTTCCCCCGAACAGGAAGCCATCGCGCGGACCCCGCGCCGGATCAGCGAAATGGGCGTGAATTACCTGGTCCAGGCGCGCCACGAGGGCCAGGATCCCTGGCTGTTCCTGGATCTGCGCGCGGCGCGGCGCCGGGTGATGCGCGAAATTCCCGGCAAATCCCTGCTCAACCTGTTCGCCTACACCTGCGGCGTCGGCATCGCGGCGGCCAAGGCCGGCGCCCGTTTCGTGGTGAACGTGGATTTCTCCGAATCCAGCCTGAAAGTCGGGCGCGATAACGCCCAGCTCAACGAACTGCCGATCCGGCCGCGTTTCCTGCACAGCGACGTGTTCCCCGCCGCGCGCCAGTTCGCCGGGCTGCACCAGGGCGGCATGGTGCGCGGCAAGCGCATGCCCACCTTTCCCAGGCTGGAACGCCAGCAGTTCGACCTGGTGTTCCTGGACCCTCCCCGTTACGCGAAGAGCCCGTTCGGCGTGGTGGACCTGGTCCACGACTACGCGGCCCTGTTCAAGCCCGCCCTGCTGTGCACCGCCGAGGGCGGCGCGCTGATCTGCACCAACAACGTGGCGGAAGTGGCCCGGGAAGTCTGGCTCGACCAGCTCGAGCGCAGCGCCCGCAAGGCCGGCCGGCCGATCCGGGAAGTGGAGTGGATTCCGCCCGAGGAAGACTTTCCCAGCATGGACGGCCAGCCGCCCCTGAAGATGGTGTTGCTGCGGGTTTGAGCTTTCCCCCCACCCCTCCCCCGCATGCGGGGGAGGGGGTCCGTCGCGTGCGGGAAATTCCCGAAGAAGTCAGCTCTCCCGCGCGCGCGGGAGAGAGGCACGGCTGCGGGCTTATCGGTCCGGCTCGGCTTCCGGCGCGTCGGACTCCCGCGCGGGGGCGGGTTCGGCCGCCATCGCCAGCATCGCTTCCCGGGTTTGCGGCGTTTCCAGGCTGACGCGGCCCAGCGTGCCCGACCGGTAATCGGTCAGCAGCAGCAAAGACGCCTTTTCCAGGTCCAACGCGCCGCCCCGGCCCTTGAGCAGGCAGCCGCGCTTGCGCGCCACCGCTTCCAGCACGCCGGGCGCGTCCATGCCCTCCGTGGCAAAGCCGTAGCGCGCCGTCAAAAGCTGGGGGTAGCGCGCCAGCAGAATGCCGGCGAGGAAGGTGGCGACTTCCTCTTCCAGCACCGCGTTGCGGCCGATGGCGTGGCTCGCCGCGAGCATGTAGCCGTCGCCGTCGTGTTCGATCTTGGGCCACATCAGGCCGGGGGTGTCCACCAGGATCATGCGCGGGCTCAGCACCACGCTCTGCTGGGACTTGGTGACCGCGGGCTCGTCGCCGACGGCGGCGATCTTGCGTTTCACCAGGCCGTTCATCAGCGTGGATTTGCCCACGTTGGGGATGCCCATGATCATCATGCGCAGGGGCTTGAAGTTGTCGTTGCGATGCGGCGCCAGGGTTTGGCACAGACCGGTGATCCGGGCGACATCGCCCGCCTTCTTGGCCGAGATCGCCACCGCCTTGACGC
Source organism: Thiobacillaceae bacterium (assembly GCA_044227325.1). GTDB lineage: Bacteria > Pseudomonadota > Gammaproteobacteria > Burkholderiales > Thiobacillaceae > PFJX01. The sequence continues at coordinate 144,781 of JBGAFI010000009.1, read as the reverse complement.
CCGCCTGGCGGTTGTAGAAATCCAGCCACGCCCGGGTCGCCACCGGATCGGCCAGATCCGCCTTGTTCAGCAGCTTCAGGCAGGGACGCTGGCGGAACAGGCGCAGCTCCTCGATCATCGGATTGCCGCTGGCCTCGGGCAGGCGGGCGTCCAGCACCTCGATGACCACGTCGATGTTGGCCATGGTTTCGGCGGCTTTCCTGCGCGCCGAGGTCATGTGACCGGGGAACCACTGTATGGGCATGGGTGGAAACGATGACGCCGGGTGGAAATCGGGCGGGCATTATCCCATCCCCCGGTAAGCCGGCCTTAAGTTTTAGCGGTTAGCATGCCGGCCACCGCGCCGTCGCGCGGTCTTTGCAAATACCGGATATCCCCCGTTCAACCCCGTTCCCGAAAGGACTCCCATGCGCAAGCTCCTGATCGCCGCCATCGCCACCCTGTTCGCCGCCAACATGGCTTTCGCCGCCGACGCCGGCTGCGAGGGCAAGGCAGCCGAGAAAAAACTGGCCGGCGCCGCCAAGGCCAGTTTCATGAAGAAATGCGAAGCCGAGGCCAAGCCCGCCGCGAATGCCGATTGCGCGGCCCAGGCCACGGAAAAGAAATTGGCCGGCGCCGCGAAGACGAGCTTCATGAAGAAATGCGAGGGCGACGCCAAGCCGGACGCCAAGCCGGATGCCAAGCAGGCCTGCGAAGCGAAAGCCAAGGAGAAGAAGCTGGCCGGCGCCGCGAAGCTGAGCTTCATGAAGAAGTGCGAGAGCGACGCCCAAGCCGGGAAATAAGCGGCGGCACCCGTCCCGGCCCCGGGACGGGTGAGACATAACGAGCCGCGCCGCCCGCGGGGTGCGCTCGTACCATCAAGTTTACGGGTAAGGTGCCGTCAATCTGGCGTTGCCCACCGACTCCCGTCCCCATGCAAGACAGCAAGCCGCGCATCCTGGTCGTCGACGACGAAGCCTTCAACATCGAGATCGTCCTCGGCTATCTGGAAGACGAGAATTATCTGCTGGACACCGCCCAGGACGGCGCCGAGGCCTGGAACAAACTCGAGCGGGAACCCGAGTCCTACGACGCGGTGCTGCTGGACCGGATGATGCCGCGCATGAACGGCATGGAGGTGCTGGCGCGCATCAAGGCGCACCCCCTGCTGCGCCAGACGCCGGTGATCCTGCAAACCGCGCGGGCGGCGAAGGAGGATGTGGTCGAGGGCATCCGCGCCGGCGCCTACTACTACTTGGCCAAGCCGTTCGACGAGGCCATGCTGATCTCCGTGGTGCGCACCGCCGTGCGCGACAACCGCCAATACCGCCGCGTCCGCGACGAACTGAAGGAAACCAGCCGCACCCTGGGCCTGATGCGGGCAGCCCGTTTCCGCTACCGGACCCTGGCCGAGGCGCGCGCCCTGGCCGCGCTCCTGGCCAACGCCTGCCCGCGCGCCGAGGCGGTGGCCATGGGCCTGGCCGAACTCATGATCAACGCGGTGGAGCATGGCAACCTGGGCATCACCTACGCGGAAAAAAGCGCCCTGAACGAAACCGGCGACTGGGAAGCGGAAGTGGAGCGGCGCCTCGCCCGCGCGGATCTGGCGGAACGCTACGTCGAAGTGGAACTGGTCCGCGACGAGCGGGAAATCCGCGTCGCCATCGCCGATCGGGGCGCGGGCTTCGATTGGGCGAATTACCTGTCCCTGTCGCCGGAGCGGGCCATGGACAACCACGGACGCGGCATCGCCATGGCCGGCCTGCTCAGTTTCAGCCGCATCGAGTACCGCGGCCGGGGCAACGAAGTGGTGGCCACCATCGCGCTATAAAACGATCGCGCGCTAACAAACAAAGAAATGAGGAGAGGTCCATGCCCGACGCATCCCTGAAATTCGATTTCGAGTCGCAACAAGCCGCCCTGGAGCGGGAAATCGCCGAGCGCAAGCTCTACGAGAAGCAACTGGCCTACGAGGTGGATCTGGATTCGGTGCTGGAGGATCTGCTCAAGATCCGTCTGAACAACCGCGCCTTGTCGGAATGTCTGGACGAGGCCCTGGGCGTGATCCTGTCCGCGCCGTTCTCCGCCCTCCTCCCGAAGGGCGCCATCTTCCTCGCCCGCGACGACACCCTGGACATGGTCGTGCAGCGCAACCTGTCGCCACCGCTGCTCACCCTGTGCGCCAATGTGCCCTTCGGCACCTGCCTGTGCGGCCGCGCGGCGGTGGAGAAGGACATCGTGTTCGCCCATTGCATGGACCATCGCCACGAAATCCGCTTCGCCGGCATCCAGGAACACGGGCATTACAACGTGCCCATCCTGAGCGAGCATATCGTCCTCGGCGTGCTGGTGCTCTACCTGCCCCACGGCCACGTGAACAATCTCCAGGAACAAAGCTTCCTCAAATCCACGGCCCTGATCCTGGCCGGCATCGTCGAGCGCAAGCAGGCGGAGCAACACCTCATCGCCGCGAAGGAACAGGCGGAGGCGGCCAACGCCGCGAAATCCGAATTCCTCGCCAACATGTCCCACGAACTGCGCACGCCCATGCACGCGATCCTCAGTTTCGCCCAATTGGGCCGGAAGAAACTGAGCGGCGAGGAGGCCAAGGCGGGCCAGTATTTCCAGCGCATCCACGACAGCGGCAAGCGTCTGCTCAATCTGATCAACGACGTGCTGGACCTGGCCAAGCTGGAGGCCGGGCGCATGGTCATGGAACCCGGCGACCACGATATGGCGCGCATCGTCGGGCAATGCGCGGAGGAACTGGAAGGCCGCCTGGCGGAAAAGAACCTGCGCCTGGAGCGGGAAGAGGCGTCCTGCGCCACCCTGGCCTGGATCGACAAGGTGCGCATCGGCCAGGTGCTGACCAACCTGCTGTCCAATGCCGTCAAGTTCACGCCGGAAGGCCGGCGCATCCATATCCGCTTCGCCGACGACACCCTGCCCGCCGGCCGCCGCCAGGACGATCAGCGGGCGGCGCCAGCCTTGCGCTGCACCATCCGGGACGAGGGCGTCGGCATTCCGCCGGACGAACTGGCCGCCATCTTCGACAAGTTCGTGCAGAGCAGCACCACCAAGTCCGGCGCGGGCGGCACCGGCCTGGGCCTGGCGATCTGCCGGGAGATCGTCGAGGCCCACCATGGCCGCATCTGGGCGGAAAACGCGCCGGACGGGGGCGCCGTGTTTCATTTCGTCGTGCCGCGCCAGGCCCGTCCCTGGGCCATCGCCGCCGAGCGATGAGCGGCGCGTTCTGCCGCCGATCCGAGGCGGAAACGAACAAGCGCGAAATTCCTGTCATCGCCGCCCGCTCAAGGGCGCGGAATCCCGCGGCAACGGCGCTATACTGCCCGCGCCCCTGATGTGGGCACTTCCCCTCCCTGGCCCATGCACCGCATCGGGCAATCCCCATCGCATCTTCTCGGACCGGACAGCGACGCATCGGACGGATACCCGCGCCCGCGTTTCGGCGCGCTCCCCCATCAACGCAGGAGATACACCATGAAAACCCGCCACCCCGCTCTGACCGCCACCCTCGCCGCCCTGATGGCCGCCACCCTGCCCGTTCACGCCCAGACCGCCGCGGATGGCTTCAATCCCTTCGCCATGCTGGCCCCGATCATGACCCCCATGGGCGCGATGCTGGTGCCGATGATGGCCCCCATGAACAACCAGACGTTCAATCCGGCCACCCTGTTCAATCCCGCCACCATGGCGAACCCGATGGCGATGCTGCCGCAGATGCCGCAACAAATGCCGCAAATGCAGCAGATGCCCGCCTTTCCCCAGATGCAGCAGATGCCCGGCTACGGCGCGCCCGGCGGCATGGTGCCCTTCTCCGGCATCCAGCTCTCGCCCCAGGCCTACGGCATGCCGTCCCAGGCGCAGGTTCCCTTCGCCGTGCCCCAGATGCAGAACCCCTATCTGAGCGGCATGCAGATGCCGTTCGCCATGCCGTCGCTGCCCGCCGCCGGCTTCCCCGCCTTCCCGGGTTTTCCCGGCTTCCCGATGATGCCCGCCGCGCCCCGTTGAGCGCCGGCCATCCCGAGCCGCCCCGGGCGCGCTCCCCCTTGCCCGATGCCCCGGCGGCGTACCGGGTCAAGTTCGAGACCCTCAAGCTGGGCGGATTGGATTACCGCATCCGCTCCCTGCTGGACCGCCAGCAGTTCCACGACCCGGAGGGGCTGGCGGAGCAGGCCGGCATTTCCTCGGCGAGCTGGCCCCTGTTCGGCCTGGTCTGGCCCTCCGCGCGCGTCCTCGCGGATGCCGCGCAATCCCTGGAAATCGACGGCAGGCGCGTGCTGGAACTGGGTTGCGGCCTGGGCCTGGCCAGCCTGGTCATGCGGCGCCGGGGCGCCGACATCACCGCGAGCGACCGCCACCCGCTGGCGGCGGCTTTCCTTTCCGAAAACCTGCTCCTGAACCGGCTCGCCCCCATCGCCTTCCAGACCGGCAACTGGGCCGACCTCGCGCCCGGCCTGGGCAAATTCGATCTCATCATCGCCAGCGACGTGCTCTACGAACGGGACCAGCCGGACATCCTGTCCCGCTTCATCGACCGCCATTCCAACGAGAAGGTTGAAGTGATCATCGTCGACCCGGACCGGGGCAACCGGCCCCGCTTCAACCGGGACATGGCCGATCTGGGCTATGGCCGGATGGAGGCCCGGGCGGACGGGCCGGGCAGCGACGGCGTCGCCTACAAGGGGCGCATCCTGAATTACCGGCGCGGCGCCTGAGCGAACGACAGACGCGGAATCGCGCTCAATCCTCGCCGCGATCCGCCATCGGCAATTCGATCCAGAACGTCGTGCCCTGGTTCGGGCGGCTCTGGAAACCGATGCCGCCATGCATGGCCTCGATCAGGCGCTTGCTGATGGTGAGGCCGATGCCGGTGCCTTCGACGGCGGTTTTTTCCGCGCCCAGGCGCTGAAACGGTTGGAACACTTCCGCCTGCCGTTCCTCCGGAATCCCCGGCCCGGTATCGCTCACCGCGACATGCGCGCGGCCGTCCGGCGCGACGCTGCAGGAAACGGACACCGAGCCGCCTTCCCGGTTGTACTTCACCGCGTTGGACAGAAGATTGAGCAGGACCTGTTTCAGCCGCAGCGGATCGGCCATCACCACCTTGTCAGCGGGGCTGGCGCCCTCCAGGTGCACGCTCCGGGCCGTCGCCAAGGGCTTGGTCATGTCCAGGCACTCGCACATCAGATCCGCGAGCCCGACCGGCTCCATGACGAGTTCCAGGCGGCCGGTTTCTATGCGGGCCAGATCGAGGACTTCGTTGATGAGCTCAAGCAGGTGGCTGCCGCCATCGAGGATATGGCCGACAAACTCCAGTTGCTGGGGGGTGAGCGGGTTTTCGCTGTCGTACTTCAACAGTTCGCTGAAACCGATGATGGCGTTCAGCGGCGTGCGCAACTCGTGGCTCATGCGGGACAGGAACTGGGATTTCGCCCGGTTGGCCGCCTCGGCCTGTTCCTTGGCCGCGCTCAGGCCGGACTGGATGCGCCGATCCTCGGTGATGTCCCGGCCGATGCCCAGCACGCCGACGAGACGGCCGTCGCTGTCGCGCATGGGCGTCTTGATCTTGGCCATGAGGATTTTTTCCCCCGTGCCCGGGTAGGTCACCCATTCCTCGCTGACGATGGTCCGGCCCGCCGCCAGGGCCTCCCGGTCTTTTTCGCGCAGGAAATCCGCCGCTTCGGGCGCCACCAGATCGTGGTCGGTCTTGCCGATCAGTTCGGCTTCCGGCAAGTCGTAGATCTTCTCGAAGGCGGGATTGCAGGACAGGTACACGCCGTCCGGATCCTTCAGCCAGATCGGTTCGGGAATGGTTTCCAACAGCGTGCGCAGACGCGCCCGCTCGTCCTGGACCGCCTTCTGCCCGGCGAACAGCTGGGTCATGTCCCGGAAGGTCCAGATGCGCGCGGGGACGCCCGCGACGGTCAACATGCGGGTGAAGCGGAGCAATACCCGGCCATCCTTCAAATGCAGTTCGTCTTCCCGCTCCTCGGCGTCCTGATAAAGCGCGTGGACCTGCGCCAGGAAACGCTCCGGCTCCGCCAGTTGCTCCGCCACGAAATTCAGCCGCGCTTCGTCGTCCGCGGCGCTGAGCTCGGGGGGAAGGCGCCAGAGTTCGTTGAAACTGTGGTTGACGGCCAGCACGCGCCGGTCCGGGCCGACGACCAGGACGCCCTCGTCGGCCGAGTCCAGTATGCCGCGCAGCAGGGCTTCGGAAGCCTTGCTCTCGGAGATGTCGACGCAGGAACCGATATAGCCGACGAAGCGGCCGTTTTCCTCGAAGCGGGGCACGCCGGCATCCAGAATCCAGCGGTATTCGCCGTCGTGGCGGCGCAGGCGGTATTCCATGCGGAAGGATCGGCGCGCGTGGAAACACTCGAGATAGATCCGCATGACACGCTCCCGGTCTTCAACGTGCACGCCGTCGGCCCAGCCCTCGCCCACTTCCTGGTCCAGGGTCCGGCCGGTGAAATCCAGCCAGAACTGATTGAACCAATGGCATCCGCCCGCCTCGCCCGACATCCACATCAACACCGGCGCCGCGTTGGCCATGACCCGGAAGCGGGTTTCGGATTCCCGCAGCGTGTCCTCCATGCGTTTGCGCTCGGAAATATCCGACAGGACGCAGTGGGTGCGGATGAAATCGCCCGTCGCGCTTCGCTGCACGCGCCCCTCCATCAGCACGGTGAGCGAGGTGCCGTCCACGCGGTTCAGGTTCAATTCGCTCTTGACCGAGCCAGCCGCCTTGAATCGTCCGAAAGCCTCGGCGAAATCCTGTCCGGGCGCCCAGAAATCGCCGACGCAGCGGCCCAGCAGGTTTTCCCGGGTCACGCCCAGCAGGCGGCACATGGGTTCGTTGAGTTCGATGATGCGGCCTTGCGCGTCCAGCGACTGATAGGCGACCGGGGAATGCTCGAACAGGCTGCGTAAACGCTCCTCGCTGGCTTTCAACAGGATTTCCGCGCTGCGCAATTCGGTGACGTCGGCCAGGGTGACGACCACGCCGGCCAGACCCTGCCCTTGCTCGGCGCGGATCGGATCGGTATTGATCGAGATCCAGCGGCGCTGGCCCTGCGGGTCATCGATGCCCATGAGGACACCGCGGCGCGGCTCGCCGTCCAGCAGGGTCAGCCGGTCCGGGTAGGCGTCCGGTGGAAAGATCGTGCCGTCCAGGCGGAAAGTGGGCCACCCCCCCGCGCTGGGAATGCCGCCCAGAATGCGCTCGCGCGGGACGCCCAGGATATGTTCCGCCGCCGGATTGCAATCGACGATCTCCCCCTTCGCGTTGGTCATCACCACACCCTCGCCCATGGCGGAAACCAGCGCGCGGAAGTGGCCTTCGCTCGCGCGCCGGGCGGCTTCCGCCTCGCGGCGCGGGGTGATGTCCAGCAGGAAGCCGCTCCACAGCACGCTTCCGCCGGACTGCGCCGGATCCGCCCGGGCGCTGATCTGCGTCCAGAGCGTCCTGCCCGAGGGCAGGATGACGCGGGTTTCCGCCAGAAACGCGGAGCGGCTGTGCCGCGCTTCTTCCTTAGCCCGCCGCAAGCCGGCCAGGTCGTCCGGATGGATCAGGCGCAATACCCGCCTCAGGTCCGCGATCAATTGTTCGGGATCGATCTCGAGCAGCTCCTTGCAGCGCGGGCTGATATAGGTGAACTCGGCGCGCCCGTCCGCGTGGCGGACGAAGTCGAACAGGACGCCGGCGACGGTGGCGGCGGTCCGCTCGTAGCGGGCCCGGCTTTCCGCCAGCCGGCGCCGGCCATCCAGGATGTGGACGATGACGCCGCCCATGACGACCAGAAGGATCACCGTGCCGATCAGCCAGCCGTAGAGAGGGTGAGTGTCCGCCTGGCCGGCCGGATCGAAGCGCGTCCGGGAGAAGCCGAAGCCCGACGGCGGAATGCCCGCCTCGGCGTGGATGTCGGCGTGGATGTCGGTGTGGATGTCGGCAATATGCCGCCAGAGCGCCGGGTGCATGTAATCGATCACGCCCAGTCCCGGCGGCACCGGCGCATGGACGGGCCGCGCCGCCCAGGCCCGGTGCTCCCGGCCACGATCCGCGTGGCATGCGCTCAGGACCAGTTCGACGATTTCGTCCGGATGGGCCATGGCGTCTTGCCACCCTTTCAGGCGGGCGGACCGGCAACAGCCTTTCTCCCGGGCCGCGCCCTGGCCCGCGAACGGGAACGCTTGCCGCCATTCGAGCTGGCGCGTGGCCGCCCGCGGGTCGGCGCTCGCCCATGCCCATGGCGCCGACAGGCATAGGCCCAGCAGGAGCAGGCGCGAAAACATCCGAAGCGGCATAGGCGGATAGGCGAAGTGGATGGGAGATGGCGCGCGACACACTACCCCAGCCATATCGGCCGCGACCGGAAAAAAAATAGGGGACGCGCCCTGTCGCGGGCGGCCCCGGGCGGTCAGCCGGCCAGGGCGGCGCCGACCATGGCCTGGGCGTCGGCGACGATGCGCTGGAGGTGTTCCGCGCTGACGAAGCTCTCGGCGTACAGCTTGTAGATGTCCTCGGTGCCGGACGGGCGCGCGGCGAACCAGCCGTTGGCGGTGGTCACCTTGAGGCCGCCGATGGCCGCGCCGTTGCCCGGCGCCTTGGTCAGCTTCGCGGTGATGGCGTCGCCGGCCAGCTCGGCGGCGGCAACCCGCTCCGGCGTGAGCTGCTTGAACGCGGCTTTCTGCTCCCGGCTCACGGCGGTGTCGATGCGCACGTAGAACGGCGCGCCGTACTTCGCGGCGAGATCCTGGTAGTAGCGGCCCGGGTCCTGGCCGGTGACGGCGGTGATCTCGGCGGCCAGCAGGCCCAGGATGATGCCGTCCTTGTCCGTGGTCCAAACCGTGCCGTCCCGGCGCAGGAAGGAGGCGCCGGCGGATTCCTCGCCGCCGAAGCAGATGCCGCCGTCCAGCAGGCCGGCGGAGAACCACTTGAAGCCCACCGGCACCTCCAGCAGCTTGCGCTCCAGGCCATCCACCACCCGGTCGATCAGGGCGCTGGACACCAGGGTCTTGCCCACCGCCGCGTTGGCGGACCATGCCGGCCGGTGCGTGAGCAGGTAATGGATGGCCACCGCGAGGAAGTGGTTCGGATTGAGCAGGCCGAGGGAGGGCGTGACGATGCCATGACGGTCCACGTCCGCGTCGTTGCCCCAGGCGATGGCGAAGCGATCCTTCAGGTCCACCAGGCCGGCCATGGCGAAGGGGCTGGAACAGTCCATGCGGATCTTGCCGTCGTGGTCCAGGGTCATGAACGAGAAGCTCGGGTCCACCTTGTCGTTCACCACGCGCATGTCCAGGCCGTATTTTTCGGCGATGGGCTTCCAGTAGGCCACCGCGGCGCCGCCCATGGGATCGACGCCGATCTTCAGCTTGGCGTCGCGGATCGCCTGGAAATCAATGACCTGGTCCAGGTCGGCGATATAGGGGGTCATGAAATCGTCCACATGGGCGTTGGGCGCCACCAGGGCCCGTTCGTAGGCCATCTTTTTCACGCCCGCGTTGCCCGCCGCCATGAGTTCGTTGGCGCGCCGCTCGATCCAGCCGGTGGCGTCCGTGTCCGCCGGGCCGCCGTGGGGCGGGTTGTACTTGATGCCGCCGTCCTGGGGCGGATTGTGGGAGGGGGTGATGACGATGCCGTCCGCGCGCACGTTGGGGTGGATACGGTTCCAGGCCAGGATCGCGCGGGACACCACCGGCGTCGGCGTGAAGCCGTTGCCGGCCTGGTAGTGGAACTCCACCTGGTTCGCGGCCAGCACCTGGATCGCGGTGCGCTGCGCCGGCATGGACAGGGCGTGGGTATCCATGCCCAGGAACAGCGGGCCGGTGATGCCCTGGGCGCGGCGGTATTCGCACACCGCCTGGGTGATGGCCAGGATGTGGGCCTCGTTGAAGCTCAGTTTCAGCGCGGTGCCGCGATGGCCGCTGGTACCGAAGGAAACCCGCTGGGCGGGGTCGTCGACATCCGGGGCGGCGAAGTAGGCCTCCAGCAGGGCGGGCACGTCGACGAGATCCGAGGCGTTTGCGGGCTGACCGGCGCGGGAATGGGCCATGGCGATTCTCCGTTCTGATACGTTGGCTGAGATAAGCCGAAATGGTAACGCCGGGGCGCGCTCCCTGGCAGACCGGCGCGGCGAAAATCGCCGTCGGCCGGCGCGGATTCCGGCCATGGGCTATCTTTCAGCTTTTCTCCACCACCGCGTCGCAGCCATGAGCAACCCCGCCCGCCTCCGCCTCGGCATCCCCAAGGGCAGCCTGCAGGACACCACCCAGAAACTCTTCGTCCGCGCCGGCTACGACCTGCGCATCTCCGGCCGCTCCTACTATCCGGACATCGACGACGCCGAGATCGAGTGCATCCTCATCCGTCCCCAGGAAATGGCCCGCTACGTGGGCCACGGCATCCTCGACTGCGCCATCACCGGCCTGGACTGGATCCTGGAAACCGGCGCCGATGTCGCGGAACTGGCCGACCTGCGCGCCCCCTGGCCCAACTACGGCACGGTGCGCTGGGTCATGGCGGCGAAGGAGGATTCCCCGTTCCAGTCGGTCGCCGACCTGCAAGGCAAGCGCATCGCCACCGAGGCGGTGGGCATGACCCACCACTTCCTGGACAAGCACGGCGTCAGCGCCGAGGTGGAATTCTCCTGGGGCGCCACCGAGGTGAAGCCACCCATCCTCGCCGACGCCATCGTCGATGTCTCCGAGACCGGCTCCTCCCTGCGCGCGAACGGCCTCAAGGTCATGCACGTGGTGCTGGAAAGCACGCCGCGCTTCATCGCCAACCACGACGCCCTCAAGGACGGCTGGAAGCGGGACAAGATCGAGCGGGTGCTGATGTTGCTGAAGAGCGCCATCGCCGCCGCCACCCGGGTGTTGCTCTCCATGAACGTGCCGCGCGCCCGCCTGGACGCTGTCGCCGCGATTCTGCCGGCCCTGGCCAAGCCCACCATTTCCACGCTCTCGGACCCGGAATGGGTGGAGCTGTCCAGCGTGGTGGATGAGAAACAGGTGCGCGAACTGATCCCCGGCCTGCACGCCGCCGGCGCCCGGGACATCATCGAGCTGCCCCTCAACAAGATCGTGGCGTGAGCGGCGCGGCCGGCCTTCCCTATCCCGGCTCGATGCGCTCAGGCCCGCCCCACCGCTTCCCGCGAACCCGCCGCGCCGCGTCGTGAAACCGGTTGTTTGCGCTGGTCCACGAACAGGCAGCTGCCCTCCTTGCGTTTCGCCATGCGCTTGGCCTCGGCGGTGGCGCAGGCGACTTCCTGGTATTGCCGGTAGCTGGCGGGGTCGATCTCGACGGCGCCGATGGAAAGGGAGACCAGGGGATGGAATTGCATGTTGCCGCGCCGATCCTCGCTGCGGTAGCCGCCCTCCGTCGCGTGTTCCGCGTCGAACAGGGGCAGACGCTCGGCATCGAAACGTTCCAGCATGCGCTCGCAACGGCCGCGCCAGTCCGGGCTCTGGAACAGCACGACGAAATCGTCGCCGCCGATGTGGCCGACGAAGTCCAGTTCCGGGTTGATCTCGTCGGTCATCACCCGGGCCAGCAGGCGGATGATGTCGTCGCCCCGGCGGAAGCCGTAGATGTCGTTGTAGGGCTTGAACTGGTCCAGGTCGAAATAGGCGGCGACGAAGGGCTGGCGGCTGGCGAGCAGGCGCTCCAGGTGCTCCTGGATCGGCACGTTGCCGGCCAGGCCGGTGAGGGGGTTGGCGTAGCGCGCGGCGACGATCTGCATCTGGCTGACCTCGCGCATCAGGTCGAAGCCGGAGCCCAGGCCGAGGTAGCGCCCCTCGCCGGTGATGATGAAGCCCTGGGTGAACGCCTCCTTGCCCTTGCGCACCACCAGTTCGGACAAGTCCCGCATCTGGGTGCCCTTGTCGACGATCAGCGGATCGTCGTCCATGATCTCGCGGCAGGGCTTCTTGCCGTAGATCTCCCGGCCGTACATGCCGATGAAGCGGTCCAGCAAGGCTGGACGGTGGATGATGCCGACCGGCTTTTCCTGGTCGAGCACGGCCACGGCGTGCAGATCCGGCTGGCTCAGCATCAGGTCGAGGACGGACTGGCTCGGCATGTTCGCGTTGATGCTGGGCGCCGGGATCACCAGGCGCTCGGCGCTGAGGCGCACGCCGCCGCCCGTGGCGGCGACGGGAAACACGCTGACGCGGCCCGAGGCCAGCATGTCCAGGACTTCCGGCGGCGGCAGCCGGGCCGGTATCGGCGATGGACGGCCGATCAGATAGCCCTGGGCATAGCGGATGCCGAGATCCTTGACGATGGCCTGTTCCGAGGGGGTTTCCACACCCTCGGCGACCACCTCGGCATTGGCGTTCTCAGCCAGTTGCTGGATGGAACGCACGAACTGGAGTTTGTTGGGATCCTGATGGATGCCGGAGATGAAGTGCTTGTCGATCTTGACGAAGGCCGGCTTCAGCTCGGACCACAGGCGCAGGCTGGAAAAACCCTCGCCCAGGTCGTCCATGGCCACTTCCAGGCCCGACTCGCGCAACCTGTCCACCGCCAACTTGAGGTCGCCGTAGTCGAAATCCGGGGAGCTCTCGGTGATCTCGAACACCAACTGGCTCCGCTCGAGGCCGTTCCTGGCCAGGCGAGCCAGGATCGCGGCGGGCGCGAAGTCCTCCGCGAGCAGGCTGCCCGGAGTGAGGTTGACGAACAGTTGCCCGGGCAATTTGAGCTTGGCGAAGGCGGCGAGGGCCATGCCCGAGCAGGCCAGGTCGAGTTCCCGCAGCTTGCCGTAATAGCCGCCCACCTTGAACAGGGCATCGGGGGAATGCAGCGGACTGTCCGACGGGCCGCGCGTCAGGGCCTCGTAACCGGCGATGCGCCCCTCCCGCATGTCCAGGATCGGCTGGAGCAGGGTGACCAGCTGGTTGCGCGCCAGGATGCGGTCGAGCTGGGGACGCAAATCGGCGAAATTCATGCATCCGGATTCGGGGTGAGGTTGCGGGAACATAGTCGCGCCAGATTACGTCCGTATGACCACCGGCGCGCCGCGCCCGCCGAGGCCGGTCATGGAACATTCACAGCAACGTAATATCATCCGGGCTCTTCTGTAAGGACCGACCGACCATGCGCCGTACCGCCCTCCTCCTCCTGATGCTGCTTTCCGCCCGCCCCGGCCTCGCCGCCGACCAGGCTATCGTCGCCCGCATGGGCGACATCGCGATCACCCAGGCTGAAGCCCGCGCGCTGGCCCAGTCCTACCCGGCGGAAACCAAGACCGCCCAGGATCTGGAAAAGCTGATCCGGACCGAGATCATCCGCCGCGGCGTCGCCGCCGAGGCGCGCCGGCAGGCTTTCGACAAGAAACCGGAAGTCGCCGCGCGCATGGAGCGGGCGGCGGAACAGGCCCTGGTGACCAGCTACATGAACGTCATCGCCCAGCCCGGCGCCGACTTCCCTTCCGCCGACCTGCTGAAACAGGCCTACGAGGCCAACAAGAGCGCGCTCATGTCGCCCCCGCGCCTGCGCGTGAGCCAGATCTTCATCCCGGGCGGCGACGACCAGGCGCGCAAGAGCGCCGACGACATCGCCCGCCAGGCCAAGCGCAAGGGCGCCGACTTCGCGGCCCTGGCGCGCAAGTATTCCAAGCACGCCGCCAGCGCGGAAAAAAGCGGCGACCTGGGCTGGGTCTCCGAGCCGGATCTGGCGCCGTCCTTCAAGCAGGCCCTGCAGGGTCTGGGCAAAGGCGAAGTCGCCGCGCCGGCGGAAGGCCCGCAAGGCTGGCATATCCTCAAGCTGGATGACCGCAAGGAACCGGAGCTGCTGCCCTTCGACAAGGTGCGCGATGCGCTGGTCCGCAATCTGCGCATGCGCAAGGCGGCGGACATCGAACGCGCCTATCTGGACGCGATGCTGGCGCGCACGCCGATTTCGCTGAACGGTATCGCCCTGGGGGAAATCGCCAAGCCTTGAACCCGCTGCCTGCCGTCAGCGCGGGACGCCTAGCGACGCGGTGATCCAGGCATTGGCGAGCTTGCCGTCAGGATGGATTGCTTCACTGCGTTCGCAATGACGACAACCGGGTGTGCCGGCGCTGGATTCAGCCGCCGGGCGGCTTGACCAGTTTCTGCTCGTCCAGCTTGTCCCGGTACTCTTCCAGCAGGTTCTCGACCTCGACCCGCTTCAGGCCGGTGAAAGGCTCGCCCTGGGCCATGATCTCGCCGCAGGTCTTGCGCTCGAAGCGCAGCATCAGTTCCCGGCCGGTCTGGTAGAGCTTCAGGTTCTTGTCCTCGCAGGAAGCGATCTCCCGCTCGTTGCGCGCCTTGATGCTCTCCAGATTGCTTTTCTCCGCCTGGGTCCGGCGCAGCAGATCGGCGGTCTCGGCCAGCTTCGCGCCGGTCTCGCCCAGGGTTTTCCGGGTCTCGGCCAGCCGCTGGCCGCTGCCGGCGAGATCCTGCTTCGTCTGCTCCAGCTCCTTCTCCAGCGCCTCGCGCCGCTGTTGTTCCGCTTTCAGGTCGCGACGCAGGCGCCCGGCGCGTCCCTCGGCGGACTTGGCGGCCTTGCCGGCGGCTTCCAGATCCTTGGCCAGTTGGGCTTTCTCCTGTTCCAGGCCGGAAAGCTGGCCCCGCGCCTGCTGCAGTTCCATCTGGGCGCGCCGCAGCGCCTCCCGCTCGCGGCTGGCCTTCTTGTCGGACGCCGCATGGGCCCCGCCCGCGATCATCAAGGCGCAAAGCATCAGGGGGAGGAAATATCGTGGGCGGTCGTTCATTGTGTCTTCCTTGGTCCTTGCGCGGCGGCGCGCTCCATCCGATCCTTGCCCGCCACCCGCGCCACTCATTGGGTGGAGGCGCCGTGGGACACCAGCAGCTTTTCGATGCGCGCGGTATCGCCGAGGCTGGTCGAAGTCAGGGCGGTACCCCCGCTCCGGTCCAGCACGTTGGGATCGACGCCCGCTTCCAGCATGACGCGCACCGCCTCCTCGAACCCCTCCATCGCCGCGATGCTGAGCGCGGTGCGGCCTTCCCGATTGAACAGGGTGATGTCGGGCCGCGCGGCCAGCAGCGCGCGCAGACAGTCCACGCGGTCCATGCCGGCGGCGGCGGTAAGCGGCGTGTTGCCGTCGCCGGCCTTGCGGTCGGGATCGGCGCCGGCCTTCAACAGCAGGGCGACGATGCGGGCATGGCCGCGCAGGGCGGCGAGCACCAGCGGCGTATAGCCCGCCGCCTTCAGGTCCGGGTCGGCGCCCGCGTCCAGCAGCAGGCGCACGCTCTCCACATCGCCCAGCCTCACCGCCTGCGCCAGGGCGCTGTCGCCCAGGGGGCCGGTCAGGCCGTTGGGATTCACCCCCTGCTGCAGCAGGGTCTCGATCTGCTCCCGGTCTTTTTGTTCGACGGCCCGGATCAGCAGTAACTGGGCGGTCCCGGCGTATTCGGGCTCGAGATCGTTGCCCGTCGCCTTGATGCGCGCGTATTCGATGGGGTCCACCAGCAGGCGCGGCGCGGACTGCCTAGCGTCGGCCGCGTCCGGCAGCAGCCAGGTGTCCCGTTCCGGGTCGAAGGCGTGCGCCGGCGCGGCCAGCAGCGCCAGGGCCAGCAGGCCCGGCAGGGCGACGGCGCGGCGGCGGACGTCAGAACTTGGCATTCAGGTCCACCTGCAGGATGTCGACGCCGAAAGGCAGGCCATCGATCTCATCCGCGGAAATCCATTTCGCCGAGAGCCAGGTGTTGCGATCCAGGCCGTAGAGCGCGCCCAGGTAGTAGCCCTTGGCGTTGGTGCCGCCGAGACGGAAATCCGAATCCGTGAAAGCGTCCAGCACGGCGTCCCGCTCGATATGGCGATAGCCGAGGTAAACCTGCCAATCGCCGGGCAGCGTGATGTTGGGCTTGCCCACGGTGAGTTTCGCGTGCCAGCCCAGGGTCTTTTCGTCGTAACCGGCCCCCATGCGGCTGCTGACCTCCGCCTTGTCGTAACCGACGTTTTTAACCACGTCGCCGCTCAGGATCACGTGGATGGGATCGAAGTAGGAGAAGTCGGCCATGGCGGTCAGGTTCACCAGGCGATAGCCGGAAGCGAGCCCCCAGACCGGATCGTCCTGGGTGCCGTTGTTGTTGGCGTCGGTATCGATGGGGTACAGGGAATTGCCCTTCTGGTGGGACTGGGGCGCGGTGCTGTCATAGAAACCGTTGATGGTGGGCGTGCTGTTGCGCACGCCGGTGACGTTGCGGTAGTCGTAGTAGGCCAGGCCGAAGCGCCAGCGGCTGAAAGCCCCGCTGCGCCAATCCAAGCCGGCTTGGGCGCTGTACAGCCATTTGTCCCGGGCCAGATTGGTGGTCGATGTCTCGATTTCCTGGAGCGGGAACGCGCCCAGCGTGAAGAACGGTTTGGCCACCATGCTTTCGTGCGGCCAGGGTTTGAAGGTGGCCGCCACGCCCTCGAAGTTGAGGTCGTCGTCCCAGACCAGGTCTGTGCTGAAGAAGGGGTTGGGAATGCGGCCACCGGAAACGCTGATCCAATCCCAGGGCTCGAGCTTGGCGAAGGCCCGGTCCAGCACCAGCGAATATTTGTTCGCGCTGGTGCCCAGGGTCTGGTTGGTGGAGACGGGATCGGAAGTGTTGCCCGTGGTGATGCGGAATCCGGCCGAGACCCTGTCGGTCACCTTGGCCAGCAGGCCCAGCCTGGCACGTGTGCGCCAGCGATAGCGGTCCTCGTCGGTGTTGTTGAGGGAAATGCCGGTGGCCTGAAAGAATGCGGGCGCGGCATTGCCGCTCGCGAACAGGTCGCCCTGGTAGCGCAGGCGCAGATCGCCCTCCCACTTCAAACGCTCCACCCACTCCGGCACCGCGTTCACGTCGCCCCAGCGCTCGGTCTTGGCCTGGGCGACCACTTCCTGGCGGATCTGTTCGCGGATTTCCCGCTTCACCACCTCGGGGATGTAGGGCACGCGCACCACGCCGGCTTCCGTCTTCGCGGCCGCCGCCGCCCGCGCCTGGCCCTCCGCCTCCGCCTGTTGCACCAGGCCCTGCGCGGCTTCCCGGGTCATGATGCCCTTCTCCACCAGGGCGTCGAGGATGGCCTGGGTGGTGGCGCGCAGGGCTTCCAGTTGCTCGCGTTCGCCGGCCTGGACGGGCATGGCGCCGGCAATCGCGCCGGTCACGGCGAGGGCCGCGATCAGGGGTTTGATGGGGATGGTTTTCATGATTTCGTCTTCGCTTCAACCTGTAAACGGCAGTGGGACGCGCCCGCGGGTGCGTTCGGGCGGGTGGCTGGCGCGACGCGACAACGCCGCGGGCCGGGGCCCGCAAAGCGGAGCAACAAAGCCAGGCGCGTGCCCGGACGTGCCGGCGGGTGCGTAGCGGGGCCACCCATCGGGTGAGTCTTATCGGAGGGCATAACATCAATATCCATGCGGCTTCTCTTGGGTGATGAGCGGTCAACCGCCGTTTCCAGGGTCAATGGGCATGACAGGTCAGCGCGACACCACGCGCAGCTTTACGGGTTGCGGAACGTCTTCCGGCAGGGGATCGCGCAGGGTCACGGCGAGCATTTCCCGGCGCAGGACCTCGTCCAGTTCCGGATTGCCGCTGCCCTTGTCCAGACGCACCCGGGTCACCGCGCCGGCAAGGTCGAACCAGAGTTGGGCGACGACCTGGAAATCCTTTCCCTGCAAGGACTTGGCCCGCTTCAGTTCGTCCTCCATCTGGCGCGAGATGCGTCGCGAAAACCAGGCCATGCGGTCGCCGGAACCGCCGCCGCCCAACGTGGTGATGTCGCGTCCGCCCTTGCGCGCGGCGAGGCCGAAGCCGTCGCCGCCGGCGCCGCCCTCCGCGTCCAGGCCGAGTTGTTCGCCGGGTGGCGGCCCCTCGTCCGGGGGCTGGTCCGGCGTCGGCGGCACATCCAGTTGCACTTCTTCCTGCTTGGGCTGCTCCTGCTCCATTTTTTCCGGCTCGGGCGGTTTTTCCTCGGGCTTGGGCGGCGGCGGCTTGACCAGGGAAATCTTCTGCACCCGGGTTTTCTCCGGCGGCTCGGCGTTGTCGATGAAGCCCTTCACCAGCCAGACCACGCCCAGGGTGAACAGGGCCATGAACGTCAGGCCCGCCAGCATGGGCAGGCGGCTGCGCAGGGACTTCTTCTTGCCCGCCATGCCTACTTCACCAGCTTCTGCGTCACCAGGCCCAGTTGGGTGATGTCCAGGCGGCCGCACAGGTCCATGACCTCGATGACCTTCTCGTACTGGATCTTGGCGTCGCCCTTGATCACCACCGGCAGATCCGGCGTGATGGCCTTGAAGCCGCGCAGCCGGGATTCCAGCTCGCCCATGGTGACCGGATAGGTGTCCAGGTAGACCTGCCCGTTCGCGTCGATGGTGACCGCCTTGGTCTTCGGCTTCGCCAGGCTGGGCGCCGCGCTGGCCTTGGGCAGGTTGACCTGGATGCCCTGCACCGTGGCGGTGGTCATGATGATGAAGATCACCAGCAGCACATAGGCCAGATCCAGCATGGGCGTGATGTTGATGTCGTCGAAGGGTTCGTTGTCCTCGCGCAGCTCAGCCATGGCGCGCGCTCCCTACGCTCGGGCAGAAACCGGACACCAGGCACGCGCGCTCCCCCCTTTGGAAAAGGGGGGCTGGGGGGGATTCGTCGTTGACGTCATGGCCAAGCGGCCAGGAATCCCCCACGATCCCCTTCATCCCCGCATGGCGGCTTTTCCCAAAGGGAAAGTCACTCACCTTGGCGTCCCGGCGCTTCATCGCGAGTAGGTCTCCGCGATGCGGGCGATGTACTCGTCCACGAACACGTGCATGTCGGCGGCGATGGACTTGATGCGCGAGCCCAGGTAGTTGTAGCCGAACAGGGAAGGGATGGCCACGGCCAGGCCCGCCACGGTGGCGACCAGGGCCGCCGCGATGCCGGGGGCGATGGCCGCCACGTTGACGTCGCCGGTGGCGGCGATGGCGGCGAAGGTGATCATGACGCCCACCACCGTGCCCAGCAGGCCCAGGAAGGGGCCGCCGGAAATCGCAATGGTGAGCAGCACCATCAGGCTGTTGAGCTTCTGGTTCTCGCGCACCAGGGTGCCGTCCAGGGTGGCGCGGATCGCGTTCAGCGCCTGGGGCGACAGTTCCGCGTCGGCGCGCTCGCCCACCCGCTTCTTCACCTCCTGGATGCCCGCGTGGTAGATGCGGTACAGGCTGGCATTCTGGTAGTGGTCGTGGTGGCCGAAGACGATGGAAGCCAGCCCTGAATCCTTCAGGTCGGCGTCCTCCGCGTCCTCCTCCTGGTCCAGCGCGGCGGTGTCCTTGCCCTTGAGGCCGCGGAAGGCATCCATGAATTGCCGGTTCGCCCTCTCGGTCTTGTTCACCACCATGGCCTTGGTCGCCATCACCATGGCGCTGATGCCCAGCATGACCATCAGGATGACGATGACCACCCAGCCGTCCAGAGTCACGCTCTGGAGGATGACGCCGAAGTAGGAGGCCTCGCCGCCGCCCGCCTCCTCCTCGTCCTCGCCGTAAACGGTGAGCTTCGCGTCGGCGCCCTGGCCCAGGGCCGCCACCTTGATCCAGTCGGCGCCGCGCGCCACGTTGGCCAGTTCCACCTCGTCCATCTCGCCGTGGAAGCCGCGTCCCAGCACGAACTCGCCGCCCATCTCCGGACAACGCGCCTCCACGCCCGCCACCTTCTGGCCGTTGACGTAGAGCGCGACCTCCTCGCCCACCGCCATGGCGAGATGGAACCAGCCCGTGGTGGGCAGATCCACCGGCGGCACGCTGCGCAGATTCACGTCGCCGTCGTCCACCGCGGCCACCAGCTTGCCGTCCCGCAATTCCAGAACCATGGATTTTTTGCCGTCGACGCGGCTGAACAGCACCGAGTTTTGCGCGGCTTCCGTGGAATGCACCCAGGCCGAAAAGGTGAAACCGGCCGCCGGACCGACCTTCAGGGACGGCGACGCGGGAATGACCAGGGTGGATTCGCCGTCGAAACCGATGCCGCCGCCGATGGCGCCGGCGAGGCGCTTGCCGGTGAATTCCCGGGCATGGTTCGCGTAACCGGTGCTGTCCTGGGGCGCGCCCGCCTCCTCCGCGAAGTGCCAGACGCCGATCTGGTTGACGTCGTAGCTTCCCTTCGCGTCGCTCGCGGCGGGCGCCGCCTCGTTGCCGAAATACAGCCAGACCTTCTGCGTCTTGTTGCCCGGTTGCAGCTTGGGCACTTGCACCCAGACCAGCGCCAACTGGTTCACCGCATCGAACTTCTCGATATGGAAACGCAGCGGCGTCTTGTCGTCCTCGCCGATGAAGCGCAGATCGGCGCCGTCCGGCTTGGCCGCGAGGAAATCGAAGTTGCCGGTATGCAGGCGGACCAGCACCGGCACGTCGGCCAGGCCCTCGCGGATCTCGGCGCCGGTCGCCGAAGTATCCAGGGTAATGGCTTTGCGGCCGGACCAATCGCCGTTCCACCAAGCATGGGCCGGCGTCATCGCCAACATCAGTAACAGGGACAGCAGAATGCGAATCATCGAAAGCCCGGAGGTCGTGCCACAAAGCTTTGTATTGTTGTGCCGGGCTGTTACGGTGCCGTGAATGCGGCATGAGCCGTTCGGCTCATGCCGGCGTCATGGCCTAGCCACCTTGCCGTCTGCGGCGATCCCCGTCTCCCGCCGGTTCCCCGGTGCTGGCGGTCTCCTCGCCGAAGCCCATGACTTCCACCGAAATGAAGCTGGGCCGGAAGCTCGCCAGCGTCTGCTTCACCTCATCGGCGACTTTCTTCTCGTCACCGGCCTGGCCGCCGACGGAACGGGTCGTCTCCGCCACAGCCTGGGTGTCCCCCAGGCTGCTGTTGCCGGCCAGGCCGGCGGACAGGCTGGCGGTATCCGCCACCGGCACGCCGGAAGAAACGCCGGACACCTGGATGTTCTCGGCGTTCAGCACCACCTGGGCGGCGATGTTCAGGTTGCCGGCGCGGATACCGGCGTCTCCCGCGTTCACCGTGCCCTTGGGGGCGATCAGGTCCACGTCGCCGGCCTCGACCCCGGGAAGTCCCTCCAGTGCGCCGATGCCGCTTCCGGTGACGGCGCCCTGCAATTCCTGGGTGATGTTTCCTTGACTGTCCACCGTGATGACGGGAGGAGGAACCGCGGAGGCCGTCTTCTTGCCCTTGCCGGCGTCGATATCTCCCTCGCTGGACCAGAGCAACACGTCGCCGCCCCCCACCGTCAGTATGCGGGACTGGTTCACCAGGATGTCGTCCCGGGTCGCGGCGAAGATGTTTCCCTCGCCCGCGACGACGATCCCCAACACGTTGTCGCCCACGTTGACCAATGCGGCCGGTGTGTTGGTCAGGCCCACGGCGAGTTGCCCGCCCGGCAGCAGGAATTCGATGCTGCCGCCCCGCTCGGTCTTCACCCGGCTGGCGAACAGATTGATGTCGCCGGAGTAACGAGTGAAGCCGCCATGGTCATCGGTCTCTCCGATCCCCGGGAACACCAGCTCCATGGCGGCGTACCCACGGGCATAGTCGCCAGCGTAGGGACTGGCGGCATTGGTGGAATCCCGACCCGTGGCGCGCAGTGCGGTAAACAGCATGGTCCTTACCCGCTCACGCTGCACGGACGATGTGGATTTCTCCAGCGCCGCCACGGCGGCCAGGGCGTGGGCGGCATCCAGGGTGTCGTCGCCGGTGAGCCAGCGCGCCAGCCACAACGTGGAATCGTCGGCGGGATTCGCGCCGAGTTGCCGGACCAGTCGCGTCACCGTGCCGGCGTAGTCGACCCCGCCGGCCCCCACGCCCGCCGCCAATTGCAGGTCCGCCCCGCCCGCCGGCAAATTGGGATTGTCCAGATTGCCCCGGCTGACGATGCCCGCCGAAGTGCCCAAATCGATGTTCCTGCCGGCGGTCACCTCCAGGCGGCCGAGCCCACCCACCCGGAGGCGGATTTCGTCGCGCCGCACCACGCCGGAAAGATAGATATCCCGCCCCGCCTCCACCACGCTGACGTTGTCCGCATCGGCGTGCTGGACCTGGAGGAAGAGATCCCCCACATCCCGGCCGGCGCGCACCAGCGCCGCCTTGGACAGGTCGAGGCCGCCGATCAGATGTTTGTTCTTCACATCGCTGTCGAAGAAGCCCAGTACATCCCCGTCTCTGGCATAAATCCTGGCGGGCACGTCGTCCCCGGTGTGGATCGGGGTATCCGCGTGATCCAGGCTCGTAGGCCTGGCAGGATTCACCAGCAAGGCCGGAATCAGCAGGGTGCCTTGGGCGGAACTGGAATCCACCATGACCGGCGCCACCGCCGTCGGCACCTGGACGGGATCGCGGTCGCTCATGCTGAGCACCGACTCCAGGCGTACCGTATCCGCCGCCAGCAGCGTCAGGTTGCCCTGGCTGGACGGCGCCATGGTGAGGTTGCGCGTGTTGGTCCCGATTTCCACGTCGCCCTGGAATGCGGTGGCCGCCAGCGTGGCCGGCAGCAGGAAAGCCAGGTCCAGCTGCCCGTCCCGCTTGCCTTCCGTGGAATTGAGCAAGCCGGCATAAGCAGTGGTCAGCGCGGAGGAGCTCTCGAGCAGCCGCGTATTTCCGGTCACGCTCGCAAGGGCCGCGGAAGTCGCGTCCGAATAGGTGGAGAACAGGCTACGTCCCGGCGTCGGCTGGCCGATGCCGACCGCCAGATTGCCACTGCTCTGGACCAGCAGGTGAGGATTGAGCAGATTGCTAAGGGTCACGTCGCCCCAGGCCAGCAGTTCCGCCTGGGCATCTCCCAGCGCCACCAGGGTGGCCAGGGGCTGCGCGCTACCGATCTTCTGATCGCCAGCGCCGATGTCACCCCCCGCCCGGATCGAAAGGGTGCCGCGATCGGCGTAATACTGGCCGCCCAAAACACTTCCACCGGCTTCCACCCGCACGTCGCCACCGCCGGTCACCACCAGGCGGCTCGCATCCGGACTGGAGGCGCCCATGCGCGCCTGAGTGGGGGTGCTGGCGGAGACGTCCTTCACATCGCCACCGGCGATGAGCGTGACGTCGCCACCGCCCAGGGCGCCCACGCCCTGCTGGAACTGGTCGAAGCGCACCCACCATGCCGTCTGCCTGGTATAGCTCCCGGTCGTCTGGTCCAACGCCCCCTGGCGGTAGAGCCATTCGGAATAGAGTTGGGTGGACGGTTTGCCGGAAATGTCTCCCAGCGCGTTCAGCGTGACGTTGCCCCCCTGCTGCGAAAACGTGGCGCGCAGGTTGCTGAACGGATTGGCGAAGCCAGCCACGGCGTCCGCCACTCTGCCGGCGGTATAGATGGCGGACTTCGCGTCCGCCAGGATGATGTCGTCGCCGGAGGCGATGCGGATATCCCCGGTGCCGGTGCGAACCAGCTTGCCGGCCGCGAGCGTCACATCCCCATCGCCGGCTTTCACGGCCATCGGATCGGCGGCAACCGTATCGGCCCCGGCCACCAGCCGGTAGGTCCAGGAATCTCCCGTACGCAAGGTCGCGGGCGTCGGATTGCTGGCGGGGCAGGGCGTGGTGGTGCAGGCTGTCGCGAGACTGAAGCCGTCGGACAGATTGTTGTTGACCTTCAGATTGCCCCGGGCGCGTATCGTCAGCAGTCCGGCCCGGACATCGCCGCGGTTGGCATAGGACAGGTTCCAGTCCGTGGCCAGGGTGATATCGCCGGCACCCCCGGCAGGCGAGACGATTTCCGCCGCCGGCCGGATGCGCATGCCTCCGCTGGCAAGGGAATTGGCGATTTCGGCGAACACCGAGGCGTCCGCCTCGATCTGGTTCTGAAGCTTCGCGTCGATGCTGCTCGCCTGGTAGGTCTTGCGACCATACAACGCCGCCTGGCTGGCACCGACGATATGGTCCTCGGCGAAGGTTTTGGCGTTCACGCCGCTGCCGACCCCGGCCGACACCAGCTGGAAATTGGTGCCGTCGTACATCACGGCGACGGTATCGCCCACCTTGATGTCACCGGCCGACAAGTTGTCACCCCCGTTCTTCCTGATGGCCTTGGCCGCCAGGGTGCCGATCTGCAGGGTGGGCGCCGTGGACGTATTCGCGTGGCCGGCCTTGAATACGATGACCTGCCCCTCGGCCAGGATGGTCACCCCGTCCGGCGCCGCCACCTTGAACGCGGTGGCCGAACCGGTATCCGCCAGCGGATTGGCAAAGGCCGCGACGCTGCCGGTCTGGGCGGCGATGGCCATGACCTTGCCGCCGATGCCGCCGCTGCCCGCGGCGGCATTGACCGAACCGCCCGAGAGATCCAGCAGCCCGGCCACGGATTCGAGTTCCACCAGCCCGCCGTTCTCCCCGCTCCCGCTGGCATAGGCGTCCAACGCGGCCCCGTCGAGGGTGAGGTCGCCCGCCGCGTAGAGCCCGATGGAACCGGCGTCCGCGCCAGAGGCGTCCAGATGGCCGGAAACGATCAATTCGCCGGCATCCAGCGCGATGGAAATCGTCTTGGCCTTGACCTCGCCGGATACCGTGAGTTGAGTGGATGCGCGCACGCGGAATTGGCGCGCGCCGTCGAACCCGCCTTCGTTGAGCGCCTCGTTGACGGCGGCGAAGTCATCCAGCTCCGCCACATCCAGGGCGAAGCGCGCCCCCTCGCCGCGGTCCACCGCGTCCGCCGGCGCCAGCCCGAGCAACTCGACGCCGGTCTGGAGTTCCAGACGACCATGTACCGCATTGACCGTAAGGCCGCCCGCATCGCCACCCGCCGCCGCGGAAACGTCCACCTTGGCGTGTACGTGGTTCACGTCGTCGGATTGAATCAGCACCGAGCCGGTTTCGCTGGTCAGGGATACCGACCCGCCCGGCGCCGCCTGGAGGACATCGAAGAATTTCACGTGGCGCCCCGCCACGTCGATTCCCGCATGCGCGCCGAGCGTCAGGTCGCCAGCGCTGGCAACCAGGGCGAGACGCCCGGAAGGCAAGGTCGCCAAGGTATCGAAAGTGACCTGGGTCCCCTTCAGCGTCCAACTCGCCCCCAGGTCTTCGATGGCGCTCGCCTGGCGGGCGGATTGCGTGCCCGCCACCGTCAACGTTCCCTCCGCGACGAGACTCTGGTTGGAACCGGCGAGACCGCGCAACTGGCCGATGTCCATGTGGGTGTTCGCGCCAATGGTGGTCGCGCCGCTGTCCGCGCCGACCAGCTCGTCGGCCGTCACGGAAACCTTGGTGAAACCGCGGATGGCCTTGTCCCCTTCGCCCAGCGTGAGCGTGTTGGCGTGGATCTCCAGCTCGCCGGTCCCCGGCGTCCCCGGTCCCGGCACGAACGCCGCGCCGGAAGGATTCGCAAGGCGCAACTCACGGGCGCGCAGCACTGCGGTCCCGCCCGCGTTGTCTACGCCGGCGAGTCCCGCCCCCTGCAGCGTCAGGCTCTTCAAGGTGGGATCGCCGTTCGCGTCCAGACCCCCCACGGCCACCTCGCCGTAGAGATCGAAACCGGAGTAGCTGCTAAGGGTCAGGGAAGCAAGCCCGGAGAAAGCGTCGAGATCGTCCTGGCTGAATAGCAGGCCTCCGGGGGCGTTGGCGGGATCGCCGAAGCCGATGCGCTCGCCGCCCAGCGCCAGGTGTCCGGCCGTGGCCCTGCCGGCAGCGTCCTGGAATCGGAGATCGCCCTTGAAGGCGTTTTCCCGTGTCGCATCGAGCAGAATCGCGCCGTATGCCGTGATACGCGCCTCGTGCCGGACCCCTTCCGCGTCCACGTAGGCATCAGCCACCAAACGCCCGGAGTTGCCGACGGGGCTGCCGGTACGGGTGAATTCGGCGAAATCGGTGGCGGCGCGCACCAATGCGCCATCGCCCGCCGTGGTATAGCTGGAGGCGCTCCCGGCGTCGCCCTGGGCCTCGAGCACGCTGTCCGGATCCAGGCGCAGCGTGTCCCGCGCGGCCAGCAGGATCTCGGCGGCCCGCAAAGGATGTTCCGCATCGTTGGAAATCGTCAGGAAATCCGCCAATACCGCCAGCGTGGTGGTCCCGTCGCCGGCGTAGCGGGTTCCCCCAAGAAACAGGCTGGCCGGATTCCAGCCGTTGAGGACTTCGGCCGAAAGATGCACGGCTTCGGGGTCGCCGCCCGCCTGGGTTGCGGTGCCGACGATCTCCAGGCGCGGCGCGCTGATGTCCAGCGCGCCGGCTCGCCCATTGGAGGCGGACAGATCGATCACCGCGTCCGGATCGATGTTCAGCACGCTTTCACCCGTCGCGGTCAACCCGGTGCGGCTAACCGCCATGGCCAGCAGACCCGCGTCCGCGACCTGCGCCGAGGAATCGCCGAAGTACGTGGAGGCCCGGGTCAGGGTGAATTCGGAACGCTCCATGACCTGCGCCCGCGTCAACACCTGAATCGCCCGCCAGTCGCCACTTTCCGGCGCAGCGGACCGGCTGTCGGTCAAATAGCCCGCGGCGATGCGGACGCCGTCCAGGCGGGTATGGGACTGGCTGGGGAACAGGGTCGCCTCCTGTCCCAGCTTCACCGCATAGGCACCGGGCAACAGGGCGTAATGGGCCGGCAGGAGAACGTAACGCCCCTCCGGCAGGCCTGGCACGCCGGAGAGATAGACCGATGTTCCCGCGGCCAACCCGAAGCCCTGGCTTTCCTGGGCGTCGATGGGGGCAATGCCGCCGGCGTAGCCGGGGAGGATCGCGTAGGTGTCGGCCTCCGCCAGAATATCCCGGGAACCGCCCGGGCCCACCGTGAACTCGTAGGCCTGCAGGTCGCCGCCACCCGACACGTCGACGCGGGCATTCTTCGAAACCTTGAGCGTCTGCCCGTCCAGGCGGATCGTCTTGCCGGCCAGGGATGACAACTGGATCTGGCCTTCCGCCTCGTTTGTGGAATCGACCTCGTAGATCCAGGCGCGACCATTGAGCACCTTGCCGAAGGGGATCAGGCTGTCGGCGTCAGCGGCCACGGAAGTCACGCTGTCTTCACCGAGGCTGAGGTCTCCGCTGGCCTTCAGTGAAATCGCGCCCATCGGTGCCCATATCCGCCCGTTCTGTTCGATGGTCGCCGCCTCCACCACCAATTCGCCCTGGGCCGAAAGCGGCTGCCGGGGCAATTCGCCGACGCCAGCGAACGTGATCTTGCGACCGGGCGCGCTCAGGGTATACGCGCTGAACGTCGACGGCGCCACCAGAGGCGCCGACAGGGCCAGATCCGCCGTGCTTGCCAGGGAACCGGCGGGACGTTCGCTGCCGCTGGTCACGCCGGCCAGCCAGATCGCCTCGTCGGCGGCGAGCGCGACCGTCCCCATGCCCTCCAGGCGCAGATTCCCCGCTAGCTCGATCTGCGCGCCACTCAGGCTCAGCACGCCGCTCGCCGTCTCGGCCGCGGCGCCGCCTTTGCGCGCCGGGTCGTAATTGCCCAGGCGCAGGGTTTCCGCGACCAGGCTGGCGTTTCCACCGTCGCTCTGGATGCGCGCGGCGTCCAAGCGCAGTTCCCGCAGCGGCACGGCACGGCCGGCGCCGATCGCCAGACCATTCTCCAGACGTATGCCGTCCCGGCTTGCCAGAAGAATGCGGTCGAAGCCCGCCGCGTCCAGTTTGTCCGCGCCCAGCCGGGCGCGCACCACGCTTTCCATGGGGAGCGCCGAATCCGGCGCGAGGCCGAGCGCCTGGGGCGCCACCGTCGCCGCGAGGGACAAGAGAATGTCCGGTTGGCCCGGACTGCCCAGAGGGGGCTCGACGTAGGTGCTCAGGGTTACATCGAATACCCCGCCGACGCGATTCGCGGAGCCCGCCCTGGCCACCAGATCACCGTCCAGCACTATTCCCTGCTCCGCGTAGATAGTCAGCGTCCCCGCGTCGCTCGCGAACTCGCTACCCAGACCGCCCGCTTCGTTCTCCACGTCCAGGTAGGTGGATGGCGCACCCGACACGTCGATGCGGGAACCGGCTTCGGTGACCACGTAGCCGGTCTTCGCGTTCAGGTCGACACGCCCCCCCGCAAGCACTTCGCCCTGGATCAAGCCCTTGCCGTCCAAATAAGTCAAAGCCGTGCCCGACACGTCCAGCACCGCGCCGGCGCCGAGCCAGATCGGATTGACGTTCGCGGCGCCGGCCAGGTAGCCACCGCTCCGGTCCAACGTCGCGCTGATGGTGCCGCCCTTGGCCACGACGGCCCCCTGCATCACCAGGGAATTGCGTGCTTGCAGGATGAGGTGCGCACCCGGATCCAGTTCGATTCCGCTGCCGGTGTCGAGCAGCAAATCGCCGGTTCCCGCCTCGCTCAGGCTCGCCACGAGGGTGAGATCGACCCGCTGGCGCAGGGAGTCGTCCAGGGTAACGAGGTGACTGAATCCGGCGGGGTCGCCGCCGGTGGCGAACAGGGTAGCGTCGTTATCCAGTTCCAGGTTGGCCACGCGCGGGCGCAGCACCGCACCCGCGGCCAATTCCATATCCTCGTAAGCCGTCAGGGTGAAATCGGCGAAGCCGCCCCGCTGGAAGAAATCCGTGTCCAGGACAAGGCGGCCGAATGTCCCGTTTTCCGCCCCGCCGATCGCGATGCTGCCGCTGGCGAGGCTCAGACTGCCACCCTCGGCGAAGCCGTAGGCGGAAACGTTGTCGACCAGACCCTGTATGTCGTACGCGGAGAGGGTCAGTTCGCCCCCATCGCCGTACTTCCTGGTACCACTGGACAGGATGCGAGCGCCGCCGCTGGCATCCAGACTCACGCCTTCACCCAGCAATATGCGTCCCTGGGCATCGAACGCGCCGTTCGTGGCGCGTGTGTCGGCGCGCAACGAGATTGACCCGCCATCGATCATGGCCAACTCGCCGCTGCCGGCCATGCCCGGCAGTTCGTTCACCCAGGCGCCGCGGGCGCTGAGGGTGACACCGGCGGCGATTTCCAGCAGCGGGTCCGGCAGCTTCTCGCCGCCGTTCAACGTGACCGGCACCGTGGCGAGGGTATCCCGGGCCAGCAGATCGATGGCGCCAGACGGCGCGTCGATGTCCGCCGCCACCAGAATGCCGCTACCCGCCAGGGTCACCGTTCCGCCCTGGGGCATGCTGAGCGCGTCGCGCACGTTCACGGTCCGGTTGCTCAGCACCTCCAGCCGGGCGACCTTGCCCTGCCCCACTTGCCGGGTGTCCAGGGAGAGGGTGGCGCGGAGTTCGTCCGGCAGGTCGTCGCCGAATTTGAATCCGGCGGGCAGCAAGGCGGCGGCGGCAACCAGGTCCACGTCCTGGTTCAGCTTATAGTCGATGGTGCGTCGGCTCAGGTTGTCCACCACGTTGCGCTTGGACGGATCGTCGAAGCCCACCACCAGCCGCGCGCCCAAGGGTTGAGTTCCGGTTTCCCGTTGCAGTTCGCCGATGGTGGTGTCGCCGACCAGATTCGCTTGCAGGTAGGTGGCCTTCATGCCGAACACGGCCATGGCGCCGGCATCCTTGCCTTCGCTGTAGCCTGGGTCGTAGCGCACGCTCTGGCCCAGGTTGATGGTCTCTTGCACGTTCCAGCGACCGTAGTCACGCACGTAGCGGGTGGCGATGCCGTCGTAGCGGACATCCGCCTTCGCGTCCGCCAGGTCCACCAGTCCGGCGCCGCTGTACAGCAGGGTGGTGTTTACCAGTCCCTCGGTGTATTTCAGGCTGCCGCCGGAGAGATCGATGGTGGAACCCGCTTCCACGATGGTCTCGCCCTGGGAATAGGCGCTCACCGTGCCGCCGCGGGTCGCCCGCTCGGCGACGGTGCGTTCCGTTCGCGCCTGATAGGCTTCCAGACTGTCTTGCGCGATCAGCGTCGACTGGCCGCCCTTGGCGCGGGCCAGCGCCCGGTTGATGTCGACGTAAGCCGTCTGGCCGCGTAGCGGACCGGTGCGGTTGATCGGCGAATCCTTCAACTCGTCGCCGCGCAGTTCCACTTCCACGCTGTTGCGTTCCACCGCGACGCGGACGTCCTCCAGACCGGCCACGTCGATGCGCGCATCGGCGGCGACGTGGATGCGCGCCGCGTCGGAAACCGGGCTGTTGCCGGTGTACAGCGAGGTGCTGGAATTCAACGTACCCGGCGCGTCCACGGCGACCAGGCTCACGTTGCCCGAGGGCGCGACGATGGCGGCGCCGCCGGCCACACGGATGTCCTGGCCGAGCACGTTCACCTGGGATGCCTTTTCCAGGCCTTCCTTCGCGGCCCCATCCACCGCCCCGGTGGCGTCGAAATAGTCGTGGTAGCGCAGTCCGTCGGTTCCGGCGATCAGATCCCCCGGCCCCTTGTCGCCGGCGAGATACGCGCGGATTTCCGAGGACGTCAGCTCGCGCTGGGCGGAACCGGCGCCAGTCTGGGCGGATGGCGTGGGGCCGACGAGATAGGCGTCGATGCGGCTGGACGGCGCGACCCCGTCGACGACGGCAGCCGCCTCGGCACGAAGCGCATCCACCTCTCCCGCGCTCAGAATGCCGGCGGCAAGGGCGCCGGCCAGCTTGGCCTCGTCAAGCTTGGGCGCGCGCAAATCGAACAGCACCTCGGTGCGGCTGTTCTCACCCAGCAGGACGCGTCCGCCGCGACGGGCGCCCACGGAATCGAACACGCCGTTGTTGCTGGCGCGATCCTTGGCCAGGAGGTAGATGGAGCCGTTGGACACCACCGAGGTGGTGGCACGGGCGACGCCCAGCTGGTTCACCGCGTAGCCGACCATGGTCACGTTGCCACGGGGCGTGGACAGTACGCCCAGGTTGGTGGCGTGGCCCAGCTTGTCCTCGGAGGCGTCGGTCAACGCAACCGCCGTTCCATCCAACTGCCCGTTCTTGACGCTGGTATTCGAGGTGTCGAAATCGTTCAGCGCGGCGGGGCTGTCGATTTCCACCAGCAGGCCGCGCACATTGGTGTCCTCGCTGCCGGCGGCGCGCAAATACACCTTGCTGGCGGCGGCTGCGATGACCTGGCCATCCGGCGCGCTAACCGTGCCCTTGTTGACGACGGTGGGCGCGATCAGCATCACCCGGCCGTAATTCCCCGCGCTGATGCGAGCCCCCTCCATCACTTTGACGAAGCCGGTTTCCCCCTCGAACTGGGGAAGGCCGTCTCCCGGGAACAGGGATTGCAGGATGTAGCTGTCCTTGATGCCCAGGCTGCTGGCGGTGAAGGTGTTGAGATCCACCTGGGCGCCGTTCATGAAGGCGATGCCATTGGTGTTCACCAGGATCACGTTGGCCTTCTGCCCCGCCGCCTGGGTGATGGCGCCGGCGATGACGCTGGGATTCGCGTCCCAGATACGGGACAGGTTGGTGAATTCGGCGCCGGCCACCGGATTGTTGCTGCCCAGGCCATCCACCTGCTGGTACACCATCCGGCTGCCCGGGCTCAGGTTGTAGGACCTGAAGTTGACGATGGCCTTGGCCCCGACCTGATTGACGTAGCCCACGTTGCCCTGGGTCGCGTAGCTCGCCGTCCCCGCCTGGGCAAACGGCACATTCGCCGCGGGGTTGGTGCCGCAGGTTCCGCCCGCGCAGGGTACCGGCAGTTCCGCATGGGCCGCCAATGCGAAGGGAAGGCACAACAATCCCGCCAGCATCCGTCGTCCTGAACAGGGCGTTCCACCCGCCTTGCCGTGGGCCCGTGCATGTTCCGCGGCGGGCATCCATAGGCCGCTTGCCGCGTTCCTGACCAGTCGATATCGGTTGCGATTCATATTGGCCTCTCCCTAATAGAGGAACCCTGTCAGAAGGCGTACGCCAGGCTTGCGTGCACGCGCCTGCCGCCTGCCTGGGTACGGCCCGCGTCCTCCAGTGCCCAGGCAAAGTCCAAGGCGCCGGAAAAGCCGCTCCGGGTCTTCAGGCGCACACCCAGTCCCGTGCCAGCCAGGCTGTAGCGGCCGGTCTGGCCCGGCAGCGCGTCGACCACCCAGGCTCGGCCGGCCTCGAGAAATGTAAGCACGCGGACTTCCTCGAGGCCGGCCACGCCGGTGTAAGGGGGTGAGCGCAACTCGAATCCGAGGGAAAATCCCCGGTCTCCCAGAACCTCCGATTCCAGGTAGCCACGCACACTGTCGACGCCACCGAGCGCGAAGCCTTCATTGGAAATAAGCGGCTGGTCCGTCATCTGCATGCCTGTGCGCAGACCAAGCTCCATGCCGGATGGCCAGCGCCAAGTCCGGTCAAAGGCACCGCGCAGGAAAAAATATTGAGACTTGGCCTTGAAACGCTTGTTGGCGAACTCGGTGTCGTGCCCCACCAAGTCACGCAGATGGAGATTCGCAGCCAGACTGAAGCGGCTCTGGGAGGTGTCGTTTGTCACTCCACCCTCCCAAGACAGGGTAAAGGGGAGATAGCTCACCGGCGTATTGAAGCTGTCCGCGCCCTGGAGGTTGACGGTCTGCTGGAAGTTCTTGAAATCGACTCCCAGGGTCAGGGAATGGTGGAAATCCGGCAAACCTCGCAGCGGCAGGATGTAGCGCAGGCCGAGGATGTCGCCGTTGCCCACCACGCCCAAGGTGCCCAGCGCGGCCACGTCGCTTTCCGTGTGCACGCCGTACAGGGCCAGATAATCGCCCGAAGCCAGCGGCGCGGAGTAGGTCGCCGAAAACGCCACGCTGTCGTCCACGTTCTGGGGCGCTACCTGATAGCTGACGCCCAGGCTGTGGTCCTTCTGCCAGAGATTGTCCCAGCGCGCGCTCCCGGACAGTCGCGCCCGGGAGGTATCTGCGCTATAGCGGTCGTTCAACTCCACGGAGCCGTGCAGGGGGCGGTTGTCCGCCACCTTCAGGTCCACCTCCACCTTGCCCGGCTCCCGGCCGGCCCGCAGCACCGGCGTGATCTTGCGGTCGGCGGCGCGCCCCAGCCCGGCGAGTTCCTTCTGCAACGCGGGGAAGTAGGGCACGTTGCCCTCCGCCAGTTCCGGCACCCGCGCCTTGATCTCGCCCAGGGCGTAGTAGCGGGAGCCGCTCACGCGCAGGCGTTCCACCTCGCCTTCCACCACCCGCAAGCGCACGATGCCGCCGTCCACCTTCTGCTCCGGAATGTTCACGAAAGCCGTCAGGTAGCCGCCCTGGTGAAAGGCCTTTTCCAGGGCTTCGCGCGCCTTTTCCACGTCCTGGATGGACTTCTTCTCCCCCAGGAAGGGATACACCGCCTCCTCGATGGCGGCCACGGGCAGGCGGGTAGCCCCCTCCACCTGAAACTCCAGGAGGTCGAATTCGACACCCTCGGCCCGGACCAGCCCGTTCACGGCGAAAAGGACGGACAGCGCCACCAGGCGCTTCAGTAAGAAACAGCTCAAATCGGACAACACGTGCGCTTTCCATTCGTTCCCGCAGGCCCATGACGACGTTGGCGAGGCGCGCCGCCTCATCGCCATGGGCCTGAAGGCCCTGATCCATGCAGCCTGAAAAAGCAAAAACCACCCCGTGTCGCCACGGGGTGGAAGTTCGACCGGCCCGCGAGAGCCTGTCGTCGGCAAAACCGCTTACTCGGCCAGGGCCTGGGGCGCGCAGAAGTTGCCGTTGCGGGTGCCCTTGTGGACCTGGGTCGGGTTGGCGGCGTGGGTGAAGAGACCGTTCGCCTGGAAGATGCCCCGGGTGTTCACGGCGGCGGGGTCGGCGAAGGTGTTCTTCAGGGTGGTCAGGAAGGTGGCGAAGGGCGTGGTGGACGGCCACAGCATTTCCAGTTCGGGGGCGGCATCGTAGTAGCCGTTCACCACGTTGCGGCGCTGGTCGCTGTCCTGAGCCCAGCCGTCGGCGGCACCGCCGCCGGCGATGTCGGCGGCGCTGCCCACCGGCACCTGGTAGGCGTTGGGGGAAACGCCGTCCAGCTTCACGTACTTCCAGCCGCTTTGAACCGCGTTCTCCAGGGAGATCCAGCCGATGGCGTAGGTACCCAGGGCGTCGGACACGTTGTTGGGGTTCTTGCCGGCGTTGCGGCGGCTCACGCAGTTGCGGGCGTCGCCGGTGCCGGAACCTTCGAACAGACCGAAGGCGCCATCGAAGTTGTCCCAGTTGCCGGTGACGGCGTCGCCGTTAGAGGAGTTGAAGGCCACCGCGGTGGGGCTGTTGGCCAGGTCGACGTACTTGGGCGCCTTGAATCCAAAGGTCGGGTTGGCGTTGCCGCAGGGGTTGTTCAGGAAGTACACGTTGGAGGACGCCTGGGTACCGGAGGTCTCGACGCGGCGGCACAGGTTGATGACGCCGGCGTCGCCGCTGAGGGCGCCGTTGGCGATGTAGTTGAAGTTGCCGCCGTCGACGATGGCCGCGTACTCCTCCTTGCCGATGCTGGGCTGGCAGGCGCCGGCGGTGAAGTTGCCCGCCGCGCAGTTAACGCCGCCGGCGCTGGCGGGCAGGCGGCCTTCGGCGACCTGCTTGGCCATCATGGCGTTGTACAGGCTCTCGGACACCATGACGCCAAAGCCCTGGCCGGCGAAGCCACCGCTCAGCACGGTGCCGGCGGCGGCGGGATCGGGCACGGCGACGCTCAGGGCGCCGGTGTTGCTCAGGCCCACCCAGATGTTGGAATCCACGTCGGTGAGGCCGGCATGGGGCACCCGCACGGTGGTGCTGTCCAGGCCGCACTGGAGGGTGGCGTCGTTGCAGTTGCCCACGTCCGCCCACTTGATCAGGCCGGTCTGGCTGATGACCGGGCCGACACCGTCGAAGGAACCGTTGGTGTCCCGCTTGATCACCGCGAAGGGGCCGGCGAAGGAGCCGTCGATGGCGGAGGTGGTGCACACGGTGACGCGGCCGTCGCTGGTGGAGCCATTGATGGTGAGGGACTTCACATTGCTGGCGCCTCCGGTGCAGTTGGCCGCCACCACGTTGGCCAGGGAGCCGGACAGGGCGGAGGCGCCGGAGATGAACACCATGTTGCCGGCGGGCACGCCGAACAGGGCGGTGAGGCTGCCGGTGGCGGCGAAGGCGGGGGCGGCGGCCAGGGCGGCCACGGCGAGGGCGATCTGTTTCAGTTTCATCGGTAGTTTCCTTTTTGGGGTCTGCGAAGGAAGCCCGGCCCGGATGCGGGCCGGGAGGAACAGGGATAGAACTCAGACGGACTTGCGGCGGCGAGCCATGGCGCCAACCAGGCCGAGGCCGGCCAACATGAGGGCATAGGTCTCGGGTTCCGGCACGGCGGACACGTAGCTCAGTTGGGCGGTTTCCGCATCGAAGCTCCACACGCCGGCGTACTTGGTCACAGCGGCCGCACTGGCGCTGTTGGTGGAGGAATTGGTGAGGAAGAAGAAGTTCAGGCCGTTGGCGGCGGAACCGGTGGAAGTGAAGCTGGTCGCACCTTTCCAATTGTCGCCAGAACTTTGGAAATACACGTTGGCCGCATCTCCTGCGTCATACATGTTGGCGCCGGCGGTATTGAAAGTGGCACCATGGGTGCTGTGGGTGGCGTCCGCATTGGCGGCGGTGGGGTACACATCCACGTTATCCATGTTAAAGACCTGGCCATTGGTCGCGCTGATGCTGCTGGCCGAGGAAGTGGACAGATAGCGGTTGGTACCGGCACCAGCGAGGGAGGTGGGCAGACCGTCCATGGCCTTCACGTCGAACTTCAGGTCGGCGGCGGCAATGGCGCCGGTGGCCGCGAAGCTGCCGTACACGGAACCGTAGTTCAGGGCCTGCATCTGGCCGGCCAGGCCGGTGCTGAAGGAACCCAGGTCGGCGAAGGTGCCGGCGTCCAGATCCCACACCAGTTTCACGCCCATCTGGGTCGGTGCGACCGCGGCGGTGAACTGGTCCAGGCGCAGGCCCAGGTCCACGGTGTAGGAAGTGCCGGTGGAGACGCTCACCAGGCTGGCGAACATGTCGCCGGACAGGCTGCTGCCGTTGTCGTTGCTGTCGGCGATCTTGGCCTGGGCCGCCCCGGAGGCGGCCAGCATGGCGGCCAAAGCGATAAGTTTCAGTTTCATTGGTGTTTCCTTTCCTTAGCTAAAGAAAAAAAGTTTCTCCCGTCACGCCCCGGGCCGGATGGATCCTTCCGGTTCAAGGGCGCGCAGCCACACTCTGGGGGCGCTGTGTTACAGCCGGAGCGGCACGGACAGGTCGGAAAATTGAGCCTTTCGGCTTATTTCACGCGGCTTGGCGCGGTCCCACACCTGCCACGATAGAGGGGGGGGATGACAAGAGATTGAAACAATCGGGGGGGAAAAATGAGCCGTTCGGCTCATGAGTGTAAAAAATACCGACAAGGCGAACGGCGGCGCGGACCGCCGCGCCGGGCTCAGTTTTCCTCGCGCTTCGGCCGGATGATGCCCATGCGCAGGGCTTCGGCGACGGCCTGGCCGCGCGTTCTTACCTTGAGCTTCACGCGGATGTTCTGGACATGGTTCTTCGCGGTCATGGCGGAGATGGCGAGGCGTTCGGCGATCTCCTGGTTGGAGCCGCCGTCGCGCACCAGTTCGAGCACCTGCATCTCCCGGCGCGACAGGGTGCCGCTCATGGACATGCCCTGGCCCGTGGCGCCGGCTTCGTGGCTGAGCACGCGGGCGTAGGTGGCGACGACGCAGGGGAGCAGGAGTTCCAGGATCGTGCCGGTCTGGCGCCCCAGGTCGGCCACGCGGAAGAAGCCGAACCAGGCGTGCAGATTGCCCTGGGGCGAAAGCTGTCCGTGGGCGGCCATGTTGCGCAGCTCCAGGCGGTGCATGAGCGCTTCCCATTGGGGATCGCCGGGCATGGCGTCAGGCGGCGGCGGCACCAGGCAGGGCTGGCGCGTGGCCTTCCAGTGGCGCACCACCTGGGTGACCAGGCCGTTGCGGGTATTGCAGGCGGCCTCGAAGTGCTCGGCCTTGAAATAGCGGGTCGCGGTGAAATAGCGCATGCGCAGTTCGTCGCCCGGTCCCTCGGCCATGCCGCAGATCAGGATTTCGTGGGGCAGCAGCGCTTGCAGCGGACCTTGGGTCCAGGCGAAGAACTGGCTCGGCCTGAGCACCTTGGTCGCGCTTTCCAGGATGTTGATCAGTCGATCGCGATCTTCCGTGTGTTCCATGCTTGCGGCCCGGGCATGCCAAGCATGCGAGTAGACAAGCCGAAAGTTATAGCCCGTGGATATGACAGGGACATGTCGCGCGCCACTTTGTCCGGCGATTTGGACGCGAATTGCACCGGCCGGGCCCGGGGGGCGGTAGGATTTCCCGCCTTCACGCTCCTGCCGAAGCGAACATGCAAACCTCTCCCACTCTGGCGCCGCCCGCGCGCGACGCGAAACGCGATGCGCTCGCGCGCCTGATCGTCGACAGCCACCGGCGCGTGGTAGGCCGTCCGTTGCTGGCGCGGGACGCCGATTCCGACTCCGCCTTGTGGGATGCCTTGTGGCGCGCGCCACAAGCGGTGGTCGCCCACGGCACCCAGGCCGACCCGGTGTTCCAGTACGGCAACCGGATGGCGCTGGCATTGTTCGAGCTGGATTTCGCCGCCTTCACCGCCCTGCCCTCCCGCTATTCGGCGGAACCCCTGGCGCGGGAGGAACGGGCGGCGCTGCTGGCGCGGGTGACGCGCTTCGGCTTCATCGACGATTACGCGGGGATCAGGATTTCCAGCACGGGCCGGCGCTTCCGCATCGCCAAGGCGACGGTCTGGAATCTGATCGACGTGGAGGGGATTTACCGGGGCCAGGCGGCGACGTTCAGCGAGTGGGAGCCGGCATAGCTCGCCGTGACCCGATGCGCATTCGGCATGCCGGCCCACAGCCACGGCTCACCAGTTCCCCCCTTTGAAAAAGGGGGGTTAGGGGGGATTCGTCGTGGAGCGACGCCCAGTTCTTGAATCCCCCTCCATCCCCCTTTTACAAAGGGGGAAGTCACTCATGCCTAGCGTAGGTGTGAGGATCACGCCCCGCCCATGCCCTCGTCGCCCAGCCTGACCAGCGCGTATTCCATGCTGTCCGCCAGGGCGCGCCAGCTCGCCTCGATGATGTTGGGGCTGGCGCCCACCGTGGTCCAGGCCTCGCCGCCGCTCTGGAAATCGATGAGCACCCGGGTGGAGGCGGCGGTGCCGCTGGCGCTGTTGAGGATGCGCACCTTGTAGTCGGACAGGCGCACCGTGCGCAGCACCGGATAGGCATCCACCAGGGCTTCCTGCAGCGCGGTGGCCAGGGCGTTGACCGGGCCGTTGCCCTCGGCGGCGGTGAACTTCACCTCGCCGGCCACCTTCACCTTCACCGTGGCCTCGGAAAGCAGGCCGCGTCCGTGGCGGCGCTCGGTGATGACGAAGTAGTCCACCAGTTCGAAGGGCCGTTCGTAGCCGGACTCCAGACGCTTGAACAACAGTTCCACGCTGGCCTCGGCGGCCTCGAAGGTGAAGCCCTCGTGCTCCATGTGCTTGATCTGGCCCAGCACCTTCTGCGCGTCCTCCCGGTCCACGTCGATGCCCAGGCTCTGGGCCATGAACAGGATGTTGCCGCGTCCGGACAGTTCGGAAATGACCGAGCGCCTTTCATTGCCCACCAGCTCCGGTTCGACGTGCTGGTAGGTATCGCTGGCCTTGAGGATGGCGGCGACGTGGATGCCGCCCTTGTGGGCGAAGGCGGAATGGCCGGTATAGGGATGGTGGTCGTCGTGCTTCAGATTCGCCACCTCGGCGACGAAGCGGGACAGGCCGGTGAGTTCCCGCAACTGCTCCGGCCGCACGGCTTCGTAGCCCATCTTCAGTTGCAGGTTGGGGACGATGCTGACCAGGTCCGCGTTGCCGACCCGCTCGCCGTAGCCGTTGATGGTGCCCTGAACCATGGCGCAGCCGCCGCGCACGGCGGAGATGGAGTTGGCGACGCCGCAGCCGGTGTCGTTGTGGCAATGCGCGCCCAGGCGCGCGCCAAAGCGGCCGAGGAAGCGGGAAGCCACGTCCCGGGTGATCTCCTCCACCTGCCAGGGCAGCTTGCCGCCGTTGGTCTCGCACAGCACCAGCCAGTCGGCGCCGGCCTCGGCGGCGGCCTCCAGGGTGGCCAGGGCGAATTCCGGATTGGCGAGGAAGCCGTCGTAGAAATGTTCCGCGTCGAACAACACCTCGCGTCCCTGGGACTTCATCCAGGCCACGCTGTCGCGGATCATGGCCAGGTTTTCCTCGGGGCTGGTGTCCAGCACGTGGCTGACGTGGTAGTCCCAGCTCTTGCCCACCAGGGTCACCGCCGGCGTGCCGGCGGCGAGCAGGGCCTTCAGGTTGCTGTCGTCCTCGCACAGGGTGTTTTTATGGCGCGTGCTGCCAAAGGCCGCGAGCCTGGTCGCGCCCAGGTTCATGCGCCCGGCGCGGGCGAAGAACTCCGCGTCCTTGGGGTTGGAGCCGGGCCAGCCGCCCTCGATGTAGTGGATGCCGAATTCGGCCAGGCGTTTCGCGATGGTGAGCTTGTCATCGACGGACAGGGAGATGTCCTCCCGCTGGGTGCCGTCGCGCAGGGTGGTGTCGTAGAGGAAGACTTGGGACATGGCGGTTGGCTGGTACGGATTGTGCGGTTGCAGCATCGAAAGTGGGATTATCACCCGATCGGCGCGCTCATGGCCGACAAAGCAGATCTGTGCGGCGAAGTCGCAGCCCGGAGAAGCGGCGCGAGTCCGGACTGGCTCCCGCACCCCCTCTCGGGGCTCGCGCCGCGCTGCTTGGCGCTGAGCGGGTTTTCTTCCCCCTTTGGAAAAGGGGGATCGAGGGGGATTCGTCGGGTCGGATCATTCGGGCGCCTCGTTCCTGGTTCCGAATCCCCCCTGCCCCCCTTTTCCAAAGGGGGGAAGCCCCGGTCAAGACGACGCCGGCATCTCTCCGCCCAGCGCGTCCACCAGCGCCGCCAGCAGCTTCGCCAATTCCCCGGCCATGAGCGCGAAATCGATGTCGAAGCGTTCCTCGTCCGTCTCCGCCTGGCCCTCGCTTTCCTCCTTGAGGATGTCCAGGAAGGCGAGGCGCTTGATCTGCATGTCCTCGGTGAGCACGAAGGAAATGCGGTCGTTCCAGGTCATGCCCAGACGGGTCGCGCTCTTGCCCTCGGCGATGTACTCGCGGATCTCCTCGCCTTCCAGGGCGTGGCGCACGTAGCGCACCGTCGCCCGTTCGTCGCCCGGGGCGCGCAGTTCCAGATCCCGGTCCAGGGTGAAGCCGGCGGGGGCGTCGTTTTCGGCCAGCCAGGTGGTCATCGCGGCGCCCGGGGACATCTGGGTCTTCAGCAGTTTCGCCGGCAGTTCGTCCACCGATTTGATGAGGTGACCCAACAACTCCTCCGCCTTGGTTTTCGCGGCGGCATCCACCACCAGCCAGCCGTGCACCGGGTCGATCCAGGCCCAGGTGGCGCGGCGCCGCACGAAAGCGCGGGGCAGCAGTTCATCGGTGATGCGTTCCTTCAGTTCGCGCAATTCCTTGCGCCCCACCGGACGGCCTTCCCGGTCGCTGATTTCGGCGGCCCGGTCCTTCGCGAACTGGTTGACCACGGCGGCGGGCAGCAGCTTCTGCTCCACGCCGAAGACCAGCAGCAGTTGCCGGTTCAGCGCATAGACGAAACGTTCGTCGTCCCGGGGCGGAATCCAGCCCTGGCTCTGCATGTCCATGCTGCCGCAGCCCGGCAGGGCATGGCCGGCCAACTGCTCGTCCAGGCGCGCGACATCGACGGCCCAGTCAGCGGGGAGCCGGTAAATCTGGAGATTCTTGAACCACATGGGCGCCTCGCAAAAAGCGGGAATTATACGGAGGAGAACCAGCCCGACCGAGGCACAGGCGATCGGAATTCACTGCCCGCGCTGGAACACGCCTTGCAGCCAGGCCTCGATCACCGGCGCCAGCGCCTCGTAGGCCTGGTAGCCGTTGCTGAGCAACTTGGGGCCCCGCTCGTCCTGCATGATGAGGGTGGGGAACCCGCGCACCTCGGCCTGGCGGGTCAACTGGAAGTGGCGCCGGGTCTTTTCCCGCATCGCTTCGCTGTCGAATGCGGCGGCGAACTCGGCGGCGTCCACGCCCTGCCAATCCGCCAGTTCCACCAGCACTTCGCGCCGGGTCACATCCCGCCCCTCGGCGTAGAACGCGCCCTGGATCGCCTTGAAATAGGGAAACGTGGCTTCCGGCCTGAGTTCGCCCATGGCCACCACCGCCCGGCTCGCCGGCTCCGTGTCGTAGACGAAGCCGTCCGGCAGGGCGCCCTCGAACTGGAACGGCTGGCCGCTGCGCTCGTGCACCTGGCGCCAGTGATGCAGGATGTCCGCCCGCGCCTGTTCCGTCATCGGCTCGGTCGCGCCCGGCCGCAGGCCACCCAGCATCAGCGCCACCCGCATGCGGCTCTGGAAGGTGTCGCGCAAGGCGGTGAGCACCGGCGCGAAACCCCAGCACCAGGAACACATGGGATCGGCGAAGTACCAGAGGATGGGGGATTGGGGCATGCCTCGCTCCTTTCCGGGCGCGGAAAAAGAAAATGGGCGGTTAAGCCCATTTTCAGTTCGATTGGTGGAGCCGGCGGGAATCGAACCCGCGTCCGAAAGTCCTCCACAGCAAGTTCTACATACTTAGTCCGGTCATTTGATTTTGACCCGTACCACGCCGTCCGGACAGGCTGGGTTCAGGCGAGCCACCTTGGTTTAACGCTGGGCCAAGCGGCCCGACCCAGCGCGAGTCCATGTAAATGACTCCACTGCTGGTTTCCCAGCCCGGCCCATGGACCTACCGGTGTGGAGTCCGACCGTCAAGCGGCCAGAGCGTAAGTATCGTCGTTGGCGATTACTTGATTCCAGATGGATTTACGAGGTCACTGGTCCTCGGTATGCACTTGTCTGCTTCGCGACCCCCGTCGAAACCAAGTCGGCCCCGGTAGGTGTTGCCCACATCAGATGGTACCCGCCGGCGAAAATTCAAGCCGGCGGGTGGGCCAATCTACGCGGCGCCCCCGGGATAGTCAACCAAGCCAGCCCAGCAGATCGGCGGGGGTGGCGATATGGCCGAGCGCGCCCCACTCCCCGGGCCGGTCGTTTTCGCCCAGATAGCCGTAGAGGGCGACCAGTGCTGGCATGCCCGCCGCGTTGGCGGCGGCGATATCCCGCTGTGCGTCGCCCACGTACAAACATTGGCCGGGATCGCTGCCGGCCAGGCGGCTGGCGTGCAACATGGGGGCCGGATGGGGCTTGGAATGGGCCAGGGTGTCGCCGCAGACGACGCAGGCAGCGCGCGGCGCCAAGCCGAGATGGGCGAGCAGCGGCTCGGTGAAGCGGGTGGGCTTGTTGGTGACCACGCCCCAGTTCAGACCTTTCGCCTCCAGCGTGGACAGGACGTCGCCCATGCCGGGAAACACGGGGGAATTGCGGGTGAGGTGGGCGGCATAGACTTCCAGGAATTCGTCGCGCAGCCCGGGGAAATCCGGATCGTCCTGGCCGACGCCGAAGCCCAGCCGGATCAGCCCTTGGGAACCGTGGGAGGCCTGGGGCCGGTATTGCGCCTCGGCGAGGGGAGCCAGGCCGCGCCGCCGGCGCAGTTCATTGATGGTGTGGCCCAGGTCGGGCGCGGTATCCACCAGGGTGCCGTCCAGGTCGAACAGCACGGTGCGTATCGCGCCCGGCGAACCTTCAGGCACGCCGGCACGCCATCAGGTAGTTGACGTCGGTATCCCGCTCCAGGCGGTAGACCTTGGTGAGGGGGTTGTAGGTCATGCCCATCAGTTCCACCGGCTCCAGGCCCGCGCCCCGGGCGTGGCTGGCGAGTTCGTGGGGCTTGATGAACTTGGCCCAGTCGTGGGTGCCCTTGGGCAGCAGGCTGAGGATGTACTCGGCGCCGACGATGGCGAACAGGTAGCTCTTCGGATTGCGGTTCAGGGTGGAGAAGAACACCCAGCCGTCGGGCTTCACCAGGCGGGCGCAGGCGGCCATGACGGAAGCCGGGTCCGGCACGTGTTCCAGCATTTCCATGCAGGTGACCACGTCGAACTGTTCCGGCTGCTCCTCGGCCAGGTCTTCCGCGGCGACGAGGCGGTATTCCACCTGGGCGCCGGATTCCAATTGATGCAGCTTGGCGACCTTGAGGGGCTTCTCGGCCAGATCGATGCCCGTCACCCGGGCGCCCTTGATGGACATGCTCTCGGCCAGGATGCCGCCGCCGCAGCCCACATCCACCACGCGCTTGCCTTCAATGCCGCCGGCGAGGCGGTCGATCCATTCCAGGCGCAGGGGATTGATGTCGTGCAGGGGCTTGAATTCGGAGTTGGGATCCCACCAGCGGTGGGCGAGTAGGCTGAACTTGTCCAGTTCGAGCTGGTCGGCGTTGGCCATGATGTTCCTTGTATCGAATGCGGCGGGGCGGAGCCGGGATTTTCCGGCAGCCGGGAATGGCGCGCTACTGTTCCTTGCCCGGAGTCTCGCCGGGTTGTTCGTCCAGTTGCCGGAAATGGCGCAGGAACAGGGCTTCGAGTTCGTCGATGACTTCCGCGGCGGGCTTGCCGTGCACCAGATG
Organism: Thiobacillaceae bacterium; assembly: GCA_044227325.1. GTDB lineage: Bacteria > Pseudomonadota > Gammaproteobacteria > Burkholderiales > Thiobacillaceae > PFJX01. Next base: position 101,483 of record JBGAFI010000009.1, on the reverse strand, counting down.
GGAGGTCATGCAGGCGGAGGTTTCGTGCAGTATCTTGGCCCGGTCCACCATCGGGTAGGTTTCCCGCAGGCGCTTGATGGCCTTGACCACGCTTTCCTTGTCCGGACGGGGAATCGCCAGGGGTGTGCTGGGGATTTCCGGGGCACCGGGCACGCCGTGATGGAGCAGGAACTCGGCGTAATCCAGCAGGCTGGATCGCCGGTTTTCCGGCAGCGCGCGGAACAGGCGCAGCAGGCGGCGTTCGTCGGCCGTCATCAGAGCGGCCTGGGAATCGCGTATTCCTTGATCAACGAACTGTTTTCCAGGAACTCAAGGAAGGACTGAAGCAGTTTGCTGCGGAACTTCTCCTGGGGATAGACCAGGGACAACTGGCGGCGCAGAGGCGGATCGAGGCAGATGGCGACCAGTTCGCCCAGCTTCACCTCCTTCGCCACCGTGGTGCTGGACACCACCGCCACGCCCAGGCCGGCGGCGACCGCGCCCTTGATGGCCTCGCGGCTGCCCAGTTCCATGACCAGGTTGATCTCGTCCAGGCTCACGCCGTTCATCTTGAAGAAGTCGTCGATGCACTCGCGCGTGCCGGAACCGGATTCCCGGCTGATGTAGGGATGGCTGGCGACCTGACGGGGATTCGCGCACTTCAGCTTGGCCAGATCGGAAAACGGCGCGCAGATCATCACCAGTTCGTCCTCGCAGCACACCTGGGTGACCAGGTTGGGATGGTGAGACGGCGATTCGATCAGGCCCATGTCCAGGGTGTGGTCGGCGACCTTGTTCTCGATGGTTTCCGAATTGGCGACGGTCAGACGGGCCTGGGTTTCCGGATGCAGGCGCTTGAACTCGCCGAGCAGGCGGGGAAGCATGTATTCGGCGATGGTGGTGGAGGCGCCGATCAGCAGAGGACCGCTGACCTGGCCGGTCAGCTCCGAGATGCGCGCTTCCATCTCGGCGGTCATGTTGAGGATGCGCTCGGCGTAATCCAGCGCCAGCTCGCCGGCGGGCGTCAGGGAAATCCTGCCGTGGGAGCGTTCGAACAGGCGGGTATTGAAGTGCTCCTCCAACTGCTTGACCTGGAAGGTCACGGCGGGTTGGGTCATGAACAGCAATTCCGCGGCTTTGGTGAAGGAAAGCTGCTTGGCGACGGTGTGGAAAACTTGGAGACGACGGTCAGCCATTCTTATATACGGATAAATTTTAGTTATGTAATTCAATCATAATTTTCTTATTTATAACAGCGCGCGGGCGATATTCAGGGTAATTCCGGAGGAATCCGTTCATGCTTGGCAAAATGCCCGCCAGATAACGCTTTGCGGGTAGTTTCTCCCGTGGACGCGTGATATAACGCCGACACTTCCCAACAGCCCCACGCCAAACAAGGCCTGAATGACTCGCGGTTTTTATATCATTCTTGCGGCACAGTTTTTTTCCGCGCTGGCTGACAACGCCCTCCTCTTCGCCGCCATCGCCTTGTTGAAGGAATTATCCGCGCCGGATTGGCATACGCCCCTGCTGCAGGAATTCTTCGTCATTTCTTACATTCTGCTGGCGCCCTTCGTCGGCCCCTTCGCCGACTCCATGCCCAAGGGGCGGGTGATGTTCATCTCCAACGCGGTCAAATTCCTGGGCTGCGTCGCCATGCTGTTCGGCATGCAGCCCCTCTACGCCTACGCCATCGTCGGCCTGGGCGCCGCCGCCTACTCTCCCGCCAAGTACGGCATCCTCACGGAATACCTGCCGCCCGCCCAACTGGTGCAGGCGAACAGCTGGATGGAAGGCGCCACCGTGGCCGCCATCGTCCTGGGCGCCATCGTCGGCGGTCTGCTCATCAGCCCGACCCTGATCGGCGCCCTGCTGCAGGACTGGGGCGTCTCGGCCTGGCTCGGCGTGCCCCAGTTCGCCATCCTGCTCATCATCGCCCTGTATATCTGCGCGGCCTGGTTCAACCTGTACATCCCGGCGCTGCCCATCGACCACAAGATCCCCAAGAAAAACCCCCTGTTCCTGCTCAAAGACTTCTGGCATTCCTTCAGGCTGCTCTGGAAAGATCCGCTCGGCCAGGTTTCCCTGGCGGTCACCACCCTGTTCTGGGGCGTCGGCGCGACCTTGCGGCTCGTGGTGCTGTCCTGGGCGGCGTTCAATCTGAAGTTCGACCTGACCCACGCGACCCAGCTCACCGCCATGGTGGCGGTGGGTATCGCCGTCGGCGCCGCCGTCGCCGGCAAATGGGTGAAGCTGGAAAACTCGGTGAAAGTGCTGCCCGCCGGCATCGTCCTGGGCCTGACCGTCATCACCATGATTTTCGTGACCGACTGGCGCGTCGCCATGGTGCTGATGTTCGCCGTGGGCGCCCTGTCCGGCTATTTCGTCGTGCCCCTCAACGCCCTGCTCCAGCACCGGGGCCACCTGCTCATGGGCGCGGGCCATTCCATCGCCATCCAGAATTTCAACGAGAACATCGGCATCCTGATCCTGCTGGGCGTCTACACCTTCATGGTCGGACATGGCGTCCACATCCATTGGGTCATCGTCAGCTTCGGCCTGTTCATCAGCCTGGCCATGTCGGTGATCTGGCGCCGGCATCGTTACGACGAGGTTCATTGACCCACGCCGGGGACGCCCGGCCGGTTTCCCGCCCGCGTCATGCCTCCGGTGCGCGGGCATGCTTAGCGGTCGCGTGATGAAGTAATACTTTATTTTAATACGTCATACGATCTATCATTCTCCCCACGGATCCGCCCCGAACTCATCAACACGATCCCGGAGAGCCCATGTCCCGCCCAACCGCCGCGATGGCCTTTTTCCTGCTTGTCTCCCATGCCGCCCAGGCCCACTTCGGCATGCTCATTCCTTCCCACGACGTGGTCTCGGACCAGCGCGCGGCCAAGGTGGAGCTGACCCTATCCTTCTCCCACCCCATGGAAGGCAACGGCATGGACATGGCGAAGCCCAAGGTCTTCGCGGTCAAGGACGGTGACCAGACCACCGACCTGCTGGCCACGCTGAAACCCGCCAAGGTCATGGAACACGCGGCCTGGCAAAGCGAATACCGGTTCCGCAAGCCCGGCGTGGGCATCTTTTATTTCCAGCCGGAGCCCTATTTCGAGCCGGCGGAAGACAAGTTCATCGAGCATCTCACCAAAGTGGTGGTGCCCGCCTTCGGCGAGGAGGATGGCTGGGACGCGCCCATCGGCCTCGCCGCGGAGATCGTCCCCCTCTCCCGTCCGTTCGGCAATTACGCGGGCAATCTGTTCTCCGGCCAGTTGCTGGTGGAGGGCAGACCCGCGCCGGGCGTGCAGGTGGAAGTGGAGTTCTACAACGAGAAACGCGCTTATCGGTCGCCCAACGACTATCTGGTCACCCAGGTGGTGAAAACCGACGCCAACGGCGTCTTCCACTACGCGGTGCCCTTCGCCGGCTGGTGGGGCTTCGCCGCGCTGACCGAGGCACCGGAACTCCGCAAGCACCAGGGCGCCGACAAGAAGGTGGAACGGGGCGCCGTGCTCTGGACCCGCTTCAGCGACCCCGTCCGCGCGCGCAAGTAAGCCGATCCCGCCGCACCGATCATGCATATCTCGGAAGGCGTCCTGTCGGCCCCGGTGCTCGCCGGCGGCTGGGCCCTGGCCGCCGGCGGCGTGGCCCTGGGTCTGCGCCGGCTGGACTACGAACGCATCATGACCGTGGCCATCATCTCGGCGGCTTTCTTCGTCGCCTCCCTGATCCACGTGCCGGTGGGGCCGGCCAGCGTCCACCTGATCCTCAACGGCCTGCTGGGGGCGATCCTGGGCCTCGCCGCCTTCCCCGCCATATTGGTCGCCCTGCTGCTCCAGGCGGTGTTGTTCCAATACGGCGGCTTCGCCATCCTGGGCGTGAACACCTTCGACATGGCCTTCCCCGCCGTGCTCTGCTACCTGCTGTTCCGCCCCTGGTTGCGGCGCGGCGGCCGCTGGCGCGGGGTCGGCGCCTTCCTGTGCGGGTTCCTCGCGGTTTTGCTCAGCGGCTGCCTCACCGCCGGCGCCCTGGCGCTGTCCGGCGAGGCCTTCCAGGTGACCGCCCAGGCCATCCTGCTGGCCCATGTGCCGGTCATGTTCATCGAAGGCATCCTCACCACCATCGCCGTCGGCTTCCTGGTCAAGGTGCGCCCGGAGATGCTCTCCCTGTCCCTGTCGGATTGACGCCATGGAACTGTCCGCCCGTCATCTGGTGCCGCTTTTCCTGCTGGCCCTGTCCGGCCCGGCCCTGGCCCACCGGGTGAATGTCTTCGCCTATGTGGAAGGGGACAGCATCCACGTGGAAGGCCGCTTTCAGCGCGCCGAACCGGCCCGCTTCAGCGAGGTCGAGGTCGGCGACAGCGCCGGCAAGATCTATCTCACCGGCAAGACCGACGCGGACGGCCGCTTCGTATTCAAGATACCGGCCCAGGCCCGGGCCGAACGAACCGACCTGCGCATCCTGCTCAAGGCGGGGGAAGGCCACCAGAATGAATGGACGGTGGCGGCCGGCGAGTACCTGGGCACGCCAACGACCGCGGCCGGCACGCCGCAACCGGAATCCCCCAAAACGGCATCGCCCAAGCCGGTCCCGCGCCCGGCCGTTCCCAAGCCGACGCGGACCCCGGCAACGCCGGTCGCCGTCTGCCCACCCGCGCCGGACATCGCCGGCCAACTGGACGCGGCGCTGGAAAAGAAGATCGCTCCCCTGCGCGAAATGCTGCTGGACAGCCAGGTCAAGGAACCGGGTCTGCGCGACATCGTCGGCGGCATCGGCTACCTGTTGGGCATCGCCGGCCTGCTGGCCTACGCCCGGGCCCAGAGACTCATCGGCCGTTCGTCCGGCAGCCCGGGAAACGGCACGCAAGCGTCGGCCGGACCGGAGACGCGGGCGGACCGGCGGCCGTGATCCACGAACCCCTGGCCGGCATCGATTCGCCCATCCACAAGCTGGACCCGCGAATCCGCCTGGCCGCCTGCATCGGCCTGTCCCTGCTTGCCGCCCTTTCCCGGAACCCGGCCGCCCCCGCGCTGATCCTGGCGTTCGGCCTGCTCGCCAGCCTGCTCTCCCGGCCGCCCTGGCGCTACGCGCTGCGCCAGGGCCTGGCGGTGAACCTGTTCATCCTCTTCCTGTGGCTGTTCCTGCCCTTCACGGCGCCCGGCGACGCCGTTGGCCAGATACTGGGCCTGCCGGTGAGCCGGGCGGGCATCCAGCTCGCCTTCCTCATCACCCTGAAAGGCAACGCGGTGTTTCTCTGTGTGCTGGCCCTGCTCGCCACCATCCCGGTCACCGCCCTGGGCCAGGCCATGACCGCCCTGGGGATGCCGGTGAAACTGGCCTTCATATTTGTCTTCACTTACCGATATCTGCATGTCATCGCCGAGGAATACACCCAGATGAAAACAGCAGCCGTATTACGCGGCTTCGCGCCGGCCACGGATCGGCGCACCTACCGGACCTACGGCGCCATGGTGGCCATGGTCCTGGTGCGCAGCCACGACCGGGCCCAGCGGGTCTACCAGGCCATGCTGCTGCGCGGTTTCCAGGGCGCGTTCCCGAGCCTGCACCGCTTCCAGGTACGGCCGTGCGACATCCTTTTCCTGATCATCGCGGCGGCGACGGGCGTGGGCGCGGTGGCCCTGGAAATTTCAGCGCGGCTCGCCCATGGCTGATCCCCTGCTGAGCCTGTCCGGCATCGCCTACGGCTACCCGGGCGCGGCGCGGCCGGTGTTGTCCGGCCTGGATTTCAGTTTCGGCGCAGGAGAATCCATCGGCCTGTTCGGCCCCAACGGCTCCGGCAAGACCACGCTGTTGCGTCTGATGATGGGTCTCCTGAAACCCGCCGCCGGGGAAATCCGCCACCGGGGCCGGCCGGCGCTCACGGAGCAGGATTTCCAGACCTTGCGCCTCTCCATCGGCATGCTGCTGCAAAACGCCGACGACCAGATCATCTATCCCACGGTGCTGGACGACGTGGCATTCGGACCGCTGAACCGGGGCCTGTCCATGAAGCAGGCCCGGGAGAAGGCGGAATGGGCACTGAACCTGCTGGGCCTGGACGGCTTCGCCGAGCGTCTGGCCCATCGCCTGTCCGGCGGCGAAAAGAAGCTGGTCTCCCTGGCCGGCGTCCTGGCCATGGAGCCGGAAGCCCTGCTGTTGGACGAGCCCACCAACGGCCTGGACCCGGAAACCCGGGAGCGCATCGTCGTCATACTGGCGAAACTGGACAAGCCCATGATCGTGGTTTCCCACGATTGGGATTTCCTGGTCCGGGTGACCCGGACCTATTACTCCATCGAAGACGGAAAACTGGTCATGGACACGGATTTCGTACCCCACCGTCACGTGCACCGGCATCCCCTCGGTCATGTTCACCACCAGCACCATGGTGTCGACGTGGATCCCGCGAATTCGCGCGGTGACCGACTCATCTACCAAAAGGCCGCACGCAAACCTTAAGAGAAGACACGATATGAAAATCCGCGCCAGCATTGCCGCCCTCCTGGCTTGTAGCCTGGGCCTGCTCTCGTTCCCGAGCCTTGCCTTCCATCCCCTGATCACCGACGACACGGGCACCCAGGGCATGGCGGGCAATCAACTCGAAGCGGGCTACGACCACGTCCGCGCCAACGGCGCCACCGCCCGCGGCGTGGGAGTCACCTACACCCGGGGTTTCACGGACGGGCTGGACGCCTTCATCGGCTCCGCCTATCAGACCAGCGGCCCGAAAGGTTGGGGCAACGTGGACGTGGGCATGAAATGGCGCTTCCTCGAGAACGAGGCGAGCAGGTTCAGCATGGCGTTGAAGCCGGAAGTGCTGCTGCCGGTGTCCCGCGCCGACGAAGCGGCCGGGCTGGGCAACGGCCGGACCTCCTACGGCCTGACCTTCATCACCTCCATGGAAACCGGCTTCGGCGAGCTGCACTTCAACCTGGAAGCCGCCCGCGCCAACTTCGCCGACAAGACCATCACCGACCGCAAGAATTTCTGGCGCGCATCCGTGGCGCCGGTCTGGGTGCTTTCGGAGCAATGGAAACTGGCCCTGGACCTGGGCCTCCAGACCAACACCGACGCGGCCCAGGACGCCACCATGGGCTACGCCGAACTGGGCGTGGTCTATTCCCCGACCCCGCAACTGGACGTCAGTTTCGGCCTCATCCGCGAACTGATGGACGGTCCCGCCAGCACCACCACCGCCACCGTGCAGGCGACCTGGCACTTCTGAGGAAGCGCGAAGCCATGCCCGCATGGCTGGTCGCGCGGCAAAAAGCGGCCGCCAAGCCCAGTCACCGATACCGGTGGCCGCGAACCCGGGCGGCCGCCATGCCTATCTCCCCCGCGCCGTTTTCCGCAGACGGAGGAGCGGCGCCGAGATCGTCAGCTCGGTGAGCAGCGCGCTGTCCGCTTCATCGGCATAACGCAGGGTCGCGCCCTGCTCCGGCATCAGGGAGCGCACCAGGCGCAGGCCGGTATCGAGACCGGCGCCGGAATCGAAATCGAAGCGGCGCCGGCCGGCCAGGGCATTGCGGATGGAGAGCCGGGCGGAAGCGGCGTCCACGCTCAGCCTGACGTGGACGTCAGAGGCGTCCGCCGGCGCATGCTTGGCCGCGTTCAGGACCAGCTCGTTGATGACCAGGGCGACGGCGACCGCCTCGTCGCGGGCGATCAGCATCGGCGCCGAGGTTGCCGCCGCCTCCTCGCATTCCCAATGGATGGCGCGCCGCGTCTGGCTCGCGACAATTTCGCAGATTTGCGCGGTGGTATCGCCCAGGCCGACCGCCTCTCCGGTTGAAGAACTTTGCAAACCATGCACGACCGCGATGGCGCGCATCTGGGTGATCGCCACCTCCAAACGGGAATCCAGCTCCGTGAACTTGCCCAATTCCCTGCGCAGCAGGCCGGAGACGCTTTGCAAGGTGTTCTTGATGCGGTGGTGAACCTCGCGCACCAGCGCGTCCCGATGCAGGGATTCGCCGAGCAGCCGCCGTTGCTCCCGCTCGTGGCGCTCCGTGATGTCGCTGACCACGCCGAGATAGCCGATCACCCGGCCTTGGCCGTCCAGTTCGGCGACGATCTCGGCCAGTACCCAGCAGGCCTTGCCGTCGGCGCGCGACAGTCTGCACTCGACGGCATTCGGCTGCCGGGCGGTCCGAGCGCGGCGACACGAATCCAGCGCCCGGCCTCGGTCCTCCGGGTGCAGCGAATCCCGCCATCCCCGGCCCATCGACGCCGCGACGGAAAGCCCGCTGATCTCGCACCAGCGCGCGTTGACATAGGCGCACATGCCCTCGGCGTCGGCGTGCAGGATGCCGGCCGGGGATATCCGCGCCAGGCGACGGTAATGCTCCTCGCTGCGCGCCAGGGCGCGGTGCACGCGGGCCAACTCGTCGATATCGACGATCGCGATGCGCAACGCCGCCGGGCCTTCGCCACCGGCCGCGCCGAGACAGTCCAGACGAACCCGGCAGCGCGCGCCATCCCCGCGCAGCAACGTCAGCTCGCAGTCGCAGCGGATTTCCGCGTCCAGGGCCGCGCGGAACTGTCCGCGCCAACGCGCGCAGTCCTCGGGCGCGATGAAGCGGGAGAAGTCGCGCCCCAGCAAGCCGCCACGCTCGCCGCCGAGCAGGCTGACCGCCATGAGATTCGCCGCGCCGATCGAGCCGTCGCCGGCCAGGGTCAGGTAGCCCACCGGGGCGGATTCGTAGAGGTCGCGGTAGCGGTCGCGGGATTCTTCCAACTCGGATTGGGTTTGGCGCAACGCCTCGTTCTGCATTTCCAGTTCGAGTTGGTGCACCTGGAGTTCGTGCAGCAGCTTTTCCGAAGCCGGCGTCGGGCCGGCGGCGCTTGCCAGGCGGGCCTCGGCGAGCTCGCGCAGGCGCGGCGCACCGGGGAGGGCTTCGTCCGATGGCGTCATTCGGGACAGGGAAGGGAGAGGTGGAAGGCGGCCCCCGGCACCGCGCCGGTCTCGTGCCATAGCCTGCCGCCCTGGGCTTCGATCAGGCTTCTGCTGATCGCCAGCCCCATGCCGATATGCCCGGATTTCGTGGTGACGAAAGGGTGGAAGATGGTGTGCTCCATGCCCGGCTGGACGCCGGGGCCCTCGTCGCGGACGCTGATGCGGATGGCGTCTCCGGATTTTGCCGCGCTGAGCCAGACCCGTCCTTGGGCGCGCCGGCTGGCGCGCATCGATTCCATGGCATTGCCGATCAGGTTCACGATCACGTTCTGCAATTGCGGCCGGCAGGCGAGAACGGACGGAATGCCCTCTCCGCGATCGACGATCACTTCGCAGTCATCGAATCCGAAGACGGCGGCGAGATCCACCGCGTCGTGCAACAAGGGACGCAGCGCCAGCTTTTCCAGCGCCGGCGGCTTCATGCGCAAGGATTCGAGCAGGTCGCGGACGATGGCGCCCGCGCGATCCGATTCGGCGGCGATGAATCCGACGATGTGGGCGAGCCGATCGTCGGGAGCCGGGGATTCGGGCGGGCGGGCGCCCAGCACGAGGTTCGCCGCCTCGCTCAACGCGGAAATGCTCGCGAGAGGCTGGTTGATTTCGTGCGCCAGGGCGGCGGCGGCGTGCCGCGCGATCTGCCATTCCATGATCTGTTTCAGGTCGGCGCGCAGCAAAGCCACCTCGCTCTCCAGCCGTTTGCGCCCGCCGATGTCGCTCAAGGCCACGCGCAGGGTCGGCGCCTCGCCAGCCGCCTCCGCGCGCTGGCAGACGATGTGGACATGGGAGGTCAGGCCGGCCCCGGCGTCCAACCCCACTTCCAGCATGTGCCTGTCGGCATCCGCCATGGCGTCGGCGCACAGGCGCCGCCAACGCTCGCGAAAGGGCGGCGCGACCAGGGCCGCGAAGCGCATCCCGAGCAGCGGCTTGCGCCCGGTGCCGAGCATCCTGGAGGCGCTTTGGTTGGCGCTGGCGATCAGGCCCTCGGGCGTGAGCATGATGTAGGCCACGGGCGCGAATTCGAAAAGGTCGAGGTAAAGATCGCGCGATTTCTCCACGGCGGCATGCGCTTCGCGCAAGGCCTCGTTCTGCATCTCCAGCTCGACGCGGTGCACCTGGAGTTCGTGCAACAGCCGCTGCGCATCCATGCCGGTCGGCGGCGTGGGCGTGGTTTGCTGCCGCAACCGGGCCTCGGCATCGCGGCACAGATCGTCCGCGTTCTCCGGCCAACTCACCGGCGTTTCCCGGAACCGCCGGCGAGCGCGCGCAACTCCGCTTCCAGGCGCTTGGCCCGGCCGATATCGTTGAAGGTGATGACCACGCCGTCGATGACGTGCTCCACGGTGCGGTAAGGCATGATCTTCACCTGGAACCAGCGCCCGTCGCCGGTGCCGATCTCCCGATCCGAGAACACCAGGGTGCGCAGCACTTCCCGGGCGTCGTCGAGCAGTTCGGGATAGTCCAGATCGGTGACGATGTCGGACAGGGATCGCCCCACGTCCCCCGGAATCAGCTTGAACAGCCGCGTCGACTGGCTGGTGAAGCGCCGGATGCGCAGGGCGCCGTCGAGGAAGACGGTGGCGAGGTCGGTGCTGTCCAGCAGGTTCTTCATGTCGTTGTTGGCCATCGACAACTCGTTCACCTTGGATTGCAGCTCGACGTTCACCGTCTGCAGCTCCTCGTTGAGCGACTGCATCTCCTCCTTGGATGTGGTCAATTCCTCGTTGGTGGACTGCAACTCCTCGTTGGTGGACTGCAACTCCTCGTTCGCCGACTTGAGTTCCTCATGGGAGCTTTGCATCTCCTCGCGGATGGCCTGCGCCTCCCGTCGCGCCTGCGCCAGCGCCTGCTCGAGCTCGGCGTCGCGCCGGCCACGGCGGGCGGGGGATTTGCCGCCGCCTCTCGGCGTCGTCGCGGGCACATCGGTGAAGACCAGCAGCAGCATGCCGCGCAGCGCCGCCGGCTCCTGAATGGGCAGGACCGTGAGATCCACCAGATGGGTGTCGCCCTCGTTGCCGACGCGCACACCGGGGCAGACCACGCGCTCGCCGTCGCGCAGGGCCTTGGGCAGGGCCAGGGTGATTTCCTGGCACAAGCCTTCCCGCGCCATGGCGTGGATATTCCAGTTCGCCTTGCCGGCGGCGGGTTCCAGGTATTTCCCGGTGCGTCCGCTGATATAGAGCACGTCGCCGGCGGTGTTGACCAGCACCGCCGCGGGGGAGAACTGCCGCAACAGCAGTTGGTCGGCCAGGTTCTGCAAGTTCGCCGTGGCGGGTTCGGGCTTGTCGTCCATGACGGTTTCCGTTCTGCGGGGAAGGTGACGGGTGGGAAAATCGAGATCGCCCGGCGCCAGCGGGCCGCTACCGCGCCGGAACAGGCGCGACTTGGCGTCCAGGGGCGAAAACAGCCCGGTGAAGCCGCCGATGGACTCAGCGCTCCCCAGCATCAGGATTCCCTCCGGCTTGAGGGAGTAATGGAAAAGCGGCAGCAGCCTCTTCTGGAGTTCGGGCTCCAGATAAATGAGCAGATTGCGGCAGGTGAGGATGTCGAGCCTGGTGAAGGGGGGGTCCGACAGCACGTTCTGGAGCGCGAACACCACCATTTCCCGTATTTCCCGGCCGATACGGTAGGCGTTGCCGTCGTCGACGAAATAACGCGCCAGGCGTTCCGGCGACACATCGGCGGCGATATTCGCGGAATACACACCCTGTCGCGCCCGGGCGATGGCATCCGGATCCAGGTCGGTGGCGAAGATTTGCAGCATGTGGCGGCCGCCGGTCGCGCGGCGCTCCAGCGCCTCGCGGAAGACCATGGCCAGGGTGTACGCCTCCTCGCCGGTCGAGCAACCCGCCACCCAGGCGCGCAGCGTGCCGCCGCCCGGATGGGCGTCCAGGAGCGCGGGCAGCGCGCGATCCCGCAGGGCGTCCCAACTGGCCGGGTCGCGGAAGAAGCTGGTGACGCCGATCAGCAATTCCTTGAACAACAGATCGACTTCCTGGCTGTTCTCGCTCAGATGACGCACGTAGCCGCCGATGCGGGCGATCTGGTGGATGGCCATGCGGCGCTCGACGCGGCGGTAAAGGGTGCTTTTCTTGTACTGGGAGAAATCGTGGCCGGAACGGGCGCGCAGCAATAGGCAAATCTTGTCGAGCGCGCTCTGTTCAGCCGCGCTGCCGCCCTCCTCCCGCCGACTTCGCACAGCCGCCGGCGTGGCATGGCGCAGGATTTCGCAGAGGCGCATGGGCAGCTCGGCGGCGGGCGCGACGATGTCGACCAGGGCGGTGTCGATGGCACTGCGCGGCATGCCGTCGAACTTGGCCGTCGCCGGATCCTGCGCCAGCACGAGCCCACCCCGCTCCTTGATGGCGCGCACGCCGAGGCTGCCGTCCGAACCCATTCCAGACAGGACGACGCCGATGGCCCGCTCGCGCCGGTCATCGGCCAGGGCGCGGAAGAAGGCGTCGATGGGCAGGCGCCACCCGCGCGGCGCGACCGGATCGAGCAGGTACAGGCTGCCGCGGAGAATCGACAGATCCTTGTTGGGGGGAATCACATAGACGCAGCCGGGCTTGACCTTCATGCGGTTCCTCGCCTGCGCCACCGGCATGGGACAGGCCCGCTGCAGCAATTCGGCCAGCATGTCCTTCCGGTCCGGATCGAGGTGCTGGATGACGACCAGGGCCATGTCGGAACCGGGTGGCACATGGCGCAGGAACACTTCCAGCGCCTCGAGCCCCCCCGCCGAGGCGCCGATGGCGACGATGGGAAAATCAGGAGAGCGCACCGTGCCCGGCTCGGTTTGGAACTCGCCGGGCTCGCAGGCGACGCATGCGCGCGCCCCGGTTTTCCGCTTGCCCGCCTTGTCTCGCCATTCCGGCTTTCTCCAATCCGATGGGTGATTTCGAGCCTTGTGGGCCGGATTTACGTTCAGGGCCTGCGCGAAAGTGCGGGTGGGGAAGCCGAAATGACGCTATTTACGGAATGCTCCAACAAGCATGGGAGGCAAGAATTTCAATACCTTTACAGGATCAACCCGACGTCCCCCTGCTGATCCCCTTGCGATGGGGTCAGGATACCCCATCCCCCCGCCAACCAGCCAGGCCGAAGCGGCCATGCCGATTCAGCGCGCCAGTGCGCTTGAAACGGGGATGCGGCTTGGAATGAAAAGCGCGTCACAGAAGCATTGCCCCCCACCCGCAGGACAGGCTGTCGTCGAGAGCATCGGAGGCAATCCGCAGGCGGTTATTTCCCTGGATCGGCCCGCTCCCGCGTGGGGAATTCCGAGAAAACCGCATCGGCGATGGCTGGGACAATGCGGCGGGTACCGAGCAGACTCAGATGGTCGTCGTCGACATACAAAGCCCGTAATCCCTCCGCGACCGCGCAGCGCTCGGCATCGCATAGCGCCGCATGGGGATACACCACGGTCACGCCGGGCACACGGGCGATTTTTTCCAGCGCTTCCAACACCATGGATTGGCGCAGGTCGAAATCCGCTCTGGGCGATACGGGCAAGGGCAAATTCCAGTTGCTTGCCCGGATCAACATGTCGGGCACCTCGAAGGCGATTTCCGGCACCGGACCCACCACAACCACATGGGCGCCAAGGTCGGACAAGCGGCGAACCGTGCGAAGCAGGGCCGAGTGGAAATCGATGCCGACACCGGGGTTCTCGCCGTCGAACAATTTCTTGCTCAGGCCGCCATCGCCCGGAGAGGGTACCGGCGAAGCAAGATTTGCCCAACGGCTGGCCAATACCACAACCGGCACATGCCAGTCGCGCACGATATCCACGATGTGATCGGCCAGCCGAGCGCATTCGGCGCGGTTCTTGCGTTTTGACGTGTATATGCCCAGCAGCGGCGCGCAGTCAGCCATGGTCACCACCACCCCGCTCTTGCCCGACGCATGCATGCGCTCACCCAGCCCTTGCGCCAGCATGCCGGCATGGGAATCTCCCCACAGGATGTAATCCACGCGCTCGCCCACGGGATAGGGACTGCAAACTTTCGCTTTGGGAATCACGTTCAGACGTGGCACCGGCACACAAGGCTTATTGTCGGCATTGTCGAGTTCCAGCAAACGCGCGACTTCCCGGGCATCCGCGTTCATGCGGCCGGCAAATCCCCGCGTCCCCAGAGCGAAAGCGCACAACACCAGAATGCCCAGCCCCAGCACAGTGAGCGAGTTTCGCGTCCGCGACCACGCATCATCGCCACGCCGGGCTCGAAACGGTTGCTCCACGTATTTCCAACTCAACACCGACAACAACACCGCGCCAAGGAACACCAGGCCTTTCTCCCAGGCCGACAAGGAACGTCCGAAGTGGAGACCGGCGAAGACCACCAGCGGCCAATGGAAGAGATACAGGGAATACGAGATGTGCCCGAAAAAAACCATGGGCCTGGCGCTCAACAAGCGGTGAGACAGCGAGCCGGGCCGGACATCGGCCAGGATCACCAGGGCGGTCGATACCACCGGCAACAAGGCCGCGATTCCCGGGAAAGGCGTGGCGCTGTCGATGAACAGCGCGGAAGCGGCAATCCCCAGCAGGCCCAGCGCTGCCAGGGCGGTGGAACCGGCAAGCCGCGCCGGCCCGGACTCTCGTGGACGGAAGCGTTCGTTCAGGGCGACCAGGCCGCCCACGGCGATTTCCCACAGCCGGGACATGGGCAGATAAAAGGCATTGTTGTCGTTGGCCAGCCCGTAGATTTCCACTAGGTTGTACGCGAAAGACAGCAGGACAACGCCGACCAGTATCCCTTGCAAGCGCGCGCGGCCGGTGCTTCGCCTGGTTACCAGGAATAGCAGCGGAACCATGAGATAGAACTGCTCCTCCACCCCCAGGGACCAGGTATGCAGCAAGGGAATGTTTTTCGCCGATGCCGCGAAATAACCCGAGTGGTCGAAAAAATAGATGTTGGATACCGAAAACAAGGCCGCCAGCGCCGTATAGACCATGTTCGCGTACCCATTGGGCGTCAGCACGAACAAGCCGGCGCACAGGCTGAACAGGATCACGACCATGAGGGCGGGAAGGATGCGGCGCGCGCGCCGCCGATAGAACGCCCGCACCGAAAAACCGCCGTGCTCCATTTCGTAGAGGACACTCCGGAAGATCACGAAACCGGAGATCACGTAAAAGATATCCACGCCCGCGAACCCGCCGCTCAAAGGGGAGATGTCCAGATGGAACGCGAAGACGAGAAGCACCGCGATCGCGCGCAGCCCGTCGATTTCAAGGCGGTAAGCCAGCTTCATTTTGGATTCGCTATTTGGCCAGGGGCAGTTTCAGACTGAACACCGCGCCGCCTTCCCGCGCGTTGCCGGCGCTAAGCTGCCCGCCGTGGCGTTCGACGATGCCGTAGGTGATGGCCAGGCCCAGCCCCGTTCCCTTGCCCACCGGCTTGGTGGTGAAGAAGGGCTCGAACAGATGGGGCAGGTTCTCCTCGGGAATGCCCGGACCGTTGTCCCGGAAATGCACGATCACACTTTCGCCTTCCCGCTCGGCGCTGATGTCCAGGCGCGGCTGGGCTTCCTCGGCGGTGGCGTCACAGGCGTTCTGCACCAGGTTCATCATGACCTGCTGCATCTGGCCCGGCGAGCCGATCACGTTGATGCCTTCCGGCAGACGAGTGGTGACCTTGAGCTTGTCGGCGACGGCCTTGGTGACCCAATGCACCGCCTGCTCGATGACCTGGGTGAGATTGAAGGGCTGAGCCTCGTTGCGGTCCACGGCGGAGAACCGCTTCAGACTGTCGACGATGTCCCGGGTGCGTTCCGCCCCCTCCACCGTGCCCTCGATCAGGGGCGGCAGATCCTCCAGCAGGCGGTCGATGCGCAGTTCCTTGCGCAGGGCCGCGAGTTCGTCCCGCGCGGCGCCGGCGTGGATGGCGGCGAGATATTTCTCCAGGCGCTGGGCGTAGCGGTGCAGGGCGTGGGCGTTGCCCAGGACGAAGCTGATGGGATTGTTCAGCTCGTGGGCGACGCCGGCCACCAGTCGTCCCAACGAGGCCATTTTTTCCGAGTGCAGCAGTTGCTGCTGGGTGCGCTTCAGATCCTCGTGGGCTTCCCGCAACGCCTTGTACGCCTTGCGCAGCTCGCCCACCGGCCGGCCGGTGATGACCATGCCCACCTGGGTGCCCTGATGGTTGAAACGGGGCGTGCAATTCAGGGAGACCGGCACGGCGGCGCCGTCGCCGCCCAATAGCGGCAGTTCGCAATCCGCCAGGCCCTTCATGCCGTGGTTGGCGAACATGCGCTCCGCGTTGGCGCGGGCGCCGTCGTCGGCGAACAGATCGAACAGGGGCATGCCGATCAGTCGCGCCTCGGGCTTGCCGGAAAAAGCCACCAAGGCGTGGTTCACCACTTCGATGCGGCCGTCCCGGTCGCACACCACCAGGATGTCGGACATGGACGCCAGCACCGAGAACACGAACTGCTGGGATTCCTCCAGCGCCGCGTTCTTCTCCTCCAGCGCCACCTCGTACTGGAGCAGGTCGTTGTATACCTCGTCCATCTTCTGGATGACCTCGATCCAGGCGTCCTCGCCCAGGCTTTGCAGGCCTTCGGCGAGGATGGGCGGGGGGAGATGTTTTTCGGCGGGCATGAGTCGAGGGATGGCGTCGGGGATATGTCGGCGGGCGAACGTGAGCAAGACGAATCCTATACAGATCATCGCGATTTCGCTCGCTCGGCGCGGCCCGCGCAATCGCCGTCCCGCTCCTTCCGTTCTCGATGCGTACCAACGCATCTTGGAAAAGCACAGTGAACACCATAATTGGCTGGAATAAATGCCATATGGCAATTACTGGAACATCCTATGACAGCGTCCCTTACCCTTGAAGCCATGCTAGGCGGACGGCGCGGTGTGCCGGCCAAGCCGCGCACCCCGCTGCAATGGGTAACGGTCATCCGCCAGGTCATCCCCTCCGCAGCGGTGGACTCGCTGACCCAGGTCATGGGCATCACCCAAGCCGAACTGGCCGCCGCGCTCGCGATACCCGACCGCACCCTGGCCAGACGCGAGAAGGAAGGCAGGCTGAACAGCGAAGAAACCGCCAACTGGTCCGCCTTGCCCGGATCATCGAACGCGCGGAAGCAACTTTCGAGGACATCGACGCCGCGCGGGACTGGCTGAAATCGGCGAACGCCGCCCTGGCCGGCGCCACGCCCCTGTCTCTGATGGATACCGACATCGGCGCGGAGAGCGTGATGGATACCCTGGGCCGCATCGAGCACGGCGTCTTCGTTTGACGTCCCTCGCCTGATGCCTCTCACCGTCTGGCGGCTGGTCACCCGACGCTTCGCCGACACCGCCTTTTCCGGCGAAGGCGCCCGCCTCTATGGCGGACGCTGGAACCGCAAGGGCATTCCCATGGTGTACACCGCCGCCAGCCAATCCCTCGCCATGCTGGAAATGCTGGCGCAGGATGAGCCGCTGCTGGGCCAACTACATGATGATCCCGGCAACCCTGCCCGACACGCTGGTCATCGAACACGTCGATGCGGCCCGACTCCCGACCGACTGGCACGACCTGGGCACCCGTGATCGCTTGCAGGCTCTCGGCTGGGAATGGGCCAGGGCGTTATCCAGCCCAGCCCTCGCCGTCCCCAGCGCGGTGATCCCGGCGGAAACCAACTACCTGCTCAACGCTGCCCACCCGGCCTTCGCGGAAATCGAGATTGGCGTAGCCCAGCCTTTCATCACGGATCTGCGACCGATCAAGAAATGAAGTGCTAACAATTCAAGGGAGAAGTACCAGAACACCCGTACTGAATAGGGCCGTGGAGCGAACACACGGCAATCTGGTGAGTTGAAATGGAATGCCCTATCTCGATCCGTTTCTGCCGGTGAGCATGGTGCAGGCTCCCTTCCGCGCGAGCGGTTTAGTCCGAGAACCTGAATCAGTCCTTCGTTACGGGAGTAAAACCCAGTTTTTGGATGGTTTCTGTCCACTACAGTGTCGTCATTCCAATTTTGACGCCACAAATGCAAAACGGGGGCAAAGGCCCCCGTTCGTTATCACTATGAAACCAAGTTTCGACTCAGATTTGTTTCCTGCGTCCAACCACGAAGCCCAGCAAACCCAGACCGGCGATCATCATCGCATAGGTTTCCGGCTCCGGCACCGGCACGGCCATCAAGCTGATCTTGAGTTCGTTCTGCGGCTGCGAGACGATGGTGGAGAAGCTGCCGCCGGTCGCGCTGAGGTCGATCGCCGCGTTGGTGACACTGACGGAGTAGAAGCCACCCGGTATCGAGAAGGTGTCGGCAAAGTAACCCAGCGAGTAGCCCGGACCCGAACCGGTGACAACCCACCCCACGCCCATAGACCCAGTCGGAACGGTGGGGCCACCATCGACCGAGACGTCGGCATGGGCAATGATGTCGGTGATGGCACCGCCGACTTCGACGTAGCTCAGGTTGCCCAGGAACGCGGATGTATTGCTCAGCGCCCAGCCCGCATTGGCCGTGATGGTGAACGAGGGCAGCGGCACGTTCGTGCTGGCCGGGGAGCCATCACTGCTCGTAACCTGGACGCTGTCGGGCACCGTCCAGGCGAAACCATAGATATCACCCGAAGAGGAAAACGTGGAAGAGATACCACCAAAGGACGTGGATTCGTCGTATCCCAGTGTGAACGGACCCAGGTCCAGAACGGTATAGGCAGAAGCACTGGCGGATAACGTCATTGCAGCAGCAATGGCACAAATTTTCAGTATCTTCATTTCAAGTCTCCATTTCCAAAATGTTGCCGCATTGTCTAAGGCTAAAGCAATTGATATGCCAATATCATTTTTCTATTATCTATTATCTATCAATTGGTTGCAAAAATATGACTTAGCGCTCAAAAGATTTTTGTAAAAAAACTCGACAAACATGAATTTCCGTTTTTTGGCTCTCGCCAGAGGCGCGTAAATTCAGACGGTAAGAGAGTCATCTTTTACCGCTAGCGAGACCGCTTTGGTCGGGAGCAGTCACAGACAACTTGGTGCCATTTCAACCCAACGCATTCAGCGTGTATCACTGCTCTATGGATCAGTGCACCGTGCACACCATGCAGGGATCGAAAGACCGCACCACATGCTGCACCGTCACCGGCATGGGATCGTCAGGATCTACTTCCATCCCCGCCAACGCCTGTTCCAGCGCACCGGGCACACCGGCCGCGTCCCTCGGCGAGAAATTCCAGGTGGTGGGGGCGATGATCTGGTAGTTGGCGATGCGGCCGTGGCGCACGACGAGCCAGTGGCCCAGGCTGCCCCGGGCCGCTTCCACCAGGCCGACGCCGACGCCCTCGTCGGGTAGCCCGGTATGGTGGCACCAGGGTTCGCCGGGCGTCAGAGATTTCGCCCAGCGCTCCATTTCCGGCACCACCAGGGCCAGTTCCAGCAGGCGCGCCAGCACCCTGGCCAGCACGCTGCCGCCGCGCGCGGCGACCAGTTCCCGGATCAGGGGATGGCCCGCCACCATCTGGCGCGCCAGGGCGCCGGTTTCCACCACTTGGCCGCCGTAGCGCGGCGCCTTGCACCAGGTGTAGGCGTCGGCCTTGTCCGGCAGGGGCCGGGTGACGCCCTGGGCCGGCGCCAGGGTTTCGCCCGCCATCCAGGCGTGGCTGACGTCCTCGGCGATGGCGGCGGGGTCCAGGCCAGCCGCCTCGCCGTCCCACACGCCGGCGGGGAACAGGCCGTAGGCGCCGTGGCTGAGGAAGCGGTCCGTGGCCCGGCCCACACGGTCCAGGTTCAGACCGTCGGCGATGGCGAGGAACTGGGCCAGATCGCCTTGCCGGCCGTCGCGCCAGCGTTCCAGGGCGGCGAGGCTGTCCAGGCTTGCCACCGTTTCCAGCGCGTCGCCGAAGGTGTGGCGTTCCAGGAAGCGGCGGAAACCGCGCAGCAGGGTGATCAGGCGCAGGATTTCCGACTGCTCCAGAGGCCGGGACGTGCCGCCCGCTTGCAGGCTCAGGGTATGGGGCCACTTGCCCGCCATCAGGCCCATGAGGTGCATGAACTCGGCCCGGGCCGGCAGCATGTCGTTGGCGGCCGCGCCGGACACCGCCTGGAAGCGGGCCTCGACGGCGGCCGACCAGGGCCGTCCCCGATACACCGGCCGGGCGAAATCCGGCATGAAGAACAGGTAGAAATGGGTCAGGTGGTCCGCCAGATTCTCGCAGGCGCTGATCAGGTGTTCCGCCAGGCGTCCGTTGGGCGGCGGCGTCAGCCCCATGAGGTCGCGCAGGGCGGCGGCGGCGGCCGCGCTCTGGGCCACGGAACAGATGCCGCAGATGCGCGGCACGATGACCAGGGCGTCCAGCGGCGACTTGCCCGGCAGCATCTGCTCGAAGCCGCGGTAGAGAGGCGAGTTGACCCGCGCGGCGGTGACTCGGCCGTCGGCGATGTCCAGGTGGACTTCCAGATCGCCTTCGACGCGGTTGAAGGGGCCGAGGATGCGGGTGGTCATGGGTAATTGCCGTTGGCGTTGCATGGGGCGGAGGAATCCCCCCTAGCCCCCCTTTTACAAAGGGGGGGACTCGCATGGCAGGGAGCACCGCATTTTGCGATCGGCAAAGATACGCGACGGTTTGCTCCCCTCTTTGCAAAAGGGGGGCCGGGGGGGATTTGACGCGCGTCGATCAAGAGAGGCCGCTGACCGAGTGCCATTACTTCAGCCCCGTCTTTCTGACCGCCGGCGTCACCACCGTATGGTCCGCCACCGCGTTCTCCCGCACCCGCTTCGGCGTCGCGGACTTCGACAAGGCCGCCAGGGCGACGAACCAGGCTTTCGGCATGTCCGTGGGCAGGCCGATGGGGATGCCGGCCACCTTGGGCGTCTCGGCGAACGGGTGGCCGGGCTCCTCGAAACGCGGCTCGGTGCAGGAAACACAGGCATAGCCGCCGCGCAGGCAGGAGCCGGCACCGTTCCACAGGCGGGTGTTGCAGTCGGCGTGGGCCTGGGTGCCCTTGCAGCCCATGTTCTCCATCATGCAGCCCTGGTCGGAGGCCTTCTCGGCGCTGGCCTTGAACTCGTAGAACTCGTTGCGCGGGCAGCCGTGGTGCACCAGATGGTCGGCGTATAGGCGTGGCCGGTGCAGGGAATCCAGGTCGTTCGCGCCGAAGCGCGCCAGGGCCAGCGCCAGCAGCGTATCCAGCACCCAGCCGGGATGGGTGGGACAACCCGCCACGTTGATCACCGGCAAACCATCGCCGGCCCGGAAACCCTGGCCCAGCAGGCCGCCCACGTGCTCGCCGTCGTATTGCAGACCCACCGCCCCGGCCGGGTTGCCGCCCGACGCGGTGATGCCGCCGAAGGCCGCGCAGGTGCCCACCGCCAGCACATGATGGGCGCGCACGGCCAGATCCATGACCCAGGACATCATGGGCCGGCCGGTGCCGGACAGCATGTGGAAGCGGCCGCTGCCGTGGGGCCCGGTCATGATCGAGCCTTCCACGCACAGGATGTCCAGCCGCTCGCGGCCCTCGGCGCAGGCGGCGAGAATGTCGAGGGCCTCGGCGCCGGATTCCCGGCTCAGGCTGGGATGCCACAACAGGCGGATGCCGGCTTCCTCCAGCAGGGCGAACAACTGGGGCTGCTCGGCGTTGAGCAGGGACAGGGTGCAGCCGCCGCAGCCGCCGGATTGGAGCCAGAGGAGGTTGAGGGGGTTAGCGGGCATGGCTGGCCTTGGTGGGTTTCCCCGTGTTGCCGAATCCCCCCTGTCCCCCCTTTTTCAAAGGGGGGGGCGCCCGATTCAAGGTGTCCCGGTTGTTCTCCCCCCTTTGAAAAAGGGGGGCCGGGGGGGATTCCTCCCCGGTACGCGGCACGCGCTTACGCATCCTCTCTCTCCTTCCGCTTCTCCGGCCGCGTCAGCCCCAGCCGCAGCATCTTCTTGGACAATCCCAGCCGCGACAGCCCCAGTTCCCTTGCCGTCTTCGAGATGTTGCCGTTGTTGCGCGTCAGCGCCTCGGCCAACACCCCGCTTTCCAGGGCATCGACGCGGCCGCGCAAACCAGCCTGGACGCCGCCTTCCAGGGCTTCCGCCAAGCCCGCCTGGCGGATATGCGGCGCGAGCAGATCCGGGGTCAACACCGGGCCGTCGGACAGCACCAGCATGCGCTGGATTTCATTTTGCAACTCGCGCACGTTGCCGGGCCAGGGGTAGGCGGACAGGCAATCCAGCGTGGCCGGCGCGAAACCCTCCACCGGACGGCCCAAGGCATGCCCCGTCTTCGCCAGGATCGCCTTGGCCAGGGCCGGGATGTCCACCGTCCGTTCGCGCAGGGCCGGCAGGCGCATGGGCACGGTGGCCAGGCGGTAGAACAGGTCCTCGCGGAAGCGGCCGGCCTTCACTTCCGCGTCCAGGTCCCGGTTGGTGGCGGCGATGACGCGCACGTCCACCGTCACCGGCCGGTTGCCGCCGACGGGGCGGAACTCGCCCTCCTGCAGGACGCGCAGCAGCTTCACCTGGAAGGCGGGCGAGGTCTCGCCGATCTCGTCCAGGAACAGGGTGCCGCCGTGGGCCTGCTGGAACAGGCCCACCCGGTCCTCGAAGGCGCCGGTGAAGGCGCCGCGCTTGTGGCCGAACAGCTCGGATTCCAGCAGGTTGTCCGGCAGGGCGCCGCAGTTCTCCACCACGAAGGGCTTGTCGGCGCGGCCGCTGGCGTAGTGGATGGCGCGGGCCATGAGTTCCTTGCCGGTGCCGGATTCGCCGGACAGCAGGATGGAGACGTCGTAGCGCGCGGCGCGGGCCACCAGATCGCACACCTCGTTCATGGGGCTGCCCGGCGCGCGCACGATGTTGTTCACCGCGAAGGCCTGCTTCACCCGCTGCCGGGCCGCCTCCACCCGCCCGCGCAGCACCGGTTCGGCGGCGCGCAGTTCCACCGCGAGCTGGCAGTTCTCCTGTTGCAGGCGATACAGCTCGGCGGCCCGCTTCAGGGTCAGCAGCAATTGTTCCGGATGCCAGGGCTTGAGCAGGTACTGGTAGATGCCCGCCTCGTTGATGCCGGCGATGATGTCCTCGCTGTCGGTGTAGCCGGAGATGATGATGCGCACCGTGTCCGGCCAGGCGCGCCGCACCTCCTTGAGGAACTCCACGCCGCTCACCTCGGGCATGCGCTGGTCGGTGAGCACCACCTGGATGGATTGCCCTTCCATGATGACCCGGGCTTCCGCCGCGCCGGAGGCGGTGTACACCTCGAAGTCCTCTTCCAGGGTGCGGCGCAGGGCCTCCTGGGAGCGCACTTCGTCGTCGATGACCAGGACGGTGGGCAGGGGGATCATGGGATTGCCTGGATTCGGGGATATGAACGACGAATCCCCCCCAACTCCCCTTTTTCAAAGGGGGGAGTACCGGCAAGACTTATGTGAGCGTTCCCCCCTTTGAAAAAGGGGGAACAGGGGGGATTCAACCACACCGGCATCACCCGGAGACTCCCTCGCCATCCTCCGGCACCACCCATCCCAACTCCCGATGGATGGCCAAATGCCGCGGCGTCCAGGAATGGGGGGTCTTGCGCACGAAGTGATGGCGGGCCACGTGGTAGCTGGGATCGAAGCCGTAGAAGTTGCGCTGCATGTGCCTCAGCTCCTCGGCCCGGTAGGCCTCCAGGGGCTTGCTCGCCTCGTCTTCGGCCCGGCTGGCGCGCTTCGCCTCCAGCCGGACGGCGAAGTCCGGCGCGGCGGCCAGGGCCTCGGCGCGGCGGCGGACTTCGGCCTCGAAGCCGGCGATGTCGTCGCCGAAGGCCTCGTCCAGGAATCCCATGGACGCCGCCGCCCCGGCGCCCAGGGGCAGGCGGTTGCGCATGATCTCGGCGGCCTTCTCCCCCCCCACCCGGCGCGGCAGCAGGTAGCTCCAGTACTCGGAGCCATAGAGGTTGCCCATGTTCTTGTAGTGGGGGTTGAGGATGACCCCTCGCCGCGCCCAGACCGTGTCCGCCGCCAGGGCCAGGAAGGCGCCGCCTGCGCCGGCGTTGCCGCGCAGGGCGCTGACGGTGAGGTGGGAATCGGTGGCCAGGATGGCGCGGCACAGATCGTCCATGGCGTTGATGTTGCGCCAGGATTCGTCCGGCGGGCTGTCCGCCGCCTCGATGCGGTTCAGGTCCAGGCCGTTGCTGAAGAAATCGGCGCCGCCCAGGAGCACGATGACCTTGGTGGGCCGCTGCTTCGCCGCTTCATAGGCGGCCAGCAGGCGCTCGCAGTCGGTGGCGCCCATGGCGCCGTTGTAGAAATCGAAGTGGAGATAGCCGACTTGTTTTGATTCGTCGTAGGCGATGCCGGCATCACTTGAAATCCCCCCTGTCCCCCCTTTTTCAAAGGGGGGAACGCCCGAAACCCCGTTGCTGTCACTCCCCCCTTTGGAAAAGGGGGGCTGGGGGGGATTCGCCGTCATCGCAAGCGCCCCCAACCCGGCGGTCTCCGGAAACGCCAGCGCCACCGGCAGCTTGATGCCCCCCTCCACCTTGGCATGCCCGATCCACACCGCGCCGTCCGCGGTGGCCCGCACCACGCCCTCCCCCGCCCGGCCCAGCATCTCGCCGGGCGTCCCGCGGGCGGGGAAAGCCCGGCCGTTGTAGAGCTGGCAGGCCTGGCCGAACAGACTGTCGCGCAGGCCGGGGAAACCGTCGGCGCAGTTGAGTTTGGCCAACACCGTGGCGGTGGAATCCTTCACCCAATCGATGGCCCGGTCGGCCTGCCGCATGAGGGCATGCATGGGGCGCAAGGGCACCGCTCGCGGCTGCCAGGTGCCCGCCCGATACGCCGGCAGGTGATCGATGGCCGTCCGTACCGCCCGCACCGCCGCTTCGGTGACCTCGTTGCGGTACAGGCTGGATTTCTTCGCCGCCCGCATGGGGAAGGTCTCGCTCGCCCACACCGGGCCGGCATCCATCTCGGCTTCGGCCTGGAGCACGGTGACGCCCCATGCCTTCTCGCCGTTCAGGATCGCCCAGTCCAGCGCCGACGGCCCCCGGTCGCTGACGATGCCCGGGTGCACGATCAGGCAGACATGCTCGCGCCAGATGGCCTCCGGAATCGCCCGGCGCAGGTAGGGCGCCAGGATCAGGTGCGGTTTGAAGAGTGCGACCGCCTCGACGGTGACGCTGTCGTTGATGTCGAACTCGATGGCTATCTCGTGGCCCAGGGCCGTGAGTTCCACGTAAAGACGCTGGGTCAGGCTGTTGAAGGCGTGGGTGAGGAAGAGGATGCGCATGGTGGGGAGCTATTCCTGGGCCAGGTCGGTTTGCCTGGCGTCGTTAAATCCCTCCTGTCCTTTTCTTGAAAAAGGGAGGGCCCCTTCGGATGAGGCGCCTAGGGTCTCCCCCCTTTGCAAAGGGGGGCTGGGGGGCATTTTTCCGCGTCGTATGGATTCCACTTCACTGAAGACCACATCCATGACCGCCCGGCTCTCCGTCAGCACCTGCCGATCATCAAACCGCAGCACCTTCAAGCCCTGCGCACGCAGCCAGGCATCTCGCAACACGTCTTGTTTCCTGATCGATGGGTCATCTCTGTGCTGGCTGCCATCCAGCTCGATTACCAACCCCGCCTTGGGCGCGTAGAAATCCAGGATGTATTGACCAAACGGACGCTGGCGATAGAAACGGACCCCAAGTTGATCTCTCCGCAGGTGAAGCCAGAGTTTGGCTTCCGCATCTGTCTGATGGGTGCGGAGATTGCGAGCAAAAGATTTCAGGCAGGGCTCGTACTCATCCATGGGTTGCGGGTTGGCTGGCCTGCCAATCCCCCCTCGCCCCCCTTTTTCAAAGGGGGGAATGATTGCGCCGCCACCATCAACCCCCCCCTTTGAAAAAGGGGGGCTGGGGGGGATTCTTGCTCGATCCACCACTCAGCAAATCCTCGGCAACTGCTCGCCGCTCAGCCAATCCACCATCCTTCTGCCGCCGAACTTGGTCTTCATCTGCACGAAGCCGTTGGCGTCCTCCACCACCTTGCCGATGACCGCCGCTTCCCGGCCCTGGGGATGGGCGCGCATGGCGGCGATGAGTTTGTCCGCGTCCTCGGCGGCGCAGACGGCGATGAGCTTGCCTTCGTTGGCGATGTTGATGGGGTCCAGGCCCAGCAGTTCGCAGGCGGCGTCCACTTCCGGCTTCACGGGGATCGCCGCTTCCTCCAGGTGGATGCCGACGCCGGACTGGTGGGCGATCTCGTTGATGGTGGCGGCGAGGCCGCCCCGGGTGGGATCGCGCATGACCTTGATGTTGGCGCCGCTGGCCAGCATGGCGGCGGTGAGGCCGTTGAGCGCCGCCGTGTCCGACAGGATGGGCGCGTCGAAGCTCAGGTTCTCCCGCTTGCTCATGATGGCGACACCATGGTCGCCGACGCTGCCGGACACCAGCAGCACGTCGCCGGGCCGGGCCAGGTCGCCGGAGAGATGCACGCCCTCCGGCAGGAAGCCGATGCCGGTGGTGGTGATGAACACCCCATCGCCCTTGCCCTGCTCCACCACCTTGGTGTCGCCGGCCACCAGCTTCACGCCGGCGTCATTGGCCGCTCTGGCCATGGATTCGACGATGCGCGCCAGATCGGCGAGGGGAAAGCCTTCCTCCAGGATGAAGCCGGCGGTGAGGTAGAGGGGGGTCGCGCCCATCACCGCCACGTCGTTGACGGTGCCGTGCACCGACAGGCAGCCGATGTCGCCGCCCGGGAAGAAGATGGGTGAGACCACATGGCTGTCGGTGGACACCACCAGCCGGCCCTCCCCCAGAGGCAGGCAGGTGCCGTCGTTGCCCTGGGCCAGGTATTCGTTGCCCAGATGCCTGGCGAACAGCTCGGTGATCAGTTGCACCATGGCCCGGCCGCCGCCGCCGTGGCTCATGTCGACGCGGCCGTGCTTGATGTCCAGGGGGCGGGCGTAGCCCTTTTTCACTTGGCCGGTCATGGAGAAACACCATGGGTGAGGGGATGTTCGAACGTTGCCAAATCCCTCCTGTCCTCCCTTTTCCAAAGGGAGGGACCCTTCGGTGACGCGCTGGGGTTCTCCCCCCTTTGTAAAAGGGGGGCCGGGGGGGATTTAACCCACGTATCCATTCCGAAGATGCTCATTCCGCCACCTCAACATCCTTGTACCGCCCATAGGTGTAATGCGCCGCGCAGGCCCCCTCCGACGACACCATGCAGCTCCCCATGGGGTTCTCCGGCGTGCACACGGTGCCGAATATCTTGCAGTCGGTGGGCTTCTTCACGCCGCGCAGGATGGCGCCGCATTCACAGGCCTTGTTGTCCGGCACCGGCTGGTATTCCAGCCCGTAGCGCCGCTCGGCGTCGAACTCGGCGTACTTCTCGCGGATGCGCAGGGCGGAATAGGGCACCTCGCCCAGGCCGCGCCATTCGAAGCTGCGGCGCAGCTCGAACACGTCGGACACCAGGTTCTGGGCCTTCTCGTTGCCGTCCGGGGTGACGGCGCGGGTGAACTCGTTTTCCACCACGGCGCGGCCATCGTTCACCTGGCGCACCAGCATGAGGATGGCCTGCATCACGTCCAGGGGCTCGAAGCCGGCGATGACCACCGGCTTGCGGTATTCCTCGGCGAAGAACTCGTAGGGCCGGCTGCCGATCACCGTGGAGACGTGGGCCGGGCCGATGAAGCCGTCCAGGGGCACGGTGCCCAGCTCGCGCACTTCCGGCGACTCCAGGATGTTCATGATGGCCGAGGGGGTCAGCACGTGGCAGCACAGCACGCTGAAGTTCTTCAAGCCCTCCGCCTGGGCCGCCTTGATGGCCACCGCCGTGGGCGGCGTGGTGGTCTCGAAGCCGATGGCGAAGAACACCACTTCCTTGCCCGGATTGTCCCGGGCGATCTTCAGGGCGTCGGTGACCGCGTAGACCATGCGGATGTCGCCGCCGCGCGCTTTCGCCTTCATCAGGGACAGGCCGTTGGAGGCCGGCACCCGCACCGTATCGGCGTAGGTGCAGACGGTGACGCCCCGCTCCAGGGCGAGCTGTATCGCCAGGTCGATGCGGCCGATGGGCAGCACGCACACCGGGCAGCCGGGGCCGTGGATCATGCGCACGTTGGGCGGCAACAGATCCGGCACGCCGTAGCGGGAGATGGCGTGGGTGTGGCCGCCGCAGAACTCCATGAAGTTGTAGCGGCGGTCGGGTCGGACTTCGGCGGCGATGGCCTTGCTCAGTCCTTGGGCGACATCCCCGTCGCGGTATTCGTCGACGTATTTCATTTCGCACTTCTCCAGATAGCCGAGCGCTGTAATGCGAGGTCGCGCTTCCCGCTCCGGGGTCGCATCCCCGCTACGCGGGGGCCCTGCTCCGCCCTGTGCGGTCGTACCTCGCCGTCGCGGTATTCATCGACGTACTTCATGCGCTCAGGCCGCGATCTGCTCGAAGGAGAAATGGGGGATATCCGCCCGCTCCTTCGCATGCTCCAGGGTGATCGCGCAGATGTTGCCCTGGGCGTCCATATCCAGGAGCGTGTTCTCGTCCAGGTCACGAGTTTCGTTGACCGGTGCGGAGCGGAACTCGATGTATAGGGTGTCCGTATCCTGAAAATATTTGATCTTCATGGCGTAAATCTCCGGTCAAAAAATGCGTTGTGCACGGTTTCACCATCCGGCAGCAGAACGACACGCAGGGCGCGGTTTTCCGCTTCCGGGATCAATGCCCAGCGACGAATGCGCCCATCTTCCTGGATGGTCTCGCGCAAAGGATGCTCGATGACCCGCTCTATCCACTCCAGCCGGATGTCCACGCGATCCGGCCGCTGCCGCATGGCCAGAAAGTATTGAGTGAACTTCACGCGGGAGAGCCCACATCCGACAGCAAGCCGGCTTCCGCCATCAACGCCAGGGTCTTCTCCGCCTCCTCCGGGTCCAGACGCGTCAGCGCATAGCCCACGTGGACGATGACGTAGTCGCCCACCTGGACGCCTTCCACCAGGGCCAGGGAGACGTCCTTGCGCACGCCGCCCAGGTCGACGATGGCCTGGTCGCCCTCGGCGATTTCCACGACTTTTGCGGGAATGGCTAGGCACATGATGGATTTCCTTTCACTGCCGCCGAGGCGGCGCGAGGCGCCCCCGTCGACCGGCGTTCATCGAGCGATTGAATTGCAACCCAAGCCTGGCCCAGGCTCAAGCCCCCGTCGTTGGGCGGCGCCTGGCGCGCCTCCAGGACGGTGAGGCCGCGTTCCGCCAACAGGCGGCCCAGATTGCGGGAAAGAATATGGTTGAGCAAGCAGCCGCCGCCCAGGGCGACGGTGGTGAGACCTTCCCGGCGCGCGGCCCGTTCCGTCCAGTCCGCCAGGGCTTGCGCCAGGGTGGCGTGGAACAGGGCGGCGCCGAAAGCGGCGTCGGCTTCGTCGGCGAGGCGTGCCAGCAGGGGCAGGAGGTCCAATTGCATCGTCACCCCGGCCTTGCCCGGAAGGACGGCATCCGTGATGCGATAGCCATCCGGCATCGGCGCGACCGCGCCGGCCGCTTCCGCCAGGCCTTCCAGCAGCATCGCCGCCTGGCCCTCGTAGGCCATGACCTCGCGCGCGCCGAGCAGGCCGGCGGCGGCGTCGAACCAGCGGCCCAGGCTGGTGGTGGGCGGGCAATGCAGGTTCCGCTCCAGCATCACGTGCAACTGATTGGCCATGGGCTGGCCGGGAAAGCGGCGCGGAATCTCGTCCACGCGGCCCAGCTTGAACAGGGCGGCGGCGGCCATGCGCCAGGGCTCCTTCGCCGCCTTGTCGCCGCCGGGCAGGGGCAGGGGCGAAAGATGGCCCAGGCGGGTGAAAGCGGCGCCGTCCAGCCGCAACAGCTCGCCGCCCCAGGCGCCGCCGTCGTCGCCCAGTCCCACGCCGTCCAAAGCCAGGCCCAGGAGGGGTTCATCGATGCCATGCTCCGCCGCGACGGCGGCGATGTGGGCCTGGTGATGCTGCACGGCGACGGCCGGCACACCCCACGTATCCGCCAGTTCCAGGGCATGGCGGCTGGAGAAGAAATCCGGATGCGCGTCGTGGGCCACCGCCTCGGGCTTCACTTGCAGGATATCCAGGAGATGGCCGGCCACTTCCATCAGCATGCCGCAGGTGGCCGGGTTGTCCAGGCCGCCGATGTGCTGGGAGAGGAAGGCCTCGTCGCCCCGGGTGACGCAGATCGTGTTCTTGAGGTAGCCGCCCAGAGCCAGCACGGTTGGGCCGGCGCGGGGCAGGCGGATGGCGCGGGGCGTGTAGCCGCGGGCGCGGCGGATGAATTGGGTGGACGGATGGGTGTTCCCCCCCTTTGGAAAAGGGGGGAACCCTTCGGCCGCGACCTGGTGTTCGACCATCCTTCCCAAAGGTAAGGCCCCTTCGGACGCGCCTTGGTGTCCCACCCTACTTCCCAAAGGGAGGGCCCCTTCAACTTGGGCTGGCTGGTGTTCCCCCCCCTTTGAAAAAGCCCCCGTTCGGGGATAAAGGGGGCTGGGGGGGATTCCCGCGATAACCCGCACCACCGAATCGTCACACCGGACCACGATTTCCCGGTCATGCATCAGCACCCCATCGGCGATGCCGGCCAGACGTTCCACCGCTTCCTCGTTGCGGATCACCAGGGGCTCGCCGCCCGGATTGGCGCTGGTCATGACCAGCACCAGTTTCTGGGGCAGGGCCATCCAATCCGTGCCAACCGGCTGTCCGGCCGCCTCATGGAAGATCAGCCAATGCATCGGCGTGTAGGGCAACATGACGCCCAGCCAGGCAAGTCCCGGAGCGATGCCGGGCAAGGCCGCGTCGGCCCCCGGCTTCTTGCGCAGCAGGACGATGGGCCGCTCGGGGGATTGCAGCAGTTCGGCCTCGGCGGGGCTGATCTCCACCCACGCGGCGATGGACGCCAGATTCGCGGCCATGACCGCGAAGGGCTTCTCCTCCCGGTTCTTGCGCTCGCGCAGGGTGCGCACCGCCTCGGCGTTGCGCGCGTCGCAGGCCAGGTGGAAGCCGCCCAGGCCCTTGATGGCGAGGATCCGGCCGGCTTGCAGGCGGGCCAGGAAGTCGGCGATGGGGTCTTGCCCCCTCCCCCCGGGGGGGAGGGCCGGGGAGAGGGAACAACCGTCCCGCAATGACAACCCATGCTCCCTCTCCCGGCCCTGCGGGCCACCCTCCCCCCCGGGGGGAGGGGTAATCCACAACCCCGGCCCGCACACCGGACACGCCGTCGGCTCCGTATGAAAGCGCCGGTCGGCCGGATTGCGGTATTCCCCCTCGCAATCCGGACACAGGGGAAACGCCGCCATGCTGGTCTGGGCCCGGTCGTAGGGCAGGCCGTGGGTCAGGGTGTAGCGGGGGCCGCAGTGGGTGCAGTTGATGAAGGGATAGCGCCAGCGCCGGTCGGCGGGGTCGAACAACTCCGCCAGGCAGTCGGGGCAGGTGGCGGTGTCGGGGCCGATGAGGGTGGCGGCCTGCCCTGCCCCGCTTTCCGTGATGGTGAATTCGGCGTGCTCGCCCGTGGCCGGGCCGTCGCGCCAAGTCAGCTCGCGCACCTGGGCCAGGGGCGGGATTTCCAGGGGTAGGCGGCGGGTGAAGGTCTCGATGGCCTCGGCGTCGCCCTCCACCAGCACTTCCACACCGGCGGCGTCGTTGCGCACCCAACCGGCGAGGTTCAGCTCCTTGGCGAGGTGCCAGACGTAGGGACGGAAGCCGACGCCCTGGACGATGCCGGTTATGCGGAGGCGGCGTTGCGTCTTGCTGCCCGCATGTGGCCCCCTGGAATTTTGGGTTTCGGATTCCAGGACTTCCCGGATTGCGCGTTGTTCCATTCGGATTACTCGCTGTCCCCAAGAATGCGACAGTTAGCTTGGGCCATCAGAACCGAGGAACGGACTTATATATCTGTTTGAACAACACTCGCGCCTGCCCCGTAGCAGCAGTCTGCGACTCAACATCTAGTTTTCTGCAATAGACGTTGGCATTGCCAATGTCTCCTTGGTCAATTCGCGGGTTCCCGGAATGCAAAATAACAAGGTACCAAGCACAGCCAAGTATGGGATTCTTGGTTTGGCCTTCATAAGGCCAAGAAACATAGCCAAAAGCCAAGTTTCTTTGGGATTGGTAGTCACCCTTCATGGCTTGGTTTTCAACAGTGGCAAAGGAACTCGCGTCAGCCAGGGCGGTAGTGGTTACAAAACAGAAACCTAGAATGACAAATAAAGTGCTGAAAGATAGTCGCATAAATCCCTAACCACCCTTCGCCGCCAACGCCGCTTCCAACTCCGCAATCCGCTTCTTCAGCAAATCCACATTCGCCTCCCGCGCTGCCTTGGCCTGCGCCAACCCCGCCAGCAGCCACCCCAGCCATTCCTCCATCCCGGCCCCGCTGGTGGCCGAAACCTGCATCACCTCCAGCTTCGGATTCACCCTTCGCGCGAATTCCACGCACTTGGCCACGTCGAAGTTCAGGTAGGGCAGCAGGTCCACCTTGTTGAGGATCATCAGGTCGGCGGCGTTGAACATGTCCGGGTATTTCAGGGGTTTGTCCTCGCCTTCGGTGACCGAGAGGATGACCACCTTGTGGGCTTCGCCCAGGTCGAAGGCGGCGGGGCAGACCAGGTTGCCGACGTTTTCGATCATGAGCAGGCTGTCGTCGGGCAGGGCCAGGCGTTCCAGGGCGTGGCCCACCATGTGGGCGTCCAGGTGGCAGCCCTTGCCGGTGTTGACCTGGATGGCCGGCGCGCCGGTGGCGCGGATGCGGTCGGCGTCGTTGCTGGTCTGCTGGTCGCCTTCGACCACCGCCACCTTGGCCTTGTCCTTGAGCAGCTCGATGGTCTTCACCAGCAGGGTGGTCTTGCCTGAGCCGGGGCTGGAGACCAGGTTGACGGCGAAGATGCCGTGCTCGGCGAAGTGCTGGCGGTTGCCGTCGGCGTAGCGGTTGTTCTTGCCCAGGATGTCCTGCTCGATCTTGACCATGCGCTCCTGGGTCAGGCCCGGGGCGTGGGCGTGGGCGGGGCCGAGGCCGTAGTGGAGGTCGCCCTTGTGTTCGTGGAAGTGCATCTGGCCCGCGCCGCCGTGCAACTCCGCGTCGGCGTGGGGATGGCTGTGGCCGGCGCCGGCGTCGTGCAGGGGGTCGTGATGGTGGTCGTGGCCCGTGTGCCCGTGCTCATGGCTGTGGTCGTGGGCATGGGAATGGCCGTGCTCGTGGGGATGGCTGTGCGCCGTGCCGTCCGGGTGGGTGTGCTCGTGGCCGTGGACATGGGCATGCTCGTGGTCATGCGCGTGGGTGTGGGGATGGCTGTGATCGTGGGGATGATCGTGAGCATGCTCGTGCTCGTGGCCTTCGATTTGGGTTTCACCCTGGCCGCAGCCGCAGACGGTACACATGGTTGATTCTCCTGCTTCAAATATTGCAACCGGGAAGGGACTGCACAGGCTTTCCCTCTCCCCTGCCCTCCCCCGGCGGGGGAGGGAGAAAACCTTCATTCCACCAGCAAATCCTTGACCCGCATCTCGGTGCCGCCGGTGGCCTGCACCTGATAGCTGCCGCACTTGGGGCAGGCCTCGTAGAGGGCGGTGATTTCCACCGTCTCGCCGCAACCCAGGCACCAGCCCTGGCCGGGCAGGCGTTCCAGTTCCACGCGGGCGCCGTCGGCGACGCTGTGCTTCAGCACCACGTCCAGGCAGAAGCTCAGGGCTTCCACTTCGACACCGGACAAGGCGCCAATTTCCAGGCGCACTTCGGTGACCCGCTTGAAGCCCTGTTGGGCGGCGGTGTCCTCGACGATCTGGAGGATGCCCTCCGCAAGGGACATTTCATGCATCGATCAGTTCGACTCCATAAGCCACGCACGGGTCCAGGGACTGGGACACCAGCCTGGCCGCCGATTCCAGCCCGGGGCCGGCGCGCAGGCCGGACAAAGCCTGGGCGAGCGGGCCGGCGGGGTGAAAATTCCATTCCGTGGGGGCGACGATGCGGTACTCGGCGATCCTGCCGTCCTTCAGCCGCGCCACATGGAGCAACAGGCCGCGCGAGGTTTCCACGCCGGCCATGCCGGCATTTTCCTCCAAGGGCCAGGCGCGGACCACCTGGGAAGCGCAGGCCGGGTCCGGCTCGGCGCGCAGGCGGCCCGGGAGTTCAGCCAGTTCCAGCAGGCGGGCCAGCAGGCGCGCGCCGGCGCCGCGTCCGCGCCGGGCGATCCAGTCGCTCAGCATGGGGCGCTCCGCCATGCGGGCGACCGCGCCGGTTTCCGCGGGGGCGCCGCGCCACAGCGGCGCGGCGCAGAAGGCGGGCTCGGCCAGCGCCCGGCGCGCGAGGTCGGCGGCGGCGTCCGCGTCCAGCGCGACAAGCGGCGGCAGCAGGGCGCCGGTGCCGGCGCCCGCATCCGCGCCGTCACCCAGGTCGGCGAACAGCTTCGCCGCCAGGGTGCGGCCATCCCGGCGCCAGACGTCGAAACCAGTCAGATCCCGGGCCAGCCAGTGCTGGGGGGATTCGCCCAGCAGCACGGCGCCCAGCAGATTTTCCAGGACGTCGGCGAAGGCGAGCGGGTCTTCCGCCTTCTGGCGCAGAGCCAGCAGGCTGGGCATGTCGGGACCGCGCCCAGCCTGTTCCGGCCAGTTCAAAAGCAGGCGCCAGGCGTGTTCCTGGGCCAGTTCCACCAGCACGCCGCGTTCCCGCTGTTTCAGGACATCCCGGCCGGGCGTCTGGCCGCGCGCGGCTTCGCAGGCGGACTGGGCGGCGACTTTCTGGGCCCTGCCGCACAGGCTGAAGATCAGGCCGGCCAGATCGGCGGCTTCGTCCGGCGCGCGTCCGGCCAGGAGTTTCTGGGCGAGCTGGGGCCGGGAGGAGCGGATCTCCACACCGGCCACCGCCGCATCGTCCCGGGTCAGGCGGATATCGATGCGGCCTTCCAGGCTGGAACTCAAGATTTCTGTCCCGGACGCAGGAAAGCGCCGAAGAAGCCGCGCCGGCTGACCGGCTTGTCCAGTTTCGCCGCCAGGCCGTCCGGCGCGCTCGGCGCCGGCGCGGCGGGCGCGGCGGGCTCGGCCGTCCCCGCGGGGGCCGGCGTGAACATCTCGGCCAGGACCGCGGCGGCCACTTCCCGGGCCTGGTCCATGCTCTCGAAATTGAACATCGGCGAGAACAGGGAACTGGTCAGGTAGGGCCCCAGTTCCTCCTCGTGGGCGGTGAGGAATTCGTAGCAGCCGGCGGGCAGTTCCCGGTCGCGTTTGCTGCCGCTGGACAGGTCGTACCAGGTGGAGGCGGGGCTGGGCAGGCAGATCAGGCTCATGAACCAGGGGGTGATGAGCACGCCCACCCATTCGTTGTTCCAGCGCCGGAAGCCGATGGCCTCCACGTCCAGGGCCGGGTTGAGGATGGCGACGCCGGCCATGCGGGTCGCGGCGATGCGCTTGAAGACGGATTCCAGCTGGGCGGCCGGGTTGTCCAGGAGTTCGGGGGCGGGGGTGGGCGCGTTCATGGCGTCAGGCATCGTCCAGCACCATGAACTGTTCCCGGGCGCCGTCGCAGTTGGGACAGCGCCAGTGGGGCGGCAGCCCGGCGAACGGCGTGCCGGGGGGAATCTGCCAGACCGGGTCGCCCTCGGCGGGGTCGTACACGTGCCAGCAGATCTTGCATTCCAGCCGGGCATCCGGCGGCAGGCGGCTGGCGTCGCCCAGAAAGGAGCCTTCGAAAGTGGTCATGGATGAATCGGATAAGACCTTGGTTTGCACTGCAACATCATGACCCCGGACGGCCGATTCTGTCTCCCCCTTTTATATCGGGGGCATGCATTTCAGCCGATCCACTCCAGCACCTCGGTCAGGCGCTGGGCGCTGTCCTCCAGATCCTCGCCGGCGGCGCGCGCCACCTCGGGCACGTCGGTCACCTCCAGGGTGTTGAGGATGAGGGCGTCCTGGGAGTTGAAGTACTGCACCCACCAGACCCGGGCGACGCCGGTGGCGGTGACGCGGCAGTTGCCGTAGCCGCGCGACAGCAGGGAGACGCGGCCGCGCCCCAGGCACTGGTCGAGCCAGGCGCCGTCCTCGGGGCTGAAGGGCAGCAGGGAAAGGTTGATGACGTGGGGCTCCGCGCCGGCGCGAAGCACCTGTTCGGCGATTTCCGTCACCAGGGCCGGCGCGTTGACCACGCCGGGGGCGAGTTCCACGCGCTGGGGGACGGCCAGGCCGGCTTGCGCGGCGAGGCGCACGGCGCCCGGCACATCGCCCACCTCGACCCGGTCGGCGTAGGCGTGGCCGTCCTGGTCGCGGCCGCGCAGGCGCCAGACGCCCGCGAACTCGCTTTCCTGGATGGCCAGGGTGCCGGATTCCCCCGTCACCTGGGCGCTCACCTCGCCCTCCCCCAGCACCTGGTCGATCAAGGTGCGGTCGGCCTCGCTCAGGCCGCTCATGTCCAGGCTCGCCGCCTTGTCGCCGACGCGCCAATGCTTGACGAGGTCGAGCAGGTGACCCAGCCAGACACGGGCCTCGGCGCGCTCCCGCACTTCCTCCGGCTCCGGCAGGATGGGCGCCTGGTAGGTGCGCATGTCGTGGGGCATGGGCAGGTAGTCCAGGGTCTCGTCCTCCTGCTGGGAGCCGGGACCGCGGGTTTCGCCCAGGGCGACGACGGGGATGGGAAAGGCTTGCATGGCGTGGTCCTCAGTGGCAGGTGGCGGAGACGGCGGGCGCGCTGACCGGAATGCCGATGGACGGCGGCCGGCTCGCGGGCGTGGCCAGCAGTTCCCGGATGCGCTCGCAGTAGACGGACCAGTCCTGGATGCCCGGGATCATGCCCACATAGGCGCCGCCGCGCAGGAACACCAGGGTGGGCCAGCGGGTGAAGCCGTAGCGGGCCTGCAGCGCGGGCTCCAGTTCCGGCGCGGCGATGCCGGCGCGGAAGCGGTCCGGAAAGGCGCGCAGGAGTTCCGGCAGCACCACGGCCACGTCCAGGCATTCCGGATGCTGGGCCGGATCGCCGGCGCAGAACAGGATCGCTTCGCCGGGGGCGTTGCAGAAGGCTTCCAGTTCGGCGGCGACCAGCATGGGATAGCCGAATTCCTCGATGAGGCGGGCGATAAGGGGATGCTTCGGGGTCATGAAGTGACTCCTCTCAAGTGGGGGGGCAGCTCGGGCACCCGGTCGAACAGGTCGGCGAAATGGGCGGCGATGTCGGTCTCGCCGGCCATCACGGCTTCCAGTCCGTCCAGGGCGGCGTTGACGCGGGCGGCGGATTCGGCGTCGATGACTTCCCGGGCGGCGTCGATGAAGCACAGCAGCCAGGTGCCCGGCGCCTGCTCGCCCACCAGGGCGAGATCGATCCGGCGCCGGCCGCCGCGCCCCTCGCACTGGGCGACAAAGCCGTTGCATTCGACGACGCGCATGGGGAGGCCCAGGCACATCAGGCGGCTCCCGTCGCCGGTAGAAACCGCCCGTCGCCCATGCGGCAGGCCAGCTCGGCGCTGGGCCGCTGGCTTTCGTAGGGGGCGATGTCCAGGCTGTCCAGGGTGATGCGCTCTTCCGGGCCGGGCGGCGCGGCGCGCCGTTCCGGTTTGGCGAGCCAGCCGTACAAGGTATCCAGGGCGATCTGCAGGGCGCCCGGCAGGCGCGCCTTGACCACGTCCGACAGGCTGCCGCCGTAGTCGTCCAGGGTTTCCGGCTGGCAGCCGATCAGGGTCACGCTTTCCGGATTCCAGCCGCGCAGCTTGGCCACCGACAGCACTTCCTGGAAGCCGGTCTGGTGCAGGCTCATCTTCTTGACGCCCATGAAGGCCGGCACCTCGTCGTCCCGCACGATTTTCAGGGTGCCCGGCGCCAGTCCGTAGTCCACCGCGTCGAAGATCAGCAGCTTGCGGCAGCCTTCCACGTAGGGCAGCAGGTAGAGGCCCTGGGTGCCGCCGTCCAGCAGGCGCACGCCGGGACGGAAGCGCCAGTCCGCGTGCAGGCCTTCCAGGCAGCGGATGCCGAAACCCTCGTCGGCCCAGAGCAGGTTGCCGATGCCCAGCACCAGGATGTCGCAGCGGTAGTCCAGGCTGTCCATGGCAGGGGTGGTGATGGACATCGCGCTCACGGCTTGTCGTCCTTGAACATGCGCCAGCCGGACAGCATGGTGGAGACCAGGCTCTGGCGCGACATGATGTCTTCCCGAATCGCCGCGTAGATGTGCAGCAGCACGAACAGCACGATCACCCACAGGCCCACGTGATGCCAGGTGTGCACATCCTGGCTCTGGCCGAACAGCGGGATGACCCAGGAGGTGAACAGGCTGTGGGCCCAGCTGCCTTCCTGGGCGCCCTCGCCGTACAGGGCGAAGCCGGTGACCATCATGAACAGGACGGTGGTGAGGAACAGGGTGAACATGGACAACTGGGCCAGGGGATTGTGGCCCACGTATTTCTTCGGATCCCGCTCCAGGAACAGGTACCAGCGCAACTCGAAGAACACCTCTTTCCACCAGGTGCCGTTGAAGATGGGCAGCACGAACAACTGGCGCGCGTGGTGGTTGCCGACGAAGGCCCAGTACACCCGGCCCAGGAAGCCGATCAGCAGGACATAGCCGGCGGCGAAGTGGGCGAAGCGGATGTAGCCCATGAGGAAGTTGGCGCTGGCCTCGCCGGGCTGGCTGGGCGGCGGGCTGGCGATGAACCAGCCGGTGACGGCCAGCACGGTGATGGCGAGGGCGTTGACCCAGTGCCACAGCCGGACCGGCGCTTCGTAGACGTAGACCGCCTTGACCGCCCGCCCGTGGGCCGCGGCTTCCTGCATGTCTTGTGCTGAGAGCATGTGTTTCTCCTGGTTAGACTGCGGTGGGTTGGGCGGTGCGGGTTGAATCCCCCCCGGCCCCCCTTTTGCAAAGGGGGGAGGCAACCCGCGAGACCCCATGCCGGAGGGTTCCCCCCTTTGCAAAAGGGGGGACAGGGGGGATTTGCCGCGCCAAGCTCAAGCCACACCGCATGGCAAGCACGATTACCGAACCCGAACCTTGCTCATCTCCTGACCGTCCGGCGCCATCACGTGGGTGGAGCAGGCCAGGCAGGGATCGAAGCTGTGCAGGGTGCGCAGGATTTCCAGGGGCTGGTCGGCCTTGGCCAGCGGGGTGTTCATCAGGCTGGCCTCGAAGGCGCCGATCTGGCCCTTGGAATCGCGCGGACTGCCGTTCCAGGTGGTGGGCACCACGCACTGGTAGTTGTCGATGCGCGTGTCCTTGATGCGGATCCAGTGGGCCAGGGCGCCGCGCGGCGCCTCGGTGAAGCCGACCCCCTTGGTCTCCTTGGGCCAGGTGGACGGCTCCCACTTGTCGATGTTCGCCGTCGCCAGATCGCCCGCCTTCAGGTTGGCCACGAGCTTGTCCTGGAAGTGGCGCATCTTGTGGGCGGCCCAGGAGGCCTCCAGGCCCCGGGCGGCGGTGCGGCCCAGGGTGGAGAACAGGGCCGGCAGGGGCAGGCCCAGCTTGCTCAGCACCATGTCCACCGGCTCCTTGAACTCGGGCTTATTCTGCACGTAGCCGATGATGTAGCGGGCCAGGGGGCCCACTTC
The DNA here is from genome assembly GCA_044227325.1 of Thiobacillaceae bacterium. GTDB lineage: Bacteria > Pseudomonadota > Gammaproteobacteria > Burkholderiales > Thiobacillaceae > PFJX01. The sequence goes on along the minus strand of JBGAFI010000009.1, from coordinate 62,097 downwards.
CATGGCGTGGCCGCGCCAGCGCGGCGCCTTGATCCAGGAGTACTTGCCGCCCTCGTCGATCTGCTCGATGTTGGTGGAGCTGCCCTTGGCGTTCTTGCCCAGCTCGTAATGGGGCACCGTTTCCCCGTCCCATGGGTGCAGGCCCTTGCCCGCGGCGCCGCCTTCGTACTTGAACCAGGAATGGTCGACGAATTCCTGGATCTGCGCCGGATCGCGCAGGTCCACCTCGTGCACCTTGGTCAGGTCGCCGTTGATGATGGCGCCCCGGGGCAGCAGGAGATTGCCGGCGGTGTAGTCGTTGGCGTTTTCCGGGATGTCGCCGTAGGACATGACGCTCTTCGAGGAGAGGCCGCCGCCGTGGGTCCAGTCCTTGTAGAAGGAGGCGATGGCAAGCAGGTCCGGGATGTAGACGTTGTCGATGAAGTCGATGGAGCGGTCGATGATGCTGGAGATGAGGTTCAGCCGCTCCATGTTGATCGCGCCCACCGCGCCGGTGTCGTTGACGTTGATGGCGCACGGCACGCCGCCCACCAGCCAGTTCGGATGGGGGTTCTTGCCGCCGTAGATGGTGTGGATCTTGACGATCTCCTTCTGGAAATCCAGGGCTTCCAGGTAGTGGGTCACCGCCATCAGATTGGCTTCCGGCGGCAGCTTGTAGGCCGGATTGCCCCAGTAGCCGTTCATGAAGGGGCCGAGCTGGCCGCTTTCCACGAACTTCTTCAGCCGGTTCTGCACGTCGCGGAAATAGCCGGGGGAGGATAAAGGCCAGGAGGAGATGCTCTGGGCCAACTCCGAGGTGGCCTTGGGGTCGGCCTTCAGGGCGGACACCACGTCCACCCAGTCCAGGGCGTGCAGGTGATAGAAGTGCACCAGATGGTCGTGCACTTGCAGCGTCAACTGCATGATGTTGCGGATGCTGTTGGCGTTCTCGGGAATCTTGATGGCCAGGGCGTCCTCCACCGCGCGCACCGAGGTCAGCGCGTGGGTGCCGGTGCAGACGCCGCAGATGCGTTCCGTGAAGGCCCAGGCGTCGCGCGGATCGCGGCCTTTCAGGATGACCTCCAGGCCGCGCCACATGGTGCCGGTGGAGACCGCGTTGCGGATCACGTTGTTGGAATCCAGGTTCACTTCCACGCGCATGTGGCCCTCGATGCGGGTCACCGGATCCACCACCACGCGCTTGCCGGAGTTGTCGAGCTTGAAGCCTTGGGTTTCGTAAGCAGCCATGTTCGTCTACCTCACTTGTCGTTTCCGTCGGCCTGCTTGGTCCGACTCTGCTTGATGGCGCTCACCGCCGCGTGGGCCGCCACCGCGGCGCCCACCACACCCACCACCGCGCCGCCCACCTTGTCGGCGTTGGCCTCGATGCCGAACTGCTTGATGTCGGTGACCCGGTCGTAGAAGGAACCCTTGTCCCAGAAACCGTCCTCGGAACAGCCGATGCAGCCGTGGCCGGACTGGATGGGGAAGGACACGCCGCCGTTCCAGCGCACCGTCGAGCAGGCGTTGTAGGTGGTCGGGCCCTTGCAGCCCATCTTGTAGAGGCAGTAGCCGCGGCGCGCGCCCTCGTCGTCCCAGGCCTCGGCGAACTGGCCGCCGTCGAAGTGGGGCCGGCGATAGCATTTGTCGTGGATGCGCTGGCCGTAGAACATCTTGGGCCGGCCCTGGCGATCCAGTTCCGGGATGCGGTCGAAGGTCAGCATGTAGGTGATGACGCCGGTCATGACCTCGGCGATGGGCGGGCAGCCCGGCACCTTGATGATGGGCTTGTCGGTGATGACCTTGTGCACCGGCGTCGCCTGGGTGGGGTTGGGCTTGGCCGCCTGGACGCAGCCCCAGGAGGCGCAGGAACCCCAGGAGATGATGGCCTTGCAGTCCTTGGCCACGTGCTTCAACTGCTCGACGAAGGGCTTGCCGCCGATGATGCAGCTCATGCCTTCCTGGTTCAGGGGCGGGTTGCCCTCGACGGCCAGGATGTAGTTGCCCTTGTACTTGGTCATGACCTCGTCGAGGATGGCCTCGGCCTGATGGCCGGCGGCGGTCATGATGGTGTCGTCGTAGTCCAGGGAGATCATGGACAGCACCGCGTCCTTGGCCAGCGGGTGGCCGGAACGGATGAAGGATTCGGAGCAGCAGGTGCACTCCAGGCCATGCAGCCACAGCACCGGGGTGCGCGGCTTGGTCTCCATGGCGTGGGCGATTTTCGGCACGAACGCCGGCCCCAGGCCCAGGGAGGCGGCGGTCAGGCTGCAATATTTGAGGAAGCTGCGGCGGGTGATGCCCTGCCGCCGCATCACCTCGTAGAAGGTCTCCACCATGGACTCGGTCTCCTGTCGGTCGGATTGAAGGCATTCGCCAGCCCGGACGCCGGGATGGGAATGGCCTACCGATATATCAAGAACCGTGCCACACGGAAATTCATGCCATTAACCGTTAAATATCATATAGATATATTCAATATGTAAAGTTACTTAGAGAAATATGATGAACATTTAATATGCTTATTATCGCGATAATGTTAACTAAGTATTCACGTAGTCCAAATCTCACAATATTCCGCATAGCGGAACTTCCTGAGACCCGTCAACCACAAACAGGAAATTGTTTTGTCACCCCCTTCCTCCCAAGTTGACGCACCCCGGATAGGGGATTAGCTTGAGCCACCTCGCGAAATGAGCCACCGACCCCCATGAACGTCAAAACGAAATCCCTGGCAGGCCTGATGAGTCTGGCGGTCGTCTCGTCCATCGTCGTCCTGAGCGCCGACACGGCCTGGAGCGAGTCCCCACGCAAGCACGCAAGCAAGAAATCCCTGGTCAAGAAAGCCAAGGTCGCCAAGAAGAAGACCTTCAGGCCCGCGAGCGCCACCACCGAAAAGTCCGCCAGCGCGCCCGCCGCCCAGCCGGCGATTCCGATCGCGGCTGCCCAAGCCGGCCCGGCGCCCATGGCCTCCGCCGCGCAACCGGAAGCGCCCGAGCCCGCCAATCCTTACATGGCGGGGCAATATCCGAATCCCTGGAAAGTCGAGGCCAGCAAACCGGCCCCGGTCGCGGTAAACCCCTACCTGGCTTACCGCTACGCCGCGCCGAGCGCGCCGGCGGCGACCCCGTGGAGCCCGCTCCCGGCGCCGGGTTTCACGCCCCCGGTCTGGAACAACCCTTTCCTGGCGTTTCAGCCGCCGTTTCCCCAGGTAGCGGCCGTGCCGGCCACGCCGTGGACGCCGCCCGCCTACCAGGCTCCCCAGTTTCAGGCTCCCCAGTTCCAGGCGCCGGCCGCGTCGAATCCCTACCTGCCCAATAGCCGGGCGGCCACCGCTCCCGCGACACCCTGGTCCCCCCCCGCTTTCCCGGTTCCCGCTTACGCCCCCCCGCCGGTGTCCGCGGCGCTACCCATCCCTTTGCCGGCTCCCCTGCCCTATCCTCCGCAGGCGGCCGTGCCGGCGCCCGCATACCAGGCTCCGCGCTTGCCCACGCCAGCCGCCGCCTTCAATCCTTATCTGGCCTACCGGCAGGCCCCTTACCAGGTCACTAACCAGGCCACTAACCAGCCCGCTCCCCAAGCGCCCGTCGCCAGCGCGCCCGCCTCCTCCCAGAGCGGCACCGCGCCGACACCCTGGTCGCTTCCCGCCACGCCCAACTTGGCACAGATCGCGCCGGCCGCCCTGGCCCCGGCAAAATCCCTGGGCGATCTGCTTGGCGATCTGAAGTACGCCTTGGCGCCAGGCATGCCCTCGGGCGGCCAATCCATCCTGCCCGTCCTCAAGACCGTCTACCCGACCGGCGAGAAGCCGCTCAAGGTGCTGACCTTCAAATGTCCGACCGAATTGCTGGGCGTGACGCCGATCCCGGTCAAGGCGGTGCACGGCCTGGTCAACCTGGCCATGGACGGGCTCAATAGCACCAATCTGCTGCCTTTCAACATGCAGCAGGTCTGCCAGTAACCCCCTTTACAGTAAGCGCCCGGCCGTTCCGCGCTCGGGTTCCCGCGATCCCGGGAACCCGCGGGCGGAGGTTTCGGCCTTATGATCTTTGCTCGCGATCCTGAACAGCGCATCATGCCTGCCGCCGCCAGCCCGCAACGCCTCGTCCTCGAACTCCCCATCGCCGGCATGACCTGCGCGGCCTGCTCGACGCGGCTGGAGAAGAACCTGAACCGCTTGGATGGCGTCGCCGCCAACGTCAACCTGGCGGTGGAAAAGACCCGGGTGGAATACGACCCCGCCGTCACGAATCCGGCCGCCATCGTCGAGCAGGTGCGCAAGACCGGGTTTTCAGTCCCTGTGCAAACCCTGGACCTGGCGATTTCCGGCATGACCTGCGCGTCCTGCTCCGCGCGCCTGGAACGGGTGCTGAACCAGGTGCCGGGCGTCGAAGCCCGGGTCAACCTCGCCACGGAGAAAGCCCGCCTGCGTTACACACCGGGCATGACCAGCCCGGACGATCTGATCGCCGCGGTGGCCCGCGCCGGCTTCTCCGCCGCCGCCATCACGGAGGCGAGCCGGGCCGAGGAAAAAGCGCGCAAGGCGGCGGAATACCGGAGCGAACTGCGCGTCTTCCTGATCTCCGCCCTGTTCACCCTGCCCCTGCTGGCCCAGATGGTGCCCATGCTGGCGGGCGCCCATCATGTGGCGTGGATGCCGCCCTGGCTGCAATGGCTGCTAGCCACGCCGGTGCAGTTCTGGTCCGGCCGCCGTTTCTACACCGGCGCCTGGAACAGCCTGCGCGGCGGCGGCGCGAACATGGACGTGCTGGTGGCCCTGGGCACCAGCGCGGCGTATTTCTTCAGCGTCGCGGTGTTGCTGTTCGGCCTCGACAGTCATGTCTACTTCGAGGCCAGCGCGGCGGTGGTGACCCTGGTGCGCCTGGGCAAGCTGCTGGAAGCCCGAGCGAAATCCAAGACTTCCGCCGCCATCGAGCAATTGGTGGGTTTGCAACCCCGCACCGCCTGGGTGGAAAAAAGCGGCGAAGCGGTGGAAGTGGAAACCGCGCTGCTGAAGATCGGCGACGTGGTGCGGGTACGCGCCGGCGAGCGGGTGCCGGTGGACGGCCAGGTCGTCGACGGCGTCTCCAGCCTGGACGAAAGCCTGCTTACTGGCGAGAGCCTGCCGGTGGCCAAGGGCGCGGGAGATACCGTGCATGCCGGCACCCAGAACCTGGACGGCTTGCTGCGCGTCCGCGCCGAAGGCGTCGGCACTCACACCCAGTTGATGGAGATCGTGCGCCTCACCGAGGCGGCCCAGGGCTCGAAAGCCCCCATCCAAAAGCTGGCGGACCGCATTTCCGGCATCTTCGTGCCCGCCGTGATCGCCATCGCCACCCTCACCTTCGCCGGCTGGTGGCTGGCCACGGGCGACTTCACACAAAGTCTGATCCCCGCCGTCGCCGTGCTGGTCATCGCCTGCCCCTGCGCCCTGGGCCTGGCCACGCCGACGGCGGTCATGGTGGGCCTGGGCCGTGGCGCTCAACTGGGTGTCCTGGTGCGCTCTGCCGAGGCCCTGGAGCGGGCGGAAAAACTCGCGGTGCTGGCTGTGGACAAGACCGGCACCCTGACGGAAGGAAAGATGGCCCTGGTGGCCCTGGCACCGTCCCCGGGTATCGCGGAAAGCGAACTGCTTCGTCTTGCCGCCGCCCTGGAGTCGGGCAGCGGCCACCCTATCGCTCTGGCCCTGCAAGCCACCGCTTCGGAACGCGGGTTGAACCTGCCGGCGGTCGCGGACTTCGAAAACCGGCCCGGCGAAGGCATCTCCGGAAACCTGGAAGGGCGCGCCCTGCGCCTGGGCACGGCGGAATGGCTGGGGATTAGCGAGGCAAGCCCGCCCGCCGGCGCTGTTACCTCGGTGTATCTGGCCGAAGACGAAACGCCGCTGGGCCGGCTGGATCTGGCCGACCGCCTGCGCGCCAGTTCCCGCGCCGCCCTGGATCGGCTCAAGGGCATGGGGATCGCTCCGGTCATGCTCACCGGCGACAACGAGAAGGCCGCCGCCGCCATCTCCGCCGAAGCCGGCATAGCCGATTTCCGCGCCCGGGTGAAACCCCAGGACAAGGCTGCCGCCGTCGCCGCCCTAAAGACAGCGGGCAAGGTGGTGGGCATGGCCGGCGACGGCGTCAACGACGCGCCCGCCCTGGCCAGCGCCGACGTGAGCTTCGGCATGGCCGGCGGCAGCGACATCGCCCTGGAAGCGGCGGATATCACCCTCATGCGCGCCGACCTGAACGGTGTCGCCGACGCGGTGGCGCTGTCCCGTGCGGTGATGGCCAAGATCCGCCAGAACCTGTTCTTCGCATTTTTCTACAACGTGCTGGCGTTGCCCTTGGCGGCGGCGGGCCTGCTCAACCCGGTCATTGCCGGGGCGGCCATGGCCTTGTCTTCCGTGTCGGTGGTAAGCAATTCCTTGCTGCTGAAGCGGTGGCGGCCGAAGTAAGGCTTCAGCCGAAACAGGCGCTCAGGGCATACCCTGACTGCCCCGAAGGCACACTCAGACTACCGATTTCAACACGTAGGTCAACCCGCCCAGACTCCCCAGCATCGCCCACAGGAACAGCCTGGACATCCAGCGGTAGCGCCCACCCAGTCCATCCGGCGGCAGGTTGCTGATCAGATAAGGGCGGCCATCACCCGGATCGCGCATGCCGTGGCGTACCGTTTCGGCACGGATGGCCTGGTGGCGGCGGGCGATCTCCCGGCGCGCGGCTTGGCGCGCGAGCAGCCATTCCTGGGGACTGATGGCGCCGTCCCGGTCCAGATCGAAGCGGCGATGCAGCTCGGCCTGGTCCTCCTTCCATTCGGCGAGCAGATCGCCTTCGTCGACGCGGGCGTCGAGAACCCGGTTTTCCGGCCGTTCGCTAGCGAACAGGCCAAGGGCGTAGAGGGTGTCGCCTTTCAGCAGAACCAGTTCCGTGTGGCGCACATCGCCTTCCGTGCGCACCTCCAGGTGGGTGGATTCGATGTGGGCGGCCGCCGGGTCGAGGGTGCAGCGGCCGCTGGCATCCACCAAGTCGAAGGGCTGGGTGCTTTCGCCGCTGTCCATGTGGCGCCAGCTGTTGCCGTCGCGCCGCTCCACCGTGTAGCGGTACCACAGGCAGGGCAGGCCGGTATGGGGCGTGACCACCTGTAGCCCGCCATGGGGCTGGGCCGTGCCGCGCAGCTCCACATAGCCCTGGGCGGCGGACGCCACCTTGGAGGTGGGCGTGTCCTCGATGGCGCGGGCGATGCGCAGGGCGAAGAGCCAGCCCACCAGATTGATGCCGGCGGCAACCAGCAGGCCCACACGCCAGACCATGGGATCCTCCAGCTCGAAGGCCAGGTAGGCCAGGCCGAGCTGGGCCAGGAACAGATAGATGAGCAGGTCGCGCCGCCAGTTCTTGGGCATGGCCTGGGGACGGGCTTGCGGCGGGAAGGCGCTCGGCTCAGGCGGGACGCGAATCGCCGCCGAACAGGGCCTTCATGTCCACGTCCTTGCGTTCCTCCGCGCTGAAAGTCAGCAGGGGCTTCGCGGGAAAGCCGAACAGGCGGGCGACGAAGGCATCCGGGAATTGCTCGATGCGCACGTTGTTGATGTTGACGCTCTCGTTGTAGAACTCGCGCCGGTCGGCGATGGCTTCCTCCAGGCCGGTGATGCGCGCCATGAGCTGGGCGAATTGCTCGTTCGCGCGCAGTTCCGGATAGGCCTCGACCACCGCGAAGATCTGGCCGAGCCCGGCGCGCAGGCTGCCTTCCGCCAGGCCCAGGGCGGGGATGTCCTGGCTCTGGCTGGCCGCCTGGACCCGGGCGCGGGCTTCCGTGATCTGGCGCAGGGTGTCCTGCTCGAACTGCTTGTACTGTTTGCAGGTTTCCACCAGCTTGGGCAGTTCGTCGTGGCGCTGCTTGAGCAGCACGTCGATGTTGGACCAGGCCTTGCCGACGTTATGCTTGATCTGCACCAGGGCGTTGTAGATGACCACGCCGTAGACCAGCGCGATCAGCACGAGAACCCAGAACACGATGGCGGTGGACATCGGCGTCTCCTAATTGAAGGGGAAAGCGGACTTATTCTTCTTCCTGGACTTCCTCGGAATCCAGCACGCGCTGCAGGCCGGACAGTTTCTCGCCCTCATCCAGGTTGATCAGCGTGACGCCCTGGGTGGAGCGGCCGAGGGAACGGATTTCGCTGACCCGGGTGCGGATCAGCACGCCGCCGGTGGTGATCAGCATGATCTCGTCCTCCGGGTTCACCAAGGTCGCCGCCACCACCTTGCCGTTGCGGGCCGAGGTGGAGATGGCGATGACACCCTGGCCGCCGCGCCCGTGGCGGGTGTATTCGCCCACCGGGGTGCGCTTGCCGTAGCCGTTCTCGGTGGCGGTGAGCACGCTCTGTTCCTCGCTTTCCGCCACCAGCAGGGAGATGACCTGGGCGCCAGCGCCCAGGCGGATGCCGCGCACGCCGCGCGCGCCGCGCCCCATGGCGCGTACCTCGGTCTCGTCGAAGCGGTTCGCCTTGCCCTCGTCGGAGAACAGCATGACATCGTTCTGGCCGTTGGTGATGGCGACGCCGACGAGATGGTCGCCCTCGTCCAGATTGACCGCGATGAGGCCGGCGCTGCGCGGACGGGAGAACTCGGAGAGCGGGGTTTTCTTGACCGTGCCGAAGGCGGTGGCCATGAAGATGTAGTGCTGGTCGTCGAATTCCTTGACCGGCAGGATGGCGTTGACCCGCTCGTCCTCCTCCAGCTTGAGCAGATTGACGATGGGCTTGCCCCGGGCCGCGCGACCGCCCTGGGGCACCTCGTAGACCTTGAGCCAGAACAGGCGGCCCCGGCTGGTGAAGCAGAGGATGTAGTCGTGGGTATTGGCGATGAAGAGCTTCTCGATGAAGTCCTCCTCTTTGGTGCTGGCCGCCTGCTTGCCGCGCCCGCCGCGCTTCTGGGTGCGGTATTCGTCGAGCACCTGGGCCTTGATGTAGCCGGTGTTGGAGAGGGTCACCACCACGTCCTGGGGCGTGATGAGATCCTCCATGGACATTTCCTGGGCGTGGACGACGATCTCGGAACGGCGCTTGTCGCCAAACGCGGCCTTGATCTCGCCCAGTTCGCTGGCGATGATTTCCGTGACCCGCTCCGGCTTGTCCAGGATGTCCAGCAGATCGGCGATGCGGTCCATGACCTCGCCGTATTCGCCGACGATCTTGTCCTGCTCCAGGCCGGTCAGGCGCTGCAAACGCAGCTCCAGGATGGCTTGCGCCTGGACTTCGGTGAGGAAATAGCCTTGCTTGTGCAGACCGAATTCGGGCGGCAGGTCGAGGGGGCGGAACGCGTTCGTTTTCGGGCCGAGCATGTCGCCGGCGGCCCGCATCAGCATGTCTTCCACCACTTTGGATTGCCAGGGCTTGGACAGCAGGGCCGCCTTCGCTTCCGGCGGCGTCGCGGAGGACTTGATCAGGGCGATGATCTCGTCCACGTTGGCCAGGGCGACCGCGAGGCCCTCCAGGATGTGGCCCCGGTCACGCGCCTTCTTGAGTTCGAACTGGGTGCGCCGGGTGACGACTTCGCGCCGGTGCTTGAGGAAGGCTTCCAGGAACTGCTTCAGGTTCAGCAGGCGCGGTTGGCCGTCCAGCAGGGCCACCATGTTCATGCCGAAGGTGTCCTGCATCTGGGTTTCTTTGTACAGATTGTTCAGGATCACTTCCGGTACTTCGCCGCGCTTCAGTTCGATCACCACGCGCATGCCGGACTTGTCCGACTCGTCGCGGATCTCGCTGATGCCTTCCAGGCGCTTCTCCCGCACCAGCTCGCCGATCTTCGCGCACAGGTTCGCCTTGTTCACCTGATAGGGCAGCTCGTCGATGATGACCGACTGGCGGCCGCCGGCCTTGTCGATGTCCTCGAAGTGGCACTTGGCGCGCATCACCACGCGGCCACGCCCGGTGCGGTAGCCGTCCTTGACCCCGGAGAGGCCGTAGATGATGCCGGCGGTGGGGAAGTCGGGGGCGGGCACGATCTCGATCAGGTCTTCGATGTCGATGAACGGATCGCGCAACACCGCCATGCAGGCGTCGACGATCTCGTTCATGTTGTGGGGCGGGATGTTGGTCGCCATGCCCACGGCGATGCCGGTGGAACCGTTCACCAGCAGGTTCGGGAATTTGGCCGGCAGGATCAGGGGTTCATGTTCCGAGCCGTCGTAGTTGGGCCCGAAATCCACCGTTTCCTTGTCGATATCCGCGAGCAGCTCGTGGGCCAGCTTGGCCATGCGGATTTCCGTGTAACGCATGGCCGCCGCGTTGTCGCCGTCGACGGAACCGAAGTTGCCCTGGCCGTCCACCAGCGGGTAGCGCAGGGAGAAATCCTGGGCCATGCGGACGATGGTGTCGTACACCGCGGTGTCGCCGTGGGGGTGGTACTTACCGATCACATCGCCCACCACGCGGGCCGACTTCTTGTAGGCCTTGTTCCAGTCGTTGTTCAGTTCGTGCATGGCGAACAATACGCGCCGGTGCACGGGCTTAAGGCCGTCCCTCACATCCGGAAGCGCCCGCCCGACGATCACGCTCATGGCGTAATCCAGATAGGAACGGCGCATTTCTTCTTCCAGACTGACCGGGAGCGTCTCTTTGGCGAACTGATTTTCCATTGGGGAACTGTCTCTAGGAATTTGTTATGACGGGAAAAAGCCGTGGGATTTTAACATGCGACAGACCGGATTCGGCCGCGCTTCGCGACTCGAACCTCCACCGCCGCGATGACGCCGCCGCTCCTTGCAGTTAGCATTTCCCTCCCCGCCCGCCAGGAACCCGCCATGTCCGACTTCACCGCCGATTTGCGCATCGATGCCGGGTGGATCGCGCCCGTCCGGCCGTCCGGACACGCCTTGAGCGGCCACAGCCTGCTGGTCCGGCAAGGCCGCGTCGCCGCCCTGCTGCCGAGCGCCGAGGCGGACCGGCTCTGGACCTGCGCCGAACATATCCGCCTGCCGGACCACATCCTGATCCCCGGCCTGATCAACCTGCACACCCACGCCGCCATGACCCTGCTGCGCGGCTACGCGGACGACCTGCCCCTGATGACCTGGCTGACCCAACACATCTGGCCCGCGGAAGGCCGCCATGTCTCGGCCGGCTTCGTGCGCGACGGCACCCGCCTGGCCTGCCTGGAAATGCTGGAAGGCGGCGTGACCTGCTTCAACGATATGTACTTCTTCGCCGAGGCGGCGGTGGAAGCGGCGGTGGAAGCGGGCATGCGCATCGCCGCCGGCCTCATCGTCGTGGATTCCCCCACGCCCTATGCCGCCGACCCGGACGACTACCTGCGCAAGGGACTGGCCCTGCGCGACACCTGGGGCGACCACCCCCTCGCCCGCTTCTGCCTGGCGCCCCACGCACCCTACACCGTGGGCGACCGCGCCATGGAAAAGATCGTCACCTACGCCGCCCAACTGGATTTGCCGGTGCACATCCACATCCACGAAACCGAGGACGAGATCCGCCACAGCCTGGAAAAATACGGTCTGCGCCCCCTGGCCCGGCTCAAGGCCCTGGGACTGCTGGGACCGGGACTGGTGGCGGTGCACGCGGTGCATCTCACCGAGGAGGAAATCGGCTGGCTCGCCGAGGACGGTTGCCACGTGGCCCACTGTCCCGCCTCCAACCTCAAGCTGGCGAGCGGCTTCGCGCCGGTGGCGCGACTCCTGGCGAAGGGCATCAACGTCGGCGTGGGTACCGACGGCGCCGCCAGCAACAACCGCCTGGACATGTTCTCCGAGATGCGCCTGACCGCCATCCTGGCGAAGGGCGCCAGCGGCGACCCGGCCATGCTGCCCGCCCACCAGGCCCTGGAAATGGCGACCCTGGCCGGCGCCCGGGCGCTGGGCATGGACGAGCGCATCGGCTCCCTGGAAGTCGGCAAGCACGCGGACATCGTCGCCGTGAACCTGAGCGCACCGCAGACCCAGCCCTGCTACGACCCGATATCCCAACTGGTGTACAGCGCCGGCGCGCATCAGGTCAGCCATGTCTGGATCGACGGAAAATTGGTGGTCGCGGAGCATCGCTGCCTGACCCTGGACGAGCGGGACACGCTGGCGCGCGCCCACGCCTGGAAGGAACGCATCGCGGCGCGGGCTTGAGCCGCGCCGCGGTTCAGCCGATCGCGCCGCCGGCCTCGCGCCATTGTCCTGGCGGCAATCCCGCCAGATGGTGATGGCCGATGGCGGCGCGAATCAGCCTGAGGGTCGGAAAGCCCGCTTTCGCGGTCATGCGCCGTACCTGCCGATTCTTCCCCTCGGTCAGCACGATCTCGATCCAGGCGGTGGGTATGGCTTTGCGGAAGCGCACCGGCGGATCGCGCGGCCATAGTCCCTCCGGCTCGGGAATGACGCGCGCCTTGGCGGGACGGCTGACGAAATCCCCCAGGTCCATGGGCTGGCGCAAAGGCGCCAGCGCCGCGTCGTCGGGCGCGCCCTCCACCTGGGCCCAATAGGTTTTCGCCAGCTTGTGGCGCGGGTCGGCGAGCCGATGCTGTAGCGCACCATCGTCGGTTAGAATGAGCAGGCCTTCGCTGTCCCTATCCAGTCGGCCGGCCGCGTACACCCCCGGAACGGGTATGAAATCCTTGAGCCCCGGATGTCCGTCCTCGGACGTGAACTGACTCAATACGCCATAGGGTTTGTTGAACAGGATGATGCGGGCCATCGGAATCCGTTTCGCTTATTTGTTTTGAACTCGTATCTCGTCAGGAGTCATCGTGAGCAGCCACATCCAGACGCCGCAAGCCGGCGCGAAAATCACCGTCAATGCCGATTTTTCCCTGAACGTGCCGGACCGGCCGATTATCCCCTTCATCGAGGGTGACGGCACCGGCGTGGACATCACCCCGGTGATGCGCGCGGTCCTGGACGCCGCCGTCGAGAAGGCCTATGGCGGCCAGCGCAAGATCGAATGGATGGAAGTCTATGCCGGCGAGAAGGCGACCCGAGTCTACGGTCCAGATGCCTGGCTGCCGGACGAGACCGTCGTCGCCGTGCGCGAGTACGTGGTGTCCATCAAGGGTCCGCTCACAACCCCCACCTCCGGTGGCATCCGTTCCTTGAACGTGGCGCTGCGCCAGATGCTGGACCTCTACGTCTGCCTGCGCCCGGTGCGCTACTTCGAAGGCGTGCCCTCCCCGGTCAAGGCCCCGGAGAAGGTGGACATGGTGATCTTCCGCGAGAACACCGAGGACATCTACGCGGGTGTGGAATGGGAATCCGGCACCGCCGAAGTGAAGAAAATCATCGACTTCCTGCAGAAGGAAATGGACGTCAAGAAGATCCGCTTCCCCGAGTCCTCCGCCATCGGCATCAAGCCGGTCTCCGTGGCGGGTTCCGAGCGCCTGATCCGCCGCGCGATCCAGTACGCCATCGACAACAAGCGCAAATCCGTGACCCTGGTGCACAAGGGCAACATCATGAAGTTCACCGAGGGCGGCTTCAAGAAATGGGGCTACGAACTCGCGGCGCGGGAATTCGGCGCGACCCTGATCGACGAAGGCCCCTGGATGAAACTGCCGGAACACTTGGGGGGGATCGTCATCAAGGACGTCATCGCCGACGCCTTCCTGCAGCAGATTCTGCTGCGCCCCGACGAATACGACGTGATCGCCACCCTGAACCTGAACGGGGACTACATTTCCGATGCGCTGGCGGCGGAAGTGGGCGGCATCGGCATCGCGCCGGGCGCCAACCTGTCCAACGACGTCGCCATGTTCGAGGCCACCCATGGCACCGCGCCGAAATACGCGGGCAAGGACTACGTCAATCCGGGTTCCATCATCCTCTCCGGCGAGATGATGCTGCGCCACATGGGATGGACCGAAGCCGCCGACATGATCATCAAGGGCATGGACGGCGCGATCCGCGCCAAACAGGTCACCTACGATTTCGCCCGGCTGATGGAAGGCGCGACGCAGATTCCCTGTTCCGCCTTCGGCAGGGAAATCATTCGCTGGATGGCTTGATGGGCATGACGCCTTGGGGTGGTATCTCCACGCCAAGGCGGTGCAACAGCCCGATCAATTCATCCGCGATCGGGCCGAGCTCCTCCTTCTGACGCTCGAGTCCCGCGAGAAGGTGCGCGAGCTCGCCTCCCGGCAACTTCGCCGAAACCGTGCTGTCTGGAGGTGGAACCTGATGGGGGGTGTTCATTTTGGCCTCTCCTGCGCCAACGCCTTTTATGACGTATAGCACAGGGGGCCGAGGTTGGCGGGCGGCAATGTCCCCGCCCGCCGAAAAACCGGATTACACCGGCACCGATTTACATCGGTTGGATGTTAGAGGCTTGTTTGCCCTTGGGGCCGTCCACCACGTCGAAGGTAACCCGCTGGTTTTCCTTCAGGCTTTTGAAGCCTTTGCTCTGGATAGCGGAGAAATGGGCGAACACGTCATCTCCACCGCCGTCAGGGGTGATGAATCCGAAGCCTTTTGAGTCGTTAAACCATTTAACAGTGCCAGTGGCCATCGAAACCGCTCCTAAACAATAAGAACAATGTACCTGTTTAGCCCTTAAATAAGACTACCAAAGCCAAACGCCGGCTTTTTACCCGGCAAATAACCGTTCCGTCAATCGGCTTGAAAAAATTCTTCTTGCCGCCACAATCTCTCCGTCACCGTGTCCCGAATTCAACCAATGGCAGTAAGGCACCGCGAGGAATCGGAACTAGCCACGAAAACCGTGGTTACGCCCCCTCCCCCGCTATATAAGGTTTTACTTCTGAACGACGATTACACGCCGATGGATTTCGTCATTCAGGTATTGCAACGTTTTTTTTTAATGAGCCGAGAACAAGCCACCGTGGTCATGCTCAAAGTGCATAATGAGGGCTCGGGATTGGCTGGAGTCTACCCTCGAGACGTGGCTGAAACCAAGGTGCATCAGGTCACGGATCATGCCCGCGAACACCAGCACCCGCTGCAATGCGTGATGGAGGAGAACAAATGATTGCCCAGGAGTTGGAAGTCAGTCTGCACATGGCCTTCATGGAAGCCAGGCAGAAGCGTCACGAATTCATCACGGTTGAGCACCTTCTACTCGCCATGCTCGACAACCCGTCAGCCGCGGAAGTGCTGCGGGCCTGCGCGGCGAATATCGACGATCTGCGCAAGAAGCTCGCCGATTTCATCGAACGCCATACACCCCGCGTGCCCGGCGAGGCGGATGTGGACACCCAGCCCACGCTGGGTTTCCAGCGCGTGATCCAACGCGCCATCCTGCACGTGCAGTCCTCCGGCAAGAAGGAAGTCACGGGCGCGAACGTGCTGGTGGCGATCTTCGGAGAGAAAGACTCCCACGCGCTGCACTTCCTCACCCAGCAGGGCCTGACCAGGCTGGATGTGGTGAATTTCATCTCCCACGGCATCACCAAGACACCCCAGGAAGCCACGCCGGGCGGCCGCGCCGAGGCCGCGGGGGAAGCCCAGGAAGGCGAAGAGAAATCCGCCTCCCCGCTGGAGTCCTTCACCAACAATCTCAACGCCCAGGCCTTGGCCGGAAAGATCGATCCCCTGATCGGCCGCGACCAGGAACTGGAGCGCGTGATCCAGACACTGTGCCGTCGGCGCAAGAACAACCCCTTGCTGGTGGGCGAAGCCGGCGTCGGCAAGACCGCCATCGCCGAGGGGCTGGCCCGGCGCGTCATCGAGCACAGCGTGCCGGATATCCTGGAAGGCGCGACGGTCTACGCTCTGGACATGGGCGCGCTGCTGGCCGGCACAAAATACCGGGGCGATTTCGAGCAACGCCTCAAAGCCGTCATCAAGCAGTTGTCCAGCAACCCGAAGGCCATCCTGTTCATCGACGAGATCCATACCGTCATCGGCGCCGGCGCGGCGTCCGGCGGCACCCTGGATGCCTCCAACCTGCTCAAGCCCGCCCTGTCGGCCGGCCAGTTGCGCTGCATCGGCGCGACGACCTACACGGAATTCCGCGGCATCTTCGAGAAGGACCACGCGCTTTCCCGCCGTTTCCAGAAGGTGGACGTGAAAGAACCCTCCATCGAGGAGACCGTGCTGATCCTCAAGGGCCTGAAGTCCCGCTTCGAGTCCCACCACGGCGTGAAATACACCCAGGGCGCCCTGTCCACCGCCGCCGAGCTGTCGGCCCGCTACATCAACGACCGGCATCTGCCGGACAAGGCCATCGACGTCATCGACGAGGCCGGCGCGGCGCAGCGCATCCAGCCCAAGTCGAAGCAAAAGAAGGTCATCACGCCCAAGGAGATCGAGGACATCGTCTCCAAGATCGCCCGGGTGCCGGCCAAGACCGTGGCCAACGACGAACGCAACGCGCTGAAGAACCTGGACCGCGACCTGAAAGCCGTCGTGTTCGGCCAGGACAAGGCCATCGACGCCATGGCCACGGCCATCAAGATGACCCGCTCCGGCCTGGGCAATCCCCAGAAGCCCATCGGCTCCTTCCTGTTCTCCGGCCCCACCGGCGTCGGCAAGACGGAAGTCGCGCGCCAGCTCGCCTATACCCTGGGCGTGGAACTGATCCGCTTCGACATGTCGGAATACATGGAACGCCACGCCGTGTCCCGCCTGATCGGCGCGCCTCCCGGCTACGTGGGCTTCGAGCAGGGCGGTCTGCTCACCGAGGCCATCACCAAGAATCCCTACGCGGTGCTGCTGCTGGACGAGATCGAGAAGGCCCATCCGGACATCTTCAACGTGCTGTTGCAGGTCATGGACCACGGCACGCTGACCGACAACAACGGCCGCAAAGCGGACTTCCGCAACGTCGCCATCATCATGACCACCAATGCCGGCGCCGAGGCCATCAACAAGACCGGCATCGGCTTCTCGCTGTCCAAGAAGAGCGGCGACGAGATGGCGGAGATCAAGCGGCTGTTCACACCGGAATTCCGCAACCGGCTCGACGCCATCATCTCTTTCGCCCCCCTGTCGGAGGACATCATCCTGCGGGTGGTGGACAAGTTCCTCATGCAACTCGAGGAGCAACTGCACGCGAAGAAGGTCGAAGCCCATTTCACCGACGCGCTGCGGGCCTGGTTGGGCCGCAAGGGTTTCGACCCCCTCATGGGCGCCCGGCCGATGGCGCGACTGATCCAGGACACCATCCGCAAGGCCCTGGCCGACGAGTTGCTGTTCGGCCGCCTGAGCGACGGTGGCGATGTGACGGTGGACGTGGACGAGAAGGACGAGATCCGGTTGGAGTTCACTTCGGAGCTTGAACCCGCCTGACTCGCAGGCTAGACGCACACGACAACGGGCGCCCAGGCGCCCGTTGTTCGTTTCAGTACGCGGCCCGGAACAGGTTGAAGAAATTATCCGTGGTCGCGGCTTCCACCTCGGCCAGAGGAATGTCCCTGATGCGGGCGATTTCCTCCGCCACGTGACGCACATAGGCCGGTTCGTTGCGTTTGCCGCGATGGGGCATCGGCGCGAGATAGGGGGAATCCGTCTCGATCAGCATCCGCTCCAGGGGAACCCGCCGGGCCACCTCCTTCAGATCCTTCGCGCTCTTGAAGCTGACGATGCCGGAGAAGGAAATGTAAAAACCCATGGCCAGCGCCGCCTCGGCAACCTCCCAGCTCTCGGTGAAGCAGTGCATGACGCCGCCCGCCTCACCGGCGCCTTCTTCCGCCATGATCGCCAAGGTGTCGGCGGCGGCGTTGCGGGTATGGACGATGAGCGGTTTGCCGACCGCCCGGGCGGCATGGATATGCGCGCGGAAACGGGCGCGCTGCCAGTCCACGTCCTCCCGCTTCATGCGGTAGTAGTCCAGACCGGTTTCGCCGATGGCCACCACGCGCGGATGGGCGGCCAGTTTCACCAATTCGTCCACACTAGGCTCGCGCCCTTCGTCGTGATCGGGGTGGACGCCGACGGAGGCGAACACATTCCCATGGGCCTCGGCCAAGGCCAGCACCCGGGGAAAATTCTCCAGATTGACGGAGACGCACAGGGCATGCCCCACCTCCGCCACGCGCATGTGGTCGAGCAAGGCTTGCGTTCCCTCGCTGAAATCCGGGAAATCGATGTGGCAGTGGGAGTCGACGAACATGGCGTGGGCGCGGACGGAGGGGCCGCGCGGAAAATCACATGGTGTGGGTGTTGCGGGTGGACTTCATGGCGTTGCCGAGCAGCCCTTCGATTTTCTGGCGCACGGCGGTGGCGCCCTCGCTCTCGTCGAACTGCACGCCGATGCCCTGCTGGCGGTTGCCCTGGGCACCGTTGGGCGTGATCCACACCACCTTGCCGGAGATGGGCAATTTGTTCGGGTCGTCCATCAGGGTCAACAGCATGTAGACCTGATCACCCATCTGGTAGGGCCGGTTGGTGGGGATGAACAGGCCGCCGCATTTCAGGTAGGGCATATACGCCGCGAACAGGGCGGAACGCTCCTTGATGGCCAGGGAGAGCATCCCGGCCCGGCCGGCGGGTTGGCGCGCGCTTTCGCTCATGGTTTGCCTCGGGTGACCTGGATGTAGCGGATGAGCCAGGATTCTAGCAACAACTGCGTGTTCAACGGATGCCGCAGCCAACGCGCCGCGTCATTCAGTTCCCGCTGGAATTCCAGCAGGCCCGCCAGATCCGCCTGCCGCACAAGACGCTCGGCGGACTCGGCGCGGCCCTGGAAATAGCGGGCGGTACCGGCCAGCCGCAGCGACACCAGGTCCACGCTCCAGCGTGCCAGCCAGCCCCAGGTCTCGGCGATGGGATCCTGATAGGCCTTGGCCACATCGCACGGATCCATGGACGCGGGCTTCGCCAACTGGTCGAGAAAGGCGTTCCGGCGCGCGCCCCGTTCCGGATCGGCGTAGCCCAAAGCGGTCAAGGGCGCGCCGCCCGCTTCCGCCAGCACGTCGTCGGGCGTCTGCACGCCAGCCTGGCGCAGCCAATCCTGTGCGATCTCCGGCGCCGGCGGGCTCACCGAGACCTTACGGCATCGGGAAATCACGGTGGGCAGCAGACGGCCGGGCTGGTGCGATACCAGGATCAGCAGCACCCGCGCGGGCGGCTCCTCCAGGGTCTTGAGCAGCGCGTTCGCGGCGGCGATGTTCATGTGTTCGGCGGGATGGACCAGGGCCGCGCGCCAACCGCCGCGATGGGCTGTGAGTCCGAGGAACTCGGTGATGGCGCGCACGGCTTCGACGCTGATCTGGCGCCCACCCTTCCTGGCCGGCTTCGCGCCCTCTTCCGCGTCCGCCTCGATGGGTTCCACCTGGCGGAAATCCGGGTGGTTCCCCTGGAGGAACCAGTTGCAGGCGTCGCACACCCCGCAGGCACCGTCCACGCCGGGCGCCTCGCACAAAGCCCATTGCGCCAGGCCCAACGCCAGATCGCGCTTGCCGACGCCGGCCGGGCCGTGCAGCAGCAAGGCGTGCGGCATGCGTTCCCGATCGCCGGTGAGTTGGCGGAACAGGGGCAGGTTCCAGGGATGGATCACCGCCAGACCGCCAGGATTTCCGCGAGTTGCCGGCGCACGTCTTGCAGGCTCCGGCTGCCGTCGACGACGCGAATCCGCCCGGGATGCCGCTCGGCACGGCGCAGATAGGCGGCGCGCACCCGGGCGTGGAAATCCGCCTGTTCCCGCTCGAAGCGGTCCGGACTGCGCGCCGCGGCCAAGCGTAGCGCGGCAACTTCCGTGGGCAGGTCGAACAGGAGGGTGAGATCGGGTTGCAGGTCGGCATGCACCCAGGCTTCCAGAACCTCCAGGCGCGCCTCGTCCAGACCGCGCCCGCCGCATTGATAGGCGAAGCTCGCATCGGTGAAGCGGTCGGAAATGACCACCTCGCCGGCGGCCAGGGCCGGGCGGATCACCTGTTCGATATGCTCGCGCCGCGCGGCGAACATGATCAGGGCTTCGGTGTCCGCGTGCATGGGCTCGTACAGAACGATCTCGCGAAGTTTCTCGCCCACCGGCGTGCCGCCCGGCTCCCGGGTCATGCGCACAGCACGGCCCAGGGCGCGGAAGTGCGCCGCGAGCCAGTCCAGATGGCTGCTCTTGCCGGCGCCGTCGACGCCTTCCAGGGTGATGAAGAGACCTTTCACGACGAATTCCTAACGTTTCTGATAACGGGACACGGCCCGGTTGTGGGCTTCCAGGTTATCGGAAAATTCGTGCCGGCCGTTGCCCTTCGCCACGAAGTAAAGGGCGCGGCTGCGTTCCGGATTCAGCGCGGCGACCAAGGCGGCCGCGCCGGGCAACGCGATGGGGGTGGGCGGCAGGCCGACCCGGGTATAGGTGTTGTAAGGCGTGTCGGAAAGCAGGTCGTCCTTGCGCAGGTTGCCGTCGTAGCGTTCGCCCAGACCGTAGATGACGGTCGGGTCGGTTTGCAGGCGCATACCGATGCGCAAGCGGTTGATGAACACGGAGGCGATCAGCGGCCGCTCCTCCGGCACCCCGGTTTCCTTCTCGATGATGGAGGCCATGGTCAGCGCCTCGTAGGGATTGCGGTAGGGCAGGCCCTCTGCGCGCGCCGGCCATTGCCTGTCCAATTGTTTGCGCATGGCCAGATAGGCGCGGCGGAACAAGGCCAGATCGGAGCTGCCGGTATCGAAGAAATAGGTGTCCGGGAAAAACAGGCCCTCGGGCTGGGATTCGCCCGCGCCCACCGCCCGCAGCAGTTCGGCGTCGGACAGTACCGCGCTGTCGTGGCGCAGGTCGGGATGGGCGTCCACCGCCCGGCGCATGTCGGCGAAACGCCAACCCTCCACCACGGTGATCTTGCCCAGCACCGTCTCGCCTTCGGTGATCTTGCGCATCAGGGCCATGGGCGTGACCGGGCCGTTGAGGGCATAGCTGCCCGCCTTCACTTCCCCCGCCAAACCGCGCAAACGGGCGATGAGGACGAAGGCCCAGGGATGCTCCAGCACGCCGGCGGCTTCCAGATCCCGGCTCGCCAGTTTCAAGGTCGAGCCGCGCTCCACGGAAAACGCCATGGGATAGGCGACACCCTGGCCATCCATGGTCTTGCCGGCGTAGTACACCAGCCAGCCCGCGAGTCCAAGCCCGGCGAGGATCGACAACAGCAGCAGACGGGAAAACAGTCTACGCATCGAGCAGGGCCGCCAGGCGCGGACTGAGCGCGGGCTCCGGCCAGACGCGCTCGCCCAGTCGGGCCACGCGGCGCAGACCGATCAGGCTATTGGTGAGCATGACCTCCTCGGCGTCCAGCAACTCGGAGAGCGGGAAGTCGGCCTCCTCCACCGCGATCCCTTCCCGCGCCGCCCGCGCCATGAGCCGCTTGCGGGCCACGCCGGCGACGCCGCATTGGTCGAGACGGGGCGTCCGCAAGCGCTGGCCACGCCAGACGAACAGATTGCTCATGACGCCGGAAACCACCCGGCCGGCGGTATCCAGCAACACGGCTTCATGAATGTCCGGATCGTTCCATTCGGACCGGGCCAGGACGTTCTCCAGGCGGTTAAGGTGTTTTACGCCAGCCAGCAGAGGCTGGCGGCCCAGACGCAGGTCGCACACCCGCAGGTCGAGCCCATGGACGGGATAGCGGGGCGCATCGGCGGCCCAGCAGGCGAGAATGCGGGCGCAATTCTGTGGCCGGGGCGGACCATAGCCCCGAGGGCCCTCTCCGCGCGTGACGGTCAGCCGCAATACGCCTTGTGCTGGCAATGGCCCGAGGCGGCTCAGATCCGCCTGCCAAAGTCCGGCATCCGGCGCATCCAAGCCAAGGCGGGCACAATCCTCGCGCAATTTTTCCAGGTGGTCCGGCCACCATATCGGCTGCCCGGCATCGACGCGCACCGTGCGGAACACGCCGTCGCCATAGCTCAAACCCCGGTCCAGGGCCGATACCGTGGCGCCGGCCTGTCCGTTGATGACGACGCGGGGATGATCGGCCATCGAGTCTTCCCGATGGCCGGTTTCAGACCTTGCGGAAGATCAGCGTGCCGTTGGTGCCGCCGAAGCCGAAGTTGTTCTTCAGCGCCAGCTCGATCTTCATGGGCCGGGCGGTGTTGGCGCAGTAGTCCAGATCGCACTCCGGATCCTGCTCGAAGATGTTGATGGTGGGCGGGGAAATCTGATGGTGCACGGCCAGGGCGGTGAACACGGATTCCAGGCCACCCGCGCCGCCCAGCAGGTGGCCGGTCATGGACTTGGTGGAATTCACCACCAGATTGCGCGCGGCATCGCCAAAGGCCAGCTTGATCGCGCTGGTCTCGTTCTTGTCGCCCAGGGGCGTGGACGTACCGTGGGCGTTGATGTACTGCACCTCGCCCGGATTGATGCCGGCATCGCGCATGGCGTTGACCATGGAACGCTTGGGGCCGTCGGTATCCGGCGCGGTCATGTGGAAGGCGTCGCCGCTCATGCCGAAACCGGCGATTTCGGCGTAGATGCGCGCGCCGCGCGCCTTCGCGTGCTCGTATTCCTCCAGCACCATGACGCCGGCCCCCTCGCCCAACACGAAACCGTCCCGATCCTTGTCCCAGGGACGGCTCGAGGTGGCGGGATCGTCGTTGCGCGTGGACAGGGCCTTCGCGGCGGAGAAGCCGCCCACGGCCAGGGGGCAGACGGTGGATTCGGCGCCGCCACAGACCATCACGTCGGCATCGCCGTGCTCGATCATGCGGGCGCTGGTGCCGATGGCGTGCAGGCCCGTGGTGCAGGCGGTGACCACGGCCAGATTGGGGCCCTTGAGTCCGAACATGATGGACAGGTTGCCCGAGATCATGTTGATGATGGTGCCCGGGATGAAGAAGGGCGAAATCTTGCGCGGCCCGCCGGTCTCCATATAGGTGGTGTGGGTGTCCTCGATCATGGGCAGCCCGCCGATGCCGGAACCGATGTTGACGCCGATCCGTTCCCGGTTTTCATCCGTGATTTCCAGGCCGGAATCCTTGATCGCATCGATGCCCGCCGCCAGGCCGTAATGGATGAAGACATCCATGCGCCGGGCTTCCTTCGGGGAAAGATACTTGCTCACGTCGAAATCCTTCACCTCGCCGGCGATCTGGGCCGGGAAGGCGCTGGGATCGAAGCGGCTGATGCGGGAGATACCCGACTTGCCCGCCAGGAGATTGGCCCAGGCTTCGCCCACGGTGTTGCCCACCGGAGAAATCACACCGAGACCGGTGACCACCACTCTGCGCCTGGAGGGACGGGAAACCTGGGACAAGATAAGGCTCCTGATACGAAAGAAAAGAAAAAAACCCGGCTGGAGAGGCCGGGCCGGCACGCCACCGGGAAGCCGGCGGCGCGCGATGTAGCGAGATTACTTGCTCAGGTGGGTGTTGATGTAATCAACGGCCTGCTGAACGGTGGTGATCTTCTCGGCTTCCTCGTCGGGAATCTCGCACTCGAAAGCCTCTTCGAGGGCCATCACCAGCTCAACCGTGTCCAGGGAATCGGCGCCCAGGTCGTCCACGAAGGAAGACTCCAGCTTCACATCGGCTTCGTTGGCGCCCAACTGCTCGGCGACGATCTTTTTGACACGTTGCTCAATATCACTCATCAGAAAACTCCCTACGGGTAGCAAAAAATGCGGGGGCATTCTAGCAAAATACCCGCCGCGAAGAATCAGATTGGTTGCGAATAATACGTCTTGACAGGTCAATCCATATACATGCCGCCGTTGACGTGCAGCGTGGATCCGGTGATGTAGCCCGCTCCCTCGGAGGCAAGGAACACGACACCGTGGGCAATATCCTCCGGCGTGCCCAATTTGCCCAGGGGAATGCGTTCCATGAGCTTGGCCTTGGTGGCATCGGGCAGCGCCTTGGTCATGTCGGTATCGATGAAGCCCGGCGCCACGCAATTCACCGTGATGCCGCGGCTGCCCACCTCCTGGGCCAGGGACTTGGAAAAGCCGATCATGCCGGCCTTCGCGGCGGAATAATTGGTCTGCCCCGCGTTGCCGGAAACACCGACCACGGAAGCGATGCTGACGATGCGGCCGAAGCGGGCCTTCATCATGGGGCGCAGCACGGCGCGGGACAAACGAAAGACGGAGGTCAGGTTGGTCTCGATGATGGACGACCATTCCTCGTCCTTCATGCGCATCAACAGATTGTCCCGGGTGATGCCGGCATTGTTCACCAGGATGTCGATGCGGCCATGGCGCCCCAGGATGCCCTCGATGGCGGCGTCGACCTGGACGGCATCGTTCACGTTCAGCATCAACCCTTCGCCGCGCAAGCCGGCCGCATCCAAGTCGGCGCCGATCGCGGCGGCCCCCGACTCGCTGGTGGCGGTGCCGATCACGGTGTGGCCGGCCTTGGCCAAGGCATGCAGGATGGCTTTGCCGATCCCCCGGGATGCGCCGGTAACCAGAGCGACTCGTGCGTCCATGTTGTCTCCTTATGCCTTGATCTTTTCCAGAGTATCCGCCAGCGCGGCGGCATCGGCCAGCGCGACGCCGGCGACGCCGTCGACGATGCGCTTGTTGAGTCCGGCCAGAACCTTGCCGGGGCCGCATTCGGCGACGAGTTCCACGCCTTGGGCGGCCATGGCCCGCACCGTTTCCACCCAGCGCACGGGACTGTAGAGTTGGCGGGCCAGGGCATCGCGGATGGCGACGGGATCGGCGTGGCAAGCCACGTCGGCGTTATGCAGCACGGGCACGGCCGGCGCCTTCACCTCGATGGTGTTCAGCGCCGCCAGCAGCTTCTCCGCGGCGGGTTTCATGAGCGCGCAGTGGGACGGCACGGAAACCGGCAGGGGCAAGGCCCGCTTGGCGCCTTTTTCCTTGGCCAGCGCGCAGCCCCGGTCCACGGCGGCCTTGCCGCCGGCGATCACCACCTGGCCGGGGGAATTGAAGTTGACCGCCTCCAGCACCTCGCCCTGGGCCGCTTCCGCGCACACCGCGCGCACCGCGTCGTCGTCCAGGCCCAGCACGGCGGCCATGGCGCCGACGCCTTCCGGCACGGCCGACTGCATGGCCTCGGCGCGCAATCGCACGAGTTTCACGGCATCGGCGAAAGCGATGGCGCCGGCGCAGACCAGGGCGGTGTATTCGCCCAGGCTGTGTCCCGCCATAAGCATGGGCGCGGCGCCGCCCTGGGCCTGCCAGAGGCGATAGGCCGCGACGCCGGCCGCCAGCATGACGGGCTGGGTGTTGACGGTCTGATTGAGGGTTTCGGCGGGCCCATCCTTGACCATGGACCACAGGTCCATGCCCAGCGACTCGGACGCCTCGGCAAAGGCGGCGCGCGCGACGGGCACATCGCCGTATGCGGCCATCATGCCGACGGACTGGGAACCCTGACCGGGGAACACAAAGGCAAATTTCATGGAGTAGCTCCGATTGATCGCTGAGGAAAGCAACGGGTCAGAAACGGACGAGCGCGGAACCCCAGGTGAAACCACCGCCGAAGGCTTCCATCAGCACCAATTCACCGGCCTTGATCCTGCCTTCGCGCACCGCGGTATCCAGCGCGAGCGGGATGGAAGCCGCGGAGGTATTGCCGTGGCGGTCCACGGTCACCACCACCCGCTCCATGCTCATACCCAGCTTCTTCGCCGTGGCCTGGATGATGCGGATGTTGGCCTGATGGGGCACCAGCCAGTCTATGTCGGTCTTCCGCAGGCCGTTGGCTTCGAGGGTCTCGTCGACGATGGCATCCAGCGTGTTCACCGCCATCTTGAACACGGCATTGCCGGACATGCGAACGTAGCAGGCCCCTTCCTTTTTGAGGGAGACGCCGCCGTCCACGAACAGAAGATCCTGATAACGGCCGTCCGCGTGGAGATGGGTGGCGAGTATGCCGGGCTGCTCGGAAGCCCGCAGCACCACCGCGCCGGCGCCGTCGCCCCAGAGGATGCAGTTGCCCCGGTCATTCCAGTCCGTGATGCGGGAAAAAGTCTCCGCTCCCACGACCAGGGCCGTTTTCACCTGGCCGGATTGGATGAACTGGTCGGCGACGGACACCGCGTAGATGAAGCCGCTGCACACCGCCTGCACGTCGAAGGCGGGACATCCGTTGGTGATGCCCAGCTTGGCTTGCAGCGCGCAGGCGGTGCTGGGAAAGATGCGGTCAGGCGTCGTGGTGGCCACCACGATGAGCTCGATTTCACTCGCGTCGGTACCGGCCGCGTCAAGGGCTTTTTCAGCGGCCTGCAGGGCCAGATCACTGGTCAGTTCGCCCTCGGCGGCGATATGGCGTTCGCGGATGCCGGTACGCTCGAGTATCCACTCGGCGGTGGTTTCGATCTGTTTTTCCAGCTCGGCATTGGTCAGCACGCGGGTCGGCAGATGGCTGCCGGTCCCGACGATGCGGGAATAAATCCTGGGCGACTGGGTCACGCCGTTTCTCCTTCTTCACTATGCCCGTTATGGGCACCGACTTGGTCGGCGATGCGGCGCAGCAAACCGCCGCGCACTTCCTCGGCTGCTTTCAGGATGGCTTGTTCGAACGCGAACACGTCGGCGGAACCATGGCTCTTGATGATGACGCCATTGAGTCCGAGCAGGCTGGCGCCGTTGTAGCGGCGCGGGTCCAGTTTGCGTTTGAAGGCATGCAGCACGGGCAGCGCGACGGCGCCGGCAAGACGGGTGACCAGGCTTTTCTTGAAAGCGCCGCGCAATTGGTCGCTGATCAGCTTGGCCAGCCCCTCCGAAGCCTTGAGGGCGACATTGCCGACGAATCCGTCGCAAACGACGACGTCCACAGTGCCCTTGAAGATATCGTTGCCTTCCACGTTGCCGTGGAAATTCAGGCCGCTGGCGCGCAGCAACTCGCCGGCCTGCTTGACCACCTCGTTGCCCTTGATATCTTCCTCACCGATATTGAGCAGTCCGATGCTCGGCCGTTCCTTGTGTTCGATGGCCGCGGCCAGGGCGGAACCCATGATGCCGAACTGGAGCAGGTGTTCCGCGCTGCAATCCACATTGGCGCCCAGGTCCAGCACATAGGTGCTGCCGGTCTTCGAAGGCAGGGTGGAAGCGATGGCGGGACGGTCGATACCAGGCAGGGTCTTGAGCACGAACCGGGAGACCGCCATCAGCGCGCCGGTATTGCCGGCGGACACGCCGGCGTCGGCCTCGCCGCGCTTGACCAGATCGGCGGTCACGCGCATGGAGGAATCCTTCTTGGTGCGCAACGCGACCGGCAGGGGGTCGTCCATCTTCACCACTTCGCTGGCGTGATGGATGCGCAACCGGGTGCCCGGTTCGGCTTTGTTGGCTTTCAGTTCCGCGCGGATCGCATCTTCCAGACCCACCAGGACGATGTTGATGTCCGGCTCGCCTTTCAGGAATTCCAGCGCGGCCCTGACGGTGACATGGGGGCCGTGGTCCCCCCCCATGGCGTCAATGGCGATTGTGATTTCTCGCATGGTCGATCAGCCCGTCGCGGCCCGCGCGGCTGCGCCGGCCCGTTCAGGCAGGATCGCGCGGAGGAATCAGCTGTTGTCCGCCTTGGTGCTGACGACCTTGCGGCCACGATAGTAGCCGTTGGGGCTGATATGGTGGCGCAGATGCATTTCACCGGTGGTGGCTTCCACGGCGGTGGGCGGGGTGGTCAGAAAATCGTGGGCGCGATGCATGCCGCGCTTGGACGGGGATTTCTTGTTCTGTTGAACGGCCATGTTGGCACTCCTTAGTCGCTAATAACTCGCAAATCAAGCCTGAAAGCCGGCGCCGCATTCCCCTTCGGGATGCCGCGGCACGACCGGCAGGCTCAACAAAATCTCATCTTCCAGCAAGGCGACCACATCCAGCCGCGGCTCCGCGACCAGCGCATCCACCAAGGGATCCTCGCTTTCCCACCGCGCCAGTTCGGACTCGCTCCGGGCGATGGGCAACTCACTGTGCAACTCCAACTGTTCCGGGTACAACTCGAGACAGCGTTGGCAGGTCAACCAGACCCTGGCACTGATATCCAGCCTCAGCACCGGCCTTCCCGCTTCCGATCCGCCGGAAATTCGGTATTGCACCGCAACATCATCTGAGGTCAAATTGCCCCGCAAGCGAGGCAACTCGTCGGCACGTAACACCCCTTCCAGGCTTCCGCCAGACTGGGCGAAATGAAGCGTGTCCAAGGGTGCCGGTGCAGACATAAGCCGTAAATGTTAAGCTTTGCGGCCTTTTTTGTCAAAGCGGAAGCCATTTCAAAGGCCATAGCGTGATCAAGAAGATACTCATAGCCAACCGTGGTGAAATTGCCGTCCGTATCGTGCGGGCCTGCAAGGAAATGGGGATCCAGTCGGTGGCCATCTATACCGACGCAGACCGCCATGCCCTCCACGTCAAGAAAGCCGACGCGGCCTACAACATCGGTTCCGATCCGGTGCTGGGCTATCTCAACGCCCACAACATCGTCAACCTCGCGGTCGCCTCGGGCTGCGACGCCCTGCATCCAGGCTACGGCTTCCTCTCGGAAAACCCGGTTCTCGCGGAGGTGTGCGCCCGGCGCGGCATCAAGTTCATCGGCCCTTCGCCCAAGGTGATCACCCAGATGGGCGACAAGATCCAGGCGCGCCAGGCCATGATCAAGGCCGGCATCCCGGTGGTGCCCGGTTCCGACCACAATCTGGCGGATGCGAACGAGGCCCTGAAACTGGCCAAGAAGATCGGCTATCCGGTCATGCTCAAGGCCACCAACGGCGGCGGCGGGCGCGGCATCCGCCGCTGCGACTCCGACGACGAGCTGGTCAAGAACTACGAGCGTGTGGTTTCGGAAGCCACCAAGGCGTTCGGCAAGCCCGAGGTGTTCATCGAGAAGTGCGTGGTGAACCCCAAGCACATCGAGGTGCAGATCATCGGCGACAGCCAGGGCAATTGCGTGCACCTGTTCGAGCGGGATTGCTCGATCCAGCGCCGCAACCAGAAACTCATCGAGATCGCCCCCTCGCCCCAGTTGACCGATGCCCAGCGGGAATACATCGGCAAGCTGGCGGTGCGCGCCGCGAAGGCGGTGGGCTACGTGAACGCCGGCACCGTGGAATTCCTGCTGGACAAGGACAACCAGTTCTACTTCATGGAGATGAACACCCGCCTCCAGGTGGAACACACGGTGACGGAGAACATCACCGGCATCGACATCGTCCAGGAACAGATCCGCATCGCCGACGGCAAGCCGCTCCAGTACAAGCAGGGCGACATCCACTACCGGGGCTTCGCCATGGAATTCCGCATCAACGCGGAAGATCCCCAGAACGGCTTCCTGCCCAGCTTCGGCCGCATCACGCGTTACTACGCGCCGGGCGGCCCCGGCGTGCGGACCGACGCGGCCATGTATTCCGGCTACACCATCCCGCCCTACTACGACTCCATGTGCGCCAAGCTCACCGTCTGGGCGCTGACCTGGGAGAGCGTCATCGAGCGGGGCCGGCGCGCCCTGGACGACATGAAGGTCTACGGCGTGAAGACCACCATTCCCTACTACCAGGAAATCCTGCTCAATCCGGATTTCCGCACCGGCCGCTTCAATACCGGATTCGTCGATGCCCATCCGGAATTGCTCAACTACTCGGTCAACCGGCCGCCCGAGCACGTGGCCGTGGCCATCTCGGCGGCCATCGCCGCCCACCTCGGCATCTGAACGGAAGAAATCGCGATGACTCAAGTCAAGATCACCGAACTGGTTCTGCGTGACGGCCATCAATCCCTGATCGCCACGCGCATGCGCACCGAAGACATGCTGCCCATCTGCGGCAAGATGGACAGCGTCGGCTTCTGGTCCCTGGAAGCCTGGGGCGGCGCCACCTTCGACGCCTGCGTGCGCTTCCTCAAGGAAGATCCCTGGGAGCGTCTGCGCAAGCTGCGCCGCGCCCTGCCCAACTCCCGCATCCAGATGCTGCTGCGCGGCCAGAACCTGCTCGGCTACCGCCACTATCCCGACGACGTGGTGCGCGCCTTCGTGCAGAAATCCGCCGACAACGGCGTGGACGTGTTCCGCGTGTTCGACGCCATGAACGACATCCGCAACATGAAGGTGTCCATCGAGGCGGTGAAGGCCACCGGCAAGGTGGCGGAAGGCACCCTGAGCTACACCACCAGCCCGGTGCACGACATTCCCTACTTCGTCGCCATGGCCAGGGAACTGGAAGCCATGGGTTGCGACACGCTGGCCATCAAGGACATGGCGGGCTTGCTCACGCCCTACACCACGGTGGAACTGGTCAAGGCGCTGAAATCCGCCATCGCCATCCCCATCCATCTGCACAGCCACTCCACCTCCGGCCTGGCCAGCATGGTGCACATGAAGGGCGTGGAAGCCGGCGCGGCGATCATCGACACCTGCATCTCCGCCTTCGCCGAGGGCGCCAGCCATCCCACCACGGAAAGCCTGGTGGCGGCCTTCGCCGGCACCGAGTTCGATACCGGTCTGGACCTGGGAAAACTCCAGGAAATCGCCGCGTATTTCCGGGAAGCGCGCAAAAAATACTGGCAGTACGAGATGAGCGGCCAGCAGGTGGACACCCGCATCCTGGTATCCCAGGTGCCGGGCGGCATGATTTCCAACCTGACCAACCAGCTCAAGGAACAGGGCGCCCTCAACCGCATGGACGACGTGCTCGCGGAAATCCCCCGGGTGCGCGAGGACCTTGGCTTCCCGCCCCTGGTCACGCCCACTTCCCAGATCGTCGGCACCCAGGCCGTGCTGAACGTGCTCACCGGCGGCCGCTACAAGTCGGTCACCAACGAGGTGAAGAACTATCTGCTGGGCCGCTACGGCGCCGCCCCGGGCAAGGTGAACGAGGAAGTCAAGAAACTGGCCGTGGGCAACCAGGAAGTCATCACCTGCCGCCCCGCCGACCTGTTCACCGACGAACTGGACAAGCTGCGCGCCGAAGCCGAAGGCCTGACCAAATCCGACGAGGACGTGCTGACCTACGCCATGTTCCCGGACCTGGCCCGCACCTTCCTGCAGGAGCGGGCCGCCGGCACCCTGATGCCGGAACCCCTGCTGCCGCCCGAATCGCGCGAAGCCATGTCCTGCCCGGCGGTCTACGCGCCCAGCGAATTCAACGTCACCCTGCACGGCGAGACCTACCACATCCGCATCAAGGGCACCGGCCATGGCGGCGAGGGCCAGCGGCCGTTCTACGTGCACGTGGATGGCGTCGCCGAGGAAGTCCTGCTGGAAGCCCTGGACGAGGTGGAGGTCAGTCCCGGCACCGCCGCGCCGCGCAAATCCGGCGGCAAGAAAGAATCCGCCAGTGGCGGCAGCAAACAGCGTCCACGCCCTTCCCATGCCGGCTGCGTCACCACCGCCATGCCGGGCACCATCGTCGACGTCAAGGTGAAGGCCGGCGACAAGGTGAAGGCCGGCGACGGCGTCCTGGTCATCGAAGCCATGAAGATGGAAAACGAGGTCCAGTCCCCCGTGGCGGGTACCGTGACCAACGTGTTCGTCGCCAAGGGCGACGCGGTGACGCCGGACCAGGTGCTGGTGGAAATCCAGCCGGAATGATCGCGCGTGAAAGGTGACTCGCCGCTAGGTGAAGGGTGATACGTAACCCCTAAAATCCCCCTTCACCCTTCACGGCTCACCCTTCACGTTTCACCCTTCACAACTCCCCCTTCGCCCTCATCAAGTGCAACTCGTCCTCGCCTCCACCTCCCCCTACCGGCGCGAACTCCTGGCCCGTCTGGGCGTGCCTTTCCAGGTCGCCGCGCCCGACGTGGACGAGACCCCGCTGGCGGGGGAGTCGCCGGACGAAACCGCCCAGCGTCTGTCGCTGAGGAAGGCGCGCGCGGTGGCCGAGCGATATCCCGACGCCCTCATCATCGGCTCCGACCAGGTGGCCCTGCTGGAGGGCGTCCAACTGGGCAAGCCGGGCAGCCACGAGAAGGCGGTCGAACAGCTGCGCGCCATGCGCGGCAAGACCCTGGAGTTCCACACCGCGCTGACCCTGCTCAACGCGAGGACCGGCTCCGTCCAAACCGCCAACGTGCCGGTGCGTCTGGTCATGCGCGCATACAGCGACGCCCAGATCGAGGCCTACCTGCGCAAGGACCAGCCCTACAACTGCTGCGGCAGCGCCCGCAGCGAGAGTCTGGGCATCGCCCTCATCGCCCGCTACGAGACCGAGGATCCCAACGCACTGGTCGGGCTGCCCCTGATCAAGCTCACGGAAATGCTCGCCAACGAAGGCATGGACGTGCTGACCTATCCCCAATCCTAAGCGCGTCCCGAGGCAAAGCCATGGCCGAGGCAGTAAGCGTTCCCGGCACCCTGTATCTAATCCCTACCCCGCTGGGCGACACGCCGCTGGACGCCGTGTTGCCCGAAGCGACGCGGAGCATCGCCGCCGGCTTGTCGGTATTCATCGTCGAACACGCGAAAACCGCGCGCGCCTTCCTCAAGCAGTTGCCCACGGCGACGCCCCTGCAGCAGCTGACCCTGCTGGAATTGAACGAACACACGCCGAAGCATCAATTGGAGGACCTGTTGGCGCCGCTGCTCGCGGGCCGGGATGCGGGCCTGGTTTCCGAGGCCGGCTGCCCCGCCGTCGCGGATCCGGGCGCGGATCTGGTGCGACTGGCCCATCGCCGGGGGATTCCAGTGCGGCCGCTGGTCGGCCCCTCTTCGATACTCCTCGCCGTGATGGCCTCCGGTCTGGTGGGCCAACGCTTCGCCTTCCACGGCTACCTGCCCGCGAAACCCGAGGATCGCGGCCGCGCCTTGCGCGAACTGGAAAAAAGGTCGGAACAGGAAGACGCGGCGCAGATATTCATCGAGACGCCTTATCGCAACAACGCGATGCTGGAGACGCTGCTGGCCAGCTGCCGCGACGATACCTTGCTGACCCTCGCCTGCGACCTGACCCTGGACAGCGAACTGCTTCTGACCAAACCGGTCGCGGCCTGGCGCGGACACGCCCCGGACCTGGGCAAGCGACCCACGGTCTTCCTGCTCTACCGACCCAAGGCCCGAGGCTAGAACGCTTCCATGACCCGCAGGTAGCTGGCGAAACGGGGCAGCCCGTTCTTGTTCAGTTCCCGATAGCGATAGGTGATCACCGTACCGACTGGCGGCGGCGCCCGGCGGATCGCATCGGTGAAGCCGGTGCCGACGCGGAAACGACGGCCATCCGCCGTCTCCACCCGCAAGGCGCCCAGCATGTCCCGATACTTGCCCCGCCCGGGCACATGGCCGATCACGGTGGCTTCCGCATCCAGCCAGGGCTTCACTTTGAGCAGCGCATCGCTGCGGCCGGTGAGGTAAGGCGCCTCGGCCAGATGCAGCATCAAACCCTCGCCGCCGGCGCGGACCACCGCATCCATCCGTCGTTTCAAGGCTTCCCGGTCAGCCACGCGGGATTGTTCCACCGCCTGCAACCAGGGAATGGCCGCGGCATTCACGGTTTCCTGAAGCAGGGTGACTCGCTCGGAAAATGTTCCGGGCGCGTCCGGCAGTTCGAAGACCATATAGCGGACCTGGCGCCACTCCGCGTCCACCGGCGTCTGTTTGCGCACGATGCCGGACAACTCGTCGAAACGTCCCCGCCCCAGCCAGAGCTCGCCATCCATGGGCCGCCCGGGAAAACCGGCGGTGAACCAGGCGGGCGCCCGCACCGGCCGGCCGCTGCGGAAACGCAGGCTCCCGCCGTCCCAGAGCGCGCGGGCGCCGTCCAGTTTTTCGCTGACCCAATAGCGGGTCACGTCGATGTCGCTGCGGTAAACGTTCGCGAGCAGCAATGGCGGCGCGGGCGGATCCGCCTCCGCCAAGCCGGCGCGGGGCATCCCCGACGCCAGGAACAGGAACAGCGCGAGCAGGCGGGCCGGACGCATGGAGGCCGGCATCCGGTCAGGGATCAGGCGGGAAACACACCGGTGGACAGGTAGCGGTCGCCCCGGTCGCAGACGATGGAGACGATGACCGCGTTCTCCACCTCCTTGGACAGTTGCAGCGCGGCGTAGAGGGCGCCGCCGGAGGAGATGCCGGCGAAAATGCCCTCCTCGCTGGCCAGGCGGCGGGCGGTCTCCTCCGCTTCTCCCTGGCCCACGTAGATCATGCGGTCCACCCGGTCGTAGTCGCAGATGCTGGGCACGTACTCCGCCGGCCACTTGCGGATGCCGGGAATCTGGGCGCCCTCCTCCGGCTGCACGCCGACGATCTGGATGGCGGGGTTCACTTCCTTCAGATAGCGGGAGCAGCCCATGATGGTCCCCGTGGTGCCCATGCTGGAGACGAAATGGGTGATCTTGCCTTCAGTGTCGCGCCAGATTTCCGGGCCGGTGGACTCGTAGTGGGCGACCGGATTGTCCGGATTGGAGAACTGGTCGAGGATCTTGCCCCTGCCTTCCCGCTGCATCTGTTCCGCCAGGTCGCGCGCGCCCTCCATGCCGGATTCCTTGCTCACCAGCACCAGGTCGGCGCCGTAGGCCCGCATGGTCTGGCGCCGCTCGATGGAAAGGTGCTCGGGCATGATCAGCACCATGCGGTAGCCGCGGATGGCGGCGGCCATGGCCAGCGCGATGCCGGTATTGCCGCTGGTGGCCTCAATCAGGGTGTCGCCCGGTTTGATCTCGCCCCGGGCCTCGGCCTTGGCGATCATGGACAGGGCGGGCCGGTCCTTGACGGAACCGGCCGGGTTGTTGCCTTCCAGCTTGAGCAGAATGACGTTGCCGGTCTCTCCCGGCAGCTTCTTCAGGCGGACCAGGGGCGTGTTGCCGACGAAATCCTCGATGGTTTTGTACATGGCGGGTCGCAAGTGAACGGAGTATCCGAATTCTACTTGCGACTTGCCGCCTGCCGGATCAACGCGGTCTCAATCCTTGCCGAACAGATCCCGGCTGTACACCTTGTCGGCCACGTCCTTCAGATCCTCGGTGATGCGGTTGGCGACGATGACGTCGGATTCCCGCTTGAACTGGTCCAGGTCGTTGACGACCCGGGAGTGGAAGAACTCCGCTTCCTTCAGCACCGGCTCGTAGACGATGACCTCGATGCCCTTGGCCTTGATGCGTTTCATGATGCCCTGGATGCTGGAGGCGCGGAAATTGTCCGAGCCGCTCTTCATGATCAGCCGATGCACCCCGACCACCTTGGGGTTGCGGCGGATGATGCTGTCGGCGACGAAGTCCTTGCGCGTGGTGTTGGAGTCGACGATGGCGCGCATCAGGTTCTGCGGCACATCCTGGTAGTTGGCGAGAAGCTGCTTGGTGTCCTTGGGCAGGCAGTAGCCGCCATAGCCGAAGGAGGGGTTGTTGTAGTGGTCGCCGATGCGCGGGTCCAGGCAGACGCCCTGGATGATGTGCTTGGTATCCAGCCCGTGGGTCGCCGCGTAGGTGTCCAGTTCGTTGAAATACGCCACGCGCATGGCCAGAAAGGTGTTGGCGAACAGCTTGATGGCTTCCGCTTCGGTGGAGTCGGTGAACAGCACCGGGATGTCCTGCTTGATCGCGCCCTGCTTGAGCAGATCGGCGAAGGTTTCCGCGCGGGTCGATTGCTCGCCGATGATGATGCGGGACGGGTAGAGGTTGTCGTACAGCGCCTTGCCCTCGCGCAGGAACTCGGGGGAGAAGATCAGGTTCTTGCAATCGAACTGGGCCTTCAGCTTCGCGGTATAGCCCACCGGGACGGTGGATTTGAGCACCATGACCGCCTGCGGATTGATGGCCTTGACATCCTGGATCACCGCCTCCACCGAACGGGTGTTGAAGTAGTTGGTCTCGGGATCGTAATCGGTGGGCGTGGCGATGACGACGAACCGGGCGCCCTCGTAGGCATCCCGCTTGTCCAGGGTGGCCCGGAAGTTGAGGGGCTTGTGGGTCAGGTAATCCTCGATCTCGGTATCGACGATGGGCGATTCCTTGCGGTTCAGCATCTCGACCTTCTCGGGAACGATGTCGAGCGCCACCACTTCGTTGTGCTGGGCGAGCAGGATGGCGTTGGAGAGCCCGACGTAGCCGGTGCCGGCGATGGCGATTTTCATGCGGTTTTCCAGTCTGCTTGAGGTTGATCGTTAATGGCCGATTTCAGCGCGAATCTGTTGCAGGGTGGCGACGGGATCGGCCGCCTGGGTGATGGGGCGGCCGATGACCAGATAATCGGCACCGGCCCGCAAAGCTTGAGCGGGCGTCAGGATGCGGGTCTGGTCGCCCGCCTCGCCGCCGGCGAGGCGGATGCCGGGCGTCACCAGGCAGAACGCCGGCCCCAGTTCCCGGCGCAACGCGGCGGCCTCCAGCGCGGAACACACCACCCCGTCCAGCCCCGCCGCCCGGGTCAGGCCGGCGAGCCGCAGAACCTGCTGTTCCGGGCTCGCGTCGATGCCCAGCGCGCGCAATTCCTCCTCGCCCATGCTGGTCAACACGGTCACGGCGATGAGCAGGGGACGCCGTTCCGATCCCTCGAGCGCTTCCCGGGCGGCGGCGAGCATGCGCGGGCCGCCAGAGGCGTGCACGTTCATCATCCACACGCCGAGCCGGGCCGCCGCCTTGCAGGCCTGGGCCACGGTGTTGGGGATGTCGTGGAATTTCAGATCCAGGAACACCGCGTAGCCCTGGTCCACCAACTCGCCGACGAAGGCGGGGCCGGCGGCGACGAAAAGCTCCTTGCCCACCTTCAGGCGGCAGAGTTCGGGACGCAGACGGGCGACCATGCGGCGCGCCGATTCCGCGTCCGGGTAGTCCAGCGCGACGATGATGCGGGGGTCGGCGGTTTGTTCAGTCATGTTCCACTCGCTCCGGGGGAATGCTCTCCCAACGGGCGCAGGCGGGGCATTGCCAGAAGAACTGGCGCGCCTTGAAGCCGCAACTGCCGCATTGGTAGAACGCCGCGCGGCTGACCTGGCGGTGCACCAGATCCTGGGCCAGGCGGCCTTCCATGGATTCCGGATTGACGGCGTTGCTGGCCTGCAGATAGTCGTCCAGCGCGCGCAGGCTGGGATGGCGTTTGAGTTCCTCGGCGGCGAGCTGACGCGCCGCCTCCCAGCCCTGGTGCTCCACCACGGTCTGGAACAGCAGGTGCAGCAGGTCCGGGCTGGGACGCCGATCCAGATAGGCTTTCAGCAGGGCGACGACCTCGTCCCGCCGGTCCAGGCGGATATGGGCCTGCACCAGGCGCTCGGCGACGGTGGGCAGATAGGCCGGGTTGATCTCCTCCAGACGCCGCCAGGCATCGATGGCCGCCGCGTCGTGGCCCGCCTTGACCTCCATGTCCCCCAGCAGCAGCCAGGCGCGGGCGGAGCGCTTGTTTTCGGCCAGGGCGTGATTCAGTTGAACGCGCGCGGCTTCCATGTCTCCTTTCAGCATGGCGGCCACGGCCAGTTCGCAATAGTAGTGGGCGGTGTCCGCGTTCTGGGCCGGACAGCCCAGCTTTTCCAGGCGGCCCGCGGTCAGGATGGCCTGCTGCCAATCCTTGGTCAGCACCTGGATCTCCAGGATGTTGCGCAGCGCCTCCAGCGCGTGGACGCCGCTTTCCAGGCGGCGGAACACGGATTCGGCCCGATCCAGCAGGCCCGATTTGAGGAAATCCTCGCCCAGTTCGAACAGAGCCTTCATGCGGTGGTCCTGGGACAGGTCGGCCCGGTCCACCAGGTTCTGATGGATGCGGATCGCCCGATCCAGCTCGCCCCGGCGGCGGAACAGCGCGCCGAGCGCGAAGTGGAGTTCCAGGGTATCCGGATCCATCTTGGCC
This sequence comes from Thiobacillaceae bacterium, assembly GCA_044227325.1. Taxonomy (GTDB): domain Bacteria; phylum Pseudomonadota; class Gammaproteobacteria; order Burkholderiales; family Thiobacillaceae; genus PFJX01. The sequence continues at coordinate 24,576 of JBGAFI010000009.1, read as the reverse complement.
ACTTCCAGGAACGCCTCGATGGCCTTGTCCGGCTGCTCGTTGAGCAGGTAGTTTAGTCCCTTGAAATAGGAACGGGGCACGGCCCGCGATTCCTGCATCACATGGCGGATGTCCACCCGCGCGGCGATCCAGCCCAGGGCGAAGAACAGGGGAATGACCAGCAGATACCAGGCTTCGAATTCCAAGCTAATTCACTCCCGATTCAATGCTTTGCGCAGGCTGTGCAATTCGCGCCGGCCGCGCAGCAGACGCATGGAACAGGCCAGCAGGCCGGTGATCAGGCCCAGGGCGAACACCACCAGGATGACCAGGGAAAGCGGCGCCTGCCACTCCAGGCCGAGGAAATAACGCAAGGTGACGGTCTCGCTGTTCATGACCGCGAACCCCAGCAGCAGCAGGAACAGGAGAATCTTGAAGGTGAGTGCCAGCGCGCGCACGAAGTCAGCGGGGGTTGGAATGGGCGGATTGTAGAGACTATTGCCGCGGGAATCATGCCCCGCCGGGCGGCGCTGGCGCGCGAACGCGCGGCAAAGAAAAAAGGCGCCGGGATCAGCGGCGCCTTGAATCGACTGCTTGGACTCGCTTTATTCCTTGAAATCCACGCGATCGCGCAATTCCTTGCCCGCCTTGAAGTGGGGCACGTACTTGCCGTCGACGTGGACCTTCTCGCCGGTCTTGGGGTTGCGCCCCACCCGGGGCGGACGGAAATTCAGACTGAAACTACCGAACCCGCGGATTTCGATGCGTTCCCCTTCCACCAGGCTGCTGACCATGGCATCCAGGATCGTCTTCACCGCCAGTTCGGCATCCGCCGCGACCAGATGAGGATGGCGCTCCGCCAGCCGGGCTATGAGCTCCGACTTGGTCATTGCGCCTATCTCGATCATTCCGCGCTCTTGTTATCGAGTTTGGCCTTGAGCAGGGCACCCAGGTTGGTGGTGCCGGTGGACTGCTCGGAAGCCAGCTTGCGCAGCGCCTCGGATTGCTCCGCGGCATCCTTGGCCTTGATGGACAGGTTGATCTGACGGTTCTTGCGATCGATGTTGATGATCACCGTCTCCACTTCGTCGCCTTCCTTCAGGTGGTTGCGGATGTCCTCGACCCGTTCGCGGGAGACCTCGGAGGCGCGCAGGTAGCCTTCCACCTCGCCGTCCAGGGTCACCACGGCGCCCTTGGCGTCCAGGGACTTGACGCTGCCCTTGACGATGGAACCCTTGTCGTGGGTGGCCACATAGGCGTTGAAGGGATCGTTCTCCATCTGCTTGACGCCCAGGGAGATGCGCTCCTTCTCCACGTCGATGGCCAGCACCACGGCTTCCACTTCCTCGCCCTTGCGGTAGTTGCGCAGGGCTTCCTCGCCGGGCAGGCTCCAGGACAGGTCGGACAGGTGCACCAGGCCGTCGATGCCGCCGGCCAGGCCGATGAACACGCCGAAATCGGTGATGGATTTGATCTGGCCGGAAACCTTGTCGCCCTTCTTGTAGTTCATGGCGAAATCGTCCCAGGGGTTGGACTTGCACTGCTTCATGCCCAGGGAGATGCGGCGGCGATCCTCGTCGATCTCCAGCACCATGACTTCCACTTCGTCGCCCAGGGAAACCATCTTGGACGGGTTGACGTTCTTGTTGGTCCAGTCCATCTCGGACACGTGCACCAGACCCTCGATGCCCGGCTCGATCTCGACGAAGGAACCGTAGTCGGTGAGGTTGGCCACCTTGCCGAACATGCGGGTGCCGGTGGGATAGCGACGGGACAGGCCCACCCACGGATCCTCGCCCAACTGCTTCAGGCCCAGGGAGACGCGGTTCTTCTCCTGGTCGAACTTGAGCACCATGGCGGTGACTTCATCGCCCACGGTGACCACTTCGGAGGGATGCTTGACCCGACGCCAGGCCAGGTCGGTGATGTGCAGCAGGCCGTCGATGCCGCCCAGGTCCACGAAGGCGCCGTATTCGGTGATGTTCTTGACCACGCCCTTGACCGTGGCGCCTTCCTTCAGGTTGGCCAGCAGGGACTCGCGCTCGGCGCCCATGCTCTGTTCCAGCACGGCCTTGCGGGACACGACCACGTTGTTGCGCTTGCGGTCCAGCTTGATGACCTTGAATTCGGATTCCTTGTTCTCGAAGGGGGTGGTGTCCTTGATGGGACGCACATCCACCAGGGAGCCGGGCAGGAAGGCGCGGATGCCGTTGCACATGACCGTCAGGCCACCCTTCACCTTGCCGTTGATCACACCCTTGACCACGCGGCCCTCTTCCATGGCGGCTTCCAGATCCAGCCAGGCGGCGAGGCGACGAGCGCGATCGCGGGACAGCTTGGTGGCGCCGTAGCCGTCCTCGATGGACTCGATGGCGACCTGCACGAAATCGCCCACCTGGACTTCCACTTCGCCGCGGTCGTTCTTGAACTCCTCGACGGGGATCAGGCTCTCGGACTTGAGGCCGGCGTTGACGGTGACGAAGTTGTCGTCGATGCCGACGACTTCGGCGGTGATGACTTCGCCATGGCGCATTTCCTGTTTGGAAATGCTTTCCTCGAACATGGCGGCAAAGGATTCCATGGATTCCATGGCGGGTTGGGTTGCGGTAGCGGTGGACATGTGGGGTAGGGACCTGAGTAAAACCGTGTCGCCACGGCGGGTTGGTTAAAAAACAAAACCGAAAGGCGCCCGGCGGTTTGCCCGGACCAGGCCTTTCGGCGGTTCAAGCGGCGGTGGCCGTCCGGTACCCTTGGAGCACTTGCTCCACCGCCTGGGAAATACTCAGGCCGGAGGTATCCAGCAAAGCGGCATCCGCCGTCTGTTTCAGGGGAGCCGCTGCGCGCGCGGCATCCCGCGCGTCCCGCTCGCTCAAGTCCTGAAACAGGGCGGCGAGGTTAGCATCGAATCCTTTTTCAATCAACTGCTTATAGCGTCTTTTCGCCCGCTCCTCGCAACTCGCCGTGAGGAAGATTTTCAGCGTCGCGTCCGGGAACACCACCGAGCCCATGTCGCGCCCGTCGGTCACCAGGCCCGGCGCTTGGCGGAAGGCCCGCTGGCGCTCCAGCAGGGCGGCGCGCAATACCGGCATGGCGGCGATCTTCGATGCGGCGCGACCGGCCTCCTCGGTGCGGATCGCGTTGCCCACCGGCGCGCCGGCGAGATACACCTCGACGCCGTCGAAACGCAGGTCCAGCCCTTGCGCGAGTGCCGCCAGGGCTTGCTCGTCGTCCAGGGAGACCCCGGCGCGCTGGGCGGCATAGGCGGTCACCCGGTAGATGGCGCCGCTGTCCAGGTAATGGAAACCCAGAGCCTGGGCCACCAGGGCGGCCACGGTGCCCTTGCCGGAGGCGGAGGGGCCGTCGATGGCGATGACGGGAATGGGCGAATCGGTCATGGCGATCAAAAACTGGAAGCGTGGGTGATGGCGGCGAAGCGCGCGAAATAATCCGGGAAGGTCTTCGCCACGCATTGGGGTTCGTTGATGCGCACCGGCACGCCGCCCAGGGCCACCAGCGAGAAACACATGGCCATGCGGTGGTCGTCGTAGGTGTCGATGGCGGCGTTGGGCGTGAGTTTCGCGGGCGGCGCGACGCGGATGAAGTCGGCGCCCTCCTCCACCGTCGCGCCCAGCTTGCGCAGCTCTGTGGCCATGGCGGCGATGCGGTCGGTTTCCTTGACGCGCCAACTGGCGATGTTGCGCAGGGTGCTGGCGCCGTCGGCGAACAGGGCCAGCACCGCCAGGGTCATGGCGGCGTCGGGGATGTGGTTGCAGTCCAGGTCGATGGCGTGGAGCTTGTCGGCGCAACCCAGGCGGCTTTCGATCCAGTCCGGGCCGAAGCCGATTTCGGCGCCCATCTTCGCCAGGGCCTCGGCGAAGCGCACGTCGCCCTGGATGCTGTCGCGTCCCACGCCCTGCACGCGCACCGGGCCGTGGCCGAGGGCGCCGGCGGCGAGAAAATAGGAGGCGGAGGAGGCATCGCCTTCCACCAGGATCGCCGTGGGGCTTCGGTAGGTCGCGGCGGGCACGGTGAAGCGTTGCCAGCCTTCCCGCGCCACCTCGACGCCGTAGCGCTGCATCAGGTTGAGGGTGATTTCCACATAAGGCTTGGAGATCAGCTCGCCCACCACGCGGATGGCCACGTCCCGGCCCAGCAAAGGCGCGGCCAGCAGCAGGCCGGTGAGGAACTGGCTGGAGACGTTGCCCTTGACCGCGATCTCCGCGTCCTTCGGCTCCGGCATCACGATGTGCAGGGGCGGGAAGCCCTCGTTCTCGGTGTAGTCGATCTGAGCGCCGGCCTGGCGCAGAGCGTCCACCAGGTCGCCGATGGGGCGCTCGTGCATGCGCGGCACGCCGGACAGGGTGTAGTCGCCGTGGGCGAAGGCGCAGGCGGCGGTGAGGCTGCGGAAGGCGGTGCCGGCGTTGCCCAGGAACAGATTCGCGTACTTGACGGGAAAGGCGCCGCCGACGCCGTCCACCCGGTAATCGTCCGTGCCCTCGATGCGTTGCCAGTTCACGCCCAGGCGATGCAGGGCGTCCAGCATGACCCGGGTGTCGTCCGAGTCGAGCAGGCCCTGGACCAGGGTCTGTCCGGAAGCCAGGGCGGAAAGCAGCAGAATGCGGTTGGAAATGCTTTTCGAGCCGGGCAGGCGCACCGTGCCGCGGGCGCCGGACAGAGCCGGCAGGTCGAGATGGTCCATTAGTGGTGTCTCCCTTTGATCCAATTGTGCCGGGCGTCCCGGGCCCGGCTGAAGAGCGCCTCCAGGGCGTCGCTGTCGCCGGATTCCAGCAGGTCGCGCAGGCCGGACAGCTTGGCGATGAAAGCCTCCAGTTCCGTCACCAGAGCCTCCTTGTTGGCCATGCTGATATCGCGCCACATCTCCGGATGGCTGCCGGCGATGCGGGTGAAGTCGCGGAAGCCGCTGCCGGCGTGGCGGAAGTAAGTCTCGGCGTCGGGGCGGCCGGCGAGTTCCTCCATCAGGGCGAAGGACACCAGATGGGGCAGATGGCTGACCGCCGCGAAGACATGGTCGTGCTGAGAGGCATCCATGCGGCTCGTCTTGGCGCCGCAGGCCTCCCACGCGGCCTGCACGGCGGCGACGGCCGCCGGCGGGTTCTCCGGCAGCGGCGTCAGGATATAAGGCTTGTGCTGGAACAGCCCGGCGCGCGCCGCTTCCGCGCCGTTGTTCTCCGCGCCGGCGATGGGATGGCCGGGCACGAACTGGCCGATCTTCGCGCCCAGGCCGGCGCGGGCGGCGGCGATGACATCCTGCTTGGTGCTGCCGGCGTCGGTGACGACGCAGCCGGCGGGCAGGCCCGGGGCGATCTCCCGAAACACCGGGCCCATGGCGCCGACGGGTATGGCCAGCAAAACCATATCCGCATCCCGGACCGCGTCCGCCGCGGTGGCGGCGACGGCGTCGATGATGCCCAGCGCCAGCGCCTTTTCCAGATTGGCGCGACCGCGGCCGACACCGGTGACCCGCCCGGCCAGCCGCTTCTTCTTCAGGTCCAGGGCGAAGGAACCGCCGATCAGGCCGACGCCGATGACGACCAGATGGCCGATCATTTCGCGTCCAGGGTGTCCGCCAGGGCGGACAGGAATCTCGCGTTCTGCCCGGGCAGGCCGATGCTGACGCGCAGGTACTCGGGCATGTCGTAGTTGCCCACCGGCCGGACGATGACGCCCTTGCGCAGCAGCGCCTGGAATATCGGCATGGCATCGCCGCCGGGGGCGACGCGCACGGCGACGAAATTGCCGGCGGAGGGTATCCAGTCCAGCGCGAGTTTGCGGAAACCCTCGCACAGTTGCGCCATGCCCGCGTCGTTGAGGCGCTTGGATTCCGCCAGGAATTCCGCGTCGTCCAGGGCGGCGGCGGCGGCGGCCAGGGCCAGGCTGTTGATGTTGAAGGGCTGGCGCACCCGGTTCAGCAGATCCGCCACTTCCGGCCGGCATACCGCGTAGCCGACGCGCAGGCCGGCCAGACCGTAGGCCTTGGAGAAGGTGCGGGTGAGGATCAGGTTGGGGAATTCCTCCAGCCATTGCAGGGAGGGCGCCCGTCGCGCCGGGTCCATGTATTCCACGTAGGCCTCGTCCAGCACCACCACCGCCTCGCTCCGGGCCATGGCGGCCAGGGCCTCGCGCAAGGCGGCGTTGTCCAGCAGCGTGCCGGTGGGGTTGTTGGGGTTGGCGATCCACACCACCCGCGTGTGGCCGCGCATCCGCGCCCGCATGGCATCGAGATCGTGGCCGAAATCCTTGGCCGGGGCCTCGATGCCGATGGCGCCGGCGGCCTGGGTGGCGAGCGGATAGACGGCGAAGGCGTGACGGGAATACACCGCCGAGGTGCCGGGCGCCAGGAAGGCGCGCGCCACCAGATCCAGCACGTCGTTGGAGCCGTTGCCCAGCACGATCTGGTCCAGGCCCACGTCCAGCTTCCGCGCCAGAGCGGACTTCAGGGCGTAGCCGTTGCCGTCCGGGTACAAGGCCAGTTCGCTGATTTCCCCAGCCATCGCCGCGCGCGCCCTGGGGCTGACACCCAACGGGTTCTCGTTGGAGGCCAGCTTGACGATGTCCGCCTCGTTCAGACCCATCTCCCGGGCCAGTTCGGAAATGGGCTTGCCGGGTTGGTAGGGGGCGATGGCGCGGATGTAATGAGGGGCGAGTTCGGCGAGGGACATGAATGAATACTCAGACGGCGACGGGGTAGGCACCCAGGACCTTGAGGAAGGTGCAATGTTCTTCCACGGCCTTCAGGGCGTGTTGAATGTTGGAATCGGCGACATGGCCTTCCAGGTCCACGTAGAACACGTATTCCCAGGCGCCGCTGCGGGCGGGGCGGGATTCCAGCTTGGACAGGCCGACGCCGTGGCCGGCGAACGGCGCGAGCAGTTCCAGCAGGGCGCCGGGCTTGTTGCGCACGGACAGCACCAGGGAGGTCTTGTCGCGTCCGGACGGCGCGGTTTCCTCCGGACCCAGCACCAGGAAGCGGGTGGTGTTGGTGGGCTCGTCCTCGATGTCGCGGGCGACGATGGCGAGGCCGTGGTGCTCGGCCGCGAGTTCGCCGGCGATGGCCGCGCTCGCGGGATCCTCGGCGGCCATGCGGGCGGCCTCGCCGTTGCTGGTGGCCTCCACGGTGGCGACGCCCGGCAGATGCCGGCTCAGCCACTCGTGGCACTGGCCCAGGGACTGGGCGTGGGAATACACGGTCGCGATGCCTTCCAGGCCCTCGCCCTTGCGCATCAGGTGCTGGCGCACGCGCAGCATCACCTCGCCGCAGATTTTCAGCGGGCTGTTGAGCAGCAGGTCCAGGGTGCGGTTCACCGCGCCCTCCGTGGAGTTCTCCACCGGCGCCACGCCGTACTGGGCCTCGCCCCGCTCCACCGCGCGGAACACGTCGTCGATGCCGGCGCAGGGCAGGCCGATGGCGGCATGGCCGAAGTGCTTGATGGCGGCGGCCTCGGAAAAGGTGCCCTCCGGCCCCAGGTAGGCGATGGTCAGCGGCTGTTCCAAGGAACGGCAGGCGGACATGATCTCCTTGTAGATGACGGAGACGGATTCCGGCGTCAGCGGCCCCGGGTTCGCGGCCTGCATGCGGCGCACCACCTGGGCTTCCCGTTCCGGCTTGTAGACGATGCCGTTCTTGAGATGACCGATTTCCTGGGCCAGGCGCGCCCGCTCGTTGAGCAGTTGCAGAACCTGTTCGTCGATCGCGTCGATGCGGTCGCGCAGGGAGAGAAGTTTGTCGCTCATGATGGTTTCAGGCGGCGGGCAGATAACGGATGCGAAGGACACCCTGGATGCCGGCGAGCGCGCCGATCACGCTTTCCGGGACGGCGCTGTCCACGTCCACCAGGGTGAAGGCCAGGTCGCCCTTGGACTTGTTCACCATGTTGTGGATGTTGAGGCCGGCGGCGGCCAGGGCGGTGGAGATCTGGCCCAGCATGTTGGGCACGTTGGCGTTGGCGATGGCGAGGCGATACTCGGATTCCCGAAGCAGGCTCACATTGGGGAAGTTCACCGCGTTCCGGATGTGGCCGTTCTCCAGGTAATCGGCCACCTGCTCCGCGACCATGATGGCGCAGTTCTCCTCGGCTTCCTCGGTGGAGGCGCCGAGATGGGGCAAGGCCACGAAGCGCTCGTGCTGGCGCAGCAGGTTGCTGGGGAAATCGCACACGTAGGCGTGCAGGCGGTTGTCCTTGAGGCCGGCCAGCACGGCCTCCTCGTTGACGATGCCGTCCCGGGCGAAGTTGAGCAGCACGCACCCCTTCTTCATGATTTTCACCCGGTCGGCGTTGATCAGATCCTTGGTCGCGGACACCAGCGGCGTGTGCAGGCTGATGAAGTCGGCATGTTTGACCAGCTCGTCCACCGAGGCGGCTTTCCGCACCTGGGAAGGCAGTCGCCAGGCGGCGTCCACGGTGATTTCCGGGTCGTAGCCGATGACGTTCATGCCCAGGCGGATCGCGGCGTCCGCGACCATGGAGCCGATGGCGCCCAGGCCGACCACGCCCAGGGTGCGGCCGGGCAGCTCATGGCCGACGAAGTGCTTCTTGCCCGCCTCCACCTGCTTGTGCAGGGATTCGTCGTCGCCGCGCAGGCCGTTGACGAAGTTGAGGGCGGGGAACAGGTTGCGCGCGCCCAGCAACATGCCGGCGATGACCAGTTCCTTCACCGCGTTCGCGTTCGCGCCGGGCGCGTTGAACACCACGACGCCGCGCTCGCTCATGGCCTTCACCGGGATGTTGTTGGTGCCGGCGCCGGCGCGGCCGATGGCGAGCACGCTGTCCGGCACGGGCATCTCGTGCATGACCTGGGAACGCACCAGGATCGCGTCCGGATTCACCAGATCGTTGCTGACCGTGTAGTTCTCGGGCAGACGCGCGAGGCCGCGTTTGGAAATCGCGTTCAAGGTGAGAATTTTCTGGGCCTTGGCCATGGGCGTATCCGTCTCTCTGAAAAAAGACAGGCCGGCGCTCGCCGCGCCGGCCGATGCGGGAAAGGCGGCTCAGCCGCGCGTCTTCTCGAATTCCTTCATGTAATCCACCAGGGCCTGCACGCCCTCGACCGGCATCGCGTTATAGATGGAGGCGCGCATGCCACCCACGGAACGGTGGCCTTTCAATTGCACCAGGCCGCGCGCCTTCGCGCCCTTGAGGAAGTCCTCGTCCAGGGCGGAATCCTTCAGGGTGAAGGGGATGTTCATGAGGGAGCGGTTTTCCTTCGCCACCGGCGAGTTGTAGAAGCCGGTGGCATCCATGTAGTCGTAAAGCAGGCCGGCTTTCACTCGGTTGGTCTGTTCCATCGCCGCGAGGCCGCCCTTGGCCTTGAGCAGCTTGAACACCAGGCCGGCGATATAGATGCCGTAGGTGGGCGGCGTGTTGTACATGGATTCGTTATCGGCGTGGGTCTTGTAGTCGAACATGGTGGGCGTGCCAGCGACAGTCTGGCCGATCAGATCGTCCCGCGCGATCACCACGGTGACGCCGGCCGGGCCGATGTTCTTCTGGGCGCCCGCGTAGATGAGACCGAACTTGGACACGTCGATGGGGCGCGACAGGATGGTGGAGGACATGTCCGCCACCAGGGGCACGTCGCCGGTTTCCGGGGTCCAGAAGATTTCCACGCCGCCGATGGTCTCGTTGGGGGTGTAGTGCACGTAAGCGGCGTTGGCGTCGAGCTTCCACGCATCCTGGGTCGGGGCGTAGGAGAAGTTGCGGTCCTCGGAACTGGCCACCACGTTCACGGCGCCGAACTTCTTCGCTTCCTTGATGGCCTTCTTCGACCACTCGCCGGTGTTCAGGTAATCGGCGGACGCCTTGCCGCGCAGCAGGTTCATGGGAACCATGGCGAACTGGCTGGAGGCGCCGCCCTGCAGGAACATCACCTTGTAGTTGGCGGGAATGCCCAGCAACTCGCGCAGGTCCGCCTCGGCCTGGGCCTGGATGCCCATGTATTCCTTGCCGCGGTGGGACATCTCCATGACGGACATGCCGCAGCCCTGCCAGTTGACCAGTTCGTCGCGGGCCTGTTCCAGGACTTCGCGGGGCAAAACCGCCGGGCCGGCGCTGAAGTTGTAGATGCGTTCCATGATGCTCGGTTTCCTTCCTTGTGCGAGTCGATCTTTGCGGATGCCCCGGCGCCGGCCTAATGCTCGGCCGCCGCCTTGGGCGTGGATGCCTTGTGGGAAGATGCGCGGGATTTCCCCTTGGCCGGCACGGCGTCATGACCTTGCATCAAGTCCAGTTGGCCGATGCGGATCGGGTCGGTTTCGCCGTTGACGTTGACGATGTTGAGCTTGCCCTGACCTTGCCGCATCTCGTTCCTGAAATCGTAGACGGCGCCCACCACGGTCAGGTGGCCGGCGATGACCTCCTGCTCGAACTTGCCCATGGCCTGGCGCACCTGGTTGTTCACGTTCTGCTTGACGCTGTTCAGGCTGGCGTCGCCCTTGGCGATCTGAATGGTGTCCAGTTCGCGCTGGATGGCGGGGGACTCCTGGCTGTAATCGGACGAAGCCGCCTTGATGGCGCCGCAGCCCACATGCCCGACGATCAGCAGCAACGGCGTGTGCAGATGGTGCACACCGTATTCCACCGAGCCTTCCGCGGTGGCGAGCTGGTTGCCGATGTTGCGGATCATGAACAGATCGCCGTCCGGGTTGTCGTCCATGGCCTGGGTATGCACCCGGGAATCGGAGCAGGTGATCACCGTCGCGCGGGGATGCTGGCTGTCCAGGAACGGTTTGAAATGCGCCGGCCCGTTGGCGCGCATGAACTTCTGGTTGCTGCGGACGATGTCGCCGACGATGTCCTTGGCGCCGCCGTGGCCCTGCTTGTCGTTCAGGCTGGCCGCGTATTCGCGCAAGACCTCCTTGACGATGAGGCGAATCTTTTCCTTCTCCGCGTCGCTCACGGCGGGCGCATCCGCCGCCAGGGCGGAGAAAGTGGGAAAAGCGGTGGAAATGGCCAGCCACAGCCCGACCAGCCAGATGGAACGTTTCATTGGTCACCCCTCGAAGGAAAAAATTGTAACCAAATATCGACCGGTGGACCGGAAACTTCAGGCCGCGAAACAGCGCGGCGGCGGGGCGCGTCCCTCAATCCCGCCCGGAGCGCCAGATGGCGTAGAGAATCCAGACGCTGTTGAAGAAGGCGACGACGAAGCCCAGCAGGCCGAACAAGGGCAGGCCGAACAGTTCCGGCCCGCCCTTGACCGTCATGATGATGCTGGAGCCCACCACCAGGGAGGCGGTGAGCACGCCCATGGTGAGCCGGTTCGAGGCCTGGTTGAGTTGCAGGCCGAAATGGTCCAGCCGCTTCAGGTCCAGATCCACGCGCAGCCGGCCCCGGCGCGCCATGCGGAACAGGCGCGCCACGTCGCGCGGCAGGCCGATGACGATCTCCGCCATCTCCTTCATACCCTTGCGGGCGCGCTTGGCGAGAGCCTGGGGCGAATAACGGGCCTCCATGACCTTGTGCACGAAGGGGGTGAGGTGGTCCACCATGTGGAAATCCGGATCCAGCTGGTGCCCCAGCCCCTCCAGCGTGATGATGGCCTTGAACAGCAGGGTGAGATCCGGCGGCAGGGACAGGTGGTTGTCGCGCATGACTCCGGTGATTTCGCTCAGCAGGGCGCCGATGCGGATGTCCTTGAGGGTTAGGTTGTCGTAGCCGAACACCATCTCCGACAGGTCGTAGCCGAGATGCTCCTCGTCGACATCCGCGTCGCCGGCCCACAGCGTCAGCACGTTCAGCATGCCGTTCTCGTCCTTGCGGATGAGGGCCTCCAAGAAATCGATGAGCTGCTCCCGGCGCGTGTCGGTGATGCGCCCGACCATGCCGAAATCCAGCAGGCCGAGGCGGTTGCCCGGCATGTACACCACGTTGCCCGGGTGGGGATCGGCGTGGAAATAGCCGTCGATCAGGATCATCTTCAACACCGCGTCCGCGCCGCGCGCGGCCAAGAGGCCCAGGTCGTAGCCCTCCTCGCGGGCGCGGGCGACGTTGGTGCCGGGAATGCCCACCAGTTCCTCCTGCACGTTCACGCTCTCCGCGCAGTATTCCCAGTAGACGCGGGGAATATGGACGGTATCGTCGTCGTTGAAGCGGTCCGCGAAGGACTCCAGGTTGCGCGCCTCCTTGACCAGGTCGAACTCGCGCAGCAGGGAGCGCTTCAATTGCCCGACGATCTGCACCGGCCGGTAGCGGCGCACGTCGGGCATCTGCAATTCCATGATGCGGGCCAGATGGCTCAGGATGCGCAGGTCCGCCTCGATCTTGGGCAGGATGTCCGGGCGCCGCACCTTCACCACCACCGGCGTGCCATCCGGCAGCTTGGCCCGGTGCACCTGGGCGATGGAGGCCGCGGCGAAGGGCTCCACCTGGAATTCCGCGAACACCTTCTCCACCGGCCCGCCCCAGACCAGTTCCAGGTTCGCCCGCAACTGCTCGAAGGGCACCGGCGGCACGTGGCTGTGCAGCTTCTCGAACTCCATGATCCAGGAAGGCGGGAATACGTCCACCCGGGTCGCGAGGATCTGGCCCAGCTTGACGAAGGTGGGTCCCAGTTCGGTCAGGGCCAGGCGGATGCGGATGGGTAGATCGAGTTGGGCGACCTCGTTGGAGGTCTGCCAGTGCAGCAGACGGCCGGCCCGTTCCAGCAGATGGGAAATACCCAGGATGCGGACCACATCCCCCCAGCCATAGCGGATCAGGACCGAGGAAATCTCATGCAGGCGCGGCAGATCCCGCACCATCGACAGGGTTTCGCGCAGCATCGCTCGGACTTATTTGCGCTTGGCGTCGAGGCTGTCCGCCAGGCCGCGCAGGATGCCGGAAGCCAGGGCGGTCAGACGTCCGCTTGCCTCGTGGGCGGTGGCCAGGGTTTCCGACGCGGCGCCGAGGGCGACGCCGCCCATCCGGCTGTTCAGTCTCTCCATGACCGCGCGCACCTGCGCGCCCGTGTCGGTGCCGGTGCGGGCCAGATGCAGGCCCAAGTCGGCGAATTCGCCCTTGAGCCAGCCCTGGGTCTTGTCGCTGGCTTCCTTGATGGTGGAGAGCAGGTCGTCTTCCAGTCCCTTGACCGCGTCCACGGTCTCCTTCACGTCGGTCTCCGCGAAACGATGGCCCATGCCCCAGGCTTCCTCGAAAGCCATCTGCACCGCATAGACGGAACGTCCGACCGCCTCGTCCATGCCGCGCACCGCTTCCCGCAGCGCCGCGCTGGCCTGGTTACCCCGCTCGAACAGGCCGTCGCCGACCCCGGCGAGGGTGTCGCGCATGATGTCCCGCATCGCCGCGGGGTCGGCCTGATGATCGACCAGAGCTTTCATGACCAGGGTCCGGACCTGTTCCCGCAATTGCTCGACATCGCCGGCGTTGGCACGCGCTTTTTCTGTAGCTTCTTCTTTGTTTTCAATAGACATGGCACATCTCCTTCATGTTTCTTGTTAACAAACACCTTACCATAGTAGACAAGCCCTTCGGTTTGATGGCTTAATCGCCGCACTTTTTGTGTCAAATTTCCCGACAGCCGCCTAATGCGCTTCCTGCCGCGTCTATTGCCGCTCACCGTCGTTCTGCTGACCGCCCTCGCGGTCGCTGTCCCCGCTCCCGCCGAAGAAACCGATGGCACCGTCGCCAAGCCCGCCAAACCCGGTCTCGCGGAGGGCTTGAAAGCGAAAGCGCAACCCTTGCTCAAGGCCTTGAGCCTGCTGGGCACGCCCTACAAATTCGGCGGCACCAATCCCGAGAAGGGACTGGATTGCAGCGGCTTCGTCAAACACGTGTACAAGGAATCGGCGGGCATCTCCCTGCCCCATAACGCCGAGGAGATGAGCAAGGAGGGCGAAGCGGTCGCCGAAACCGAGTTGAAGCCGGGGGATCTGGTGTTCTTCAACACCCTCAAACAACCGAACTCCCACGTCGGCATCTACCTGGGCGATGGCGAATTCGTCCACGCCAGCAGCACCCGCCACAAGGAAGTTTCCATATCCAGGATGGACCAGAAGTACTGGGCCACGCGTTTCAACGGCGCGCGCCGTGTCCTGTTCGGCGAGTAGACCGCTCCTTCTCGCGGCCTTTCTGCCCCTGCTCGCCTGGGCATCCCCCAGCGACGACGATTTGTTCTTCAAAAGCGTTTCCGAGGTCAACGACGGCGACCTGCATTTCCTGACCCGGGAACCGAACAAACCGGTGCACCATCATCAAAACCGGCTTTTTCTCAGCGACGACAGCCTGGTTTCGGGATGGGTGCGGCTGGAACAGTGCCATCAATACCTCGATTCGGTTCCCAGCATGCAGATCGTCTACGGCCAGGACCGCATCCGCAACCTCGCCATCGTCCGCAGCGAAAACATCGGCAAGGCCTGGGTTCACGAAAACACGGTGCAGATGGAGCAGATCGGACACGACGCGCTGATCTGCATCGGCGCCGAATCGCGCGCCTTGCATGCCGACGGCGACGGCATCTACAGCCTGAGCAACGGCCCATTCATGCGCCGCTTTCTCGATGGCTACTATCCGATGCGGGTTTCCCTGAACGTCACCCTGGAAACCGGCAAGCTCCACTTCATCGACATCACCCCCGCCCCCCAGCCCGGCTTCGATCTCAAACAGGACGGCGCAAACGTGGGTTACGAAGCCTTGTTCGAAGGCAAGCTGCGCACGATTCTGAGATTCGGCGAGACCCGCTGATCCCGGGGTGTCCGCCTGGCCCCGGTTAATTTCAAGGCCACCTCTCCAATTTGTTGTTGGTAACCATTCTCATTCGTGAGAAACTAAGCCCCTACCGAATATTGGTTACCCGCATGGAGATGTCATGAAATTCTGGAAGTTGCCCTTGATCGCCGCCCTGTTCGTGCTGGCCGGACAAAACGTCCGGGCGGAGGAGGTGGTGGTCTATTCCGCCCGCAACGAACAGCTCATCAAGCCCCTGTTCGACGCCTACACCCGGGAAACCGGCGTGCAGGTCAAGTTCGTCACCGACAAGGAAGGGCCTTTGATGGCGCGCCTGAAGGCGGAAGGCCGCAACACGCCGGCGGACATCTTCCTCACCGTGGATGCGGGCAATCTCTGGCAGGCCTCGCGGGAAGGCCTGCTGCGGCCGGTGAATTCCGGCGTGCTCACCGACAACATTCCCGCGCACCTGCGCGATCCCGGCAACGAATGGTTCGGCCTCTCGGTGCGGGCGCGCACCATCGTCTACAACACCAACCGGGTCATGAAGGACGAACTGTCCACATACGAGGATCTGGCCAGCCGGAACTGGAAGGGCCGCCTCTGCCTGCGCACTTCCAAGAAGGTCTACAACCAGTCCCTGGTGGGCATGATGATCTACGAGCACGGCGAAGCCGCGACGGAACGGGTCGTGCGCGGCTGGGTCGCGAACCTGGCCACCGACCCCTATCCGGACGACGTCAAGGCCATGGAGGCGGTGGCCGCCGGCCTGTGCGACGCGACCGTGGTGAACACCTATTACTTCGGCCGCCTGCTGGACAAGAAGCCCAACCTGCCGCTGGCCATCTTCTGGCCGAACCAGAACCTTAAGAACGCGGCCGCCGGCGTGCACGTCAACATTTCCGGCGCCGGGGTGACGCGCCACGCGAAACACGAGGCCGCCGCCGTGCGCCTGTTGGAGTGGCTGTCCTCCGAGAAGGCGCAGAACCTGTATGCCGACCAGAACCTGGAATATCCGGTCAATCCCAAGGTCAAACCCGACCCCATCGTCGCCGCCTGGGGCAAATTCAAACCCAACCTCATCAACGTCGCCCAGGCCGGCGCCCTGCAAGCCAGCGCGGTCATGCTGATGGACCGGGTGGGTTACAAATAAGCCCCGTTGGCGATAGGGTCCGCGCCTTAAAATGCGGACCCCGACCTCCACTGAACCGCCTGTCCCATGAACGTCGATGAGAGGGCGCCGGCCACCGGCGCCTTTTCCGTTTTTCCCGCGCGGCCCGGGGGCCTGGGCCCGTGGGCCGTCGCGCTGGGGCTCGCCCTGCTCGTGCTGATCCCGGTCGCGGTGGTGGCTTCGGCCATGCTGCATCCGGATCAGACCGTCTGGGACCACCTCTGGCAGTTCGTGCTGCCCGAGTTGCTGGTCAACACGGTTTGGCTGGCGCTGGGCGTGGCGCTCGGCGTCACCGCGCTGGGCACCGGTCTGGCCTGGCTCACGGCGGCTTGCGAATTCCCCGGCCGCAAGTTCTTTTCCTGGGCGCTGCTGCTGCCCCTGGCTCTGCCCGCCTACGTCACCGCCTTCGTCTGGATCGGCTTGCTGGATTTCACCGGCGCCCTGCCCACCTACTTGCGCGAGTCCTGGGGCATCGTGCATTTGCCGCCGATCCGCTCCCGGGGCGGCGTCATCCTGGTCATGGTGCTGGCCCTGTATCCCTACGTCTACCTCACCGCCCGCGCCGCCTTCCAGGGCCAGGGCCGGCGCCTGCTGGAAGCGGCCCAGTCCCTGGGACTGAGCCGCCGGCGCGCCTTCTTCAAGGTCGCCCTGCCCATGGCCCGGCCCGGCATCGTCGCCGGCCTCACCCTGGCCCTGATGGAAACCCTCGCGGATTTCGGCACCGTCGCGGTGTTCAACTACAACACCTTCACCACCGCCATCTACAAGGCCTGGTTCTCCATGTTCTCCCTGCCGGCGGCCAGCCAGCTCGCCACCATCCTGGTCTTCTTCGTGCTGGCGCTGGTGCTGATGGAGCAGTACTCCCGTTCCAGCCGCAGCTTCGCCACCTCCGCCCGCGGCGGCGGCGGCGCCCGCCGCATCCGTCTGAGCGGCGCCGACGCCTGGATCGCCACGGCCTGCGCCGGCGCGGTGTTCCTGCTCGCCTTCGCGGTGCCCATGGCCCAACTGCTGGTCTGGACCCGGGGCGTGATGTCCCGCGACCTGGATATGCGCTACCTGGATTTCGCCTGGCATTCCCTGCTGCTCGCCGGCTTCGGTGCCGCGCTGGTCATCGGCCTGGCCCTGGCCCTTGGCTACGCCCAGCGTCTGCGGCCGACGCCGCCCCTGCGGTTCGCCGCGCGCCTGGCCACCATCGGCTACGCCCTGCCCGGCGCGGTGCTGGCGGTGGGCTTCTACATACCCGTCGCCGGCCTCGACAACCTGCTCATCGATACCTGGCGCGAGTGGACCGGCGCGGAGGATGCCCAACTGAGCGGCCAGATTTTCGGCGGCACCCTCGCGGTCATGCTGCTGGCCTACTGCGCCCGCTTTCTCGCGGTGGGCTTCGGCCCGGTGGAGACCGGCCTCGCCCGCATCACGCGCGCCATGGACGAGGCGGCCCAGGTGCTCGGCAGCACCGGGCTGCGGCGGCTGGCGCAAGTCCATCTGCCCATGCTGCGCGGCCCGCTGCTGGCCGCCGCCGCCCTCGCCTTCGTGGACATCATGAAGGAACTGCCCATCACCCTCATGACCCGGCCGTTCGGCTGGGACACCCTGGCCACCCGGGTGTTCGAAATGACCTCCGAGGGCGAATGGGAGCGGGCCGCCCTGCCCGCCGTCGCCATCTGCCTGGTGGGCCTGTTGCCCGTCTTCCTCTTGGTAAAGAACAGCGATGCTCGCACTTGACCACGTCGCCCAGTCCTACGGCGCGAAACCCGTGCTGGAGGATGTCTCCTTCAAACTTTCTCCCGGTCAGATCGGCTGCCTGCTAGGCCCTTCCGGCTGCGGCAAGACCACCGCCCTGCGCCTCGTCGCCGGCTTCGAGAAGCTGTCCGCCGGAGAAATCCGCGTCGGCGGCGAGATCGTCAGCCGCGCCGGCTTCAGCCTGGCGCCGGAACAGCGCCGCGTGGGCCTGGTGTTCCAGGATTACGCCCTGTTTCCCCACCTCACTGTGGAACAGAACATCGCCTTCGGCCTGTCCGCCCTGCGCGGCGCCGACCGCGCGCCGCGCGTCGCCGACATGCTGGCGCTGGTGGGCCTGGCCCAGGAGGCCGAGGCCTATCCGCACCAGCTTTCCGGCGGCCAGCAGCAGCGCGTCGCCCTGGCCCGCGCCCTGGCGCCGCGCCCGCGCCTGCTGCTGCTGGACGAACCGTTCTCCAATCTGGACGTGGAATTGCGGGAAAAGCTCTCCCTGGAAGTGCGCGACATCATCAAGCACGAGGCCATCACCGCGCTGCTGGTCACCCACGACCAGCACGAGGCCTTCGCCATGGCGGACGCGATCGGCGTCATGCACAAGGGTCTGATCCAGCAATGGGACACGCCCTACAACCTGTATCACCGCCCCATCAACCGCTTCGTCGCCAACTTCATCGGCCAGGGCGCCTTGCTGCCCGGCGAAGTGCTCAACAGCCGCCAGGTGGAAATCGAACTGGGCGTGCTGGAAGGCCACATTCCCACCGACTGCGACGAGGACGGCGGCTGCTCCAAATGCGAGAAAGGCTGCCGGGTGGAAGTGCTGATCCGCCCGGACGACATCATCCACGACGATGCCAGCCTGCTCATGGCCGAAGTGGAGCGCAAGGCGTTCCGGGGCGCGGAGTTCCTCTACACCCTCAAGCTGCCCAACGGCGGCCGGGTGCAGGCCCAGGTGGATTCCCACCACAACCACGCCATCGGCGAAAAGATCGGCATACGCCTGGGCATCGACCACGTGGTAGCGTTCCGGGCATGAACGACTTGATCGCCGGATTGCTGAAATCCCAGGCCTACCCTCATCCGGCGCCCGCGCCCCGGCTGATCGAGACCCATATTTCCTGGGTGATCCTGGCCGGCGACTACGCCTACAAGCTGAAGAAACCCCTGGACCTGGGCTTCCTCGACTTCTCCACCCTGGACAAGCGGCACGCCTGCTGCGACGCCGAAATCCGCTTGAACCGGCGGCTCGCGCCGGACACCTACCTGGAAGTGGTGCCCGTCACCGGCACGCCGGAAGTCCCGCGCATGGGCGGCGACGGCCCGGCGCTGGAATGGGCGGTGAGGATGCGCGCCTTCCCCGCCGACGCCACGCTGGACAGGGAAGCCGAAGTCACGCCGGAACAGATCGATGCCATCGCCGACCGGGTCGCGCGCTTCCACGAGGAAATCGCCCCGGCGCCGGCAGACGGCGCGTTCGGCGCGCCGGACAAGGTCATGGCCCCCGTCGCGGCCAATTTCGCCCTCCTGCGCGCCATCCTCCCCTCTCCGCCCGCGGGCGGGGCCGAGGGGCAGGGGACGGCGCGCGAGCCCTCCGGCGATGCGCGCACCCTCTCCCCGGCCCTCCCCCCGGGGGGGAGGGAGAACCCCGTCCAGCGCCTCGACCGTCTCGAAGCCTGGAGTCTGGCCGAGGGCGAGCGCCTGCGGCCCCATTTCGCCGCGCGCAAGGCCGGCGGCTTCGTGCGCGAATGCCACGGCGACCTGCACCTGGGCAACATCGCTTGGATACCCGACACACTCCCCCCTTTGGAAAAGGGGGGCGGGGGGGGATTCGTCGGTGCCACGCGTACCGAGCCGGGTGAAATCCCCCCTAGCCCCCCTTTTCCAAAGGGGGGGATCAATCATTTCGCCGCGCACCAGACCGGCGGCTTCGCGCGCGAATGCCACGGCGACCAATACCCGGACAACATCGCCCGGCTACCCGACACACGCCCCCCTTTGGAAAAGGGGGGCGGGGGGGGATTCGTCGGTACCACGCTTACCGAGCCGGATGAAATCCCCCCTAGCCCCCCGTTTCCAAAGGGGGGGATCGATCATTTCACCGCGCACCAGACCGTCAGCTTCGCGCGCGAATGCCACGGCAACCAGTACCCGGACAACATCGCCCGGCTACCCGACTCACTCCCCCCTTTGGAAAAGGGGGGCGGGGGGGGATTCGTCGGTGGCGCGCTTGCCAAGCCAGGTGAAATCCCCCCTAACCCCCCTTTTCCAAAGGGGGGGATCGACAGCTTGGGCGAATTGCCGGACTCGCGCGAGAAGAACGCCGAGACCGGAATCGAGAAAGCCCTCACGAATGCGCCGACGAACCCCTTGATCTTCGACGCCATCGAATTCAACCCGGATCTGCGCTTCATCGACGTGATCAACGAGATCGCCTTCCTGACCATGGACCTGCGCCACCGGGGCCGGGACGATCTGGCCTGGCGTTGCCTGAACCGCTACCTGGAACACACCGGCGATTACGCCGGCCTCGCCGCCCTGCCCTACTACCAGGTGTACCGGGCCATGGTGCGGGCCAAGGTTTCGGCGATCCTGGCCAGCCAGCATGACGGCGATTTCTCCGAATGCCACGGCTATCTGGCGCTGGCCGACCGTCTGGCCCACAAGCGCGGGCCAGCACTGGTCCTGATGCATGGCGTCTCCGGCTCGGGCAAGACCTGGTATTCGCAAACGCTGCTGGAAAAGCTGGGCGCGGTTCGCCTGCGCTCCGATGTGGAGCGCAAACGCCTGTTCGGCCTCTCCGCCCTGGAAAGCAGCGCCGACATTCCCGGCGGCATCTACACGCCGGAAGCGGGGCAGCGCACCCTGGAGCGGCTATTGGAACTGGCGCGCGGGCTGCTGCAAGCGGGCTTCACCGTCATCGTCGACGCCACCTTCATCCGGCGCGACTGGCGCGAGCCCTTCGCGGCCCTGGCAACGGAACTCGCCCTGCCCTGGTTCATCGCCGCCGCCGAAGCCGATCCGGACATCCTGCGCGCGCGCCTAACCCAACGCTTGGCGCAAAACATGGCCGGCAAGCGGGACGCCTCCGAGGCCGGCCCGGACGTGCTGGAGGAGCAGCTCGCCGCCATCGAACCCTTCACCGCAACCGAACGAGCCCGCGTCCTTTCCATGAACAATGGCATGGAGCAGGCCCTTTCCCGCATCCAGGCCACCTGAAGCCGCCATGAACCCACTCCCCTGCCCACTCAACTCCCTCCCCGCCGGCCGCTGCGGCACCATCCTGAGCATCGCCGCGACGGAGGAATTGACCGCCCGCATGCGCGCCATGGGCTTGCTGCCCGGCCGCCGCATCAAGGTCATCCGCCATTCGCCGTTCCGGGGGCCAATCCAGGTGCGCGCCGGCCAGACCGATCTGATCATCCGCCGCGCCGACGCCGCCATGATCCAGATGCAACCCTGCCCGGAAGCGGAATGCGCATGAATTCACTATGGGAAACGAGCAATGGGAACAGGGAAACCTCCCCGCCATCGTCGCGTTTCCCTTTTCCCATTTCTCGTTTCCGTAAAATACCATGAGCAAACGCATCGCCCTGGTGGGCATGCCGAACACCGGTAAATCCACCCTCTTCAACCGCCTCACCGGCGCCGGCGCCCGCGTCGGCAACTGGCCCGGCCTCACCGTCGAGCTGTTGTCCGCCAAGCTGCTTCTGGGCGACAGCATGGTGGAACTCGTGGATCTGCCCGGCCTGCACAACCTGCACGGTTTTTCGGAAGACGAACGGGTCGCGCGCCATTTCGTGGAAACCCAGCCCCTGAACGGCATCCTGGTCGTGCTCAACACCACCCAGATAGAGCGCCAGCTCGCCCTGGTGCTGCAAATGAAATCCCTCGGCCTGCCCATGCTGCTGGCCCTGAACATGGCGGACGAGGCGCGCCAGCGCGGCATCAAGGTGCGCACCGAACAACTGGAAGCCCAGCTCGGCATGCCGGTGCGCCTGATCAGCGCGAAACACGGCCAGGGCGTGCCGGAGCTGAAACAGGCGCTGACCGATTGGCTGCGCCAGCATCCCCAGCCCATCCAGGCCAGCGCCGGCGCGCTGTCGGAAGACGATGTCATCGAGCACACCCTGGACGAACTGCTCGCCAACAATCTGCACATCCCGGTCTGCCTCTCCCCCACCCGCACCGACCGCATCGACCGGGTATTGCTGCATCCCTGGCTGGGCATCCCCCTGTTTCTGCTGCTCATGCTGCTGGTATTCCAAGTGGTGTACGGCATCGGCGCCCCTTTGCAGGACGGCCTCGCCTGGTTGCTGGACGAGACCAAGACGCGCTGGCTCGCGCCCATGCTCGCCGGCCTGCCGGCGTGGGCCTCCAGCTTTCTGCTGGAAGGGCTGTACGACGGCGTCGGCACGGTCATGTCCTTCCTGCCCATCATCGTCGTCTTCTTCC
Organism: Thiobacillaceae bacterium; assembly: GCA_044227325.1. Classification (GTDB taxonomy): domain Bacteria; phylum Pseudomonadota; class Gammaproteobacteria; order Burkholderiales; family Thiobacillaceae; genus PFJX01. The sequence continues at coordinate 2,559 of JBGAFI010000009.1, read as the reverse complement.
TCGCCATGGCCTTGGTGGAGGACAGCGGCTATCTGGCCCGCGCCGCCTTCCTCATGGACGCCCTCATGGCCCGCCTGGGCCTGGACGGCCGCGCCTTCGTCATGCAACTGATGGGCTTCGGCTGCAACGTGCCCGCCATGATGGGCACCCGGGTCATGCGCAGCCGCGCCCAGCGCATCGTCGCCATGATGATGATCCCCTTCTCCCTGTGCTCGGCCCGGCTCCAGGTGTTCCTGTTCTTCACCAGCGCCGTGTTCAGCCCGCGCGCCGCGCCCTGGGTGCTGTTCAGCCTGTATGTGATGAGCTTCGCCCTGGCCTTCTTCACCGCCTGGGTCTGGCGCGGCAAGGCGCGCAGCGGCGCCGACCCCCTGCTCATGGAACTGCCTCCCTACCGGCTGCCCACCCTCGCCGCCCTGACCCGGCAATCCTTCCGGGAATCCGGCCACTTCCTGCGCCAGGCCGGCGGCTTCATCATCCTGGGCGTCGCCCTGGTCTGGTTCCTCACCCACTTCCCCCTGGGCGCCGTCCCCGCCAGCCCGGAAACCCTGGCGGGCCGGATGGCCGGCTGGGTCGAACCCATCTTCACCCCCTTGGGTATCGACCAGTTGCTCTCCATCGCCCTCCTGTTCGGCTTCGTCGCCAAGGAAGTCGTGATCGGCGCCCTCGCCGTCATCTACGGCGCCGGCGGCGACCAGCTTTCCGGCCTGCTCGCCCAGCGCCTGGACTGGATGCAGGCCTACAGCTTCATGCTGTTCACCCTGATCTACACCCCCTGCCTCTCCGCCCTCGCCACGATGCGCCAGGAAGCCGGCGGCAGCCGGTATATGTTCGTGTCGCTGGGGTGGTCGCTGGGAATGGCGTGGGTGCTGAGCTTCGCGTTCTACCAGGGGGCGAAGGCGCTGTTAGGGTAAGACGACGCCGCGATCAGGCGGCGCGGCTTATTTCTACCGGCGCGAAATGCGCGATTGATGCGGGTCGAACCATCTGGGGAATCCCAACCCGGGCAGGACACCCTTCAACCCAGCGCATCCAGTGGGCTCAACGCCCCCACGCCGCCCCGGTTCAACACATGGGTGTAGATCATGGTGGTGGACACATCCGCGTGGCCCAGCAATTCCTGCACCGTGCGGATATCGTGTCCGCGCTCCAGCAAATGGGTGGCGAAACTGTGGCGCAGGCTATGGCAACTGGCCTTGCGCTCCACGCCCGCCCGGATCACGCTGGCGCGAATGGCCTTCTGCACGCTGTCTTCATGCAAATGATGGCGCCGGGTTTGGCCGGAACGGGGGTCAACCGACAAGCGCCCGCTGGGGAACACGAACTGCCAGCCCCATTCCCGCCCGGCCGCCGGATACTTGCGGGCCAGGGCATCCGGCAACACCGCCTCGCCCCGGCCCTCGGCCAAATCCGCCTCGTGCAGCCGCCGCACGCCCACCAGGTGAGTCCTCAACCCGGGTACCACCGCCGCCGGCAAAGGCACCACCCGATCCTTTTCGCCTTTGCCCCGGCGCACCAAAATCAGGTTGCGGTCAAACTCCACGTCCTGCACCCGCAAGCGCAAACACTCCAACAAGCGCATGCCCGTGCCGTACAGCAAAGCGGCAATCAGCCCGTGCACCCCCTCCATCACCCCCAGCAATCGCTTCACCTCGGCAATAGACAGGACCACCGGCAAGCGCTTGGGCCGCTTGGCCCGCACCATGGATCCCAATTCACCCAGGGGCTGCTCCAGGGCCTTGTCATAAAAGAACACCAGGGCGTTCAAGGCCTGGTTCTGGGTGCTGGCCGCCACGTTGCGCACCACCGCCAGATGCTGCAAAAAACTCACCACCTCCGCCGCCCCCAGGCTTCCAGGCGCTCTCCCGCCATGAAACGCCACCAGACGGCACAACCAATGCAAATAGGTTCTTTCGGTGCGGATGGACATGCCCCGGGTCCGGATCACCCGTGACAGCAACATAAAGTCCTGCCGGTGAAGATGCACAACCTCGGCGCATCCCCCCTCCCCCATGCGGTCCAACAAGGACGCTTCGACCGACTCGGGCGTCAAGGACGCATCCGGCTGACGGGCAATGGTGGGATGGCCAGGCTCAAGCGCCGTGGCCGAGCCTAACCAATACTCCCAGTCAAAGGTATCAAGCCATTCTGGTTTAACAGTGCTAAACAGAATCCGTATAGCAACTACCACCTGCCGGTACTGCCAACCCTCCAGATTCCCCTCTCGCCCCACCCTTTGCAGGTAGGTGGATACCTCGTCCGGTGACAGATCGGCCAGTTTCTGGCCTGGAAACGCCCGTATGAACCCCTCGGCACGAAGCACATGCCACCGGTCCGCTGGGGGCATAATGCCTTGTTTATGCAAGAGTTTCACGTAGTTATCCCAAAAACGGCGCTCCCGCGCTTTACGCGACGCTTCACTCATGCGTACCTCCCTGATACGGTAGTGACGAAATTTTGACGGGATGGTACGCCTGAACGGGTGTGACGGGCACCCGCCCGGCCGGTGATATCAAGAATCCGTGTAGCACTGATATACAAGATTCTGTTCAATCAACTGTT
>JBGAFI010000008.1:0-207231 GCA_044227325.1 Thiobacillaceae bacterium | reverse complement strand
ATTGGCACACCGTGGGCAGATTCCATGTCGGCACGGGTCATCCAGTACCCACTCACGATGCCGGATATACGACTGCATGCGCTTCCTCCAGGCTAAAACAATCGATCAGCTCTCTTGCTTTTGGGGGGAGTCCATATACGCCATGTTAGATGCGCTCACACGGCACCTACCTTGTGCTTTGTGTTCTTTGCGAGTGAGGCACCGCAATGCGGGCAATATGAAATGGAAATGCCTCCCCCGCCCGCAGATGGGGCAATGACGATGAACCAACCTTTGTAATTAGGCCACCACTCATAGCGAATGTCGTGGTAACAGGCTAGGGTACGCGACGCAAAAGCCTCGCAGCATGTTTTGAACGGGCGCGGTACACGGCGAGTGCCTTCGGGACAAGACGATCCGTCGGCATGCATGGGCGAGGGGTTTGGCATGAGCATCTAACGTGATGTGCACACCAAATGGTGTACATACTGGACCACTTGGGTGCTTGATTCATAAAACAAATCAAAGGGATGGGTGCGACATGCCAGATTATCCACCGCCATTGCGTTCTGAGCCTCCAGCAAAATTATTGGACCAGGTGCGTGACCGGGTTCGCCGTCTCGGGTACGCGAAACGTACCGAAATTTCTTATGTGCACTGGATTAAACGGTACATCCTTTTTCATGGCAAGCGTCATCCAAAGGATATGGGTAAGGCCGAAGTCGAAGCCTTTCTGACGAGCTTGGCGGTGCAGCGGTATGTGGCTGCCTCGACCCAGAATCTGGCTTAGTCGGCGATCCTGTTTCTCTACCGGGAGGTGTTGGCCGCTCCCCTGCCTTGGCTGGAGGAGGTGACGCGGGCAAAGAAGCCCGCCCGTTTGCCGACCGTATTGACCCGAGAGGAAACGAAATGCGTTTTGGATACCCTGCCACCCGGCACGGTGGGTTTGATGCTGCGCCTACTGTACGGCACTGGGATGCGGCTGATGGAGTGCCCGCGCCTTCGAGTCAAGGACGTGGATTTCGCCATGGATCAGATCACGGTTCGCGATGGCAAGGGCGGCAAGGACCGGGTGACGATGTTGCCCCAGTCCCTGGCGCAATCTCTGTGCCGGTCACGCCCCATACCCTGCGTCACGCATTCGCCACCCATCTCCCGGAGGGCGGCTACGACATCCGCACCGTGCGGGAACCGCTGGGCCGTTCGGATGTTGCCACCAACATGATCCACACCCATGTCCTGAATAAAGGTGGGCGCGGCGTGGTCAGTCCATTGGATCGATAAGGCCACGGCTTGGACATTCTTGGGCATCGTCATCGACGGCTTGGCCCAAGGAGGACGCTGTCCATGCGTTTGCGCGCTTAGCTTCAATCCCCTCTGGGCAGGCTCACCGTCACCCGCAATCCGCCCTCCACCCGGTTCGCCAGGGTGACCTCGCCCCCGTGCGCCCGCGCCAGGTTGCGGGCGATGGCGAGGCCCAGGCCGACGCCGCCGGTGGCGCGGTTGCGCGAGTCCTCGCCGCGCCGGAACGGTTCGAACATCTGTTCCAGCTTTTCCTCGGGGATGCCGGGGCCGTCGTCGTCGATATACAGCGTCAGTTCGTGGGGGCCGTCCGCCACCGTGACGCGGGCGTCGCCGCCGTAGCGCACCGCGTTTTCCAAGAGGTTGGCGAGGCAGCGCTTGAGGGCCTGGGGACGGGCGCGCAGGGGCTGCTGGGCTTCGCCCCGGATTTCGACGTGCTCGCCCAGGGCCGCCATGTCGTCGCGCAGGGTGGAGAGCAGGGCGTCGACGTCCAACTGGACGCTGGTTTCCTTGCGCGATTCGCCGCGCAGGAAGTCCAGCGAGGCGCCGATCATGTGCTCCATGTCCTCCAGATCGCGCAGGAATTTCTCCCGCTGCTCGGCGTCGGGCAGCATTTCCGCGCGCAGTTTCAAGCGGGTGATGGGGGTTTTCAGATCGTGGGAGACGGCGGCGAGGATGCGCAGGCGGTCTTCCAGGTAGCTCGCCAGCCGGCTTTGCATGGTGTTGAAGGCGTGGGCGGCCTGGCGCACCTCGCGCGGGCCGGTTTCCGGCAGGGGGGCGCCGCCCAGGTCGCGGCCCAGGGTGTCCGCCGCTTTCGCCAGCCGGCGCAGGGGCTGCACGGCCAAGCGCATGGCGAGCAGGGCGAGGAAGGCGATGGCGATGAAGTAGCCGGTGAGCAGGGGCAGGTGGCGGCTGGGGGTGATGCCTTCGTCCTCCGGGTAGTGGTGGGTGGCCCGGACCACCTGGCCGTCGCTCAGCACGAAGGTGATGCGGGTGGAGATGGGAATGCCGGCGACGGTTTCGTCCGGGCCGCCCGCCACCGAGACGCGGCGCCGGGCGCCCAGGCTTTCCCGCAGATGGGTCTGCAACTTGCCCAGGGCGCCGTCGCTGGTGCCCGCCACCGGCGCGCCCACGAGGGTGAAGGTGATGCGCGGCGAGGTCAGCACGCGCAGCAGTTCCGGGCGCTCCGCCGGCGGCGTCTTGTCCAGCTTGTCGGCGACGGTGCCCAGGCGGGTGACCAGGGGACCGGCGATGAGGTGGGAGAGCACCCGTTCCCGTTCCTCCTGATACAGCCGCTCGGCGATCCACTGGGCGGAGAGCAGGCCGAAGAGCAGCACGCCGGCCACGCGCAGGTAGATGGAATCCCAGCGCTTCATTGCCGTTCCACCGGCACCGACAGCACGTAGCCCTCGTTGCGCACGGTCTTGATCAGGCGCGGCTCGCGCGGGTCGTCGTCCAGCTTGCGGCGCAGGCGGCCGATCTGCACGTCGATGGCCCGGTCGAAGGCGTTGGCCTCGCGGCCCTGGGTGAATTCCAGTATCTGGTCGCGGGAAAGCACCCGGTTGGGGTGCTCCAGCAGCACGCGCAGGATCTTGTATTCGGCGCCGGACAGATCCACCACCACGCCGGCGGGCGAGCTGAGCTGGCGGGTCTGGGTGTCCAGGGTCCAGTCGGCGAAACGGAAGCGGCGCACGTCCTCGTCGGCCAGATTTTCCGGCAGGCTGCCGGCGCGGCGCAGGATGCTCTTCACCCGGGCCAGCAGCTCGCGCGGGTTGAAGGGCTTGGAGAGGTAGTCGTCGGCGCCCATTTCCAGGCCGACGATGCGGTCCACCTCGTCGCCCCGGGCGGTGAGCATGAGGATGGGAATGCGGCTGCCGGCGCGCAGTTTGCGGCACAGCGAAAGCCCGTCCTCGCCGGGCAGCATGATGTCCAGGATGACCAGGTCGAAGCGGGCGGCTTCCATGACCCGCTGCATCTGGCGCCCGTCGGCGACGGCGGTGACGCGATAGCCCGCCTGGCCGAGGTAATCGCTCAGCAGATTGCGCAACTCGGCGTCGTCATCCACCACCAGCAGGTGTTCCTGTTTCATTTCGGCTTCCTCGAGGAATCGGCTTCCTTCGCTTTCATTATTTTCCGGCCTGGGCGGGGAACGAGGCCAGTTTGTAAATCCTTGTAACAAATTCCGCCACAGCCATATCCGCTTACAAAACCGGCCCTTGTTGTTGCCCGCCGGTTACATCCGTCTGCTGTAATCAAAGCGAGGTCGGAACATGGTGGTTTCGGTCGTTTGCCGGAACCTTCCGGCCCGGGTGAAAGGAGCCAATCATGAGGAAATCCACATTGATGACGACGCTGATCGGCATGGCCGTCGCCGTTGCCGGTTTTGGGCTTTCCGTGCCGCCTACCCAAGCGCAGAACGCGACGCAGAGCCAGAATCAGGAAGTGGTCTACGGCAGCCAGATGATGACGCAGCAGGAGCGCATCGCGTACCGCAACAAGATGCGCAACGCGAAAACCTACCAGGAGCGCGAACAGATCCGCCTGGAACACCACAAGGCCATGCAGGCGCGCGCGCAAGCGCAAGGCCTGACGCTGCCCGACATGCCGCCCGCCATGGGTGGCGGCATGGGGCCCGGGGGCGGCGGCCGGGGTCCTGGCGGTGGCGGCATGGGTCCTGGCGGAGGGCGTAACCGTTGACGCGGATGCGTTCTCACCTGCGACTCGGTGACGGGGCGGGGCGCTTGCGCTCCCCGTCCGCATCCGCGGCGGCGCGCTGACCATGTTGGCGCGCCGCGTCTTTGTCGCCTTGTTCGTCCTGCTGCAATGCCTGGGGCCGTTGTTGCACGCCCACGCGGGCATGGCCGGGCAGGGTGGCGCCCATGCCGCCGACCATCTCGGTATCCATTCCGGCGTCCATCTGCCCATTCTGAGCGGCCAGGCCGCGACCCGCGCGCCGGAAGTCCATGTCCGGAGCGCCGCCGAAACGGTGGCGGTGACCCTCGCCTCCTCCCTGGAGGCGCGCGACGAATATCCCTTGGCCGGCGGCGGCGCGCCGGCTTCCCGTCATCCCGCCGTCCCGGCGCGGCGCGCTGTTCCGCCGCGGGCGCGGCGGGATGCCTTCGCTTCTCCCGCGCCAATAGCGCGCCATCTGCTGCCGCAGCCCTGCGCGCCGCCGCGCGCCTGAATCCCTCCCCGGCGTGAACCGGGCCTGGTGCGGCCCGGCTTGAACATCCTCCGGCGGTCCCGAGTGGCCGAACCGGAACCCCATACCTATGCAAATCCCCAGTCCCAGGAGGACGTGATGTCACGGTTGCTGTTGCTGTTCGTCATGATTTTTGCGCAGGCCCCCGCGTGGGCCGGCGACAAGCTGATTCCCCTCTCCCCCGCCCAGCGCGCCGCGTTGCGCGTGGGCACCGCGCCCATCGCGGCCCACGCGGGCGCGGTCACGGTGGGCCTGCCCGCCCGGGTCGCCATTCCCCCCGGCCAGGAACGGCTGGTGGCCGCCCCCATGGCGGGCATCGTCAGCGAGGTGCGGGTCGCCGCCGGCGACACGGTGAAGGCGGGCCAGACCCTGGCCGTGCTGCGCGGCGAAAGCCTGATCGGCGCCCAGCGGGACATCGCCCAGGCCGCGGTGCAGGCGCGCCTGGCCGAGGAGTCGATGCGCCGCGACGAGGCCTTGTTCAAGGAAGGCATCATCCCCGAGTCCCGCCTGCAGAACGCCCGGGCCAACCGGGCCCAGGCCGCCGCCGTGCTCGACGAGCGGCGCGCCTGGTTGCGCCTCATGGGCCTGGGGCGGGCGGCGATCCAGGCCGCCGAGCGGGGCGAGCGCATGGTGGACAGTATCGCCCTGAGCGCCCCCATCGGCGGCGTGGTGCTGGAACAGGGCGTGGTGGTCGGCGCGCGGGTGGAGACGGCCGGCATGTTGTTCAAGGTGGGCCGGCTCGATCCGCTCTGGCTGGAGATCCAGGCGCCGGCGGAAATGGCGGCCATGGTCAGGACCGGCCAGAAAGTCGGCGTGCCGGGTAGCGAATCCAGCGGCGTGGTGGTGTCCGTGGGCCGGGGCGTGAGCGACGCCCAGACCGTGTCGATCCGCGCCCGGGTGAGCAACCGGGACGGCCTGCTGCGTCTGAACCAGAGCGTGTCCGCGCGCATCGAGGACGTGGCCGGCGCCAAGCAATGGCGCGTGCCGGTCAAGGCCATCGTGCGCCAGGCCGGGCAGAACTGGGTGTTCGTGGAGCGCCCGGGCGGCTTCGAGCCGGAACAGGTCAAGGTGTTGAGCCAGTCCGCCCAGTCGGCGGCCATCGACGGCGCCGAAGGTTACAAATTCAGCGGCGAGGAGAAGATCGCCGTCGAAGGCGTCGCCGCCCTCAAAGCCGCCTGGCAGGGTGAATGAGCATGCTCGCCAAATTCACCGAATTCTCCCTGACCCAGCGCCTGCTGGTCCTGGGCCTGACGCTGCTGCTGGCGGCGGCGGGCATCCAGGCCTGGCGCGCGCTGCCCATCGACGCCTTCCCGGACGTCTCCACCACCCAGGTCAAGCTGATCCTGAAGGCCCCGGGCATGACGCCGGAAGAGGTGGAAAGCCGCATCGCCGCGCCCATCGAGATGGAAATGCTGGGCATTCCCAAGCAACGCATCCTGCGTTCCATGTCCAAGTACGGCCTCACCGACGTGACCATCGACTTCGAGGACGGCACCGACATCTACTGGGCGCGCCAGCAGGTGGCCGAGCGCCTCGGCGCGGTCATGGCCGATCTGCCGGAAGGCGTGAGCGGCGGCCTCGCCCCCATCACCACGCCCCTGTCGGAAATGTTCATGTTCACCGTGGAGGGCGAGCACCTGAGCCTGGCCGAGCGGCGCGCCCTGCTGGACTGGGTGATCCGGCCCAAGCTGCGCACCCTGCCCGGCGTCGCCGACGTGAACGCCCTGGGCGGCATGGTGAAGACCTTCGAGGTGGTGCCGGACAACGCGGCCATGAGCGCCCGGGGCGTCACCCTGACCCAGTTGCGCGACGCGATCCAGGCCAACAACCGCAACGACGGCGCCGGCCGCCTGACCGAAGGCGAGGAGGTCTGGCTGGTGCGGGTGGAAGGGGCGGTGAAGAACCTGGACGACCTGGCCGGCATCGTCGTCAAGAACGTGGGCGGCATTCCAGTGCGCGTGTCCGATGTGGCCCAGGTGCGCCTGGGCAGCTTGACCCGCTATGGCGGCGTCAGCAAGGACGGCAAGGGCGAGGCGGTGGAAGGCCTGGTGCTGGGCCTGCGCGGCGCCAATGCCCAGAAGGTGGTGCAGGCGGTGAAACAGCGCCTGGCCGAGATCGCCCCCACCTTGCCCAAAGGCGTCACGGTGCGGCCCTTCTACGACCGTTCCGCGCTGGTGGAGCGGGCCGTGCACACGGTGACCAAGGCCCTGGCCGAGGCGATCGTGCTGGTGCTGGTGCTGCTGTTCCTGTTCCTGGGCGACGCGCGCGCCGCGCTCACCGTGGCCATGAGCCTGCCCCTGGCGGCCCTGGCCACTTTCGTGCTGATGCGCCAGTTCGGGCTTTCCGCCAACCTGATGAGCCTGGGCGGCCTGGCCATCGCCATCGGCATGCTGGTGGACGGGGCGGTGGTGGTGGTGGAGAACATCGTCAGCCGGCTGGCGTCCCATGCCCCCGCCGCAGGCGCGGGAGGAGAGGGATCGGCTGGCGCCAAGCCCCACAAACTGCACCAGATCTACCGCGCGGTGCGCGAGGTGGCCACCCCCACCTCCGCCGGGGTGCTGATCATCATGATCGTGTTCCTGCCCCTGCTCACCCTGGAAGGTCTGGAAGGCAAGCTGTTCATCCCGGTGGCCCTGACCATCGTCTTCGCCCTGGGCGCGGCCATGGTGCTGGCCCTGACCGTGGTGCCGGTGATCGCTTCCTGGCTGCTGAAGGAGGGCAGCCACGGCGAACCCTGGCTGGTGCGCCTGGCCCTGCGCCTGTACACGCCCCTGCTGGATTTCGCCCTGGCCCGGGTCAAGCTGGTGGCGATCGCCGCCGTGGCCCTGCTGGCCCTGGCGGTGGCGCTGTATCCCCTGATCGGCAAGTCCTTCATGCCCACCCTGGACGAGGGGGACATGCTGATCCAGTTGGAGAAGCTGCCCTCCATCAGCCTGGAGGAAAGCATGGCCCTGGACCGCAGCGTGCAGCAGGCGCTGATCAAGCGGGTGCCGGAAGTCGCGGGCGTGGTGGCCCGCACCGGTTCCGACGAGCTGGGCCTGGACCCCATGGGCCTGAACCAGACCGATTCCTTCCTGGTGCTGAAACCCCGGGAGCAGTGGCGCAAGCCGGACAAGGACTGGCTCATGGCCGAGATCCGCAAGGTCATGGCCGACTTCCCCGGCGTCACCTTCGGCTTCACCCAGCCCATCGACATGCGGGTGTCCGAGATGCTCACCGGTTCCCGGGGCGACCTGGCCATCAAGGTGTTCGGCACGGACATCAACACGCTCAACAACCTGGCCGGCGCGGTGGAAACCACGCTGAAAGGCATCCCGGGCGCCCAGGACGTGTTCAGCCTGAAGAACGAGGGCGTGCAGTACTTCCAGGTGGAGGTGGACCGCCTCGCCGCCGGCCGCTACGGCCTCTCCATGGACGACGTGTCCGCTTTCCTGCGCGCCAACCTGGAAGGCCTGCAACTGGGCATCGTCCAGGAAGGCATCAAGCGCACGCCGCTGGTGTTGCGCGCCGGCGAGGACGTGCGCCTGTCGCCGGCCCTGTTCGAGGCCCTGCGCATCCCCACGGAGAACGGCATCGCGATTCCCCTGCGCGAGGTGGCCAAGCTGGTGCGCACCGACGGGCCGGTGGCGGTGAGCCGGGAAAACGCGGCGCGCTACGTCACCATCCAGTGCAACGTCTCCGGGCGCGATCTGGTGGGCTTCGTCGAGGAGGTGAAGGCGCGCATCGGCAAGGAAGTGAAGCTGCCCGGCGGCTACCAGGTGGTCTACGGCGGCCAGTTCGAGAACCAGCAGCGGGCCGCGGCCCGCCTGGCGGTGGTGGTGCCGGTGGCCCTGGCGCTGATCTTCGCCCTGCTGTTCGCCACCTTCAAATCCCTGCGCCAGGCCGCCCTGGTCATCGCCATGGTGCCCTTCGCCCTGGTGGGCGGCATCGCCGCCCTGTTCGTCACCGGCGAATACATGTCGGTGCCGGCCTCGGTGGGCTTCATCGCCCTGCTCGGTATCGCCGTGTTGAACGGCGTGGTGCTGGTGACCTACTTCAACCAGCTCGCCGGCCAGGGCATGGCGCCGGACCAGGTGGTGCGGGAGGGCGCGCTGCGCCGGCTGCGGCCGGTGCTGATGACCGCGAGCATCACCGCCTTCGGCCTCATCCCCCTGCTGCTGGCCACCGGCCCCGGCTCGGAGATCCAGAAGCCCCTGGCCATCGTCGTCGTGGGCGGCCTGTTCAGTTCCACCGCCCTGACCCTGCTGATGCTGCCCGTGCTGTATCGGCACCTGATTTTGAAAGGCCAGTGAGATGACCCAAGACACACCGACCCTGGTGAAACTTTCCCTGGCGGCCCCCCTGCATCTGGAAGAGGAACTGGTGGAGCAATTCCTGGCGCGTCCCGAATGGGCCTCCGGCTTCACCGTGTTCAAGGCGGAAGGCTACAGCCGCCACCACGAAACCCTCAGCGCCCAGGAGCTGGTGCGCGGCCGCACCCAACGCATGCTGGTCCAGATCGTCCTGGAGGCGTCCAACGCCCAGGCCCTGCTGGCCCACCTCAAACGCCGCTTCCCCAAGGGGGACGTGGCCTACTGGCTCGAGCCGGTGATCGAATTCGGGAGATTGGCATGAAGAAGTTATTGGCAAGTTGTTGGTTCGGCGCGGGTCTGGCCTGGGTGTCCGTGCTCAACCCCGCGCGCGCCGGGGAGATGGCGCCCCCCGCCGATCTGCCGCCCCGCGCCGCGGTGGAGCGGGCCCTGGCCAGCCAACCCATGGTGCGCGCGGCCCAGGCCGAGATGCGTGGCGCCCAGGCGGAACACGACCGCCTCAAGGCCGGCGAGCATGAATATGGCCTGCGTCTGTCCACCCAGCGCCGCGCCGTCAGCGGCGGCCCGGACTACACGGAATGGGGCGCCGCCCTGGAACGGGGCTGGCGCTGGAACGGCAAGGCCGGCCTGGACGACCGGATCGGCGCCCAGGGCGTGCTGGCGGCGGAGGAAAGGATCGGCGACGCCCGCCACGAGAGCGCGCGGCAATTGCTGACCCTGTGGTACGCCGCGCGCCAGGCCGGGCTGGAAGCCGGCCTCTGGCAAAAGCAGGCGGCGCTGCTCAAGGAACAGCAACGCATCGTCGCCGTGCGCGTGAAGCGGGGCGACGCGGCGCGCCTGGAGGCGCTCCAGGCCGATGCCGCCCTGGCCCAGGCCCTGTCCCAGACGGCGGCGGCGCGGGCGCGGGAGAAGGCCGCTTTGGCGGAACTCCAGGCCCGTTTCCCGGAGTTGCCCGCGCCGGACGGCGACGCGGCGCAACCCGTCACGCCCGAGGGAGACCAGGCGGCCTGGCTGGAACACACCCTTGAGCACAACCACGAACTGCTGATGGCGCGGCGCATGCTGGAAAAGGCCCGCCTCCAGACCCGCCGCGCCGAGGCGGAGCGCATCCCCGATCCCATCCTGGGTGTGCACCTGGCCAACGAGCAGGGCGGTAACGACAAGATCATCGGCGTCAGCCTGTCCATTCCGCTGCCGGGCGAGGCGCGCCGTTCCCAGGCCCGCGCGCAACTGGCCCAGGCGGAAGCCATGGCGGAAATGGAGGCGGCGACGCGCCGCCGGCTGGCCGCCGAATCCGCCGCGAACTGGCAGCGCGCCGCCGCCGGGGTGGAGAGCTGGCGGCAAATGGAGGACGCCGCCCAGGCCATGGAACGCCATGCCGATCTGGCCCGGCGCGCCCTGGAACTGGGCGAGCTGGGCCTCTCGGACACCCTGGTGGCTCAGCGCGCCGCGCTGGAAAGCCGGATGGCCGCCGGCCAGGCGCGCCTGGCGGCGAACGAGGCCAACGCCCGGCTGCTGCTGGACGCCCACCGGCTGTGGCCTGCGGGAGGCGGCGATGACCACCACTGACGCCGCGCCGGAAACCTTTCATCGCAAACCCATCAAGGAGAAACCCATGCACAAATGGCTGCTCATCTTTCTGTTGCCCCTGCTCACCGCCTGCGCCAGCCAGGTTCCGATCACCGCAAGCGATCCGGCCGACCGGATCGTCGGCACCCTGGGCGTGGCCTGGCTGGAACCCAAGGTCATGGAGGTGGTGGTGGACGGCAAGCGCTACACGGGCGAGTGGTCCAGCCAGATATGCGCCACGGACGAATGCCGGGGCGCATACCGCAACGTGCTGCGCATCCACCGGCGCCACATCCGCAAGGGCCACGCGGTGCTGGTGGCCGCCGACGGCAGCCGCGTCGAGTGCGAATGGGTCAGCCACCTGCCCGAGTTGGAAGGCACCTGCAAGACCCAGGACGGGCGCGTCTACAAGCTGAAATCCGCCTGACGTCGACGGCGCCCGCCCGCCTGGCGGTTCAGGCCGGCAGGTCCGCCGCGAGGCCGGGGTGGACGATGTTGCCGCCGCTCACGTTCAATCCCGCCGCGAAGCCCGGGTCCGCTTCCAGCGCGGCGCGCGGGTCGCCGGCAAGCCTGAGCAGATAGGGCAGGGTGGCTTCCGCGAGGGCCAGGGTGGCGGTGCGGGACACCGCGCCGGGCATGTTGGCGACGCAGTAGTGCACCACCCCTTCCTCCAGGTAATAGGGGTCGGAATGGGTGGTGGGGCGGGAGGTCTCGCTGGTGCCGCCCTGGTCGATGGAGACGTCCACCAGGACCGCGCCCCGCGCCATGGAGCGGATCAGTTCCCGGGACAGCAGGCGCGGCGCCTTGCGTCCGTGCACGTAGGCGGCGCCCACCACCAGGTCGGCGCGAGCGACGCATTCGGCGATGTTGGCGGGATTGGCGAAGCGGGTCTCGATGCGGCCCGGGTACGCCTCGTCGAACTGGCGCAGCCGCTCCGGGCTCGGGTCCAGCAGGGTCGCGTCGGCGCCCACGCCGACGGCGATGCGGGCCGCGTTGGCGCCCACCACGCCGCCGCCCAGGATGGCCACCCGGCCCGGCGCCACGCCGGGCACGCCGGCGAGCAGCACGCCGCGTCCGCCGTGCTTCATCTCCAGTCCGCGCATGCCCGCCTGGATCGCGAGCCGGCCGGCGATGGCGGACATGGGCGCGAGCAGGGGCGTGCGCCGGGCCGCGTCCTCCACCGTCTCGAAGGCGACCGCGTTCACCTGCCGGGCCATGAGCGCCCGCGCCAGTTCAGGCGCGGCGGCGAGATGCAGGTAGCAGAACAGCCATTGGCCGGGACGCAGGCGCGCGATCTCGGCGGGCTGCGGTTCCTTGACCTTGAACACCAGGTCGGCGGCATCGGCGCCGGCGGCGTCGGCGAGTTCCGCGCCCGCCTGCCGGTAGGCCTCGTCCGCGAAGCCCACCGCCATGCCGGCGCCGGCCTCCACGCTCACGCGATGGCCGGCGCGGACCAGTTCGGCCACCCCGGCGGGCGTGGCGGCGACGCGGTACTCGTGGTCCTTGATTTCCTTGGGGATGCCGATGTGCATGGGGAGCTCCTCTGAGCGGACGGTGTTTGTGTCAGGCCGGGACTGTGGCCTTGGGACTAAACCTGAACCGGGTGAGTCGGAGAACCATCCCCCCTTTGAAAAAGGGGGGCAAGGGGGGATTCGTCGTATTCATGGTCTTGCCTGATGGCGTGGAATCCCCCCAACCCTCCTTTTCCAAAGGGGGGAGAAAAACGCGCCCGCGATCAGGCCGCCAGCGCTTCCACGCATTCCTTCACCAGCGAAGGTCCCCGGTAGATGAGGCCGGTGTAGAACTGCACAAGTTCGGCGCCCGCGTCGATTTTTTCCCGCGCGTCGGCCCCGGACAGGATGCCGCCGGCGCCGATGATGGGCACTTCCCCCGCCAGGGCCGCGTGGAAGGCGGCGATGATGCGGGTGGCCCGCTCCCGCATGGGGCGGCCCGAGAGGCCGCCCGCCTCCTGGCCATGGGGCAGGTGCTCGACGCCCGCCCGGGACAGGGTGGTGTTGGTGGCGATGACCGCGTCGACCCGGTGCCTGCGGAACAGGGCGGCCATGGCGGCGATCTGCTCGTCGTCGAGATCGGGGGCGATCTTCACCGCCACCGGCATGTACTTGCCGTGCCGGTCCGCCAGGGCCGCCTGGCGCGCCTTGACGGCGGCGAGCAGGGCGTCCAGTTCGTCGCCGCCCTGCAAGGCGCGTAGGTTCTTGGTGTTGGGGGAGGAGATGTTGACGGTGACGAAGCTGACCTTGCCGTACAGCTTGTCCAGCAGGATCAGGTAGTCGTCCGCGGCCTTTTCGATGGGGGTGTCGAAGTTCTTGCCCAGGTTCACCGCGAGCACGCCCTGGTAAGCGGTGCGTTCCAGGTTGGCCAGCAGGTGGTCCACGCCCAGGTTGTTGAAGCCCATGCGGTTGATGATGGCCTCGGCCTGGGGCAGGCGGAACAGGCGCGGCTTGGGGTTGCCCGGCTGCGGCCGGGGCGTCACCGCGCCCACCTCGAGGAAGCCGAAGCCGAACGCGCCCAGGGCGTCGATGGCCTCGCCGTTCTTGTCCAGGCCGGCGGCCAGGCCGACGGGGTTGGGGAAATCCAGGCCCATGACGCGCCGGGGCAGGGCGGGAACGGCGGGCAGGAAGGCTTTCAGCAGGCCCAGCCGGTGGGCGAGGCCCAATCCGGACAGGGTCAGGTTGTGGGCGGCCTCGGGGTCGAGCTTGAACAGCAGAGGTTTGGCGAGCAGATAGGGATTCATCGATGGGGTGGGGAGTCGGTCGCGGCGCGAATTATCCTCCAGCCGCTATCCCGTTCTCCAATTCCCGTTCCCCAATTCCCGCCCCCCGGCCGCTACTCGCCGGTCCAGATTTCCAGGCGGTTGCGGCCGTTCTCCTTGGCGCGGATCAGGGCCATGTCGGCGCAGGCGATGGCTTCCTCCACGGGCCGGCGCGGCGCCATTTCGGTGAGGCCGAAGGAGGCGGTGATATGCAGGGTGTCGCCGCTGGGCAGACGGATGGGCAGGTGTTCCAGGCCCTCGCGGATGCGTTCCACCACCAGGGCCGCGTCCTTCATGGGGTTGCCCGGCAGGCAGATGAGGAATTCCTCGCCGCCGTAGCGGTAGATGGAGTCGTACTTGCGCAGGCTGCCGGTGATGAACTTCATGCCCTGGCGCAGCACCGCGTCGCCGGCGGGGTGGCCCAACTCATCGTTGACGCGCTTGAAGCGGTCGAAATCCAACAGGCACAGGCAGCAGGGGCGCTGGATGCGGATCGAGCGTTCCTGCTCCTCGCGCAGCCGGTTCAGCATGCCGCGCCGGCTGGCGCAGCCGGTCAGGCTGTCGGTGGTGAGCAGCTCGCCGATGGTGTCGAGCTGGATGCGGCGCAGAGTGGTGTTCAGGCGTAGGGCCAGGTCGATGCACTGGTCGTACAGGCCGGGGCTGGGCCGGCGCTGGTCCATCACCTCCAGCAGGGCGAGGCGGGCGGCCGCGTGCATGGCCTGCTGGGTGACGCCCAGATCCTTGAAGTCGATGTTCTCTTCCAGGGGATGGGGATCGTGGCTGTGGTACCACTGGCCGAAGGGGGAGCGCAGATGGGCATCCTCCGCGAGATCGACCTTGCTCACCTGGCCGCCGCACACCAGGGTGCGGTTCAGTTGCTTGAACCAGGCGAGATGGGCCGCGATGATGACTTCCAGTTCCTCCGTGAGTTGCTGGATCTGATCTCGTTCCAGGGGCAGCGCCATGACCGTCCGTCGTTGAAATTGTTGCCAGCAATAACGGACGCGGCGGGCAAGTCTTTAGCCAGGCCGCCGCGGCCGCGCTCAGACCCCCGGTTGCAGGGTCACCGGTACGTCCATCTTCTTCTCGTCGCGCAGCACTGTCACTTTCACGGTGTCTCCCACCTTGAAATCGTCCAGGCGGCTGAGCAGTTCGCCGACCCGCTCCACCGGTTTGCCGTCGATGGCGAGGATGGTGTCGCCGGGCACGATGCCGCCGTCCCGGGTGAGGATGGCGCCTTTCAGGCCCGCGTTCGCGGCGGCCGAGTCGGGGGCGACGCGCAGGATGACCACGCCGCGCAGGCCGCGCACCTGGGCGAGCCGCTGGTTCAGATCCTCGTCCACCTCGATGCCCATGGCCGGGCGGATGAACTTGCCGTTGCGGATGAGTTCGGGCACCACCCGGTTGACGGTGTCCACCGGCACCGAGAAGCCGATGCCGGCGCTGGTGCCGCTGGGGCTGTAGATGGCGGTGTTGATGCCGATCAGGCGGCCGGCGGAATCCAGCAGGGGGCCGCCCGAGTTGCCCGGGTTGATGGCCGCGTCGCTCTGGATCAGGTGTTCGATGGTGGCGCCGTTATCCTCGCCCAGGGAACGGTCCAGGGCGGAGACGATGCCGGTGGTCAGGGTCCAGTCCAGGCCGAAGGGATTGCCGATGGCGAACACCTTCTGGCCCACCTTGAGGTCGTGGCTGGTGCCCAGGGGCACCGGCGGCGGCCGCTGGAAGCCGACACCGATCCTGAGCACGGCGATGTCGTGGGCGGGGGAGGCGCCCACCAGCACCGCCTTGTAGTCGCGCCCGTCGGCCAGCTTCACCGTCGCCTCGCTGGCGTTCTCGATGACGTGGAAGTTGGTGACGACGTGGCCCGCGTCGTCCCAAATGAAGCCGGAGCCGGTGCCGCGCGGCACGGTGAACACGTTGCGCGTCCAGAAATCGCGCACCTGGGATTTCGTGGTGATGTAGACCACGGAGCCGCGCGCCTTCTCGAACAGCTCGATGGTGGCTTTCTCGTCCGCCGCCAGGTCGCCCCGGGCCTGCACCGCGCGCGGCGTGGCGTCGGGCTTCGGCGCGAACCAGCCCGCGATGTCCGGCGCGCCGCGCCACACCAGGATGAGCACGGCGGCGGCCAGGGTGAGCCAGAACAGGCGGGCGAAAAAACGGTCTTGCATGGCTTATTCCTTGTCGAGTCGCGAACGGACCTCGTCATAGTCGCGCCGCAGCCGCTCGAGTTCCCGGCGGTAGGCCGCGGCATCCCCATGCTCGAGGAACTTGGGATAGTAATCGTGGGCGCCGCGCAGGCGGCGCGCGTGCTTGATCGGACACCAGTACTGCTCGGTGCGCGCCGCCACCTCGCGCGCGTAGGCGGCGACACCGTTGCCGTAGGCGCAATAGAAGCAGTTGAAGCGCTCGATCAGGTTGAGATAGGGCAGGCCTTCCCGGTCGAACACCAGGAAATCGCCGCGCCGGGCCTTGGGGATGCGGTAGATGGGAAAGCACACCGCCTGGTAGACGCTGACGAACAGGTCCAGCAGCAGAAAGGGAATCCAGCCCGCGTAGATCAGCGGCGCGCTCAGCAGCACCAGGGGCCGCGCCCGGGCGACGAAGCGCAGCAGGCCGACCTTGTATTCCCGCTGCCGGCGCAGGAACTCCCCCGCCAGCCCGGCGCGCTGCCGTTCCAGTTCCTGGCGCGCCTCGCGGTAGGCCTCCTCGACTTCCTCCTGCAGGCCGCGGATGCGGGCGAGGAGTTCTTCCAGATGCTGGTTCATGGCGCGGCTCGTTTCCTGGGGCGGGCGCGAGCTCCAGCTCGCGAATCGGGAAGGCCGTCCACGAGCTGGAGCTCGCGCCTACCGGAAGGATGCCGGCGCGCGGTTCAGCGCCAGCGCAGGGTGACATTGCGGGTGCGGCCATTCTCGGCGATGCGCAATTGGGCGGCGCCCTCGGCTTCGCCCAGGGCGGCGGCGAATTCCCCGGCGCTGCCCACCGGCTTGCGGTTCACCTCCAGAATCAGGCTGCCGGGGCCGATGCCGGCCATGGTGGCGAGGGAGCCGGGTTCCACGGCGGTGACCAGCACCGCCTTCGCCAGGCGCGCGCGCCGCGCCTCCTCCGGCGTGAGGCCGCGCACGGCGATGCCCAGGGCCTTGGCGGTGAGCGCGGCCTGGGCCGCCTCCTCGTCCAGGCGGCCCACCTTGACGGGAAGGTCCATGCGGCGGCCGGCGCGGATCAGGCCGATGGACACCACCGCGCCCGGCTTCGCCTGGGCCGCCCGGTTGCGGTAGTGGCCGCCGTCGCTGAGGGGCACGCCGTCCATGCTCACCAGCACGTCGCCGGCCTTGAGCCCGGCCCGCTCGGCGGGGGAGTCCCGGTTCACCTGATTCACCAGCACGCCCTGGTTCTCGGTCAGGCCCAGGGCCTCGGCGATGTCCTGGGTCAGGGGCTGCACGGCGAGGCCGATGTAGCCGCGCGTCACGTGGCCGCTGCTGAGCAATTGCTCGGCCATGGCGCGCGCCAGGTTGCTGGGAATGGCGAAGCCCACCCCCATGTAGCCGCCGCTGCGGGAGAAAATGGCGGTGTTCATGCCGATGACCTCGCCGTCCAGGTTCAAGAGCGGCCCGCCCGAGTTGCCCGGGTTGATGGCCGCGTCGGTCTGGATGAAGTCCTCGTAGTCGTTGATGCCCAGGCTGGTGCGGCCCTTCGCGCTCACCACGCCGGTGGTCAAGGTGTGGGACAGGCCGAACGGGTTGCCCATGGCCACCACCCATTCGCCCACCTCCAGCTTGGCCGAGTCGCCCCACTTCAGCGCCGGCACGTTGCTCGCGGCAATTTCCAGCACCGCCACGTCGGATTTCGCGTCGGCCCCCTTCAGCTTGGCCTGGTACTCGTGGCCGTCCTGGAAGCGGATGCGGATGCGTTCCGCGTTCTCCACCACATGGTTGTTGGTGAGCACGTAAGTCGTGTCGCCGGCGCGGGCGAACACGAAGCCGGAACCCTGGCTGACGGAATGGCGTTTCTTGCGCGGCGCGGGGCGGGACAGGCCGGGAAAGTCGTCGCCGAAGAAGTGGCGGAACAGGTCGTCCTGGAACGGCCAGCCGCCGCGCGCGGATTCCTCCTCATCGTCGCGTCCCTCCACCTGGATGAACGCCACCGAGGGCGCGACCTTCTTCGCCACCGAGGAAAACGCCTTGCCGGTCTGGCGCAGGCTCTCGATGCCCTCGTCCTGGGCCTGAGCGGGCGACAGCAGCAGACAAAGTAGTAGCACGGCGAGAAATTTCATGGCGGGCGAACAAAGTTCGAAGTACGGACATTGTGCTTTGAGAGCACCCCGTATTGCCAGGGTAAGGGGTTCGAGCGCGCGCCGCGCGTGGCCGACTCTTCCCGCGCCCGACCTGTATTCTTGCGCGGTCCGCCTATTCCAGTCGATGCCCGTGTTGGTCATGGCGAGGCCCCCGCCCACTGTTTCCTCCACCCGGTCCGTATAATCCGGCCCAAAGCACAGAGGGGGTGTGGACCGTGTCGCCAAAACGAATATTTCTGAGCGCATGTCTGTGGGGTTTCGGCATGCTCGCCGTTCCTGGCTGGTCCGCCCCGCCGGCACCACCACAAGGCGCGGAACAAGCCATCCAACATCGCTTGGATGCCCTGGAACAAAACCTCGCAACCCGGCTGGATGCCCAGGAAAAGCTGGTGCAAGCCAAGGTAGACCAAGCCGCCACGATCTCCCTGGCCTTGGAAAACGGACGCAAGGACGTGGACTGGTGGCTATCCTCGCTTGCGGTGTTCCTTGGGCTGGCCAGTGTGTTGGCCGTGGCTGTTCCCGTCATCCTGCAGAAACGCCAGACCCAGGCCTTCGCGGCCGAGGTGCGCAACATCCAGGAGACATTCAGCCGATTGCAAGACTTCGAAAAGCAGATGAAGGCGGATACGCGGGCGGGTCTGGATACCCTGCGCGAGGCCGAACGCGAGGTGCGCGAACATCTGAAGACGGCCGAGCAAGCGGCCACCCGGACCGTCGCGCTGAGCGAGGAAGCGGAACGCGCCAAAAGCACCATGGTTCAAGGCAAGCAACCCGGAGAACTGCGCAAGGCCGCGGAGGAACTGCACAAAGTCCAGGATTCCCCCAGCGCCAAGTTGAGCGCCAAGGCTTTGGAGTATGCGGAAGCGGGGGACTGGAGTGAGGCCGCAGCCCGTTGGCGGGCGTTGGGCGATCTGGAGCCCGATTCGGAAAGCCATTGGTTCAACCTGGGATATGCATTCTGGAAGCTAGCCAAGAAAAACAATGCGGAGTTCATCCCTTATACAACTCAGGCTTCTCTGGCCTATGCGGAAGCGGTGCGGATCAAACCGAACATGCACGAGGCCTGGAACAACTGGGGCAGTGCCCTGACCGACTGGGCGCTGGCGCTGCCGGAAGCGGAGTGGCCCGCCAAGTTCGCCGAGGCCGGGGAGAAGTACGCGGAAGCGGTGCGGGTCAAGCCGGACATGCACGAGGCCTGGTACAACTGGGGCCTTGCCCTGGCTAACTGGGCCCTGGCGCTGCCGGAAGCGGAGCGGCCCGCCAAGTTCGCCGAGGCCGGGGAGAAGTACGCGGAAGCGGTGCGGGTCAAGCCGGACAAGCACGAGGCCTGGAACAACTGGGGCAGTGCCCTGACCGACTGGGCGCGGGCGCTGCCGGAAGCGGAGCGGCCCGCCAAGTTCGCCGAGGCCGGGGAGAAGTACGCGGAAGCGGTGCGGGTCAAGCCGGACAGGCACGAGGCCTGGTACAACTGGGGCAGTGCCCTGGCTAACTGGGCCCTGGCGCTGCCGGAAGCGGAGCGGCCCGCCAAGTTCGCCGAGGCCGGGGAGAAGTACGCGGAAGCGGTGCGGATCAAGCCGGACAAGCACGAGGCCTGGACCAACTGGGGCATTGCCCTGGCTAACTGGGCCCTGGCGCTGCCGGAAGCGGAGCGGCCCGCCAAGTTCGCCGAGGCCGGGGAGAAGTACGCGGAAGCGGTGCGGGTCAAGCCGGACATGCACGAGGCCTGGACCAACTGGGGCAATGCCCTGGCCGACTGGGCGCGGGCGCTGCCGGAAGCGGAGCGGCCCGCCAAGTTCGCCGAGGCCGGGGAGAAGTACGCGGAAGCGGTGCGGGTCAAGCCGGACAAGCACGAGGCCTGGAACAACTGGGGCATTGCCCTGGCTAACTGGGCCCTGGCGCTGCCGGAAGCGGAGCGGCCCGCCAAGTTCGCCGAGGCCGGGGAGAAGTTCGCGGAAGTGGTGCGGGTCAAGCCGGACATGCACGAGGCCTGGACCAACTGGGGCAGTGCCCTGGCTAACTGGGCCCTGGCGCTGCCGGAAGCGGAGCGGCCCGCCAAGTTCGCCGAGGCCGGGGAGAAGTACGCGGAAGCGGTGCGGGTCAAGCCGGACATGCACGAGGCCTGGTACAACTGGGGCAGTGCCCTGGCTAACTGGGCCCTGGCGCTGCCGGAAGCGGAGCGGCCCGCCAAGTTCGCCGAGACCGGGGAGAAGTACGCGGAAGCGGTGCGGGTCAAGCCGGACAAGCACGAGGCCTGGACCAACTGGGGCATTGCCCTGGCCGACTGGGCCCTGGCGCTGCCGGAAGCGGAGCGGCTCGCCAAGTTCGCCGAGGCCGGGGAGAAGTACGCGGAAGCGGTGCGGGTCAAGCCGGACATGCACGAGGCTTGGACCAACTGGGGCATTGCCCTGGCCGACTGGGCCCTGGCGCTGCCGGAAGCGGAGCGGCCCGCCAAGTTCGCCGAGGCCGGGGAGAAGTACGCGGAAGCGGTGCGGGTCAAGCCGGACATGCACGAGGCTTGGAACAACTGGGGCATTGCCCTGGCCGACTGGGCCCTGGCGCTGCCGGAAGCGGAGCGGCCCGCCAAGTTCGCCGAGGCCGGGGAGAAGTACGCGGAAGCGGTGCGGGTCAAGCCGGACAAGCACGAGGCCTGGAACAACTGGGGCAATGCCCTGGCCGACTGGGCGCGGGCGCTGCCGGAAGCGGAGCGGCCCGCCAAGTTCGCCGAGGCCGGGGAGAAGTTCGCGGAAGCGGTGCGGGTCAAGCCGGACATGCACGAGGCCTGGAACAACTGGGGGAGTGTGCTTCTAAATTGGTGGCGGATTGCCCCGGAAACTGAGCGCCCTGGCTTGCTTGAACAAGCGCGTGAAGTATTGTTCAAGGCGGAAGCCTGGAAGGCTGGCTCGGCGGCCTACAACCTGGCTTGTACGGCGGCCTTGGCGGGTCATGCTGATGAGGCGCGGGAATGGTTGGAGAAGGCGCGTGCGACAGGATGTCACTCGGCCGGGAATTGCGCGCATCTCCGCGAGGACCCCGACCTGGACAGCCTCAGGAATCTGGCCTGGTTCATTGCTTTTCTGGAAGAGGCCTGCCGGGAGCCGTCGAGCTAGCCCGGATATCGATCCGATGCCCTGAACCTCAAGTCAGCCCCATGCAACGCAGACGGACGCGCAGATCGTCCACTTCCTCCAGCAGATCGGCCACCAGGGCGGCGAGTTCCGGCACCGCCTCGAAATCCCGCTCCAGTTGCCGCATGCGGCGGGCGCGTTGCAGGGCGGGGCCGGAGAAGCGCCAGACACCGGCGACGCTCTCGGCATGGGGGAACAGGCCCTCCTCCAGATGGCGCAGCAACCAGCCGGGTTCCACGGTGCAGGCGGCGGCCACCTGTTCCAGGGTCAGCCAGGTGTCTTCCATGAGGCTGCCTTCCATGATGTCGCAGATCAGGGTGTCTTCTTCGCGCATGGCTCAGTGCCTCCCTTGGGACAAGTCGGCGCGGGGATCGAAGTTCATCTCGCGCGCCATGGTTTCGTAGAGTTCCCGCGCCCGGGGCGTGTTGGCCGCGGGCAGGGCGACGCGGAGCTCGAGCAGCAGGTCGCCCGGCGGCTCGCCGGGAATGCCCTTGCCGCGCACCCGCAACTGTTTGCCGCTTTGCGCGCCCTCCGGGATGCGCACCTTGACCTGGCCGCCCGGCAGATCCAGCGCCAGCACCGCGCCCAGGGCCGCTTCCCAGGGGGCCACCGGCAGACTCAGGTGGAGGTCGCGGCCCTCCGCCCGGTAGCGCGGGTGCGGGTTGAAGTGCACCTCCAGCAGCAGGTCGCCGGCCGGACCGCCGCCGATGCCGGGCGCGCCCTGGCCGGCCAGACGGATGACCTGGCCGGCGCGCACGCCCTTGGGAATCTTCACGTTCAGGGCGCGGGTCTCCACGCTCACATGGCCTTGCGCGTCCATCCTCGGCGCGCGCAGGGCGATCTGGCGGGTGGCGCCGGTGAAGGCGTCCTCGATGTCGAGCATCACCTTGGCGACGTGGTCCTCGCCCTGGGCCCGGTACGCGCCGCTCCGCTCCCGGGAGGCGCCGCGGCCGGGTCCGCCGCCCATGCGGCCGAACAGCTCGGCGAAGAAATCGGAGAACTCGGAAGCTTCGTGGGGCGAGAACTCGTGGCCGGAAAATTCGAAGCCCGCGTCCCAGTCCGGCGGCGGGCGGAATTCCTGGCCCGGCTGGAAGCCCTGGCCCACCTGGTCGTAGGCGGCGCGCTTCTCCGGATCGGAAAGCACCGCGTAGGCCTCGTTCACGTCCTTCATGC
This sequence comes from Thiobacillaceae bacterium, assembly GCA_044227325.1. Lineage (GTDB taxonomy): Bacteria > Pseudomonadota > Gammaproteobacteria > Burkholderiales > Thiobacillaceae > PFJX01. The sequence goes on along the minus strand of JBGAFI010000008.1, from coordinate 185,507 downwards.
GCGCCTCCGCGTCCGCCTCCTTGGAGACGTCCGGATGGTATTTGCGCGCCAGCTTGCGGAAGGCCTTCTTGATGTCCTCCGCGCCGGCGTCGCGGGCCACGCCCAGGGTGTCGTAATAATCCTTGAATCGCATGGACCTGCCTCCGTCCGATTGATCAGACAACGCCCTTAGATGGTATTCCACCCGCGCGAATTCAAGATATTGAAGTCCGCGCGGAAAGCCCTACGTTGCTTCCCGAGAGCGCCATTCCGGCGCTCGCGAATCAGCGAATGGAGGATTGAACCATGATGTATCGCTCCCTGTTTCCCCGCGACGTGTTCGCGGAACTGGACCGCCTGCAGCGGGAAATCCAGCAGGCCAACGACCTGTCGCCCAGCATCCGCGGCCTGACCCGGGGCTACCCGGCGATGAACGTGGGCGGCACCGCGAAGTCGGTGGAGATCTACGCCTTCGCCCCCGGCGTCGATCCGGCCAGCCTGGACGTGCAGATCGAGAAGGGCGTGCTCACCGTCGCCGGCGAGCGCAAGGCCGACGGCGTGCCGGAGAAGGCCGCCGTGCACATCGACGAACGTTTCGCCGGCCGTTTCCGCCGGGTGGTGACCCTGCCCGACGACGTGGACCCCAATGCCGTGGAGGCGAAATACCGGGACGGCGTGCTGCACATCAGCATTCCGCGCCGGGAAGCCGCCCAGCCGCGCCGCATCGCCATCCAGTAAGGAGAAGACCATGACCGACACCAAGCAAGGCGAAACCGCCGCCAAGGAAGCCACCCTGTTGCCGCCGGTGGACGTGATCGAGGACGCCAACGGCATCACCCTGTACGCCGATCTGCCCGGCGTGCCCAAGGACAAGCTGCACCTGCAGGTGGAAGCGGACACCCTGACCATCGAGGGCGAGATCGCCCTGGCGGTGCCCGAGGGCATGGAAGCCACCCACGCGGAAGTGGGCCTGCCCCGCTACCGGCGCGTGTTCACCCTGTCGAAGGAGCTGGATACCGAGAAGGTGGGCGCGGAGTTCAACCACGGCGTGTTGAAGTTGCGCATTCCCAAGGCGGAACACCTGCAACCGCGCCGGGTCGAGATCAAGATCGCCTGACCGGGGCGCCCATCCCCCGTCCGTGCGCGCGGCGGCGGGCGGGGAATGGATTGGCGCTTATGTCCGCTTATGCCCGCTTATGCCCGTTTCCGCGCCTTGACGATCAAGGCGTCGGCGATGGCGAGCAGTTCCGGCTGGCTCTTCGCGGACTGGCCCAGCACCGCGTAGCGGCCGGCCACGGTGAGCTGCGGCACGCCTTCCACCTTGTACAGCTTGGCGAGTTGCTCGGCGCGGGCGAGGCGGGTTTCCACGGCGAAGGAGTGGAAGACGTCGCGGAATTTCGCGCTGTCCACCTTCTGGCTCGCCAGCCAGTCGAGGGCCGCTTTTTCCGTGAACAGATTCTTGTGCTGGCCGTGGATCGCATCGAACACGGCCTGGTCCAGGCGGGCCAGCTCGCCGGTCGCTTCCAGGGCGTAGTAAAGGCGCGACAGGTTCGACCAGGCGGCGCGGCCGAAGGTGATGGGCACCCGGTGGAAGGCGACGTCCTTGGGCAGCTTCGCCGCCCAGCGGCTGACCAGGGGATTGAAGTCGTTGCAGTGGGGACAGCCGTAGGAGAAGAACTCCAGCACCTCGATCTTGCCCGGGCTGTCACCGGGTAGGGCCGGCACGATGGCCGACCAGTTCACGCCTTCCTCCAGGACGATTGCGGGCGCGGCCGGCGCCTTGGCGGGCGCGCTTTTCGCGGCGTGGGCGGGGGGCCAGGCGGCGCTGACCAGACCGGCGACGAGCGCCCGGTTGAATTGGCGTCGGGACAAGGGCATGAAGGGTCTCCAGTGCTTGGGTTTGCTCGAAATCAGTTTAACGGGAAGCGGCGCGCCGGGTTGACAGCAAGGCCGGGACGGCGGCGATCAGGCAGGCCACGAAGGCGACCAGAGCCCAGTTGGCCAGAGTCATCCCCAGGACGACGAGTTCCGCTTCCTCGCAAAAACCGGTGGCCAGGAACAAGTCCGGCTGGATCTGGCCCAGCCATTCCACCAGGCGTTCGATAAGGCTGGGCTCCCCCGCCATGCAGGAAATGCTCCCCGGCGGCTGCGCCTGGAGCCAGCTCTGGTAAGTCGCCACGCCCGCGCCCAGGATCGCCAGGAGCGGGATCGGCAGCCCGGCGGCGAATGCGCCGCGGCTGCCCGCGCGCCAGGCCGCGAAGGCCGCGAGCACGCCCAGGATCATGAACAGCAGGCGCTGGAAGATGCACAGATGGCAGGGGTGCAGATCGAGCATCGCCGTGAGCACCAGACTGGCGACCACCAGGGCCAGACTGGCGGCGGCGATCAGGGACCAGAGCAGGCGGGGGGGAAGTGCGCGCATGTTCATGTTTTAACGGAGCGGGATGACGGATTTTGTGTTGTCCACTGACCGGACGCGGCGGCGGACGTTCCCGCCGCGATGGATTTGGTGAGGGGCCCCGCGCGCCATCATGGCTCGTCCGGGCGCGCCCGCGCTTTTTCGCTGTGGGGGCGCTGGATATCCAGACGCTTCATCTTTTCCCACAGGTTCTTGCGGCTGATGCCGAGCAGGTTCGCGGTTTCCTGGATCTGCCAGTTCTGGGATTCCAGGGCGCGCAGGATGTAGTCCCGCTCGTGGCCGGACAGGTAATCGCCCAGGGTGTCCCGGGGCCGAGGCGCGGCACCGGCGACCGCGGCCTCGCCGAACAGCAGTTCCGGCGTGAGCAGTGAGCCGGTGGCCAGCACGCGGGCGCGTTCCAGCAGATGTTTCAGCTCCCGCACGTTGCCGGGCCAGGCGTGGTCGAGCAGGGCGCGTTCCGCCGCCGGCGTCAGCACCAGGCGGCGTCCGTCGCCGTTGCCGGCGGCCTGTTCGAGAAAGCGGGCGGCGAGCCAGAGGATGTCCTCCTTGCGCTCGCGCAGGGGCGGCACGCGGATCTGGATGACGTTGACCCGGTAGTACAGGTCTTCCCGGAACGCGCCCTGTTCCACCTGGGCCTTGAGATCCTGGTGGGTGGCGGCGATCAGGCGGAAATTCACCGGCAAGGCCTTTTCCCCGCCGACGCGGGTGATGCGGCGCTCCTGGATGGCGCGCAGCACTTTCACCTGCATGGACAGCGGCATGTCGCCGATCTCGTCGAGGAACAGGGTGCCGCCCTCGGCCTGTTCGAACAGGCCGCGTTTGGTCCGGATCGCGCCCGTGAAGGCGCCTTTTTCGTGGCCGAACAGCTCCGCTTCCAGCAGGGTTTCCGTGAAGGCGCCGCAGTTGACCGCGACGAAGGGACGCGCGGCGCCCAGGAGTTCGTGCAGCTTGAGGGCGACCCGTTCCTTGCCGACGCCGGACTCCCCGGTGATCAGCACGGAAGCCTGGCTCTGCGCGAGGCGGGGCAGCAGTTCCTCGATGCCGCGCATGGCGGGGGAGATGCCCAGGGCGTCGGCCTCCTCGCCGCCGTCGGCGCGGCAGGTGGCCAGCTCCTTGATCTTGCCCAGCAGCAGATCCGGCTCGAAGGGCTTCAGCAGGTAGTCCACCGCGCCCAGCTTGAGCAGGCGCACGGCCTGCTCCACCGCGCCGTGGCCGGTCATGAAGACGAAGGGCGGAGTGGCGACGCCATGCTCCAGCAGTTCGAGATAGAGGTCTTCGCCGGACATGTCGGGCAGGGCGATGTCGCTGACCACGACGCCGTAGGATTGCTTGCGCAGGGCGGCGAGGGCGGCGCGGGCGGTCTTGTGCCAGTCGCAGGCATAGCCTTCCAGTTCGAAACGCAGGTCCAGGGCGCCGCCCATGATCTCGTCGTCCTCGATCAGGCAGATGCGGCAGCCGCTCACGCGGGGGCTCCCGCGGGCAGATCGACGGCGAAGCGGGTCCAGCCCGCGCGGCTGTCCACATCGACGCGGCCGCCCAGTTGCTGGACGATCTGATAGGTGATCCAAAGGCCGAGGCCGAGTCCTTCCTCGTTGCCGCCGGTGAAGGGCTCGAACAGGTGTTCCATCAGTTCCGGCGGAATCTCGCGGCCGTCGTTGTCCACCTCGATGCGCAGGCCGGTCGCGCGCCGCTCGATGCGGGCCTTCACCCGGCCGTGTTCGTGACCGGCTTCGTGCTCGCTCGCGGCCTGCACCGCGTTGAGCACCAGGTTGATCAGCATCTGCCGCACCAGGGTGGCGGGCAGCGCGATGTCGCCCTCCAGATCGTTGTGCCAATCCCAGGCGACATCCCGCTTCCTGGCCTCCTGGGCGAGCAGGGTATGCACGTCGTCCACGTCCTGGCGCGTCAGCGCCCGGCTCTTCGCCTTCGCCTCCACCAGCAGCGCGGCGACGATGTCCTGGATCTGGCGCAGTCCCCGCTCCAGCAGGGGCACGACCCGGTCCAGCACGGGATCGTGGTTGCCGTGGCGCTTCAGCGTGTCCAGGGCGGTGAGCAGCCCGCCCAGCGGGTTGTTGATCTCGTGGGCGATGCTCGCGGTGAGGCGGCCCAGGGCCGCCATGCGGTCGGATTTGAGCACCTGCCGTTCCAGCGCCTCCTTGTCGGCCAGCTCGCGGCGCATCTGGTCGTAGACCTGGAACAGCCGGCCCAGCTCGTCGGCGTGGGGATAGATGCGGTCGGGCAGGGGCGCCGGCAGTTTCTGGCCCAGCTCGGCCATGCGTTCGGTCAGCAGGGACAGGGGCGAGGCCATGCGCCGGCCCCAGAACCAGGTGATGGGCAGGAGGATGAGCAGGACGAGCAGGGTGGTCCAGGCCGTGCGCTTGAGCACGCGGTCGAAGCTGGCCCGGTAGTAGTCCGCGGGATGCACCATGATCAGCGTGCCCAGGGTCACGCCATCGGCGACCAGGGGGATCGCCACCAGGATATGGGCGGCTTCCTGTACCACCAGGCGGCCGTCGTTTTGCGCCAGGCGCGCCCGCAATACGCCGAACTCCGGCCCCAGCGTCGCCAGCTCGGCCTGCAAGGGGTAGCGCTTGGGCTGGGTGGACACGAAGACCCGGTTCTTCGCGTCCATGACGACCATGCTCTCCAGTTGGAAACTGGGGTGGCGCTCCTCGGATTTGGTCAGGAAGCTGACGATTTCGTAGGCGCGCCAGACATCGTCCTGGGACATGGCGGAATACAGGGTGCGCACCAGCGAGCGGCCCAGGGTCTCGGAACGGACCAGCATGTTCTTCTTGATGTTTTCCCGCGTCAGCACCAGGTTGCCGCCGGTGACGGCCACCGCGGTGACGACGATCAGCAAGCCGCCCCAGAGGGGCAGTTTCTGGCGCAGGCCGAGATCGAACAGGCCCATGTCAGCCGCCCTGCATGAAGCGGACCATCTCCTGCACCGGCTTGTAGATTTCCGGTTGCGGCATGACGAACCCGTCGAGGTTCATCTTTTCCAGCACCGCTTTGCCGCGCGCATCCTTTGCCATGTCCAGCAGGGCCTGGCGCAGTTCGCGGAAATCCTTCGCGGGAAAGCTGTGGTCCGCCACGAAGGGGGGGAAGCCGTACTCATCCGAGCGCGCGGCGACCCGGGTGCGGCCGGTGAGGGCCGGGGCGAGCTTTTGCGCGGTCTCCCAGATATAGCTGTTGACCGAGGCGGCGTCCGCGAGCCCCACCGCGACGGCCTCGATGGCCTTGCGATGGGAGCGGGTCAGGAAGGTGCGGCGGAAGAAATGTTCCGGATCGACGCCGTTTTTCTTGAGTTCGTAGCGCGGGCTCAGGAAGCCGACATTGGAGTAGGGGTCGGTAAAGGCGAACACCTTGCCCTCCAGGTCGAGCAGGCTGCGGGTGCCGCGGTCCGACTCCGGGACGATGAGGTAGGAGCGGTAATAGGGGCGCCCCTGGAACAGGGGCGTCACCAGCAGTTGAAATTCCGGGTTGGCGGTGACATGGGGGCAATCGCACAACCAGGCGACCTGGATGCGTTGCTGGTGCAGCAGTTCCATGGTCGCCTGATAGCTGTCGTTGAGGACGAAGGCGACGGGCCGACCCAATCTGCTTTCCAGGTAGGCGCGCCAGTCCTCGAGCAGGGCATGGCGCTCGTTCAGGAAGGTGGGCGTCAGGCCGATGCGCAGCGGCTCGGCGGCCCACCCCGGCGCGGCGCCCGCGAGCAACAGGAGGCAGCCCAGCGCCAGCAGGCCGAATCGCCGAATCCATGCTGTCCGATGCCCATCCACGCTGGCTTTCTCCTCTGGTATTCGCGTTACCGGATTGTAACCACGTCATGATCGATTGATGGGTGATGTCACCGGTCGGTAACCACCCGCCGACCTGGGATAGCGCGTAACCCCATGATTTATTTGATGTGCGTCAAATTTCAGCGAAAGCCGTTCCGGAAATGGTGACATGCCGGCCGCAACGGGTTTTCCATGCATGTTTTTTTTCGCTGAGTTATCCATTGAAAACAATGTGTTGCATGTTTTTTACCGAGGTGTTCCAAGTGGCACGCTTCATGCGATATTGAGGCCACATGACACGCTTACCGCCACCATGAACCTCAATCTCGTCCCCTTCGCCCAGATCCAGGAAACGATGGCCCGCCTGAGCTATTTCGAGGGCTGGGACAAGGATCAGATCGCGCGTCTGGCCAGCGGCGCCAAGCAGATGTCCCTGGATCGGAAGGAGAAACTGGTCGCCAAGGGCGGGCGTCTGGATGCGCTCTATGTGGTCATCAGCGGTCAGATCCGCCTCTTCATTCCCCTGTCCAACGGCACCGAGCGGGTCGTTTCCCTGGTGGAACGGGGCGACAGCTTCGGCGAACCCTGCCTGATCCGGGCCGAGCCCTGTCCTTACGAAGCCGTCGCCGGCAAGGATTGCCATCTCATCGCCATCGACGCCCTGGTCTATCGCCGGGAGTTGCGGCAAAACCCGGCCATGGCCGAGAAGACCTTGAATCTGGTCGCTCTGCGCCTGCTGCATACCCTGCGGGATATCGAGATTTGCGCCCAACCGTCCAGTCTCCAGCGGGTGGCCCATTACCTGGTCCACTTGCAGCCGGCGGGCGCGATCGCGGAAAGCGAATTCCGTCTGCCCGCCCTCAAGCGCGACATCGCCGCGAAACTGGGCCTGACCCAGGAAACCCTGTCCCGCATGCTGGCCTTCATGGCTCAGCAGGGCTTCATCCAGTTCACCGGCAGTCAGGTGCGCGTGGATGACTGGAATCGCTTAATGGCGCTGGCCACGGCGGGCTGTCCGATGGAGGCCGGCGCGAAAAATTGATCTCCATCAAGCTGAATGTTGGGTTGTCGGGACATGGCAATCCGCTTCACCTGATTCTTCGCGCCGTAGTCTTTTTTACCTAGTTTTACCTGTCTTTACCCAACAAATCCGCCTGAGCCAATCAGGTTCCTTGACTGAATTCGCGACATTGGAGGAGACACCATGCGCAGAAAGTCCACCTTGGCCCTGCTCTTTGGCCTGGCCTTGAGCACCTTGCCCGCCCTGGCGGCCGACCCGATCGAAGGCCTGGCCCGTACCTGTTACAACTGCCACGGAACGGGCGGCGTCAGCGTCGGCCACTCCATGCCCTCCATCGCCGGCCTCTCCGAGACCTATCTCAAGAACATCATGATGGAGTGGAAGAGCGGCGCGCGCGCCTCCGCCAACATGACCCGCCTGATCAAGGGCTACAGCGACGACGAGATCGCCGGGCTGGCCAAGTACTTCGCCAAGCTGCCCTGGACACCCCAGGTCCAGCCCGCCGCCAAGACCGTGCTCGCGAAAGGCAAGGAAGCCAGCGACCGCTGCGAGACCTGCCACGGCGCCACCGGCAGCCAGCCGGACGGCGACGACACCCCCAAGCTCAACGGCCAATGGGCCAAATACCTGGAACTCGAACTCATGAAATACCGGGACGAAGGCTTCCAGATGACCCACAAGAAAATGATCAAGAACGCCCGCAAGATGGAAGAGGGCGATGTGTCGGCCGTGGCCGAATACTTTGGCGCGCAGAGCAAGTAAGGGGAAGAACATGAGCCAATTCAACCGTCGTCAATTCATCAAGGTTCTCGCCGCCACCTCCTCCGCCACCGCGCTGGCCTTTCCCCACATCGCCCACGCCAAGGGCAAGGCCCGCGTCATCGTCATCGGCGGCGGCTACGGCGGCGCCACCGCCGCCAAGTACGTCAAGCTGCTGGACGGCGGCATTGACGTCACCCTGATCGAACCCAACAAGACCTACACCTCCTGCCCCCTGTCCAACGAAGTCATCGCCGGCCACCGCGACATCAAGACCCTGCAGGTCGGCTACGACGGCCTCAAGAAGCGCGGCGTCAACGTCCTGCACGACTACGTCGCCAACGTCGACCGGGCCAAGAAGACCGTCACCACCAAGGGCGGCAAGACCCTCGCATACGACGCCCTGGTCATGTCCCCCGGCGTCGAATTCCACTACACCGGCATCGAGGGCTACGACGAATCTCTGATCGAGCAATTCCCCCACGCCTGGAAGGCCGGGGAACAGACCCTGCTGCTGCAAAAGCAACTCATGGCCATGCCCGACGGCGGCAAATTCGTCATCGTCGTGCCCAAGGGCCCGTTCCGTTGCCCGCCCGGCCCCTACGAGCGTGCCTCCCTGGTGGCCAGCTACCTGAAGCACAGCGGCAAGACCAAGAGCAAGGTCATCATCCTGGACGCCAACGACTCCCACTCCAAGAAGGGCCTGTTCAACCAGGCCTGGGCCAAGCTGTACGGCTGGGAGAAGGAAGGCCTGGGCACCAACGGCATGATCGAATGGGTCAAGGGCGCGGAAGGCGGCAAGGTCACCAAGCTGGACGCCAAGAGCAAGACCGTGTCCTCCGACTTCGTCGACGTGAAGGCGGACGTGCTCAACATCATCCCGCCCCACAAGGCCGGCAAGATCGCCGCGGACACGGGGTTGACCGGCACCACCGGCAACAACTTCGAGATGGGCTGGTGCAAGGTGGAACCGATGACCATGGCGAGCGCGGTGGACCCGGACATCTACACCATCGGTGATTCCTGCGTGGCGGGGGAGATGGCGCTGTACGGCAACCCCAACGCCAGCTTCGACATGCCCAAGTCGGCGCACATCGCCATGACCCAGGCGAAGGTGGCGGCCGCCGCGATCGTGGCCAAGGTGAACGGCCTGCCGGCGCCGCAGCCGTACTACGCCAACACCTGCTACAGCATCGTCGGCGACGACTACGGCTTCTCGGTGGCCCACCTGTACCGGGTGGAGAACGGCACCTTCAAGTACATCAAGGAAGGCAGCGGCGTCTCCCCCATGGCCATGCCCGACAAGTCCCCCGTCCCCATGATCTACCGCAAGCTCGAGGCCGAATACGCCGACGGCTGGCTCAGAAACGTCTTGGCCGACGCGTTCATGTAACGCCTCGGTCGCGTCCGCCGGCGCGGTCGGCGGACGCCCTCGCGCCACCCGAAATTTTTGATGTCCGCAAGGACAGGAGGAGGCTTGTGCCGTCGTTTCCTGATTTGATGTCTCGTTCGGACGATGGCGTCTTCGCCTTGGACGCCAATCAGACCGTCACGTTCTGGAATCAAGCCAGCGAAAACATCACCGGCATTTCCGCGCGCAACGCGGTCGGCCGTTGCTGCCACGAGGTCATGAAGGGCCACGACCTGGCGGGCAGGCCGCTGTGCAAATGCGATTGCCCGGTCAGCGCCCTGGCCAAGGGCGGGCCGCCGCCTTCCGCGCTGCCCATGCGCATCGAGCGCAGCGACGGGCAGATGGTCCAGCTCAAGGTGAGTACGCTGCTGGTGCCTTCCCGTAGCGAAGGCGAGTGGTCCATCGTCCACGTCATGCGCCATGGGCGGGATCGCCAGCCGGCGGCGTTGCCGGTGAGGGATTCCACCCAGGAACAGCAATGCGAGCCGGAAGGCGCCGGCTGCGCCCACGCGGTACCCGCCGGGGCCTGCCTACTCACCGGCCGGGAGCGGGACGTGCTGCGTCTGCTGGCACACGGCCACGCGACGGAGATCATTGCCGACCGCATGAGCCTGAGCCAGGCGACGGTGCGCAACCATATTCAACGCCTGATGGCCAAGCTGGACGTGCATTCCCGGGTGGAGGCGGTGGCCTACGCCCATCGCCACCAGCTCGACTGATTGCCCGGGGAAGAGACCGGCACCCATGACTTCTCGCGCGAGCCCGGCCCGGCCTCTTCACCCGCTTTTTCCGTGCGCGATGCGCGTCACGCAAAAAAAGTTCAAGAAAACGCTGAACGGCCGGGTAATTGATGCAAACGCATCACGCTTTCCCAGCCCTTGGTGGGACATGCTTTCCCATATGCGAACGTGGGGTGGAAGTGCCCGCACAAAAGCGCCGGCACGGGGTTTCCGCCTCACCCGTATTCCAAACTGAACCGCAGCTGAGGAGATGGAAATGAACGAATCTGGAAGATGGGCCAAGGCGGTGAAAGCCTTGCGCGGCGTGACGCGCTGGCTACCGGCGCTGGCCGCGCTGGCGATTCTCGATGCGGGCCAGATGGCCGTTGCGGGCGATTTGCCCGCCTCCAAGGGGCTAGGCAAGGGAGACACCGTGTTACGCGGAGATGCCAAATGCACCGGCTGCCACGACGATTCCGACAACCCCAAGCCAACCATGCTGGGTGAGCGCCCGTGGGTGCTCTCCATCGCGAAGACCAAACACGGCACCTACGCCGACGGACGCACGCCGACGTGTGCTAGCTGCCACGGCGAGAGCACAGCCCACATGAAGAGGCCGGAGGGGACGGCCAAACGTCCGGCTCCTGACCGGGTTTTCAACAAGACCACGCCGGCCAAGGTTCAGGACCAGGCCTGTCTGAGCTGTCATGAGGGCGGTACGCGCATGTTCTGGGACGGCGGCAAGCATGCGAACCGAGGGGTGGCCTGTACCACATGCCACGATATACACAACAACGGCCACGACAAGGTACGCGACAAGCACACCCAGTCCGAAGTCTGCTTCTCCTGCCACAAGGAGCAACGCGCCCAGGTCAGCCGCATTTCCCACCATCCGGTGGAGGAAGGCAAGGTGGCCTGTTCGGATTGCCACAACCCCCATGGCTCCGCCGGACCCAAGCAGCTGAAGAAGGATAGCGTCAACGAAACCTGCTACCAGTGCCACATGGAGAAACGCGGCCCCTTCGTCCACGAACATGAGCCGGTCACGGAAAACTGTGTGATCTGCCACAACCCCCATGGCTCGAACATCAGCAATCTCTTGAAAAAACGCGCTCCGGTGCTCTGTGTGGAATGCCACGGCCCCAGCAGCCATCCATCCCAGCCTCCCGCGTTGTTCGTTGGTTCTCCCACCGAACAGTTCAACACCAATGCCCGTGCTGGCTGGGGAACGGAAGGACGTGCTTGCCTGAATTGCCATACCAATATCCATGGCGGCAACAGTACGCAGAACAACGCTACGGCTGCTCGTTTCCGTCGCTGACCCAGGGGAATGGAGACCATCATGAACAAAATGAATTTGCCCTTCAGCCTTACCATCCTATCCGCAGCGATGCTTGCGATATACGGCCCGGTCATGGCGGCCGAAGGAGTGGGTGATGACTCGGAAGGCTTCACCAAACCGCAAAGCACGGTTTCGGTGGGAGTCGGCCATCTCTCCGGTAAACGCGACCAACTCGGGCGATTTGACGGGATGACCGACGATGGCGGCTACTTGCTGCTGGACGGCTCCTTCCGCAAGCGTGACGACAAGGACGGCACCTGGGTGACCATGGATGTCCGCAACCTGGGCTTGGACAGCCGTGAACTGAGCCTCGGTTACGAGAAGCAGGGCAACTGGGGCATCAGCCTGGAATACAACCAGATACCAAGTGACGATCCCAAGACCTACATCACCGGCGTCACGGGCATCGGTACGACCCAGTTGCAATATGGTTCCACCGTCGCCGCTGCGGGTGCAGCCAACATCAACATTCAGAACTCCCTCTACCCTGCCACCAATGAGGTGCATCTGGGAACCGAGAGAGATATCACCAAGCTGAACCTGAAGAAGGTGTTTTCGCCAGGGCTGGACGTGCAGGTCAGTTTCCGTCACGAGGAGAAGAAGGGTGAGCAGCTATGGGGACGTGGCGTAAACCCTGAGTTTGCGGTACAGCCTATTGACTGGACGACCGAGCAGTTGGACGCCATCGTGAACTACAAATCGGGGGCGCTGTCGCTAACGGGCGGCTATTCGGGAAGCTGGTTCGACAATGCCAATTCGTTCGTCGACACCATCGGGGGCTCCCAGACTCTCGCCGCGGGCGCCAATTACACCGGTGCCCAAACGGTGCTCTCGCTTCCCCTGGACAACCAGGCTCACCAGCTCTACCTGAATGGCGCCTACAAGTTCTCGCCTATGACGCGGGGTACCTTCAAGGTCGCCTATACCCATGCCACGCAGAACGATTCACTGGATGCCTATACCAATGCCCTGCTGGCTACCGGCTCGACCGGTACCAGCACGGCGGCTGTACCCGTTCAGCACGATCTAGACGCGGTGGTCGACACGACCGTGGGACATCTCGGCCTCACCTCCCAGGTGACGCAAGACCTCAGCGTCCAGGCTAAGTTGCGCTACAACAACCGCAACAACAAGACCAATGAGCAGACCATTGGCACGGGCGGCACCACTTCCTATGTCCCAAGAGACTTCAAGGACACGGAAGCCAATCTGGAAGCCACCTATCAATTGCCGAACGGGTACAGCGTGACCGCGGGCTTGGACTATCAGAAAACGTCTCGCGATCTGGAGTTTGCCGCCGGTGTGTATGAAGGGACCGTCAAGTTGCGGCGGGACAACGACGACACGACGCTGCGGCTGGAAGGGCGCAAGTCGTTGTCGGAAACCCTGGACGGCTCCCTCGCCCTGCTGCATACGAAACGCAGTGGCTCGGCGTGGATGGACGCGGAGACTGAGTGTTCCGGAAGTCTGACGGTGCCCGGGTTTATAGGCCAATGTGTGCTCAACAACGGCAACCCCATCGGCGGAACAGTCTACTACGACGTGTCGGCGACCACTGTCAATTGGCTCAACCCGTTCTACTGGGCCAGTCGCGATCGCAACAAGATCCGGATGACCATGGACTGGAACCCCACCAACCGGTTCGGCCTGCAACTGGATCTGGAGCATTCCAAGGACGACTATACGGCGGCAAAGGTTGGGTTGCAGGATGGAAGCGACGATCTGATCACCCTGGATGGCAGCTTCAAGGTCAACAAGGATTGGCAGTTGAACGGATGGTATTCCTATGACGTAAGCAAGGCCCACCATATCGGCATGACTTACGATCCGCGGACCACGTCAGCTTTGATCAACCCGGCCACCGGGGTGGCATTCGCCACATTGCCGGCCTCGGTAGGCTGGATATGTTCAAGTGCCAATACAGCAGGTTGCCAGACGGATCTGATTTGGGATGCCCATCTGAAGGATACCGGCCAGACGATTGGCCTGGGTGTGAAGGGCAACGCCACGCCGAAATTGAAGATCGGTGCCAACTTGCAATGGACGCGCTCCACGACAGACATGCCCATCGTCAGCAATGTTCCCTCATACAACTCGGGCGCTGGCTTGGTGCCGCCTGCCAATGGCAACCGTTCCGCGGCAGGTGTGCCCGATATCACCAGCACGGAGGTTCGACTGGCGCTCAACGGTACCTATGCGCTCCAAAAGAACGCGGACCTTCGTCTGGACGTGATTTACACCCATTACAAGACCGACGACTGGACTTGGATGACATGGGACAGCACGGGTACGACGCTAATCCCGCTGACTTACATGGATGGCACGAAAGTGATTTCCGGTGGAAGGCAGAACTCGACCTTTGTCGGCGTACGCTATGAATTCAAGTTCTGATCTCGGGGTGTAGACCGTATCGGGCGGCGTAAGCCGCCCGCGTTTGTCTTCGCATGTGGTGGATTTTCGACCCGGCACGTATGCGGACTTTGGCCAGGTCGTTGCGTATGGGTGCTGCCTTGGCTTTCCAAAGCATTCAAGGCGAACCGCATGGGCCAAAACATCACCTAACTGCTGCCACCGGCGACCTGCGATCTGGCGATGATCTCCACCGTCGCATAGGCGGGCACCTGCTCGAACTATTCCGCCAGGTCCGCATCGCAGAGCCGCGAAGCGGACAACCATATGCAATGGAGGCAGGCATGAAGCGCGGATTCCTTCAACTCTTACCGATAGTGCTGGCGATGACGGCCACCGCTCCAGGCATTGCGCAATGGACGCCGATGCCACCGCTTGCCGGCCCCGGCGCGCCCAACCCCTATCTGCAATGGCTGCCGGTGCAAACCATGCCCATGACCTTGCCCCTGGCCGGCATGCCCATCCCCTTCCTCGGCACGCTCCAGCCCCAGCCGACCAAGCCCTATACCATGCGTCCGGCCATACCCCAGCAGACCAAGCGGCAGATGATGCAGATGATGATGCCCATGATGACCAACGTCATGCGCATGTCCATGCCCGACGCGATGAACTGGTTCGCCCACAAGGTCAAGGTCAAGCCGGGCCTCAAGTTCGAGGACGTGCTGGAATCCATGAACCTGCGCGCGAACCAGCTCAACTTCAAGCACGTGGGCGAAAACCTGATGTACAAGGATTTCCGCGCGGTGCTGGGCGACATGGACGCGCCCCGTATCGAGGTGCACAGCTACTGCGACATCGCCGTCGGCCGCGAACTGCTCAAGATCAGCCCGGAATTCGTCGTCTTCCTGCCCTGCCGCATCGTCGTCATGGAGGACGGCAACAAGGATCTCTGGGTGTTGATGCTGGACTGGAACATGGACTGGGTGACCGGCTACGAGGGCACCATGGGTATCACCCCGGAACTCGCCAAGGGTGCCAAGGAACTGCGCGACAAGATGGAAAGCATCATGCTGGCGGGGGCCAACGGGGATTTGTGAAGAGCGTCCCGACTTGGCCGGGATCGTCCGCTGACTTCGCGGAGTAAAGCGAAAATCCGTATTTCGCGGCCGTCCCCGGAAAGCGGAAGCCGGTTGCCGACAAGGGTTGCGTCGACGCTTGCCTGCCTGTCCACCACCGGGTATTCCAGCAATCAGCCGCTTGAGATATCTTATGCGCGCATTTCGGATGCGCATATCCTCCTTGGCCGCCTCCAAAAACTGCAACATTGCGAACCGACCATGGCCGTGTTTTGCGTGCGTGATGGCCACACAATAAATTTGATACGAGGTGAATCTTGAAGATCCAAACTGGACTTATCCTTGCCGCGGCTTCCATTTTGCTGGCCGGTTGCGCCTCCAAGCCTCAATTACCGGTATCGCTGAACAAGGACGCGGTGGGAACGCAAGCCGGGCGCATCGGCGTGATCATGACCAAGCTGCCCAAGCTGGATACCCAAACCCCCGGCGCGGATTGCCTGTTATGCCTCGCCACCGCATCCATGATGAACGCTTCCCTGACCAGCCATGCGCGGACGCTTCCCTATGAGGATCTGCCGAGCCTGAAACAGGAAATGGCCGAGCTGCTGCGCATGAAAGGCAGCAAGGTCGTCGTTCTCGAGGATGCGCTGGATGCCGAAGCCTTGCCGAACCGCGAGGGAGAGGCCCCGAATCTGGCCCGCAAGGATTTTTCCTCGCTTCAGCAGAAATACAACGTGGACAGGCTGCTGGTGGTCGATATCACCGGACTGGGTTTCGTCCGTACCTACTCGGCCTACATACCCACCAGCGATCCCAAGGCCATGCTGAAGGGCACGGGTTTCATGGTGGACCTGAAGACCAATACCTATGACTGGTATCAGCCGGTTTCGGTGACCAGAAGCGCGGATCAGCAATGGGACGAACCGCCGACCTATCCCGGCCTGACCAATGCCTATTTCCAGACGCTGGAGCTCGGCAAGGACAGCTTCAAGCAGCCCTTTGTCGGCGTGTCCGCGACGACGGGCAAACCCGAGTTCCTGGTGGTTGAGCCGACGACGGTTGCCGCAGGCGCGGCACCCGTTCAAGCGCCGGTGAAATGAGTCCACGCATGCGGCAGAGTCTGCTCAAGGGCGGATTGGCCATCGCCGGCTTGTTCGCGCCGTGCCTTGCCATGGCCGGTGATGCCGATGCCAGCGCCGCGCCCGGCGTGGTGGCGGTCGCCGAGGGAACAACCTGGTCGTTGCGGGTGCCGTCCGATAAACACGTCGAGTTCCGAGGCGTGGTCAGCTTCGACGACGCGGGTGCCGGCAGCAATTCCTTCCTCTATCCGGCACCGAGTCCGGGCGGTTTTCTCGCCGCGGTTATCACGCATGGCCTGATCGTCGATTCGGTCAAGAAGGAACAAAAGGAGAAGCTGCGGGAGGCGGCGGACGGAGTGCTCTCGCCTTACCGGAGCGTCATCGACGGGCTCGACCTCCAGGCGCTGTCACAGAGGGCCGTGCGGATGACATCCCGGGGCGCGCAAGCAAGTGTCCTCGTCGGCGAGGCCGATGCGGGCAATGGGGTCATTGTGGATAGCAATCCGGTCTACTCGATGACCCAGGACCAGAAAGCGATCATCCTGGACAACCTTGTCACCATCCATGGTGTGGATTCCACGCCGGACAACGCTTACCGCAAGGCGGTCCGGGTCGTTTCCAAGGCCAGCGAAGGCGGCGATCCGGCGATTTACTGGACCGCCGACGGGGGGCAGCGACTGAAGGAGAAGAGCGCCGCATTGCTGGCACGCTCCCTCGACATCGCCTTTATGGATTCGGCCAGCGGAAACGATCGGAGAAACTTGGTTTTTCGCACCATTCGTTACCGGGAGGGCGGCGTGGAAAAGATCGAACGCGCCCAGGTGCTCGATGAGCAATGCGGCCGTTTGCTGATCCGGAATCTGCGCGGCGCGCTCATGTCCGTTCCCGCATCCCGCGTGGCGGCGGACGGGGCCGGCGCGGGTTCCTGCGCTTCGCTGTAAGCGGGAAGAGTTTTCTTCCCGGCGGGCATGCCCGCATGCTTTCCGCCTGACGCTGTTTTTGAGGAATGGGTGATCTAACGGGTCATCGCGAGGCGCGTGGCGACGTGGCGATCCATCGCCGGTCGATTCCGCATGCGGGATGGATTGCCGCGCTTCGCGCGCAATGACCGTGTTCAGATGAACCGGCATTGCCTTAAGCGACGACCTCCACCGGCGTATACACGGGCACCTGTTCGAACAACTCCGCCAGGTCTTCGTTGCGCATGCGGATGCAGCCGTGGGAGCTCGGCGTCTGCGCGAAGGTCTCGTCCGGGGTGCCGTGGATGTAGATGTAGCGGCGCATGGAATCGCAATTTCCCAGGCGGTTGTAGCCCGGTTCCTTGCCCGAGAGCCAGAGGATGCGCGTCAGGATCCAATCCCGCTCGGCGATCTTGGCGCGGACGATGTGGCGGCCGCGCGGCGTGCAGAAGCTGTTGCGCTCCTCGCCGGCGCCGTTCGCGGCGGTGGAGACCGGGTAGGTCCGCGCTACCCGGCCATCCGCGTCGAGGACTTCCAGGGTCTGCCCGGGCAGGCTCACGCGCAGCCTCACTGGCCCGCTCCGTTCTTCGCCTTACCACGCCGGCCGGCGAAGAAGTCCGACAGAGTGGCGCCGCATTCCGCCGCCAGCACGCCGCCTTCCACCGTGGCATGGTGGTTCAGGCGTTCCTCGGCGAACAGGTTCACCACGCTGCCCACCGCGCCGGTCTTGGGATCGCGCGCGCCGAACACAATGCGCGCCACCCGGGCGTGCATGAGGGCGCCGGAGCACATGGCGCAGGGTTCCAGGGTCACATACAGGGTGCTGCCGGGCAGGCGGTAGTTGCCCAGGTTCCGGCCCGCGTCGCGCAGGGCCATGATCTCCGCGTGGGCGCTGGGGTCGCTGGCGGAGATGGGCTGGTTGTAGCCCCGGCCGACGATCTTGCCGTTCAGCACCAGCACCGCGCCCACCGGCACCTCGCCGGCTTCCCCGGCCAGGCGCGCCTGGGCCAGGGCCTCGCGCATGAAGGCTTCGTGGGAAGGATCGGTGTCGGCGGCTTGCATGGTGGCGGAGATTATCGCAAGCCTCGGCCGGTTTTGCCGGGACCGGGCGAAACACTGGCTTTGCCGGCCGTTCCACGTACAATCGCCGCTCCCGCGCGCTTCACCAATCGACGCGCGGCGTCCTTTTCCCTCCGATCGTTCCGATCGCTTACACGTCTGCCTCGATTGGTGCCGCTGCTTGCGGCAGGCCGTCGCAGGAGTAGTTCATGTCTTCCCCCGCTGTTTCCCAAGGCGCCGCCGTGCCCGCCGTGACCGTCAAATTCACCGAACTCGGCCTGTCCGAGCCCCTGTTGCGGGCCGTGGCCGAGACCGGCTACACCACCCCCACCCCCATCCAGGCCCAGGGCATTCCCCTGGTGCTGAAGGGCGGCGACCTGCTCGCCGCCGCCCAGACCGGCACCGGCAAGACCGCCGGCTTCACCCTGCCCATCCTGCACCGGCTCACCGAGAAGCCGCTGACGCCGAAGAACGGCCGGCCCCGCTGCCTGATCCTGGTGCCCACCCGCGAGCTGGCCGCCCAGGTGGAGGAATCCGTGCGCACCTACGGCAAGTACGTGAATCTGAAATCCATGGTCATGTTCGGCGGCGTCAACATCAATCCCCAGTACGCCGCCCTGCGCGGCCGCGTGGACATCCTGGTGGCCACGCCCGGCCGCCTGCTGGACCACGTCGGCCAGAAGACGGTGGACCTGTCCGGCGTGGAAATCCTGGTGCTGGACGAGGCCGACCGCATGCTGGACATGGGCTTCATCCGCGACATCAAGAAGGTCATCGCCCTGATTCCGAAGCAACGCCAGACCCTGCTGTTCTCGGCCACCTTCTCCGACGAGATCAAGTTGCTGGCCAACGGCCTGCTCAACAACCCCGGCAGCATCGAAGTGGCCCGGCGCAACACGCCCACCGAGCTGGTGGAGCAGTCAGTGCACCTGGTGCCCCAGATCCACAAGAAGGATCTGCTCTCCCACCTGATCCGCCACCACAACTGGCAGCAGGTGCTGGTGTTCACCCGCACCAAGCACGGCGCCAACAAGCTGGCGGAAAAGCTCATCAAGGACCACATCCCCGCCACCGCCATCCACGGCAACAAGAGCCAGGCGGCGCGCACCCGCGCCCTGGCCGATTTCAAGAGCGGCAAGCTGCAGGTGCTGGTGGCCACCGACATCGCCGCGCGCGGCATCGACATCGACCAGTTGCCGCAAGTGGTCAACTTCGAACTGCCCAACGTGCCCGAGGACTACGTGCACCGCATCGGCCGCACCGGCCGGGCCGGCAGCGTGGGCGCCGCGGTGTCCCTGGTGGACGCCGAGGAGATGGGCTACTTGCGCGACATCGAGCGCCTGATCAAGCGCGCCATCGTCAAGGTGGAAGTGGAAGGCTTCGTGCCGCCGGAGCGCCCGGCCGGCGCCATGGTGGAACGGGACGAGCGGCCGCCGCGCCAGGGCCGTCCCGGTAGCGGTGGCGGCCAAAATCGCGGGCACGGAAGAGGGCAGGGACACGGCCAGCAATCCGGCCGTCCCGGCAAGCCCGCGGGCACCGCGCCGCGTTCGGGGGGCGGCGCCAAGCCCGCCGGCCCCAAGCCGGCCGTGGCGAATCCGCGCGGCCCGCGCCCCGCCCCCGCCGCCGCGACCGGCACCCCCACGCCGAACCGGCGCGAGTCCCACAACCGGCCCCAGGCCGCGTTGTTCAGCGCCAAGCCGAACAAGGGCGAGCGCTGAGGCTGGGGCCGCTTCCCTCTTTGTAAAGGGGGGCGAGGGGGAGGGCGTGGTGGTTGCCGCTGCAGCGGCATTACAAACACGGCCTACCCATTTCGGGGATTTAATGTCGGCCGGGGTTGCTGGCCACGCAAAATCCCCCTGGCCCCCCTTTAGGAAAGGGGGGAATGTGTCGCAAGGATTGTTAGTACGGAGTCCCCATGGAACCCGCCAAACCGCTGTTCTCCCACCGTCCCTACTGGGCCAGGCGCTTCGGCGTCGCACCCTTCCTGCCCATGTCCCGCAAGGAGATGGCGCAACTGGGCTGGGACAGTTGCGACGTCATCCTGGTGACCGGCGACGCCTACATCGACCACCCCAGCTTCGGCATGGCCCTGGTGGGCCGGCTGCTGGAGGCCCAGGGTTTCCGGGTGGGCATCATCAGCCAGCCGGACTGGAAATCCGCCGACCCCTTCCGCGTCCTGGGCCGGCCCAACCTGTACTTCGGCGTCACCGCGGGCAACATGGATTCCATGGTCAACCGCTACACCTCGGACCGGAAGATCCGCTCCGACGACGCCTACACCCCCAACGCCGAACCCGACAAACGCCCGGACCGGGCCGTCACCGTCTACGCCCAGCGCTGCAAGGAAGCCTACAAGGACGTGAACGTGGTGATCGGCGGCATCGAAGGCAGCCTGCGCCGCATCGCCCACTACGACTACTGGTCCGACAAGGTGCGCCGCTCCGTGCTGCCGGATTCCAAGGCCGACCTGCTGCTGTTCGGCAACGCCGAGCGGGCGCTGGTGGAACTGACCCATCGCTTGGCGGCGGGCGAACCCATCGAAGCCATCCGCGATCTGCGCGGCAGCGCGTTCATGGTGAGCCACGGCTGGAAGCCTTCGGAGGAATGGCATGAGCTGGACTCTCTGGCCATGGATACGCCCGGGAAAGTGGACCGGCACCCCGATCCGTACGCTGCGCTCCCCTCCCCCCAGGGGGGAGGGGCTGGGGGAGAGGGTAATACGGCTAATACGCGCAAACTCGCACCCGCCTTGCCCAAGGACATCCTGGCCCACGCCCGCGACCTGCGCAGCCAGCAAACCGATGCCGAACAACTCCTGTGGGGCATCCTGCGTGCCAAGCATTTCCTTGGCCTGAAATTCCGGCGCCAGCATCCGGTTGGCAAATACATCCTGGATTTCTACTGCGACGAACTGAAACTGGCTGTCGAACTGGATGGCGGACAGCACGCGGATCAGCAAGCGTATGACGCCGCACGAAGCCAATTCCTGAACGCGCAGGGCATCGAGGTATTGCGTTACTGGAACAACCAGATGCTTGGAGAGACGGAAGCGGTGCTGGAGTCGCTGTATCAGGCGGTGCAGCGAAAGGCACCCTCTCCCCCGGCCCCTCCCCCCCGGGGGGAGGGGAGCCAGGCCGCTAGCCGCGAAGACGTTTTGCCGGGGCGCCCGACCCCTCCCCCCCAGGGGGAGGGGAGCCAGGCGGCCCAGCCTCTGCGTTACATCCCGCGTGATCAGCGTCTCGCCGCCATCCACGCCGCCCGCGCCCACACGGTGGTGCGCCTGCCGGCCTACGAGCAGGTGGAGAAGAACCCGGTGCTGTATGCCCACGCCTCCCGCGTGTTCCACCTGGAATCCAACCCCGGCAACGCCCGCGCCATGGTGCAGGCGCATGGCGAGCGCGACGTCTGGCTCAACCCGCCGCCCATTCCCCTGACCACGCCGGAGATGGACGCGGTCTTCGACCTGCCCTACGCCCGCGCGCCCCACCCGAGCTACGGCGACGCGAAAATCCCCGCCTGGGAGATGATCCGCTTCTCGGTGAACATCATGCGCGGCTGCTTCGGCGGCTGCACCTTCTGCTCCATCACCGAGCACGAGGGCCGCATCATCCAGAGCCGCTCGGAGGAATCCATCCTGCATGAGATCGAGGCCATCCGCGACAAGACGCCCGGCTTCACCGGCATCATCTCCGACCTGGGCGGCCCCACCGCCAACATGTACCGGCTGGCCTGCAAGGACGAGAAGATCGAGGCCGCCTGCCGGCGATTGAGCTGCGTGTTCCCGGACATCTGCGAGAACATGTCCACCGACCACGGCCCGCTCATCCAGCTCTACCGCAAGGCGCGCGCCCTGCCGGGCATCAAGAAGGTGCTCATCGGCTCCGGCGTGCGCTACGACCTGGCGGTGAAGTCGCCGGAGTACGTGAAGGAGCTGGTCACCCATCACGTGGGCGGCTACCTCAAGATCGCCCCCGAGCACACCGAGGAAGGCCCCCTCAACCACATGATGAAGCCGGGCATGGGCGCCTACGACCGCTTCAAGCAACTGTTCGAGAAGTACTCCCAGGAGGCGGGCAAGGAGCAGTACCTGATCCCCTACTTCATCGCCGCCCACCCGGGCACCACGGACGAGGACATGCTCAACCTGGCCCTCTGGCTCAAGCGCAACAAGTTCCGCCTGGACCAGGTGCAGACCTTCCTGCCCACCCCCATGGCCCTGGCCACCGCCATGTACCACAGCGAACTCAATCCGCTGAAGAAGGTGCTGCGCGCCGGCGAGCGGGGCGAAACCCGGGTGCCGGTGGTCAAGCAGGGCCGGGTGCGCAGGCTGCACAAGGCTTTCCTGCGCTATCACGACCCGGAAAACTGGCCGATGCTGCGCGACGCCCTCAAGGCCATGGGCCGGGACGACCTCATCGGCAACGGCAAGCAGCACCTGGTGCCCAGCTTCCAGCCCGCCGGCACCGGCCGCGCCTACAGCGGCGAGCGGCGCCAGGAGGAGGCGAAGCCGGGCAGGGCGCCCGGCAAGTTCCAGGCGCCGGCCCCCCGGCGCGAGGAACGCCCAGCCCGCCCGGAACGCGCCACCCGGGATGCGGCGCCAAAAAGCGGCCCCACCCGCGCCCCGCGCCGGGACGAAGCCGCGCCCGCCATTCCCGCAAAACCTGCCCGGCGCGGCGCCGGCCGGGGCAAGCCCGCCGCCGAGCCGCCGGCACCCATCGGTCGACGTGACCGACCACCGGGTAAAGGCAAGCGGTGACCTTGCTCCATCCACAGCCCGCTCCCCCCTTGAAAAAGGGGGCTGGGGGGATTGACCAATAATTCGGAAAGCAAGGCCATCGCCATGACCGACGCTCTCCCCACCCCATCCCTCCCCATTAACGGGAAGGGCGCAAACCCCTCCCCCGAGAGCGGGGGGGGCGGGGAGGGGGAGAGCCGTGGCACGGTTTCCACAAAGATCAGTCGCAACGGCTGACCGATCCTTCAGCCCCGCAAGCCGCCTTCGGTAGTCAGCCCACGCCAGCCGCGCCATGCCCTTCACCCTCCTCCACGCCGACGACCACCTCCTGGTCCTCGACAAACCCGCCGGCCTGCTCTCTGTCCCCGGTCGGGGCGAGGACAAGCAGGACTGCCTGAGCGCCCGGGTCCAGGCCGTCTATCCGGATGCCCTGGTCGTCCACCGCCTGGACATGGCCACCTCCGGCCTCATGCTCATGGCCCGCAACGCCGCCGCGCAAAGCGCCCTCAGCCGCGCCTTCGCCCAGCGTCAAGTCCACAAGCGCTACATCGCCGTGGTGGCCGGCAACCTGGCCGCGCCGGAGCGCGAAGACGGCTGGAGTCTCATCGACCTGCCCATCCGCCTGGATTGGCCGCACCGGCCGCTGCGCGTCATCGACCCCGACCAAGGCAAACCCAGCCAGACCCGTTGGCGCGTGATTGGAATGGTCCCTCCCTCTCCCCCCACCCCGTCCACGTCCGGCTTGGCACAGCCGGACGGCTGCGTCGGCGACGAGCGGCGCTCGCCGCAACCCCGACTCCGTCCCCCGCGAGCGGGGAGGGCTCGGACTCGGTGTGGTTGTCCCGTCAAGCCGGGGAAATGCCCACGCATCCGCGCCCTCCTCCGCTTGCGGGGAGGGCTGGGGAGGGGGGAAGCCGCTTCTTCCAACCACCCGCCTCGAACTCGAACCCCTCACCGGCCGCTCCCACCAGCTCCGCGTCCACCTGCAAGCCCTGGGCCACCCCATCCTGGGCGACACCCTCTACGCGCCGCCGGAAGTCCAGGCGCTGGCGGACCGGCTGTTGCTTCACGCCAGCCGCCTCGAATTCGCCCACCCCGCCGGCGGAGCGATCCTGCGCTTCGAGCGTCCCGCCTTTTTGAGGGTTTCCGGCGGGGAGCGGCTAATATCACGCCTCGAATTTCATGGCCGTCCCGCGCGGGAACGCCGACAACCGAATCTTCCATGCACAAAGCAGCCCTGAAACAACTCGAAGCCGACCTCTGGCGCAGCGCCGACACCCTGCGCGCCAACTCGGACCTGAAGGCCAGCGAATATTCCACGCCCGTCCTGGGCCTGATCTTTCTCAAGTTCGCCGACAACAAGTACCGTCAGCACGAGGCCGCCATCCTGGAGGAATACAGCAAACTCAAGGGTACCCGGCGGGAACGCACCCTCTCGGAAATCGCCGTGGAGAAATGCGGCTTCTACCTGCCGGACCACGCCCGCTACGGCCACCTGCTCAAGCTGCCGGAAGAGGAAGACATCGCCAAGGCCATCAAGGCCGCCATGAACGCCATCGAGGTCTACAAGCCGGAACTGGCGGGCGTGCTGCCCCAGGATGAATATTTCCGCTTGTCCCGCACCGACCGCAGCCTGCCCAAGCGGCTGCTGCAGAACTTCGCCGACATTCCGGAAGACGCCAGCGGCGACCTGTTCGGCCAGATCTATGAATACTTCCTCGGCAACTTCGCCCTGGCCGAGGGCCAGGGAGGCGGCGAGTTCTTCACGCCCCGTTCCGTGGTGCGCCTCATGGTGGAGATCATCGAGCCCCATCGCGGCAGGGTGTACGACCCGGCCTGCGGTTCCGCCGGCATGTTCGTCCAGTCCGCCCACTTCATCGAACAGCACCGGGCCGAGCTGACGGAGGATGACGACATCTATGTCTGCGGTCAGGAAAAGACCCTGGAAACCGTCAAGCTGGCCAAGATGAACCTGGCGGTGAACGGCCTGCGCGGCGAGATCAGGCAGGCCAACACCTATTCGGAAGACCCCTTCCGCAGCTTCGGGGCCTTCGACTACGTCATGGCCAATCCGCCCTTCAACGTGGACGATGTGCCCGTCTCCACGGTGGAGAAGGACCCGCGCTTCAACGCCTACGGCATCCCGCGCAACAAGAGCAAGGCCAAGAAGGCGGACCAGGGCAAGGAAACCGTGCCCAACGCCAACTACCTGTGGATCAACCTGTTCGCCACCTCGCTGAAGCCGAACGGCCGCGCCGCCCTGGTCATGGCCAACTCCGCCTCCGACGCCCGCCACTCCGAGGCCGACATCCGCCGCGCGCTGATCGAGAACAACCTGATCTCCGGCATGCTCACCCTGCCGTCCAATATGTTCTACACGGTGACCCTGCCGGCCACCCTGTGGTTTTTCGACAAGGGCAAGCAGGACGACAAAATCCTGTTTGTCGACGCCCGCAACGTCTACACCCAGATCGACCGCGCCCACCGGGAATTCAGCGAGGAGCAGATCCAGAACCTGGCCGTCATCAGCCACCTGCGCCACGGCCGGCGCGACCGCTTCGTGCGCCTGGTGGACACCTATTTCGCACAGGGCATGGACAAGCTAGCCGAGAACAAGGAACAGGTTGGCCCGGTGTCCGAACAACTGCTGGCCGTGTTGGATGATGTTCATGGCAAGGAAGCGGTAGAGGGGCTGGTCAAGCAATGGGATGTGCTTACCAACCTGCAGTTTGCCTATCAGATGTATTTAGGTGGGGCACAACAACACGAAGAGATCGAACTGAAAAACAATGCTCAGCGCCAGTTCAGGCTGGCATTCGATCCCTTCTTCGCCAAGCTGCACGACGGCCTCAAGCACCTGGACAAGACCGTCCGCCAGCACGAAAAGCGCCAGGCCGACGAGGCCAAGGTTTCAGGCAAGCGCGGTGCCGCCGACCGCCAGACCAAGGCGCTGAAGGCCGCCCTGGAAACCCTGCACGCCGAGGTGAAGAACGCGGAGAGCTTCTTCCGCAACATCCACTGGCTGCAGGAACGCTTCCCCGAGGCGCGCTTCGAAGACGTCACCGGGCTGTGCAAGCTGGCCAGCCTCCAGGAGGTCAGCGTCTCGCCGCCATCCACGCCGCCCGCGCCCACACGGTGGTGCGCCTGCCGGCCTACGAGCAGGTGGAGAAGAACCCGGTGCTGTATGCCCACGCCTCCCGCGTGTTCCACCTGGAATCCAACCCCGGCAACGCCCGCGCCATGGTGCAGGCGCATGGCGAGCGCGACGTCTGGCTCAACCCGCCGCCCATTCCCCTGACCACGCCGGAGATGGACGCGGTCTTCGACCTGCCCTACGCCCGCGCGCCCCACCCGAGCTACGGCGACGCGAAAATCCCCGCCTGGGAGATGATCCGCTTCTCGGTGAACATCATGCGCGGCTGCTTCGGCGGCTGCACCTTCTGCTCCATCACCGAGCACGAGGGCCGCATCATCCAGAGCCGCTCGGAGGAATCCATCCTGCATGAGATCGAGGCCATCCGCGACAAGACGCCCGGCTTCACCGGCATCATCTCCGACCTGGGCGGCCCCACCGCCAACATGTACCGGCTGGCCTGCAAGGACGAGAAGATCGAGGCCGCCTGCCGGCGATTGAGCTGCGTGTTCCCGGACATCTGCGAGAACATGTCCACCGACCACGGCCCGCTCATCCAGCTCTACCGCAAGGCGCGCGCCCTGCCGGGCATCAAGAAGGTGCTCATCGGCTCCGGCGTGCGCTACGACCTGGCGGTGAAGTCGCCGGAGTACGTGAAGGAGCTGGTCACCCATCACGTGGGCGGCTACCTCAAGATCGCCCCCGAGCACACCGAGGAAGGCCCCCTCAACCACATGATGAAGCCGGGCATGGGCGCCTACGACCGCTTCAAGCAACTGTTCGAGAAGTACTCCCAGGAGGCGGGCAAGGAGCAGTACCTGATCCCCTACTTCATCGCCGCCCACCCGGGCACCACGGACGAGGACATGCTCAACCTGGCCCTCTGGCTCAAGCGCAACAAGTTCCGCCTGGACCAGGTGCAGACCTTCCTGCCCACCCCCATGGCCCTGGCCACCGCCATGTACCACAGCGAACTCAATCCGCTGAAGAAGGTGCTGCGCGCCGGCGAGCGGGGCGAAACCCGGGTGCCGGTGGTCAAGCAGGGCCGGGTGCGCAGGCTGCACAAGGCTTTCCTGCGCTATCACGACCCGGAAAACTGGCCGATGCTGCGCGACGCCCTCAAGGCCATGGGCCGGGACGACCTCATCGGCAACGGCAAGCAGCACCTGGTGCCCAGCTTCCAGCCCGCCGGCACCGGCCGCGCCTACAGCGGCGAGCGGCGCCAGGAGGAGGCGAAGCCGGGCAGGGCGCCCGGCAAGTTCCAGGCGCCGGCCCCCCGGCGCGAGGAACGCCCAGCCCGCCCGGAACGCGCCACCCGGGATGCGGCGCCAAAAAGCGGCCCCACCCGCGCCCCGCGCCGGGACGAAGCCGCGCCCGCCATTCCCGCAAAACCTGCCCGGCGCGGCGCCGGCCGGGGCAAGCCCGCCGCCGAGCCGCCGGCACCCATCGGTCGACGTGACCGACCACCGGGTAAAGGCAAGCGGTGACCTTGCTCCATCCACAGCCCGCTCCCCCCTTTGAAAAAGGGGGGCTGGGGGGGATTGACCAATAATTCGGAAAGCAAGGCCATCGCCATGACCGACGCTCTCCCCACCCCATCCCTCCCCATTAACGGGAAGGGCGCAAACCCCTCCCCCGAGAGCGGGGGGGGCGGGGAGGGGGAGAGCCGTGGCACGGTTTCCACAAAGATCAGTCGCAACGGCTGACCGATCCTTCAGCCCCGCAAGCCGCCTTCGGTAGTCAGCCCACGCCAGCCGCGCCATGCCCTTCACCCTCCTCCACGCCGACGACCACCTCCTGGTCCTCGACAAACCCGCCGGCCTGCTCTCTGTCCCCGGTCGGGGCGAGGACAAGCAGGACTGCCTGAGCGCCCGGGTCCAGGCCGTCTATCCGGATGCCCTGGTCGTCCACCGCCTGGACATGGCCACCTCCGGCCTCATGCTCATGGCCCGCAACGCCGCCGCGCAAAGCGCCCTCAGCCGCGCCTTCGCCCAGCGTCAAGTCCACAAGCGCTACATCGCCGTGGTGGCCGGCAACCTGGCCGCGCCGGAGCGCGAAGACGGCTGGAGTCTCATCGACCTGCCCATCCGCCTGGATTGGCCGCACCGGCCGCTGCGCGTCATCGACCCCGACCAAGGCAAACCCAGCCAGACCCGTTGGCGCGTGATTGGAATGGTCCCTCCCTCTCCCCCCACCCCGTCCACGTCCGGCTTGGCACAGCCGGACGGCTGCGTCGGCGACGAGCGGCGCTCGCCGCAACCCCGACTCCGTCCCCCGCGAGCGGGGGAGGGCTCGGACTCGGTGTGGTTGTCCCGTCAAGCCGGGGAAATGCCCACGCATCCGCGCCCTCCTCCGCTTGCGGGGGAGGGCTGGGGAGGGGGGAAGCCGCTTCTTCCAACCACCCGCCTCGAACTCGAACCCCTCACCGGCCGCTCCCACCAGCTCCGCGTCCACCTGCAAGCCCTGGGCCACCCCATCCTGGGCGACACCCTCTACGCGCCGCCGGAAGTCCAGGCGCTGGCGGACCGGCTGTTGCTTCACGCCAGCCGCCTCGAATTCGCCCACCCCGCCGGCGGAGCGATCCTGCGCTTCGAGCGTCCCGCGCCTTTTTGAGGGTTTCCGGCGGGGAGCGGCTAATATCACGCCTCGAATTTCATGGCCGTCCCGCGCGGGAACGCCGACAACCGAATCTTCCATGCACAAAGCAGCCCTGAAACAACTCGAAGCCGACCTCTGGCGCAGCGCCGACACCCTGCGCGCCAACTCGGACCTGAAGGCCAGCGAATATTCCACGCCCGTCCTGGGCCTGATCTTTCTCAAGTTCGCCGACAACAAGTACCGTCAGCACGAGGCCGCCATCCTGGAGGAATACAGCAAACTCAAGGGTACCCGGCGGGAACGCACCCTCTCGGAAATCGCCGTGGAGAAATGCGGCTTCTACCTGCCGGACCACGCCCGCTACGGCCACCTGCTCAAGCTGCCGGAAGAGGAAGACATCGCCAAGGCCATCAAGGCCGCCATGAACGCCATCGAGGTCTACAAGCCGGAACTGGCGGGCGTGCTGCCCCAGGATGAATATTTCCGCTTGTCCCGCACCGACCGCAGCCTGCCCAAGCGGCTGCTGCAGAACTTCGCCGACATTCCGGAAGACGCCAGCGGCGACCTGTTCGGCCAGATCTATGAATACTTCCTCGGCAACTTCGCCCTGGCCGAGGGCCAGGGAGGCGGCGAGTTCTTCACGCCCCGTTCCGTGGTGCGCCTCATGGTGGAGATCATCGAGCCCCATCGCGGCAGGGTGTACGACCCGGCCTGCGGTTCCGCCGGCATGTTCGTCCAGTCCGCCCACTTCATCGAACAGCACCGGGCCGAGCTGACGGAGGATGACGACATCTATGTCTGCGGTCAGGAAAAGACCCTGGAAACCGTCAAGCTGGCCAAGATGAACCTGGCGGTGAACGGCCTGCGCGGCGAGATCAGGCAGGCCAACACCTATTCGGAAGACCCCTTCCGCAGCTTCGGGGCCTTCGACTACGTCATGGCCAATCCGCCCTTCAACGTGGACGATGTGCCCGTCTCCACGGTGGAGAAGGACCCGCGCTTCAACGCCTACGGCATCCCGCGCAACAAGAGCAAGGCCAAGAAGGCGGACCAGGGCAAGGAAACCGTGCCCAACGCCAACTACCTGTGGATCAACCTGTTCGCCACCTCGCTGAAGCCGAACGGCCGCGCCGCCCTGGTCATGGCCAACTCCGCCTCCGACGCCCGCCACTCCGAGGCCGACATCCGCCGCGCGCTGATCGAGAACAACCTGATCTCCGGCATGCTCACCCTGCCGTCCAATATGTTCTACACGGTGACCCTGCCGGCCACCCTGTGGTTTTTCGACAAGGGCAAGCAGGACGACAAAATCCTGTTTGTCGACGCCCGCAACGTCTACACCCAGATCGACCGCGCCCACCGGGAATTCAGCGAGGAGCAGATCCAGAACCTGGCCGTCATCAGCCACCTGCGCCACGGCCGGCGCGACCGCTTCGTGCGCCTGGTGGACACCTATTTCGCACAGGGCATGGACAAGCTAGCCGAGAACAAGGAACAGGTTGGCCCGGTGTCCGAACAACTGCTGGCCGTGTTGGATGATGTTCATGGCAAGGAAGCGGTAGAGGGGCTGGTCAAGCAATGGGATGTGCTTACCAACCTGCAGTTTGCCTATCAGATGTATTTAGGTGGGGCACAACAACACGAAGAGATCGAACTGAAAAACAATGCTCAGCGCCAGTTCAGGCTGGCATTCGATCCCTTCTTCGCCAAGCTGCACGACGGCCTCAAGCACCTGGACAAGACCGTCCGCCAGCACGAAAAGCGCCAGGCCGACGAGGCCAAGGTTTCAGGCAAGCGCGGTGCCGCCGACCGCCAGACCAAGGCGCTGAAGAGAGGAACAGGACTGGTCCCTCAACCCCGGCCGTTATGTCGGCGTGGTGATCGAGGAGGACGGCAAGAGCGAGGAGGAATTCGTCGCCGAGTTGTTGGCGATGAACGAGGAACTGGGGCGGCTGAATGACGAGGCGCGGGAGTTGGAGGCGGTGATCAGCCATAACATCGCGCAGATTGCGGGGGACGCGTGAG
Source organism: Thiobacillaceae bacterium (assembly GCA_044227325.1). Lineage (GTDB taxonomy): Bacteria > Pseudomonadota > Gammaproteobacteria > Burkholderiales > Thiobacillaceae > PFJX01. The sequence continues at coordinate 155,059 of JBGAFI010000008.1, read as the reverse complement.
TTGTTGGCAACAAGTTAAGTTGGGCTCAATTGCAGCGGGTGGTGGTTACGGCCTTGTGGACGGACCTTTTGGATCGAACCTGCCCGCGTCTGCTTACACGGAATCAGGTGTGCCCGTAATTAGAGGAGTTAACCTCTCTCTGGGAAGTGAGCGATTCCGTAGTGACGATTTCGTTTATGTATCGCAGGACACCGCTAACAGACTTAGGCGTAGTACTTGCATCGAGAATGACATCGTATTCACAAAAAAAGGAACCTTAGGTCAGACGGGAATAGTTCCTGGCAATTTGCGGTATCGGCAATATTTGTTGTCGTCGAACCAAATGAAACTCTCTGTTGATAGGAATATCGCAGATCCCGCGTACGTTTATTACTTCGTATCATCGCCGTATAGTCGCCAAAGAGTAATTGCCGATGCAATGACTACTGGGGTTCCGAAAATCAACCTTACGTATCTACGTAATTTTGAAATTCTTCTCCCCTCTCTTGTTGTTCAAAGAAAAATCGCCGCCATCCTCTCCGCCTACGACGACCTGATCGAAAACAACCGGCGCCGCATCACGCTGCTGGAAAAAATGGCCGAGGAAATCTACCGCGAGTGGTTCGTGCGCATGCGCTTTCCCGGCCATGAGCAGGCGAAGTTCGAGAAGGGGGTTCCGGTGGGGTGGCGTGAACGTGCGACTAGCGAAGTGTTCGATGTCCTGAGCGGGGGCACGCCCAAAACTGATGTGGCTGCCTATTGGGATGGTGATATTCCTTTCTTTACCCCAAAAGATGCCGGTGACAATTTCTATGTGCTGGACACTGAGAAACATATCACAGCCAATGGGCTGAACTCATGTAACAGCAGGCTTTATCCAAAGGGAACAATCTTCATCACTGCTCGCGGAACGGTTGGAAAGCTGGCGTTGGCGAACCGAGAGATGGCCATGAACCAATCCTGTTATGCCTTGGCACCCCGAATGGCAGGGCCAACGTTTTTCCACTTCATGGCCATCAAAGGCGCCATCAACTATCTCAAAGGGGTTTCAAAGTCTGGAGTCTTCGACAACATCATTGTCGATACCTTCAAAACTGTCCCGGTCCTGATGGCCCCAGAGAGCCTGATCGCCAGCTTTAACAAAGTTGTTGGGCCGATGTTTCAACAGATTTCCGGGCTCATGGAAACTAACGCCTTACTCTGCAAGAAGCGTGATGCACTCCTCCCCCGACTAATCTCCGGCAAACTCGACATCAAACTGTTTCGGCTGGACGATAAGGCGGTGCGGGAATTGGAAGGCCGTTCGGCAGCCGTGGAGAAATCCATCCAGACCCTGCTGGAGCAGCATCTGGAAGCCTTCCTGGGGGTGCGCTTCCTGGCGACCGAATACGTCACGGGGGACCTGGAAATCACCATGAAGAATCCGGCGGATTTCGAGAAGGCACAGCCGTTGCTGAGAAAGAGCTATGAGGCGAGTTGAAAGCCAGAAGATAGCGAGTAAAAGCTAACAATCTCTTGAATTGGGGGGGCGTGTGAGTCAATTTTTGGCGTTTTTGCTGCCGGTGGGACTGTTTGTGGCGTTTATCTTCATCCCGATTTTTATGATCGAGCGGTGGCGCGCATGGCGTGAAAAGGCTCGACGTTCCCCCTTGAAAGACCAATTGCTGCGAGGGCCGGGCGAGTCCCTGTTGCAGGAGCTGGATGGTGTCAGGGTGGAGATGGTTCTCTGGATGACGTCGACGCCAAGTTTCGCGTTGCTGTTCCTGGGGGTGCATTTATCCACGAGTTACCTGGCCGGCGTTCCGGAGACGCGTTTCCGCATCGCCCTAACGTCCATCATGGTCCTGGCCTCTCTGTCTTTATACGTGTACAAGCTGTTTTCCCTCGAACGGCGGCGTACCAGGCTCAGGCTGGGTTACGAAGGGGAAGTTGCGGTGGCGCAGGAGCTCAACCAGTTGATGCGCCAGGGTGTCGCGCTGTTTCACGACGTCCCCGGCGAGGGTTTCAATATCGATCACGTGCTGGTCGGAACGCGCGGGGTTTATGCCATCGAGACCAAAGCCCGCACGAAATCGAATCGCGACAAGGGTAGCGCCGGCGCGAAAGTCATTTCTGATGGCAAGGGTCTGTCATTTCCCGGCTGGAAGGAAACCCGTCCGCTGGAACAGGCAGCTTCCCAGGCCAAGTGGCTTGCCCGTTGGCTGGGCAGCGCGGTTGGCGAGCGTATTGAGGTCAGGCCAGGGTTGGCTTTGCCAGGATGGTTTGTGGAAAGGACCGGGCATGCGGGTGTGCATGTGTTCAATCCGAAAAATGGTGGTTTCCTGGTGAAAGGCTGGTTGAAGGAACCTCTTTCCGTCGAGTTGGTGAAGCGGATCGAGCATCAGTTGGAGCAGCGCTGCCGTAACGTTGAAACGGCAATTTATGGCAAGAAAAACGCTGCGTGATCAAAAGATCGTTCAGTGAAACATCTTGGTGAAACACTATCCAAGGGCCTCGGAATATGGGGCATAGCATGTTTTCGGGCCGTGAAACGTCAAGTGGTCTCTGGCGACAACGCTACGCTTGGCGGTGTGGTGACGGATTGCGGTGGCGTGGAGGTCACGCATATCCAACAGAGGGGTGAATGAATACGGTTAGAACTTTGGCATTTGGGGCGCTCGGGTGGTTGCTGGCGGCCATGGTGTGGGCGAATCTTTCCGCCGCCGGGCAAGCACAATCGATTCCGTCTGGGTCGCCGATGGCGGATGCGATGAGGTTCCAGTTCGCGGTGTTTTTTCCTCCCAAGTCGACGGAGGATCCCTTGGCTGTGTTGTCGTCATTGCTGGAGAAGCAGCGTGACGCACCAGAATGGATTCGCAAGCCGCCCGACAAGTTGGCGAAACCTGTGTTGATGGCGGTGGTGGAGCGGGATCTGCGTCGCTACGCGCCGCCGGATGTGGAGTCCCTGCGGTACTTTGGCCGCGGACTGAGCCGTGAGCAGGGATTGGCACTTCAAAAATCGGGGCAGGTTCTTATCCTGAACTTCGGCCACTCGAAGCGGTATGTCTGGAGGGCGCTGCGAGCGGCTTCCGAGTTGGTAGAAGGTATTGCAAGAAAGACCGGCGGCTTGATCTGGGATGAGGAAACCCGGGAGATCTTCACGCCGGATGCATGGCACAAGAATCGTCTCGACTCCTGGACAGGCGTGATCCCGGATGTGACCGTGCACACGACGATCCATGCCTACAACACGGGGACCTATGTACGTGCGATTACGCTGGGAATGGCGAAGTTCGGCTTGCCGGACGTGGTGGTTACGGAGTTTTCCTGGTCGCTGAATCGAAATGTGGGACATCTGATCAATGCACTCGCCCAGGCCATGGCGGAGGGTGCGGCGTTCTCGCCCTCCGGCGAATATCTGTTGGATTTCCGAGCCATCAAGAACAAGACGTTGCGCGACAAATACCTGGGCTCACTGCTTGCCAACTCATCGGCGAAGGCACGGCTGACATTCCGACCTGGTGTCCCGGATCAGGGCGATCCCGACAACCGGTTGTTGGAAATCACCTTCGACGGTTACCCCGGGAACGACGTCCACGCGCGACAGACGGCCATGATGGATGCGCTTTTCGGCTGGCATGACGAGGTGAAGCGCGTTCGGCACGATCCGGTGTTGGAATCCGCCAGCCAGAAGGCGAGGACAAGCCTGCCGGCCCTGCGGGCCGTCTTCAACAAGGGCTTGGTGCCGGGTGAGTATGTTCAGGTCAAGGCGCCGTTCGTCACCCCAAGCGGTTCAAAAGAGTGGATGTGGGTGGAAGTGACGGAATGGAAGAGCGGCGCTATACGCGGCGTGCTCAAGAACGAGCCGTTCGATATTCCGGATTTGCATGGTGGGCAGGAAGTCCGTGTCGAGGAGGCGGAGGTCTTCGACTACATCAGGCACTTTGCCGATGGGCGGGAGGAAGGCAATGAAACCGGGAAGATCCTCGAAAAGATGCAAGGTCGAATAGAGAAGAAAAATTAGTCCCCCGTTACACATCCAGTGTCGTGGGAGCGCTGTGGTTCACGCTTGGGCCGGGGCGCGTCGGCGTTTTGAAGATGGGAAAGCCGGTGCCAGGGGTTGAGTAGGGGGCTCGGACATGGCGATTGGGGGCCCGATGCAAAGAGTCAATCCATGAATGATTCCGACCTGCGCGACCTCACCGGCCGCTTTCCCCGTCCGGGCCGCGTCGAGGCGATCTTCCTGCGGCCAGCCAGGCATGGCGGGGCTTGCTCGGTGCAGCGCGCCGTGGCCGTCGCCGGGCGCGGGTTGGAGGGGGACCACTATGCGGCCCGCGCCAGGGAGGGCGGCAAGCGGCAGGTGACGCTGATCCAGGCGGAACACTTGCCGGTGGCGGCGGCGCTGGCCGGGCTCGCGGCGGTGGAGCCGGGCCTGCTGCGGCGCAATCTGGCGGTGTCCGGGCTCAACCTGCTGGCGGCCCGATCCCTGTTCGCGGACCGGCCGCTGGTGTTGCGCATCGGGCCGGACGTGGTGCTGGAAGTGAGCGGGCCGTGCGAGCCCTGTTCTCGCATGGAGGAGGCGCTGGGGCCGGGCGGCTACAACGCGTTGCGCGGACACGGCGGGGTGACGGCGCGGGTGCTGGTTGGGGGAAGCCTGCGGGTGGGGGATGCCGTGTTCTGCGTGCCGGCGGTCGAGGCCGGCTGAGCCGGGCGGGCGGCTGGCCGCGGCAACGGAAGGGGGCGGCGACCGGCTCCGGTTGCTACACTCTCCTCATGACCCTGTTCCAGACCGCCGCCGGCATCGTCTCCCTGGCCGCCTTGGCCAGCTATCTCAACCACCGCTACGTGCGCCTGCCCGCGACCATGGGGCTCATGGTGATCGGCCTGGTGCTGTCCCTGGGCTTCGTGCTGCTGGGCAAGACCGGCATCATCGACGTGAGCCACGCGGCCAACTTCGTGCGCGAACTCGATTTCAGCGAGACCCTGCTGCACGGCATGCTGGCCTTCCTGCTGTTCGCCGGGGCGCTGCATGTGGACCTGTCGGACCTGGCGAGCCAGAAGGGCATCATCGGCGTGCTGGCCACCCTGGGCGTGGTGCTGGCCACCTTCGCCACCGGCGGGCTGTTCTGGGGCGGCGCCCATCTGCTGGGCTTCGAGCTGCCCTTCCTTTATGCCCTGCTGTTCGGGGCGCTGATCTCGCCCACGGACCCCATCGCGGTGCTGGGCATCCTCAAGCAGGCGAAGGCGCCCAAGAGCCTGGAGATCAAGATCACCGGCGAATCCCTGTTCAACGACGGCATCGGCGTGGTGGTGTTCCTCACCATCCTGGACATCGTCGTCAGCGGCGAGGCGCCCGAGGCGGGCGAGGTGGCCATGTTCCTGCTGGAGGAGGCGGTGGGCGGCGTCGCCCTGGGCCTGTTCCTGGGCTGGGCGGTGTTCCGCCTGCTGCGCTCGGTGGACGACTATCCGGTGGAAGTGCTGCTCACCCTGGCCCTGGCGGCGGGGGGCTACAGCCTGGCCGAGGCGGTGCACGTGTCGGCGCCCATCGCCATCGTCGTCGCGGGCCTGGTGATCGGCAACCACGGGCGCAGTTTCGCCATGTCGGACAAGACCCGGGAACACCTGGACACCTTCTGGGAACTGGTGGACGAAATCCTCAACGCGGTGCTGTTCGTGGTCATGGGCCTGGAGGTCATCGCCCTCACCCTGAGCTGGGGCTACCTGGCCCTGGGCGGCGTGGCCATCGTCGCGGCGCTGCTGGCGCGCCTGCTGAGCGTGGGCCTGCCGGTGGGACTGATGCGCCTGGGCCGGCCGTTCAGCGCGGGCACGGTGCGCATCCTCACCTGGGGCGGCCTGCGCGGCGGCATCTCCATTGCCCTGGCCTTGTCGCTGCCGGCCTCCCCGGAGCGGGATCTGATCCTCACCGTGACCTACATGGTGGTGGTGTTCTCGGTGCTGGTGCAGGGATTGACCCTGGGGCCGCTGATCCGGCGCCTGAGTCCGCCGGAAGAGGCGGCGTGATCGGACGCCGCGCGCGTCTGGCGCTCATGCTCTGCGCGCTGTGTCTCGCGGGGCATGCCCAGGCCGCCGCGGACTGCCATGGCCGCGGCGTGTGGCTGCAAGTCCTGGGTTCCGGCGGGCCGGAGCTGGGCGACAAGCGCGCTTCCAGCGGCTATTTGATCTGGCGCGACGGCAAGGCGCGCATCCTGGTGGACCTGGGGCCGGGCAGCCTGCTCAACTTCGAGCGCGGTGGCGCCCGGGTGGAAGACCTGGACATGGTGCTGCTCACCCATCTGCACGTGGACCACAGCGGCGACCTGCCGGCGCTGGTCAAGGCCGCGTTCTTCACCGACCGGACGCGGGACCTGCCGGTCCACGGCCCCACCGGCAACGACCTGATGCCGGATACCGTGGCGTTCGTCGCCGCCCTGTTCGCGCAGCCGGGCGGCGCCTTCCGCTACCTGTCCGGCTATCTGACCGGCGACGAGGCCTTCCGCGTGCTGGCCGGCAACGTGTCGACCCAGGGCAGGGCGGTTCTGCCGGTGGCGGAGGGCGCGGACTACAAGATTTCGGCGGTGCCGGTGCATCACGGCCCGGTGCCGGCCCTGGCCTGGCGCGTCGACATCGGCGGCCGCGCCATCGCCTTCAGCGGCGACATGAACGGCGATTTCCACACCCTGCCCGCGCTGGCGGCCGGCGCGGACCTGCTGGTGGCCCACAACGCGGTGCCGGAAGGCGCGACGGGGGCGGCGCGCGACCTGCACATGCCGCCCTCGGTCATCGGCGCCAGCGCGGCCGAGGCCGGCGTGAAGCGCTTGTTGCTGTCCCACCGCATGCTGCGCACCCTGGGCCGGGAGGCGGAAACCCGGCGCGAGATCCGTCGGCGCTATGCCAGGCCGGTGGCGTTCGCGGAGGACGGGGACTGCTACCCGGCGTCGGCCGGCGTGGGGAAGCAAGCCAACTCAAGTTTCCCCTGAGGGGTCCGTTATGCGGGAAAACCCGCATATGGATTCCCGACCATGTACGACATCCCCCATCTCCTGATCGCCGAGGACGAGCCCATCAGCCGGGAAATCCTGCTGGAGGATCTGACCGAGGCCGGCTACGGCGTGGACGCGGCGGAAGACGGCGAACAGGCCTGGGCTTTGCTGCGGGAGAATCCGGAGCGCTACAGCGCGATCCTGCTGGACCGCATGATGCCCGGCATCGACGGCATCGAAGTCCTGCGCCGGGTGAAGGCGGAAGCCTCGCTCGCCTACATTCCGGTGATCATGCAAAGCGGCCTGATCCAGCCGGAGGAGGTGCTCGAGGGCCTGCGCGGCGGCGCCTATTACTACCTCACCAAGCCCTTCGCGCCGGAAACCCTGCAAGCCATCGTCAACACCGCCGTGCGCGATTTCCGGAATACCCGGGCGATCCGCGAGGAGGCGCGCAAGGCGGCGCGCACCCTGGTGCACCTGGAACGCGCCGAATTCGCCTTCCGCACGCCGGAGGAGGCGCGGGATATCGCCACCCTGCTGGCGAACGCCTGCCCGGACGGGGAAAAGGTCGCCATGGGCCTGTCCGAACTCATGCTCAACGCCATCGAACACGGCAATCTGGCCATCTCCTACCAGGAAAAATCTCTCCTCATCGCCGACGGCAACCTGATGGAGGAGATCGCCCGGCGTCTGGCCGAGCCGCCATGGGGTGGGCGCAAAGCGCGCATCGAATACGAGCGCGACGAGCAGGAAATCCGCATGCTGGTGCGCGACCAGGGCGCGGGTTTCGACTGGCACGAATTTCTGGAAATGCGGCCCGAACGGGTCTTCGACACCCATGGACGCGGCATCGCGATGGCCAGGATGCTGAGCTTCGACAGCCTGGAATATCGCGGCGCCGGCAACGAGGTCGTCGTCACGGTGAGGCTCGATCCCGGGCAATAAGGGGGCCGCCGCGCGCGGCGCCGGAGATTCTCCCCCGGTTCAGGCGCGCTCATGCAGGCCGCGCAGGGTCGCCAGCGCGGCCGGGTAATCGAAGCGTTCCATTTCCCGCCGCAGCTTTGCCAGGACGGCGGCGTCGCAAGTCGCGGCGAGACGGGGCTGCAGGCTGTCCAACAGCGCGCTGGCGCGCGCGTCGTCCTCGTCCAGCAGGCATTCCAGATACGCCAGGGCTTCGTCCGTGTCGTCCGGCGCCACCCCGGCGCGGGTGGCGCCGGCATCCTCGGGTTGCGCGACGCGCGCGCGCCAGTCCAGGTAAAAACGGCTGCCCGCGCCCGGCGTGCTTTCGACACCGAGCCGGGCGCCGAGCAGGGCCGCGTAGCGCGCGCCTATCGCCAGCCCCAGGCCCAGGCCGCCATGGGCGCGCGTCATGCTGTCGTCCACTTGCCGGAACGCCTGGAACAACTTGGCCTGGTCCGGCTTGGGAATGCCGACGCCGGTGTCGCTCACCTCGATGCGAAGCGCGTACCCGCCGGGTCCGTCCGGCGTCGCCCGGGCGCTCAGTCCCACCTCGCCGCGTTCGGTGAATTTGACGGCGTTGTCCAACAGGCGCCGCAGGCAGCCGCTCAACCATTCGCCCTTGCCGGCGACGCACGCGGGCAGGCCGGGGGCCAGTTCGATGCGCGCGCGCAAGCCTTTCGCGCCCGCCGCGCGTTCCAGTTCCCCCGCCAGGGAAGCCAGCAGAGCGGGCAGATCCAGGGTGTCGCGCCGCGCCGAATCCGGCTCGCCGTCCAGCCGCGTGAATTCCATCACCTCGTCGACCATGTCCAGCAGACGCGAACCCTGTTCCGCGATGCGCGTCGCGTGCGCGGCCACCTTCTCGGGCGGCGCGCCGCGCCGCAGCAGATGGGCAAAACCGAGGATGCCGTTCAATGGCGTGCGCAATTCGTGGCTCATCGCGTTGAGGAACTGGCTCTTCGCGCGGCTGGCCGCCTCGGCGGCATCGCGCGCCCGCGCCAGGTCCAGGTTGGCCATCTGCGTCGCCTGGCGCGCGCGGTCCAGGGCGGCCATGTTCTCCGCGAGGTCGTGCCAGCGTTTGCGCAGCAGCTCGAGCAGCGCCCAGCCCAACAGCGCGACGGCCAGGAATATGCCCAGGTGCCACATCCAGGTCTGCCGCCGGGCGTTTTCGGCGGCCGCGCCCATGGCGTCGAACGGCACGCTGACGCTGATGCCGCCGCGGATGTCGCCCTCCCGATAGCTTTGCGCGGCGTGGCAGCCCATGCAGGCGGGCTCCACCCGCAACGGCGCCATGTAGCGCAGCCAGGTGTGGCCCTGCCCGCCATCGGTCAGCGCGACGACTTCCTTCGTGCCGCGCGTGAAGGCGAGGAGCGCGTCGCGCTCCCAGGGGTCCGGCGCGTTCATGGGGCGCAGCGGCTTGAGGCTGGTGATGTGCAGCGTCGCGCCGCCCGTGGCGCGCGCCAGTTCGCCGATCTGCCGGGTCATGTAGGCCGGATTGATCATGGTGAGGCGCTGGCCGTCCACGGTGACTAGGTCGCGGCGCGGATGGCTCAAGTAGGGATTCGGCGGCGACGCCTCGGATACCGGCACGTAGACGCCCTCCTGCCGCGCGTTCCAGGCGCGCGTCAGCACCATCATCCTGAACAGGTTGCGCGCGCCCTCGCTGGCGATTTCCAGGTTCTGCCGGTACAGGTCGTCCAGGTGCCGGTGGACGGAGCCGGCGACCGCCAGCGCCCAGGCCAGCAGCGCGGCCAGCCACCAGCGCCGATCGCGGATCGGCGCGGGCACGCGGTCGCGGCTCCAGGGGCCGATCATTCGGTGCCGTCCGCGCTCAAATTCGGGTCGTGCCGCGCGCCGTGCTCGTCGGGCAGGGCCGCCTGCAACGCGGCGATGAAGAGCGCGAGTTCCCGCTCCAGGGTGTCGATCATGCCGTCGATCTCCGCCGCGCGCCCGGGATCGCGCAGCCCGGTTTCAAGCCTGGTGGCCATGTCCTGGATGCGGGTCGCGCCCAGCGTGCCCGCGGCACCCTTGATGGTGTGGGCGACGCGCTGCGCCGCGATGCGGTCTCCCGCCGCCAGTTGCGCGCGCAGACGGCGCATCCCGTCGCCGTAGGCCTGGACGAAGGCGCGCAACACGCGCGTATAGCTCGGCAATTTGCCCCGCACGCTGCGCAGGCCGAGTTCCACGTCCAGCCCGTCGATGCGCGCAAGGGCGAGGCGGGCTTCCCGTTCCGAAAGCGGGGCGGGCGTCGGGTCGGGCTGGAAGAAGGGCGGATTGCGCCGTTCCGGCAGCCATTTCGCCAGGGCGGTGTAGAGGTCGTTCGGATCGACCGGCTTGGGCACCAGGTCGTTCATGCCCGCCTCGCGGCATTGCTGCCGTTCCTCCGCGAACACGCTGGCGGTCATGGCCAGGATCGGCGTCGTCGCGTAGCCGGCCAGGTGGCGGATCGCGGCCGCCGCCGTGAGACCGTCCATGACCGGCATCTGCACATCCATGAGGATCAGCTCGTAATCGTGCAGGCGCGCTTTATCCAGCGCCTCGCGGCCGTCGCCGGCCAATTCGGCGCGGATGCCGACATCCAGCAGCAGTTCCAGGGCGACTTCCTGGTTGATCAGGTTGTCCTCCACCAGCAGCACGCGGCGGCCGCGCAGAACGGGAAGCAGACTGGCGGCGACCGGCGCCGCGCCGATGGATTCCGCCGGCGCGGCGGCCGCCGTCCCGCAGCGGCGCAGGCGGGCGGTGAACCAGAAGGTGCTGCCTTGGCCCAGGCGGCTTTCCACACCGACCTCGCCCCCCATCAGCTCCGCCAGACGCCGGCTGATGGCCAGCCCCAGCCCGGTGCCGCCGTATTTGCGGGTGGTGGTGCTGTCGGCCTGCTCGAAGGATTGGAACAGGTGTTGCAGGCGTTCGGCGGGGATGCCGATGCCGGTGTCCGCGACCTCGAAACGCAGCAGCATGTCTTCTTCGCCGTCTTCCTGAAGACGCGCGCGCAGCGCGATCTCGCCGCGCTCGGTGAACTTGACCGCGTTGGACAGGTAGTTGAGCAGTATCTGCGTCAGCCGCGTGGGGTCGCCGCGCAGCACGCCGGCCAGGGCGGGATCGATGTCGACGCGCAGGTTGAGGTTCTTTTCCCGCAGCTTGCCCTCGATCAGATCGGAGACGCCGGCCAGCACGCGCTCGAGCGTGAACTCGGTGCTTTCCAGCGTGAGCTTGCCGGCCTCGATCTTGGAGAAGTCCAGGATGTCGTTGATGATGCCCAGGAGATGCCGCGCGGCATCCGCCACCTTGGCCAGGCGCATCTGCTGGGTGACATCGCCGATATCCCGGCGCAGGAGGTGGGTGAGGCCGACGATGGCGTTCATCGGTGTGCGGATTTCATGGCTCATGTTGGCCAGGAAGGCGCTCTTGGCCTGGTTCGCGGTCTGCGCCGCGCTCATCGCGCTGGCCAATTCCGAGGTGCGCCGGTCCACCAGTTCCTCGAGGTGGTGGCGGTAGCGCTCGAGTTCGTCCAGGTTGCGCTTTTCCCGGGTGATGTCCTGGAACGCGGTCACCGCGCCGACGATGTTGCCTTCCGTGTCCACCAGCGGCCGGGTATTGAGGCGGACCGGGAAACTGTCGCCGTTCTTGCGGAAGTAGCGGTCCTCGCCGGAATAGGGCTGGCCGCTGCGCATGGTCGCCAGGATCGGGCATTCCTCGCGCGGGTAGCCGCGTCCGTCCGGATGATGGTGGTGGGTGATGGCGTGCATGTCGCGGCCCAGGGCTTCCTCGCGGGTGAAGTCCAGGCCGGCGAGCGCCGTGGCGTTGATGAAGCTGATGCGGCCCGCCGTGTCGATGCCCATCACGCCTTCTCCCAGGCTTTCCAGCAGCGTGTCGCGCAGGCCGAGGCGCTCGGTCTCGCCCAGCGCGGCGCGCAGGCGGCGGTTGATGCGGCCGATGGCGACCAGGGCGGTCACCGCGACCAGCAGCACCGCGAGTCCGGCCGCGAACCAGTGGGAATAGCGCTCCAGCACCTGGGCCATGGTGAGCTGGAAATCCGGGTGCACGCGCAGCTTCACCATCATGCTCTCGATCTGGCTGTAATCGCCGGCGGGGGCGAAGCCGAAGAACCCGCCCGCCCGGGCCGCCTTGCTGTCCGGCCGCAGCTCGAACAAGGCCTGCACCACCTGCTTCGAGAACCAGCCGGGCACGCCGTTGGTGGCCGCGAAAGGCCATTCCGGATAGAGGTCGGTGGACAGGCGTTGTGGGAATTTGGGCGTTTCCGCCTGCCGCAGAACCTTGATCTGCTCGGCCTGGAGCCTGCCCTCGGCGATCAGCGATTCGATCACGCCGGTCCGCACGAAGCCGGCATCGGCCTTGCCGGCGAGCACGTCGAATACGACATTGTCGTGGGGCATGCCGGTGAAATGCATATCGGCGATATCGCGGGTGATGTCCACGCCGGCCTGCCGGAGCGCCCAGCGCTGCATCAGGTAGCCGCCCAGCGCGGATTCGCTGGGCGAGCTGAGGCGCTTGCCCTTCAGGTCCGCGAAGCTGTTCAGGTCGTTCCGGTCGGCGCGGGCGAAGATCACGCCGCCGAACTGGTTGACCGGGAAGCCGCCCGCCATGGGCATCAGGGTCGCCTGGGCGGCGAGCCCCAGGCGCGAACGCATCAGGACGTAATGCTCGGGATTGGTGAGGACCAGATCCACTTCATGGTTCGCCACCGCCCGGTCGAGGTCGGGGTAGAACAGGGGCAGCACGCGGAAGCGGTAGCCGGGAATGCGCTGGCTCAGGTAGTCCGCGAGGGGGGTCCACTGCGCGGCGGTGTGGTCCAGCGAACGGTAGGAAAGCACGCCGAGACGCACTTCCTGCCCGACGAGTGTGCCGGTCCGGGCGGTGGGCGCCGCGACGAGCAGGCAGAACAGCAGCAACAGGCGCTCGAGGACGCGCGCCGCCCGGCGGCGCGGCCCCGGCCTGGCGCGGGCCGGTCCTGGCGGGCTGGTTTGGAATGGTCGGCTCGTCTCATTGGACGGGGGGCGGTTGGCGATCATGGTGTACTCCCTTTATTTCCACGCGTAGGGTTTCCAGCGCGGATTGATAGTCATAGGCCTCGATCTGGTGGCCGAGGCGGGCCAGGGTTTTGGCCGGGACGATCCCGGCGAGCAGGGGGAGGGCGCCGCGCAATGCCGCGCCGGCGCCCATGTCGTCCTCCTCCAGCAGGCGTTCCAGGCGCGCGATGGAGGCGTGGGAGGCGCCCGGGCCGTCGCCGACCGGTTCCAGGCCGGGCAAGGCGGCGCGCAAGGCGGCGAGGAGCGCCGCTTGCGCCGCTTGTGTCCGCTCGGCCAACGCCAGCACGATCGCGCTTTCCGCCGCGTCGCGCAAGGCGGCCTCCAGCTCGGCGGCCAGGGACTGCACGCCCAGCGCGCCCAGCGCGCCGGCGGCGCCCTTGAGCGAATGGGCGATGCGGCGCGCCTCCTCCCGCTCGCCGGCCGCGTGGCATTCGCGCAGCCTGGCGATGTCGCGCTCGTGGCTGTCCACGTAGAGGCGGAGCAGGCGCGCGTAGCTGTCCCATTTTCCGCGCAGGCTCTTCAGCCCGGCTGCGACATCCAGGCCGTCGATGGCGCGCAGGGCCGCGTGGGGTTCGCCGGCCGCCGCGCGCGCTGCCGCCGGCGCCGCGGCCAGAGCCGGCGCGGTGGCGGGATGCGGCAGCCATTTGATCAAGGCGCCATAGAGAACATCCGGATCCACGGGCTTGGCGATATGGTCGTCCATGCCGGCGTCCAGGCAGCGCAGCCGGTCCTCGTTGAAGGCGTTCGCGGTCATCGCCAGGATGGGCGTGTTTTCGCGGCCCGGCAGGGCGCGGATCGCGCGGGTGGCGGCCAAACCATCCATCACCGGCATCTGCATGTCCATGAGCACGAGGTCGTAGGGCGTTTCCTGGATCATGCGCACCGCCTGCGCGCCGTCGGCGGCGATGTCGGCGCGCAGGCCGACGTCGTTCAGCAGTTCCAGCGCCACTTCCTGGTTCACCTGATTGTCCTCCGCCAGCAGGATGCGCGCGGCGCCCAGTTTGGCGAGGGCGGCGCGCGAATCGCGCGGCGTCGCGCCGGCCACTTTCGCTTCCTCGCCGATGAACAGGGGAACGACGCACCAGAACCGGCTGCCTTCGCCGAGGCGGCTTTCCACGCCGATGTCGTTTTCCTGGCTGCCGCCCATCAGCTTGACCAGGCGCTTGCAGATCGCCAGGCCCAGTCCGGTGCCGCCGTATTTGCGGGTGGTGGAGGGGTCCGCCTGCTCGAAGGCCTGGAACAGCCGCGCCACCTGTTCCCGGCTCATGCCGATGCCGGTATCGACGACGTCGAAGCGCACCCTGAGCGAGTCGCCCTCCCGTCCGGCGAGGGTGGCGACGATGCGGACGCCGCCACGCTCGGTGAATTTGACCGCGTTGCCCGCGAAGTTGAGCAGCACCTGGCCCAGGCGGAGGGTGTCGCCGCGCAGGACGCGGGGCAGGGCCGGGTCGATCTCGCTGGACAGGGCCAGGCCCTTGGCGCCGGCCTTGCCCCGGATCAGGTCGAGGGTGTTGTCGATGATCTGGTCGAGGTGGAAATCGCCGGCTTCCATCTCCATCTTGCCGGCCTCGATCTTCGAGATGTCCAGGATGTCGTTGATGACGCCGAGCAGGTGGCGCGCGGCCTCGGAGACCTTGTCGAGCTGTTCCGCCTGCCGGGCGTCCCACGCGGCGCGCCGGATCAGATGGGTCAGGCCCATGATGGCGTTCAGCGGTGTGCGGATTTCATGGCTCATGTTGGCCAGGAAGGTGGACTTGGCGCGGCTGGCCTCCTCCGCGCGCACGCGCGCAGCCACCAGCTCGGTGGTGCGTTCCGCGACCAGCGCCTCCAGATGCTCGCGGTGCTGTTCCAGCTCGCGCTGGATCGCCTTGCGCTCGCTGATGTCCTGGAAGGTTCCCGTCAAGTAGGAGCCCTCGGCGTCGTCCACCCGGCCGATGCAGCGCAACTCGGCCCAGAAGCGGCGGCCGGAGCGGGAGACGGCCTCGGTTTCCAGCATGAACGGCCGCCCGTCGCGCCACGCCTTCTGGAGCGCGTCGAGAATGGCTGGCCGGTTAGCGGGGACGTAGTAGGCCAGGCCCTCCCGGAACGTCGGCTGATCGCCAAGGGGGTGTTCCACCAGGTGATGGAGCGCGTCGGTCCAGACCAGCGTGTCGTTGTCCGGATTGGCCTTCCAGCCGCCCACCCGGGCGATGTTCTGGCTGTCCCGCAGGAACAGGGTGGTCTCCGCCAGCGCCCGTTCGGCGGCGCGCCGCTCGGTGATGTCCTCGCCGGCGCTCAAGGTGCCGGCGATGCCCCCCTCGGCATCGCGTATGACGCTGTTGTGCCAGGCGATCAGGCGCTGCTCGCCGGAACGGGTCAATACCGCGTTCTCCTGGTACTCGGTGAGTTCCCGCCGGCCGGCGACGATGTCCTGGAACAGGGGGAAATCCCTGTCCATGCCGGCGGGCCGCGGCAGGCATCGTTCGAACCAGCCGGCGCCGAGCAGCTCGGCGGCCCGGTAACCGAGCAGCTCGCAGCCCTTGCGGTTGACCAGGGTGATGCGGCCTTCCCCGTTCAGGGCCACGATCACGGCTTCGATGGTGTCGAGATAGTGTTGGCTGCGGTCGCGTTCCAGGCGCAACGCGTTCTCCGCGTTCTTGCGCAGGGTGACGTCCCGGTTGACGCCGCGCCGGCCCCGGTAGGCCTCGTTGTCGCTGGCCACCGCCTGGCATTGGTGTTCGATCCAGCGCACTTCGCCCTGCCGCGTGACGATGCGGAATTCCAGGAAGGTGTGCGCCTCCTCGTGCTGGCCGGCATTGACCTCGCGCCAGTGATGTTCCCAGATGGCCCGGTCGTCCGGATGCACGATGTCGCGCATCAGCCCGGCATCGTCCATGAAGGCTTGCGGCGGATAGCCGCTGATCGCCTCGCAGCCGGGCGAGACATACAGGTATTTGCCGCGCGTGCCCAGCCAGTACTGCCATTCCGGCGAGTAGTCGGCGAGGATGCGGTAGCGCTCCTCGCTTTCCTCGAGCCGCGCCTGGGCCAGCTTCTGGGCGGTGATGTCCTGCACCGTGCCGATGGCGTACGCCGGCTTGCCGTGGACGCGGGTGATGTTGGCGCGCTCGCGCACCCAGCGGATCTCCCCGCCGACCAGGATGCGGTGCTCGATGTCGTAGGGCGCGCCCGCCAGGGCGGTGTTCCAGTTGTCCCGCATGGCTTCCCGGTCGTCCGCGTGGACGAGGGCGTTGAACGCGTCCAGATCGAGCGGGCTACCCGGGGGGATGGCGAAGATGCGATAGGTTTCGTCGGACCAGACCAGTTCACGCGATTCGATGTCCAGGCGCCAACTGCCGATCTGGGCGACCCGCTGGGCCTGGTTGAGCGCGGCTTCGCTGGCGCGCAGCTTTTCCTCCGCCTCCTTGCGCGCATGGATGTCCACATGCACGCCGATCATGCGCAGAGGCCGTCCGTCGGCGGCGCGTTCCACCACCAGGCCGCGCGACTGGATCCATTTCCACCCGCCCTGCTTGTGGCGCAGACGGAATTCGGCGAGGTATTCCGCGCTTTCCTCGCGGAACTGGGCCTGCAGAATCTTCTGGACGCGGGGTTTGTCCTCCGGGTGGAGCAAGGCATCCCAGGTCTCGAAACGCGGCGCCAGCTCGCCTTTCCCATAGCCGATCATGGTCTGCCACAGGGGTGAGAAGTAAGCCTCGCCGGTCGCGATGTTCCAGTCCCATACGCCCAGGCCGCTGCCTTCCAGGGCGAACTTCCAGCGCAACTCGGCCTCGAGCAGGGCTTGCTCCGACTGCTTGCGTCGGGTGACGTCGCTGAAGATGGTGGCGAAGCCCTGTTCGCGCCAGGGCACCGCGGAAATGGAGAAATGCTTGCCCAAGGGCGCGAACCAGGTGTCGAACAAGCGGGATTCGCGCCGCGTCACCACCTCCGCGTATTCGGACAGATAGGGCGGCTCATCCACGCCATAGGCCTCCCGCGCGGTGCACCCGAGCACGCGGGCGCGGTCGAGGCCCAGGATGGCCTCGTAAGCCCGGTTGACTTCGACGATGCGGTAGTCGACGGGCCGGCCGTCCGCGTCGCGGATCAGCTCATGCAGGGCGACCCCTTCCGCCATGTTCTCGAAGAGGGTGTGGAAGCGCGCCTCGCTGTCGCGCAACGCCCGCTCGGCGGCCTTGCGCTGGGTGATGTCGCGGCACACCGTGATGACCATGTTCGCGTTGTCGATGGACGTGCCCGTGGCGCTCACCTCGACCTCGAACACCGTGCCGTCCTTGCGCCGATGCCGGGTCTCGAACGTGGCGCTGACCTGGGCGAGATCGGCGAACTCGCGGCGGACCTCCGCCTCGCTCATGATGGCGTCGAAATCCCAGGTGCGCAGCCCGGGCACTTCCCCGGGGGAATAGCCCAGCATCTCCGCGAAGCGCCGGTTGGCCTCGATGACCCGGTGCTGCTGGTCGATGATGGCGATGCCGTCGCGGGAGGCTTCCATGAGTTGGCGCCGCCGCTCCCCGGATTCGCGCAGGGCGGCCTCGCCGGCGCGCGCGGCGGTGATGTCGTGGGCGATGCCGAGGACGCCGATCAGCCTGCCGTCGGCGGTCAGCATGGGCGTCTTGGTGGTTTCGAACAGGCCTCCCGGGCTGCCGTCCGCGAAATCCAGCCATTCCTCGTTGCCGCGTGGGTGCCCGGCAGCCATGGCGGCCAGATCGTTGCCTCGGAAGAAATCGGCCTGTTCCCGATCGACGAAGTCGTAGTCGGTCTTGCCGACGATCTCCGCCTCCTGCGCGCCGTAGAGTTGTTCGAAGCGGGGATTGCAGGCGAGATAAATCCCCTCGGGGTCTTTCAGCCAGATCAGGTCCGGGATGGTCTGGATCAGGGTCTTGAGGAAGCCGCGCTCGTGTTTCAACGCATCCAGGGCGGCGACCTGGGCGCTGACGTCGCGGAAAGACCAGACCCGGCCTTGCACGCCGCCCGGGGTCAGCGGTTCCGTGTGGCGCTCGAATACCCGGCCGTCCTTGCAGTAAAGGGTATCCAGGGTTTTTTCGTCGTTGCCGTGAAGCTGTTCGGTCTTGCGCGCGAAACTGTCCGGATCGACCAGTTGCTCCCGGACGAAGTCCAGCAGCCGCTTGTCGTCGCGGCTGGCCAGGATGGCTTCCGGCACGCGCCAGAGCGCCTTGAAGCGGCGGTTGGCGGAAACGATCGCGCCGCCGGCGTCGATGACCAGCATGCCGTCGGTGGTGGCGTCGAGGGTGGCGCGCAGCAGGGCCTCGCTTTTCGCCAGCGCTTCCCGCGCCTGCAGGCGTTCCAGCGCCTGGCCGAGCTGGCGGGCGATGGATTCGAGAAAGCGCAGGATGGCTTCCGGCATGCTGCGCGTTTGCTTGCTCGCCAGGTTGAGGCAGGCATGGAGGCGGCCGTTGAGGGCGATGGGCAGGACGATCAGGGAGGTCAGTCCCTCCTCGCGCGCCTCGCTCTGGTGGATCAGGGAAAGATGGGTGCAGGCGGCGCCGGGATCCTGGCAACTGCACACCGCGCGCCCCGCCGCCAGCATGGGCGATTTGGCGCCGTCGGCGCCGAGTTCGCCCATCCTGGCGAGGAAAGCGGGCGACAGGCCGCGCCCGGCGACCAGTTGATGGCCGCCGTCGGGGCGGATCTCGTAGAGGCCGCCGCCATCCAGCTGGGACAGGCCCAGCACGGTATCCAGGACCGCCGAGACCAGGGTGTCGTGGTCGGGACTGTCCAGCAGCGCCTGATTGAACGCCTGCTGCAAGGCGAACAGCGCTTCCTGTTGTTTTTGCGCGCTGATGTCGGTCTGGATGCCGCGGGTGCGCAGGGGCCGGCCCTGGCCGTCCCGCTCGGCCGCCTGGCATCGCGTGGCCAACCAGCGCCAGCCCGTGTCCGAGGCGGAGAAACGGCACTCGGCGGCGAACGCCTCGCCTTGCGCCAGGGCGGCGCGCATCGGCGCCTCGCAGCGGGCGCGGTCTTCCGGGTGGATGCGCGCGAACCAGTCGTCCAGACCGAGGCCGCCGGGCGCGGAAAGCTCGCCGCCCAGCCAGACGCCGGTCAAGGGGCTGACTTCGATGCGATCGCGCGCATGGTCGTATTCCCAGGCGCCGATGCCCACGGTTTCCAGGAATCGCGTCGTTTCGCTGTCGGTCCTGAAGGTTGGCGTCACGGCATGTCCGCGGTGGAAGGCTGCGCGGTGTCAGACCATGCCGCGCGCGCGCATGGTCGCCAGTTTCAAGGCCAGGGACTCGTCGGTATCCGCGTAGCGTTCCAGGATGTCGCGGAACGTCTGGAGATTGGCGGCAAAGGCGTCCACCACGTCCGGGTCGAAGTGTTCGCCGCGGCCTTCGAGGATGAGTCGCACCGCCTTGTCGAAGGGCATCGGCTCCTTGTAGACGCGGCGGCTGGCGAGGGCGTCGAAGACATCGGCGATCGCCATCAGGCGGGCGGGTATGGGAATGGCGTCGCCCGCCAGCCCGTGCGGGTATCCGCTACCGTTCCATTTCTCGTGGTGCCACACGGCGATTTCCTTGGCGACGGCGAGAAAGGCCAGGGGCGCGCTTTCGAAATCGCGCGCCGCCGATCCGAGGGCCTCGCCGCCGAGCTCGCAGTGTTTCTGGAGAATGAGGAAATCCTCGTCGTCGAGTTCGCCGCGCATCGCCGTATCGATGGCGTCGCCGCCGATGAGGCTGTGGGTCTTCATGATCTCGAATTCCTCGGCCGTCAGGCGCGCCGGCTTCAGCAGGATGCTGTCCGGTATGCCCACCTTGCCGATGTCGTGCAGCGGCGTGGCCTTGGCCACCATCTGCGCCATCGCGTCCGTGAGAAATCGGGAAAAGCGGGGATGCGGCCGCAGGTGGGCGATGAGCACCTCGACGTAAGCCTGGGTGCGGCGGATGTGCTGGCCGGTTTCCATGTCGCGCGCTTCCGCGAGGCTGGCCAGCGCCCGGATGCTGACGTCCTGCATGAGCTGGTTGTCGCGCATGCGTCGCGCCACTTCGTTTTCCAGCCAGGCGTTCTGGTCCCTCAGCCAGTCCCGCGCCTGCTTCAATTCCATGTGGGCCTTGACCCGGGCCAGCACGATGGCGGGGCGGATCGGCTTGGTGATGTAGTCCACGGCGCCCAGGGCCAGCCCTTTCTCCTCGTCCTCGTCCGCGTCCATGGCAGTGACGAAGATGACGGGGATGTCGGCCGTGGCCGGCTCCCCGCGCAAGGCGCGGATGACGTCGTAGCCGTCCATCTCCGGCATCATCACGTCCAGCAGGATGAGATCGGGGCGCGGGTCGCCGCGGGCGACCTGTAGCGCGCGTTTGCCGGAATTGGCGATGCGCACGCGATATTCCGGCTGCAGCAACTCGCCCAGGACCGTGAGGTTCTCCGGAGTGTCGTCGACGACCAGGATGGTGTGTTTGACAGCTTCTAACGCCATGGACCCGCCTTGAATATGGGAGCCGGGTGATCGGTGGGATCAGTTTATGCAAGGCTATCGGCAAGTGGGCGGATAACTTTAAGCGTGCGCCTTATGCGTGTGCCTTATGCGTGTGCCTTATGCGCGCGCCATGTGTGGGGAACGGCGCGCGGCATGGCAAGCGCTGTTTTTCCGGCAAGGGAGCGATAATTTGTCAAAATCCGATTCCCACTGGTCAAGCGATTCCAAGATGCCCCTCGCCATTCACGCCCTCCGCCTGCTTCCCGGCACGGACCTGCGCAAGGCCTTGTCGGCATTGCCCGATGAACTGGGCATTCCGGCGGGTTTCATCCTGGCCGCCGTGGGCAGCCTGAGCCGGGCGAGCCTGCGCCTCGGGGGCGCGGAAACGATCTGGGAGATCGAAGCGGACATCGAATTGCTCACCCTGTCCGGCACCCTGAGCCCGGACGGCGCGCATTTGCACATGGCGGTCGCCGACGGCGCCGGATCGGTGGTGGGCGGCCACGTGATGGAGGGCTGCGTGGTGCGCACCACGGTGGAGATCGTGGTGGGCATCGCGCCGGATTGGAGCTTCCGCCGGATTGCCGACCCGGCCACGGGGTTCCTGGAATTGCAGGCGGGCCGGCGCTGACTTGCGCCAGGCGACAGCGCGGCCGGGCTTCCGTCGCAGAGGAGTGGAAAGGAGGATCGGGCAATGAAGTTCCAGTTCCTGCCCAAGGGGGCGCGATTCGAATACCAGGGCGAGATCTATACGAAGACCGGGCCGATGACGGCCGCGGCGGCGCAGGGCGGGCAACGCGTGATTCCGCGCTTCGCGGTGCTCAAGCCCCTGGACGGCGTCGAGACGGAGCCGTCCCGCCCGGCGCGGACCTTGGACGAGGCGGTGGTCATGACCGCCTTCGAGCGGTTCTACGGCATCTGCGCGAACCTGCTGTTCGAGAACGAGTCGGACGTGCAGCGGGCGCGGGATTTGCGCGCCCTTCTGGAAGCGGCGCGGGAGCGTTTCACGGCGAGTCTGGACAAATGAAAACGATGGAATCGATTTGGCGCGTGGCATCCGTGGCGGGCCTGGCGCTGGCGCTCTCCGCCCCCTGCGCGTCGGCGGATGCGGGGGCGGGCACCGGCGACAAGGGAACCGACATGGTCCTGGATCTGGTGCTTCTGCGTCCCATGGGCCTGTTGGCCACGGGCGTCGGGGCGGTGGCTTTCGTGGTGTCGCTGCCGTTCACCCTGCCCAGCGGCGGCGTGGGTTCGGCCGCCTGCGAGCTGGTACAGGCGCCGCTGGCCTACACCTTCACCCGTCCGCTGGGCGATATGGAGGGCGCGGGCGACCATTGCGGGCGGAGCGCCGGCGCGGAGATTCCGGCGCCATGAGAAAGAGCGGGGCGCCGACGGCCACCCCGCTCCACTGCGCAAGCCGGCGGCTCAGCCTGCGCGCGCCTTGCCCGCCGCCGTGGCTTCCGCCACTTCGTTCAGCTTGCCCGAGCGCACATCGTAGATGTAGCCGTAGATGGGGATGTCGTCCGGCACCAGGGGGTGGTTGCGGATGCGCTGCACGTCTTCCAGCACGCTTTTCTCCTGGTTGGCGATGGTCAGCCAACTGATGTGCTCGCCTTCGGCGGAACCGCCGCCGCCACCCGCGTCATGCCAGCCGGAGGCGTCCACGCTGGCGGTCTTCAGGCTGCCGCGCAGCAGCTTGCGCATCACGTCGTCGGTGAAGGTTTCCATGCCGCAGTCGGTATGGTGGATGACGAACCATTCCCGGGTGCCCAGCAGCTTGTAGGAAATCACCAGGGAGCGGATCGCGTCGTCGCTGGCGCGGCCGCCGGCGTTGCGGATCACATGGGCGTCGCCTTCCGCCAGGCCGGCGTACTTGGCCGGGTCCAGGCGGGCGTCCATGCAGGTCAGGATGGCGAAACGGCGACCCGGGGGCATGGGCAGCTTGCCCTTGTCGCCGAAGGTGGAAACGTAGCCGTGGTTCGCGGTGATGACTTCGTCCAGTACTTTGCTCATGTCTGTCTCCTTGTCCATCTCGATGCCGTGCGGAATAGGCGCGGGCGCCTGCACGGCATGAGGATGGCCCACGCTTGCACCTCTCCGCGACGAATACCCTGTCACTGAAGTCGGGTGTTTATGTTCTTGCAGTATAAGAAGGGAAGACGCGGGGCATAACCACGAGTCACATAGGGTCGGGGGTGAGGATCGGGCGGCTTCGGCGGGCCGGGACGGCGCGCAAATTCGAAAGCGGGAGCGCGTTCCTCCGCGCGGATTTACCCATCTTTACCCGCCGTTTACCCAAGCGAACATCGCGCGTCGCGCGCGGCGCCTAACATGGGCCTTCGCCCGCATCGAGGTGTCCGCCCTTGAAACGCTCCGCTTACCTGCTTCCCTTTTCCCTCGCGTTTGCCGTCGCCGCGTGCTCGCCCGTGGGCGGGCGGGACGGCCCGTCCCGGGGCGGCGGCATGCCGCCCGGCGACCGGGGCGAATCCGGGCCCCGCACGGTGTCCGCCAGCGGCGGCGGTTCCTACGTGATGGAACTGACCCAGCGCCAGTTGTCGGAAACGGCCTTGGCGCTGCGCCTCACGCCGCGCCAGCAGGTGCTGTGGGATGCCTATCAGGCCAGGATCGGCGCCCTCATGGCGGATCAGATGCGGGTGGAATTCGGCCAGGCCATGCGGCGTGGCGCGCTCCAGCAGATCGACGCGAAGGTGGACACGGTGCGCAACCGCCTGGCGGCGATGGAAGACATCGCGGCGGCGTCCAGGCTGCTCTACCAATCCCTGGACGAAAAGCAGAAGGAGATCGCCGATCAGCGCCTGGCCGCCACGGTGCCGGCGCTGTACTCCGGCTTGGGCGACATCGGCAACGGAGGCGGCCGGGAAAGCGGCGGCGCCATGCCGGGCGGCATGGGTGGGCGCGGCGGCGGACCCGGACGTGGCATGCCGAGCGGCGGCATGCCCGGGGGAAACTATTGAACCTGGAAACGGCGGTTGGTCGCGCCTGACCCATGGGAAGGCGCATGGATATTGACGTTATGCCCTGCGATAAGGCCCGCCAGATGGGGGGGCGCGCGACGCGCCCGAAGCCGCGTTCGGGCGGGTGATCGGCGCGGCGCGACTAAGCCGCGGGCCCGGGCTAGCGAGGAGGAGCGACAAAGCCGGGCGGGGGCTAGAACATGCCCGCGGGCGCGTCCACCCCCGTCTCTAGGTTGACCCGTCTCCAGCTTGAGCCGTCCCAGCGTGGGCGCCGGTCAGGGGCACGAAGACCACGCTCAGCACGTCGCGCTCGTCCACGCCGCCATCCGCGCGTTTTTCCAGCACCTTGAGATCCTGTGCCCGGCCCGGCTGGCCCACCGGGATCACCAGCCTGGCGCCGGGTTTGAGTTGCCGCACCAGAGCGGGCGGCACATGAGGCGCGGCGGCGGTGACGATGATGCCGTCGTAGGGCGCGTATTCCGGCAGGCCCGCGTAACCGTCCCCGTGGCGCACCTCGACATTGCGATAGCCCAGGTCCGCCAGGCGTTGCGAAGCCCGCGCCGCCAGTTCGGGCACGATTTCCAGGCTGTGGACCTGCCGCGCGAGCTGCGCGAGGACGGCGGCCTGATAGCCGGAACCGGCGCCGATCTCCAGGAGGGTGTCGCCGGCCTTCACGCGCAACAGGTCGGTCATCAACGCGACGATGTAGGGCTGGGAAATGGTCTGGCCGTGGCCGATGGGCAGCGGGCCGTTGTCGAATGCCCGATGACGCAGCGCCTCGGGCACGAAGACATCCCGGGGCACGGCGGCCAACGCCGCCATGACCCGCGCGTCCAGGGCGTCCTTGTGGATGTGGTCGCGGGTCATTTCCGTTTCCAGGCGGATGTCCCGCAGCATGCGTTCCGTGCTGTCCATGTTCATGAGCGTTTCGGTAAGGGAATCGTTGATTGATTCGGCCATCGCGAGGCGCGTGGCGGCGTGGGGATCCATGGCCTGTCGATTCTGTTATGGATGACCGCGCGACGCTTGCAATGACAGGATTCAAATACTCGTTTTCTCGAACGCGGTGTTTTCTCCATTCTGGATGGTGTGCTCCCCCCTCCCGACGTTCCCCGCAAGCGGGGAGCGTCGGGAGGGGGAATGCAGTGGCATTGGCTACGCGAAGACCGATAATTCAGCGTCTATGCCGGCCAGTTGCCGGGACGATTGGGGGAACACCCTATGAAGTTGCGCCTAAATCCACGCCTGAGCCACACCTGAGCCACGCCTGAGCCACGGCTATGCATAGAATCCCGGTTTCGGGAACGGATACCGCGAAGGCGCGTGATGGGGAAAAAAACAATCCAACTTTGCCTGGCCGTGTTGGCGCTGTGCGCGACGCCAAGCCTGGCGGCGGGAAAACAGGGAAACGACGGCAGCGTGCTGCTGCGCATGTGCAAGGGGGCCGACAAGGTGCGCGCCCTGTCGGTGATGTGCCATAGCTATCTGAACGGCTACATCGACGCGGCGCGCCATTACGGCAAGAATGGCAGGGCCGGCTTTTGCCTGGAGGAAGGGGATAAGGAGAAGGTTCCCGCCGCGCTGGTGGACTGGATCGGCGCCCATCCCGAATCCCAGGCCTTGCCGGCCGGGGCGGTCTTGCAGCAGGCCCTGGGCGAGCGCTTCCCCTGCAAGGGGAAGAAGTGATCCACAAGCGGGCCAAAGCCATGTTCAACTTCGAATCCCTGCTCATCCACATCCTCAAGCGTTTCGACCGGGTGCTGCATCTCCTGCTGGCGACCGCGCTGGTGGTCGGGTCCGTGATGGTGGTCTGGGAGTTTCTCGCGAACATCTTCCACACCCTGGACCAGGGCCATCTGGCCGGCGGCTTCCTCGGTTCCCTCGGCACCCTGTTCCTGGTCTGGACCCTGTCGAGCCTGGTGTCCGCCGAGATCCGCTATCTCCAGAACGGCACGGTGCAGGTACGGGTGTTCGTCGAGGTGGCCATGATCACGCTGCTGCGCCAACTCATCGTCCAGCCCCTGGAGGTCGCCACCGGCGCCCAACCCGCCGAGGCCGTCAGCCTGTGGCATTACGGCCTGCTGCTGGCGGCCCTGCTGGTCGCCGGCATCGTGCACCGGCTGGTGGGCGACGCCGCCTTCACAGCCGCGGCCGGGAATCCGGTCGATGCGCCCGGCGATTCCGGCGCGAGCGGCAAGCCGTCCTAGCCGTGCGCGCGGACGATCCCCTGCCGATCATCCATCGGGACGACTGGCTGATCGCCATCCACAAGCCTTCCGGCCTGCTGGTGCACCGCAGCGACCTGGACCGCCACGAAACCCGCTTCGCGGTGCAGATGCTGCGCGATCAGATCGGCCGGCCGGTCTGGCCGGCGCATCGCCTGGACCGGGGCACTTCCGGCGTGCTGCTGTTCGCCCTGGATCGGCAAGTGGGCGCCGCGCTGAGCGGACAGTTCGAGCGGGGCGAGGTGGCGAAGCGCTATCTCGCCGTGGTGCGCGGATTCCCGGCCGAGTCCGGCGTCATCGACCATCCCCTCGCGCCCCTGGCCGACGCATACGCCGGCATCGCCGGGGGCGGGGCGGCCCAGCCGGCGTCGACCCGCTACCGGCGCCTGGCCACGGCGGAACTGCCGCATCGGGTGGACCGCTACCCGTGCAGTCGCTATGCCCTGGTGGCACTGCGACCACTGACCGGCCGCCGCCACCAGTTGCGCCGCCACATGAAGCACATCGCCCATCCCATCATCGGCGACGCGACCCACGGCAAGGGGGCGCACAACCGCTTGTTCCTGGACTTGTTCGGCTGCCAGCGCCTGTTGCTGGCGGCGGTGGCGCTGGGGCTGACCCATCCGGTCAGCGGCGAACCCCTGTCGCTGCGCGCGCCGCCGGCGGCGGATTTCGCGCATGTGCTGCGGCGTCTTGGCTGGGAGCGGGAAGCGCAGGCGGCAAACGATTAGAATGCCCGCCCGCCTTCCTGCCACGCCTTGCCCGAACCGCCATGACCGAATCCGAAGACATCCTGCGCGCGAAGCTCAACGCCGAGACCGGCAAACTCGCCTGGCAGGAACTGGAACGCCACTTCGCCCGGGGCGTGGTGATCAAGGTCTCCGGTGAACGGGATCTGGTGGACGTGGCGCTGGCGATATCCCGCGACGACAAGGCCCGCGTGGAGCGCCTGCTGGCCGAGGGCGGCATCGCCCGCGCCTCGGCCGAGGACGCGCAAGCCTGGCACGCGCAGCAAAGCGTGTTCTGGGCCGTGGTGACCGTGCCCTGGGTGCTGATCCAGGAAGTTTCCTCGCGCCTCGACGCCTGAATCCGGACGACCGATCCCCCAACCCGAGCCCACGCATGGCCATTAAAGCAACCATCTTCAAGGCCGATCTCCAGATCGCCGACATGGACCGCAACTATTACGCGGACCACAGTCTGACGCTGGCCCGGCACCCGTCCGAGACCGACGAGCGCATGATGGTCCGCCTGCTCGCCTTCGTCCTGTTCGCCCGCGAGCAACTGGGTTTCGGCAAGGGACTGTGCGTGGACGACGAGCCGGACCTCTGGCAGCGGGATCTGACCGGCGCCATCCAGTTGTGGATCGACGTGGGCCTGCCCGATGAGAAATGGACGCGCAAGGCCTGCGGCCGGGCGGAGCAGGTGGTGGTGGTGAGTTACGGCAGTCGCCAGGCGGACATCTGGTGGGAGCAGACGCGCGGCAAGCTGGCGCGCCAGGAAAACCTGCGCGTCCTGCATCTGCCCGCGGAGGGCACCCAGGCCCTCGCCGCCATGGCGAACCGGACCATGCGCCTGCAATGCACCGTCCAGGACGGGCAGGTGTGGATCACGGACGGCAAGGAGACCGTCCAGATCGAACCCCGGACTCTGATGTCCCCACCCCACTGACCGCCATGCAAATCATCCACTTCCCGCTGACCGGCGAATTCGTCGAACTGTGCAACCTGCTCAAGCTGGCCGGCCTGGCCGACAGCGGCGGCCAGGGCAAGGCGCTGGTCGCGGCGGGCGCGGTGCGCGTCGACGGCCGGCCGGAAAGCCGCAAGACCGCGAAGATCCGCGCCGGCCAGCGGGTTCAATGCGGCGACGTGGAAATCCACGTCGACGGCGCAAGCGGGTGACTCAGAAGCGCAGCAAGGCCTGCTTGCCTGGCTGGTAGCCGGAGGAGGTCATGCGGAATTCCGCGTCGTGGCTGCACGAGCAGGCCTTTTCCCGTTCGCGCATGAGTTGGCGGTGGGCCAGCAGAAAGGCGTCCCGCTGCGCGCCCAGGGGAAGCTGGGCCAGCGCGCGGGTGTGCGCGGCGCATTCCTTTTGGGTCATCAGCAGATGGCAGCCGTCGATCTCGCCGAGCATGTCCAGCTTCCCGCCGGCCATGCCCGCCGTGCTTGCCAGGGTCATCAAAACAACGACCAGGGTCGGTGGCATTTTCATGACATCCTCCTTGCTCAACCCGGCCAGGCTCGGCCGGCATGCGCGGCCAAATCCGGATGCGCCGCGCCTTGGCTTTCGCAAGAACCATACCAAATTTGTCGGATTTATTTTGCCGGCGGAACATTTCCATTAAATCAATGGGATATATCCATATTGGGCGATGCTTTCCGGCGCTGGGAGCGCGGGGCTTGCCTTGGCCCGCACCCGATGCGGGCGCCGTGCGCGGGACTGGTGCGGTTTGCCCGCCCGCCGGCCGCGCGCTCGCCTTTGCCGGCGCGGGTCTCTAAGATGGGACTTTCCATCCCGCCCAGCCACAAGGTACACAGATGCAGGACAGTGATTTTTCGCCCGCCGGACTCGCGCCCAAGGAAGGCATGGTCAAGCTCACCCACGTGATGTACGCGCTGCACGCCTTCAGCGCCCTCACCGGCCTGGTCAGCGCCGCCTTCATCGTCACGGCTTTCCTGACCGGCTGGCCCTCCCTCATCGCCGTGGTGCTGAACTACATCAACCAGGGCGAGGTGCGTGGAAGCTATCTGGAATCCCATTTCCGCTGGCAACTGCGCACCTTCTGGTTCGCGTTGTTGTGGATGGCGGTGGCCATGATGCTGGCGTTTACCGTGATAGGTATTCCCGCCGCGCTGTTCCTGGTCATCGGCGTCGGAATCTGGGTGCTGTACCGGCTGGCCCGGGGCTGGAGCGCCCTGGCCGCCGAGCGGCCCTTGCTGTTTTAGCGGTGGGGCTGAGCGCCGTCATGTTCGTCCGGCAGCCCGTGCAGGAAAATATCGAATATGAGGAATGCAAGGCCATCGCCAAGCGCGACGCTTCCCTCCCATCCCTTCCCGCCCACGACGGCTTTGACCCGCGGTCCGGCGCCGATGGCGATGAGCAAGGCTCGTCGACACCCCCCTTCGCCGCGCGCGGGGAGGGCGCGTGGGCGGCCGGCAACGACGGATATGGCGGCCATTGCTCCCGCGCTGGTGGGGGCGAGGGAGGGAGCAACGGGCATGACTGACGTAATGATTAATATCCCGCCTTCGCGGGGGAGATGGACGCGTGCTTGGGGACGCGTGAACGGGTTCATCTCATCTATCGGAACTCGCCTTGAGGATCGCATCATGAAAAGAAAACTGAAAAGAAAACCCGTCGCCGCGCTTGCCGCCGCGCTCATCGCCGTATTCACCCTGGCCGCCGCGCCGGCCTGGGCCAACGAGGACGCCTTCGACGAGGCGATCCACACCTACGGCTGCGCCGACTATCCCAAGGCGTTTTCCATGATCGTGCCCCTGGCGAACAGCGGCCACGCCCTGGCCCAGTACCAGATGGGCCTGATGCTGGAGCAGGGGCAGGGCATCGAGGCCAACCTTGCCGAGGCGTTCAAGTGGTACCAGAAGGCGGCCGACCAGGGCGTCGCCGATGCGTACTTCGCCGTGGGGCAGATCTACAGCCGGGGCGTGGTCGTGCCCCGGGATGCGGTCAAGGCTTTCGCGTCCTTCGATGTGGCGTCCACCCTGGGCCACGCGGTGTCCGGCGACTGGCGCGGCATGGAATCCACCCGCATGAGCGACGCGGAAATCGCCGAGGCGCGCAAGTTGGCCGCCGAGCTGCTCGCCAAGCGCCCCGCCGGCGCCCTCGACAGGATCAGATAAAGCGCGCCAGGAAGGCGCCCGCGCGCCCCGCGGGCAGCGGCACGCGCACCCGGTGGCCGCTGCCGGGGGCGACCTCCACCGGGAAGCCGTCCCGGTCGCGCATGGATTCCACGCGCACTTCCGCGTTGCCGGCCGGATGGATGATCTCCAGCCGGTCTCCCACCGAGAACTTGTTCTTCACCTCGATCTCCGCGAGCCCGTCCGCGCCGTAGCCGAGCAGGTCGCCGACATAGAGGCTGCGCTCGGATTCGGAGACGCCGCGCAGGTAGTTCTGGTAGTCCCGGTCCGGGTGGCGCTGGAAGAAGCCGCCGGTGTAGCCCCGGTTCGCCAGACCCTCCAGCTCCCGCACCAGTTCCGCCTTCAAGGGACGGCCGGCGACCGCGTCGTCGATGGCTTGGCGATAGGCCTGGCAGGTGCGCGCGACGTAGTAGGGCGACTTGGTGCGCCCCTCGATCTTGAGGGAATCGACGCCGATCTCCACCAGCCGCTGCACGTGCTCGATGGCGCGCAGATCCTTGGAATTGAGCACGTAGGTGCCGTGCTCGTCCTCCTCCACCGGCATGAGCTGGCCGGGGCGGGTGCCTTCCTCCAGCAGCCAGACCCGTTCCCGGAGCGGCACGCCGGCCGCCTCCGTCACCGCGACCGCGTCGCCGCCGCCGTCCACCTCCGCCGCCTTCACCTTGTAATCCCAGCGGCAGGAATTGGTGCAACTGCCCTGGTTGGGATCCCGGTGGTTGAAGTAGCCGGACAGCAGGCAGCGCCCGGAATAGGCGACGCACAGGGCGCCGTGCACGAACACCTCCAGCTCGGTGTCCGGGCATGCCTGGCGGATTTCGGCGATCTCGTCCAGGGACAGCTCCCGCGACAGGATCACCCGGGAAATGCCGTTCTTCGCCCAGAAGCGGATCGCCGCGTGGTTCACCGTGTTGGCCTGCACCGACAAGTGCACCGGCATGTCCGGCCAGTTCTCCCGCACCAGATCGATCAGTCCCGGGTCCGCCATGATCAGCGCGTCCGGCCGCAGGGCGATGAGCGGCGCCATGTCGGCCAGATAGGTCCTGATCTTGGCGTTGTGGGGATAGATGTTGCTCACCACGTAGAACTTGCGGCCCTGGGCGTGGGCGGCGTCGATGCCGGCGCGCAGCGTGGCCAGGTCCTTGAAGCTGTTGTTGCGCACGCGCAGGCTGTAGCGGGGCTGGCCCGCATACACCGCGTCGGCGCCGAAGGCGAGGGCGGTGTCCAGCATGGCCAGGGAGCCGGCGGGGGCGAGCAGTTCGGGCGGGCGGCGGGTCAAGGGCGTGGCGCGGGGAACGAAAAAAACATTATCGCCGATGAACGCCGCGCGCCGCCCGCGGTCACACCCGGGCCGCTAAGATTGCGGACTTCGTTCGCCTTCCCTTCCGAGATTTTCCTTGTCCACGCTTTCCATCCCCTGGCTCATCCTGCTCGGCGGCCTCATCGCCGTCGGCCCCCTGTCCATCGACATGTACCTGCCCGCCTTTCCGGCCATGACGGCCGATCTGCGCGCGCCCGCCGGCTCGGCGGAACTCACCCTGGCCAGCTTCTTCATCGGTCTGGCCCTGGGCCAGTTGTTCTACGGTCCCCTGAGCGACCGTTTCGGCCGGCGCCGCCCCCTGCTGGTGGGCATGGCCCTCTACACCCTGGCGTCGATCGGCTGCGCCCTGGCGGCCAGCGTGGAAACTCTCGCCGCCTGGCGCTTCCTCGCCGCCCTGGGCGGCTGCGCCGGCATGGTCATCTCCCGCGCCGTGGTGCGCGACCGCTGCGGCGCGAGGGACGCGGCGCGCGCCTTCTCCATGCTGATCCTGGTCATGGGCCTGGCGCCCATCCTCGCGCCCCTGCTGGGGAGCTGGGTGGTGACCACCCTGGGCTGGCGCGCGATCTTCTTTCTGCTCGCGGCCTTCGGCGCGGCCGCCTTCATCGCCGTCTTCCTCGGCCTGCCGGAAACCCATGACACCAGCCACGAGCCGCCCCTGCGCCTGGGCCAGGTGTTGTCCGACTACCTCGGCCTGCTGGGCAACCGCGCCTTCATCGGCTACACCCTGGTGGGCGGACTGGCCTTCGCCGGCATGTTCGCCTATATCGCCGGCTCGCCCTTCGTCCTGATCAATCTGAACGGCATCCCCGCCGGCTGGTTCGGCTGGGTGTTCGGCGCCAATGCCCTGGGTTTCGTCATCGCCAGCCAGATCAACGCCCGTCTCCTGAAAACCCGCTCCCTCACCGGCCTGTTGCGGCGCGCCGTGTGGACGCCGGCCCTGGCCGGCCTGATCCTGGCCGTGTGCGGTCTCGCCGGCTGGCTGCCTCTGCCCGTGGTCATGGCCGGCTTCTTCCTCTACGTCGCCGGCCTCGGCTTCATCGGCCCCAACTCCGCCGCCGCCGCCCTCGCCACCCACGGCCAGATGGCGGGCAAGGCCTCGGCCCTGATGGGCTCGCTGCAATTCGCCCTCGCCACCCTGGCCGGCGGCCTGGTGGGCTTTTGGCACGACGGCAGCGCGCGGCCGCTCATGATCGTCATGGCCCTGGGCGGCGTCGGCGCCTGGCTGGCCCATCGCTGGGTCGCCGCGTCCGGCGGGCACCTGGAGCACGCCGGCCACTAGGCCTGCCAGCGCAGCGGCGGACATGGCGGCGCGCTGCGGGCCGGCAACCGGGCCGGACCGCTCAGTTCATGGACGACCGCATCGCTTGCCGGAGGCGTCCTTCGGTCACCGGACCCATCAGCGTCGCGACCCGCTCCCCTTTGGGATTGAACAGGTAGGACATTGGGTAGAAGTGCACGGGGCCGACCTGGGTCGCCGCGTTGTCCGGTTCGTTTCGGTTGCCGCCCATCACGTTGGTGAAAGACATGGACTGGGCCATCCGCATGGCATTGTCCCGGTCCGGGCCATAGTCCATGGCGATACCCACCACCGCCACATCGCGGGACTGATCGATCCGGTTCAGGGTCGGCACCTCGACGAGGCACAAGGGACACCAAGGCGCCCAGAAGTTCACCAGCACCCACCTGCCCCGGTAATCGGCCTGGCGCACCTTGTTGCCGCGGATATCGGTGAAATCAAAGCCTCTCTCCACCCGCGCCTGGGGTGTCGCCGCGCGCTTCGCGGCCAAACCGGGCGTGGCGGGCAGCGCCAGAACGGCAAGCAGGGCGAACAGCAAGGCGCGCGGGCCGAGTCCGAAACGCCGCGCCGGCGCCACCCGTGGCTCGATACTGGAGCGATCAAGTGAAACGGTTTTCATGACACACCACCTTTCTGGTTAAGGCGGCCCGGGTGTCACGACGGGAAAGCGGCGTTGACCGATCCGGGCGATGCCGCCCGCATCATGCAACCCCGCTATCCAGGCGCGGCCCGGACCGGAAGCTTTGCGTCACTGGGTCGCCCCAGCTTTGCCAGTCATTGAGAGATGCACGTAATGTAGTCGCGGCGTGCTTTCGATGAAATCGTTTAGATATGTTAAAAATGAAATAAATGAATTAATTGTCATATTTGCAACACCATCGGCCCGGCGAGGCTGTGCGACTTGCGCCCCGGCCAGTCCATGCCCAAGCCATGGTTGACCTCTCCCCTCCGGACTCCCTATCCTGCGCGTTCTATTTCAGGAGTTGCTTATGAACACCGAAACCGCCGTCCGGCCCGATCTGGCCAAGACCATGCATTCCATCATCCAGCGCATCGCCACCGGCCCGGAGCTGTCGAAGGACATCTCCCAGGAAGAGGCCAAGCTGGGCATGCAGGCGATCCTGGAGAACGCGGTGGACCCGGTACAGGCGGGCATCTATTTCATCGCCCTGCGCATGAAGCGGGAGACCATGGACGAGTTCAAGGGCGTGCTGGACGCGATCCTGGACGCGACCCAGCGGGTCACCGCCGAGGTGGACGAGGTGGTGGACATCGCCGACCCCTACGACGGCTACAACCGCTGCCTGCCTTCCGCGCCGTTCCTGGCGCCGCTGCTGGCCGAGCTGGGCGTGCCCGCCGTGTGCCACGGCCTGGAGGCGGTGGGGCCGAAATACGGCGTCACCGCGCGCCACGTGATGCGCGCCGCCGGGGTGGACGTGGATTTGTCGCCGGTCGAGGCCGCCGCCCGCCTGGCCGACCCGGCCATCGGCTGGACCTACGCGGACCAGTCCCGCTTCTGTCCCAAGCTGCACGACCTGATCCCCCTGCGCACCAAGATCATCAAGCGCCAGGCGGTGACCACCATCGAGACCCAGGCCATGCCCATCAAGGGCCGCAAGAAGACCCATCTGGTCACCGGCTACGTGCACAAGCCCTATCCGCCCATCTACGCCATGCTGGCGCGCCACGCGGGCTTCGACTCGGCCATCATCATCCGCGGCGTCGAAGGCGGCGTGATTCCCTCCTTGCGCCAGCCCGGCAAGGCGACCCGCTACGAGGAACACGGCGAGGAATACGAGATCGACTTCGACCCGACCGCCATCGGCATCGAGCAGACCGCCCGCGCGGTGCCGCTGCCGGAGGATCTGCCCAAGATCGAGCGGGAGGACGACGTGGCCATCGCCGTGGACATCCAGGCCACCGCCAAGGCCGCCGCCGCCGCCGGCCTGGCCGCGCTGAAGGGGGAGAAGGGCGCCACCTACGATTCCCTGGTGCTCGCCGCCAGCCTGATCCTGCACCACGTGGGCAAGGCCGCGACCCTCAAGGCAGCCGCCGACCAGGTGCGCGCCGCGCTGGATTCCGGCAAGGCCGCGAGTCGTGTGAAATGAGGTGTCAAATGAAAGGGGTGTGGCAATGACCTGGACCGCCGTAGCCAAGGATGGCGAACTGGGCGTGGGCCAGATGAAGCGGGTTGCCCCCGCCGGCCTGCCCCTGCTGCTGGTGAACGCGGAGGGCGGCTACTACTGCGTGGACGAGATGTGCAGCCACGAGGACTACTCGCTGTGGTTCGGCTGCGTGAAGGGCCGCGCCATCAAGTGCTCCCTGCACGGCAGCTATTTCGACCTCGCCAGCGGCCAGCCCATCAACGAGCCGGCGGACTGCCCCATCAAGACCTACCAGACCAGGGTGGCGGACGGGCAGGTGTGGGTGGAGGCGGGCTGAGACGCCGTCCCCTGCCGCCGGACGCAGAGACTTCCGCTTTGCCCAGCCCGGCCCACGGCCCGATTCGCCTATCGCGCCGCGCGCGGCAGGGCGGGAGAGTGCGCTTCCGTCAGAAGTAGAACGCCACCACAGCCTTGAGCCGTCCGTGCTCCATCACCGGCAAGCCCAGCATGGAATTCAGGTCGGCCTTGCGCGCGGACCGGCCGACGGCGGAGCCCTCGTCGCCCACGCTCTGGCTGATCTCGGGCAGGCCCGTCGCCCAGATCCGGCCAAGCAGGCTGTCGCCGGGTTCGAGGCGGGTTTCCCGGTAATCGGCGGCGAAGTCCGCGACCCGGTCGCAATGGCCGGCGTTGAACATCAGCGAATCCCGGTTCTCCGTCGGCGCCCACACCTCGAAGCGGCGGGCGATGGGGGTGTTCAGGGCGGACAGGAAGGTCATCACGTAGTTCTGGCCCGGCTCATACAGGAACGGCAGGCCCAGGCCCTTGCTCAGGCCCGCCTTGCGCGCGTCGTCCTTGCGCAGAAAGCGGTCCGAACTCCACAGGTCGCCCATGATCTCCGGCATGCCGCTTTTCCAGACCGTGCCGGGCAGGCCGAAGCCGGGGCGGAACTGGGTGCGCCGGGAAATGTATTCGAAGTTTTCGGCGATGCCGTAGAAGCCGTCCACCAGGCCCATGTCGTAGGACTCGGCCGGGTCGTTGTTCCACAACTCGATGGCGCCCACGTGGTCGTCGTCTGACCCGCAGAACAGCACCAGCACCGCCAGCAGATAGTCGCCGGCGAACACCGGCAGGGCGACGCCGCAGGTGAGGCCCGCCTCGCGCGCCAGCTCGCCGCGCTTGAAGTAGGAATGCTGCAGATCCTTGAGCACGACCGGATGGCGCGCGGCCCAGGCCTTGCCCGGCAGGCCCTCGCCGTGGCCGAAGCACATGCGCTCGCTGCCGGCGCGGAAGTGCTTGTGGGGGCCGTACAGGCCGTCCTTGAATTCGAGCAGGGTGCGGTCCTTGGAGGGGACCCAGATTTCGCAAACCCGGATGAAGGTCTTCATGTGGCGGTGCTTTCTATCGAAAGGGTGGGAAGCGGTCAGGCCGGGCGGCTTGCCCGCGTGGTTGCCGTGGGGCGCATTCTGGCATGGGCGCCCGGGCCGGCCCAACGCCGCGGGCCCGCTCCCAAAGCGCACGGCCAGGTCGCGACGGCGCGGTATTGAATCGGCGGCGCGCTTACTCGTCCTCCCAGCCGCCCTGATGCCGCTCGGCCGAGCGGGCGCGGTTTTCCGTCTGCTGGATGGCGCGCACCGATTCATACAGGTGGCGCAGGGCCAACTCGTGCTCCGCCGCGATGGCTCGCATGTCTTCGTCGCCCAGGGGTTCCGGGATGAGGACCAGGCTGGGCCGTTCCGCCAGCAGCCGCGTCATGGCCAGGCGCGCCAGGCCCATGCGGCGCAAGTGATCCTGGACACGGAAACCGGCGATGGCGTTGCCCGCCAGCAGGGCGAAGCCGAAGTGGAAGCGCAGCAATTCCACCTGGGTTTCCTTTTCGCCCGGGTAGCGGATCACCATCTCGAACAGCGCCAACCGGGCCGAATCCTCCCCTCCGGCGCGCCAGGCGTCCGGGGTCATGCGTTCCACCATGCCGCGCTCGACGAAGTTCAGGCAGGCCAGGCCCGCCTGGTCCAGACTCGCGAAGCGCACTTCCACCTCGCCCAGTCCCAGGTCCAGGTGGTGTTTGCAGAAGCGCTGGAAGGGCTTGCTCAGGGTGGCGGCGGTGATGGCGTAGGTGGCCCGGAACATGGGCGACCAGGACCAGTGGCGGAACAGATTCATCCAGCCTCGGCAATCCGGATGGTCGTGGTTGCCGTCCAGATCCAGGTCCAGATAGGCCCGTTCCATGAATTGGGCAATCTCGCGGCAGAGGTAGAAGCCGGCCTTGCGCTGTTCCTCGTAGGCGGGCAGTTCCATGGCCGTTGCGGGCTTGCCCATGAGGTCCGCCCATTCCGGGAAGAATTCCGCCGACAGGAAGGCCAGGTCCGGGTCCGTGCGCAGGCGCTCGAACAAGGCGTCCAGGAGTTTGTGCAGATGGGCGCTGGCGCGCTCGTCGATGGACAGACGGCCGCGCCAGGCTTCGCGCAGGACGGTGAAGAACGCCTCGGGATTGAAACGGTTTTCCGCCATGCCCGGATTGTCTTCGCCCTTCTCGCCGGCGGCGTAGGCCTGATTCAGGCGTTCCGCGGCTTCCCGGAAGACGGAATCGGCGATGTGCGCCCCCAGCTTGCGATAGCTTTCGAATTGGGCCTCGTCGAAAAACTGGTCCACCGTGGTCTGGAAGGGGAAGGGAGGGTTCCGCTTGGCGTAGCCCAACACGTCGGCGGGTTCGTTGCCGGTCAGGCCCGGTCTCAGGTAGACCAGCACGCCGGGGCGCAGGTTGGGGTCGAACTTGTCGTAGCGGATGAGACCGATGGTCGCGTGGGCCTTCTGCCGGCCATCCGGGCCGCGGCGCAGGCCGGCCAAGCCGATGTCGATATCGATGCCGAAGTCCGCCCTGATCTTGCGGATCGCGTTGGCCAGGTCGTCGAAGTGGTAGTCGGCGTCCTCGGCGGCATCGATGCTGACGATGTAGGGCAGACGCCGCCGCACCAGCTCGTAGATGCCCAGGTTCTCGAAGTGGCCGCCGTCGGACAGGTTGAACCATTTCCGGTCCTGGGAGGTGAGGCTGAACAGTTCCATGAACATGTAGAGCACGCCGAAACGGGGGCTGGTCTGGCGCCAGACCCGCTCGCCCTTGCCGGGATTGGGCACCCAGCGGCCCAGGCGCACGTTGAAGACCGCGAGCAGGAAGGAAAGCGCCGGCGAGGAGTGGTAGCCCATGTTGGGGCATACCGCGGCGCCGGAAACGGCCACCGCCGTGCCCAGGCGCGCGCCACGCTCGCCCACGGGCTCGTCCCGGTACTCGCCCTTCAGCTCGCCTCCCAGAAAGCAGCAGGTTTCCCGGTAGCCGCCGCGCGAGCGGCCCATGCCCACGGGCAGCTCGTAGCCGCTGTAGTGGGGGGAGAAGGTGAAGGACGCCGCTTTGCGCTGCTGCCAGGCCAGTTCGTGGCCGCCCACCAGGTTGAGGGCGGTGTTGAAGATGGGGTAGGGCCGCACGGGCAGCCCCGCCAGGGCCAGATCGTCATGGGGATCGAAGCCGGTGAAGGGATTGGGCCGCCGGCAATCTCCCGGCCGGTCTTCCGGCCAACAGGAGCGGGTGGCGCCGAGATAGCAGCGGGTCAGGCGGTTGCGATAGAAGTTGTGGAAGGAGAACAGGTTGATGTCGATGCGCCAGCCCAGAAAAACGAAAACCGCGCCCAGCGCCGCGAAGGCGAACAAAGCCGCGTCGCCGGACACCTGCTGCAGGGTGCCGGCGATGCGGTCACGGGGACCGGCCGCGCTGGGGTCTGTGGGGGGCACTGGCGCGGTTTGGCTGCTCGGGCAGCCATCCAGGTTGGCAATCGGGGCCGGCTGCGTCGGCGTGGCCAAACCTTTCTGCAAACCCAGGCTGACCAGACCCAGCAGGCCCAGCACGAAAATCCACGGCACGAAGCCCAACAGGCGTTCCCGCGGGCCACTGGCATCGGGGCTGCCGGTCTTCGCGCCCTTCGCCGCGATCAGTCCCCAGCCGGTGGTGCCCAGCCAGGCCAGGCCGCCGCCGGCCAGCAGCCAGTGGTCCAGGCGGCCCATGAGGTAGGGGCCGTAGAGCGCGGTGCCGGTGACGAACAGCCAGGCCAGGCCGACCGCGATCAGCCAGCCGCCCAGCCGCGCCCACCATTCTCTCTGCATCTCGCTGAAATGACGGCGGGCCAAGCCCACATGCAACAGCACCGGCTTGGCGAAAGCCAGGATCAGCAGAGGTGGGCCGAACACGATGAGTTCGTGGGCGCGCGGGTGGACGCGGACCGCGAATTCCACGAGCGCGCCCAGCAGCACGCCGGCCAGCAGGCTGGCGACGAGGGCGGCGGCGAGCATGGCGAGCATGTGCTGCAAGGCTTGCCCAGCGCGGCCGGGCAGATCCCGTTGGGATGCGTCACGCCCGGGGGCGCGGAACAGCGTGATGCCCAATTGCAGCAGTGAGCCCAGCGTCCAGGGCACGAGGTAGGCGAGGGTGGCGATCGCCTGGGTGACCAGCCAGGAATCCCAGTGGGGGATGCTTATGGCGAAGCTGTTCAGCCAGCTCTGGGGCAGGCCCGCGAGGATCAGGTGGGCGGTCACGATGCGCGCCCGATCCCAGGCCCAGTGATCGTAGCAGGGGGAGTTCAGGCCCAGGCTCAGGGTGAGGGCGGCCAGCAGGATGGGAAAGACCACCAGGAGCACCACACCCGCCTGATTGTGGGGGAACAGGCTGGTGCCCGGTTTCGCCGCCTGCATGCGCAGCACCAGGAACATCATGGCCAGCATGGCGAACAGGAGGGGAATGCCCACCAGTTGGGGCAACAGGGAATAGCTTTCCAGCGTGGGAACCTGGCTGGCGAGGAAGCGGGGCAGCAGAAGCAGACCACCCAGGAAGGCCAGGATCACGGTCACGTTGAGCAGGAAATTGCGCACATAGGTGGCGGCCAGCGTCAGGGTGTCGCCGGACAGCCCGGTCTTGGGCGTCAGGTAGTTGCTGAAGCGGCGCAGCCAG
This sequence comes from Thiobacillaceae bacterium, assembly GCA_044227325.1. Classification (GTDB taxonomy): domain Bacteria; phylum Pseudomonadota; class Gammaproteobacteria; order Burkholderiales; family Thiobacillaceae; genus PFJX01. The sequence goes on along the minus strand of JBGAFI010000008.1, from coordinate 115,902 downwards.
AGCACGGCGGTGGGTTCCACCAGGGGGCCGGGCTGGTGGTCCGGGTTGAGCAGATCCTCGGCGGCTTTCGGCGAACCGCCCGCCAGGCGCTTGAGGAAGGCCATGTACCAGCCGCCGATGTAGCCGCCGCCGGAAACGGTGGACAGATAGTCGAAGTGCTTGAGCAGGCCGAGACGGGCCATGCCCTGGAGGATGCCGAGATTGAAGGTGGCGCTGCGGATGCCGCCGCCGGAAAAGGCCAGACCGATCATGTCCTCGCTGACCGCCGATCCCGCGCGGGCGGCTTGCAGGGCCGCCAGTTCCTTGATGTGGACTTCCTTGAAGCTCAGCATGGCGTTGCCTCTCTGGGGTCGGTGCGCGCGGTAACCGGGCCGGCGCGGACGGGGGAGCTTGGACGGCCACCCGCCCTTGCTCCGGGGCACCGCCGCGCCGGAGGCGGAAGTTTGTTCCACGGCGCGGGAGGGGGAGGTCCTCACGCATGTTCCGCTTCACTCAGGCCGCCTTGTTCAGGAGGCTTTGTTCAGGAAGCGGCTGTGGCACCAGCCCACCATGTCCATCACGCCGGCGACGGTATCCAGCACGTCGACGCGCCACCAGACGCCTTGTTGCTCGAGCACGGCGACCCTCGCGCCAACCGGCAGCGGGCTGCCCGGCAGGATGGCGTGTTCCGTGCCCGGGCCGGTGCGCACATTGAGGGCGGCGCTGGTCTGGTACACCTCCAGCGCATCGTCCGCGCGGCCCATGAGGCGGGCGCGGAAACTGGCGAGGGGAAACGCCGGGCCGGGATCGGACTTGCGCCCGGGCGCGATGTCCTCGTGCCCCAGCACGTCCTTCAGCGCGTATTTCCGCATCAGCAGCAGGCCCACCCGCTGGGCCGCGTCGATCTGGACCTCGCTGTACTCGTGCCAGCCCGAGGGCGGCGTGCCGGCGCGGTCGTGCTTATGGTTGGCCACCAGCACGTCGTCGTCCGCGTAGACCCGTTTGCTCGCCGCCGATATCCAGCGGCCGCCGGCCCGTTCGAGGTGTCCCGCGTTGTCCAGTTCGACGCCGATGGAAAAGCCGTTCAAGCCGCTGCGTCCGGCCCACTGGGATTGCCCCGCGTGCCAGGCGATCCGGTTGAAGGGGACCAGCTGGGTGATGCCGCCGTCGCGGCCGATGACCAGATGGGCCGAGGCCCGGGCGGCCGGGTTGGACAGCCAGCTTACCGAGCTCGCCGCGCTGCTGCCGGCGGTGTAATGCATGACCAGATATTCCGGCAGCATCGTGCCGCCCTTGTTGGGCGTGTCGACGAAGGGGAGGGGCTGGTCGTCGTCGCCGATGAGTCGATGGTTCAGGATTCTCATGTCTGGCTCCTGGCAGGGGAGGCGGGGTTGCTCCGGGATGGCGGCCTTGCGCCGTCTCTAGGTTCAATGGCCATCAGGTGCCGCCCAGGCTCTCGCACTTGCCCGTCAGGCCGCTTTGCCTGGCCAGCTTGTCGCATTGCCCCTGCAGGTGCTCTTCCACCAGGCGCGCGACCGCCGGGCGCTTTTCCGGATTGACCGCGGCGGCCATGAAATCGATGCAAGTCAACTCGTAAGCCTGGGCGTAGAGACGGTCCTTGAAGTAGTTGCCGAGCAGCTTGAGGCTGTCCTCCGGGTCCGGTTTCACGACGAAACCGCTGACCGTCTTCAAGCTGGGCTCGATCGCGGAGCTGGCGGTGCCGAGCAGGGCGACGATGAGATCGGCCCGGTACAGCTCGAACTCGTTGGGATCCCGCGCCACGTCCACGCGGGCGCGCTTGACGATCTCGATGGCGTTGTTGACGCGGGTGAGCAGCATGGCCGCGTCGGCCTGCTTGTCGCCCGAGAAGTCCTCGATGCGGGCATTGCCGTAGCGGGTCAGGATGGCCAGCAGCCACTCGGCCCGGAGCAGCCTGACCGCCCGGGTCTGCTGGGCATCCGCGGGCGAGGCGGCGGCGGGCGAAGCGGCGGCGGGGATCGGGCAGCGGTCATCCAGGAGTTTGGTGAAACGGTCCGCCAGACTGGTTCCCGGCGCGGCGGCGGGAATCGCGTCGATTCCCGTGCCGGCGCATCCGGCAAGACACGCGGCCAACAGAAGTCCGGCGAGGGGTTTTGCGTGAAGGTGGGCCATGGGTTCTCCTTGGGGGGGTGGTTCCGCTCAGTCGTAGTCCAGATCGTGCTTGTTGAACGGCCGCGCCGGCGCGCCGCCGAGGATGCGGTAGAGCACCGAGTTCATGGTGGACACGTCGTTGTCGAAGCCGCCATGGCTGGTGCTCTGGCTGGACGCGGTCGCCTTTTCCTCGGGTTCCCGGTTCGCGCCGGCGACGATGAGCCGGAGCAGGCCGTCCTCGGCCGGCTGCGCGTAGGCGGTGCTGAGATCCTTGTCCTTTTCCAGGAAGGCGCGCATGCCCAGGATGGGCGTGCCGCGCTTGCTCTCGCAGGCGCCGGAGACCAGGTAAAGCAGGGATTTGCCGTACACCATGCGGCCGCCCACGGTGTCGTCCCGCTCGGCGTCGTCGGACAGCATGTAGATGATGGGCAGCGGGCATCGCCCCTGGCCGGACGGGTTGAACACCTGTTCCCGGAACACCGGGATGTTCACCGCGGGCGCCAGGAACTGCACGCTCTTCAAGGGCAGTTCCAGGTCGAACACATGGCGCAGCATGTAGGCGAAGAAGATGCTGCCGGCGGAGTGGGCCACCACATGCAGCTCCCAATCCTTGCCGCCGCTCTTGCCCGCCGCGCGGATGTAATTCGCCAGCAACTGCATGGCGCCCTGGCCGCCGGCGTGGTCCGAGGCGAGGCGGCCGTTTTCCTTCATCTCTCCCCAGATGCCGCGCAGGGGCACCGCCAGGCTGCGCTCCACCATCCAGTCGCGGCCCTCGCCCACGGTGTCCAGCATGCTGCGGCCGGACAGCTTGTCGGCGTGGGTGAACCAGTCGCCGATGGAACTGGTGAGGGATTCCATGAAGCCGGTCTCCCACATCACGTGCAGCGGGTAGATCTCGTTGGCCAGGCAGGGCGCGCGCATGGCCGCGACCCGCTTCGCGGCGGACTTCTCGTTGTTGAGGCCGCCGTGCAGGTAGAGCATGACCCGGCGCTTCTTCCAGTCCTTCGTGGCTTTGGGAATCTCTTCCGTGACCAGACGCTTCAGGTCGTCCGGCGTGGTCCAGTAATCGCCGTTGCCGGACAGCTCGCCGTTGTTGCCCACGTCGATGACGTAGGGCCGCAGGCTGTCCAGGGTGAGGGCGGGCAGGGCGCGGGCGGACCCCTCGGACACCGTGTCGTTATCCTTTTCCTCCTCCACCCACACGTCCACGCTGACCGGCACGCCCAACTGGGCCACCCACACGTCGGTGGTGTGCAGCATGTAGTCCTCGTAGGGCAGCAGGGCGAAGCCGCCGTTGCCCCAGCCCGGACCCCAGGAGTTCTGGATGATGAAGCCCTGCTCGGTATAACCGACGATGGCGATGGCATGGCCGCCGTCGGCGCGGCCCTTGCGGGTGATGATGGGCAGGGTGATGGTCCGGCGCTTGCCCTTGTCCAGGTAAGCGATCGCCGTGGTTTTCGTCGGCCCCGGCTCGAACCAGCCGTCGTGGACCATCAATGTGGCATAGAGGATGCCCGTCTCCGCCAGGGCCGAATGCATGTCGCGCACCTGCCGGTGGTTGACCCGGTAATAGGCGCCGCCGGGGCACCGCATCGCGTCGTCGATCACCGCCTTGGTCATGTACTTGGTGCCGGCCTGGGTGTCGCTCCACAGCGCGCGCTGGCACACGCCGTGGCGCAGCCAGCCTTTCATCGCCCCGCGCGCCGAGGAGCCCTCGTACCATTCCCCCGGCCATTCGTCGTAGCGTCGCGCCATTTCGTACAGCATGCGCGGGCTCACGCTCCGCTTGCGTCCCTGGTCGCGCAGCAGGAAGTTCGCCACCGCCGCCAAGGCAAACCCGGTACAGGCGCCTTCCTGCCCCTGATCCAGGATTTCCGGCACCTTGTGGCAGTTCACCAGGACCGGCGGCACCGGCGCCAGGCTGGGGTGGTACACCCAGTCGCGGATGTCGATGCTGTCGGGCAGGGCGTTGAGGGAGGACTTGAGCTTGGACCAGGATTTGGCGGGCGTGGCGGCCTTGGCCGGTTTCGCGGACTTGGGCTTGGCGGTTTTGCTGGTCATCAAGGTTTCCTCCGACGGATGCGTTGCTATCCGCGAGCCACCGCAAGCACCATGCCAAGTGGCGCCGAGCGCGCGTTGCCAGTGGTTTCAGTGGCTTGGTGCCGGGGGCCGGCCATGCCGGTGGGGCGGGGAGGCCCCATGCGGCGCGGTATCCGTTCCCAGGTGGGGCGCGGCTGACCCGGCCCGCGCCGGAATATCCGCCTCGCCGTTCTTGCCCGGGAGCGGCTAGGGAATCAGCGCGCCCGCTTCGGCCCGCGCCCGGTTCGCCAGCACCACCACTTCCGAAGCCGGCAGGTCGCGGATTTCTACGAAGGCGATCCCCGACGCCGTGCGCCGCACCGGCACGCTGGAACCGGCCGGGTGCGGGCCGGCATAGCCGGCCGGATCGCCCGCCTGGGCGGTGTTGAGCACGACCTCCATCGTGCCACCGGACGGATTCAGGGCCGCGTCCACCAGCACGTCGGCGCCGCGCGCGGCGGTGCCGTGGCCGTTGACGACGCAGAGCCATTCCTCGTCGTCGAGGATGCGCGACCAGGCGATGAGTTCGCCCGGCCCGTACATCGCGAACGGATAGCCGAGGAAGGCGACCGGGCGTTGATATTGGCGGCCGTGGCGCAGGCAGGGAATCCGTTTGCGCAGGTCGAGGAGGGCGGCGATGCGCAGGTAGGCGGCGCTGCGTTCGTCGAAGCAGTGCTGGCCGGCGCTGCCGAACGGGCCGAAGCCGGGCAAGCGGTCGTCGAAACCCCCGTTGTCTTCTCCTTCGCCCGGCAGGCCGGCGCGGCCGCTCTTTCTCGGGTGCGCGGGGCCGAACATTGCCTCGCGCAGGTAGCGGTCCGAGCCGCCCCAGTCGGGCAGCCAGTGGCGCTCCGCCGCCTCGGGCCCCGCCAGCGCCTGTTCCGTGCCGTAATAGACGCAGGGAATGCCGAGCGTGAACGCCTGCAAGGCGACGCCGGCGGCCACCTGATGGTCCGAGGCCGCGTCGCTGGAAAAACGCAGCTTCTGGCCGAACACGTGGTCGTGGTCGTCGAGGATGGACACATGCCGGTTGCCCAGGTTGCGGTGCGAGCCCATGACCGCGTTGCCGGCATCGAAGCCGCCGAAATACACGCCCGGATGCATCAGCCCCTTGGCGACGCCGGTGAGGGCGGGGCGCATCTCGCCGATGTCCAGCGCCGCGTTCAGGTTGCGGTCCAGGACATCGAGATAGCGGTCTTCGCCGTAGTCGCCGCCGGCGATCTCGCCCACCAGGAAGAAGTTCTCCTTGCCCTGGTTCGCGGCGAATTCCTTGATCGACCCGCAGAAATTGCGCGCCTCCTCCAGCGACACGTGCTTGAGGGTGTCGATGCGGAAACCGTCGCAGTCCGTGAGCGCGATCCAGTACTTGAAGCAGCGGGCGAGATCGTCCAGGGACGCGGCGAGACGGAAGTCGCGCAGCATCAGGAAATCGCTGCGCTTGTGCTCCGCCCCGGGATCGTTGATGTCGCCCGCCCCCAGGCTGCCGCAGCCGGCGCGGGTGTAGCGCTCGACATCCTGCAACTCGGCCGGCCAGACGCCGTCGTCGGCGCCCCGGATGGTGTCGATCTCCTGGCCATCCTTGCCCAACCACGCACCGAACGGATAGCGCCCGGCGGTGTACCAGGGCTGTTCCGCCCCGCCGGGGGAATCATGGGGATACAGCCAGTTCGGCCCGGAGTGATTGAAGATGATGTCCAGGATGACGCGCAGGCCCTTGCCATGGGCCGCCTTCACCAGCGCGACCAGATCCTCCCGCGTGCCGAAACGCGGATCGACATCGAGAAAATCCTGCACCCCGTAGCCGTGGTAGTCGTCCCGGTGCCCGCGCTGCTTGAACACGGGGGAGAGCCACAAGGCCGTGACGCCCAGGTGCTGGAGATAGTCCAGCTTGGAAGTCACCCCCGCCAGGGTGCCACCCTGCCACCGGCTCGCGCCGGACTCGGCCCAGCGGTCCCAGCGCCAGGGTTCGCCGTTGCCGAGGGACGGCCGGGCGGCGGCGGGATTGGCGCGGTCCAGTTGGGGCCGGGAAGCCTCGGCGGCGTCGCTGAAACGGTCCACCAGCAGGAAATAGAGCACCTCGTCGCGCCAGTCCACGGGGGAAGCGAGGCTAGGTTGGCGGCGCGGGAGAAGCACGTTGCTGTGGATGCTGGACGGACGCGGTTTGTCGATTGCGCTACGGGTAAACGGCATGATGGAAATACCTCCATGGTTTCTATGAATATTGGTTGTGGGCAATGCGGCCAGGCCCGGTTAAGCAGGCCACTGTATTTCTCGGCTCTGCTCCAGGTTTCATGATCGCAAGCGGCGTGCCATTCGTTTTTCCACGCAGAGAACCCTTGTTATCAGCGGCTCGCCGGGTCAAGCAGCAACAGGGACGGGGCAAGGGAAACCCAGCCGAAAGGCATTCCTGGGCGCATGGTGGGTTTGGGTTGACCCGACCGAGACATTGGGCGCGTTAACCCACCACTTTGGTGTGTGCCAATGCTGACTCCGGCGGAAAGGTGAAGCGCAATACAATCCGGCTCCAGCAGGGCGGTCAGAACCAGGGCAATCCGGCCGCCGTCGTTTCCACAAATCACCAGAAAACGGGCGTAAGCGACATGTTCATCACCCAACTCCTCGACGACCTTAACCGCGATGCGCTGATCGACTTGTTCGGCCTCTCCGCCGTCATGGACGTTGAAGCGGCCCTCAAGGAGAAATCCGGCAAGCCCTACGTGCAATGTCTGGTGCGCAAGAAGGATGTCCAGGCCAAACGCGAGGAACTGGTGCGCCAACTCTGGCTGCACCGTCTGGTGGGTGAGTACAAGTACCCCGTTTCCCGCCTCTCCGTGGAATACCCCATCACCTTCGGCCGTGACAGTTCCAAGCGCGCCGACATCGTTGTCTACGACGCCGACCAGCCCACGGTTCCCTACCTCATCGTCGAGGTGAAACAAGGCAAGCTCAAGGACGGCAAGGAACAACTGCGTTCCTACACCCACGCCACCGGCGCGCCACTGGCCATGTGGTGCAACGGCGTCCAGTCCGTCACTTGGCACCGCAAGAACCCCAATTACTTCGTCGAAATTCCCGATGTCCCCTCGGCCAGTCAGACCATCGACGACATCGCGGGCACCCCCTGGACGGTGGACACCCTCATCGACATGGAGAAGAAGCGCGAGGCTGAAGGCAAGGGCGCCCGCAGCCTCAAGCAGTTGATCGAGGACATGGAGGATGAAGTCCTCGCCAATGCCGGCGTGGATGTGTTCGAGGAAGTCTTCAAGCTCATCTTCACCAAGCTCTACGACGAGATGTACTGCTTCCGGGGCCGCCACAAGCACCTGCGCTTCCGCAACAGCAACACCGCCGCCCAGCTCAAGGCCAACATCCAGGGCCTGTTCGACGACGCCCGCAAGCAATGGCCCGGTGTCTTCGCCGAGGACGAGAAGATCAAGCTCGGCCCGGAACACCTGCAAGTCTGCGTCGGCTCCCTGGAGGAGTGGAAGCTGTTCAATTCCAACCTGGACGTGGTGGACGAGGCCTTCGAATACCTGGTCAACAAATCGTCCAAGGGCGAGAAGGGGCAGTACTTCACCCCTCGCTGGGTCATCGACATGTGCGTGAAGATGATGAACCCCCATGAAGCGGAAACCGTCATCGACACCGCCGCCGGCAGCGCCGGCTTCACCGTCCACGCCATCTTCCACGTCTGGAAACAGATCCTCGAAGACGAGGGGATACCCGTCTCCCATCTGTTCACCATGGAGGCCAAGCCCCAGCGCTGCGCCGACTACGTCCAGGACAAGGTTTTCGCCATCGACTTCGACGAAAAGAGCGTGCGCGTCGCCCGCTGCCTCAACCTCATCGCCGGGGACGGGCAAACCAACGTGCTGCACATGAACACCCTGGACTGGCCCAAGTGGGACGAGCGCATCCGCCAGGACGAAGACTGGCAGGAAACCTACGGCCCCGGCTGGACCAAGCTCAAGAAGTTGCGCGCGGCGAAGAACGACAACCGCGCCTTCAAATTCGACCTGCTCATGGCCAACCCGCCCTTCGCCGGCGACATCAAGCAAAGCGACATGCTTTCGCCCTACGAGCTGGGCCACAAGGCCAACGGCAAGCTGGAAGGCAAGGTGGGCCGCGACCTGCTGTTCATCGAGCGCAACCTGGATTTCCTGCGCCCCGGCGGGCGCATGGCCATCGTCTTGCCCCAAGGCCGCTTCAACAATTCCAGCGACAAGCGGGTGCGGGAATTCATCGCCGAACGCTGCCGCATCCTCGCCGTGGTCGGCCTGCACCCCAGCACCTTCAAGCCCCACACCGGCACCAAGACCAGCGTGCTATTCGTGCAGAAGTGGAATGAGGACGCCACGGAACCGCGCTACCACTGCCCGAGAGTGGACGACTACCCCATCTTCTTCGCCACCCAGAAGCTGGAATCCAAGGACAACAGCGGCGAGAAGATCGTCGCCAAGGACGCCGCCGGCAACCTGCTGCGCGACAGCCACGGCCACTGGGTCATCCAGCACGACCTGTTCAACCACGAAGGGCTGACCCGGGACGGCATCGCCGAGGCCTTCGCCGAATTCGCCGCGAAGGAGCGATTAGGTTTTTTTTGAGTCGCCCCTTTGACGAGGCCCGGTATCGGGGCTTGTTGGAGGGGCTGGAAGTAGTGGAGTTGCCTCTAACCGAAGTGCTTTCGGACAATCGAGTGTTTCGCTTCGATGCACAATATTTCGCGAAGACCGCGCTACAAATCGAGTCCACGCTCAAGGGAGGTGTTTGGTGCGAGTTGATTGGAGCGAGTGATCGGGTTGATAGCTTTGGCGCCTATGCGTTAACCAATGAGTTTTCGTATGTCGAAGAAGGTGTGCCATTCCTGCGCTGCCTCAACATCCGCCAAGGCTTCACGGATTTCTCGGATGTCCTCTTTGTCAGCGAGAAAGCAAACACGCTTCTTTCCAAGTCGGAAATTCAACCTGGCATGGTGTTGCTTACGATGTCTGGGAGTGTTGGTAACGCTTCTGTTGCCTTGCCAAACTGGAAGTACCCCGTTAATTCCAATCAGGACATAGCCAAGATCACCCCAAAGCATGGGGTCGATAGTTATTACCTTGCCGCATTCCTTGGATCGAGATTCGGGCGAGCACAAATGGAGCGCCTACCTGTGGGCAGCGTTCAGCAACATATATTTCTCTGGATGATTGAAAAACTTGTTATTAGGCGCTTGTCTCCAGAAACCGAATCCGCCATAGGGAAAGCTGTATCGGACGCTTATTCGCTTGAGCAAGTAGCAGTTGAGGACATCCAACATGCCGAACAAACCCTCCTCCGCGCCCTCGGCCTGGAAAACTGGCAGCCGCCGGAACCCCTGACCTACACCCGCCCCAGCCGCGATGCCTTCGCCGCCGGGCGACTGGACGCGGAGCACTTCACGCCGAAGTATGCGGAGTTGGAGGCCCATCTTCTTGCCACGGGACGCTTCACCACATTGGAAACCCTGCTGGCAATCAACGAGCGCGGCTCCCAACCCGACTACGCCGAGGGTGGCTTGCCGGTCATCAACTCCAAGCACATCGCCAACGGCGAGGTTCGACTCGACGACGATAACCGGCTGGCCATCGCTGGGAGTCGTGGCCTGAAGATTCGGCACGGTGACGTGCTGATGAATGGCACCGGCGTTGGCACCATCGGCCGCACCGCGCCTTATCTCCATGTCGGCGAGGCTTTGCCCGACAACCATGTCACGGTCTTGCGCCCCAAGGCCGGCGCTATCGATCCGGTGTACCTGTCGGTCTTCCTCAACAGCCTTGCCGGCCAATTCCAAGTCAACAAATGGCTACGCGGCTCCTCGGGCCAAATCGAGCTGTACCCCAACGACATCGGACAATTCCTCGTCTGGATCGCTCCGGATGAGATTCAACAATCGATCCGGAAAGCCATAGATGACGCTTTCGCGGCGAAGCGGAACGCGATCCGACTACTCGACGCCGCCAAGCGCGCCGTGGAAATCGCCATCGAGGATTCCGAAGCCGCCGCCCTGGCTTGGCTGGAACAGGCCACCGCCCTTGCCGAGCCCCCCATCTCTTGCGACCATGGAAGCCAGGAGCCCCACCATGACCACCCAGCAACTACAACGCCTCGACCAACGCCTGAAGACCTGGCGCGCCGCCCATCCGGACGCGGCCAGCATGCGGGCGGCCTATCGCGCCCGGGTGCTGGAGTTCACCCTGAATTCCATGGCCCTGGAGAACGAGCCGGTGGAGCGCAAGGCGGTGGAAGCCCTGCGGACTCGACCCGGCCGCTAGACGCCACCCGGGAACTGGCCACCGCCGCCGGTTCCCTCACCTACACCCAAGTCTCCGAGCGCCTGGCCGCCAAGGTGGCCGACTGCCTGGACGAATTGCTGGACGCCGAACCCGAGGACATCGCCATCACCCCGGACTGGCTGCGGGAACTTCACCGCCGCATCGCCGGCGAGCTGTTCCCGGATTGGGCCGGCCGTTTCCGAAGCACCGACGTTCAGGTCGGCACCCATTTCCCGCCCCCCGCCCACGCGCTGGCGGTGCACGTGCGGGACTTTTGCCTGGACCTGGAAGAACGCCTGCGCCACCTGGCCGGCGCCGAATCCATCGCCGACCTGCTGGCCTGGGTGGATTGGCGCTTCCAGTGGATACACCCCTTCAAGGACTTCAACGGCCGCGTCGGCCGCATCCTGCTGGTGGCCCTGGCCTACAAGTTGGGCCTGCCGCCCATGGACCCGGCGGCGGTGGAAGACAAGGAAGGCTATTTCGCCGCCCTGCGTGGGGCGGATGCCGGCGATCCGGAGCCCTTGCGGGCCATCTGGCTCGCAAGGCTGGTGAACGCCTAAGGTTCAGATAAACGAAAAGGGAGAAAAGGGCATGAGTGACATCAAACTATTTCGCTTGGGTGGCAAGGCCGTGCAGGAATTGGAAGGCCGTTCCGCCGCCGTGGAGAAATCCATCCAGACCCTGCTGGAACAGCATCTGGAGGCTTTCCTGGGGGTGCGCTTCCTGGCCACCGAATACGCCACGGGCAAGACCCACGGCGGGCGCATTGATTCCCTGGGCATCGACGAGAACCACAGTCCGGTGATCATCGAGTACAAGCGGGCGCTGAACGAGAACGTGATCAACCAAGGCCTGTTCTATCTGGACTGGTTGCTGGACCACAAGGCGGAATTCACGCTGCTGGTGATGAACAAACTGGGCAAGGAAGCGGCCGACCGCATCGCCTGGGACGCGACGCGGCTGCTGTGCATCGCCGGGGACTTCACCAAATACGACCAGCACGCGGTACAGCAGATCAACCGCAATATCGAGCTGATCCGCTACCGGCAGTACGGTGAGGAATTGCTGTTGCTGGAACTGGTGAACGCCACTGCGGCCACGGGCGAGACGGGCCAGTCAGGGGGCAAGAAGGGCGGCAAGGTTTCCACCAAGACCGTGGCCCAATATCTGAACCAGGCGCCCAAGGAGATGAAGGACTTGTACGAGGCCCTGAAGGCCTTCCTCCTGGCTCTGGGGGACGATATCCAGGAGAAGGAACTCCAGAACTACTTCGCCTTCCGCCGCATCAAGAACTTCGCTTGTATCGAGGCGCATCCCGGCTCCGGCAAGCTGTTGGCTTATGTGAAGGTGGATCCCAAGACTCTGACGCTGGAGAAGGGCTTTACCCGGGATGTGGCCAACATCGGCCACTTCGGCACGGGTGATCTGGAGATCACGCTGAAGAACCGGCTGGATTTCGAGAAGGCCAAGCCGCTGTTGATCAAGAGCTACGAAGCGAGTTGATCGGGAAGGGGAGGACGATGAAATCCGATAAGAAATCACCCATCAAAGACAAGCCTCTACGTTTGCCCGGCCAGTCCTTGGATCGGCGTCGTGCGGACTTGTTGGACGACAGATTTGTGGCGCCCATGCTTTTGGCGTCATTCATGGTGGTCATGGCCGGCATGGAATGGTGGCGTTATTTCAATCCCAGACCATTCAACCCGCTTTTGTATTCCTTCTTCGCCGCGCTGACGGTGCTTTATGCGGCTTGGCAAGTCTGGCGAACCTTGCCGACCCTCAGACAGCTCAGGCAGGCGAGCGATGGCGAAAAAGCCGTGGGCCAGTTCTTGGAGCGCTTGCGGGAAAATGGTTACCAGGTATTCCACGATGTGATCGGTGAAGGGTTCAACCTGGATCATGTGCTTATCGGGTCGGCCGGTGTATTCACGGTCGAGACGAAGACCCTAAGCAAACCGGTGCGAGGCGAAGCCAGAATCAAATTCGATGGCGAGAAAATCCTGGTGGCTGGCTTCGAGCCGGACCGTAACCCGGTGATTCAGGCCAAGGCCCAGGCGAACTGGCTTCGGGGCCTGTTGTCGGAGAGCACCGGGCGGCGATTCATGGTGCATCCTGTCGTGGTGTTCCCGGGTTGGTTCATCGAGCAAAGCCCCGGCGCAACCCGTGAAATCTGGGCGCTAGAGCCCAAGGCTTTGCCGGCGTTTCTGGGCAATGCGCCGGCCGTGCTCTCAAGCGAAGAGGTGAAACTGGCCAGTTTTCACTTGTCCCGCTTCATACGTGAGGGCGAGAGGGGAAATTCGCGTTGACAGTGGCAATACCCAATGGTTTTCAAGTTCACTCGGTAAGTGGCGAGCCACTCGCCAGAATGACTGGAGGACTTCTGCTATCAATGACTTGTTGCTCCATGCTGAAATGAACTGGGGCATGACGAACCCAGTAGACGGATATCCAGCGTGCGATGCGGGTCGGAAACAACCCGATAGATATGAACAAGTATCCCGTCCCACGCCATCAATGAACTCACAGACTGAGCAATGACAGGTACTCAATCAGTTGGATGCCGCTGAAACTGCCCAGCGGCAGCAGCGCGGCCTTGAGCCAGGGCTGATGCATGAATGAGGAGAAAGCGCCCCGGCGTTCAGCCAGGATAGCTTCTTTCATGAGCTTCAATTGCGCAAGATTCTTTCCAGGCTCCTCGCGCCCTTCTCCCGTGATGATATAGCGGGTGAGGTTGGCGAGGGCGTGCGCGCGTGCGCGCTCCGCGGCTTTGCGTAGGCTCATCGCGCAAGCGATGGAAGAAACGGACAGATAGAAGATGAAGATGAACCACAGATTGGCGGAGATCTGCCAATTGTCGAAGATCGAGCTTCTCGCCAGGATCAGAAGACTGATGATGACAAAGGGGTAGTAGATGAATTCGCCCACCACGGCGGTGCGCGTGGCGATGAGCTGGATGTCCAGCCAGTCGTCGCAGTGGCGGGAATTGTCGTGGCCGAATTCCCGTTCCAGATTCGCTGGCCAGCGGGTGGGCCTACTCAAGCGTAACGCGAGACGGCAGGTGCGGCGGATGCTGTCGATCACGAACACCAACAGGAATGCGAAGCTGAGTAGCGCGAAAAAAAGAACGCATCGGTTCACCTGGTAGCTCAACTCACCCCGGGAGGGGGTGTTGGGTACCTCGCTCGGGAGAATGCCCCAAAGTATCAATACGATGGCTACCAACAGTGCGGTGCCCACCGTTACACGGCCGATCAACGCAACTCGGGAGCGGGGCTGCAAGGTGTCGCGCCAGATGAATATGGCCTTGCTGAATTGCCGCTGCTCGCCTTTAAACCAGCGCCACAACCGGCCAGATAACACGCAACGACAGAATTGTTCCCGCACTAAGGCATGCCAGATATGTAGTCCCAGACAGGGACGCGCGCGCTTGTATCCCAGCAGGGTGCGGGCATGTCCGTAGAAGAGCCTGCGTGTCGTCTGTACATCGCTCTTGCGCAGGCGCTGCATGCCGCGCAAAAAAAGATAGAGCGCCAGCAGGCCCGTGCCTGCGCGCAGGAACACGCTGGGCCAGATGCTCACCCCCTCGTACCAGGAGAAGGGCTCGCCGAAAGCCGGACCAACAATGAAGATATCGTGATAAACACGGCTTACCTGCCAGGCAAGCCAGGAAACCAGCAGCAAAGCGAAAAACAGCCCCACTATCCATTTGTTGACCAGCAGGCGCAGAACCCGGCAGTACCAGGGATCGGGCTTGACGGCAGGACTGAAGCCAAGGAAACGTGCCCGCCCGTAGCTTGATCCGGGATAGCGCAGCGAGGCGGCAATACTCGCCCTGGCCTTGACTCGAAGATAGGTCACCGTTCTGCGGTTCCAATACCAGATTGCTAGCAGTAGTAACACCGTCGCAAACAGATACGGCTTCCAAGGGAGATAGGCCGGCGGGCCGGCGTGGGGGTGCGGGGAGTTGCAGCTCGCTAGATTGCATTTGACTTCGTCTGTTTCGGTAACACTCAAATCCACGGGCTGGCTGCGCCCGATCTCGAAAATGCGCGGCGTGCTCGACTCCAGCTTATTCATAGCCTTGTCCAGATCGCCATCGTTCAGCAAAGCGGCCTGCACGCTGAGGAAATACGAGGTCTGGTAACTGTCGCGGAAGGGCGGAATCTCCTGTTGCAGCCAGCCGTTCAAGCGCAGCCCATAGCCCGAAGCCACGACCAGGTTGCGCGCCGATGCCCATTCTTCGGCATGGAGCAGGCGGGCATCCAGGTCGGTGGTGAAATACACCGCTGCGGGGAAGCGCGGTCGCAGAGCTCGAAGGATGAGCAGCTTGTCGTAGACGTCGCTGCCCAGGATGCCGATAGCCTTGACGCTTGTTTTCTTCTCGCCCTTTTTCAAGCGTTGGTCCAAATCGGCCACGCGGGCCGCGATGCGGCGCAAATAGTCCTTCTGATGGTTGCCGAAAGGAGCCTCGACACTGGTGCTGTCATTTTCTCGAGCATTCTTGTTTTCATCCGTCTTCTTCTCCGTCCCCTCACCCGGCAACATGCCATCGAGCCCTCTGAGGTAGCTGTATTGCCATAAGTGTTCTTCCTTGGGGTCGACGAATAGACCTTGCTTTTTTCTTTCCGCCTCGATTTTTGTCTTGAAGGTCTTGGACAAGGCTCGGCCATAGCTCGTGTCCCATTCGGAGATCAGAACGATCCCGTCATCGGGTTTCACGCGGCGGATAACCAGTTCGCGCACCAGGGATCTCACCAGCGCGGTGTCCGTGGCGATGGTTCTCTGGAAACGGAATCGCCGCTTCCCAAATTTATCTGGTGGAACCCAGCTCTCCAGGTTGGCCTTGATCGTGTCGCCAGCAGGTGTTCCCGGGATGACTTGTAGCAGTTCATCGTCGGGGGCCGTCGCCATGGGGGAAAAAATTCGCGTGCCCTGCAGGAAGGCCAGGATGTCGGTTGTTTTGGTGGCCTTGGGTTTGTTTCTATTTTCGAACGCATCCCTCACCTCGACCACCATCGCACGCAAGGTATCCGAACTGCTGGGGCCGATGACTACGGTTTCCCGGTCTCCCACGCACGAGCAAGCCTGGCTCACGATCTGTTCCAGCCCATGGACCGGTTGATCGCGGATCCGAGTTTCGTCGATCCACAGCACCAGGACATCCTCTCTGATCGCATGGTTGAACCATTCGAAGGGAATATCCATGGATTGGTTTTTTCCGGAAGCATCTGCGAAGGAACCCGTGAGGTTCGCGTTGATACTGCCGATATGCTCGCGATCCGCCGGTACGTATTCTTGCCGCGCCAATCCGGATATCACGGCATATCGAGCACGGCGGCGATTCTCGGCAGCTTCAGCATAGGGCGCGCCGCTGACCATCACTGCCATAACCTGAACTCCACGCGAGGAAGACTTAGCCGAACAGATGGTGTTCTGTTTCTCCGTGCCCGAAAGCCCTTCAGGTGTGCGTGATTCGCGTGTGCCCTGGATACTCGGCCCCGCGTCCTTCGCGGGTTTGGGCGCGTTTTTCCTCTCCGCCTCGAAGGGGTCTTGCCACAGCCGGGCGTCGATATTCTGTTGCGCGGTGTAGTTCTCTTGCGCGACCTGGCTTTCCGGCGGACGGGCACTGGGTAAAGACACGGTCTGCACCCACAAGGCGCCCACCGCCATGACGAGTACAAGGATGATGCTGGAAAGGGGGTTGGCGGAGTCGCCGCGCTCAGGCTGGGTCATCCTGGCCATCCCCGACACTTGGCGCGGCCCGCTTTCAAGTCCCTGGTTCCATAGGAATTGCCCATTGTTCCTCCTTTTATTTGGATTTATTTCCTCTGCAAAACGGCCTCCATCAACGCATCAGCTTGAACGCCTTGAATTCCGTCTCGATCCGTCCGCACACCCATTTCACCGCATCGTTTTTTTTCCGGTGGGCGAACAGCTTGAGCGCCTGCCGCGCCAGCCAGTTGTCCTTGGTGAACTGGTGGGCGAGGCGGTCCATGACCTTGTCGTAGCGGTTGCCGATCTGTTCGGCGAGGGTGTCGAGTTGGGTTCCGGTGTAATGGGGCCATTCGGGCACGGCGCAGTCCACGTCCACCTCGTCGAGCAGGGGGATGATGGGCAGGTAGGGCTTGCCGTCTTCGATGACTTCGAAGCGGTCGCGCTGTTCCACGCTCCAGCCGGCGAAGAGCGGATGCTTGGCAGAGAGGACGAAGTGCTTGCGCAGGAAGGCCTGGCAGTTCCGGCGCCCCAGCATGAAGTCATGGCGGCGGAACTCCTCCGAGAGGAAGCCGGAGAAGCCGCCCAGGGCGCCGCAGGCGATGGGGTGGCGTTCGTCGCCGCGCGTCGGGGCGATGAGGAAACGGCTGTACACATCCGCCTCCTGGGCCAGGGCGAGATCGTCGGGCTTGAAGCGGGCCTGGTTCTTCATGGCGGTGAACAGGGAGAGGAAGGTGGCGATCACGTCGTCCTTGGCCTCGAACTTGCCCACGTCGGTGTCCGCGCCGGGGAAGGGGTCCACCATGATGAGGGCGCGCGTGGCGTCCTCGGCGCCGCGCGGGTTGGCGCATTCGCCTTCGAGCATGAGGCGGCGCGCCAGGTCGAAGGGTTCGTTGTTCAGGACGCCGCCGTCCACGCACAGGGTGGCATAGTCGGGGTGGTGAATCATGGAGGCCGGCCAGTGGGGCGGGATAGGGCGGTTGGTGTGGACGAAGCTGCAAGTCTTGTTACCGGCGGATTGGCCCTGGCCGGGGATGGACCAGGCGCGGTCGTCGTAGAGGGCTCGCTCCAGATTCAGTGGACGGGGAGATAGGCCCACCGGAAAGGCGCCGGTGGCCAGGGCCGCGCTTTCCAGGCGGCGCCAGTTATGGAGTTGGGTGCGTTTCGCCCAATCCAGCGAAAGGGCGCAGGGATCGGTGGTCACGCCACCCGCGCTGACCAGGAAATGCACGTAGTCGGCGTGGGCGTACATTTCGTGCCCTTGCCGGTATTCACCCTTGAACGGGATGTTGTAGGGCACGCCGCGCAGGTTGGTGACGGTGGTCAGCACGTGCAGCGGTTCGTTCACCCAGGGGCGGAGCCCGGCGCGGGGCTTGAAGTCGAGGGCGTCCCGGGCGATTCCGTCCAAGGGGGTGGAATCGAGCAGAGAGCATACCGGCCGGGATTCGTCGGCGAGGTCGTTGTGCCCGAGCAGCATGGAAATGTCGATGCGCTTGACCCAGCTATCGAACAGCTTGTTGGCCGGGTCGGGGTGGTGGGGGTCGGTGACCGGTTCGAAGTCCGAGGCCAGGGCGCCGCAGGCGATGCCCGCCGTCATGCCGCCGGCGGAGGTGCCGGCCATGACCTTGAGGCGCGTCTCGTGGCGCGGCGCCTGGAGGTCGCCCGCGTCCTTGGCCTTTTGCCAGGTGTCCAGCGCTTGGATGAGGAAATCCATGACGCCGCCGGTGTATGCGCCAGCGGATACCGCCCCTGCCATCACCAAACCGATTTCGAAGGGTTTTTGCATTGTTGTCCCTTTTCCCTGGTGTTGTGTGTTGGGACGTTGCCGGCACCCTGCTGGGGATGGTGCGGGTGGATACCTTCTTCGGATATTCGCCCGCTATGCCGCCAGACCTCCCGTCGGGCCTAGTGCAATTGGTGTGCCGAATTTGGTAAATGGTGAATTGCTTTATTTTTCAATCGGTTGGCGTTTTGGGATGTCGGCGGGGTGGGGAGTGGGAGACCCGGAATTAGGGTGGTGAGCTGTGGGGGTGGGGTGGTTGTGACCCGGGTGGGGGGTGTTTGGTTATTGGGGTTCCCCCCTCCCTAGCCCTCCCCCGCTTGCGGGGGAGGGGACTGGGGTGTGGGGGAGGGGGCTGGGTGGGGGATGAGTCGGAGTTGTGGAGAAGAGCAGGGGTTGGGCGGGGTTTGGCGGGGGGCGGGTTGATGCTTCAGATCACCCGCTCGATCAACCCGCCCAGAATGTCCGTCGCGCTCACCTCCGGTACCTGGAACTCCACGTCGTCCAGGGAGATGTCGAAGGGCTCCCCTTCCCGGTAGCGGATCGGGAAGTTGACGCCGAAGGTCATGTCCGAGCCGTATTCGAAGCTGGCGAGTTGCCAGCGGTTTTCGTAGATGGTGAAGAACAGGGCTTCGACTTCCACGTAGCCGGAGACGTCGAAGACGAATTTGGGGTGGGCGGAGAGGCGGCCGTAGGCGTCGATCCGCAGGCCTTGCGAGGGCATCCAGTCCACGTGCACGCCGGCTTCGGCGGCGCCCTCGATGCCCAGTTCGCCGCCCACTTCCAGCCCGCCGGAGACGCTGGCGGCGGGGATGCCCAGGCCGATGCCGCCGTGCACCGAGAGGCGCAGGCCGGCGTCGGCGGGGACGTTGACGTGGCCGTCGCCGGTGACGTGGGTGTTCTCCTCGTGGGCCGGGTTGTATTCGATGCCCAGGCGCAACTGGTCGATGACGCCGGGGCCGATGCCGGCGTGGGCGTCCAGGCCGCCTCCCACCTCGGCGAAGATGCCGGGGACGATGGGAATGGGGATGTCGATGCTGAAGATGTCCTTGTCGATCTGCTTGCGCGGGAAGATTTCGATCTGGCTGGGCAGGCCGATCTCGCCGCTGACGGTGACCTCGCCGTCCGGCGCGAAGCGCACCCCCGCCGTGCCTTGCAGCCAGGGGGCGATCTGAACGGTGGCGGAACCGCCGCCGTAGACCAGGAGGGGCGAGTCGGGCGCCGGTTCGCCGCTGGGCTGGCCGTCCGGGCCGACGGTGCGGTTGGTGAGGCCCACGCTCACCTCGCCGGACAGCATGCCGCGCTGGAAGGCGCCGCTGAATTCGGCGCTGAAGGCGCCGTCCTCGTAGGCGATGATCAGGTTCGAGTCGATGCCCGGGATGTCCGGCTGCGCCTCGCCCCGGGCGGTGACGCTGTAGCCCTCGCCGTCCGGCCGTTCGCGCAGTTCGGCGCTGATGCTGCCGCCGCGGATGCCGGGCACGTCCGGCGACAGGGTGAAGCTGCCGCCCACCGCGAAGCCTTCCGCTTCCGAGTAGCTGAGGTTGAGGCTGCCCTGTTCCACGCCGGGCACGTCCAGTTCCGCCGTGCCCTGGGCGGTGAAGCTGTCGCCGGTAAAGCTGGCGTCGATGGTGGCGGAGCGGATGCCGGAAATCTTGCCTTCCGGGATGCCCAGTTGGCCGCTGCCGGTGAATTGCTGATCGGCGTAGCGGATGCGGATTTCGGCCGGGTCGAACAGCTCGGAGTCGAAGCTGAAGCCGCCTTCCACGGTGAAGCCGGCGCCGTCCTGGAAGGTGGCGGAGGCGACGCCGGCCAGGAAGCCTTCGCCCAACCCCTCGATGCCGAAATCGACCCGGCCTTCGACGCCGATGCCCGCGTTGGAGCCGAACAGGCTGAGGGAGCAGTTGCTCACCTGGATCGGCCCGGGTAGAGAGATTTCGCCGCTGTTGAAGGTCTTCCAGATGGTGAAGGTCTCGCCGTCGAAGCTGTAGTTGACGCTGGCGTTTTGCAGGAAGGGCAGGGTGGGGGTGATGGTGCCCAGCATGCAGACGCCGCCCGCGTTCAGGTCCACGTCGTCCAGGTGCAGCGGGCTCAGGCCGGGGAAGCTGTCCACCTTCTCCTTGACGCTGCGTTTCAGCAGTTCCCTGTCGAAGCGGCCGCCCCATTCGATGCCGGTCATGGGCAGGATGGGCACCGGGTCCACGTTCACCTGGTTCATGCCCAGGCGGGTCGCGATCTCCCGGCTGGGCACCTTGATGTCGATGTTGCCGCTGTGGGTGGCGGTGTCGTACTGGACCTGGCTGATCTCGAAGTTCTGCCGGGCCACCGCGTTGCGGCCGCCGCCGGTGCCGATGTGGTGGTGGAAGACGTTGCCGCCCGGATCGCGCACCAGGTGGTAGCGGAAGCCGCCCGTGGCGCTGGGGAAGATGTCGATGTTGTCCGGGTCGCCGCTCAACAGGCCGCTGTCGTCGATCTCGCGCCGGGACATGGGATTGAGCGCGTCGAGCTGGCGCCCCTGCTTGATGTCGCTCTCGGTGTAGTACTGCTGCAAGCGGTTCACCTCGTAGCTGCCCAGGCCGCCGGTCACGTCGTCGATTTCGATGCGGTATTCGCTGCGCGCGGCGGCGAGGTTCGCGGGCGGCGCCAGCACCTTGTCCTGGACCGCCGTGACGAAGGCGCCGACGGTGGTTTCCAGCTCGGTGTCGATGCGGGTGCCGGAGGAGGAATTGATGCCGCCGTCCAGTAGCCACATGTTGTCGATGTCGTCCTCGCCGCCCAACTGGTATTCCACCTGGTGGTCCACATGGAAGGAGGCGGGTTCGCCGCCGCCGCGCCAGACCGGGCGCTGGGTGCGCGCCTTCACGTCCTCCTCGCTGCCGAGCAGGTAGCTGCCGCCGTGGTTGTAGCTGAAGTAGTAGATGTGCTGGCCGCCCACCTCGGTGCGCTGGGCGCGGCGCAGCAGGCGCCCGGTCTTCTCGTTGCTGCGGGATTCCACCGCCTGTTCCCAGACGCCACGCTGGTCCGTGTCCCGCTCCTCGCCGCCGTGCTCGGCGTTCTGGCGCCAGAACAGCGGCTTGCGCGCGCGCTTGTAGTCGCGGAAATACTGGGTCTTGAAGGTGGGCACGCGCAGTTGCTTGATCTTGATGAGCTTGGTCTCGCCGGTGTCGATCTCGCCCAGGGCGGGATCCCGGTAATGGTTGGTCAGCACCGGCGGCGGCTCGCCGGCCCCGCCCGCCGTCCCGGCGCCGCCGCCGGGCGGGGTATCCAGGCGCATGACTTTGCGTTTGGCGCCGCTGCTTTGCTGCGCCACGTGGGTCAGTTCGTGGGCCAGCAGGTTGCGCCCGGCCTCGCTGTCCGGCGCGTATTCCCCCGGTGCGAAGAAGATGTCGTCGCCCACGGTGAAGGCGCGCGCCCGGATCTGGGCGCACAGTTCGGCGGCGGCCGCGTCGGTGTGGATGGACACCGCCGACAAGTCGCGGCCGAACTGGGTTTCCATGTCACGCCGCACCGCTTCCTCGAGCGGGTTGCCCTGGCCCTTCAGAGATTCGATGCGCGCCTCGGTATCGGCGTCCAGTTCCTGGCCGTCGGGGGATTCGGATTGAGCGGCCCGTGAAATCTCCCTCTCCCCCAGCCCTGCCCACGGCCCGAGTTGCACCTCGGGCCGGCTTTGACGGCGGCAAGCAGCGCTTGCCGAAACCCCGTCTCCGCCCCCCGCCTGCGGGGGAGGGGTGCGCGACAGCGCGGGTGGGGGGGCGGTTTGGACCTTGTCATCGGTTGTCTGGCGCGCCAGACGGGCCAACCGGGCCTGAACCGGTTCTTCCTCCTCGCCGCCTTGCCGGAACAGGCGGGCCTGGACTTCTTCCTCTTCCCCCTGGCTTTGCAGTTTCGCCCGCACGGTTTCCATTTCACCCGCCGCCATGCGGGCGATGCGGGCGGCGCTGGGCACCGGTCTGGCCGCCTGCTCAGTTGCCGATTTCGGCGCCAACTTCGGCGCCAGCGACTCGTCCTTCTTCGCCGGCGTGATGCCCGGTTCCAGGCTGGCTCGCCGCACGTCGGCGCGGGGCGCGCGGCTTACCTCGGCGGCAACCTGGTCGGCTTGTCGTTCCTCGGCGTCGCCAGGGCTGCTCATCGCCATCTTGGCCTGCATGTAGGCGGGCTTGCGCGCGGCGGAAAGCGGGCGCTTATTTGCCTGGGCGGCCTTGCTTTCCTCGGATTTGGCGGGGGCCTTGTGAACGGGTTTCTGGGCGAGTCGGGCCATGGTCACCTCCCGATGTTCTTCAACTGGGGCGGCACGTCCCGGGCGGGACGCTCGTCGCGGGCGGCGGCGTTCAGGACGGCGTTGCGGATGTGGCCGCCGGCCAGGTCGCAGTAGGCGGCGAGCAGGCGGCACAGATCGGCGCCGGGACTGCGCGCGCCGAGATGGGCTTGCCACAGGCGCAGGCGCTCGTCGCCGCCCGGCGGCGGGAATTCCAGGATCGCGTCCAGGCGCCGGGTGAAGGCAGGGTCGATGCGGTTGCGGCTGTTGCTGGTGAGGATGACGATGCCCGGATGGCTTTCGATGCGGGTGAGCAGGAAGTTGGTCAGCATGTTGGCGTAGCGCTCGCCGTTCTCGCCGCCGTCCGTGCGCCGCCCGAACAGGGCGTCGGCCTCGTCCAGCAGCAGGATCACGTCGCTGGCGGCGGCCTCGTCCAGCACCAGGCCCAGGTTCTTTTCCGATTCGCCCACGTATTTGTTCATCACCGCCGCCAGGTCCACCCGGTACAGCGGCGCGTTCAGGCGCGTCGCCAGACGCGCCGCCGCGAGGGTCTTGCCGGTGCCGCTCTCGCCGGCGAACAGGGCGCGCACGCCCGGGTTCGCGGTGGCTTGCAGGGTGACGCCCAGGCCGTCCCAAAGCCGCTCCCGGCGCAGGCAGCGGGTGGCGAGGTCGTCGAACTGGCTTTGCAGGGCCGGCGGCAGGATCAGGGCTTCCGCCTCCACCCGCTGCGGCACCGGCTGGGCCAGCAGGCGCAGGCGTTCCGCGCCGAGTTGGCCGCGCGCCCGCGCCAGGTGCGGGCTGTCCAGGGGCTGATTGAGACGGCGCGCGTCCAGCAGGGCGCGTTCCGCCAGGGTGCGGATGGCGGGGCCGTCCAGCAGGGCCAGATCGGCGCCCTCCGGCGTCGGGCTGTCGCCCAGGGCCAGTTGCCAGACCTGGCGGCGCTCGCCCGGGGACAGTGGCGGAATGTCCACTTCCACCAGGCCCGGGCTGTCCACCGCGCCTTCCCGGCCCAGCGCGAGGACCACCGGCACCGGCAGCGGCGAGGGGGATTGCAGGACGATCTGTTCGCCCGGCCCGAGCCGGGGCGCGAGCACCGGCAGCCAGCCGGCATAGCGGCAGGCGGCGGCGAGCTGGGTATTGCCCTCCCATTGTTCCCGGCTCGTTTCCAGGGCCAGGAGCCCGAGCCGGCTGGCGAGCTGGGTGGCCGCGAGGCGCGCGCTGGCTGCCGCGCCCCGGAACGCCACGGCCTGGACCTGGCCGGCGCGCAGCAGATCCACCAGGCGCGGGAACTGGTCGCGCAGGGCGGCGGGCAGCCATTCCGGCCGGCCCGGGTCCAGCAAACGGTAGCCCGGCCAGGGCGCGCGCTCGCCGCCGAGCACGGCCCACAGCGCGGGCGCCAGGGCCAGGCCGCGCAGGGACAGGGGGCCGTCGCCCTCCAGGCGCAGCACTCCTGCGCGCACCAGGGGATGCTGACTCAGTTGCAGGGGGGTGACGGAAACGCCGAACAGATCGGCGCATAGCTCGGCGGCCAGATGCAGGCCGGGCCGGGGCTGGCGCTCCGGCGCCTGGAGTTCCGCCACCGCCAGGGCCAGACGCGGGCTCGCCTCCACCTCGCCGGCCAGGGCCAGCAGGAACCATTCGTGCAGTTGCAGGCGGAAATCCTGGAGCAGCCGGCCCAGGGGCCCGCCCAGGTTCGGCGCCAGCGCCGCCAGGGTTTTGCAGGCCGCGGGCCAGTCGTCCCGCTCCAGGCCGAGCAGGATGGACAGTGTGTCGTCTTGGGCGAGTTCGGCGAACAGCGGATCGGCCCGGGCCAGACGCGCCGCGAAGCGGGCCAGGCCCGCGTGGGCGAGGGCGCCGGCGAGTTGCATGGGCGAGGCTTCAAGGCGGATGCGGTCGTTCATGCCGGGCGCCTCGGGCAGGCGGACAGGGACGTGCCGGCGAAACGTCGCCCATCCCCGCTTGGAGCGGGTCTCGGCCCGCGTGCCCGCAACGCATCCAAGAACCCCATCGCGCGCCGAGGCGCGTCCCCGCGGCGGCCGCTCATGCTCGCGGGCGTCATGCCGGTTGCCGCCCCCTGCCTCGCCCTCCCCCGCTTGCGGGGGAGGGATGGGGTGGGGGGATCGCCGGTCTTGGCGATGGCCTTGCTTTTCCAATTCCCGGTGTCCACCGAGGCGCTGAATGTCATGGTGTCTCCCATCCCAGCAATTCCGCCGGCCGGCCGTAATGGAAGCGCGCCACCCGGCCCAGCCAGGGCAGCCAGCCGGGGTCGATGTCCAGGCCCACCCGGCGCGCGTCCAGGCGGATGTCCGCCATGCGGTAGTGCACGTCCAGATGGCTGGGTGTGGCGAGAACCAGGGCGGGCAGCGGGAACAGCGCCGCGTTGCATACCGTGTCGCCGAAGCGGGCGCGGGCCAGCCGCGCGCATTCGGCCTCGTGCGGCAGGGGCGGCAGGGCGTCCATGGCCGCGTCTCCGGGCAGGCGCGCCGCCATGGCGAAAAACCTGGCCAAGGCGGGATCGGCGACGCCGCCCAGGGCGCGGCCCAGGCGATAGAGCCAGATCCAGCCCGCGGCCCGTCCGGTGTCGTCGGGTGCGCCCTCGTCTTCCCCGGCCTGGAGCCGCGCCTGGAGCGCGGGCAGGGCGAGGGCGTTGAGCAGCAGGAACCAGCCGCCCTGAGCGGTGACGAAGCGGGTCTCGCCGGCGAGCGTTGTCGGGTCGGGCGTAACAACTTGGGGAGATTGGGCCGTGGAGGGGTTGGCCGTTGCGGGTGTATCCATTGTTGCGGGCGTATCCATTTCAGTCCGGGGCGGTGGCTCCCTCCCCACCCCGGCCCTCCCCGCGCGCGGGGAGGGAGAAAATCCTTGTTCGATGAAATGGGCGGGAACCTGCTCCTCCCCCGCAAGCGGGGGAGGTTGGGAGGGGGAGGCCGTCTCCGCCGGCTGCCGCGATCCCCCCTCGAATCCGGGTTCGGCGCGGGTTTCCCTCGTGCCGCGCCAGGTTGTTCTGGCGTCGGCTTCAGTGGCTCCATCCGCCGGCGCGATCGAATCGGTGCCGGTCCTCGCCCCGGCTGCCGGGGCTGGATCGCCCCGCTGGGCGGATACGGACGCTGCGCCGGCTTCCTCGTCCCGATGTCCTGCCTCGGCGGCCAGCATCGCATCCGCGAGCCGCCCGATCCGCGCCGCCGCGTCGCCCGCCGAGAGTATCCGGGGCGCGTCCTGCCAGAGCCAGGTGACGATGGCGAGACGGAGCGGGGCGGTGTCGGAGCGGGAGCGCGCCGCCTGGATGGACGCCACATTCCGCAGCCATTCGGGAACATCATGGCGCGCGGCTGCCCTCGTTTCCGGCCTGGTATCCAGCGCGTTGTTCGGCACGCTATTGGTTGAGCTATCCGGCGCGGCAGGACGCCCCAGAGGCCAGCCCGTGGCCTGTTCCACGGCCAGCAGCAGGTGTTGCGCGTCCGTCGGCCGCAGGGCGCGCCACAAGGCTTCCCCCGCGCCGCGCGCGCGCAGGCCATGCACGACAGCGGGCCAGCGCGCCGCGTCGCCGCCCATCGCCCGCGCCACCGCCGCCCCCGCGGGCAGCTCGAACAGTTCGCGCCAGCCGCGCCAGAACCAGCGCGGACGGCCTTGCAGCAAGTCGCGCAGCAGGCAGGCGAGCAGGTCGGAACGGGAGGCGAAACGCACCGCTTCGCTGCGCTCCGCCCAGGCGTCCCAGCCCGGCACGGCCCGGGCGCCGAGGCCGCGCGCCTGTTCCACGATGCGGCGGCCGATGTCGGGCAGGGGCGCGCCCACCTGGATCTTGCGTAGGATCAGCACGCCCTCGTCCGGGCCGACCGCCCACTCGGCCTGTTCCAGGCCGCGCAACACGGCGACCCGCTGGTCCTCCGCGCCGAGCAGGCGCAGGCGGTGGATGCGGGCGCCGGCCGGCATGGCTCAGCTCGCCTTGCCCCGCACCTGCCAGGCGGTGGAGACCGGCGCGCTCGCGTCCAGCACCTGGGTCACCACGGCCACCGCGCCCTGCTCGTCGTGGTCGTCCACGCGCAGGGTGCCCATGACGCGCTGGTCCGGGTCGAGCAGGGTGAGCAGAGCGCCGGGCCTGGCTTCCCGGTTCAGGTTCAGGCGCAGCATCTCGCCGATCTTGAAACGGCCCGGCAGGGTGGCGACGCTGCCGCGCAGGATCTGGCCCGGGTCGTCGCTGGCGACGTAGAGCAGGCAGGCGCGGATGTAGTTTTGCAGGGCGGTGCGGGCGCCGCCGGAGGCTTGCGCGTCCAGTTGCCGGAACCACCAATGCACCAGTTCCACCAGGGTGCGCACGCCGTTGAAATCGGCGGCCTCGGCCTTGTCCAGGGCGGGCCAGCGTTCCGGCTCCTCGACCGGCAGGCGCGCGTTTTCCGCCGCCTCCGCCCAGTCCAGGCGGAGCGAGGGGGCGATGCCGCGCAGGCGCTGCACCAGGCAGGCGGCGGCGTTGCCCAGGCGCTGGTGCAGGCCGGAAGCCTGGGGCCGCAGCCGGTGCGGCGGGCCGGACAGCAGATCGTCCAGGGAGAGCAGGTCGCGCCCCTGCTTTTGCACGGCGGAAAGGGCGCCGGCGGCGCTGAACGGGCGTTTGACGAGATCGCGCGCCAGGGCCAGGGTTTCCTGGTGCAAGGGCAGCAGGCGCGCGCTCAGGGCGCTGCCGTCGCCGCTCAGGGTCTGGCGCTTCGCCAGGAGATCGCGCCGCTGGATGACCATGGTCTCGATGCGCGGACGATCCGGCAGCAGGGGATAAAGCTCGCGCAAGCCGGCCCAGTCTCCCACCGGCACGTCGAAGACCGCTTCCAGGAAGGGATTGAGGGCGGCCGGGATGTCCGTGGTCGCGCCGGAACAGCCGGGGACGATGTCGTCCGCATCGGCGTAGCGCAGGTCCAGGGGGTCGGGCGGCGTCAGGCTCAGGGGCGTTTCCCGCACGCGCGCGTAGTAGAGGCCCAGATGGTTTTCCAGGACGCGGCGGCGTTCCGCCCAGGCCGCTTCGATGGCGGCCCAGTGTTCCGCGAGCAGGCGCTTCGCCACCGCCTGGTCGCCCAGGGTTTCCTGGCGCTTGGGTTCCAGGTTGTCGAGCGTCTTGCGGGCAACGGGAATCTGTTCTTCCAGCTTGGCCAGTTGGTCCTGTTGCCGGGCCAGTTGCAACTGGCGCCGGCGGCGCACCACGATCAGGGCCTGGCGCAGGGATTCCAGCAGGCGGATCTCGTCCACCATGACCCGGCCGGTGGCGTAGAGGGCGGACTGCTCGTTGCGCTTGACCTGCTTGATCTCGGTGGTGCCGTCGTCCTTGGCGGATTCCACGTTCATGTCGTCGCCGGGGCGGGGAATCGCGGCGAGGGCGGGCATGCGGAAAATCTTCGGGCTTTCCGGATAGAAGCCGCCCAGCAGTTCCCGGCGTTCGGCGTCGCTCAGGTACTTGTCCAGATAGGCGGTGACGCGCTTGAGGAGGCTTTTTTCCTTGCCCAGGGGCGAGGTGTCCAGGGTCTCGCGCAGGTCGCGGATGCCGTGCATGGCCTGCAGGAAGGTGTCGTTGACCTTGTCCACGTGCTTGAGCACGCCCAGGGTCGCGGTGGCCTTCTCGTAGACCGGGTTCGTGGGCGTCTCCGCCGGCGCGGCGCCGCCCTGGGCGAGGGCGTAGGGCAGGTTGAAATTGCCGACCAGATAGGCCAGTTGGGCGGTATCGGTGAGCTTGAGTTGCTCGCCGACGCTCGCACTGAGTTTCGCCGTATCGGCGTTCAGGAGGAATTGATTGCTTGCCATGATGTCGCCTCCTCAACTCGATTTGATCGTGGGCTGGAATTCGGCGTACTTGCTCCAGCGGATCAGGTTCATGCCGCTGCCGTCGCCCGGCACGCCGCCCGCCAGGGTGCTGAAGGACACCGTGATGGCGTCCAGGTGCTGGCGCTGGAGGCCGAGGAAGTCGTTCAGTTCGTTGAGCAACTGGAAGTTCTCCTCCAGCTCGCCTTCCAAGGCGTCGATGCCGGTTTCCAGGTCCAGGCGCTGTTTGTGCAGGCCCGGCGCGGAAGTCACCAGCAGTTCCACATTCTGGAAACCCAGGCGGGGATGCGCTTTCCAGTCCGAATAAGGGTGGGGCAGGGCCGCGCCCGTGGGCAGCCCCGCTTCCCTTTGCGCGACGATCTGGTCGATGCCGGCGCGGGCGCTGAGGCCGCTCAGGAACGCGCCCTCGTTGGCCGGCAGGCCGGGCGCCAGCACGCCCTTGCCCTGTTCCGCCGTGAGGCCGTTGAACAGGACCAGCCACTGGGCTTTCCAGTCCTGCCAGGCCTGGATCGCGGCCTGGCCGCGTTGCAGCAGTTCGCTTTCCAGGGCCAGGTCGGGTTGCGGCAGGTCCATCAGGTTCGGCCGGTAGTCCGGGTCGTCCACCGCCAGCAGCAGGCGGATGCGGTCGCCGCGGCCGCGCGCCAGGTCCACCACGCCCCGGGGCAGTTCCCGTTCCACCACGGCCCAGACCGTGTCGGCGGGCACCGGCAGCAGCTCCACCTGTAAATCCTGGGGCGCGAAGGCCAGCGCGGGGGCCTCGCCGCCCACGTCGCGCAGCAGCTCGGCGGGCAACGGGCCGGCGGCGGGCAGAAAGTCCAGGCCGGTCTGTTCGGCCAGGGACAGGCCGGGGTCCGGGGTTTTGCCGGCGGCGGCGAGGTCGTGGCTGAAGCGTTCCAGCACGTCCCGGGCGTGGGCGAGAAAGGCGAGATAGGGGCCGTCGGCGAGGGCCGCGTAGCGCGCCGCGACGGCATCGAACCAGACCGGCTTGCGCGCCGCGATCTTGACCAGGGCCAGGGGCACGCCGCCGTTGATGGCGTCGAACGGCGATTCCTCGACGAAGCGGGCGCACAGGCGGTTCGCGGCGCGGGATTGGGGCAGGGCGAGCAGGCTGGCGCTGGCGGTGACGAAGCGCAGGCCCAGCAGGGCGACCGTGTCGAGGCGCCGGTCGCGGGTGGGGTCGAGTTCGGTCCGTTGGCAGGGAAGCTGTTCGGTGTCGGCGTCCGCGAGTTCCACGGAACGGTCCAGGTGCAGGAAGTAGTAGCCGTCCACCAGCGGGCCGTCCTGTTCCCGTTCCGCGCGGTCGCGTAGTTGCGGCCAGGTCTGCTCCAGCGGGTAATGCAGGCGCAGGGGGCGGCCGTCGCCGCCGATGGCGTTGCCCGGCCGCACGTGGATGCGCTGCTCCGGGTCGTCCTGGTCCATGGCGGCTTCCAGTCCCGCGACGATGCCCGGCACGGCGTGGGCGAGGAAGGGTGCCAGCCGGTCGTCGGTGTAGGCCTGCAACAGGTCGAAATCCCGCTCGCCCAGATGGCGGCCGGCGAACAGGTTGAGCCGTCGCGGTTCCCGGCCGGTCAATGCCACCGCGTCGAGATGGATGGGCTTGTTCATGATGGGCTCCTTACCGATGCATCGTTCAACCCAGTTCCTTCCACTTCTTCACCAAGGCGGCGCTCAATCCGAAGTCCGCGCCGGAGGCGGCGAGGGCGGCGCCCGCCGGCCTCGCCGCGTCGGTGTTCTTCCGCAGGAAGTCGCGCAGCTTCGCGAGTTGGCCGGGCTGCTCGGCCACGCTTGCCAGGGTGGGCCAGATCACCGCGTCGTAGCGGCGGTCCATGAGCATGAGGATGTCCGCGACCACGGCGGCCTCCTCCGGCCGGTTGGCGAGGCCGGTGGTCAGCTTGTCCAGGGCCTTGCGGCTCGCGGCGTCGGCGGCCGGGCGCAGCTTGGCGAGTTCCTGCACGTCGATCGCGGCGGGTTGCGCGCCGCCGGCTTGCAGGTCGGCGATGCGCTTGTTCGCGGCCGCCAGTTCCTCGGAGAGCTGCGCGGTGGCGCTCTTGCTGGCTTCCAGTTCGGCGCCCGCGCTGTTGCTCGCGGCCTGGAGTTCGGTGATGCGCTTGTTGCCGGCTTCCAGTTCCCGGGTCAGGGTGTCGATCTTCTTGTTCGCCGCGTCCAGGTCGGCGCTGCTGGCCCCGGTGCCGGCGGCTTGCAGCTCCGTGATGCGCTTGTTCGCGCCGTCCAGTTCCTGGGTGAGCTTGTCGATCTTCGCTTTCGCGGCGTCCAGGTCCGCGGCGCTCGCGCCGCCGCCCGCGGACTGGAGTTCGGTGATGCGCTTGTTGGCGACCTCCAGTTCCTTGGTCAGCTTGTCGATGCCGGCCTTGGCCGCGTCCAGTTCGGCGTTGCCTGCGCCGGTGCCGGCGGCCCGCAATTCGGTGATCTGCTTGTTGGCGGCTTCCAGTTCGCCGGTCAGCTTCTCGATCTTGAGTTTCGCCGCTTCCAGTTCGCTGGCGCTGGCGCCGCCGCCCGCCGAGGCCTGCAGCTCGGTGATGCGCTTGTTGGCGACGTCCAGCTCCTTGCCCAGCTTGTCCAGGGCGGCCTTGGCTTCCGCGAGGGCGGCGCTGTCGCCGTTGTCCGCGGCGGCCTTCAATTCGGTGATCGTCTTGTTCGCGCTTTCGAGTTCCAGCGCCAGCGCCTTGTTCTTCTCCAGGGCGCCGGCCAGTTCCGTGCTGGCGGCGCCGCTGCCGGCGGCTTGCAGTTCGGCGATCTGCTTCTTCGCCGCCTCCAGTTGCGCCGTGAGCTTGTCGATCTGCGCCTTGGCCTTGGCCAGGTCGGCGCCGCCGCCGGCACCCGCGTCCTCCAGCTCCTTGACCCGCGCGGCGAGCTTGTCCCGTTCCGCTTCCAGGGCTTTGAGCTGGTCGGCGAGTTCCTGGGCCGGCGCGTCCGGGTCCAGTTTCAGGTTGCGCAGGCGGCGCGCGAAATCCGCGCGGCCGACGCTCAGGTCCAGCGCGGTTTCCTTGAGTTGGAGCCGGGTGTCGGCCAGTTCCTTTTCCATGACCCGGTAGTAGGCGGACAGATCGACGGTGGGCTTGGGCAGGTCGAAGCCGCGCGCCAGCACCACGGCGCTGACGTTGGTCTCGGCGGCGCGCGGCGGGCGCCGCACGAACAGGATGTCCTCTTCCCGCGCCGCTTCCCAGATGCCTTTCCAGACCTCGGCGTCGGTGTCGATGGCGTGGGGCTTGGGCGGCGGACGCAGGCGCAGGGCCAGGCGGTCGATGGCGAGCAGGCGGCCCAGGCCGAAGGCGTCCTTGGGCGCGCTCGCGCCCCGTTCCAGGCTGCGCGCGCGCCAGGCGAACTCGCTGTTGGAGAGAGGGACCAGCACCAGGATGTCGGCGTCCGCGTCCTTTTCCAGGTCCATGGGGGCGAGGCGCGCGGATTCCGCCAGGATCGCCGGCAGGTCGTCCCGGCGCACCGGCGCGATGCTCACCTCGTAGCCTTCCGGGAAGTAGCTCTGGGCGCCGTTCACCGGGTCGGCGCAGGCTTTCGGCAGCCGGCCCTGGGGCGGCAGCAGGCGGAAATACCTGGACGCGGCGAAGCCGCCGCTCAGTCCGCCGTCGTTGCGCGAGGCCAGTACCGTTTCCAGCAGTTCGCCGTAGTGGGTGCCCAGGTCGGTTTGCAGCGCGTCCGGCGCGCCCGACTGGCGCAGGGGACGGCGCACCAGGCCTTTGTCGAGCCAGAGCGGGCGGCCCTGCTCCAGGGCCAGCAGGCCGAGGGCGACGGCTTCGTCGGACAGCTCCGGGCGCTGGCCGGCGCGCCCGGCGCCGATGAATTCCGCGACCAGCCCGGCGCGGGCCGCGACCTCGCTGGTCTGGGACAGGGGCACGGCCAGGGGGACGAGCACCAGCTCCACGCCCTCCGCGAAGCTGTTGAAGTTGAAGCGGCGCGCGCTGGCCAGGTCGGCCGGGTAGGCCTCGGCGCTGTCGGCGCCCACCTCCGCGTATTGCAGGGCGACCAGATACAGGCCGCGCTTGAAGCGGCGGTAATAGCCGTCGTTCAGACTGGCGATGAGGGCCGCGTTGCCCAGATTCACCTCCAGCGTGCGCCCGGCGAGTTGCAGCACGCGGCCGGAGGGGGCGATGGCGAGGCCGGGGCCGACCCGCAGCCGATAGTGCTCCACCAACGCGATATCCAGCCCGTTGACGATGCCCGAGCCCAGCGCCTGGCCGATCTCCAGCGCCCGCTCGTCCAGGTAGACCTGGTCCCGGGTCAGGTCGGAGGCCTTGAGCAGGCGGCCGTCGAAATAGTTGGTGCGGGACAGGCGCGGATCGATGCTGGAGATGCGCTGGCCCTGGCTGTCGCTGGTGCCGGGGGCATAGGGCACGAAGGTGATGTTGAAGTCGGTCATGGTTTTCTCCGATCAGGCCAAACGGGCCAGGCGGGCCAGCAGTTCGGCGTTGAACAGGAAGGGCCGCGCCAGGTTGTCCACCTCGATGCGGCGCGGGTTGACGATGAGGGCGCGGTCGGCGCCCAGGCGGATGGCGACCCGGGCGAGCAGGGTGCGCGCCAGTCGCGCCGCCGCCGCGTTCACGTCGCCGCCCGAGTCGCGGGGTTCCAGGGCGCGGTTGTCCTCGCCCAGGGCGTAGAGCAGGCGCGCGCCCAGTTCCAGTTGATCCAGGGCGGCGCCGTTCGCGTCGTCCAGGCGCTGGATTTCCCGCGCGCCCAGCTTGTCCGCCTTCAGGTCGTCCAGGTCGGGCAGGGCGCGGTGGGCGGCGAAGGGGTGCGCCGCGTCCGCGTCCGCCGGCCGTTCCGGCACCAGTTCCAGCAGGGCGCCGTCCTTGATCCGGCTCGGCTTGACCGGGTCGCTGCCGGCGTTGATGTCGGTGGCCAGCACCGGTTGCAGGCCGCTCGCGCAATCCTGGTAGCGCAAGGTGACCGTGAGCCAGATGGTGTTGGCGGCGTCCTCGTAGCCGTCCCGGATCAGGGCGCCCCAGAGATCCTCGTCTTCGTGCTGGCTGCTGAGCCAGGCGCTCAGGTCGACGCAGTGGGGCTCGCTCAGGGTGACTTCCCGGCCCAGGCCGTCGACGCCGATGCCGGCGGTGACGAACAGGCGCACCAGGGCGGGATCATCCTCGTTGCCCGGGTCGTCGCCCTTCGCGTACACGCGCAGGCCGCACACCGTGCCGCTGCCGTGCAGCCAGTAGGCGTGGCGGTTCAGGCGGCGCCGGTGGTAATCCTGCTCGGAGCGGGTGGCCTCCAGGCCCAGCAGCATGCCCGGCTGGTAGGAAACGCGGGCCAGGAGCTGCTCGAATGCGCTGTCCGGGACCAGGCTTTGGTCTTTGTCCACGGGCTCGGTCATGACATGGCTCCTCCAGGTTCAGTAAGCCCCCGCGGCCGGCGCGTGTTCCGGCGACAGGGCGGCGGGATTGGTGAGCAGGTCGCCCCGGCCCAGGCGGGTGCGTTCCAGCACCACGCGGCCGAAGGGCGGCTGGCGTTCCAGATAGGTGTCGATCTGCAACAGCGGCGACAGGCCCGGCACGAAGGGGTGGTCGCTCTCGCGGATGGTCCATTGCACGGTGGCGGGCACCTGGGTCGGCAGGATCGCTTCCACGGTTCTGCGCAGGGCGCGCGCCTCGCCGTGCAGCAGCACGGTGAGGCGGCGCGCGTGGCGGTCGAAGAATTCGTTCACCGCGCGCCGGTCGCGCGGGGTGTGGGCCAGCTCCGGCGCGAACAGGGCGAGGAATTCCCGCGCATCCTCGTCGGTGAGGATCAGGCTCTCGCCGACGATGCTGTTGCCGGACTGGCCGGTGCCCAGGGTGAGGGGGTGGCGCGCGTCGCTCATGTCGATGCCGAGGACGGTGGCCAGGGTGCGGCGCAGGCGGAATTCCTCCACCGGCACGATCTGGCCGCGCCCCAGCGCGCCGTCGGTGGCGATGTCCAGGGCCAGGCAGAGGCCGGCGAAGCTGCCGCGCCGGCGCTGCAAACCGCCCTGGT
This sequence comes from Thiobacillaceae bacterium, assembly GCA_044227325.1. Lineage (GTDB taxonomy): Bacteria > Pseudomonadota > Gammaproteobacteria > Burkholderiales > Thiobacillaceae > PFJX01. The sequence continues at coordinate 81,905 of JBGAFI010000008.1, read as the reverse complement.
GGGCGAGCCACTCGCGCCGGCGGGCTTCCGGCCAGTGGCCGGGCAGGTCGACGCCCAGCAGCGCGGCGACGCCGTCGAGGCGCGCGGCGGGCAGGGATTCCGGATAGAGCAGGCATTCGCTCGCGGCGATGCGGTCCTCGATGGGGGTGAGCATGCCCTCCAGGGCCGCCAGCAGGCGTTCGCGCAGATCGGCGGCGTTGGCCGCCTCCCGCGCCGCCGGGGTGACCGCGGGCGGCCGTTCCTGCTGATGGAAATGTTCCGGCAGATAGGCCCGTTGCCAGGAAAAACGCGGGAACCAGGCGCGCAGCGCGTGGATGGCCGGACTGTGGCGGCCGTCGCCGGTCAGGGTGAGGCGCAGTTCCAGATAGCGGCCGCGCAATTCCCGCACCGCGCCGTTGGGCCGTTGCAGGAGGATTTCGAACAGGCCTTCCTGGCCGGGCACGGCGTCCAGAGGGCCGGCAGCGAAGGGCAGTTCGGAAGCCTGGGGCAGCCACAGGGGTTCCGGCTGCTCGTCCCAGCCGGCCTCGCCGCGCCGGTCCCAGTCGTCGCATACCCGCGCCGCGACCGCGAGACGGCAGCCGGGCGGGATGCAGGCGTCCAGGGTGAGGCGGTGCCAGAGGGTGTCAGGCTCGCCCGCGTCGAGCCGCCTGGACAGCACCGCCTCGGCGCGCTGGACGAAGCGGGCCTGGGCCAGCGGATACAGCCGGCGCGGCCGGTCGTCGGCCAGATAGCGGGGCAGGCCGTCGGGCGCGCGCACGAAACGGGGCGAGGCCAGGGCGCGCATGGGCCAGCGTTGCGGACGGGCGCGGGCGGCGCGCGCGCCATCCATTCCACCCTCCTCCGCCACCAGTTCGACCAGGGCGCAGTCCCGGCGCGATTCGGCCTGGGCGGTGGCGTCCAGGGGCGCGAGCAGGAGCAGTTGGCCGAGGGGGCCGGCATCCGTCATGGCGATGGCGAGGTCGCTGGCGTAGGGCAGGCTGGCGTCGACCGGGTAGCGTTCCAGGGGCTGGTCGGCGCGATCGTCCAGGCGGCGGCGCAGGATGGCCTGGGGCACGCTTCCGTCCGCTGCCGGCGCCAGTTCCACCAGCAGATAGAGCCAGTCCGCGTCCGCCGTCAGGGCGACCAGTCCCGCGTTATCCGGCAAGGCCTGTTGCCAAAGCGGGCGCAGGGGATCGGGGTTGACCGGGTCGGGCTCGAAGCGCTCCGGGCGGGGCGCATAGGGCTGCGGCAAGGGGCCGCCCCGGCACAGGGCGAGGGCCGCGTCGCCGGCCAGCCAGACCCGGTTCTCCCCATCCACCCAGACCCGTTTCGGCGCGAAGCCCGGTTCCAGGTCGCACAGGGCCTGCCAGCGCGCGCGCAGATGCACCAGGGTCAGGCCGGAACGGTGCGCGCCGCGCCAGGCCAGCGCCGCCAGGCCCCCGCCGCCGATGTGCAGATCGCTGAAGGCGGTGTCGGCGGGCGCGTCCACCGGGTCCAGCACCAGGGCTTCCAGGCTGGGCGCGCCGTCTCCCGCGAGTTCGGCCAGCACCGGGCGCCAGTCGGGCTCCGCCGCCGGCCAGCGCAGGGCGAATTCGAAACGCCTGCCGTCGCCCGAGACGCGGCCGTACTGGCCGTGGCCGTCCAGCACCAGAGGCGCGGCGGCGGCCAGCGCATCGCGCGCCTGCTCCGCCGGCAATTCGGGCAGGCGCGGCATGTCGCGCCGGGCCAGGGTGAAGGCCTTGAGGGCCGCGTCCCATCCGCAGTCCCCCGACTGCTCGGCGAAGTCGGCCGCCGAGTTCAGCAGCAGGAAGCGGGTGCCGTTGCTGTCCATGATGGGCTCGATGGATGTCCCCCCCTTTGGAAAAGGGAGGTTGGGGGGGATTCGTCGGTGCTGACGAGGGTGGATCGCACGGGAATCCCCCCCCGCCCCCCTTTTGCAAAGGGGGGAGTGAGTCGGCGGGGCCGGATACCGGGTTGGATGGGCTTGCTCATCGCGCCAAACACGCGTGCTTGGCGCGTCGCTGCGTGGCCGCCGCCAAGCGGACCGCCGGCCGAGGGCGCTCCAGGCAGGGAACCGCTCCCACTCTGTTCCCCCCTTTTGCAAAGGGGGGAGTGAGTCGGCGGGGTCGGATACCGGGTTGGGTGGGCTTGCCCATCGCGCCAAACACGCGTGCTCGGCGAGTCGCCGTGAGGCTGCCGCCAAGCGGACCGCCGGCCGAGGGCGCTCCAGGCAGGGCACCGCTCCCAACCTGTTCCCCCCTTTGGAAAAGGGGGGTCAGGGGAGATTCGTCGCTGCTGACGGGGGTGGATCGCCAGGGAATCCCCCCCCGCCCCCCTTTTACAAAGGGGGGAGTGAGTCGGCGGGTGCGGATATCGGGTTGGGTGGGCTTGCCCATCGCGCCAAACGCGTGCCGGGCGCGTCGCTGTGCGGCCGCCGCCAAGCGGACCGCCGGCCGAGGGCGTTCCAGGCGGACCGCCGGCCGAGGGCGCTCCAGACAGGGAACCGCTACCAACCTGTCCCCCCCTTTGCAAAAGGGGGGTTAGGGGGGATTCGTCGCTGCTGACGAGAGTGGATCGCCAGGGAATCCCCCCCCGCCCCCCTTTTGCAAAGGGAGAAGTGAGCGCGGTAAGGGCGATGTGGAGATTCATCGTCCGCCTCAACACTTGTCCGGGATGACCGGCACCGGCACGAGGACCATGCCCTCGCCCAGGCCGCCCGGGTCGCTGGGGGTGCCGGGCGCGTAGCCGCGCGGCGGTTCCGGGTCGTCCTCGCCGGCCTGGAGGTTGACCGCCATGAGTTCCGGCAACTGGTAGTCGGTCAGGGGCAGGGCCTGGGATTCCGTGAGTTCGTGCCAGGCGCCGTCGTTCAGGTTCAGATAGAACAGGCGCAGGCTGTTGACCGCTTCGACACCAGAGACGCGGCCGGCCTGGGTGCGCAGTTCGTTCACCTCCACCGCGCGGCCCATGGGCCAGCCCTCGCCCCGGGGGCCGCCCGGGGGCAGAGACCAGAGATAGGCGAGCAGGGCCTGTTCCACGGCCTTGAACACCTGTTGTTCCGTGGTGGGGTCCACCACTTCCAGGGACAGGGCCAGGGAGACGGGCTGGTATTGGGGACTCAGCACGTACAGCTCGGTGCCCAGCAGGCTGCGTTGCGCCAGGTAGGCGTACACGTCGCGCAGCAGGCCGGCGCCGGGGCGCGGCGCGGCGGCGAGGGCGGGCAGCGGGGGCCAGGCGGGGGGCAGCACGAACACGCTGACCACGCCGGGAATGCCGCGCCGGATGGAGGCCAGGTTGGCGCCGGGCAGGAAGCCGGGCACGGCCTCGGCGCGGGCGACCGGATTGACCGGGTTGTCGCGCGCCAGCAAACGGAAATCCTCCCGCGTCACGGCCCGTTCGCGATGGCTCAGGAAAGCGGGGATGCGCTGTTCCGCCTCGGCCACGGTCTCGGCGTCGACGCCGCCCCGGGTGGGCCAGTCATGGCGCACTTTCAGGCCGGCGGCGGCGCCGTGCAGTTCCTTGATGGCGCCGGCGGGCAGGTTGCCGGCGGCGCCGCCGCCATAACGGTAGACGGCGGCGCGGATGGCCATGTTCGCGGGCGGGCGCTTGCCGCGCAGGCCGTCGCCGAACTGGATCAGGCCGGCGGCCGGGTCGAGCCGGTAGACCCGGCTGTCCGGGCCGCTGGCGGCGAAGTGGGGCACCGCTTGCCAATCCACCCAGCGGCCGGATTCCTCCACTTGCAGGGCGAGGCTGTCGCCATCCAGGTCGCCCTGGGGCAGTTGCAGCATCTGGTCCGGGCGGCCGTCGCCCACGCCCAGCATGACGTCGCGCACCACGCCCTGGCCGATCACGTCCACCGCGTTGATGCCGGCGTAGCCCAGGCGTAGGCCGGGTTCCGCGGGACAGCGCAGGCGCAGCCAGAACAGCATCTGGCCGGGGACCAGGTCGGCGGGGGGCTCGGGCGGCGTGTCGCGGAAGCCGGCGAACTGGGGATCGCCGGCGGCGGGCACGCGCAGGTAGCTCGCCTGGCGCGGCAGGCGCAGGCGGGCGACGCCGCTTTCGCGGCCGCCCTGGGAACTGTCCGCCACCACTTCCAGGGGCAGCCATTGCATGTCGTCCGGCCGGTTCGCCGGGTCCGGCCACCAGGCGACGTCCCAATCGAGCTGGCGCGGTGGCGGCTCGCTGGCGAGGGTGCCGGCGTCGCCGTCGAATTCCCTGGGTTCGTCGTCCAGGGGCGCGAGGCCGAGGTTGAGGGTGATGCCGGCGAGCTTTTCGCGCAGGGCGTCGGCCCGGTTCGCCAGGGGTTTCGCGGCGCACACGGCGAGGTAGAGGGCGCCGTCCAGGGCCGCGCCCAGGTCGAGGACATCGCGCCCGGCAAGCAGGCTGCGCGGGCGGAAGCCGGCGGGCTCGACGCCGTACTGTTCGCGCAGTTGGGCCTTGCTGATGCCCAGGCCGGTGAGGCGGGCGTCGCTCAGTCCTTCCTTGATCAGCAGGCGCAGTTCCAGGGGCGTGGGCTGCACCTCGCCCACCGTGGTGAAGCTGGCCGCGCCCGCCTTGAGCAGGCTTTCGGCGGCGAGCAGGGACGGCAGGCGCGGCGCCTGGTTCGCGCGCGCCTCGGCGTCGACGCACACCAGGCCCCGGGCCGGCCGCGCCGGACGCAGGGGCAGTTGCAGCAGGTTGAGGAAGGCGCGCCGCTGGCGCTCGGGAATCTGGTTGGCCCGGTACAGGATGGTCTCGGTGAACCAGGCGAACAGATCGACGATGGCGTGCACCGGATCGCCCGGCGAGTTGACCGTGAGTTCCGGCAGGTGACGCGCGAGCCGGGTGCGCGCCTCTTGCACCAGGTCGTCGAAACGGCGGTCGTCGAGGTTGGGGATGGGCAGGGGCATGGTGGCGTCCTAGTCGTTCATGCGGCGGGACCGCCCAGGTTGAGGGAGAAGTCCAGGCGTTCCCGGCTGCCGTCGAAGCGGATGCGGTAGTGGACGGACAGATGGACGAAGGAGGGCCGCTGGGGATCGGCCAGCACCCGCACGTCCTCGATCCGCACGCGTGGTTCCCAGCGCTCCAGGGCGCGCCGGGCGGCGTCGGCGACGAGGGCGCGGGTGGTCTCGTCGTTGGGGTAGTGGACGAAGTCGCGCAGGCCGGCGCCGAACTCGGGCCGCATCAGGCGTTCCCCCGGCCGGGTGAGCAGGATGTTGAGCATGCTTTCGCGCAGGCTCTTGTTGCCCTCGGACCAGGCCAGGCGGCCGTCGCCGTCGACGCCGTCGAGCAGGGGCAGGCTGAGCAGGCGGGGCGCGTCCATCAGCCGCCGCCTCCGGCGCCCACGGATCTGGCGATGGCGCGCAGGCACAGGCGCGGCAGGGCCAGGAAGGCGTAGGGCAGCCACCAGAAAATGATGTTGAGCAGGTTGATCATGATCATCAGCAGGATCAGGGCGACCAGGGTGATGACGGGCAGGCTGAAGCTGAAGCCGAAGCAGGCGCCCCCCGGGTTGCCGGGACCGTCGGTCTTCAGGTCCATGTCGAATTTCAGCTTCAGGATCTTGTCCGCCAGGGACTTGGGCGCCAGGAAGGTGAGGCCGCGCGGGCCGCCCAGTTTCAGGTCGGACAGGGACGGCAGGACGACGAGGCTGGGCCGCTGGGCCTGGGGCGCGAGGGGCGAGGCGACGCGGAACGGCTGGCTGGCCGGGCCCCAGACGATGCGCTCGCAGTCCTTCTCGTCCAGGTAGCGCAGGAAGGGCCGGGCGAAGAACACGTCGTCGTCGTCCTGGCCGAAGCGGGGCATGGCGGTGCCGGCGTCGCTCGCGTCCAGGGCGGCGCGGGCGCGCATCTCGAGCAGGTCGCGCAGGGCTTGCGCCTGGCCGTCGTCGATGTACAGGCTCCAGTCCAGGCGCGCCAGATTCGCTTCCGACTCCGGCGGTTCGAGGCTGGACAAGGCGTAAGCGGGCAGCGCCCGATCCACGCCCCGGTCCTGCCAGGACAGCCATTCCAGAAGCTGGTCGGCGCGCCGGTCCAGGTAGTCCAGCAGACTGGCCCGGACATCCTCGGGATTCAGGGCCGGATTGCCCGGGTCGTCCAGGTCGGCGGCCTCGATGGGCGAGTAGAAATACAGCACCTTGTTGTGGGTCTCGCGCAGTTCCCCCATGAACACCTTCCGCACGCGCCGGATCTGGAGCGGCGCGGCGTGGAAGTCGACGCCGTCCAGCCAGAGGCGCAGGGGCGTGTTGTGGGGATCGGCGCCGTCCTGCACCCGGTAGCGGCCGAGCAGGACGGCGAGAAGCTGGCGGAAGGCGGGCTCGGCGCGGCCGTCCCGCACCTGGTAGCCGTGTCCGCGCCGCCAGGCCGGCGCGCCGTCGGCGCCGCCGAAGGGCCAGGGATGCTCCTTGCCGTAGTCCGCAGCCGGGACATTGGCGCCGCTGGGCGCCCCGTCCACCCGTACTTGGCCGCCCAGGGGCAGGTAGCCCCAGAGCAGGGTATGGCCGCGCGTCACGCCGTCCTCGCCCTGCGCGCGCAGGAACAGGGGGTGCATGGGCGAGGTTTCCTCGCCGCTGTAGGCGGGTTCGGGGTAGCGCTCCGGCAGCAGGCCCAATTGGCGCAGGCGGCGGCAGTCGCAGGGTTCGCCGTCGGCGGTGTTGCCGGCCTCGCCGCTCCACCAGCCCATGGGCACGCCTTCCTTGACGATCCAGCGCATGGCCCGGGCGGGGGAGCGGCCGCGCCGCGCCACCAGGCCGGCGGAGAGGATGCGGGCCGGGTCCAGGGTGGGCAGGCCGAAGCTGTCGCAGCTCACCTCGCAACAGGCGATGTAGAAGGCCCGGTGCACCGGCAGGCGCAGGCTTGGGTAGTCCTGGAAACCGCCGAAGCGGTCTTGCGCGCGCCAGGCCTGGTCGGCGTTGCGGGTCAGGCGGCCGGAGCGGGCCTCCTGCAGGAAGCGGGGCACGAACTGCTCGTCCAGGTAACGGTGCAGCACGGTGCCGTCGGCCGGGTCGGCGTACCAGGGCGAGTGGAGGACGGGGGTGTGCCGGCTCACCAGATGTTCCCCGCGCCCGGCGTGTAGCTCGCGGACACCACGCTGTTGCTGATCAGGGTATCGCACTGGACCACGCCGGAAAATTTGCTCATGCCCGCGTCCACCTGGACCATGCCGGCGGACACGTTGACCTGGGAGGCCTCCACCTTGACCTGGCCGGAGGTGGTGATGGCGATGCCGGAGGGGCTCATCTCGATCTTCTCGCCGCCCTTCTCGACGGTGACCTTGCCGCCGCCGCCCTCGTCGATGGTCAGGTGGTAGCCGGCGGGGGTTTCGATCTTCACCTTCGCGCCCTGCCGGCCGTCGTCCAGCATCACCTGGATGCCGGCCGGCGTGCGCACCAGGTAGCGCTCCTCCACCGGGCTCGCGTCCTCCGGCGCGCCGCCGGCACCGCTCCAGACCGCGCCCAGCACCAGGGGCTGTTCCGGGCTGAGGAAGGCGACCACCACCTGTTCCCCGATGCGCGGCAGGCAACTGACGCCGTAGCCGGCACCGGCGCCCAGGGTCACCACCGGCGCCCACAGTTCCAGGCTGGTGCTGTGCAGGCGCACCTTGATCCGGCCGCGCGCGTCCGGGTCGGCGCTGTCCGTCACCAGGCCCAGATGCAGTTCCTGGAGGGGGCCGAGGCTGTGTCCGCTCATGTCGCGTTCCAATCCGGGCGTTCCACCTTGATGCGGGTGGTGTAGCCCCGGGTCGTGTCGAAACGGTGCTGGCAATCCACCACCCGGTAGCGGCCGGTCAGGCGCGGCGAGACGCCGCTCAATTCGACTTCCCGGCCGGCGCGCAGGGCGGGTTCGCCCCGGCACACGATGTCGCCGCGCACGAAGCGCTTGGCCCGGGCGCGGAAACCGCGCGCGGCGAGGGCTTCGGCCTCGGCCTGGCCGCGCGGGAAGGGGTGCGGCAAGACGGCGTCGCCTTCCCAGCCCAGGCGGCCCGCCAGATCGGCGGCGGATTCGCCCCGGGGCGCGGGGGCGAGCGCGCCGGATTCGCCGTCGGCCGCGCTGTCGGCGGCCAGGTTGTAGCCGTGGGCCGCCACCGCCACGGGCTGATGGTTGAGGTCGGCGATGAGGCGGATGCTGTCCGCGTTGCCGCCGGAATCGACGGCCACCGGTTGCCGGTCCGCCTCCTCGTCGCGGGCGCGCAAGCGCCCGTCGGCGAGGCGCGGCGCGACGTCGTGGGGGCCGAGCAGGCGCAGCAGGAAGGCCAGATCGCTTTCGTTGTGCTGGTACCAGGTGCCGCTCGCGGCAGAGACGTCGACGTCGGCCTGCAGGCCCGCGTCCTGGGCCACCTGGCGCACCACGGCGTCCAGGCTCATGTCCTCGAAGGCGCGGCTGTCGCGCCGCCGCGCCAGGCGATGCAGGGCATCCTCGGCGAGCAGCACGATCTGGGGCGCGCCTTCGCCGTAGCGTTCCTCGATGGCGGTAATGAAGCCGTCGAACAGGAGCGCGCCGGTGGATTCTCCCGGGCGGATTTCCAGGCGCTTGCCCAGGCCGATGTCCTGGAAGCGGAAATCCGGATTGCCGGTGGCGCCGTCCAGGCCCCAGTTGAGCAGGCGCAGTTCCGCGCTGGCCATGCCGGCCAGGGGTTGACGCACCTGGACGGCCAGCACCGCGTCGTCCAGGTCGGATCGGTCGCGGCCCTCCAGACGCAAGAGCGGACGCGCGTTGACCAGGGCCTGGGGATCAGTCACAGCTCAGGCGCTCCGTGCGTTCCCGCGCGAGTTCCAGCAGGGCCATCAGCTTTTCCGCCGCGTCGCCCTCGGCGGGCTGGCTGCTTACGGGCTCGGCGCCGGTGGACTGGCCGGGCAGGATTTCCACGTTGACCTCGTCGATGATGACGGCCATGGTCAGCTCCTCGTGGTGCGTTGGGTCGACGACAGCTCCGCGCCGGCCAGGACGGCGATGCCGGTGGTGGCGGGGATGCTCAGGCCGGCGGGGGGCAGGTTGAGGCCGCCGGACGGGGTGAAGCGGGGGTTCTCCAGGCTGTTGTAGCGGGCCGTGTCGCGCCAGTCGCGCGGGTCGCCGCCGCCCGCCTGGGTGGCCCGGTCGGCGCTGATGCCCGCGCCGCCGGGGGCGAAGCCGGGCGACTCGCGCTGGCCCGCGCGCACCGATTCGTCCAGGGTGAACTGGTAGCGGTCTTCCTTGAACGACAGGGACAGGATCGCGCGCAGGGGAATGCCTTCCGGCGCGAAGAAATCCAGCGTCTCGTTATAGGTGGCCAGCATGCCGGTGAACTGGAAGCTGCCCCACTGGAAGCGGCAGCGCCGCGGCGCGCCGGGCCGGTCCGATTCCGGGTTCTGGGGCTTCATGAACGCCTCGGCGATGCGCTGAGTCAGCTTGCGCACGTCGCTATTCGCTTCCACCGAGGTTTCCCGCTGCACCGCGCCGCCGGGACCGAGGACTTGCTCGACGTGGGACACGGTGGTGTCGAACAGCAGTTCCACCGCCAGGCTGGATTCGCTCTTGTCCACGTACTGGGCCGCCGCGCCGCCGCCGCCGTGGGTGTCGGCGCGCAGGGTGTTGGACAGGGTCACGCGCAGGGTGGCCGGGTTGAACTGCACGACGATGTGCTTGCTCACGTCGGTTTCCACCTGGTCCCCGTTCATGGGGATCAGCACGGCCTTGGCGATCTGGGGCTGCGGCATGGCGGTTTCCTCAGCCCGGACGGCTCAGTTCCAGGCCCTCGTGGACCAGTTGCAGTTCCTCCACCGCCACCTGGTTGCTGGTGGCGGAGAGGTCGGGGCCCTTGAACTTGGTGGCCATGGCGTTGCTGAGGGTCCAGACCAGGGCGGGCCGGTCCGGCCGCTCCGGGTTGACCACCTCGATGCGGCCGCGGCAGCGCAGGCCGTAGTTGGCCTGGCGCGTGGTGGCGTCGAACCAGTTCCACAGATCGGCGAGTTCGGTGATGCCGCGCTTCAGCACCACGGGCGGGAAGGCGGTGGGGCCGGCGAGCTGCACCTCGCCCCAGTTGCGGCCGCCTTCCTTGTACGCTTTCGGCGTCATGCTTCCCTCCAGGCCGGTGACCTCGCTGAAGGCGCCCTTGCACAGCAGGCTGTCGTCGCCCTCGCGCAGATAGAGGTAGACGTGGAAGCGGTAGGGGATGAATTCGGGCAGGGTGTCAGGCATCCACCACCTCCACTTGGGCGCCGCCCGCGTGCCGGTCGTGCACGAAGGTGAGACGGATGCGGTCGATGGGGTAGGCGGGGGCGATCTCGATATCGAAGATCAGGGTGGATTCCCCGTCCATGCGCTGGGCCAGCCGGTACGCCTGTTCCGGCAGCTTGCCGCGCAGGGCGCCGAGCCGGTGCAGGCGCTCGAAAAAATCGTCGAGCAGCATGCCGGGGCGCGGATCGCGCGCATCGACGGAGAACACCAGGCGCTCGCCCAGGGCTTGCAGCTCGCGCCGCAGCCAGCCCAGGAAACGCATGATCTCGCCGGAACGCAGGTGTTCGGCGCGGCGCAGGGACTGGGGCAGGACGGCGAGGGCGCTGGCCGGCAGCGAGGCCGCGGCCAGGCGTTCGTCGTCCAGTTCGCCGCGTCCCTCGCGGTTGACCAGGACGCCGACGCCGGGCCCATCGCGCAGGGCCGTGGCGAGCTGCCGGGTGACCGCCGGATAGGGCAGGCTGCGCCCCGGCAGCGGCTTGCCGGCGGCGGAGCGCCAGGGACCGCGCAACTGGCTTACCTCCGCCTGCATGCCGGCGATGAGGCCGCTGGGACTGCCCAGGATCCGGTCCGGGCCGCGCAGATAGGGGTACAGGAACTGGATATGGCGCAGCTTCGCCGCCAGCTCGCCGTTGGGGCCGAGGGGGTCGACGATCTCGTCCAGGTGATCGAGGAAATCCGCCGCCGGGCGCGGCGACTCGCCGGCATGGCCGGCATCGAAGGGCAGGGCCAGCAGGCATTGCATGTCCGGCCGCAGCCGGTCCAGGGCGCGGGCGATGCGGGGCACCAGGCCGCGCGGCGCGAACACGCCCTCCGGATCGGGCATCTCGTCGCTGTGGCGGCGTTCCCGGTGGGTGTCGTCGAGGAGCGTGCCGCAAGGCAGAAACACGGGGGCCGGGTTGTCCAGGCGCACCCGGGGGATGTCCGGCAGGTCGGCGGGCACTTGCAGGCGCTCCAGGTCCGGCAGGGCCAGGATGCCGGCGCGGGGGATCAACAGCGCCCGCTCGAAGGCGCCCAGGTTTTCCATATCCAGCGGATCGCTTTGCGGGTCGGGCGGCGGGGTGGGCAAAAACGCCGCGCGCCCGGCGCATTCCGGCACCCGGATCACCCACAGCTTCTTGGCGCCGTCTGGCAAGGCCTCGGACTGTTCGAAGAAGTCCTGCACCGCGAGGGGCAGCCAGGCTTTGTCGCCGGCGAGCCGGCTGACGTAGGCGGCGGCGCTGTCGAACACGCCGGGGAAGATGTCCTGGAACTGGCCCAGGGAATAGAGGGGAACGGGCAGGCCGAACAGGCCGGCGAGCAGTTCGTCCCGTTCGTTCGCGCCGGGGGCGGCAGTGCCGTCGATCCAGGCGCGCAGGGTGTCCGCCTGGACGCGGAAACCGAGCCGGCCGATCTCGTCCAGGGCGCCGCCCAGGCGTTGCCAGTTCACCGCCAGATGGTCCGGCGGGCAGTGGCCGATGAACACGGCTTCCAGCACCGGGGCCTGGGCCGGGGTGGGACGGGCGTCCAGCTCGATGCGGCGGTCGGCGAGGAGTTCCATGGTTCAGGGAGTGGCGTGGCGGGTGGAGTGGCTGGCTTCCCCCCTCCCTAGCCCTCCCCCGTAAACGGGGAAGGGGACTGGGGGGGTGGGTTGTCGGAGGCGCGCGTTACTCCCTCCTCCGCGCGCGGGGGGCGAAGGAGGTGTTTCGACGAGCATGGCTCGTCGCCACCGAAGCCGGACGGCTGCGCAAAGCCGTCCGTGGACGGGTGGGGGAGGGGAGAACCCGTAGCCAAACATCAGAATCCCCTCACTCCTGCTCCAAGGTCTCCACCGACAGCACCAGTTCCTCCATGGCCACGTCGCCGCCGCCCTTCGCGGTGAGGGTGGGGCCGGTCCACTTGATGGGCATGGCGCCGCGCAGTTTCCAGGTCAGCACGGTTTCCGAGCGGTCCTCGCTCATCAGCTTGATGACCAGGTTGCGCTTGGATTCTGAGAGCTTGCCGGCGCGCACCTTCTCCAGCCATTCGTAGATGTTCTGGGCGCCGATGACGCCGCGCTTGAGGGTGACGTCGCCGGCCTTGTGGATGCCGGGGATCTTGCCGACGTAGTTCACCGGGGCGTTGCCGGCGCGGTATTCGGCGACGGTGACCTCGGCGTTGAGGCCGGATACCTCGGCGAAGCCGGCCTGGACTTCCGAGCCCTGGCCGGGCTCCAGCTCCACCAGGAAGTTGAAGGCGGAATAGGGGGTTTCACGCAGGGTTGCCATGGGTTTCTCCTAAGGAGCCTGCCGGACCTTACCCGTGCGCGCGCCGGGGGTGATTTTGGCGCGGGGCAAGGCGCGGCGAAGCGTGGTTTGGTTATTCCAAATGAGCGAGCCGCAACGCGGCAGCGCGACAAAAGCACCTCCGGCCCGGAGGGTTGCGTGCATGAGCGGCGTCCGCCACGTCGCGGCGGTTTGACCATGGAACGACCTTGGCCGGCGTGGCCCGCCTTGCTTCCGTCCGCTCGTGCATGCAACGCGTCTCATGGGTGAGGTCCGGTAGGCTCCGTTTCAGGCGTCGGCGGTTTTCTGGCCGATGCGGAACACCACGAATTCGGCGGGCTTGAGGGCGGCGACGCCGACCAGGCAGACCATGATTCCGTTGTCGATCTCGTTCTGGGTCATGGTGGAGCGGTCGCAGCGCACGAAGTAGGCGGCCTTGGGGCTGGCGCCCAGCAGGCGGCCGTTCTTCCATTCGTTGAACAGGAAGTCGTCCACGGCGCTGCGGATGTTGGCCCACAGGGCTTCGCCGTTGGGCTCGAACACCGCCCATTGGGTGGATTTCTCGATGGAGCGCTCCAGGTAGTTGAAGTAGCGCCGCACGTTGACGTACTTCCATTCCGGGTCGCTCGACAGGGTGCGCCCGCCCCAGACCCGGTGGCCGCGTCCGGGGAAGGAGCGCAGGCAGTTGATGCCGTTGGGGTTGAGCAGCTCCTGCTGGAACTTGTTGATCTCCTGGTCGAAGCGCAACGCGCCCAGCACCACTTCGTTGGCGGGGGCCTTGTGCACGCCCCGGGTCACGTCGGTGTTGGCATAGACGCCGGCGATGAAGCCGGAGGGCGGCGCCGCCAGTTCCAGACGCTGGCCGGTGGGGTCGGCCACCACCACCCAGGGGTAATACAGGGCCATCTTGGAGTCGTCGAAGTTGTTGCGCCACTCGCGCACCTCGCCCAGGGACATGCCCTGGCGGCTGTCGACGATGCCGACCCGGTAGCGCATGCGCCGGCAGTGCTTCTGCATCTCCATGGTCACCGCCAGGTGGGTGTCCGCGTGGAGCGCGGCGGCCGGCACCATGCAGATGGCGATGTCCTCCAGGGGCTCCAGGGCCTTGAAGCCGGTGGGGCCGTTGACCTCGTCCTCCTCGCCCGCGTAGTCCACCGCGCCGGGCGCCTCGCCGTCGCCGCCGCCGCTCAGGGGAATGATGTAGCGCGGTTCGTCCAGGGAAGCCGGCGGCGGGTTCAGATCCGCCGCGTTGCACAGGGCCATGAGGGCGGCGTAGATGTCGCGGCCGCCCGCGTCGGCGTCCAGCTCGCAGGCCACCGGCTGGGCCAGGGCGTCCGCCTTCTTCTCCGGTTCGGCCGGCAGCAGGGAATCCAGGGAGTAGCCCGTGCCCGGCGCGCAGGTGACGTTGGCGAGCTTCCAGACCACTTCGCCGTTCTTGTCGCCCTTGTGCACGTCCAGGTCGAACAGGCGCGCGCTGACCGCTTTCACGTCGGCCAGGGTGGCGCCGAAGGCGGCCAGGGGCAGGTCGATGTCGGCGCCGCCGGGCAGGCCGGGGGTGAGGGCCGCGGCGACCGTGAAGGTGGTGCCCTTCGCGTCCAGGAAGCCGTTCAGTTCCAGCAGCGCGCCCAGATCCCAGGCGGCGTTGAGGGGGACCAGGTTCACCGCTTCGCGCAGCTTGACCACCGCCGGGGTTTCGTCGGCGAGGACGCCGCCGGCGGGCCGCCGCGCGGCGACGCGGACGACGCTGGTATCGGCGGCGGCCAGGCCGGCCACCGTCAGCCCGGCCAGGGCCGTGCCCGGGTTGAACACGGTTTCCGTGCCGGCCTCGTAGAGCTGGGCGGTGCCGACGACGATGTAGTCGTCGCCGGTGCGGCGCACCACGGCGCGCACGTCCAGGGGGAAGTTGGCGTTGGCCGGGCCGGCGCCGCTCTTGGCGGCGGCGGGCACGTTGTCCGCCACCAGGAACAGCAGGTCGTCCTCTTCGGACGTCGCCAGGGTGGTGGTGGTGAGCAGGTTCTCGCTTTCCTTCCAGAACAGCTCGATGGCCACGTCGCCCGCCGCGCCGGGGAAGCGGGCGGCGAAGCCCACATCGGTCACCGTGTCGTCGCTGGCGGAGACGGCGGCGCTGGTGCCGCCGCCGTCCGCCGCCGCTTCGTTGACGCCGCCGACGACACGGGCCACGTAGAGCTGCTTGCCGCCGTTGTCGAAGAAGGCGCGCGCCGCGTGGGCGGTGTGGTTGGGCACGGTCAAGGTGCCGCCGTCCACGGCGAACACCAGATCCCCGGCGTCGCCGTACACGCGGGTGAACTCCGCGTAGCTGGTCACCACTTCGGGAATGCCGCGCAGGGGGCCGGTACGGGTGGGGCCGACGATGGAGGCGACGCTGGTGCCGACGCCCTCGATGGATTTCGCGCGGAAGCTCACCTCTTCCATGTACACGCCAGGGGCAAGATATTCAGGCATTGGGGTCTCCTTTGTTTCGCCGCGCGGGTCCGGGGCCGCGCGTCACGGGGTCGGGGTGGGGGGGACGGGTGGGGTTCATGGGCCGGGGGGAACGGTGTCCAGTTCGAGATCCGCGCGGCCGACGGAAGCCAGCCGCGCGATTTTCCCGGGCTCGATTTCCAGATCGGGCGGCGCCTTGACCGTCGCGGCGGGCAACAGGTCCGGGTCGGCCACCGTCTGTCGCAAGCGCCATGCCCGCGCGGCCTCCAGGGAGGCGCGCACGCTCAGGGTGGCGGGATATTTCGCGACCGGCGCGTCCTTGGTCAGAGCCGGCAGCCGGTCCAGGGCCAGGCGGAATTCGCCGTGGCCGTCGGCCTGGGCGACGAAGGGCAGGGCGCCGGCCAGGGGCGGCGCGACCACCAGTTCCAGCACGGCCCAGGCCGCCGGGGTGCCGTCGCTGAACACCGCGCGGCCATGCAGGCCGCCGGCGGAGCGGTAACTCACGCCGAAGGGGGCGCGGTACACCGGCACGCTGTGGCCGGCGGCGGTGCCGACATTCAAGGCGAAACGCCGGGGCAGATAGCGCCCGCTCGGGTCGCTCAGTTCGCCTTCCAGGGCGTAGGCCGGCACGGCGGGGCGCATCCGGCCCGCCGTATCCACCGCGCCCGGCTCGGTGCGGCGCAGGCTGTCCGGCTGGCGCCGCCAGAGCAGGGTGCGGCCGGGTTTTTGGATCACGGTCATGTCCCGGGGCGGCTTGCCGGTGAAGCGGATCGCCAGGGGCACGTCCACCAGGGGTTCCACGTTGGGCCGGGCGTCGCCGCTGCGGTCGATCCAGGCGATCCAGTCGCTCGCGTGACACAGGCAGGTTTCCGCGACGGTCATGGTCAGAGCGGCTCCACGGGCAGGACGATGCTGGTCACCGGCGGACCCTGGGTGATGTCCTTGACCGGCTCCAGGCGCAGGGTCTTGATCAGGTAGGGGCTGGACAGGCGGTAGTCGCCGGGCAGGCTGTCCCACACCCGCATGAGATCCTCGGTGCTCATCTCCTCCGGAATGACCTGCAGGCGTTCCCGCTCGGACCAGTCCGGGTCCGCCATCCCCAGGTGGGAGGCGTCCAGTTCCAGGGCCGCGCCGATGCGCTGCATGGCCCAGGCGACCAGGCTGATCTCCGCCGTCGCCGACAGGCTCCAGCCCACCAGCAGCACATGCAGGTTCACCGGCAGTTCCGGGCGCGGCGCCTGGCCCGGCCGGCCGGGCGCCAGGTAGCGGTTGCGGCCGTAAGGGTCGATGGACACCCGGTGCAGGTAGAGGCCCAGGGTGTTGGCGGCGGGATCGGCCTTCAGTTCCTGGGAGCCTAGGATCTGCACCTTGGGGTTCTGGATTTCCCCCGCGAGCTCGGCGATGTGGGCATCCAGCAAGTCCTTCAGCGCGGTCAGCGCCCCGGCGACGGCCTGGTAGGTGGCCACTCAGCGCCCCGCGCCGGCCGCGGCCGGCAAGGCGCGCGGCATGCCATCCGCGCCGACCGCGTCGCAGGCCGTCCATTGCCACCGTTCCCTGCTTGGTTCCAAGCGCGCCACGCGCATCTCCTCGACAGACACGATCCCGTTTTCCACCGCACGACAAAAGTCCGGACACCTGCGCTCCGTCGGGGTGGCGCACCGGACGCGGCGTGGACATGCAAATCGCGCGAGAGAAAACCTGACAGGGATACCCGCCGGCCGTCCGGTGCTACCGGAGCCGCTTTCGCAACACTCGTGCCAAGCGCCGGCGAAAAGCGGAAGCGTTTGGATTCAACGGCTTGGGCCGGCGATCCGGATCGGGGGTGGGAAGCGAGAGACCCAGTCGCCGGGTCGGGGTTGGATCGGGCGGGTCTGGAGCGACCCGGATGGGGATGGGCGCCGGCGGGAATATGGAGGGCGATCGGTCCGGCGGGGGTGCCTGAACGTGTGCCGAATTACTGGTTTATGATGAATCGACCCGCTGTCCCAGGAGGTTCGCCATGGCCGACAAAATTCCGTCCGACGCGCTGGTTCTGTTCGGCGCCACCGGCGATCTCGCGCGCCGCAAGATATTCCCCGCCCTGTACGCCATGCTGCGCCACGGCCGCACCTTGCCGCCCATCGTCTGTGTGGCGTACTCCCCGGGTTGGGATCTGGAACAGTTGCGCGCCCATGCCCGCGATGGCATCACCCGCTTCGGCGGCGGGGTGGATGAGTCGGTGTTTCGCAACCTCGCCAGTTTGCTGACGTACATCAACGGCAGTTACGAAGATCCAGCCACCTTCGACGAACTGCGCCGCGCCCTTGAACGGCGGCGCTGCCCCCTGCATTACTTCGCCATTCCCCCCGCGATGTTCCCCGTGGTGGTGCGCGGACTGGCCGATGCCGGCTGCACGCAGAATGCCCGCGTGGTGATAGAAAAGCCGTTCGGGCGCGATCTGGATTCGGCCCGCTCCCTGAATGCGACGCTGCACGAGGCGCTGCCGGAAACCAGCATCTTCCGCATCGATCACTATCTGGGAAAGGAAGCGGTACAGAACATCCTCTACTTCCGCTTCGCCAATTCCTTTCTCGAACCCATCTGGAATCGCAACCATATCCGGCAGGTTCAGATCACCATGGCGGAATCCTTCGGCGTGGAGGGGCGCGGCAGCTTCTATGACTCCGTCGGCGCGATCCGCGACGTGCTCCAGAACCATCTGTTGCTGATCCTCGCTTTGCTGGCCATGGAACCGCCCCTGGGCACCAGCGCCGAGGCGATCCGCGACGAACAGGCCAAATTGCTCAAGGCCATCCGGCCGTTGGCGCCCGGCGATCTCGTGCGTGGGCAATACGAAGGCTATCAGGATGAGGAAGGCGTGAAGCGCGGCTCGGATACCGAGACTTTCACCGCCGTGCGTTTCTTCGTGGACACCTGGCGCTGGGCGGGCGTGCCCTTCATCGTGCGCACGGGGAAAAAGCTGCCGGTGACCACCACCGAGGTGCGCGCCGAATTCCAGCTCCCGCCCCAGCGCGTGTTCGCGCTGTCCGAGGCGGGGCCGCTGGCCACCAACTACCTGCGCATGCGGCTGTCGCCCACGGTGTCCATCGCATTGGGTGCGCGCACCAAGAATGCGGGGGATCGGATGGTCGGCCGGCCGGTGGAACTGTATGTGTGCAACAACCATCCGGACGAGATGAGCGCCTATGAGCGCCTTCTCGGCGACGCGCTGGACGGCGAGGCCATGCTGTTCGCGCGCCAGGATGCGGTGGAGGCCGCCTGGAACGTGGTGGAAGCGGTGCTTTCCCATCGCGACCCCGCCTATGTGTACGAACCCGCCACCTGGGGGCCGCCGGAGGCCGACCTACTGCTTGCGGGCGGGCGCTGGCACAATCCGCGGCCACCGCAAAGTTAGTTCGGCAGGGCGCAAGACCTGCGGCGGGTAAATGGCCGGGGTGGTCGAGGGCCGATAGCTATTGATCCGGCATGAATATGTTTTGACTTCCCCCACCCCAGCCCCTCCCCCGCTTGCGGGGGAGGGGAGCGCGACAGAGCGGGAGAGGGAAGTCGTTCAAACTTCATCCGGCCCGATCAATAGGGGTCCAATGCGAGCCCGAGCGTGTCTATCCCGACACCCCAAAAATGCAAAAGGCCACCCCGGGGAGTGGCCTTTCTGCTTGGCGCCCGGTGAGCCCTCACGGATTCGAAGCGCCTCGGAGGGCCTCGATTTCAAGATGGCACGGCGCCAGCAGCAGATGCGCCAGGCGTTCGGGATCATTCGTATGCATGTGTTCCGCGAATGCGGCCAGCCGTTCGTCGTGGGCATCCGACAGGGCCTCGACCAGCATTCTCGCCGCCTCCCGCGGATGCGGCCCGTCGGCCCGATGGCCGGGCCAATCGCTGTAGTGGGACAAGAGTTGCTCGCGGTGGTCTTGATAGAGCTTGCAGTCGCGGGTGTATTCAAGCTCGGCCCGCTTCGCCGCGAGTTCCGCGTCGATTTCGGCATCGGTATTTTTGTAGTGGGCCATTTCGGCTTCGGTCCAGTGCGGTTTGGCGCCATGCTGTTCGCGCAAAGTCACGTATGTGCCCTTTAGCGCCATCTGGGAATGGCTGCCCGCCGCCCGGAAGATATGGACGATATCCTTCCCGTGGCCCTCGCTGCCGATATAGCGCATGCCCTCGCCAACGCGCCGCGGGTTGAAGCCGAACTGCCGGGAACATGCCGCGCGCAGGGTGTCGAAGAGTTGCTGGGTTTTTGCCGGGTTCACGGATCAATCCTTTCGTTCAGCATTACCGGAAGCTCAGACGGGGCCATGCGGCTTGCGCCGATTCCACCCCACGCGGACCACGCCAATCGACTACGTCTATTGGTCACATTTCCATATTCCATTGGATTAATGGGCTACCAGGCCATAGTCTGAACCGTACATTCAATCAAGCAGAGGAGAACGCCATGTCTGACAGCCAATGCCCGTTTGTGCACAAAGCCGGAAGCGGTACGTCGAACCACACCTGGTGGCCGAACCAGTTGCGCCTGGAAATCCTGCACCAGCATACCCCCGAGTCCAGCCCGATGGGCGAGGACTTCAACTATGCCGAGGCATTCAAGAGCCTGGACCTCGCGGCCGTGAAGCGGGATCTCACCGCCCTGATGACCGATTCGCAGGAATGGTGGCCCGCCGATTACGGCCACTACGGACCTTTCTTCATCCGCATGGCCTGGCACAGCGCGGGCACCTACCGCACCGGCGACGGCCGCGGCGGCGCGGGCCACGGCAACCAGCGTTTCGCCCCCCTCAACAGTTGGCCCGACAACGTCAACCTGGACAAGGCGCGCCGGCTCTTGTGGCCGATCAAGCAGAAGTACGGCCGGAAGATCTCCTGGGCCGATCTGATCGTTCTCGCGGGCAACGTGGCCATGGAATCCATGGGCTTCAAGACCTTCGGCTTCGCCGGCGGCCGCGAGGACATCTGGGCGCCGGAGATCGACGTCTACTGGGGCAACGAGGAAAAATGGCTGGACGACAAGGCGCGCTACTCCGGCGAACGCGACCTGGAAAATCCGCTCGCCGCCGTGCAGATGGGCCTGATCTACGTCAATCCGGAAGGCCCGGGCGGCAACCCGGACCCGGTCGCCTCCGGCCGCGACGTGCGCGAGACCTTCGCGCGCATGGCGATGAACGACGAGGAGACGGTGGCGCTCACCTGCGGCGGCCACACCTTCGGCAAATGCCACGGCGCCGGTCCGGCCACCCACGTGGGGCCGGAGCCCGAAGCCGCGCCCATCGAGCAGATGGGCCTGGGCTGGAACAGCAGCTTCAAGAGCGGCAAGGGCGGCGACCAGATCGGCAGCGGCCTGGAAGGCTCGTGGACGCCGACCCCGACCACCTGGGACATGAGCTATCTCGACATGCTGTTCGGCAACGAATGGGTGGTGGAGAAAAGCCCGGCGGGCGCCTGGCAATGGACACCCAAGCGGGAGACCGCCGACAACCAGGCGCCGGCCGCCGACGACCCGTCGAAGCGGGTCCAGATCATCATGACCGCCGCCGACATGGCGATGCGCATGGACCCGATCTACGCGCCCATCGCCCGGCGCTTCCACCAGAACCCGGAAGAATTCGCCGACGCCTTCGCCCGCGCCTGGTTCAAGCTGACCCACCGGGACATGGGGCCGAAGTCGCGTTATCTCGGCCCCGAAGTGCCGGCGGAAGACCTGCTCTGGCAAGACCCGATCCCGGCCGTCGACCATGAACTGGTGAACGACGCGGACATCGCCGCCCTCAAGGCCAAGGTGCTGGCGTCCGGACTGAGCGTCGCGGAACTGGTCTCCACCGCCTGGGCCTCGGCCGCGACCTTCCGCGGCTCCGACAAGCGCGGCGGCGCCAACGGCGCGCGCATCCGTCTCGCCCCGCAGAAGGACTGGGAAGCCAACCAGCCGACGCAATTGGCCAAGGTGCTGGGCAAGCTGGAAATCCTCCAGAGCGAGTTCAACGCGACCGGCAAGAAGGTCTCCATGGCCGATCTGATCGTGCTGGCCGGCTGCGCCGGCGTCGAACAGGCCGCGCGAAACGCGGGCCATGCGCTGACGGTTCCGTTCACGCCGGGCCGCATGGACGCCGCGCAGGAACAGACCGACGTGGAAGCCTTCGCCGTGCTCGAACCCATCGCCGACGGTTTCCGCAACTACCAGAAGGGCAAGTACGCGGTCTCGGCCGAGGAACTGCTGCTCGACAAGGCGCAATTGCTGTCCCTCAGCGCGCCGGAAATGACGGTGCTGATCGGCGGCCTGCGCGCGTTGAACGCGAATGTCGGCGAATCCGCGCACGGGGTCTTCACCACGCGGCCGGGGACGCTCAGCAACGACTTCTTCGTCAACCTGCTGGACATGGGCACGGTGTGGAATCCCGTCGCGGACGCCGCCGACGTGTTCGAAGGGCGCGACCGCAAAACCGGCGCAGTCAAATGGACCGGCACCCGCGTCGATCTGGTCTTCGGTTCGAACGCCCAACTCCGCGCCATCGCCGAAGCCTATGCCTGCGGCGACGCGCGGGAGGTGTTCGTGCGCGACTTCGTGGCGGCCTGGCACAAGGTGATGAACCTGGACCGCTTCGATCTGGCGTGACCTTGGCAGTTGGGGGAGCAGCGAGTCCCCCATCGCGCATCCTCGGCCGCTTCGGACCTCCAGGTCGTCGCCGACCGCGGCTATTTCAACGGCGATGAAATCCTGGCCTGCGATGCGGCCGGCATGACGGCCTATGTGCCGAAGCCGATGACTTCCGAGGCCAAGACCGAGGGCCGATTCGACAAGGCGGACTTCGTCTACGACGCCGATACCGACACCTATAGGTGTCTGGCGGGCAGCAAGCTCATATGGCGCTTTGCCCGGGTGGAAGCGGGGCATCTCATCAGCCGCTACTGGAGCTCGGATTGCCCGCATTGCTCGATCAAGAAGCCATGCACGCCCAGTCCCTACCGGCGCGTGAGTCGTTGGGAACATGAGGCCACCCTGGAAGCCATGCAACAACGGCTAGACCATGCACCGGACATGATGCGTATCCGACGGCGAACCGTTGAGCATCCCTTCGGGACGCTCAAGGACTGGATGGGGGCCACCCATTTCCTGACCAGGACACTGGATCGGGTCAGTTCCGAGATGAGCTTGCATGTGCTCGCCTACAACCTGAAACGGGTACTGAAGATCATCGGTATGGGGCCGTTGATGGCGGCAATGCGGGCCTGAAAGGGCCTTTTTGCCCGTCTCCTTGCCCTTACTTCTCACCGATTCGGTGGCTTCTCAATTCAACGGTCGCCAAGCATCTCGCTGTATCCAGTATCTCGTAGCGTTTTTACACGGCCTCGCCGGGAGGGTGTCGCCGGCGTTGCGCACGATGACGGAGACGTGGGCGCTGTCGTCGGCGGGTTGGGCGGTGTCGAGGGCGACGGGCAGGAGGTCGGCGCTGAGCAGGGGACGCGGTTCCAGGCTTTCGAAGACCATGCTCCGGCGCGGCGCGGGCTTGGATTGGCGCGATCGGAATCCGGGCACCAGCTTGGCGTACCACAGGCCCGCCCGCGTCAGCAGCCATACCAGGAGCCGTCCCAGCCGGCGCTGGCTGCGCTTGAGTTTCCGCGTCAAGGAAATCCGATCAATTGACGTCGTCCGCAGACCGGTATTTGAGAGGAATTCTTGTTTTCAGGACTGTGTTTCATCTTTTGTCGCGCCGACAAGGGAGACCGGATTTCATGAAGCGCGACGTATTTTGATCATTGCGCGCGCGGAGTTGGCACTTTTCAGAGAAAAACTTCGTGGGCTGGAAGCGCCTGTCGTGACTCAAGCGTTGTCCCGTTGTGACGCTCGCGTGACCTTTCTTCGTCATCGTTGGAGGCGAGTCTTCGCTGCCAGGGTCTTGACTTCGAGTCTCCCTCGAGAGGGTCACATACATGAGTCACATACAAGGGACACCTATGCCTTCCTCTCCTGTGTCGGTTTCCGGGTATTCCGCCTCCGACATTCCCCTCGGCGCGGGCATCGGCCTGCGCGCGCGCCACTATCGGGACATCCTTGATGGACGGCCAACGCTGGGTTGGCTGGAGGTCCACAGCGAGAACTACTTCGGCGATGGCGGCCAGCCCCTGGACTACCTGGAGCGTATCCGCGCCGATCATCCCCTGAGCCTGCATGGCGTGGGACTTTCCCTGGGGGCTGTGGGGCGTCCCGATCCGGCGCACCTGGACAAGCTGGCAAGACTGGTGGCGCGCTTCCAGCCCAGGCTTGTTTCCGAGCATGCGAGCTGGGGCCGGTGGTCTGGCGGGCATCTCAACGACTTGCTGCCCTTGCCGCGCACCGAAGAGAGTTTGGCGGTGCTGGCCAGCCACGTGGACGAGGTTCAGGAACGCCTGGGACGGCGCATTCTGCTGGAGAACATCGTCGCCTACACACGTTTCGCCCACGACACCCTGGACGAGCCGGAATTTCTCGCGGCCCTGGTGGCGCGCACCGGCTGCGGCCTTCTGTTGGACGTGAACAACGTATACGTGAACGCGCGCAACCACGGCACCGACCCGGTGGCTTATCTGGACCGGATTCCCGGGGCGGCGGTGGAGGAATTCCACTTGGCGGGCTTCGATCTGGCGGGCGGGATGCTCATCGACACCCACGGCAATCGGGTGGCGGAGCCGGTCTGGGATCTCTTCCGCCATGCCGTGGCCCGAATCGGTCCCCGACCCACGCTCATCGAGTGGGATACCGATATTCCCGCCCTGGACGTGCTGCTGGAAGAAGCGGCCCGGGCGGATGCGATTCTGGCGCCACACCATGTCCGGGCTGGCTGAACTCCAGGAATTCTTCGCCCGGGCGGTGCGCGGGGGCGATGCCGAGGCCGCGCTGTCCAGTCTCATGCCGGGCGGGGAGGAAGGACTGGCCATCTACCGCGACAATTTGGAGGAGCGGGGACGGGCCGCTCTGGCGGATGTGTACCCGGTGGTGGAGCGTTTGGTGGGCGGGGCGTTCTTCGCTCACGCGGCGCGGCTGCATATGCGGGAACAGCCTTCGCAGAACGGCGACATCCATGACTTCGGTGCCGGTTTCGCGGGATTTCTGGCGCGCTTTCCGTTGCTGGCGGGCCTGCCCTACCTGCCGGATGTGGCGCGCCTGGAATGGGCGGTGCACCGGGTTTACCACGCCGCCGATTCGGCGCCCCTGGACCTGGCGGCGCTGAGCGGCCTCGCGGCGGCGGAGCGCGCGGGCGTGACATTAGCCCTGGCGCCGGCCTGCCGTCTGGTGTCTTCGCGCCATCCCATCCACCGCATCTGGTCCCTGCACCAGCCGGGCGTCGCCTGGGACCCGGCTTTTACCCTGGATGAGGGCGGCGTCCGCCTGCTGGTGCGGCGCGAGGCGGGCCACCGAATCGTCTGCCTGCCGCTGAGCGAGGTGGAGCATTGTCTGCTCGCGGCCTTGGCGGCGGGCATGGTGTTGGGCGCGGCGTTCGATCATTCCAGCCACGCGGGTTCCGTCATGGAACTGGTGGCCGCCCTGCGGCGGCACCTGTTGGAAGGCACGCTGGTGCGCCGCGAAGCCGGAGCGGAACACCCGTGATGAAAACGTTACAGCCGCGCGAATGACGCGTGACCTGGGGCGCCGATACTGGTTTCGACGACGCGGCGATATCCGCGCCGACCCGAAAACGATCAAGGAGTGCGACATGAGACGAGACGAACTGATCTGGGGCGCCATCGCCGGCGCCGTTGCCCTGGGCATGGCCGCGGGCAGCGGCAAGGCCCTGGCCGCCAAGGGCGATTTCGAGAAGTGTACGGGGGTGGCCAGGGCGGGCAAGAACGACTGTGGCACCAGCAAGACCTCCTGTGCCGGCACCATCAAGGTGGACCGCCATCCGGAGGCCTGGGTGCTGGTACCCAAGGGCACCTGCATGAAGCTGGCCGGCGGCGGCGTGACCGAGGACCCCAACGCCCAGCGTGGCGGCTCGGGCGGCAAGTAGCCCGGCAATTCCAGCAACCCCAACTTCAAGGAGAGAGGAATATGAGTGAAGACTGCGTGGTGTGCGAGGCGCGCATGCACGGCGCCAACATCCGGGAGACCACCCTGGAGGGCCAGCGCGCCCTGGTCACCGGGGCCAATTCCGGCATCGGCGAGGCTATCGCCATCGGTCTGGCGGAAGCCGGGGCGGCGGTAGTGGTGAACTACGTCAGCGGCGCGGAGCGCGCGGAGAAGGTGGTGGCCGATATCCGTGGCCACGGCGGCCGGGCCATCGCCATCCAGGCCGACGTCAGCGACGAGGAGCAGGTGGAGGCCATGTTCGCGCAAGCCACCGCCGAATTCGGCAGCCTGGACATCCTGGTGAACAACGCCGGTTTGCAGCAGGACGCGGCCCTGGCGGACATGACCCTGGCCCAGTGGCGCAAGGTCATCGACGTCAACCTCACCGGCCAGTTCCTGTGTTCCCGTGCGGCGGTGCGGGAGTTCCTGCGCCGTGGCGTCGATCCCCGGGTGTCCTGCTCGGCGGGGAAGATCCTTTGCGTGTCCTCGGTGCACGACGTCATCCCCTGGGCCGGCCACGCCAACTACGCGGCCAGCAAGGGCGGCGTGTCCATGTTTATGAAGACCATGGCCCAGGAGCTGGCCCATCACAAGATCCGGGTCAACGCCCTGTCCCCCGGGGCTATTAAAACCCCCATCAATACCAGCGCCTGGGACACCCGGGAGGCCGAGGCCGCTCTGCTGAAGCTGATCCCCTACTACCGGGTGGGCGAGACCCGGGACATCGCCCGGGCCGCCGTCTGGCTGGCCTCCGACCACTCGGACTACGTCACCGGCGCCACCCTCTACGTGGACGGCGGCATGACCCTGTATCCCGAGTTCCGGGAAGGGGGCTGAGCATGGCCATTTGGCATTTCATGCCGCGCGACCCGGCCGCCCTTACGTCCCTCTCCCGCAGGCGGGACCAGCCCGCAGGGCGCAGGACAGAACGCAGTGCGGGTCCCGAGCAACGCGAGGGATTGGCCGCAGGCCCACAGAGGGGCTGGGGGAGAGGGAAGCTTCTGCTGTTCCTCGCCACCCTTGCCGCAAGCCACCTCACCACCCTCGCTCAAGCCCGCGCCCTCCAAATCCAGTCCATCACTCTCACCGTGTCCGACCTGGGCCGGGCCGCCGCCTTCTACACCGGGGCGCTTGGCTTTACCGAGACCGGTCGAGAACTGATCGCCGCCAAGGGCCACGACTTGGCGGTCGGCGTGGGCGGCAGCCAGGTGCTGCGCGCCACCCTGCGGTTGGGTGACGAGACGCTGGTGCTGGACCAGTACCTGGCGCCGCCAGGCAAGGCCTATCCGTCTGACAGCCGCGCCCAGGATCGCTGGTTCCAGCATTTCGCCATCGTGGTTCGCGACATGGATCGGGCGGTGGAGCGGGTGTCCCGCTTCCCCATCCAGGCCATCTCCACGGCGCCCCAGACCCTGCCGGAAAGCAATCAGTCGGCGGCGGGCATCCGCGCCTACAAGTTCCGCGACCCGGACGGCCATCCCCTGGAACTGCTCCAGTTCCCGACCGACAAGGGCCGAGCCAAGTGGCACAGGCCCGGCGGCGGCGTGTTCCTGGGTATCGACCACAGCGCCTTCACCGTGGCCGACACCGACGCGGACCTGGTCTTCTGGCGCGACCTGCTGGGCCTGACCGTGGCCGGGGGCAGTCTCAACACCGGCATCACCCAGGAGAACCTGGATGGCGCGCCCGGCGCGGTGGTGCGGGTCACCGGCCTGCGCCCGGACCGGGAGGAAGGGCCGGGGGTGGAGTTCCTGCAATACCTGGCGCCCGCCGACGGCCGGCCCACGCCGGAAGACCAGCGCGCCAACGACCTGGCCCACGCCCACGTGGTGCTGGAAGTGGACGACGTGGACGACCTGGCTGCCCGCCTCCAGGCCCGGGGCCGCGCGGTCTCGAGCCGGGTGGTGTGCAAACCTGGCGACCCCTACGCCCGGCGCTTCATGGCCCGGGACCCGGACGGCCACGCGGTGATGCTGGTGCAGCGCAGCCAGCCCGGCGAGACCTGCAAGTGAGGGGGCCGTGGATACCCGCGCACGGCCTTTCGCTTCCCCCTTTGCAAAAGGGGGATCGAGGGGGATTCCGGTGGTGGCGGGACAAGCTGACGGCAAATCCCCCCAGCCCCCCTTTTCCAAAGGGGGGAGGAACCAAGAAATACCCGGTGGGCGTCGAGGCGCCGTGCCGGTGGAAAAAAGAACTGCATGACGCGCCGGTGAGACCGGAATGCGACCTGAATTCCATGACTGAGAGGAGCGCCCAATGAAATCCGAAACCATCCTGAATGCGGAACGCCAGCGCCTGGACGCCCAGCGCCGGGGCGAGGAGGACTGGCGCCTGTGGGGCCCGTATCTGGCCGAGCGGGCCTGGGGCACGGTGCGGGAGGACTACAGCGCCTACGGCAGCGCCTGGGAGTACTTCGACCACGACCAGTCCCGCTCCCGGGCCTACCGCTGGAACGAGGACGGCATGGGCGGCATCAGCGACGAAGAACAGCGTCTGTGCTTCGCTCTGGCCCTGTGGAACGGCCGCGATCCCATCCTCAAGGAGCGGGCCTTCGGCCTCACCGGCAACCAGGGCAACCATGGCGAGGACGTGAAGGAGTACTACTTCTACCTGGACGCCACGCCGTCCCATTCCTGGCTGCGCTACCTGTACAAGTACCCTCAGGCCGAGTACCCCTATGGCCAGTTGGTGGAGGAGAACCGCCGCCGCTCCCGGGACGAGCCGCCGTTCTCCCTGCTTGACACCGGCGTGTTCGACGACAACCGCTACTGGGACGTGGAAGTGCGCTACGCGAAAGCCTCGGCTGACGAGATCCACATCCGCATCATCGCCACCAACCAGGGGCCGGAGGCGGCCAGCCTGCATCTGCTGCCCACCCTCTGGTTCCGCAACACCTGGTCCTGGGGCGGCGAGTTCGCCAAGCCGGAACTGCATGAAATTCCCGCGCCCAAAGAGGCGAAGTGGGCGGTGGAGGCGCGCCATCCCACCCTGGGCACCTACCACCTCTACGGCCGCCACGCCGCCGAGCCTCTCTACACCGAGAACGAGAGCAACGCCCAGCGCCTGTGGAGCCAGTCCGGAGCCACCCGCTATGCGAAGGATGCCTTCCACCGCCATGTCATCCACGGCGAAGCGGACGCGGTGAACCCGGCCCGCACCGGCACCAAGTTCGCCGCCTGGCACCAGGTCAGCGCCGGCCCCGGCGAGACCGTCACCATCGGCCTGACCCTGTCCAAAGGCGCCATGGCCGCGCCCTTCGCCAAGCGGGAGGTGATCTTCTCCAGCCGTGAGTCCGAGGCCACGGTGTTCTATGACGAGCTGGCCCCGGACGCCAATCCCCAGGACGCCAACATCCTGCGCCAAGCCCTGGCGGGCATGATCTGGAGCAAGCAGTTCTTCCACTACGACGTGGCGCGCTGGCTGGACGGCGACGCCATGCGGCCGCCCGAGGGCCGCGAGTGGGGCCGCAACCGGACCTGGCGCCACCTCAAGGCGGCCCATGTCATCAGCATGCCGGACACCTGGGAGTACCCCTGGTTCGCGGCATGGGACCTGGCCTTCCACTGCGCCGCCCTGGCCCTGGTGGACGTGGACTTCGCCAAGGACCAGATCGAGCTGCTGCTGAAGGAATACTACCTGCACCCCAACGGCCAGATTCCCGCCTACGAGTGGGCCTTCGGCGACGTGAACCCGCCGGTGCTGGCCATGGCGGCGCTGAAGCTGTTCCGAGCCGACCGGGTGCAGCGGGGCAAGGCCGACACCGATTTCCTGCAGCGGGTGCTGAACAAGCTGCTGATGAACTTCACCTGGTGGCTCAACCGCAAGGACACGGACGGCAACAACGTGTTCGAGGGCGGCTTCCTGGGCCTGGACAACATCTCCGTCTACGACCGCTCCCAGCCCCTGCCTCCCGGCTACTCCCTGAAGCAGGCGGACGCCACCGGCTGGATGGCCATGTTCGCCCTGAACATGACGGTGATGGCCCTGGAGCTGACGGCGGAAGACTCGGACTACGAGGACGTGGCCATCCAGTGCTACCAGCAGTTCCTGGGCATCGCCAACACCATGAGCGGCCACGGCGGCAGCGGCGGCCCCTCCCTGTGGGACCCGAAGGACGGTTTCTTCAAGGATCTGGTGGTGTGCCCGGACGGCGTGCAGCAGCGCATCGACGTGTTCTCCTGGGTGGGCCTCATCCCCCTGTTCGCCTGCGAGATCGTCGACCAGCGCCTGCTGAAGAACGCGCCCCGCTTCGACCGCCTGCTCACCGAACACATGGGCGGCCTGTTCGACGGCCACCACATCTGCGCCTGCCCCTACCACAAGAACGAGCGCGGCGAGCACCTGCTGTCCCTGGTGGACTACACCATGCTGCCCCACATCCTCTGGCACCTGCTTTCCGAGGACGAATTCCTTTCGCCCTACGGCATCCGCAGCGTCTCCAAGGTCCACGCCCAGCGCCGCGACCTGGGCTACTTGAGGGGCATCGGCCAGGCGGTCATCGAATACCTGCCGGGGGAATCCAACTCCGGCCTGTTCGGCGGCAACTCCAACTGGCGCGGCCCGATCTGGATGCCCACCAACTACACCCTCATCCAGGCCCTGGAGAAGTATTACCGCTACCTGGGCGACGGCTACCGGGTGGCGGTGCCCGGGGTGGGCGAGATGAACCTCAACGAGATAGCCCACATGCTGTCCGACCGGCTGGTGGACATGTTCCGCCGCGACGGCGACGGCCGCGTGCCGGCCCTGCCGACCGACAGCCCGTTCCAGCACGACCCGGCCTGGCGCGACCTGCTGCTGTTCAACGAGTACTTCCACGGCGAAACCGGCCTGGGCCTGGGCGCCATGCACCAGACCGGCTGGACCGGTCTGGTCGCGAACCTGGTGCAGCGCCACTACCGGCACGATATTCCCGACTACTGGCGCAAGCAGATGGCGCGGAACGGTCAGGCACGGATCGAGACCCTGCCCGCCGAAGCGCCGCCGCCGGCCTGAGGGGCAGGGAGATGGCCACCGCTTCCGCCCGGCCGGGCGCCGCCGCCAGCCTGGGCGCCCACTGGCCCGAGTATCTGATGGAAGCGGCCGAACTGGGCCTCTTCATGGTCTCCGCCTGCCTGTTCGTGGCGCTCTTCGAGCACCCCGCCTCGCCGGTGCGGCAGGCCCTGGACGACGGCTTCCTGCGCCGGGCCTTGATCGGCCTGGCCATGGGGGTCACCGCGGTGGCCATCGTTCATTCCCCACTGGGTCGGCGCTCCGGCGCCCACTTCAACCCGGCGGTGACTCTGACCTTTTGGCGTCTGGGCAAGATCGAGACATGGGACGCCCTGTTCTACTGCCTGGCCCAATGTCTTGGCGGCGTGCTGGGGGTGATCGTGAGCCTGATGATCCTTGGCCAGCCGGTGGTGGCGGACGCCCGCGTCAACTACGTGGTCACCGTGCCGGGCGCGGAAGGGCGGGGCGCGGCCTTCGCGGCGGAAGCGGCCATGTCCTTCATCCTCATGCTCACCGTGCTGACGGTGTCCAACCGGCGCCACCTCAACCGCTACACGGCCTGGTTCGCCGGCACCCTGGTGGCCCTGTTCATCACCCTGGAAGCGCCCCTTTCCGGCATGAGCATGAACCCGGCCCGCACCTTGGCCTCGGCCTGGCCGGCCCAGGTGTGGACCGGGCTGTGGCTGTATTTCACCGCCCCGCCCCTGGGCATGCTGCTGGCCGCCGAGGTCTACGTGCGGCGCCGGGGCGTGAAGGCGGTGCTATGCGCCAAGCTGCATCACGACAACCCCCACCGCTGCATTTTCCGCTGCGGGTATGGGGAGGGCGTGGACGCGGCGGGGAGGCTGCCATGAGGCATGGCGCCGGGGTGGAGGGCCTTGATCCGGGCCGGAACAACCCGCCACGTAGTACCGAATATGTCATCCCCCTTTCTCAAAGGGGGATGGAGGGGGATTTACCGGCGGTGGAGCGGCTGGCGTTGGAGAAATCCCCCCTGGCCCCTTTTACGAAAGGGGGAAGACAACTTCACCGTTCCATGCAACCCGAAGGAGCCAGCCCATGAACACCCACCATCTTGATTGGCTGCCCCGCCTGGTGGACGGCGCCGTCCGCTGGCTGCGCTTCAGCGAGCGGAGCGTCGGACCGGTGGCGGACCTGGTCATCCGTCTCGCCCTGGCCCAGGTGTTCTTCGTCTCCGGCGTGCTCAAGCTGGCGGACTGGGACACCGCCCTCTATCTGGCGGAATACGAATACCCCCTGGACTGGCTGGACCCGGTGACCTCGGCCTGGCTGGGCACGGGGGTGGAACTGGTCGGCGCGGCGTTCCTGGCGGCGGGTCTGGCAGCCCGGGCGGGGGCCCTGGCGTTGATGGTCCTGGCCCTGGTGATCCAATTCACCTACAAGACCCTGGACGTGCATCTGTTCTGGGCGGTGCTGTTGCTCGGGGTCGTGGCGCGCGGTGCCGGCCCCCTGTCCCTGGACCGTCTGCTGGCCAAGGGCCTGGCGGACAGCGCCGTGCCCCTGGCGGCCGGGTTTCTGGCCAGGCTGGGCTTGGCCACCCGGCTGCTGGTGCCTGGATATCTGCTCACCCTGCGCCTCTGGCTGGCCGGGGCGGTATTTCTGGCCGGCACAGGTTCGGCCTTCCTGCCCGCCACCTCCGCCTTCAACTTCGCCTCGCCTTTTGCCACGGCCTGTGCCGGGTTCCTGGCTCTGGGCCTGGCCACGCGGCCGGCGGCGCTGGTGTTGTTGCTGGGCATATCCGGCGCCCACATGATGGCGGGCGGGGCCACGGAGGATGGCTGGTGGCTGCTGGCCCTGGTCATCCCCCTACTGTGGGGCGCCGGGCCGTTCTCCCTGGACGGCCTGATTGAACACGGCCTGCGCCGCCGCTTTCCCCAACTGGCAGGCAAGCCCGCCTTCGATCTGGAAACGGTGCCCCGGGCGGTCATCGTCGGCGCCGGTTTCGGCGGTCTCGCCTGCGCCCTGGCTCTGACCCGGGCGCGCGTGGCGGTGACCCTCATCGACCGCAACAACTACCACCTGTTCCAGCCCCTGCTGTACCAGGTGGCTACCGCCGGCCTGTCGCCAGGGGACATCGCCACGCCGGTGCGGGGCCTGTTCCGGGAGCACTTCAACGTGCGGGTGCTGTATGGCGAGGTCACTAGTGTGGACAAGGCCAACAAGCGGGTCCTGGTGGGCGACCAGGCCGTGCCCTACGACTATCTGGTGCTGGCCACCGGCGCCAGCCATTCCTACTTCGGACGCGACGACTGGGCGCCCTTCGCGCCCGGGCTGAAGCGGGTGGAGGACGCCGCCGAGATCCGCCGCCGTATCCTGTCCGCCTTCGAGGCGGCCGAGGCCACGGCCGACGAGGCCGAGCGCCGCCGTCTGCTTACCTTTCTGGTGGTGGGCGGCGGTCCCACCGGCGTGGAACTGGCCGGGGCCATCGCCGAACTGGCGCGGCATGGCATGGACAAGGAATTCCGCCGCTTCGACCCGGCCACGGCGCGGGTACTGCTGGTGCAGTCCGGCCCTCGCGTGCTGCCCACCTTTCCCGAGCGGCTCTCCGAAGCCACCCGCGTCTCCCTCGAACGCCTGGGGGTGGAAGTGCTGCTGGACAGCCGGGTTGAGGAGATCGACGCCGGCGGCGTGACGGTGAGCGGCGAGCGTGTCGTTGCCGGCACGGTGCTGTGGGCGGCCGGCGTGGTGGCTTCTCCGGCCGCGCGCTGGCTGGGCGCCGAGGCGGACCGGGCCGGGCGCGTGAAAGTGGGGCCCGATCTGGCGGTGCCCGGGCAGGCGGACGTCTTCGCCATCGGCGATACGGCCCTGGCCGAGGCCTGGAACGGCGGACCGGTGCCCGGCCTGGCGCCCGCGGCGAAGCAGGGCGGCCATTACGTGGCCCGGGTCATCCGCGCGCGGCTGGAAGGGCGCGCGCCGCCGCCGCCTTTCCGGTACCGCCACCTGGGCAGCCTGTCCACCATCGGCCGAAAGTCGGCGGTCGCCGACTTCAACGGCTTGCGCATCACCGGCGCCCTGGCCTGGTGGCTGTGGGGCGCGGTGCACGTGGGCTTTCTCCTGGGCATGCGCAACCGAATCTCGGTGATGTGGGACTGGTTCTGGGCCTACCTCACCTATCGCGGCGGCACCCGGCTCATCACCGGCGAGGGGGCGAGCCGCGAGGCCGTCTGAAGTAACCCTCTCAACGCAGCGCGAGGGGCATCCCACTCCGGGAAGCGGAAGAAAGACAGGCTCGGCTTGCCTCAGCCCGTCAATGTCACCGCGCTTGCATCCCCTCTCCCCCGCCCCTCTCCCGCCTGCGGGAGAGGGGCGTCTGCTTATCCGCTGCCATGCGCGTGGCCTGGGCCACCAGCGAACCCCGCGCTCATGGTGGAAGAACGAGCCCGATATCCAGCCATGCCGGCAGGCTTGGCCTTGGCGAATCCCTCTCCCGCAGGCGGGAGAGGGGCAGGGGAGAGGGTGCTCTTCCGATGTCGGCCAGGCTTCCATCGTTGTGACAATTTCTTGAAGTTTGCGTGAGGACCCCGTGAATCGCGGTAACCAGAATACCTACCGTGGTTCGAAGAAAACGGATCGCACCCACTCACACTTTTCTGGAGAAATGAAATGAACACCACCAAGACCCCCAAGACCGTTCTGACCCTGGCCCTGACCGCCGCCATCGGCGCCGCCGGCATGGCCCATGCCATGTCCGGCGCCAGCCCCTTCTCGATGACCGCGCTGGACAGCGGCTACATGGTTGCCGCCGCCGAGAAGGGCAAGGAAGGCAAGTGCGGTGAAGGCAAATGCGGCGCCCACAAGGCCAAGGCCAAGGAAGCCAAGTGCGGCGACGAGAAAGCCAAGGACGGCAAATGCGGCGGCGACAAGGCCAAAGAAGGTAAATGCGGCGGGGACAAGGCCAAGGACGGCAAATGCGGCGGACCCAAGGCCAAGGAAGGGAAATGCGGCGGCGACAAGGCCAAGGATGGCAAGTGCGGCGCTAACAAGTAAACCGGCGGAGCTGCGACCATGCATGGCAAAGCCCTTCATGGCGCGGGCCTGGGCCTGAGGCGGGAACACCTTCCCGACCTCTGCGCCCGGATTCCGGATGCCATCGACTTCCTCGAGCTTGCCCCGGAGAACTGGCTGGAGATGGGCGGCTCGCGCCGCCGCGATCTGGCCCGCATCGCCGAGCGGCGGCCCATCGTCGCCCACGGCCTGTCCCTCAACCTGGGTGGCCAGGCCGCCTTGGACGAGATTTTCCTGCGCCGCGTCAAGCGCTTCCTGGACGACCACCGCATCGGCCTGTTCACCGAGCATCTTTCCTGGTGCGCCGACGCGGGCCACCTCTACGACCTGCTGCCGCTGCCCTTTACCGGCGAGGCGGTGCGCCACGTGGCGGCCCGCATCCGCCGCACCCAGGACATCCTGGAGCGGCGCATCGCGGTGGAGAACGCCTCGTTCTACGTGGCGGCCCCCATGAGCGAGATGAGCGAGGCGGAATTCATCGGCGCGGTACTGGCCGAGGCCGATTGCGACCTGCACCTGGATGTGAACAACGTCTATGTGAACAGCGTCAACTTCGGCTACGACCCGCGCACCCTCATCGACGCCCTGCCCGCCGAACGGGTGGTCTACATCCATACCGCCGGCCATCTGCGCGAGGCGCCGGACCTCATCATCGACACCCACGGCGAGGCGGTGATCGAGCCGGTGTGGGATCTGCTGGCCCACGCCTATGCGCGCATGGGAACGCGTCCCACCCTGCTGGAACGGGACTTCAACATCCCGCCCCTAGCCGAACTGATGCCGGAGGTGGAGCGCATCCGCGACCTGCAGGACGTCTGCCGGGAGGCCCGCCATGTCGCCTGAAACCTTGGGCCTGGCGGCCTACCAGGGCGCCTTCGCCGCCCGCATCCGCGATCCCCGTGGATTCGCGCAACCGGCCGGTGTGCCGGCCCGGCGCATGCGGGTGTACGAGGAACTGCTGTTCAACAACCTGGAAGGCTTTCTTCTCGCCTGCTTTCCGGTCACCCGCAAGCTGCTCGGCAAGCACGGCTGGCGGCTTGTCGTGCGGCGCTTCTTCGCGGAGCGGCGCTGCCACTCGCCGCTGTTCCGCGACATTCCCAGGGCCTTTCTGGACTGGATGGTGGGGCAGGGCGGCGCCGGCCATCCGGACCTGCCCTTCCTGGCCGAGCTGATGCATTACGAGTGGCTGGAACTGGCGGTGTCCATCGCCTCCGGCGAGGCGGAACCGGCCGCCATCGATGCCCATGGCGACCTGCTTGCCGGCCGACCGGCGGCCCACCCCAGCGCCCGCCTGGCCCGTTATCGCTATCCGGTGCACCGCATCGGCCCGCGCTGCAAGCCCCGGGCGCCGGAGGGCGGCGAGCACGCGTACCTGCTGTTCCGCGACGATACGGAGCCCGCGGCCGGTCGCGACCCGGTGCGCTTCATCGTTCTCAACCCGCTTTCCGCGCGGCTTTGGACCCTGCTGTACCAGCACCCCCACACCGGCCGCGAGGCCCTGCAAATCCTCGCCGGTGAAACACAATCCCCTCAACCGGAGCGCTTCGTGCAGGCCGGCGGCGAACTGCTGACCCAACTGCGCGAGCAAGGCGCGCTCCTCGGAACCTGGAGACCGCAATGAACACCACCACCCAAACCCTGCCTTTCACCGCCGGACGCGCCACGTCCCTCATCCGCGGCGGCCTGGACCTGCTCAACAACGCCGGCGCCTGGGTCGGCCCCCTGGGCCTGCGCCTGCTGCTGGCCAAGGAATTCTGGGATTCCGGCCTGGAGAAATGGAACGGCATGAACTGGTTCGCCGACATCATGGACATGTTCCCGTTCCCGTTTAACGTCATCCCCACGGACGTGAGCTGGACCATCTCCACCTGGTCCGAAGTCGGCGGCGCCATCGCCCTGGTGCTGGGCCTGGGCACCCGCTTCTTCGGCCTCTCCCTATTCATCGTCACCATCGTCGCCTGGGCCAGCGTCCACGCCGGCAACGGCTACAACGTCTGCGACAACGGCTGGAAGCTGCCGCTGATCTATCTGGTGATGTTCGTGCCGCTGATGCTCTCCGGCCCGGGCAAGCTGAGCCTGGATCACGCGATCAAGGGGTGGGTGTGGCGGGGTGGGAAGTAGGCGCCCTGGCAATCGAAAGAAGCGGAGGATCGTGATGGGTGGTGACAATATGTCACCACCCCCTATAATTGGCGCGTTGCCTTGTCGAATGACAATGGCCGACACCAAACCGATCTGACACTGAATCCGAACCTGACACCGACGCCGAACCTGACACCGACTCCTAACCGAATACCCCGAAGCTGACACTGAATCCGACACTGACATGGCAACCAAAATCGAAGAAAGAGGCCGCATCACGGCACGCGCTCCCCAACCGGTCGTGGACCAGTTGGAGGAAGCCGCCGCGCTGGTGGGTGTCACGGTCAATCAGTTCATCGTTCAAGCCGCCACGGAGAAAGCGCGAACGATCATTGATGCCCATACGCGTATCGAGTTGTCGCGTCGCGATGCCGCCTTCATTGCCAACCTCCTGGACGATCCGCCCGCGCCCAACGCGGCACTGAAGCGGGCTGCCCAGCGTTACAAGAAGGTCATCGGTAATGGAAATTCACCCGCTGCAAAGCCATCACGACACTGAGTCGTTCTCGTGCGGCGATCAGTCCTTGGATGACTGGTTTCGCCGCACCGCCAAACAACACCTCCGCAAGGGCATCTCCCGCAGCTTCGTGGCGGTGGATGCCGACATGCCGAACCAGGTATTGGGTTTCTACAGCCTTACCGCGGGCGAGGCGGAGACGGGCACCCTGCCCGCCGCCCTGGCGAAAAAGCTGCCACGCAAAATTCCCATCGTCCTGTTGGGGCGGCTGGCTGTTTCCACCCACGCCCAAGGAAACGGCATTGGCGGAATCCTACTGATCGATGCCCTGCAACGGGCCGTGCGCGTGGCCGCCGAAGTCGGCATTTCCGCGATCCTGGTCGACGCGAAGAACCAGAAAGCCGTTTCGTTCTATCGGCATTTCGGCTTTCAGACGCTGCCGGATTCACCCCAACGGCTTGCGCTGCCCATCGCCACAGCGGCGGCACTATTCAAGCGTTAAGAGCAGAGGTTGCGACGCATCACGGCCAAGGAATTCCGGGATTCCGGGCCGGAGAAATGGAAGATTCCTTTTGTGGTCTGAGCCAGCGTCCACGCCGGCAATCGCTACGAGTCTGCGACAAGGGCTGGAAGCTGCCGCTGATCTACCTTGTGATGTTCCTGCCCCTGTACTCACCGGCCAGGCAAGCTGAGCCTGGATCACTGGATCAAGGCGCAGATGCTGGGACGGGATAGGTAAGCTAAGGATGTCTTGCCCGGGGGGAGGGATGCCTTCCCCAGAACGAGCTTCGGGGCGGGCCGGACGTCTGTTCGGAGGGCGAAGTGGCATCTCTTCGGCCACAAGAGCCATTCGTGGACATGCCGTTAGATCGTGTGAAGGTCGGCTTTTGGAAAGGCGAGCATCGGACCGGACCCGGCCATGAACTGCCGGTCGTGATCTCCACATTGCGGTCACATGGATGGCTGCTCAGCTACCTCAGCAGCCCATCAACGTCTTGTCCACGGCTAAGCACTGCTATACGCTCTGTACCAACAAGAAATGTCCGGTTTTGTCCGGAAAATTCATACACAGGGACGGCCCATCATCTTGATTCAACAGCACTGCTCATCACCTTCCTGGGTAATGTCGCCTTACAAAGCGACATTTCGGTCGGCCAATATACGTTATGTTGCAGATTTCAATGCAAGGAGTCTAGGATGAGGAAATTCCTCCTGTCGCTTTTCTTCTTAGTGGGCCTTCTGTCAGGTTATTTAATTGAACATTTTCAGGGTATGAAATCACGGAATGCCTTGGAGAAAATTGCCAATTCAAGAAAAGAGATGCTTCAAGAGCGCGAGGCTAAGATCAAGGCTCTCCAAACAAATTTAAAGGGTATCGAAGAGAAGCACACGCGCGAAATGAAGGAGGCTCGCGCGGAGTTTAATATGCAGTCCACTGAATGGGAGCGAGATAAAGCTAATTTAGATGGTACACTCAAACACAAAATGGCCAATCTGGATAAGGTCAATGAAGAAATACACATACTTAACAAACAATTGGAAAACATTAGAAGTAGTGACCGAAGTAAAATCACACAACAAATAGCCGCCAAGAAGAATGAAGTAGAAAATGCGATAATTGAAATAGAAGGGACACGCTGTCTAACTGTTCAAGTGCCTCAAAGTGTTCTTGCCGTGCTAGGCGAGGTAAAAAAGGGAGGCCGCTGATGTACAGACATCACTGGAAATACATTGTTGTTGTAATGAGCGTCCTTCTGTTTTCAGGGTGTAGCGCAATGATACCAATGCAAGCTAATGTAATGCACTGCGATGTAAACAAAGAGTTGTTGACCGGTCGCTGCTCTAATCCCATACCCATCCCTAGCGGCGCCACATTTGCTTCGCTAGTTGATGCAATGCGCGCAGATCGGCAAGCTTTGCGTGAGTGTGGTATTTCGTTTAATGCTCTACGCGATGCGATAAACTCATGTAATCGCAGCACCGATGAAATCAATAGATTATACGTAGATATTAACTCAAGAGAAGCATCCTTGATAAGAACCAAGAATAAAGAAGCCACCTCCTGTCTTCATGACTGTAACAGTACGCACAATACATGCGTCGCGAGCGCTCATAATACTGATGAAAAAGTTGAATGTGCATACAAGAAGTCCAATTGCCTTGATAGTTGCACAAAATGATGTGAGGTCACATGATTACGCCACCCACCGACAGCTTATATAAGTTTATTGCTATAGCCGGGCTAATTATTCTTGGCTGGGGTGTTGCATACCCCTGGGATAAAGGGATTGAATACAAACTAAAAGTCGCGGACACAGAGGCTGAGGTTAAGAAAGGTAAATTGAGAGTTGATCATCTGAAGTCGCTTTACGATTCACTTAAGTCCGAGGAGGCCAAAATCAAAAGCGGCCCCAAGAATCACGACAATGACCTCATGCTTACTGCAATAGATGTCAAGAAACAGAAGCTTTACATTGATATTTTGGAATCACAACAACCATCGGACGACCGAATAGCTGTTCTCAATGTGCTACAAGAAGCACTAACTTCTTATCGCATAATGGGCGTGGTCAGCATTATCGCTGGTTTGCTTCTAAGCGTAACCGGTTTCTTGCTTTGGTACATTCGCATTCAGAAATATGTTGATGAAAAAGTTGCACTTGACTCTAAGGATAAAACATAACCTTTCGCTCAACTCGGACACCCTACATGCTGCTTCGCGTCATTTCGGGCGCCGGTTAGCTTCGCGTTCCGTCTGCTTGGCGTAGATACTTGCCGTAGCCGATCTGAGAGGCCGACCGGCTGCACTGGGTCGGGAACGCCCGTTCGATGCTGGGCGAAGCGGACGCTGAGGAACGGCCGGTATCAGGTCATGTTGACCGGCAGATCAGGCCGATTGTCCGCCTCTACCCCTCCGCCAACCTCCCCACCATCGCCATGTACTCCATCTCCACCCCCGCCCGGCTGGCGAGACGGTGAAGATGGGTTCGTGGGGGAGGGTCGTCCATGGGCAGGACGCCCAGGCAGGCCTGGTGGCCGATGATGGGGTGATCCGGCACTTGCCGGACACATCCAGGCGGCAATCAGAGTTCACCTAATCCATGAAGCGCCCTGGCTTGGCGCTTCACTGTCCTGAATTCAGCGTCGCGACGAAATTCTCCGCCGACACCACCGGTATGGCGAAGCCGCTGGCAAGGGTAAGCAGGTCTTGATCGCCGGTGACCAAGGCCTGGGCTTTTCCGGCCAGCGCGAGTTGCAGGAAGGGCAGGTCGAAGGGGTCGCGGCAGGGGGGCGTGATGGGCGGCGGCTGTGGGATGACCACGGTTTCGCAGTAGGGCAGGTAGTCGGCCAGCAGTTCCTCCTGATCCTCGGCGGTCAGCTTGAACTTGGGGTAGGACAGCACCCGGATGAGTTCTTCCGCCGTGGGTCGGGAAATCAGGGGAAGGATGCGCCGGGTCTGCCAGGCTTGGCGCTGGGGCGCGACGCGGCCCCGGGTGAAAACCAGTGCCGACAGGACCAGGTTGGTGTCGATGACAACCCGGGCCGGCTTGGCGGCGCGCTTCATTTTCCGCGCGTGGTTTTGGCGGTGGGGGCTTTCCGCGCCCAGTTCACGGCGTCGGCGACGTCGCGCTCCTGGATGCCCAGTTCAGCCAGCTTGGCGCGCACCGCGTCGCCTCGCTGAATGCGGGCGGGGGTCAGAACGATCTGGCCATCGCGGGCCTCCACTTCGAAGTATTCGGCGGCTTCCACCGCGTCGATGATGCTGCGGGGCAGGGTGAGCTGGTTCTTGGCGGTCAGTTTGGCGAGCATGGCGGTGGACTTCGCGTAATGTAAGGATTCCTTACTTTAGGATATTACCCCCGTATCCTCAATCTTCTCGCCTCAAGACAATGCCGGGCGCGGGTGCATCCCGTCGGCCCGCCAGGAGTGTCCTACCCCTCCGCCAGCCTCCCCGCCATCGCCATGTACTCCATCTCCATCCCCGCGCGGCTGGCGAAGACGGTGAAGATGGGTTCGTGGGGGAGAGGGTCGTCCATGGGCAGAACGCCCAGGCAGGCCAGGTGGCCGATGATGCGGCGCTTGAGGTCGAAGATGGGGATGCCCAGGTAGCTTTCGTAGCCGGCCTCGCAGGGAAAGCGTTCGGCCAGATGGTCGGCGATGAAGCAGGCCTGTCCGCCGTTGATGACGCTGTCACAGGGGGTGTTGGCCAGGTCGTATTCGATGGCGTCCAGGAACTGTTGGCCATCCCAGAAGGCAAGGGTGCGCACGCGCTGGACGTTGGGGTCCAGGCATTGGGTGACGAAGGCGGCGCGCACCCGCAGGACGCGGGCGAAGCTCTGCACCAGGGCCTGGTAGAAGGATTCGCCCCGGGCGCTGGCCACGCCCTCGGCCATGCCGCGCAGGATTTCCTCGGCGCGCTTTCTTTGGCTGATGTCGGTGACCAGGCCCACCATGCGGATGGCGCGGCCGCCGGCGGAGCGGATGGCGCGGCCCCGGGCCAGCACCCAGAGTTCGCTGCCGTCGGCGCGGCGCAGGCGGTGCTCGGCCAGGAGGGCGGGGGTGTCGCCGGCCAGATGGGCGTCCACGGCGGCCTTGAGGCCGGGCAGGTCGTCCGGGTGTACCCGCAGGTACCAGTCCGCCGAGTGCCAGGTGCCGGCTTCCCCTGCCAGTCCCAGCATGGCGCGCAGGCGGGGAGAGTGGAAGACGGTGTCGGCGCGCAGATCCCAGTCCCACAGGCCGTCGTCGGCGCCGCTCACGGCGGCGGCGTACCGCTCCTCGGCGGATTGCAGCTCCGTCTCGGTGCGGCGTCCGGCGGCGTCCAGGGCGGACATCTCCTGGCGCATGGCTTCCATCCGGGCTTCGATGGCAGCCAGGGCTCGAGCCAGGGGGGCGGCATCGGCGGATTCGTCCAGGACGCCGGCGGCTTCGTCCCGGGCCAGGCGATCGGCGGCCCGCGCGAACCGATCCAGGTGTTCGGCCTGGCCGTGTTCCGCGCTCCAGGCCACCGCCGCCGCGAGCACGGCCAGCAGCAACCAGGGGGCGGGGGTTCCGCCGGCGGCGCCGGTCCAGACCGCCAGCGCCAGGGCAAGCAGGGCGGGGGAATACAGCCAGGCGCGTCGTGTCCAGTTCATGGGGTTTCCTCGGTTTTGCTATTGTGGACCGGCAGGTCGAAGCGGAAGCAGGCCCCCTTGCCGGGGGTGCTGTCCACCTCGATGGCGCCGCCGTGCAGTTCCACGATGCGGCGGGCGATGGCCAGGCCCAGGCCGGCGCCGCTGCCGGAGCGGTGGGCGTCGGCGCGCCAGAAGCGGTCGAAAACCCGCAGCCGGTCCGATTCCCGCAGGCCGGAGCCGGTGTCGCGCACCTCCACCCGCAGGCGCTCGGCGGATGGGATGAGGGCCAGGGTGACGGTGCCGCCTTCGGGGGTGTGGCGCAGGGCGTTGTCCAGCAGGTTGGAAAGCACTCGTTCCAGGGCGGCGATGTCGGCGTCCGCCCAGGGGGCGTCGTGGGGGATGTCGGCGCGCAGGGTCACGCCGCGGGATTGGGACGGCAGCTCGAACTTCTGGGCCACGTCCTGCATCAGTTCGCCCAGGGCGCAGGGCTCCAGGCTGAGACTGGC
Source organism: Thiobacillaceae bacterium (assembly GCA_044227325.1). Lineage (GTDB taxonomy): Bacteria > Pseudomonadota > Gammaproteobacteria > Burkholderiales > Thiobacillaceae > PFJX01. The sequence continues at coordinate 39,790 of JBGAFI010000008.1, read as the reverse complement.
GTTGGGGGCGTCCAGCTTGGCCATCTCGAACAGGTCGGCCACCAGCCGGGTGAGGCGCTCGGCTTCCTCCACCGCCACGCCCAGGTAGGTCTGGCGCTGCTGGGGGTTGAGGGTGTCGTCCTGGATCAGCAGGGTGTCCAGGTAGCCGCGCATGGCGGCCAGGGGCGTGCGCAGGTCGTGGGAGATGTTGGCGATGAGTTCGCGCCGGTCGGTGTCGGCGCGCTTGGCGTCGTTCAGGTGCGCCACCATGAGTCCGGCCATGGCTTCCAGGTCCCGGGCCAGGCGCCCCAGTTCGTCGGAGGAGCGCGTGTCGGTGGACAGGTTGGGTGCCCGCGTGAAGCTGCCGGCACGGAATTCGTCCATGGCGTTGGCCAGCCGTTTCAGGCGGACCGTGAGCACGCTGGCGTGGACCAGCCCCGCCAGGACCAGCAGCACCAGGGAACCCGCGATGACCCAGACCTCCTGGCGCACCATGCCCATGCTGTCGTGCAGCAGCATGAGCAGGGGCACGCCCACCACGGCCAGCAGCAGGCCGAGGGCGACGAAATAGCGGGCGAACAGGGACATGGGATCCGGCTGGTGCGGGTGCCGTCAGGCTTCCCGGAACTTGTAGCCGACGCCCCAGACGGTGAGCAGATATTCCGGCTGGGCGGGATCCTTTTCCAACTTTGAGCGCAGCCGGTTGATGTGGGTGTTGACGGTGTGCTCGTAGCCGGAATGGCTGTAGCCCCACACCGCGTCCAGCACCTGGTTGCGCGAGTACACCTTGCCCGGGTTGCGGGCGAAAAACCAGAGCAGGTCGAATTCCTTGGCGGTGAGCTCCATGACACGGCCTTCCAGGATGGCGGTGCGGCGCGCCGGGTCCAGGGTGAGGCCGGCAAGGGTGAGTTGCTCGCGGCCGTCGCCGCCGCCGGCGGTGAGGGCGTCCATGCGCCGAAACGCGGCCTTCACCCGGGCGATGAGCTCCAGCATGGAGAAGGGTTTGGTCAGGTAGTCGTCGGCTCCCAGTTCCAGGCCCAGCACCCGGTCGAGCTCGGTGGACTTGGCGGTGAGCATCAGCACCGCCTGGCTGCGCGACTTGGCGCGCACCCGGCGCAGGATTTCCAGGCCGTCCACCCCCGGCAGCATGATGTCCAGGATGATCAGGTCCCACGGCCGCGCCTCGGCCTCGGTGAGCCCCACGTGGCCGTCCAGCGCGAGCTTCACCTTGCAGTCCAGTTGTTGTTGCAGGTTGAGCTTGATGACGTCGGCGATCTGCCGTTCGTCCTCGATCACCAGCACGTTACGTCCCATCACCTTCTCCCCCGTGAAGCCGCGCCACCCTGCCGGATGGCACCATGTTACTAAGCCTTGCAGAACTCGTACCAACTAATCACGCCGCCGCCCGCACCTTGCCCACCGTCTTGGCCCGTTCCAGGCGCAGCCAGGCTTCCAGGGCGCAGGCCACGCTCCAGGCCTGGGCTGGCGCGCCGCGCGGCACATGGGGCGGATCGCCGTCGAAGATTTCCGAGACGCTGCCCAGAGCGGCGTCCCTGAGGTGGTCGGCAAGGGGGTCCAGGCGCGATTGGGCCAGGGCGGCATCGCCAGTGACCCGGAATTCCGCCAGGGCGTAATGGGGCAGAAGCCAGGCCCATACCGGTCCCTGATGGTAGCTGGAGTCCCGCTCCCAAACGCCGCCGAGATAGCTGCCGCGATAGTCGGGGTGGCCCGGCGCCAGGGAACGCAGGCCGAAGCTGGTGAGCAGTTCCCGGCCCACCTCGGCCACCACCCGGGCCTGGGCGGCCCGGTCCAGGGCGGTGTGGCTCAGACTGACGGCGAATATCTGGTTGGGCCGCAGCGTCGGGTCGTCGCCACCGGGGCCGTCCAGCACGTCGCAAAGGCCGCCTTCCGGTTTGAGGAAGCGCTGGAAGCCATGGCCCGCGGCCTCCGCCAGTTGCCGATAAGGCTTGGGATCGTGGCCGGCCATGCGGGCGAAGTCGGCCATCGCGCGCAGCGCGTTGAACCAGAGGGCGTTGATCTCCACCGGCTTGCCGATGCGGGGGGTGACCACCCAGTCGCCGATCTTGGCGTCCATCCAGGTGAGCTGGACGCCCGACTCGCCGGCGCGCAACAGACCGTCCGCCGGGTCCAGGGCGATGCCGTGGCGGGTGCCCTTGACGTGCCAGTCCACCATGTCGGCCAGCACCGGGAAGACGTTGCGCAGGCTCTGGACGTCGCCGCTGGCCTCCAGGTAGGCGCGCCAGGCCTCGAAATACCAGAGGGCCGCGTCCACGGTGTTGTACTCCGGCGTTTCGCCTGCGCCGGGGAACACATTGGGAAGCATGCCCCGGTCCACGAAGCGGGCGAAGGTGGTGAGGATGCGGCGCGCGGAATCCAGCCGGCCGGTGGCCAGGGTCAGGCCGGGCAGCGCGATCATGGTGTCGCGGCCCCAGTCGCCGAACCACGGGTAGCCGGCGATAACCGACTCGCCCTCGGGCAGGTCCGGCAGAGGCCGGGCGAACAGGAAGGTGTCGGTGGACAGTACCAGTTGCTTCACCCAGTCGGGACCATCGACGATCTCCGGCGCCGCCAGGGCGGCCTGCTTGAGCAGGCGCAGGTCGTGGGCATGACGCCGCCGCCGGGCCTCGTCGGGATAGCCGTGCCGCACCTCGCCCAGGCTGGCCACCAGGCCTCGGCATTCGCTGTCCAGGTCCAGTTCCAGGCGGCCCACGCAGAGGTGATGGTCGGTGTCGGACAGGCCCCGCTCTGCCTCCAAGGGCAGTTGGAAGTTCTCCACCCACTGCCGGCCGGGCAACAGCCGGCCGCCGGGTGCCCGCAGGTGCAGGGTGAAGCCAGGTGCGCGGACTTCCAGGCGGCCGTTGGTGACCTCGGTGGCGGGATCGAATTCGCCGGGCCAGGTGCCGCCGTGGTGGTCCCGGGCGTTGGCCAGCAGGCTGGCGGTGAGACGCAGGGGCCGGCCCACGGGCCGGGCCAGGCGCCAGGCCACATAGGTGGCGTGGGCGCCGTGTTCCATCCATATACGCTGTTCCAGGCGAATGTCGCCGATGGCGTAGGTCCACACCGCCATGCCACCCTCCAGGCGGAAGGATTCGATGTGGATGTGGCCTTTTGGCTCGATGGCGCCACCAGCCCAGCGGTTCACATGGAGGGGGTAGCGGCGATCGCCGTCGATGAGGGTGGCATCGGCCTTGGCCAGCACCAGACGGCGGCCCAGGGGCGGGTCCACCGGCGCCACCAGCAGGCCGTGGTAGCGGCGGGTCAGGCTGCCGGCCACGGTGCCGGCGGCGTAGGCGCCCAGGCCGTTGGCCAGCCACCATTCCCGGCGCTCGGCCTGCTCCAGGTCGCCGCAGACGTCGCGGCCGAAGCGGATGAAATCGGGCAGTTCAGGCGTCATGGGACCGCTCCCTGTGGCCGGCCAGCAGGCTCGCGACGCGCAGGCCCCAGGCGTAGATGGTGAGGGCCGGGTTGACCCGGGAGGAGCGGGGCAGGACGGAACCGTCCGCCACGTAAAGGTTGTCCAGGCCCCAGACCCGGCCCTCCGGGTCAACCACGGAGCGTTCCGGGCTGGACCCGGTGACCAGGGTACCGCAGGCGTGGGCGGTGCCGGTGACGCCGATGCGTTGGCTGAAGGCTACGTAGCCCAGGCCCAGCAGATCCCGGCGCAGCTTGGCCACCAGGCGAACGTGCTCGCCTAGGGCGCCGGGCAGGCGGGCGGCGTTGTAGTCCAGTTGGGGCCGGCTGCCGCTGGCGGCGAGGACCCGGTTGTCCGGGTGGGAGCCGTCCTCGGTTTGCAGGAAGAAGCCGTAAGCCCGGCAGGCGACGCCGTCCCGGATCCAGGCGGGCACGAAGCCGGGCATCCGCCGGCCGGCGATATCCGTCCCTAGGCTGCCGCCCAGGGTCTGCACGCTGCTGGCGGGATAGTCCCGGTGCAGCAGCAGCAGGGTCTTGCCCAGCACGTCGGACACCGGCCGGCTGGAGAAGGCCAGCATGGCGGTGAGGATGTGGGACTTGTAATTGCGCCCCACCAGGCCGGCGCCGGGCAGTTCCCGGTCCAGGCCGCTTTCCGCCAGGTAGCTCTGGAGCAGGCGGGGACTGTGCAGGGCGCCGGCGGCCAGCACCACGGTGTCGGCGTGATGGCGTCCGCCATCGTCGCATTCCACGCCGGTCACCCGCCGGCCGTCGCCCAGCAGCCGGCGCACCGGGCAGCCGGTGCGTAGAGCCAGGTTGGGCATGTGGGCGATGCGGCCCAGCAGGGCTTGCTCGGCGTCGGCCTTGAGGCCCAGCACCGAGGCGAAGCCGTCGAAGTGGCTGGCTTCCTTGGGCTGGGTGAGGATGTCCGGTGACAGTCCCAGGGCCAGGCCCTGGGACTCCCAGCCGGCGTCCTGGCGGGCCAGGCCGGCGGCGATGCGGGCGATGTCCGGCTCGGGGGGGAAGGACTGCACTGCCAGGAGGCGCTCGGCCTCCTCGTAGAAGGGCGCCAGATCATCGTAGACGATGGGCCAGGCCAGGCAGCGCCGGGCCGGGTCCTCGGCGAACTCCGTTGGGTCGAAGCGCAGCAGGGCGGCTCCGTACCACTTGGTTTTGCCACCGAGATTGAAATGCTCCTCGGGCAGGATTTCCCGGCCTTCGCCGTCCCGCCAGGGCTCCCGGGAGAGGAACTCGCCTCGGCCCATGACCCGTTCCACGTCCAGGGTGGAGCCGTCCCGGGGCAGGGCCTCGCCCTTTTCCAGGAGCAGCACCCGGGCGCCGGTCTGGGTCAGGTGGTAGGCGGCCGCGCTGCCGCCGGCCCCGGATCCAACGATGATGATGTCGTACTTAGTCACGTGCCGCCTCCGGGAGATGGAACCGGGAGATCAATGGACCGATCGGACGGCGCGTCGCGAGATTGGCGGGCATGTCCACGCCTCAGTTCCAGTCCGAGGAGGAGGGCATGCCGGCGTATAGCACCAACAGCCGGGCTTCATCGTCGTCGTAGCCGTCATCGGTTTGCGGAAAGAATTCCCGTGCCTGCTCGTCGGTGTCGCCGAACGCGATGGCGGTGGGGTTGTGCGCGCCTTCGTACTGGATGTCCTCGATCAGAACTTGCATGGTGGTCTCCTGGTTGGTTGCGGGCTGAGTCGGTGTAACCAGTGTGGACGCCATCCATCACGAATTCGTCACGAGAGTTGAAAGCTTGTGTCCGGATTTTTCCAGCCCATGATGTGAGGGGACGCGGCCCAAAAAAATGAAGAATCCCGCCGGGGCTCGCGCCCGGGCGGGATCGTGGCGGACCGGTGGATTAGAGGCTGCTGGTTTCTCCGGTGCGGAACAGGTTGAATCCGCGGGTGGGGGCGCCTTCCATGGCGGTACCGATATAGCCCTGGCTGGGCGCGGAAATGCTCTGGGCGACACCGATGTTGTAGGCGTGGGAACCGAAGGCGTCCCAGCCTTGGCCCGCCATGGTGATGCCCATGTTGGGCATGCCGGGCACCATTTCGCCGACGCCGATGTTGACGGCGTGAGAACCCACCACGTCGTAGCCCTGGCCGGGATCGGCGAGGACGGGCAGGGAAGCGGACAGCGCGGCGATGGACAGGGCGGCGGCGAGGGATTTGCGGATGGTGTTCATGGTGGATCTCCTTGCGATTGGTTGATTACGGCCAGAAGGCTCATCCGTTCTGGTGATACCAGTGTGACGGGGAGACTTCACGCGAGCGTCCCGCATTCATAAACATTCGATCACATCGGAGAATCTGGGATAGCGGCACTCCCGGCCCGCGGCCGGTGTGTTATCCGGCCTGCCGCGAGCAGGCGCGGGGGGAAAACGCGGCGGGGGCCTGTTCCGCGCCCCCGCCGGGATTGGTTCAAATCGGACCGGCGTTACATGCCCGAGTTGATTTCGTCATCGCGCGGGGGCGGGGGCGCGGCCTTCTTCAGGAAGTGGGAGCTGGCCTTGTCGAAGGCGTCCCGCATGGCGGCCCAGGCGGCGTCCGCGCCGACGGTCAGGTCTTTCCAGGCGTCGCCGCTGGTGGCCTGCAATTCCTTGAGTTTCGCGGTGGCTTCCTCGCGGCGTTTGCGCAGGGTTTCCAACTGCATTTCGTATTCGATGCGCATGTCGTTGCGCGCGACCTTGGCTTTGTCCTCCCATCTGGCGATGCTGGTGTTCCAGTCGTCCAGGTTCTTTTTCAGTTGTTCGACGTATTCGTTGCGCGTGAGCATGGATGTCTCCTGTCGTGGGTTGCTGAGGCGCGGGCGGCGGGGGCCGTCCGTTCTTGGTTTCATTATGGGAGCTGGCGGCTGGGGGACAAGGTGAGGTTTGGGGCGGGAGGACCGGATACCGGCTCGCGCGGGTATGGCGGCGGCCGCAATCGGCTCGCCGCTACCCGGGTTGCAAGCCGAACAGTTGGCGCGTGTCGAGAATGCTGACGCGGCCGGCGTGGCGTTTGACGGTCTCCACCATGTGTTCGGTGCCGCCGGGCTTGTCGCCGCCCTCGCCGTTCCACAGGGCGATGCAGCGGATCTTGTCGGGGCCGTGGGCGAGGGCGGTGTGGAGCTGCCAGAGGTTGTTGCGCGCGTAGGGGTTCATGCCCGTGGGAGGTGGGCCGAGCACGTCCGGCTGCGCGCGGGTTCGGGTGCGCGGGTTGTCCTTGAGGATGAAGTAGCGTTCCACCCAGGATTCGCCGGCGCGGGCGACCGAGGCCTGGAGGAATTCGGGTTCGTCGAATTGCAGGAAGAGTTGGAGCCGGCAGCCGCGCCCGAGGGCGTCCTCGGCGAACAGGGTGTCGCCGCCGCAGGCGCCGCCGCAGATGGCCAGGTCGTCCGGGCCCATGCCCAGTTCGTCGAGCTTGGCGGCGATGGCCTGGGCCGCCCTTGCTTCCATCGCGGCCGGGAAGCGGGGCGTGGGCCGGTCCGGGGCATCGATCATGTGGCCGCTGAACAGGAAGATGCGGCGCGGTTGCCAGGGTTCCTCCAGGGTGGCGATCTCCGCTTCCAGCACTTCGAGGGCGGCGGCGACGGCGTCCGGGCGGAAACCCAGGTCGCGCAGGATGCGCAGTTGCCGGCGGCTGCGATCAAGGGCGAACCAGTCCTTGTCGTTGACCGCGACGGCTTCGCGCCAAGCGGTTTCCACCTGGTCGGGCGCATAGAGCAGGACGTTGAGTTCGGCCCAGCCGGCGCGGGTCCGATAGTCCTGGGGCTGGCGCTCCAGGGCGGAGAGGCAGGCCCAGACCACGCCGCCCTCCAGATTGGACAGGCTGGACGGGTTGTTGAGCTTGCCGCCCAGGTGGATTTGCAGGTGGCGCAGGGTGCAAGCGTTGATGCCGCAAGAGAAATGCGACGGTTCCTGCACGAAGGCGTTCATGTAGGGTTCGATGGCCTGGAGGAGCTGGGGGATTTCCTTCGCGGCCTTGTCGTACATGGCGGGAACGCCGGCATCGGGCAGGCGCCAGCGCCGCATCCAGTCCTCCTTTTCCAGACGGCCGAGCAGGCACCAGTCCTCCGGCGCGTCGGGCCGCATGCGGATCAGGCTGTCGGCCCATTCCCGGGCGGCGTCGAACCTGCCCAGGCGTCCCAGCAGCATGCCCTTGTCCCGCTGGCTGCCGATGTCGTCCGGGGCCAGCGCCAGGGCGGATTCCACCTGTTCCAGGGCCAGCGCGTACCGGCCCAGCTTGGTGAGGGCCTTGCCGGCGGCGCGGGTGGCTTCCAGGCGCAGGGCCCAGGTGGGGGTCTCCTCGACCAGGGTCATGATGTCGCCGGGAAGGTTGTCCTTGCGCGCCGCTTCGATGCGCCGTTGCCAGGTTTCGCAGGCGGCGCGGAATGCGTTGTCGCCTGCCGGCATCAGGTCGCGCCAGTCGGGTTCCCGCAGGCCTTTCAGCAAGCGATGGACGGGACTGGTGGGACGGCCGTGCCAGGCAGCCATGGTGGCCCTGGCCATGTCCGCCAGGGCGGTCTTGTCGGCTTCCAGGCAGTCCGGGTCGGGGCGGCCGTCCTTGAGGCGGTAGCGCAGCTTGTGGTCGGTGTGGATGGCGAAGGGCTGGTGCTCGCGCCGGCTTTGCGCCAGCAGCACGCCCCGCGCGCGCAGGGCGTGGCGCACGCCCAGTTCGTACCAGACATTGGGGTCGTCGATGCTGAGATCCACCACCACCAGGTCGGCGAGCAGCAGCTTCTGGAGCAAGCCGCCCGGGATGTCGCCGGCCAGGGCTTCCTGGTCGGCGCGGAACACCTCGAAGCCGGCATCGGAGAGGGCGGGTTTCAGATAGTCGGCATAGACCGCGTCGAAATCGATGTCCTGCTTGCGTCCGCGGGGCATGGCCACGAAAACGTGCAGCGCCATTGCGTCACCTCGAGAGTCGTCACTCCATGGATGGGCACTGTAACAGGATGTCGATGGGGCGATTCAAGCCGCGGATCCGGCAGGCGGCGGGGCTGGAAAAGGAGGTCGAAGCTTGCCGGATACGGGTTCGCGGCGGCCCTGCCGGAGCGCTGCAAGCCTTGCGGGATCAGCAGGGGGTACTTAGCGCGAGTACAGCACGTGCCGGTCGGCGTTGGACCGTTTGTGCACCAGCCCCTGGCTTTCCAGGCGGTCGAGGGCGGTTTTGACCAGGCCCTTGTCCGCGCAGTAATCGAGCGGGAGCCACCACTTGGAAATGCCTTCCACGGTGTCGACCGCGTCCGGGTGGCTGTGCAGATAGCGCAGGATCGCATCGACGACTTCGATCAGACGTTCATGCTCCGGCTCCATGGGAACCCTCCTCGCGATAACTGAGCAACAAACGCAATCGGCGTGCCAAACCGGGGAAACGGCGGCTTTTCATTGGATTCAATGGCTTGGCGCAAGGCTTTGCGGGGCGCGCGGCGGCGGGTGGGGTCGCCAGGCCCCGGGGAGAAGGCGGCGGCAGTCGCCGGTGGGGCGGGGCGGACCCGCTCGCGGCGGCGCGGATGCCGCGCGGGGTGCAAGCTATTCCTGGCCGCTCAATCCGTTCTCCGGGCGGAAGTGGCCCGGGTCGATGCGGTATTTCTTGAGCAGCTTGCCGAGGGTGCGGCGTTCCTTGCCGGCGAGGCGGGCGGCCTGGGACACGTTGCCCAGGCTTTGCCGCATGAGGCGGATCAGGTGGCCGCGCTCGAAGTCCTGCAAGGCCTGCTGTTTGGCGTCGTTGAAGTTCAAGGTCTCCGGCGCGGTCTGGCGGCGGTCGGCCTGGCGGCGGCGGTCCGCGGCGGGGGCCGGGGAGTCGGCGGGCGCGCCGATGCGGATGGTGTCGCCCTCGCTCATGAGGAATTCGCGCTGGATGCGGTTGCGCAGTTCCCGCACGTTGCCGGGCCAGGGCTGGCGGGCGAGCCAGCGGACGCTCTCCGGATGCAGCTCGCGTTCCGGGAGCTGGTAGCGGCAGGCGGCCTCGGCGATGAAATGCCGCGCCAGCATGGCCACATCCTCGCCCCTGGCGCGCAAGGGCGGGACGCTCAGTTCCATGACGTTGAGGCGGTAGCGCAGGTCGGCGCGGAAACGTTCCTGGGCGACCAGTTCGCCCAGATCGACATTGCTCGCCGCCAGCACCCGCACATCGGCGGTTTCCTGCCTGCTGCCGCCCAGCGGGCGGTAATGGCCGTCCTGGAGGAAGCGCAACAGGCTGACCTGGGCCTTGGGGGAGAGGGAATCCACCTCGTCCAGGAACAGGGTGCCGCCTTCCGCCTGGGCGATCAGGCCGGCCTGGCTTTCCCGCGCGTCGGTGTAGGCGCCCCGGCCGTGCCCGAACAGCTCGTTTTCGATCAGATGGTCGGGCAGGGCGCCGCAGTTGACCGGGATGAAGGGTTTGTCGGCGCGGCGGCCGAGATAGTGGATGGCGCGCGCCGCCAGTTCCTTGCCCGTGCCGGTTTCGCCCAGGATGAGCACGGTGGCGTCATAGCCGGCGATTTTGTCCAGCAGGGCCAGCATTTCCCTGAAAATCACGGATTCGCCGATCAACCCATGACGATGGAACTGTTTCATCATGTCGCATCCTCCTAGTAAGCCTGCTGGGCTCGATATTTCTTATGTTTTGAACTAGTACCCTAGCAAACAATGCCGGCCTTCAACAAGTCGGGTATGACGAGCGTCACAATTATTTCACGTCGACCTGCTCCGGCCGCAGGAACTGGCGCGCGTATTCCAGATGGATGCGATCCGCGACGAAGACCCGGTAGATATCCCGGTCGATGTGCCCGTCCGCCGCCATGCGCTCCATGATGGCCAGGCATTCCGACAGGGGTTTCGCCTTCTTGTAGGGCCGGTCGCCCGCCGTGAGGGCCTCGAAGATGTCGGCGATGGCCATGATGCGCGCCTGGACCGACATCTGCGTGCCGGTGAGTCCCTTGGGATAGCCCCGGCCGTCCATGCGCTCGTGGTGGCCGCCGGCGTATTCCGGGACACGCCGCAGGTGCTTCGGCCAGGGCAGGGCTTCCAGCATGTTGATGGTGGAAACGATGTGGTAGTTGATGATGTGGCGCTCCTCCTCGGTGAGGGTGCCGCGGGCGATGCGCAGGCAGGCCTCCTCGTCGGCGCTGAGAAAGGGCTGTTCCACGCCTTGCGCGTCGGTCCAGCGGTAACCCGCGATGCGGTCGACGTGTTCCAGGTCCGCCGCGGCCATGAACTCGCCGCCGATATTGCAGCGGTGCAGGAAGGCCCGGTCCGCCTCCAGAACCTCCAGGCGCGCCCGGTAGTCGGCCTCGATGGCGGCCTTCTCGGAGGGCCGCGCCAGCAGGCTTTCCAGGCGATGGATCGCGGCATCCCGGCGCAGGATGTCGAAGCGGGCGTCCAGCACGTGGATGCGGTCGAACAGGGCTTCCAGCTTGGTGGATTTGTCCATGATGTGGACCGGCGTGGTGATCTTGCCGCAGTCGTGCATGAGGCCGGCGATGCGCAGTTCGTAGCGGTCCGCGTCGTCCATGCGGAAGCCGGCCAGGGGACCGCTCTCGGTCCGGCTCACCGCCTCGGCGATCATCATGGTCAGCTCGGGAACCCGCTCGCAATGCTTGCTGGTGTAGGGAGACTTTTCGTCGATGGCGGTGTTGATCAGGTTGACCAGGGATTCGAACAGCTCGGCGAGCTGGTCGATGAGACGGCGCTTGGTGTAGGCGATGGCGGCCTGGGAGGCGAGGGATTCCGCCAGGCGCTGGTCCTCGGCGGAGAAGGCGCGGATGGCGCCGGTGTCCGGGTCCAGGGCGTTGATGAGTTGCAGCACGCCGATGGTTTCCCGGTGGTGGTCGATGAGGGGCACGGTCAGGAAGGACTGGGAGACGTAGCCGGTGCGCAGGTTGAATTCCCGCGTGCCGGAGAAATCGAAGCCCTCCGCGGTCTCGACGTCGGCGATGTTGACGGTGGCCTGATGGGCGGCGGCGTAGGCGGCCACCAAGCGGTCGTTGGGGCGGCCGTCGGCGTTGAAAATGGGGATGTCCGGCAGGTCGATCCTGCCGCCTTTGCTGCCGCCCAGTTCGATGTCCATGCTGCGGTTGACCAGGATGCGGAACTCCAGGGCGCGCTGGGAATTGGTGAGATAGAGGGTGCCCGCGTCCGCGCCGGTGAGTTCGATGGCCGAGTGCAGGATGCGCTCCAGCAGCGGGGTGAGGTCTTGTTCACGGGAGAGGGCCGCGCCGATGGCGTTGAGCTGTTCCAGCTTGGCGAGGAGGGGATGGCTGTCCATGATCGTTCTCCCTGCGGTCGTTCGATGCGGCATGATAACGAGCCTTGCGCCGGGCCGGGGTGCCCGGATAATCCCTCTGCCAGGGTGGGATCGGGATGGTCCGATGCCCGCCTTGCTTTTTGGAGTTCCGGCTTGCCCCTTCCCGTTCCCGTGCTGTCCCGCCTCTGGTTGTTCGCGTTGTGCCTGTTCCTGGGGCTTGGACCGGCCTGGGCGCAGGTCGCCGTGCCGCCCCTCGAGAGCCGGGTGACCGATCTGACCGGCACCCTGGATGCCGCGACGCGGCAAGCGTTGGAAGCCCGCCTGGCCGAGCTGGAAAAGGCCAAGGGCAGCCAGTTGGCGGTGCTGCTGGTGGCGACGACCGAGCCCGAGACCATCGAACAATATGGCCTGCGCGTCGCCGAAGCCTGGAAGCTGGGGCGCAAGGGCGTGGACGACGGCGTCCTGCTGCTGGTGGCGACCCGGGACCGCGCCCTGCGCATCGAGGTGGGCTACGGCCTGGAAGGCGCGATTCCCGACGCGGTGGCGAAGCGGGTCATCGCGGAAGTCATCGTGCCCCATTTCAAGGCGGGCGATTTTCCCGGCGGCATCGACGCGGGCGTGAACGCGCTGATCAAGCTGATCAACGGCGAACCCTTGCCGGAAGCGCGGAAATCCAGAAACACCGCCAAAAACACCGGCGGCGGCGGAAATCTCGAGGGAATCCTGCCCATGGCGATGGTGTTCATCTTCGTCGTGGGCGGCATCCTGCGCGCGATTTTCGGCACCTTCCTCGGCGCGACGGTCGCGGGCGTGGTCGCCTTCCTCGGCGGCTGGTTACTGCTGGGGTCTCTGGTCACGGCCCTGGTGGTCGGCGTGATCGTGTTCGTGCTGACCCTGGCCGGCATTTCAGGGTTCCTCGGCGGTGGGCGCGGGGGAGGCGGTTTTGGCGGCGGCGGAGGCTTTGGTGGCGGCGGTGGCGGTTTTGGCGGAGGCGGCGCCTCCGGACGTTGGTAGGGGAAGATCATGACGAAGCGCACGCTTGCCCGGCATGTCCGCCACCTGTTCCACCCGCGCTGGCTGGTGGGCCGCGCCTTCCCGCGCCCGGTCCTGGACCGCGTCACGGAGGCGATCGCGGCTTCGGAACGCGGGCATCTCGGGGAAATCCGCTTCGTGGTCGAGGGCGCGCTGGACTTTCCCCATCTCTTGCGCGGCGTGACGGCGCGGGAGCGGGCGGTGCAGGTGTTTTCCGATCTGCGCGTCTGGGATACCGAAGCCAACAACGGCGTGCTGATCTATCTGCTGCTGGCCGACCGGGATGTGGAGATACTCGCGGATCGGGGCTTCAACGGCAAAGTGCCGGCCGAAACATGGGAAGCGATTTGCCGGGAGATGGAGGCCCATTTCCGGCGGGGCGAATTCGCAGCGGGGGTGCTGGCCGGCATCGCCCGGGTGGATGTCTTGCTGCGCGGGCTTTACCCGGCGGACGGGTCGGGCCGGGACAATCCCAACGAACTGCCGGATGCGCCGGCCCTGATCTGAAGGGCCGGCGCGGTCCCCATGGAACCGCCGATTTATTCGTCAGCGGTCATTGCGAGCGAAGCGCGGCAATCCATCAGGCATTCAGAATCAACGGCTTTTGGATCGCCACGCTCGCGATGACCGAATAAATCAGCAATCCCTTATCAGTTCTTTTCCTCGATCTTCGCGGTGGAACGCAATTCCTGCACGAACTTGCGCACCTGCTGCTGCTGGAGCTGGCTGGCGATGCGGCCCTTGACCTTGTCGTAGTCGGGGAAGGCCAGTTTGCGGGTGTCGTCCAGCTTGATGACGTGCCAGCCGAAGCGTGTCTTGACCGGCTCCTTGCTGATTTCGCCCTTCTTCATGTTGACCATGGCTTCGGCGAACTCGGGCACCAGGTTGCTGGGCAGAATCCAGCCCAGGTCGCCGCCGTTGCCGGCGGAGCTGTCCTTGGACTGCTTCTTCGCCAGATCCTCGAACTTGAGGCGCTTGTTGGCGGCGAGTTTGGCGATGATGTCCTTGGCTTCCTTCTCGGTGGGCACCAGGATGTGGCGCGGGCGGTATTCGCTGTCACCGGCATTTTCCTTGGCCTTCTCGTATTCGGCCTTGAGGGTGTCCTCGCTGATGGGGTGGGAACGGGCGAAGTCCTCGATGGTGGCCTGGCCGAGCAGTTCCTTCTTCTGGAATTCGATGGCGGCGACCACCGTCGGGCCTTTGTCGAGGCCCTTGCGCACCGCTTCCTGGGCCAGCAGCTCGACGTTGATCAGGGCATCGCGGATCGCTTCGTCGCTCAGGGCTTCCGGCGCGGCGCCCCGGTTGCCGCGGCTTTGCTTGATGAAGCCGCCGTAGATGGCGGGCAGGGAGACGCCATTGACCACCGCGACGATCTTGTTGGCATCGGGGGCGTTGGCGGGCGCCGGCGCCGGTTCGTCGGCGAGGCTGTTCAGCGAGAGGCTGGCGCAGAGCGCGGCGAGCAGAAGTTTCTGGTTCATGGGGGTCTCTTGGTTGGCTTGGTTGGGATTGTGGTCAAGGAAAGGCGGTCAATGGAGTGCGCCCGTGCCGGGGAGTTCCTGAACGCCGCGCATCGGAACGCCGGTCAAAGCTCCCCCGGCGCCAGGGCGACGATGGACAGGGCGTGGATTTTTCCGCCCATCAGATCGCCCAGCGCCTGGTAGACCAGGCGGTGCCGGGCGACGCCGTTCTGGCCGGCGAACGCGGGCGAAATCAGGGTGAGTTGAAAATGTCCGCCGCCGGATTGCGCGCCCGCGTGGCCGGCATGCAGGGCGGATTCGTCGACGATTTCCAGGTGCTGGGGCGCGAGGGACGCGAGGCGGACCTTCATTTCGGCGATGACTTCGTTCACGGCAGCGTGCGCTTGAAAGGTTTCACCGTCACCCGGGCATACACGCCGGTGGCGACGTAGGGATCCGCGTCCGCCCAGGCCTGGGCGGCCTCCAGGCTGTCGAAGGCGGCGACGATGAGGCTGCCGGAAAACCCGGCCGGACCCGGGTCCGGGCTGTCGATGGCGGGGAAGGGGCCGGCCAGCAGCAGGCGGCCCTCGTCCTTGAGCCGGTTAAGACGGGCGAGGTGGTCGGGGCGGGCGGCCAGGCGTTTTTCCAGGCTGTCCGGCACGTCCTCGCCGACGATGGCGTAGAACAGGTTCATTTCTCTTCCTCGATATGTTTGGAGAGATAGAAGGTCTGGCCGATGATGAACACCACCATGAGACCGACGGAGCCGAACATCTTGAAGTTCACCCAGGCGTCGGTGGAGAAGTTCATGGCGACCCACAGATTGGCGATGCCCATCAGGGTGAAGAAACCGGCCCAGGCCAGGTTCAGGCGGCTCCATACCGCGTCCGGCAGGGCGACCTGCTTTTCCATCATGAGGCGGATCAGGTTGCGCTCGAACAGCATGGGCGCCAGGCCCAGGGACAGGGCGAACAGCCAGTAGAGGACGGTGGGCTTCCACTTGATGAAGGTTTCGTCGTGGAACAGCAGGGTGGCGCCGCCGAACACGACGATCAGGCCCAGGGACACCCAGAGCATGGTGTCCACCTTGCGGTGCTTGACCCAGACCCAGGCGATCTGCACGAAGGTGGCGACGATGGCCACCACGGTGGCGAGGAACACGCCGGGTTTCGCGCCGGAGTCGAGGACGACGCCGAGGGCGGCGAGCCAGGCGGTGGCGCTTTCCGGGTTTTTCTCGCCGATCTGGTAGGCGGCGAAGAAGAGAATGATGGGGAACAGATCGAAAAGGATTTTCACTCGAGATTTGCCGTCGGGAACGGCCTCCGCGGTGGACGGGAAGGGGGAGCGTAGGGGGAATCAGGGAGAAGCGGCGGGCATTTTGCTATGATTCCGCGCCTCACCTCAACTTTTGTGGGCCACTGATTGAATCCAAAGCGAGTGCGACGACGGTTTCCATCAAGGGTTCCCTGATTCATGACCGTTTTCGACCTCCATAGCCATTCCACCGCGTCCGACGGGGTACTCACGCCCCGCGCCCTGGTGGAACGCGCCGCCGACATGGGGGTCCACGTGCTGGCCCTGACCGATCACGACGATCTGAGCGGACTGCCCGAGGCCCGGGAAGTCGCCGACGAGGTCGGCATCCGCCTGGTGCACGGGGTGGAGGTCTCCATCACCTGGAGCAATCACACGGTTCACATCGTCGGCCTCAACGTGGACCCGGAGGATCCGATCCTGGTCCGGGGGCTGGCCCGCAACCGGGGCGGCCGGGTCGCCCGCGCCGAGCGCATGGCCGAGGAACTGGCGCGCCTGGGCATCCACGGCGCGCTCGAGGGCGCCTACGAATACGCCGGCAACAAGTCGCTGATCGGCCGCACCCATTTCGCCCGCTTCCTGGTGGAGCGGGGCGTGGTGAAGGACGTGAAGACCGTCTTCAAGAAATACCTGGTCAAGGGCAAGCCCGGCTACGTGTCCCACGAGTGGGCGAGTCTGGAGGAGGCGCTGACCTGGATCCGCGCCGCCGGCGGGCAAGCGGTGCTGGCCCACCCCGGCCGCTACCAGATCGGCCGCGAGAAGATGCGCGTGCTGCTGTCCGAATTCAAACACCTGGGCGGCGACGCCATCGAGGTGGTCACCGGCAGCCATACCCCGGATCAGGTGCCCGTGTACGCCGACCTCTCCGTCGAGTTCGGCCTGATGGCGTCCAGCGGCTCCGATTTCCACGCGCCCGGGGAGGGCGGGCGCGAACTGGGCCGCCTGCAGGCCCTGCCCGCGCAATGCCAGCCGTTATGGAGGGATTGGTGAGTCTGTTTCTTTCCATCCACCCGGACGATCCGCAGCCGCGCCTGATCAAGCAGGCGGTGGAAGCGGTGCGCAAGGGCGGCATCATCGCCTATCCGTCGGATTCCTGTTACGCCCTGGGGTGCCACCTGGACGACAAGAAGGCCATGGAGCGTCTGCGCGCGATCCGCCAGATCGACGACCGCCACTTCCTCACCCTGGTGTGCCGCGACCTGTCCGAGGTGGCCCGTTATGCGCGGGTGGACAATGTGCAATACCGCTTGATGAAGCACGGCACGCCGGGGCCGTTCACCTTCATCCTGGAAGCCACGCGGGAGGCGCCGCGCCGGCTCTGGACGCGGCGCAACACCATCGGCCTGCGCGTGCCCTCCAACCCCATCGCCCATGCCTTGCTGACGGAACTGGGCGAACCGCTCCTGTCGGCGACGCTGCATCTGCCGGGGGACGAATACCCCTTGTCCGACCCCTGGGAGATGGACGCGCGCCTCTGCCACGCGGTCGACGTGATCATCGAGGGCGGCCACTGCGGCCTCACCCCCAGCACCGTGGTGGACCTGTCCGGCGACGCGCCGGAGATCGTGCGGCTCGGCCTGGGCGATCCCGCCTTGCTTGGACTGGAATAATGGAACTGAACCTGATACAGAAAATCGTCGTGTTCGCCCTGCCCGTGGTGTTCGCCATCACCCTGCACGAGGCGGCCCACGGCTACGCGGCCCTGCGTTTCGGCGACCGCACCGCGGAGATGGAAGGGCGCATCACCGTCAATCCCCTGCGCCACATCGATCTGGTGGGCACCATCATCGTGCCCTTGGTCATCCTGATCATGACCAAGCTCTCGGGCGGCGCGGGCATCCTGTTCGGCTGGGCAAAGCCGGTGCCGGTGAATTTCCGCGCCCTGCGCCATCCCAAGCAGGACATGCTGTGGGTGGCGGCGGCCGGCCCCGGTGCGAACCTGCTCATGGCCCTGATCTGGGCGGGCATGATCAAGGTCGCCTTCCTGATGCCGGACGGCGTCCGCATTCCCCTCGCCCTCATGGGCGGGGCGGGGGTGTTCATCAATGCCGTGCTCATGGCCCTGAACCTGATTCCCCTGCCGCCCCTGGACGGCGGCCGCATCGCCGTCAGCCTGTTGCCGCCGCGCCTGGCTTACGGTCTGGCCCGGGTCGAGCCCTATGGCATATTCATCCTGCTGGGTCTGATGTACCTGGGAGTGCTGGGCATCTTCATGTGGCCTCTGATCGAAGCGCTGATCCACCTGGCGGCGTTTATTTTCGGCATGCGCTTCGCCGAGCTGTTTGCCATCATTCAGATCGTTCTCAACTGACGGAAACCCCATGTACGCGGATCGTGTTCTCTCCGGCATGCGCCCCACGGGCAGCCTCCACCTCGGCCACTACCACGGCGTCCTGAAAAACTGGATCACGCTCCAGCATGAATACGAGTGCCTGTTCTTCGTGGCCGACTGGCACGCCCTGACCACCCATTACGACAACCCGCTGGGCATCGAGGACGCGACCTGGCAGATGGTGGTGGACTGGCTTGCCGCCGGCGTCGACCCGAGCCGGGCCACCCTGTTCATCCAGTCCCAGGTCATCGAGCACGCCGAACTGCACCTGCTGCTGTCCATGATGACGCCCCTGGGCTGGCTGGAACGGGTGCCCACCTACAAGGACCAGCAGGAAAAGCTGAGCGAGAAGGATCTGTCCACCTACGGTTTCCTCGGCTACCCCTTGTTGATGAGTTCCGACATCCTCTGTACCAGGAACTGCGCACCCGCTACCAGCAGCAGGGCGACGACGAGGCCCTGGATTCCGCGAAGGCCCTGCTGGGCGAGACCCAGAACCTCTCACTGGGCGACAAGGAGCGGCTCTACGGCTATCTGGAGGGCGGCGGCAAGATGATCCTCACCGAGCCGGAAGCCCTGCTCACCGAGGCCTCCAAGATGCCCGGCCTGGACGGCCAGAAGATGTCCAAGTCCTACAACAACACCCTCTCCCTGCGCGAGGAGCCGGAGGCGGTGAACAAGAAGATCCGCACCATGCCCACCGACCCGGCGCGGGTGCGCCGCACCGATCCCGGCTCGCCGGAGAAATGCCCGGTCTGGCAACTGCACCAGGTCTACTCCGGCGACGACGTGAAGGCCTGGGTCCAGGCGGGCTGCACCACCGCCGGCATCGGCTGCATCGAATGCAAGCAGCCGGTCATCGACGCGGTGCTCAAGGAGCTGGCGCCGATCCAGGAACGCGCCCGCGCCTACACCGAGGATCCGGACACGGTGAAGAACATCATCGCCGACGGCTGCGAGAAGGCCCGCGACCTGGCCCGGGAGACCATGCGCGACGTGCGCGAGTCCATGGGGCTGCATTACGCTTGATGCCCCCGGTCCGGCGGATGGCCGCCGCGCTGCGCGTGGCCGCCCATTCGGCGGGGCGCGCCGGATGTCTTGCCGGCCACGGCCCGAAGCGGCTTGCGTGTTCCACCCGGGATGCCCATGGCCCTCGGAAAGCGTGGCGCTTTCCCGGACGGAGCGTCGAATCGGCGCGCGAGCGCGCCGGGGAACCGGCGGATGAGATTTGTGGCGCGGGGCGATACAAGGTCTACGGTGTAGAGGAATACGCCTATCGGGATACCCCCGCCTCGCCTCGGCATGTCGCCGGCGAGCGTGGCGGGTACACCGGGAAAGCGGTTAAAAAGAGGCTGGATATCAAGTAGTTGGCTGTTTCGATGTTGGGTCGGCCGGGCAGGCCGCCTTGGTTTTTTCCGGCATGTCCTCATTTGTCCACGTAGACACCTAGCGAGAGCGGCCCAATGACCGAAGACAACAACACGCCCATCGAAGGGGAATTCGTCCAGCAGAGCGAGGAGGGCGGTACCCTGCCGACGCCCAACCTGCCGGCCCAGACCCTGCCGGCCACCATCCACATCCTGCCCCTGACCGAGAAGCCGTTCTTCCCGGCCCAGACCCTGCCCCTGATCATGAACGAGGGGCCGTGGATGGAGACGGTGAAGCGCATCGGCGATTCCGGCCACCATCTCGTGGGGCTGGTGTGCGTGCACGGCGACGTCTCCGACGACGCCCGGGCGGAGGATTTCTACCGCTACGGCACCCTGGTGCGCATGCATCACCCCATGCGCGCGGACGGCAAGATCCAGTTCATCGCCGAGGGCATCACCCGCTTCAAGATCGCCGAGTGGGTATCCGGCAAGGCGCCGTATTTCGCCCGCGTGGAATATCCCGCCGAGACGCGCCAGGCCACCACGGGCGAGGAGATCAAGGCCTACGCCCTGGCCATCATCAACGCCATCAAGGACTTGCTGCCCCTCAACCCGCTCTATTCCGAGGAGCTGAAGTTCTTCCTCAACCGCTTCTCGCCCAACGAACCGGCCCTGCTCACCGACTTCGCCGCGAGCCTGACCACCGCGCCCAAGGAGAAGCTGCAGGAGGTGCTGGAGGCGCTGAACCTCAGGAAGCGCATGCAGAAGGTGCTGGTGCTGATCAAGAAGGAACTGGAGGTCGCCAAGCTGCAAACCCAGATCCGGGAAAAGGTCGAGGAGAAGATGACCCAGCAGCAGCGGGAATTCTTCCTGCGCGAGCAGTTGAAGGCGATCCAGAAGGAGCTGGGCATCGCCAAGGACGACCGCACCGCCGACCTGGAGCTGTACCAGGGCCGCGTCAAGAAGCTGAAGCTGCCGCCCCACGCCGAGAAGAAGATCGGCGAGGAGATGAACAAGCTGGCCGGCCTGGAGCACGGCTCGCCGGAATACACGGTGACGCGCAATTATCTGGACTGGCTCACCAACCTGCCCTGGGGCCGGTTCACCAAGGACAAGCTGGACCTGGCGCGGGCGCGCAAGATCCTGGACCAGGACCACGACGGCCTGGACGACGTCAAGGAACGCATCGTCGAATTCCTCGCCGTGGGCGCCATGAAAGGCGAGGTGGCGGGCTCCATCCTGCTGCTGGTCGGGCCGCCCGGGGTTGGCAAGACCTCCATCGGCAAATCCGTGGCGCGGGCGCTGGGGCGCAAGTTCTACCGCTTCTCCGTGGGCGGCATGCGCGACGAGGCGGAGATCAAGGGCCACCGGCGCACCTACATCGGCGCCATGCCGGGCAAGTTCATCCAGGCCATCAAGGAAGTGGAGTCGCAGAACCCCATCATCATGCTGGACGAGGTGGACAAGATCGGCGCCTCCTACCAGGGCGACCCGGCCTCGGCCCTGCTGGAGGTGCTGGACCCGGAGCAGAACAGCGAATTCCTGGACCATTACCTGGACACGCGCTTCGACCTGTCGAAAACCCTGTTCATCTGCACCGCGAACCAGGTGGATACCATCCCCGCGCCCCTGCTGGACCGCATGGAGGTGATCCGCCTGTCCGGCTACCTGATGGAAGAGAAGCTGGCCATCGCCAAGCATCACCTGTGGCCCAAGCAGCTCAAGAAGTCGGGTTTGAAGCGCGGCCAGGTGAGCATCACCGAAGCCGCGGTGCGCAGGATCATCGAGGGCTACGCCCGGGAAGCCGGCGTGCGGCAACTGGAGATGAATCTGGGCAAGGTCATCCGCAAGTCGGTGGTGAAGATCGTGCGCAAGGAAGCGGAGCGGCTCCATGTCAACGCCGACAACCTGGAAACCTTCCTCACCGATCCCCCCTATGTGCCGGACCGGCCCATGACCGGCGTCGGCGTGGTCACCGGCCTGGCCTGGACCGCCCTGGGTGGCGCGACGCTGACCATCGAGGCCACCAAGGTGCACACCCTGAACCGGGGCTTCAAGCTCACCGGCAAGCTGGGCGAGGTGATGAAGGAATCCGCCGAGATCGCCTACAGCTACATCTCCAGCCACCTCAAGCCCTACCGGGCCGACCCGAAATTCTTCGACGAGGCTTTCGTGCACCTGCACGTGCCGGAAGGCGCCACGCCCAAGGATGGACCTTCCGCCGGCATCACCATGGCCACCGCGCTATTGAGTCTTGCGCGCAACGAGAAGATCGGCCGGCCCCTGGCCATGACCGGCGAGCTGACCCTGACCGGCCAGGTGCTGCCGGTGGGCGGCATCCGGGAAAAGGTCATCGCCGCGAAGCGGGTGGGCGTGCATGAACTGATCCTGCCCCAGGCCAACCAGGCGGATTTCGACCGGCTGCCGGACTATGTGAAAACGGGCCTGTCGGTCAGCTTCGTCAAGCACTACAAGGACGTGGCGAAGCTCGTCTTCGGCGGCTGAGCCCCGCCGCATGCCGATCCTGCATGCCAGCGGCGGCCTGCTCTACCACCTGCGCGCCTGGCGCTGGCGGCGCACGCTGTGGGCGCCGTTCCTGGCACAGGTGCGGCGCTGGCAGACCGATTGGCGGCCGGACGCGCGACACCTGGTCCTGATCGGGCCCAGCGGCGGCTATGCCCAGACGCGCCAGTTCCTGGAACGCTTCCCCGAAATCACCGCGCTGGAGCCGGATCCGGTGGCCAGATACATCCTGGCGCGGCGCTTCCCGTAGCTGCGTTTCGGCTTCGCGGAGGCGAACTGGCTGGCCGCGCCGGCAGGGTTTGCACGGCTCGCCGAAACCTATCCCGATGCCGCGTTTCTGTTCTGCAACCTGTTGGGCCAACATCCGGTGGGGGCGCGGCCCGGGTTCGACCACCGGGCCTGGCTGGACGGCCTCGCCCCGGCCCTGGCCGGGCGCGCCTGGGCAAGCTGGCACGATCTGGCCTCCACGGCGCGCGCGCCGGATCGCCAGGGGAGCCTGGAACTGCCCTGCGCCGAGTCGCTGGACACGCTGCTGGCGCGCTATTGGCAAGACGGCGAACTGGAGATCGAGGATCACGAATGCGCCGGCCTGTGTCCGGCGCGGCCGCGCCGATACGCGGTCTGGCGGCTGCTACCGGAACGCTACCATCTGGTCGAATGGATCGGCTGCGTGGATTAAGCGTGGGAGCCGCAATGACTGGCGGAAAGGGGGGGATTCGAACCCCCGATAGGGCAAGCCCTATACCGGATTTCGAGTCCGGCGCATTCGACCACTCTGCCACCTTTCCGCGGATATTCCCGCCAGGGCTGGTCATGGGCGGGAAAGGGCGGCATTCTACCCGTATTCAGAAGCCGACATAACAAAACATGACCTGCTTGGAGCACGGTTTTGGCCTGATCAGTAAGGGCGTGCTTTCCTTGTTCGCGCTCGTCGCCCTGGCCGGGTGCGTACCCGCCCCGGTGCCGGCGCCGGAACTCTCCGGCGAACTGGTGGTGGTGACGCGCAACAGCCCCACGACCTATTTCCTGGACACGGAGGACCAGCCGTCGGGCTTCGAGTACGACCTGGTGACCGCCTTCGCCCGCAAGCAGGGCTGGAAAACCCGTTTCCTGCAGGCGAACAGCCTGGACGAGCTGTTCGAGATCATGGAGTCGCGCCAGGCCCATCTGGCGGCGGCCGGCCTGACCGCCAGCGACGAGCGGCGCAACCGCTTGCATTTCGGTCCCAACTACGGCCAGGTGAAGGAATGGGTGGTGTGCCGCAAGATCGACCATTTGCCGCGCAGGCTGGAGGATCTGGTCGGGCTGCGCGTGGAAGTGGTGGCGGGCAGCAGCCACGCGGAGCGGTTCAAACTGCATCAGCGCGGCTTGCCGGACCTGAAGTGGGTGGAGGTTCCCACACCGGGTTCGGAAGAGTTGCTGGAGCGGGTGGATATCGGGCTCTCCGATTGCACGGTGGTGGATTCCGACAGCCTGGATGTGGCGCGCAACTACCTGCCCAACCTGCGTCCCGCCTTCGTGCTGGAAAGCGCCCAGCCCCAGGCCTGGGTGATCGGCGCCGGCATGAGCGTGGCCTTCAATCGCCGGGTGGTGGAGTTTTTCAGGGACATGGAACGGAGCGGCGGCCTGGCGCTGCTGCGGGAACGCTATTACGGCCACGTGAACCGGCTGCAGGAAGCCGACGTGCTCGGCGTGCTGGAAAAGCGCGGCACCCTGTTGCGGGGTCTGCGCCAGTATTTCCAGGACGCGCAGATCGAGACCGGCCTCGACTGGCGCCTGCTCGCCGCCGTCGCCTATCAGGAGTCCCAGTGGGATTCCCACGCGGTCTCCTCCACCGGCGTGCGCGGTCTCATGATGCTGACCGAGGACACCGCCGACCACCTGGGCGTCAAGGACCGTCTGGATGCGCGCGAGAGCGTCATGGGCGGCGCGCGCTACGTGGTGCTGCTGAAATCCCGCTTGCCCGACCGCGTTCCCGAGCCAGACCGGACCTGGCTCGCCCTGGCCGCCTACAACGTGGGGCAGGGCCATCTCAACGATGCCCGCTCCCTGGCCAGGAAACTGGGCAAGAATCCGGATTCGTGGCGCGACATGAAGGCCGTGTTGCCCCTGTTGACGAGATCCGAGTACGCGGGAAGCCTGAGCTACGGCTTCGCGCGCGGCGGCGAGGCGCGGGCGTTCGCGGAGAACGTGCGGATCTACTACGACATCCTGCTCAAATACGAGAAACCCTACCACGGCGGATTGCGTTTCAACTGAGCGGATCCGCGGCCCGATCCGTGGCCCGTTCGCGGCCGCCGGCGCCCCGGGCTGGTTCAAGTTTCCAGTCCTTTCGCCGATAAAAAACCACGGTCATTTCCCACTCGAATATGAAAACGGATAGGTCCGGCCAGTCTCCCGCTCCCCAGGCTCCCATGGATTGGTCACAGATACAGCGGGACAGTCTGGATCTGGCCAGAAAGCTGGTGGAAGAGGGGTGGGACCGGCTGCGCGCGGTGCGTCTGGTCCATCTCCTGTCCCATTGCGTGTCGGCCGCGGAAGCCCTGGCCTGGCTGGACGTGAAGCGCGCGGCCGAGACCGTGCTGATCGGGCTCCAGCCCCTGATTTCCGGTTCTGATAAGCCCGCCGAACACAGCTTGCGCGAATTGCTCGCCCCCCTGGTCATCCTCGAGGTCCATCAAGGCCAATCCGGCGCCGTGGCGGAAAGGCCCCTGCTGCCAAAGGGATGGGTGCTGGCCCTTCTCGACGGCGAGCGTTGCGGGGACGGCATGCTTTCCGAGTTGGATTGGGCCGGGCTGGATATCGAATACGTCGCCGAGGATGCCGGCAGCCTGGCCGAGTGGCTGCGCGCGGAAGGCTATTCCTGCGTGGTGCTGGTGAACATGGATGGCTTGGCGTCGGAAGCCGCCATCGCGGATTTCCACCGCTTGCGGGCGGATTGCGCCGGGCGGAGCGATATCGTGTTCCTCGGGGTGACCGACGGCCAGAGCTTCGTCAACCAGTTGGCCACCTTGCGCGCGGGCATGGACCTGTTCCTGGAAAAGCCGGTCACCAAGCCGCGGCTTCAGGATGTCCTGGAAAATGTGGCCTGGAAGCCGGAGCGGCCCTATCGGGTCATGCTGGTGGACGACGAAAAAAGCACGCTGGACTATGTCGCCAGCCTGCTGGAAGCCGACGGCATCCAGGTGGTGGGCCTGTCCGATCCGCTGGTGGTGCTGGATTTCGTCGCCGAATTCGACCCGGACGTGCTGCTCGTGGACATCGAGATGCCGGTCTGCAAGGGCACGGAACTGGTCACCCTGCTGCGCCAGAAGGACCGCTACGCCCACATCCCGGTCATCTACCTGACCGCCTGGGACGATCAGGATCGGCGCGTGGCGGCCCGGGTCGCGGGGGGCGAGGATTTCCTCACCAAACCCGTCGACGCGAAGCTGCTGGTCGCCTCCGTGGTCTCCCGCGCGCGCCGGCACCGGCACCAGAACCATCTATCCCTCATGCGCATCGATCTGGTGGATCAGCTCGAGCGCTTCCGTTTCGCCGTGGACCAGCATGCCATCGTCAGCATGGCCGACGCCCAGGGGCGCATCATCTTCGCCAACCAGCAGTTCTGCGACATCAGCGGCTATACCCTGAACGAATTGCTGGGCCGCGACCACCGCATCGTCAAATCCGGCGAGCACGATGAAGCGTTCTATCGGGAAATGTGGGAGATCATCGCCTCGGGCCGGGTATGGCGCGGCGAGCTCAAGAACCGGCGCGGCGACGGCAGCTTCTACTGGGTCAAGGCCACCATCGTGCCCTTCCTGGATTCCCTCGGTGTGCCCTACCAGTACTACTCGATCCGCACGGATATCACCGAGCAGCGCTTCCGCCGCGAGCTGATGGAGGCGCGCGCCGCCATCGCCGCCCAGGCCGGCGACGACCTGCCCGCGCTGCTGGACGGCATCGTGCGCCATACCGAGCGGCTGTTGCCCGGCGCGGCCTGCGTCATCCACCTGCTCGACGAGAAGAAGGAATTCCTGCGCCAGTACGCCGCGCCCAATCTGCCTGCCGAACTGCGCCAGGCCATGGCGAAGCTCTCCCTGGCGACCGATCCGGGCTGTTGCGTGGAAGCGATCACCCGGGGCGAGGTGGTGGTGGTGGACGACGCCAGCAAGCACGCCTGCATGGTGAAATACCGGGATGTCGCCCGCTCGGCGCAAATGCGCGCCTGCTGGTCCCACCCGGTCCGTTCGCCGGAAGGCGGCATGCTGGGCACCTTCACGGTTTTCTACCGGGACGCCCGCGCGCCGGGAAAACTGGAACGCATGGCGGTCGGGGAGTTGGCCGACGTGTGCGGCAGCCTGTTGGACCGGGTGCGCCAGCGCGACCGGCTGCGCAAGCGGGAAGCCACCACCAGCAGCATCCTGCGCACCACGGAAGAAGGCTTCATGCGCTTCGACCCGCAGGGGCGGATCATCGAACTCAACCCCGCCATGGCGAACATTCTCGGGCGCGACATCGAGGGGGTGCTCGGCCATGAGCCACGGGAATATGTCGACGCGAGCAGCCTGGCCGTTTGCGAGAAAATGCTGGCCGGCGTGTTCGCCGGCCATAGCGCGCGGGACGACATGGAACTGCTCTGGCCGGACGGGAAGCGGGTCGCCTGCACGGTCAACGCCGCGCCCCTGGCGCGGGAGAACGGCGAGGCCGACGGCGGCTTCGCGCTGGTGAGCGATATCTCCGCGCGCAAGCGCCTGGAGGACACGCTGCTGAACCAGGCCCGCGTGCTTTCCCTCGTGCGCCAAGGCATGGAGCACTTCGTCAACACCCGTGATCTCAAGGCCACCGCGGATTTCCTGCTCAGCGGCCTGTTGAACGTGACGGGCAGCGAATACGGCTTCATCGGCGAGGTGCTGCGCGACGAGAATGGCGCGCGCTATCTCAAATCCCACGGCATGACCAACATCGCCTGGAACGAGGAAACCCAACGCCTGTTCGATAGCTACCGGGCGGACGGCATGGAATTCCGCAACCTGGACACCTTGTTCGGCGCGGTCATGACCACGGGCGAGATGGTCCTCAGCGACGACCCGAAAAACGATCCGAGGAGCGGCGGCCTGCCACCCGGACATCCGCCGCTGAAGCGCTTCCTGGGCATGCCGGTCTACTACGGCGAGGAACTGGTCGGCCTCTACGGCTTGGCCAATCGCGCCGAGCCCTACGATCTCGAGCTGCTGTCCCTGCTCGCGCCGTTCAACGCCAGCTACGCCGCCATCATCGCCGCGCACCGGGCCCAGTCCCGGCAGGAGCGCATCCTCGCCGATCTGAAGACCGAGAAGGAAAGGGCGGAAGGCGCGAGCCGCGCCAAGTCCGAGTTCCTGGCCAGCATGAGCCACGAATTGCGCACGCCCCTGAATGCCATCCTGGGTTTCTCCCAGTTGGTCGCCTCCGACTCCCAACTGCCGGCGGATACCCGGGATCTGGCCCGGGAAATCGAGGGAGCCGGCCAGCATCTGCTGGAATTGATCGGCGACCTGCTCGATCTGGCGCGGATCGAGGCGGGCCGCATGGAAATCGGCCACGAGATGGTGCCGATCGCGCCTTTGCTGCGCGAATGCCATGCCCTGGCGCTCCAGTTGGCCAAGGAGCGGGCCATCTCGGTCGAATTCGACCATGCCTCCTGCGCCCGGACCGCGGTCCACGCGGATCGCATGCGCCTGAAGCAGGTGCTGTTGAACCTGATCTCCAACGCCGTCAAATACAACCGGATGCGCGGCACCCTGCATGTGGGATGCGCCGTCGACGCGGCGAGCGGGCGCCTGCGGCTCGCGGTGCGCGACACCGGCAAGGGACTGTCCGCCGAGAGTCTGGCGCGCCTGTTCGCGCCCTTCGAGCGCCTCGGCGCCGAGCGCGGCGCCATCCAGGGTACCGGCATCGGCCTGGTGATCAGCCGCCATCTGGCGCGCATGATGGGCGGCGATATCGGCGTCGCCAGCGAGGTCGGCGTCGGCAGCCGCTTCTGGATCGAACTGCCTTTGCCCGACGCCGCCAGCATCGAGGCGTGCATCGAAGGGGCGTCGGCCACGGACGCCGACAGCGGCGACCAGGTCGAGTCGCCGCGGACCGGGACCGTGCTTTATATCGAGGACAATCCCGTCAACCTGAAGCTCATGGAAATGGCCTTGTCGCGCCGCCGGGACGTGCGCCTGATTTCCGCGATCAGCGCCGAGGAAGGCCTGGAGGTGGCGGAGCGGGAGCACCCCGACCTGATCCTGCTGGACATCAACCTGCCCGGCATGGATGGCTACGAAGCCCTGCTGGCCATGAAGGAACGCCAGGCCCTGAGCCGGATACCGGTGGTCGCGGTGACCGCCAACGCCATGAAGGGCGACCGGGAGCGAGGCCTGGCCGCCGGCTTCGTGGATTACCTCACCAAGCCCTTCAAGATGGACGGGTTGTATGCCTTGCTGGAGCGCTGGCTGCCCGAGTCCGGCGGGAACGGGCCGGCTTGAGCATGCCGGCTTGAGCGGGCCGAAGCGGACCGAAGCGCCGCGCCGGCCGCCTCAGTCCTTCAACAGGCGGTCCAGCCCGCCCATGAAGGGGCGCAGCACCTCGGGGATGGTCACGCTGCCGTCCGGATTCTGGTAATTCTCCAGCACCGCCACCAGGGTGCGTCCCACCGCCAGGCCGGAGCCGTTCAGGGTGTGCAGCAGTTCCGGCTTGCCCGGCTTGCCGTCCTTCTCGGTCCGGTAGCGGGCCTGCATGCGGCGCGCCTGGAAGGCCTCGAAGTTGGAGCAGGAGGAGATTTCCCGATAGGTGTTCTGGGCCGGCAGCCACACCTCCAGGTCGTAGGTCTTGGCCGAGGAGAAGCCCAGGTCGCCGGTGCACAGGGCCACCACCCGGTAGGGCAGTTCCAGCTTCTTCAGGATGTTCTCGGCGTGGCCGGTGAGTTCCTCCAGGGCCGCGTAGGAATCCTCCGGCCGCACGAATTGCACCATCTCCACCTTGTCGAACTGGTGCTGGCGGATCATGCCCCGGGTGTCCTTGCCGTAGGAACCGGCCTCGGAACGGAAGCAGGGGGTGTGGGCCACCAGCTTCATGGGCAGGTTCTCGGCGGGCAGGATCTCGTCGCGCACGAGGTTGGTGACCGGCACCTCGGCGGTGGGGATCAGGTACATGCCGTTGCTGAGCTTGAACAGGTCTTCCTCGAACTTGGGCAACTGGCCGGTGCCGCGCATGGAGTCCGCGTTCACCAGGTAGGGCACGTAGACTTCCTCGTAGCCGTGTTCCCGGGTGTGGGTGTTCAGCATGAACTGGGCCAGCGCCCGGTGCAATTGAGCCAGATGCCCGCGCATGACGGAGAAGCGGCTGGTGGCGATCTTCACCGCCGCCGGGAAATCCAGCATGGCCAGGTTCTCGCCCAGATCCACGTGGTCCAGGGGCGGGTAGGGGAAGGCGCGCGGCGTGCCGACGCGGCGCACTTCCGCGTTGTCCTTCTCGTCCTTGCCCACCGGCACGCTTTCGTGGGGCAGGTTGGGAATGGTCATGAGCAGCGCGGACAGGTCATCCTGGATGCCCGCGAGGCGCTCTTCCCCGGCCTTCAGCTCGTCGCCCAGGCCGCTAACCTCGGCCATCAGCGCGGCGCAGTCCTCGCCCTTGCCCTTGGCCATGCCGATCTGCTTGGAGAGCTGGTTGCGTTTCGCCTGGAGCTCCTGGGTGCGGGTCTGGATTTCCTTGCGCTCGGCTTCCAGCGCCTCGATGCGGCCGGTATCCAGGGCGATGCCCCGGCTGGCCAGGCGTTGGGCCACGTTGGCCAGGTCTTTGCGGAGGAGTTGGATGTCGAGCATGGCAGCGCCGGTTGAATTCTGGAAAGCGGCGATTTTAACTCAGCGCGGGCCGATCCCGATTTCACCGGGATGACGGAATGACGCGGTGGAAACCGAGAGAAAGCGGCCGTCAGGCTTCCTGCAACGCCTCGATTTCCAGGCGCGCGCCGATGAAGGCCGCCTCCAGATCCTCCAGCATGTCGATGCACTGGGGCCAGTCCTGGACCTTGGCCAGAAGCTCGGTCTCGCCGGCCAGGCGCGCGATCTCCACGGCGCCCAGATAGGCGGCGGCGCCCTTGATCTGGTGCGCTTGCCGCGCGGATTGGGCGCTGTCCCGCTTGTCCACCGCCTTGGCCAGGTCCGCCAGCAGGTTTTCCGTGCTGCTGACGAACAGGCTCAGCATCTCGACCACCTGGGCCTCGTCGCCTCGGCAGACGCGGCGCAGCTTGACGATGTCGAAGCCGCTCGCCGCCGTTTCCGGCGCGGGCGCGTCGGGCGCGGGCGAGTCGGGCGCGGCGGGTTCGCCTTCCTCCTCCCGGCCTTGGGCGCTCTCCACCACCGCGCGGCCTGGCAACTGGCGCGCCAGGGCCTCGGCCAGCTCCTCCTCGCGGATCGGCTTGGTCAGGTAGTCGTCCATGCCGGCCTCCCGGCAGACCTCGGCGTAGCCCACCATGGCGTTGGCGGTGAGGGCGACGATGGGCAGGTGGCCGCGTTTTTCCTCCGCTTCCCGGGCGCGGATCGCGCGCGAGGCGGTGAGCCCGTCCCATTCCGGCATCTGGCAGTCCATCAGCACCAGATCGACGCGGGTCTTCGCCAGCATGTCGTAGGCCATCCTGCCGTCGTCCGCCGATTTCACCTTGATCCCCAGGTTTTCCAGCATGAAGCGGATGAGCTTCTGGTTGACCGGGTTGTCCTCCGCGACCAGCACGGTGACGTCGGGGAAGCGCGTGACGAGGGTTTGCTCGTCCCGCGTATCCTGTCCGGGCGCCTCGCTGGCCGGCATGGGCAGGCAGAGGTGGAACGCGCTGCCCTTTCCGGGCGCGCTGTCCAGGGTCAGTTCGCCGCCCATCAGCTCGGCCAGTTGCCGGCAGATGGTCAGGCCCAGGCCGGTGCCGCCGAACTTGCGGCTGACGGAACCGTCCGCCTGGGAGAAGGCCTTGAAGATGCGGCCCTGGGCAACCTCGCTCATGCCGATGCCGGTGTCCTTGACCGAAATCCGTATCTGGTCCGCCTGATCCGGCACGGTTTCCGCGACCAGCCGCACTTCGCCCTGCTGGGTGAATTTGATGGCGTTGTCGAGCAGGTTCAGCAGGATCTGGCGCACCCGCAGCGGGTCGCCGCGCACCCAGGCGGGCAGATGCTCGTCGCGTTCCAGGCGCAGGGCGAGGTTCTTCGCGTCGGCGCGCGGGATGTAGAGCTCCAGGACGTCCTTGAGCAGGCCGTTCAGATTGAAATCGATGCTCTCCAGCGTCAGCCGCCCCGCCTCGATCTTGGAAAAATCCAGCAGGTCGTTGATCACGCCCATGAGCGCCTCGGCGGACTGGGCGATGGTCTGGGCATATTCCTTCTGGCGCGCGTTGAGCGGGCTGCTCAGCAGCAACTGGGTCATGCCCATGATGCCGTTCATGGGGGTGCGGATTTCGTGGCTCACGTTGGCCACGAACTGGGATTTCATCTCGGCGGCGGCCAGGGCGGTGTCGCGCGCGGCTTCCAGCGCGGCTTCCGCCTCCCTCTGGGAGGACACGTCGCGCATGATGGCCTGGATCACCGGCTTGCCGTCCAGGGTCATGGCGTGCAGCGCGATCTCCGCGGGGAAGGCGCTGCCGTCCGGGCGCTTGGCGGTCCAGTGGAACACCGCGTGGCCTTTTTCCACCGCCTCCCGGATGTGGCGCTCGGCCAGGATGTAGGGCGGCGTGCCGCAGGGCTGATCTTCCAGGCCCAGGTCTTCCGGACGGCGTTTCAGGAAGTCCTCCACCCGGTTCATGTGGAACATTTCCAGGGTGGCCGGATTGCAATCGGTGAAGGCGTGCTGGTCCAGGATGACGATGCCGTCGGTATTGGTTTCGAACAGGGTGCGGAACTTGGTGTGCTCCCGCTCGCTCGCCGCCGCCAGGCGCGCGGTGCGGCGCATCACCGTGATCGCCACCAGGCCCGCCACCAGCAGGGCGACGATGCCCAGGCCGATCATCAGCCAGCGGGTGCGGCCGTAGTCGACGCGCGCCGCCTCGGCGGCCAGGGAGGTCATGTCGCGCTGGATCAGGATCAGGTTGTCCAACTGTTTAACCAGATCCCGTTGCAGCGGGATGGCCTCCTTCTGGAGTTCCTCGAACGCCAGGAAGGTGTAGCCCTCCACCGCCAGGTCGACGATATGCACCATCACCGGCTGGTTCGCGCGGGTCAGCCGGTCGATGCCGGCGAGCACCTCCTTCTCCTTGGGCCGCTCGATCAACTGGTCCAGTTCCAGGCGCACCTGTTGATAGGCGGAACCGAAGGCATAGAAACGCAGCATCTCCTGGTCTTTTTCGAAGGGGTCGCTGCTCACGACGATGGTCAGCATGGAAATCGCCCGGTCGCGCAGGATGTCGCGCATCTGGTTGGCCAGGCGCGTCTTCACGCTGTTTTCCTTGACGATGGATTCCAGGTGGGCGTTGGTCGCCGCGAGCTGGTGCAGGCCCACCAGGGTCAGCGCCACGATGAGCACCAGCGCCAGGCCGAAACCGGCGCCGACGGTGGAGATGAGCTTGCGCGGCAGTTGGACGATGTGCTTGGTCATGAAGAATCCGGACGAAAGTACCGACCATGGTAGCGCGCGGATATGACCGGCGCGTATGGGACTAAACACCTAGTGGGTCGCTGAATCAGCAAGAATCGGGAAAGCGGGCCCGGCGCCAAGGGCGACGCCCCCAATGCCATTTCCAGGTTCCGGGTTCAAGAACTCCACGCGGCTGCCGTTCTTGAAGGGGATCACACCTTTTTAGGAAATCCCATGCAAGTGAACGTGGACCTGCGCCAAGCGATATACGCCTTGTCCGACGCGCTGGACCTGGTGGGCATGAACGATTTCTACCATGGCAAGCGGGTCGGCCTGATGGCGGTGGAAATGGCCCGCGGCATGGGACTCGACGCCGCCGCCCAGGACGAGTTGTTCGACACCGGCCTGCTGCACGACTGCGGCGTCTCCTCCACCTCCGTCCACCAGAACCTGGTGGAACAGATGGATTGGTCCGGCTCCCAGGGCCACTGCGAAGAGGGATGCCGGCTTCTGTCCGGTTTCTCCCACCTGGCCCATCTCGCGCCCGCGGTGCTCTACCACCACACCCATTGGCGCGATTTTCCCCGCCTGGGCGTCGATCCCGCCCTGGCGCGCAAGGCCAACCTGATCTTCCTGGTGGACCGGGCCGACGCCCTGGCCGCGCCCCACTACGGGCCGGACCTGCTGCTGCACAAGCGGGCCATCCGCGACACCTTGGCCGACTACAGCGGCGACATGTTCGACCCCACCCTGGTGGACGCCTTCCTGGAGATTTCCCGTTCCGACGCCTTCTGGCTGATCCTGGAACCGCGCCATATCCAGAACTTCCTGGGCGAGATGCTGCATCACGGCGTGCCGCGCAAGCTCGACTTCCCCGAACTGCGCCAGATGGCCATGTTGTTCTCCCACGTGGTGGACGCGAAAAGCGCCTTCACCGCCGCCCATTCCCTGGGGGTGGCGAACCTTGCCCGTCTGCTGGGGGAGCTGGACGGCCAGGACGAGGAAACCTGCGACAAGCTGGAAATCGCCGGACTCATGCACGACCTGGGCAAACTCCAGGTGCCCGACGAAATCCTCGACAAGCCCGGGCCGCTGTCGGACACCGAGCGGCTGATCATGCACCGCCACAGTTTCGAGACCTACCAGATCCTGCGCCGCATCCCCGGCCTGGAAGACGTGGCCGCCTGGGCCGCCTATCACCACGAAACCCTGGACGGCAGCGGCTATCCCTATCTGCTCGACGCCGGCAAATTAAGCAGGCCGGCGCGTCTGCTGGCGGTCGCGGATGTGTTCCAGGCCATGGCCCAGACCCGCCCCTATCGGAGTTCGGTGCCCGCGCGGGAAATCCTGGAACTGCTGCAATCGCATACGCGGGAAGGGCGCCTCGACGCGAGAGCGGTGAAACTGGTGGAAGACAACCTGGACGCCTGCTGGCGGGCCGCCTGCGAAGTCATGGACGCCGCCGCCGCGAACTGATCCACCCCGTCTACCAGCTTCCCGACGCGCCGCCGCCGCCGGAGCGCCCGCCGCCAGACGAGGAGGACGAGCTGGAGCTGGAGCCGAAGGAGGAGCCGGAGGAAGCGCGCGGCTCCGGCTTGATGCCGCCCAGGCCGGTGGTCACCTCCGCCGGATCGAACCACTTCCCCAATATCCTGCGCTTCACCGGCGAACGCTTGCGCATGCGCAACAGGCGTTCCCGCGCCAGCCAGTGCCGGTAGGCCGAGGCGGAAACGAAGCACCGCGCCCGCGCCGCGTAGGGCAGAAAGAACAGGCCGGCGAAGATCCCGTTCATGACGATCAGCACGGGCAGCGCCTCCGGATCGGACGCGAAGGCGAAGCCGAATACCGCGAAGAACAGACCGAAGAACACGCCGAAGAAGCCGAACAGGATGAACAGGCCCTTGCTTTCCCCGGCTGGGGAAATGGCGCCGGCACGGCCCTTCTTGCGCCCGTAACGCCGGGCCGCCACGAACAGCGAGGGCGGCACCAGATTCGCGCCGACGGCGAGGGCGAAGCGCTGGAAGAATGCCCCCCAGTCCACATCCAACACCGCCTCGTCCGGCACCGGCGCGGTTTCCGGCAACGCGGCCTCGCCCGCCGCCGCCTTCGCCATCACGTCGAAGCCGCTCATCAGACCCTCGGCGTAGCGTTGTTCCCGGAAGGCGGGCTGGTAGATCTCGTCGATGATCCGCTTGCTGAACGCGTCGGTGATGAAGCCCTCCAGCCCGTAGCCCACCTCGATGCGCATCTTCCGCTCCACCGGCGCGACCAGCACCAGCAGGCCGTTGTCCTTGCCCGCCTGCCCCAGCCTCCATTTTTCGAAGGTCGCCACCGCCGCGCTCTCGATGGCATCTCCTTGCAAGGATTTCGCCACGTACACCGCCGCCCAGATGCCGCTGTCCTCGCGCAGCGCGCGGATG
Source organism: Thiobacillaceae bacterium (assembly GCA_044227325.1). Taxonomy (GTDB): domain Bacteria; phylum Pseudomonadota; class Gammaproteobacteria; order Burkholderiales; family Thiobacillaceae; genus PFJX01. The sequence continues at coordinate 5,152 of JBGAFI010000008.1, read as the reverse complement.
CGCTCGCGCAGGATTTCCCTGTCCGCATCGCTCAGCAGCGACGCTTCGTCCAGCACGTCGCCCTGGAAGGCGGGCGCATCGAAGGCGGTGGCGGGCCGGGTCAGCAGCAGCCCGAGCAGGAACAGGCACAGGAGACGGAAGAGTGGGGCGGCCATGGATCCTCGCGATGGAATCGGGACGCCCGGAAGCTTACCCGCAACCCGCGAGGCAGTCGCCAGCCTGTCGGCGCCGCGCGATCCGGCCCGGATGGGTTTGAACCCGTCGTTCCCCAGGGCGGCGGTCCGGTCGTGTCCCCGGGGGAGAACCTGGATGCCCGCGCGGCTCCCGGCTTGTCGGTGCTGCTCACCAGCCCCAAGATGCAAGCCCGATACCGCGAAGCCCGCAACATGAGCCACTGGGAAGAAAAATACCGCGCCAACACCACGCCCTGGGACCGGGGCGGCAGCAGCCCCGCCCTGCGCGAATGGCTGGCCTCGGGCCTGTTGCGCCCCGGGCGGCTGCTCATCCCCGGCTGCGGCCGCGGCCACGAAGCGCTGGATCTGGCGTCGGCCGGGTTTCAGGTCACGGCGCTGGACATCGCCCCCACCGCGCTGAAGCTGCTCCGGGAACAACTGGAGCGGGCGGACCTGGACGCGGAGCTGGTCTGCGCCGACGCCCTGGCGTGGCATCCGGAGATTCCCTTCGACGCTGTCTACGAGCAGACCTGCCTGTGCGCCCTGGACCCCGCCCACTGGCCCGACTACGAGCGTCGCTTGCACGCCTGGCTCAAGCCCGGCGGACTGCTGTTCGCCCTGTTCATGCAGACCGGACGCGCGGGCGGTCCGCCCTTCCACTGCGGCCTGGCGGACATGCGCGCGCTGTTCCGGGCGGACAGGTGGGACTGGACGGAAGCGCCCCACAAGCAGGTGCCCCATCCCGACGGCATCTTCGAATATACGGCGGTGTTGGGCAGGCGCCAGAACGACGGATAGGCGCGGCACGGACGGCCCGTGTCGCCTCCTTCGCGCGGTTGCGTTTTGTGGGAATCAAACCGCGCTCGTGAACGACACCTGCGGCGAAAAACCGTATTGGCTTCCCGAATTCGTCATGACGACTTCGCTCACCGCGCCGTTGGCGATCCGGGCGACGGCTTGCGCGGTCATGCCGCCGTTGCCCGGCGATTCGATGGACACGGTGGGCGCATCGACGTAGCCGCTTCCCGGGTCGAGCACCTGAACGTTGAAGATGATTCCGTCCTGCATGTTGGCAATGGCCGTAGCCGCGCTCGTCGGCGTGGTACCGAGTACCCAGATCACGGTCGAGCCGGGCGATTGCAGGCACGCGGGCTCGATCTGGGGCGACATGCTGGAGAAGCGGTCGCCGAACGTGCTGATGTAAAGGGGCGAGCTATACAACGAGCCGGCGATCTTGGAGAGATCCTGAAACTGCCAGAGGGTGGCGCTCCACAGGTCGCTGTTGCCGGCGCCGGCCCGGAACAGCACGGCGTCGGAGGTCTGATCGGTGTTCGCGAAGTAGTAGTTGGTGCCCTGCGTCGGGTTGTCGGTCAGCCAGGTCGGCGTGATCAGGCCGTAGTTCATCGCCGTGGACAAGGTGGCGACGATGGTTGCGAACAGGCTCTGGTTCGCGGCGCTGGTGTGGTCGGCGATCGTCGTGGTCACCACCGGACCGGCGCCGAAGATGCCGTTGCAGTCGGGGGTGGCGCCGGTGCCGATCACCCGGTCGGTCCAGAGTCCGTATTGGTTCATCCCCGGGTTGCCCGCAACCGGGCAGCCTATCGGCGTATTCAGCAGCGGCGCGCCGTTGGCGAGGAGGGTGATTTCGCCGGCCAGGACGGTCCCCGCGGTCTTGTCGACGGGGCCTCCGGTGGTCTGCCCGGTTTGGGTTCGGATGCCGGAAATCGTCATCCCGTAGTAGCCGTTGGCACCCTTCGTCACCGTCATGTAGAACGAGTACCCGCCGTTTCCGCTGTAGTCCAGATAGTAGCCGCCGTTGGCGTTGGGACTGCCCGCATACAAGGCCGCGAGATAGTCGTTGAAGCTGTGCCCGAACAGTTGCAGCACCGTGGTGAAAGTGCCGGGTATGGTCTGAAGCTCGGACTTGCTCGAGCCGATCCAGCGGAACGGCGGTTGCGACAGCCCCGCCAGATTGGTCATGACGGAAATTTGCTGGGTCATGCGGCCCATGCTTGCCGCCGAAGCGGTTTCGTAGGTGCTGGGCAAACCCGAGCAACTGGTGGCGCTGGTCGGGTTCACACAGTTGGTACCCTCCTGCGGGAAATCGGCCGGATTCGGATAGATGCACGCGGCGGTTCCATAAGCCTTCTGGATCGCTTCCAGAATCTGCTCGCTGGTCGCGCCCGGTAGGAAGCCCGCGCGGCCTTGGACGGTGCCGTCCTGGTCCTTGACCGCGAGGGTCGTGGTAAACGAAAACTGATCGATGTTCTGCGTGTCGACGTTCTGGTAACCGGGCACCGAAAAGTCCCATTCGAGGGCCGCGTACGCGTAGTCGGTCACGTTGGGCGGGTTGGGCACGGGCATCGGCGGGCTCGCGGGCGCCGAACCGCCGGCATAGATCACGGCATACAGCGCCGCATTGCCCGTGCCCGCGGACGCGTAGAGATTCCCGTCCTTTACCTGGCTGAGCTGCGCCCACCGGCTGCCTGCCGTGAGCTGGATGCGAGCGCCCTGCGGGTTGATGTAGCTCAGTCCGCCCGGATCGGCGTTCAGGTACAGCCAAATCTGGTCGTCCGTAACGTTGACGCCGAAGTAATTCCCCGCACCGGCGAGGTTGTTGACGATACGGATGGTCGCCCAGGTTTCCGAGCCTTGCGTGGAATTCATTGCCGTTCTCCCTTTGGTGTTGAATATGGTTGGGTTATTGATTTCGTGAACCTTTACCGGCCCGGAAAAGGCCAACGCAGCGCTAACCGGGTGACGGTGGCGGAACGTGGACCAAGGTGGCCGCACGCCAAGCAGCCCTGCCGTTGGCGCTCCGCTTCAGCGACGAGCCGGGCCTCGGACAAGTCACCCGCTGAACGGCGGATTCAGCAGCCGCGTCCACCAATGCGTCCTCTTCCGTGCTCGCCGATCGCCACCTGCTGTGAAGAGTCCGGTTCCGCTTGCGTTAAGCAGCAAGTCTGCAAGAGCGATCTCCGCCTGGGCTCTTGTGGTGTGAATGGATTCGCCCGACGGTATGCCTCGCTCTTGATAGTACGTTGCATATCCACCGCCCCGTTCGATCAAATACAGACCATCGGCGCTCGCGGCAGAACTGCTCCATGCGCCTATCGGAACACCGTGGGCCTCGACATATTCGCGAACGTCGTGTCGATCGACAGTGAAGTGCTCCTGATAGTCGGTCCCAGACAGAGTCGACTTTCCGGAGCGTTCTTGAACGAAGCGGACGGCTCTTCCAGTGAGCAGCGCCAGAATCTGGTCGTCTTTCGACGGTGGAGTCTTCATTTGAGACCTTGTTTGTTATGTCCACCAGCCAATCTCAACGTTGAAGGTGAGGGGCCGCCGGAGCGCGAAGCGCGGAGGGCACCGGCAAGCGCAGCTTGCCGGCGGTCCCTCTCGACCGACGGGTTGGGCGGCATTCAGTCCCAGACGACATTGGTTACCCCTGGAATTGAAGGAACAAGGTCGGCAAGAATGGTTCGTAGGTTTTCGATCTCGGGTGACGGGTCGACGCGCTTGAATAGACGCTGAAGCGTTGAAAACTCGGCAACGGGAAATACTGTCCATTCGGTTGTGCTGCCATCAGTGTTGCCACAACCAAGCCAAAGCATGAATGGCTTGCGCGAGAGCATGACCACCCACCCGAAATCTTCAGGGATAACCCCCTCAACAGACACTCCGCGCGCCTTGAGCTGTTCGGCAAGCCACTGAGCCAGTGCCTTGCCGAAGCGCCCGGGATTGGTTTCTGCTTCTTCGCCCGCGATGGGTTTGAAGAAGTCAGAGGTAAAGGTTACTTGAGGACCGGTGCTCATGACGCCCAACGTTTGAGCTGAGCCAACCGTGGAGGCGAGGCCCACTGGCCGCGAAATGGACGATAGACAACACCGTTTCGCGGCCAGTGGGCCTCGCCGGAACGGGTCGGCTCGAGCGAAGGTTAGCGGAGTAATCGGGCTGAAGCCGAAAATCGCCCGAAAGTCGCTCAGGACAGTTCATTTATAAACAATCACTTAGGGTGAGCGACTTGAGAGGTGTCACTTCGCGTTCTTCCCGGAGTAGAGTGGGCTGGCATCAGCATGCTCTGCAAGCCACTTGATGTACCCGTCGATATCAGGGCCACCAACGTTGATGGTGAGTTCAAGTCCAAAGAGAGCGAAAACAAAGTACCACTCCTGCTGCTCGGTCACCAGGAAGTCGAATTCATGAACAGTCTGATATGACTGTCCGTCCAGGTCGGGAAGTCTTCGCTCGGCGTCGTAGATGCGACGAGCGTGATGAGGCCACTCTTGGGGCTGTCCGCGACGAGCGAAGTTCCGGATGGGGTCCAGTTGAGTCTCTTCTACGAGATACGAAAGACCCTCGGGATGCTCTAGTAGTTTCAGGGCCATTGCCTCGACCGCCATCTTGGCCAGAAACCGTGAAACAACCCTGTCCTTCGGCGGAGCTCCAGTAGTTGGAAGAATCAGTGTGCCTGTTGAACTACTGGCTAGATGCTTGAAGGCGTCGGATGGGACGTCAAGAGATAGGGTGTAAGGGGCTGAGGTTTCACGGTGGGCGAGAACGGGAAACCCGGGCAGAAGCATCGCCTCACTGGGAGGAACTCGGCCGCGCTTGTTTGGAATCACTTGCGTGAACCTCAACTGGGAGATCGCCGGCGAGTCCAAGAACGGTTTCTCCACTTCGCGTGCGAAGTAGTTGTTGCAGGGATCGCAGACGACACCTTTGGGAAGAACATGCTTTTTGTTCCAAAGGCTTTCAGGGACGACATGCTCGACGCTCTTGGAGTCGGTTGAGTCCATCTTGCAGAAGAGGCAACGCATCCGCTGGTTCCTGTGACGCCTAACGAGGCTGTAGAAAAACCCCCACCTTTCGGTTGAGGGGTGAATACAGGGGTACGTCGACCCTTCCCCGCACCGAGATCGTCGATCCTGGGGCATTTTGGAAGGTCGAATTTGCGCTCATTTTTCTTCTCCGAAATT
>JBGAFI010000007.1:0-225634 GCA_044227325.1 Thiobacillaceae bacterium | reverse complement strand
ATCAGACGAATCAGGAGGGTAGAGCACTTGAATAGACTGAATTCATCCGGTTCAAACCCGAGCCGACTCGGCTTTGCAAAAATCACCGCAGGGGATGGCTGGGGAGATTGGAAACGGGTTTTTCTACAGCGTCGTTAGGCATTTATGAGTTGTATGCTCCGAGCCAGCGGCGGAAATTTCAATGTGGACAGCTTCATCGCTAGCATCCCGCTCCTCGTTCATTCCATGTGGCGCAAGGGTGAGAGACGCTTCCCGAACAGCACCACAAACGAAAAAATCAATGAATCCTCGGGTATTCGAATTGTGGCCAGCGAAGCTGACTTCTCCGAATTGCCGCAGCAAATCGAAGATGTGATTTCGTTCCTTCAAACCAACCTTGAAAACCTAAAGCGCCTGAGTTCGTTCCCCGGTGTTGAGTGGTTGGTCCTTGATTTTGGGGCTGAAATATATCCACCGGGTTGGTCCTCATTCACATTTCCACCTGCATTGTTGTCCTTGGCAGGTCAGGCCGGCATTTCTCTATGTCTATCGGTGTACCCAACCAAAAAAGAGACAGAAACCAATGCCTAACATCACAATCCACCGGACCTTCGGCAAGCTGCGCTTGCCTTCGTCCGGTGATTTTCAACGTTAGGCCCTGAACATGTGCGCCTGCTATTTCCATGCCCAAGGTGAGAACTTTGATGCTCCTCCTCGCCGACAGTCGCAGCATCCTTTCCAGCCGCGAGATCGAAGCCGCTTGCGGCACGATGTTCGCCATCGATGGCGTCAAGCTGCCTTGCCTCAGGGTGTGTTCGGTTCCACCTTGACCCATTCCGCTTGACCCGGATTTTTCGCATCCGGCTTGGCTTCCAGCCTGCGTCCGGCCACCAGGTCTTGCGGGCTACCGGGCAAAGTGGGTTGTCTTTGCGTGCTGCGGTCCACCCAGATGCGGGTGGCATGGGTGATGGCAAGGGTGTGGCTTTGTCCTTCGCCCAGCATGAGGGTGAGCCTGCCGTTTGCCGAGTCCATCCTTTGAATGACGCCTATCAGCGTGCTTTGGCCGGAGAGTCCGGGGGATTGTCCGAGCGGGATGAACTGCTCCGCCGCTTTCTGGGCATGGGCCACGCCGGCGCTTGCCAGCAAGACGGTTAGACAGGCGGCCAGTGCGGCGCGGCGCGGCAAGGGCTTGGTCATCATTGCGATCTCCATTGCGGTCTTCATTGCATTACGCGCGTCTGGGGCGGGGTGTCGGCCAGCAAGTCCGCTCGTGCCTGGTCCAGATCCATCATGGCCCGGTTGGCGAGCGAGGCGCCTAGGAAGTAGAAGAAACCGCTCCATTGGGTAGATCGGCGCGCGGCTTGGAGGTGCTTTACGGCTTGGGGATGCAAACCGGCTTCGCGGAGTACGCGAATGGCGTCGTCCATCTCCTTGTTGGCCTGGCTTAGAGTTGCCGCGACGCCCTGGAAATCGAACAGATTGGAACCCGTGGCCGTTTGCAGCAGAGCGCGGCTCTGGCGGATGTTCTCCAGGGCGTTGATCACGCGCAGGAAAGCGGCCACCGACTCCACCTGGCTGGCATCCAGCTTGATGCCGATGCCGTTGGGGTCGAGGCCGGCCAGCGCGCGCCCGGCGGGGGAGTTGTTGAAGGCGTCGCTGTTGTAGAAGGCGACCGCGCTTTCCAGAGTTTGCACCGAGTTGTTGTGGAAGAAGGGCGGGGTATCGGCGGCTTCGACCAGGGGCGGCGTGTTGAACTGGCCGTTGCCCGGCGTGCCGAAGCCGTCGTCGATGGGCACCAATTCGCCGCTCCGGCGCGCGGGCGTTTCCGGCATGGCTTCCACGCCGGTGTCGAAGCTCGCGTTGCCCAGGCTGGTGCCGCCCAGGCTGGCGTTGGCACCGGCGTTCTGGTGGCATAGGTTGCATTTGCCCAGGTTGTTGTCGAGAAAGATTTCCTGGCCGCGCTGCGCCAGATTGCCCTTCAGCGGCAGGGGCAGGCTCAGGTCCCGTTGCCGGCCCAGGGTGAGCATGAAGGCCTCGATGGCGTCGAGTTCGTGCTCGGTGGGAAGGCGAAAGTCCACGCCGGGTATGCGATTCAGGGTCTTGGTGTAGTGCTGGATCACCGCGCCGGTGGCGAAGGCGCGCAGGCTGCCGTCGCCCGGAGCGCCATCGCCGGACCAGCCGGTGCGCGGCCCGTTCGGGCTGCTTACCGACGTATGCAGGGCAAAGGTGTGCGGCACCGAGCGCATGACGAAGCGGTGTTCCAGGTCGTCAAAGCCGTCCAGGTTTTCCTGGATCAGCGCGAATTCCCGCAACAGCCGTGGGTTTTCAAAGCCGGCTTTCAGCGCCGGATTGAACTCGGCCACGAACAAGGGGTGCCGGTCGGGCAGACTGGCGATGTAGGCGGGGTCGAGTGTGAAGTTGTTCTCGGCCGGGTGGCAGGTGCCGCAGGTACGGCCATTGCCGTTGAAGGTTTCCTGGAAGAAAAGCCGGCGGCCGTAATCGACCAGATCGGCGCCGGCCGCGGCGGCGCCTTGCTGCGGCGCCAGCAGATTCAGCAGGACGCCCAGCAGGACGGGCATCAGCGCGGAGCGGCGAAGGGGTGGGGCGGATGGGAAGGGAAGCGGTGTGTGCATCGGCAAGGGTCTTGTTGTTATGCGGACGGGGGCATGACGCCGCGAGGCCGCCATCATACCGGCGCCGGCCAAGCCTCGAAGGCTGATCCGAGCCGGGATGGCGTGCCGGCCCGGCATGGATGGAACATGAGCCGCGTCCGGCCCGAGCCTGTCGCGGGATTTCCGTGCTGCGCCAGGCTCGGCAAGATTGGGCTCGCGAACAGGCCGTGCCGGATCGATACTTCAGTACTGACCCAAGTTTCCCCGAGGCGATGTCGATGAACCAGCGCGCGCAAGAAATACCGGCTGAAGCAGGCGAACTCGCCCGGTGTGGCAGGATCGTTGAAGCGATAAAAATCATCCGCGCGCAGACCGGGCTCGGCCTCGCGGAGGCGAAAGAGGCTGTCGATGCCTATCTGCGCGACCCGCGCGCCATGTCGCCGTCCGGCGGATCCAGCGCCTCCCCGAGTGCCTTCCAGCTTCCACCCCTGGCGATTGTCTCGCTGGAAAACGGGCATTTGATCGAGGCCATCAAACAGACCCGGAAAACCACCGGGCTTGGCTTGAAGGATGCGAAAGAAGCGGTGGAGCGTTTTCTTGAACAAAACCCGGCCGTCAATGCCGCGTTCAAATCGGCGACCTCCAACGAGTTCAACCGGGTTGCCGCAAAGTTGATATTGGTGTTGTCGCTAGTGGGCTTGGCGGTACTCGGTTATCACTACTTCTTCTCTTGAACCAATAGCGGGCCGCCGCATAGGGCCGGTCATCGCCGCGTTGAGCCGCGGAATCGACCTGGCGCCGCCGCGGAAAGGGCTGGCTTGACCCCGCCTTGGGTCGGAGCGTAGTGTCCCAGGTCACAAAAACAGTCAAGAAACGGCAAAACGCGGCCATGGATGGAGGAAGCAGCGGATCGATCGATTTTCACCTGATCGCGGAGCACACCTTCGATTGGGAGAGTTGGCTCACGCCCGACGGTCGCGTCGCCTGGGTCAATGCATCCGTGGAACGCATCACCGGGCGCTCGCCCGAGGAATGCCTGGCCATGGACGACTACCCGATGCCCTTGGTGGATACGCGGGACCGGGGCATCCTCAAGCACATCATCGAAGACGCCCGGGAGGGCGGTTCGGGCAACGATCAGCCCTTGCGCATCCACCGTCCCGACGGTTCCCTGGCCTGGGCGGCGGCATCCTGGCAAGGCGTGCGGAATCCGGAAGGGATCTTGCTGGGCGTGCGCCTTTCCATCCGCGACCAGACAGACAGCTTGTTCGGCCGCGACCAGAACCGTTTCCACGAGGCGCTTTCCCGCCTGGCCCGGGGCGGGGTGCTTGCCTATGCCTCGCCAAAGGATGCCTTCCGGCTCATCACCGAGACGGCGGCCCGGGTGCTGGAGGTGAGCCGGGTGGGCATCTGGCTGTTGGATGCGCATCGGCAACGCATCGAGTGCAAGGATCTGTTCGATCTCGCCAGCGGCGAGCATCTTGCGGGCACCGTGGTGGAACGGGCCCGCTACCCCGAGTATTTCTCGGCCCTGGACCAGGATCGGGTGATCGCCGCCGACCATGCCCGGGACGACCCGCGCACCCGCGAGTTGAACGCGGACTACCTCGAACCGCTGGGCATCGGCGCCATGCTGGATGCGCCCATCGTGTTCCTCGGGCGTACCGTGGGCGTGCTTTGCCATGAGCAGTTGGGGCCGCCCCGGCAATGGATTCCCGGCGAGATCAGCTTCGCGTCCTCCCTCGCGGATATGACGGCCATGGCCATGGAGGCGGCCGAGCGCCGGGAATTGGAAACCCATCACCAGCGCCTGGCCTCGATTCTGGAGGCGACGCCGGATTTCGTCGGCACCACCGGCGCGGACGGCAAGCCCACCTACATCAACCTGGCCGGCCGCAGGCTGGTGGGGCTCTCGCCGGAGGATTCCCTGGAAAATTGGGATGTGGGCCATCTCTATCCGCATTGGGCGCGCCAGCAGCGGGACCGGGTCGCGATTCCCACCGCTTTGCGCGACGGCGTCTGGTCGGGGGAATCGGAATTCCAGGATCGGCATGGCAAGCCGTTTCCCGTCTCCCAGGTGCTGATCGCCCACAAGGATGAGATGGGCCGGCTCAAATACCTCTCCACGGTGGCGCGCGATCTGCGTCCCTGGAAGGAAGCCCAGGCGACGCTGCGCGAGCGGGAGCGTTTCCTCGCCACCCTGGTGGCCAACCTGCCCGGCGTGGCCTACCGGCGCCGCAACGAGCCGGGCTGGCCCATGGAGTACATCAGCGACGGCTGCCTGGAGCTGACCGGCTACCCGGCCGAGGCGCTCATGGCGGCCAGACCCGATTTCAACGATGTCATCCATCCGGATGACCGGGAGCGGGTGATGGCGGACGTGGATATGGCGCTGGCCGAATACCGCTCCTTCAAGGTGGAGTACCGCATCATCCGGGCCGACGGCGAGGAACTCTGGGTCTGGTCGAAAGGGCGCGGCATCTACAACGAGGCCGGCTGGCTCATCGCCCGGGAAGGCTTCATCGGCGACATCAACGACCGGGTGCGCGCCCAGCTCGATCTGGAACGGCTCAACGCGGAACTGGAGGCAAGGGTGGCGGAGCGCACGGCGAAACTCGCCGAGGTGAACCAGCACCTGGAAGCCTTCGCCTATTCCGTCTCCCACGACCTGAAGGCGCCCCTGCGTGGCATCGACGGTTACAGCCGGTTGCTCCTGGAGGATTACCACGACGCGCTGCCCGACGAGGGACGCCGTTTTTTGGACAATATCCGTTCCGCCTCCGAGCGCATGAACCGGCTCATCGACGACCTGTTGGCCTACTCCCGGCTGGAGCGGCGCGAACTGAATAGCATGCGGGTGCCGCTGGCGCGGGTGTTCGAGCGCGTCCTGGCGGAGCTGGAAATCGAACTCGCGGAATGCGGCGCCGAGGTGGCGACGGAGGTGGGCGATCTCACGGTCCAGGCGGACGCGGACGCCCTGGTGCAGGCGGCGCGCAATCTGGTGGACAACGCCCTCAAGTTCAGCCGCGATGCCAGTCCGCCGTGCATCGTCATCAAGGCGGGACAATCGCAGGGAGAGGTCACGGTGAGCGTGACCGACAATGGATGTGGATTCGACATGAAATATCACGACCGCATCTTCGATATCTTCCAGCGCCTGCACCGGGCCGAGGATTTTCCCGGCACGGGCGTCGGGCTGGCCATCGTGCGCAAGGCCATCGCGCGCATGGGCGGCCGGGTCTGGGCGGAAAGCGCGCCCGGCGCCGGCGCCACCTTCTTTCTGGCGTTGCCGGCATGAACCCCATGCGGCCCATCCTCCTGGTGGAAGACAACCCCATGGACGTGGAGTTGACCCTGCGCGCCTTCGCCAAGCGCCATCTGGCCAATCCAGTGGAAGTAGCGCGGGACGGCGAGGAGGCGATGCGGCGGGTCGAAGCCTGGGAACAGGGGGAACTGCCGCCCCTGCTGGTGCTGCTGGATCTGAAACTTCCCATGGTGGACGGATTGGACATTCTGCGCCGGATCAAGGAACACCCGCGCTTGCGTAGTATTCCGGTGGTGGTGCTCACCACCTCGTCCGAGGATAGCGACATGCGCAGCGCCTACCGTTTGGGCGCCAATTCCTACATTGTGAAGCCGGTCAGTTTCGACAACTTCATGGAGGTCGTCGCCCAGATCGAGCTGTATTGGGGCGTGCTCAACAAGTGCCTGGACAAGCCATGAGACTGCTCTACCTGGAAGACGACGCCACCGACGCCGAATTGACTCTTCGCGCGCTGAGCCGGGCCATGCCGGAAATCCAGGTGGAGGTCGCCCGCGATCTGGCGAGCGCGAGAAGGCTGCTGGCCGGCGAGCCCGCCTTCGAACTGGCCCTGCTGGACATGCGCCTGCCGGACGGCGACGGACTGGAAATCCTCGCGGACATCCGCGCCCGTCAACAGCCCACGGCGGTGGTCCTGATGACCGGTTCCGGTGACGAGCAGAGCGTGATCAAGGCGCTGAAATTGCAGGCGGATGACTATCTGGTGAAACGGTCCGACTATCTGGAACGCTTGCCCGGCACCCTGAGGCATGCGCGCGCGCGTTTCCAGCAGGAGCATTGCCGCCGCTCCCGCCTGCTGGGCGTGCTTTACGCCGAGCACAACAGCAACGATGCCGAGCTGACGCGCATGTATTTCGCTCGCCATGCGCCCCATATCCGCCTGGAAGTGGTGCCCGGCGCCCTGGGTGTGCTGGAGCGGCTGGAGGAGGAGCACGCGAAGGACAATTATCAGGTGTTGTTGTTGGATTACCGCCTGGCCGGCATGGACGCGCTGGAACTCATCAAGTCGCTGCGCCACGACCATTCCATCGATTTACCCATCGTCCTGGTGACCGGACGCGGCTCCGAGGAGGCGGCGGCGGCGGCCCTGCGCCTTGGCGTCAGCGATTACCTGATCAAGGATGTGGGCTATCTGGACAAGCTGCCCTCGGTGCTGGAGCACGCCTATGCCTACGCCGAACTGGGCTGCGAGCGGGCCCGCCTGCACTATCTGGCCACCTACGACGAACTGACCGGGCTGCTCAACCGCGGCGAGTTCCGCGCCCGCGCGGAGCACGCCTTGAGCCGCGCCCACCGGCTGGGCGAACGCTGCGCGCTGCTACTGGCGGACCTGGACGATTTCAAGGTGGTCAACGACACCTTCGGCCATGGCGCGGGGGACAACCTGCTGCGCGGCTTTTCCGGCCGCCTGCGCCAGGTACTGCGGGAGGAGGACTTGTGCGGCCGCTTCGGCGGCGACGAATTCCTGATTCTTCTGGAGGGCGTCGATCAGGCCGGCGGCGCGGCACGCACCGCCGAGCGCATCGCCGAATCCCTGCTGGAACGCATGCCCGTCGGCGACCAGGACACGGTGGTGAAAGCCAGCATCGGCATCGCCATCTTTCCCGATAACGGGGAGGACGTGGATAGCTTGGTGAAGAACGCCGATATCGCCATGTACAAGGCCAAGGCCGGCGGCCGGGGCCACTACCGCTTCTTCGACCAGGCGATGAACGAGGAAGTGGCGGAGCGCTTCCGGGTCGAGGCCGACCTGAACCACGCCCTGGAGCGGGGCGAGTTGTTCCTGGCCTACCAACCCCAGATCGAGCTGGATGGCGGCAAGGTGGTCGGCGTCGAGGCGCTGGTGCGCTGGCGCCATCCGCACCGGGGCCTGGTGATGCCGGACAGCTTCATCCCCACCGCTGAATCCGGCTCCCTGATCATTCCTCTCGGCGAATGGGTGCTGCGGGAGGCCTGCCGCCAGCTCAAGGTCTGGGACGACATGGGACTGCCGCCCTTGCGCATGGCGGTCAATCTGTCCGCGCGCCAGATCCGCAGCGGCGCTTTGCACGCCATCGTCGAGGATGTGCTGGAACGGCACGGTTTGGGTGGCGGGCGGCTGGAGCTGGAATTGACGGAAACCGCCATGGCGGAGGATCCGGAGGCGGCGCGCCTCACGCTGGAACGGCTGCGGGCCATCGGCGTCAGTATCGCCATCGACGATTTCGGTACTGGCTATTCCTCGCTGTCCAGTCTGAAACGATTTCCCCTGGACCGGCTCAAGATCGACCAGGGTTTCGTCGGCGAGATCGGCCGCGACGCCAACGGCAGTGTCATTTCCGAAGCAGTGGTGGGGCTCGCCAGGCTGCTGGGCCTGGAATCCCTCGCCGAGGGCGTGGAGGAACTGGAGCAATTGGAGTTCCTGCGCGAGCGGGGCTGCTCGCTGGGCCAGGGCTATTACATCAGCCGGCCGCTGGAGGCGGAGGCTTTCGTTGCCTGGTTGCGGCAACGGACGAGTACCGACTGATCTTCGCGTAAGTCATCCCGCTTGCGGGGGAGGGCGAGGGAGGGGAGCCGTCGCGCTTGGCGAGGGCCTTATTTCCAAGATTCCCGGCAATTTCCCGCGCCAGAATCCGCAACCTCAACCCCGCGTGTTCGAATTCCCCGCGAACCGGGCCAATTCCACTCGCGACGCCGGTTCCCATCCCGGTTTGCGGTGTTCCGCCTCCACGTTGGTGAAAATGCCGCCGCGCACGTAAAACTTGCTGGTCAGGCGCATGAAGCGCGGATCGGTGGCGTCCGCCAGATCGTCCAGGATGCGGTTGGTGACATCCTCGTGGAAGTGGCCTTCCTCCCGGAACGACCAGATGTAGAGCTTCAGGCTTTTCAGCTCCACGCAGCGCAGATCCGGGATGTAGTCCAGGAACAGGGTGGCGAAGTCCGGCTGGCCGGTCTTCGGGCACAGGCAGGTGAATTCGGGAATCTCGATGTGGATGTGGTAATCCCGGCCGGGCTGGGGATTGTCGAAGGTTTCCAGGGATTTGCTGGCTTGGCTGGGCATGGAACGGTGCTTAAAAGTTAGAATGCGCGACGCATTATAAACGCCAGACCATTCGCTTCTTTTCCACGCCTTGCGCCTAAAACACATCCATATCGCCGGCTTCAAGTCCTTCGTGGACCCGGTGATCATTCCCGCCACCGCCCAGCTCACCGGCATCGTCGGTCCCAACGGCTGCGGCAAGTCCAACGTCATCGACGCGGTGCGCTGGGTGCTGGGGGAGTCCAAGGCGCGGGAACTGCGCGGCGCCACCCTGCAGGACGTGATCTTCAACGGATCGAGCGGACGCAAACCCGCGAGCCGGGCCTCGGTGGAATTGCTGTTCGACAACAGTGACGGCAAGGCGGCGGGCCAGTGGTCCCAATACGCGGAAATCTCGGTCAAGCGCATCCTGACCCGCACCGGCGACGCCAGCTACCACATCAACAACGTCCAGGTGCGCAAGCGGGACATGGCGGACCTGTTCCTGGGCACCGGTTTGGGCGGCGATGCCTACGCCATCATCGAGCAGGGCATGATCTCCCGCATCATCGAGGCCAAGCCCGAGGAACTGCGCGGTTTCCTGGAAGAGGCGGCGGGTGTCTCCAAATACAAGGAGCGGCGCAAGGAAACCGAGTCCCGCTTGCGCGACACCCGCGAGAACCTGGACCGGGTCTCCGACATCCGCGAGGAACTGGGCCGGCAACTGGAAAAGCTGGCTGGACAGGCGGAAGTGGCCCGGCGCTTCTTCGAATTGGACGCGGACAAGGGCCTGAAGACGCATTTCCTGGCCCTGACCCGCAAGCGCGACGCCCAGGCGCGCCAGGTGGACCTGGAACGCCAGATGGATGCGGCGCGCACCGAGATCGAGGCGAAGACCGCCGAACTGCGCCGTCTGGAATCGGAACTGGAAACCCAGCGCCTCGCCCAATTCACCGCCACCGAGGCCTTGAACCAGGCCCAGGCCCATTTCTACGCGGAAAGCGGCGAGGTGGCGCGGGTGGAACAGGAACTGCGCCACCTGCACGGCACCCGGGAACGCCTGGCCAACGAAATCCGCCTGGCCGGCGAACGGCGAGTGGAGACCGAAAACGAACGCGAGACCGCGGAACGGGAAACGCTGCAGCGCCAAGAGGAACTGGAGCGCGCCGAGGAACAGGCGGAAATCCTCGCCGAGCGCGCCGCCCAGGCCGGCGAGGCGATGCCCGAGGCGGATGCCGTCTGGCGCGAGGCCCAGGCCGCCGTCGCCGCGGTGCAACGGGAGATGGCCCAGTTCGAGCAGAGCATCCAGTTGGAGGAAGCGAACCAGGCCCACGCGGAACGCATCCTGGACCAGCACAAGGCGCGGGAACTGCGCCTGATGGAGGAAAAGGAAAAGCTGGCCGGCGCCGACGAAAGCGCCCTGGAACGCCGGCGCATGGAACTGGAAACGGAACAGGAACGGGTGGAGCGGCTGACCGAATACCTGGAGGCCGCCCGCGCCGAATGGCCCCAGCACGAGGCCCGCTTGCGCCAGGCGCGCCTCGCCCTGGATGCGGCGAACCGGGAACTGCACCGCCAGGAGGCGGAAGTCGCCGCCCTCAAGAAGTTGCAGGCCAGCGCCCAGCAGGCGGAAAGCGAGGGGGCCGCCTGGCTGGCGCGCCAGGGACTGGAATCGGTGGCGCGGCTCTGGCAGAAAATCCGCGTGGAGGAGGGCTGGGAGACCGCGGTGGAGGCGGCGCTGGGCGAAGCCATGGCGGCGCTGGCGGCGGAGGCGGAACCGGCCTGGGCCATGCAACCGCCTGAGGCGCGCTTCGAGTTGTTGCTCCCTTCCGCGACAAGCCGGCAAGAGGAGGGGACTGCCTCCTCCTTCAGCCCCGATTCCCTCCACCCCAGCCCGCCCGCGGACGGCTTCGATGGCGATGAGCAAGGCTCGCCGACAGCCGCTGTTCGCCCAGCGCGCGTGGAGGAGGGGGGAGCGATTCTGTCGCCCAGCCCGACCGGCGAGGGGGACTTGCACCCCCTCGCCGACCTGATCCACACCGATGATCCCCTGGTCGCCCGCTTCCTGGCGGACCGGTTGGCCCTGGCCTATGCCACCGACAATCTGGTCCATGCCCTGGCCCGGCGCGACCGGCTGCCCGCCGGCGGCTTCATCGCCACCCGCGATGGGCACAGGCTCAGCCGCGACACGCTGACCTTCAACGCGCCGGAGAAAGGCCATCACGGTCTGCTTGCCCGCGCCCGGGAGATCGAGACGCTGGAGGCCGACCTGGAACTGGCCCAGGCCGGCGCCGAGGAAGTCGCCGAGGAAGTGGTCCAGGCCGAATCCGCCCAGCAGACCGCCCGGCGCCAGGGTGAGGCCTTGCAGGCTCAGGTCGCCCAGGCCCAGGCCAAGGTGCACGAACTCCAGGTGGAGGTGGTGCGCGGCCAGGAGGCCTTGCGGCGGGTCCAGGAACGGCGCGATCAGATCGGCAAGGAACTGGACGAGATCTATGACCAGATGGCCGTGGAGGAGGAAGCCTGGAACGACGCCGGCGAGCGTCACCGGGAAGCCCAGCTCGAATACGACATGGCGAAGGAACGCCTGGACGAGGTGCGCGCCGCGCGCCAGGCAGCCGACCAGAAGATGCAGACGGTGCGTGAATCCCTGCGCCACGCGGAGCGGGAGGCCCAGGAAGCCGCCTTCCAGGCCCGCTCCATCGCCGCCCGCCTGAAGGAACTGGAGGAACGCAAGGGACGCGCCGCGCGCACCCTGGAAGATCTGGCCCAGACCTTCGCCCGCTTGGAAGCCGAGCTGTCCCAGGCCCAGGAAAGCCCGACGCTTTCCGCGCTGGATGCCGCCCTGGAGCGGCGCCAGCAGTCCGAGGCCGCGCTGACCGCCGCGCGCGAGACCCTGGAAGGCGCGAACGGCGCGCTGCGCGACATGGAAAGCGTGCGCTTCAACACCGAGCATGCCCTGGAGCCGCTCAAGGAAAAAGCCATGGCCTTCGAGCTGAGGCTGCAGGAGGCCCGCCTGGTGGAGGCCCGCTACACCGAGGAACTGGATGGAGTGGACGAGGCGGAACTGGAGGCGCGGACGCAAGCCGCGGGATTCGCCGGCAAGGGCGAGACCTGGCTGAAAAACGATCTGGCCCGCCTGGAGGCCGACATCGCCGCCCTGGGTCCGGTCAACATGGCCGCCCTGGATGAACTCCAGGCGACCCAGGAGCGCAAGCAATACCTGGATGCCCAGGCGGAAGACCTGGAAACCGCCGCCGCGACCCTGGAAGAGGCGATCCGCCGCATCGACGCGGAGACGCGTTCCCGCCTGAAGGACACCTATGACCGGGTCAGCCGGGAATTCAAGACCCTGTTCACGGATCTGTTCGGCGGCGGCGAGGCGCAACTGATCCTGACCGGCGAGGAAATCCTGGACGCGGGCCTCACGGTCGTGGCGCAACCGCCGGGCAAGAAGAACAGTTCCATCCACCTGCTTTCCGGCGGCGAGAAGGCGTTGACCGCGCTCTCCCTGGTGTTCGCCTTCTTCCGCCTCAATCCGGCGCCGTTCTGCCTGCTGGACGAGGTGGACGCGCCCCTGGACGACAGCAATACCGAGCGCTACAGCAATCTGGTGAAGAAGATGTCCGCGGAAACCCAGTTCCTGTTCATCACCCACAACCGCATCACCATGGAGATGGCGGAAAAGCTGGTGGGCGTGACCATGCCGGAACCGGGCGTGTCCCGGCCCGTGGCGGTGGATGTGGAGGACGCGGTGCGGATGGCGACCTGACGCGGGTCAGGACGGCGACTTCACCTTGCCCAGGCCGCGCGCGGCCTGCAGGCAGAGCATCTTGAAATCGGTATAGGTGAGGGGATCCAGGCCGCAGTCCCCGTGGCCCCGGTCGACGTAGATCAGGCCCAGGGGCTTGCTGCCGCTGAACAGGCTCATGGCGTAGAAGTCGCCGGCGCCGATGATCTTCTGCAGCTTGGGGTCCACCATGGGCCAGAGCCGGTCCCGGTTGCCTTCGTTGATCCAGACGCCCTGCATCTTGCCCATGAGCTGGCCGAACAGATCCTTGCTGCCCAGCCGGAATTCGAAGTGGCGCAGCAGATCCTCGGGCGGAATGCCCAGGGAAAAACGGGTCTTCACCCGCTCGCCGTCCGGCGTGATCATGGCGAACAGGATGCGGGACAGGCCCAAGCCGGCGTGCAAGCCCTTGAGGATGACCGCGGACATCTGGTTCAAGGTCAGACTGCCGTCCAGATGTTCCTCGATGCCCTTGAGGGCTTCGCGGAAGATCTCTTTGTCCGGCAGGGGACAGATCGAGTGATCCTCGGCGGGTTTCGCGCCCGCGCTCGTGGAGGCTTGTTGCGCCTCCTCCTCGTTGTCCTCGTCGGTCGGCCAGGGGCCGGGAATCATCGGCCCCCAGGCCGCCGCCGGCGGCGCGGAAAGCCAGTCGCAGCTCCGCGCGGCGCGCGCGGCGTTGCCGTGCACGGTGGCGATGACGACTTCCATCGGCGTGTTTTCCACGCCGGACAGGGCGAGGTAGTCCTCCAGCAGGGCTGCGTCCCACCAACCCCGCTCGCTGCGCGCGGCGATGTCGACGCAGGCATTGAGGATGATTTGCCGCGTCCGTTCCGCGTAACGCTCGTCCAGCAGGTCGCGCGTCAGTTCCGGCATGCTCCAGGCCGCGAGCAATCGCGAGCGCAGCGCGGGCAAGGGCATGCCGAACAGTGTTTCTTCCACCTCCGGGGTCGACGTCGCGCGGCGCAGTCGATTCAGTTTGCGGGCCGCCTCCGGGGCGCGCAGCCAAAGCAGCATTTCCGGCATGTGGCTCAGGATGGCGGCGACCTGCACTTCCTCGGCGCGGATATCGCTGTGCAGCACGGCGAAGTCCCGCGCCTGCCAGGCGGCATGCTGGATCCGCCGCGCCAGGGCATGCACCCCCTTGAGCGAGCGCGGATCGCGTCCGGCGGCGGTGTCCTCGATGACGGCCAGTCCGCGGCAGGCATCGAAAAAGGCGCCGATGCCCTGCATCATCAGGGCGTGCTCCACGGTCGCCACATCCGCGCCGAGGCGATTCCCCAGCTTCTCGTTGATGGCGTGGACGATCCACAGCGTGGCGAAGGGATCGAGCAGAACCTCGAAGGCGATTTCCCTGGCGGTCAGCGCTTCCCGCCGCGGGCTCAAGGCAATCAGCCGGTCCCGGGTACGCTGGAAGACCGGAACCCCCCCGGGTTTCAGCCGCTCGAGCCAGTCGCTCATCGCATCCTCCGGATCAGAAGTCGGGAACGGGCCAGATCGTCCAGTTCGACCACTTCGTCGAAGTCCAGGCCGGGCACGGCGAAACTGTTGCTGACGAACAGGCTGCCGGGTTTCATCTCGGCTTGAGCCTTGGCCCACAGTCGAGCCATGGGCGCGGGGGAAAGGTAGGCATACACCACGTCGAAGCCGGACAGGTCGGCATCCCACAGGCTGCCGAGGCGGATGTCGGCGCGAGCGCGCAGGCGCAGGCGGGAAACGAGCCAGTTCAGTGGCGCGGCTTCCACCCCCGCGAGTTTCGCGTCGGGGCGTTGCCCGTGAATCCGCGCCAGCGGGCCGCCCAGGCCGCAACCCAGGTCGCACAGGCTGCCATTGCGCGGGAGGCGTCTGGCCAGCTCATCCGCCGCGCGGGCACTGGACAGGAACAGCGGCACCCGGGTGCGCACGGTGCCCAGGGACGTCAGCGCCAGGAGCAGGAATCCGGCGAGGTACCAGCCCGCATCCAGCTCGGCGCGCAGGCCGAGGTAGAGGAGGGGAACGAACAGCAGGTTGATCGGGCGCCACCAGACGGGCAGCCCCCAGAACACGGCCAAGGCGGCCGCGCTGACGCCGACGAGCAGGGCCAGCGGGAAAAGGGGGATCGCCAGGCCGGCGCCGAGCAGGGCCGCGGCCAGGGCCAGACCGGGCAAATGGGCCAGCAGGGCGGCCAGGGCGGGAGGCAGGCGGGACATCAAGAAAGACGGCAAAGCGTCAGTGCTTGACATCCAATTTCTCCGCCACTTCCTGGGCCGTGCTCGCCTCGACCTGGCGCGACTCCTTGGTGATCGCTTCCTCCGCCTTCTTGTTCATGACGATGATGGAGATGCGCCGGTTGACGGGGGAATTGGGGTCGTTCTTGTCGAAGGGGATCGCCGAGCCCAGGCCGACGACGCGCAGCACCTTGCCGTCCTCCAGGCCACCCGCCACCAGCTCGCGGCGGGAGGCGTTGGCCCGGTCCGCGGAGAGTTCCCAGTTGCTGTAGCCGGCTTCGCCACCGGAATAGGGGACGGCGTCGGTGTGGCCGGACAGGCTGATCTTGTTCGGCACTTCGTTCAGGGTCTTGCCGATTTCGCGCAGGACGTCGCGGGTATAGGGCTTCATGACCGCGCCGCCGGAATCGAACATGGGCCGGTTCTGGTCGTCGATGATCTGGACGCGAAGGCCCTCGGTGGTGATGTCGATTTTGAGTTGCTTCTTGAACTGGGCCATCTTGGCGTTGCTGTCGATGGCCTTGTCGAGCTTGGCTTTCAGATCCTGCAAGCGGGCGGATTCCTGGCGTTCCTGCTCGGCGCGCGACTTGGCCGACTCGGCATCGCCCTTCTTGACCTGGCCGGCGCGCCGGGTGAGATCGGTACCGCCGCCCTGGATCACGCTGGTGGCGTCGCCGGCGCCGGATCCGCCGCTCATGGCCACCTTCAGGGGAGTTTTGAAGTATTCGGAGATGCCTTCCATCTTGGCCTTGGAAGCCGAGCCCAACAGCCACATGAGCAGGAAGAAAGCCATCATCGCGGTCACGAAGTCGGCGTAGGCGATCTTCCAGGCGCCGCCATGGGCGCCGCCGCCGCCCTTCTTGATGCGCTTGATGACTATGGGCCGTTGGGAATCGTCAGCCATGTTTCGTCTCCGCTATGCGTGGGCCGATCATTTGCCCTTGCGAGCCTTGATGTCGTCTTCCAATTCCTTGAAGGAGGGGCGTTCCGTGGAGTACAGCACCTTGCGCCCGAACTCGGCGCAGGTTTGCGGCGCGAAGCCGTTGAGGGAGGCGAGCAGGATGACCTTGACGGTCTGATAGACCTTGGTGGATTCGGCGGCCTTGCCTTCCAGAACCGAGGCCAGGGGCGCGACGAAACCGTAGGAGAGCAGGATGCCCAGGAAGGTGCCGACCAGCGCGTGGGCGATCAACAAGCCCAGTTCCGTCGGCGGCAGATGCAGGGACTCCATGGTGTGCACCACGCCCATCACCGCGGCGACGATACCGAAGGCGGGCATGCCGTCAGCGAGCTTGGACACGGCATGGGAGGGGTGCATCGCTTCGTGGTGGTGGGTCTCGATTTCCGCGTCCATGAGATTCTCGATTTCCAGGGCATTGAGATTGCCCCCCACCATCATGCGCATGTAATCGGTGATGAAATCCACCAGATGGTGGTCCGAGAGGATATTGGGGTACTTGGCGAAGATGGCGCTCTTGTCCGGCTCCTCCACGTCGTTCTCCAGGGACATGAGGCCTTCCTTGCGCGCCTTGGCCAACAACTCGAACAGCAGGCCGATGAGTTCCATGTAGAACGCCTTGGTGTACTTGGAACCCTTGAAGCAACTGGCGATGCCGCCCAGGGTGTGCTTGAGGCCATGGGCGTTGTTCGCGGCGATGAAGGCGCCGAAGGCGCCGCCGCCGATCATGACGAATTCCAGGGGCTGCATCAGCGCGGCCAAGTGGCCTCCCGCCGCCGCGAACCCCCCGAAGACCCCTGCCAGGGCAACCACCCAGCCGATGATCACGAACATGATCGAATTCTCCTGTTAACTCAGCGTTTTTTGCGCGATCTTTTTGACCGGGCCGAAGCTCTTCCGATGGATGGGACATGGCCCGTGGCATTTTAAGGCAGCCAGGTGTTCCGGCGTGGGATAACCGGCGTGGCGATCGAATCCATACTCCGGAAACTTATCGGCCAGACGTCGCATTTCTTTATCACGCTCGGTCTTCGCCAGGATGGACGCGGCGGAGATGCAAGGCTCGCTGGCATCGCCCTTGACGATGGCCCGGGCGGGGATGGGCAGATCGGGACAGCGGTTGCCGTCGATCAAGGCCATGCGCGCGGCGGGTGCGAGGCCCAGCACCGCGCGCCGCATCGCCAGCATGGTCGCGTGCAGGATGTTGAGCCGGTCGATTTCCGCCTCGTCGGCCCAGGCCACCGACCAGGCCAGGGCGTGGGCGCGGATCTCCCCGGCGAGCCTGACCCGGGCCGCTTCCGAGAGCTTTTTCGAGTCTTTCAGGCCGGAGATGGGATGCGCGGGATCGAGAATGACGGCCGCCGCGTACACGGCCCCGGCCAGGGGGCCGCGCCCGGCTTCGTCGACGCCGCAGACCAGCCGCTCTTCGTCAGACATGGGGGGCTTCCGCCAAAAACGGTTTCAGCGCCTGGGCGATGAGGCGCGGCGTATCCCGGCGCAGGCGGGCGCGTTGGATCTGGAACTCCTCGATCTGGGTCTGGCGCGCGTCGCCGTCCGCCAACAGCTTGTCGAGCGCGGCGGCCAGGAGTTCGGGTTTGGCCTGGTCCTGGATGACTTCCGGCACCACGGCGCGGTTGGCGAGGATGTTGGGCAAGCCGATCCAGGGCAGCAGCGCCTGCCGCTTCATGATCTGCCAGGTCAGCCAGGGCACCTTGTAGGTGATGACGTGGGGACAATCCAGCAGCATGGCCTCCAGGGTCGCGGTACCCGAGGCGATGAGCGCCGCGTCCGCCGCCTGCAGGGCATCGTGGGCGTGGCCGAAGAGGATGCGCAAGGGAAGATCGTGGGCTTCGGCCTGGTAGATCGCCTGCTCGAAACTTTTCCGGGTCTCCCGGTTGACCAGGGGGATCAGGAATCGCGCGTCGGGCCGCGTTTCGGCCAGGCGCTTCGCGGTTTCGATGAACAGGCGCGCGAGGGCCTTCAATTCCCCGGGCCGGCTGCCGGGCAGCAACGCCACATATTCCCCGTCCGTCGGCAGACCGAGGCGATCCCGGGCCTTGATCCGGCTGGGTTCGGGCAAGGCGTTGGCGATGGGATGGCCGACATAGGTCGCCGGAATGCCCGCCTGCTGGTAGATCGCCTCCTCGAAGGGAAATATTAGCAAGGCGTGGGAAACGGCTTTGCGCACTTTCTCGATGCGTTTGGGACGCCAAGCCCAGACCGAGGGGCTGATGAAGTGCACGGTGGGAATGCCCGCCCGTTTCAGGCCGGTTTCCAGGGAAAGATTGAAGTCGGGCGCGTCGACACCAATGAACAGGCGCGGCGGTTCCGCGCGCAGGCGCCGGGTCAGCGCTTTGCGGATGCCGAGTATCTTCCTCAGACTGCCCAGCGCCTCCACATAGCCGCGCACCGACAGGGCTTCCATGGGAAACAGGGAACGGGCGCCGGCCGCCTGCATCTTGGGCCCGGCGATACCGATGAAATCCGCGGGCAGTCCGGCGGCCTTGACCGCGTTGATCAACAGACTTCCCAGCAGATCACCCGATGCCTCGCCGGCAACGATGGCGACCTGATGTTTACCCATTCGGCCTCACCGCACGATCCCGCGTCCGGAGGTCGCCAGGAAGTCCGCCAAGGGCTGGAGTTCGGGCACATTCTCCGCCTCGGCGGCGATGGCTGCCTGCGCATCGGCGAGGGAAAGGCCGGACTTGTAGAGGGTCTTGTAGGCGCGCTTGAGTCCGGCCAGCGCTTCCGGGGAGAAACCGCGCCGCTTCAGCCCTTCCGAATTGACGCCGTGGGGGGCCAGGGGATTGCCGGCGACGGTCAGGAAAGGCGGAACGTCCTGACGCACCACCGAGGCGATGCCGGTGATGACGTGGGCGCCCACCCGACAGAACTGGTGCACGCCGGTGAAGCCGCCCAGGATCGCGTGGTCGCCGATGTGGACGTGACCGGCCAGGGTGGCGTTGTTGGCGAAAACGGTATGGTTGCCCACCTCGCAATCGTGGGCGATATGGACATAGGCCATGATCCAGTTGTGATCGCCCATGCGGGTGACGCCGGTGTCCTGGGCGGTACCCAGGTTGAAGGTGCAGAACTCCCTGATCACGTTGTGGTCGCCGATTTCCAGGCGGGTGGGCTCGCCGGCGTACTTCTTGTCCTGGGGCTCCTCGCCGATGGAGCAGAACTGGAAGATGCGGTTGGCCGCGCCGATGCGGGTGTGCCCGGCGATCACCACATGGGGCCCGACGCGGGTGCCGTCGCCGACCTCGACGTGCTCGCCGACCAGGCTGTAGGCGCCGATCTCCACATCCTTGCCCAGCCGGGCGCCGGGATGGACGATGGCGGTGGGATGGATCGCGGACATGGTCTCAGTCCAGTTCTTTCAATGTGCACATCAACTCGGCCTCGCAGGCCAGCTGGCCGTCCACGGTCGCCTTCGCGGCGAATTTCCAGATGCCCCGGGTGTGGCGCAGTATGGTGGCTTCCATGCGTATCCGGTCTCCCGGCACGACGGGACGCTTGAAGCGCGCGCCATCGATGCCGACGAAATAGATCACGGAGTTGTCGTTGACTTCCTTGCCCGCGCTTTTGAAGGCCAGCAGGCCGGCGGTCTGGGCCAGCGCTTCTATCATCAGCACCCCGGGCATGACAGGATGATGGGGAAAATGACCCGGGAAATAGGGTTCGTTCATCGTCACGTTCTTGATCGCCACCACGCGTTCATTGGGCACCAGTTCCAACACCCGATCCACCAGCAGGAAGGGATAGCGGTGGGGCAGGTATTTCATGATCTGGGTGATGTCCATGCCGCTGTCGTTCGCTTCCATCAGTCTTCTTCCTTCTTGAGCAGTTTTTCCAGTGTTTTGATCCGCCCCGCCCACTTGTCCAGATGGCGCAGATGGGCGGCGTTGCGCAACCAGTCCTCGTGGCGCATGAACGGCAGAACCGAGGTATAGGTGCCGGATTCCTTGATGTCCTTGGTCACGAAGGTACCGGCGGAGACGGTGACCCGGTCGCAGATGTCGATGTGGCCGAGGATCAACGCGGCGCCGCCGATTTGGCAGTAGGCGCCGATCTTCGCGCTGCCGGCGATGCCCGCGCAGGCGGCGATGGCGGTATGGCGGCCGACACGGCAGTTGTGGGCGACCTGGATCTGGTTGTCCAGCTTCGCGCCTTGTTCGATCACCGTGTCGTCCAGGGCGCCCCGGTCGATGGTGGTGTTGGCGCCGACCTCCACGTCGTCCTCCAGGATGACGCGCCCCACCTGCGGCACCTTGGACCAGCGCCCCGGCGCCGGATCCTTCTCCCAGGCCAGGCCGAAACCGTCCGCGCCGATGACACAGCCCGGATGCAGGATCACGCGGTCGCCGATGACGCAGCCGTGCTGGACGACGACACGGGGATGCAGGAGGCAGTCCCGGCCGATACGGGCGCCGGGGCCGATGACGCAGCCCGCGTGGATGACACTGCCCGCGTCGACGCGGGCGCCGGCGCAGACCACCACGCCGGGGCCGATGCGTGCTTCCGCATCGATTTCAGCATCCGCGGCGATGGTCGCGGCGGGATGGATGCCGGCCGGCAGGCCGGGTTCCGGATGCAGCATGGCCAAGGCTTGGGCGAAGACGGCATGGGGATTGGCCACGACCAGGCAGGCCTGGCGCAGGGACGCGGTGTCCAGCCCTTCCGGGACGATCAATGCGCCGGCGCGGGATGCGGCGGCCTGGCCTAGATATTTGCCGCCAAGAAGAAAGCCGAGTTGCTCCGGTCCGGCATGCGCCAACGAAGCCGCACCGCTCAAGCGCACCGAGGCGTCGCCCCGGATGACCCCGCCCAGGCGAGCCTGCAAGTCGGCCAGCGTCAGGACGGGCATGCGCGCTCAGCGGTCGAGGGACTTCAGGACTCGGTCGGTGATATCCACCTTGGGGCTGGCATACACCACGTTTTCCAGGATGAGATCGAATTTCTCTTTCTCGGCGATCTCGAGTATCGCCTTGCGGGCGCGGTCCTGGACGCTGGTGAACTCCTCGTTCTTGCGCTGGTTCAGGTCTTCCCGGAACTCCCTCTGGGCATGCTGGATGTCGCGGGTGATGTTGGCCAGATCCTTTTGCTTCTTGTTCCTGTCGGTCTCGGACATGGTCAAGCCTTCCTTTTCAAGAACGGCTTGGAGATCCTTGGCTTGCTTGACCATCTTCTGGAGTTCCTGGTCGCGGCTGGAAAACTCCTTTTCCAGTTTCTTTTGCGCCTTGACGGCAAGCTGGGAATCCCGGAATACCTTTTCCGTGTTGACGAAACCGATCTTCAAGTCGGCGGTTTGCGCGGCGGCGGGGAGGGCGAAGCAGAAAAGCAGAAAAAAGACACGTTTCAAGGCATAACTCCTTGTCAGAACACATTGCCGAGTTGGAATTGGAACATCTGTTCCTTGTCGTCGGTGGCGGCATTCAGTGGTTTGGCCAGGGACAGCTTGATGGGGCCCATGGGCGAGTACCAGGTCACGGCCAGACCGACGGAGTAGCGCATATCCGACACGGACAGCGTCTTGTAGCGGCCGAGATAGTCGTCGGGACCGGCGACCGCGCCGATGTCCAGGAAGGTGGACAGCCGCACGGAACGATCGTTGCCCATGCCCGGGAAGGGGAACAGCAACTCGGCATTGCCGACGATGCGTTTTTCCCCGCCGATGGAGAATGTGCTGGAAGCGGAGTTGATGGCCTTGGGACCGATGGCGCCGGAATCGAAGCCGCGCACCGAGCCGATGCCGCCGGCGAAGAAGTTGCGGAACAAGGGCACGCTCTTGCCGCTATACCCGCCGCCGATACCGAGTTCCCCGTTCAACATCAGGCTGACTTTGCGCGACAGGGGTTTCAGCCACTGGTATTGGTAATTCAGCTTGTAGTAGTTGAAGTCGCCCAGGGGAGTGCCGACTTCGGCGAACACCCTTTGGTAGCTTCCCTTGGTGGGGTAGAGCAGGCTGTCCCGGGTATCCCGTGCCCAGCCGGCTTCCAAGCGTAGCGTGTTCGTCGTGACGCCATTGATTGTGCCGCCATAACTGGTGGCGAAATTCTGGTAGACCGTGGGCGCGGTGGAGGTCAGATCGAGCTTGACCTCCTCATAGGCAGCACCGAAATTCACCGTGTCCAGTTCGGTGATGGGCACGCCGACACGCATTCCGAGTCCGGTCGTGGAGGTGGTGTAATCCACCACCGCGTTCAGGCTGGAAGTATCCACGTCCTTCTTGTACAGGTCGTAGCCCAGGCTGACGCCATCCTGGGTGAAATAGGGGTTGGTGAACGAAAGGGCGTAAACCTTGTTCACGCTGCCGCTGTTCATCTGGACGGACAAACGGTTGCCGGTGCCGAACAGGTTGTTCTGGGATATCGAGCCGGACAGGATCAGGCCGTCCGAGCTGGAGAAACCCGCACCCAGCAGGATGTTGCCGGTGGGCTGCTCGGTGACGTTGACGTTGACGTCGACTTGATCCGTGGTGCCGGTGACCGGCGGGGTCTCGACCGTGGTTTCCTTGAAGAACCCCAGCCGCTCGACCCTTTCGCGGGAACGGTTGATCTTGTCCGCGGCATACCAGCCGCCTTCCAGTTGCCGCATTTCGCGGCGCACCACCTCGTCCTTGGTGCGGGTGTTGCCGTTCACATTGACGCGGCGCACATAGACCTTGCGGCCCGGATCCACCAGGAAGGTGAAACTCGCGCTGTGTTTCTCCTTGTCGATTTCCGGCGCGGCATTGACGTTGGCGAAAGCGTAACCGTCGTTGCCCAAGCGGTCGCCGATCTTCTTGGTGGATTCGTTCAGCTTCTCCCGGGAAAATTCGTCGCCCGGCTTCAGGGTGATCAGCTTCTTCAATTCCTCTTCGGGGACCGGCAGATCGCCGGCCAGACGGAACTCGGAGACGGTGTATTTCTCACCTTCGTTGACGTTGATGGTGATGTAGATGTCTTTCTTGTCCGGGGTGATGGAGACCTGGGTCGACTCGATGGCGAACTCCAGATAGCCCTGGTTCAGGTAATGGGAGCGCAGGGTCTCCAGATCGCCCGCGAGCTTCTGCTTCGAGTACTGGTCGTTCTTGGTCCACCAGGTCATCCAGCCGGGCGTGCTCAGATTGAACAGCTTGAGCAGGTCCTTCTCCTTCATGACCTTGGCGCCGACGATGTTGATGGCGCGAATCTTGGCGACCTCGCCCTCCGTCACGTCGAAATTGACCGCGACCCGGTTGCGTTCCAGGGGCGTCGTCGTGGCCTTGATCTGGACCGCGTACAAGCCGCGGTTGAAATACTGGCGCTTGAGTTCCTGCTCCGCCTTGTCCAGCAGGGATTTGTCCAGAATGCGGCCTTCGGCCAGGCCCAGTTCCTTCAGGCCCTTCTGCATATCCTCTTTGGAAAACTCCTTCATGCCTGTGAAATCGACGCTGGCGATGCCAGGACGTTCTTCCACATTGACGATGAGCACGTCGTTGCTGGTTTCCAGGTGCACATCCTTGAAGAAACCCGTCGCATACAGGGCTTTGATGGCCTCGGAGGCTTTTTCCGGAGTCAGGGTTTCGCCGACCTTGACCGGCAGATAGCTGAACACGGTGCCAGCCTCGGTGCGCTGGATGCCTTCGACACGGATGTCCTTGATCTGGAACGGCTCGAAGGCATGAGCCTGAGCGGCGAACAAGGCGAGAGCCAACAAGCTGGGGCGGAAGGAAAACATGGAAGCGGTCACCCGACGAAGAGTCGCTGTAGGTCGTTGAAAAGGGCGAAGAACATGAGCAGGGACAGAAGGCCGATGCCGATTTTCTGGCCGATTTCCTGAACGTGCTCGGAAACCGGCCTGCCAGTGAAAAATTCCGCGAAATAATACAGCAAGTGCCCCCCATCCAGTAATGGAACGGGCAGCAGATTGAGCACGCCGAGGCTGACGCTGACCAGGGCGAGGAACGCGACGAAGGAGGCCAAACCGCTTTCCGCCGACTGGCCCGCGTAGTCGGCGATGGTGATGGGGCCGGACAGGTTCTTGATCGAGACCTGGCCGACCAGCATGCGGCCCAGCATCTCCAGGCTGAAAGCGGACAGATCCCAGGTGCGCGATACCGCTCTGGACAGGGCTTCGACCGGGCCATAGCGGGCTTCCCCCAGGTATTGGTCCATGGCTTCTGGATCGATTCGGGGACCGGCGCCGATGCGACCGATGCGTTTGCTTTCGCTCTCAACGGATTCCGGTATCAGGGTGAATTCCCGCGCCTCTCCCCGGCGTTCGATCTGGAAGCGCAGGGGCGTGCCTGGCGCCGCCCGGACCGCCGCGATGACCTGTTCCCATTCACCGATGGCCTTGCCGTCGATGCCGCGGATACGGTCGCCGGACAGGAGCCCCGCGCGGGCGGCGACGCCGTCTTGTCCGATTTCTCCCAGCACGGGCGCGATGGGCGGCAGGTAACGCACCAGTCCCAGCACTTTCAGGGGCGCTTGTTCGAACGATTCATCCTCGCTGGGAACGTTGAGACCGCGCTCGTTGAAGTGGTTGCCCGCGTCGACGGTTTCCACGCGCAGGCTGTCCTGGCCGATGGCGTGCTTGAGCACCAGCCAATGCAGATCCTGGAAGCTTTCCACCGTCTCGCCGGCGACGGACACCACCGTCTCGCCGGAACGGATACCCGCCACGGCCGCCGGCGTGCCGGCGGGCGGCTCGCCCAGCACGGGCTTGAGCACGGGCACGCCGACCATGAACAAGGCCCAGAACAAGAGGATCGCGAGCAGGAAATTGGCCAGGGGGCCGGCCACGACGATGGCCATGCGCGCGGTGACCGGTTTGCGATTGAAAGCCTGTCCCAGCAAGGCCTCGGGAACCGGCGCCTCGCGTTCGTCCAGCATCTTCACGTAGCCACCCAGCGGGATCGCCGAAAGCGCCCAATCCGTGCCATGCCGGTCTGTCTTGCACCCGACGACCTTGCCGAAACCTACCGAAAAACGTAGGACTTTGACGCCGGCCAGGCGGGCCACCAGATAGTGGCCGAACTCATGGAAAACGATGAGGATGGCGAGCGTGGCCAGGAAGGCGAGGAGGGTGGTCATGCCCGCCTGACGGATTCGGCGCCGATGAGTTCCCGGGCCACGCGCCGCGCGGCGGCATCGGCCGCCGCCAGAGCATCCAGCGAATCGGCGGCCTGCCCGGACAGGCGTTGCAGCACCCGATCCAGGATCGCCGCGATCTCCAGATAAGCGATGCGCCGATCCAGGAATGCCGCCACCGCTTCCTCGTTCGCGGCGTTGAGGATGGCCGGCACCGCGCCGCCGGCCGCCAGGGCCTGATAGGCCAGGCCGAGACAGGGGAAGCGGCGCAGGTCGGGAGACTCGAATGTCAAAGTGCCGATCTTGGCCAGATCGAGCCAGTTGACGCCGGCCTCGACTCGTTCCGGATAGGCCAGGGAATGGGCGATGGGCGTGCGCATGTCCGGGTTGGATAATTGGGCCAGCACCGAGCCGTCCAGATATTCCACCATGCTGTGGACGATGCTCTGGGGGTGGATGACCACCTCGATCTGTTCGGGCCGGGCGTCGAACAGCCAGCGCGCCTCGATGACCTCGAGGCCCTTGTTCATCATGGTGGCGGAATCCACCGAGATCTTCCTGCCCATGACCCAGTTGGGGTGGGCCACGGCCTCTTCCGGGGTGATGTCCTTCAGCGTCTCCAGCGCGCGGGTGCGGAACGGGCCGCCGGACGCGGTGAGCAGAATGCGGCGCACGCCATGGGCGGCCGGATCGCCCGCGTAGCCGGCGGGCAGGGACTGGTACACGGCATTGTGCTCGCTGTCGATGGGCAGCAGGGTGGCGCCGTGCTGCCGCACCGCTTCCATGAAGAAGCGGCCGGCCATGACCAGGGTTTCCTTGTTCGCCAGCAGCACCCGCTTGCCGGCGCGGGCGGCGGCCAGGGCCGGGCGCAGGCCGGCGGCGCCGACGATGGCGGCCATGACGCTGTCCACTTCTTCCAGGCTCGCCACCTGCTCCAGGGACTCCATGCCGACCAGCACCTCGGTATCCGTGTCCGCCAGCAGGCGCCGCAATCCGCCCGCCTTGTCCGCGTCCAGCACCACCGCGTAGCGCGGGCGAAAGCGCCGGCATTGCTCGGCCAGCTTGCCGATCTGGTTCTGTCCGGTGAGGGCCACCACGCGGAAACGGTCGGGATGGCGCGCCACCACGTCCAGCGTGTTGACGCCGATGGTGCCGGTGGCGCCGAGAACGGTCAGGTTGCGCACGGTCATTTCAGCCATATCCAGAACAGGGCCGCGGCGGGCAGCACGGCGGTGAGACTGTCGATGCGGTCCATCACGCCGCCGTGGCCGGGCAACAAGTCACCGCTGTCCTTGATGCCGGCCTGGCGCTTGAGCGCGCTCTCGAACAGATCGCCCAGCACGGACAGGCCGAACAGCGCCCAGAAAGCGGCGAGAACCTGGGGCAGGCATTGCATGCCGCAGGTATTCGGAGACAGGAAATGCACGGCCAGTCCGTACACGGTGACCGCCAGCCAGGCTCCGACGGCGCCTTCCCAGGTCTTGCCGGGACTGATGGACGGCGCCAGCTTGTGCCTGCCGAAGCGGCGGCCGGCGAAATACGCGGCGCTGTCGGCGATGACGACGATGCCGACGACCACCAGCAGCAGATCGGGGCTTTCCCCGCGCAGGCCCACCATGGCCAGATGGGTCGGGACCAGGATGATGGCGCCCAGCAGCAGGTGCACGGCGGCGGGCCGCACCGGAATGGCCTTGGCCAGCAGGATGGGCGCGAGCAGCCAGAAAGCCAGGGCCGGGTAATAGGGTTCGGGATGCTGGGGCACCAACAGCGCGAGGCTCAGACTGCCGACGCAGATCAGGCTGGCGTACAGAAAACCATGGAAGCGGCCCAGCCCCGCCATGCCCGCCCACTCCCAGGCGGCGAGCAGCAGCACCAGTCCGGTTAGTCCGATCCAAGCCCCGGCGGGAGCCAGATACAGCGCGGCCAGGAAACCGGCGATGATCGGCGCGGCCGTGACGACGCGGGTCTTAACGCTCAAGGAGCTGCTCGCTGGTGCGGCCGAAGCGGCGCTCGCGCTTGCGGTAGGAATCGATGGCCAGGTCCAGGGCCTTGCCGTCGAAATCCGGCCACAGCGTATCGGTGAAGTACAACTCGGAATAGGCGAGCTGCCAAAGCAGGAAGTTGCTGATGCGTTGCTCGCCGCCGGTGCGGATGAACAGATCGGGCTCCGGCGCGAAGGGCATGGTGAGATGGGCGGCGAGGTCGGCTTCGCTCATGTCGCCCGCCTCGGGATTCTCCCTGCGCCAGGTGTTCACCGCGTTGAGGATGTCCCAGCGGCCGCCGTAGTTGGCGCAGATGCTCAGGGTGAGGCGTTCGTTGCCGTCGGTGCGCGCTTCGCCTTCGCGGATCAGGTCGCGCAGGCGCTGGTCGAAACGGCCAAGATCGCCCACCACTTTCAGGCGCACGCCGTTGCGGTGCATCTTCTCCACTTCCCGCTCCAGGGCCATGACGAACAGCTCCATGAGACGGTTGACCTCGTCCTGGGGACGGCGCCAGTTCTCGGAACTGAAGGCGAACAGGGTCAGGTACTCGATGCCCCGTTCGATGCAGGCCTCGACCATGTCGCGCACCCGCTCCACGCCCTGGGCGTGGCCGGCGACGCGGGGCATGAGGCGTTTCTTGGCCCAACGGCCGTTGCCGTCCATGATGATGGCGACATGGCGGGGGATGGCGACGGATTCGGGGATGTCCGCCGTGGAGCTGAAGAAGCGTTTGATCATGGTGGCTGACTTGGTCTCTAACCTCAGACAGCCATCAGATCCTTTTCCTTGTCCGCCAGGTGTTTTTCCGCCTCGGCGATGTATTTGTCGGTCAGCTTCTGGATATCGTCCTGGGCCCGGCGCTCGTCGTCCTCGCTGATGTCCTTGCTCTTGAGCAGATCCTTGAGGTGGGCGATGGCGTCGCGGCGGATGTTGCGGATGGCGACCTTGCCGTTCTCCGCCTCGCCGCGCACCAGCTTGACCAGCTCCTTGCGGCGCTCTTCCGTCAGCGGCGGCATGGGCACGCGGATGATGTCGCCCATGCTTGCCGGGTTGAGCCCCAGGTCGGCGTCGCGAATGGCCTTTTCCACCTTTGGCGCCAGATTCTTTTCCCATACCTGCACGCCCAGGGTGTGGGCATCCAGGACGGAAATGTTGGCGACCTGGGCGATGGGTGTCGGGTTGCCGTAGTAGTCCACCTTGACGTGATCCAGGATGCCCGCGTGGGCACGGCCGGTGCGTACCTTGCCGAAGTCCGCGCGCAGGGCCTCGACGGATTTCTTCATCTTGTCTTCAGCGGATTTCTTGATGTCGGCAATCATGTCTGTCTCCTGATATCGCGGCCGGGTTCACAGCACCACGCGGGTGCCTTCCGGCTCGCCCATGACCACGCGCTTGAGCGCGCCGGGCTTGAAGATGCTGAACACGGCCAGGGGCAGCTTCTGCTCCCGGCACAGGGCGAACGCCGCGGTATCCAGCACGCCCAGGTTCCTGGCGATGGCCTCGTCGAAGGTGAGGCTGTCGTAGCGGGTCGCCGTGGGATCCTTCTTCGGATCGGCGGTGTAGACGCCGTCCACCTTGGTCGCCTTGAGCATGAGGTCGGCGCCGATTTCCGCGCCGCGCAGGGCGGAGGCGGTGTCGGTGGTGAAGAAGGGGTTGCCGGTGCCGCCCCCGAAGATGACCACGCGGCCGGCGGCGAGATGCCGCACCGCGCTGTCCCGCTCGAACGGCTCGCCCACATGGGCGATGGTGACGGCGGTCTGCACCCGCGCCTCGACGCCGGCGGCCACCAGGGCATCCTTGAGCGCCAGGGCGTTCATCACCGTGGCCAGCATGCCCATGGAATCGGCGGTGGCGCGGTCCATCCCGGACAAGGCGCCGGTGGCGCCCCGGAACAGGTTGCCGCCACCGACGACGATGCCCACCTCGGTCCCCATCGCCACCACTTCCTTGATCTGGCCGACGATGCCGGCCATGGTCTCGGCGTTGTAGCCGAAGGCGTCGCTCCCCATCAGGGCCTCGCCGGAGAGCTTCAGGAGGATGCGGGTGATCGCGGGCATCTGGGCGGCCTTGGCGGTTTGGATTTAGACCTTGGCGGCGGCGGCCACTTCGGCGGCGAAGTCGGTGACCTTCTTCTCGATGCCCTCGCCGACGATGTACATCAGGAAGCCGTGGCATTGGGAGCCCTTGGCCTTCAGCACCTGTTCCACGGTCTGCTTGTCGTCCTTGACGAAGGGCTGGGACAGCAGGGTGACTTCCTTGAGGAACTTCTGCACGGTGCCTTCGGCGATCTTTTCCAGCATGGCTTCCGGCTTGCCGGCTTCCTTGGCCTTCTCGATGGCGACGCGGCGCTCGGTGTCGATCAGATCCTGGGAGACGCCGGAGGTGTCCAGGGACTTGGGCTTGGACGCCGCGATATGCATGGCGATGTCCTTGGCGATGGCCTCGTCGCCGGCGATATCGACCAGGACACCGATCTTGCCGCCGTGGATGTAGCTGGCGAATTTGCCGGTGGCGTCCAGGCGGGCGAAGCGGCGGATCGACATGTTCTCGCCGATCTTGCCCACCAGCTCGGTGCGCGCCTCTTCCACGCTCTTGCCGTTGTAGGGCAGGGCGGAGAGGGCGGCCACGTCGGCGGGCTTCTGGTTAAGCACCATCTCGGCCAGCGCCTTGGTCAGGGCCAGGAAGTCGTCGTTCTTGGCGACGAAATCGGTCTCGCAGTTCACTTCCACCATGGCGGCGGATTTGCCGTCGGCGCTGATATTGATGGCCACCACGCCCTCGGCGGCGACGCGGCCGGCGCTCTTCGCGGCCTTGTTGCCGAAGCGCACGCGCAGGATTTCCTCGGCCTTCTGCATGTCGCCGACCGCCTCGGTCAGGGCCTTCTTGCAGTCCATCATGGGGGCGTCGGTGCGCTCGCGCAGTTCCTTCACCATGGATGCGGTGATTTCCGCCATTTCAATCTCCTGTTTTCCGTATTGAAAAACGCCCCGATTGGCGGGGCGTCATGTATTCCGATGACGACCGGGCCTCGCGGCAGTCCGGTCGCCGATCACGCCGCGCTGGCTTCGCCGGCGTCTTCCACTTCCACGTATTCGTCCGTGCTCTCGGACACCATCTCCTCGATGACCTGGGCCTTGCCTTCCAGGATGGAGTCGGCCATGCCGCGGGCGTACAGGCGGATCGCGCGATTGGAGTCGTCGTTGCCGGGAATGACGTAGTCGACGCCGAGGGGCGTGTTGTTGGAGTCGACGATGCCGATCACGGGAATGCCCAGCTTGTTGGCCTCGGTGATGGCGATCTTCTGGTAGCCCACGTCCACCACGAACAGGGCGTCGGGCAGACGCTCCATATCCTTGATGCCGCCCAGGCTCTGTACCAGCTTGTCGTACTCGCGCTGGACGCGCAGGGCTTCCTTCTTGGTCAGCGCGCCGGCCTCGGACAACTGGGCTTCCATGTCCTTCATGCGCTTGACCGACTGCTTGACGGTCTTGAAGTTGGTCAGCATGCCACCCAGCCAGCGGTGGGAGATGTAGGGCATGCCGCAGCGGGTGGCTTCCTCGCCCATGATTTCGCGGGCCTGGCGCTTGGTGCCGACGAACAGGATGGAACCCTTGTTGGAAGCCAGACGACGGGCGAACGTGGCCGCCTCGTTGAACAGCGGCAGGGTCTTTTCCAGGTTGATGATGTGGATCTTGTTGCGGTGGCCGAAGATGTAAGGCGCCATCTTCGGGTTCCAGTAGCGGGTCTGGTGGCCGAAATGGACGCCGGCCTCGAGCATTTGACGCATGGTCACGGACATGACAACTCCTAGGTTAAGGTTTGACCGCCATCCGCGAAGAACCCCGCGTCCGCGCGGGGCACCTTAACTGGTGCGGATGTGTGGATTTCGCCGGCCCGACGACATGCCGGGCGCAAAGCGGCGTGGATACTAGCACTCCGAGCGGCCGAGGACAAGGCGAAACGGCTTGTCCGGGCGCGACGAGGGGTAATCAGATTGAAACATTGCCGCAATATCTTTGCAGTGTTCGATGCGGCATGCCCGTCGAAACTGAACCCGAAACACTCCCCATTCCCTTGAAGGACGCTTCCATGAATACACCCATCCGTTTCCGTCCCAGTCTGCTGGCGCTCGCGTTCGCGGGCCTGTTGGCCTGCCAACAGGCCCAGGCCATCGAAATGATCGCCATGGGCAGCCTGTCGGGCAGCAGCGACCTGTCCGGCTTGACGGATATCCTGGAGAACGGCGTGGACGCCGGCAATGTGCTGGGCGGCATCGGCTCCGGCCTGGCCTGGGCCGGCGGCAACACCTTCCTGGCCCTGCCCGACCGCGGCCCGAATGCCGCCGCATGGAACAACGCGCTCAGCGATACGACTTCCTACATCGCGCGCTACCAGACCGTCACCATGAATCTGGTCGCCAACGCGCCCGGTTCCGCCTTGGCCTACAGCCTGACCCCCACCCTGAGCCGGACGACCCTGCTGTACAGCCCG
This sequence comes from Thiobacillaceae bacterium, assembly GCA_044227325.1. Taxonomy (GTDB): domain Bacteria; phylum Pseudomonadota; class Gammaproteobacteria; order Burkholderiales; family Thiobacillaceae; genus PFJX01. Next base: position 194,239 of record JBGAFI010000007.1, on the reverse strand, counting down.
ACCGCGCTCAACTACGCGGCGGCAAATAGCGCCAATGACTTCATCGCCGGCGCGCCCGCCCTCAATAGCGCCGACAAGTTCTACTTCACCGGGCGCTCCGACAACTTCGCCGCCGGCAACTCCCTGAATCCGGCGAACGCGCGCTTCGACACGGAAGGCATCCGCGTGTCCAACGACGGCAAGAGCGTGTTCATCGCCGACGAGTACGGTCCTTATGTCTACCAGTTCGACCGGGCCACTGGCGAGCGTCTGAAAAGCTTCGCCCTACCTGACTATTACGCCGCGCCGAATCTGAGCGCCAACGGCGATGCGGAAATCGCCGGCAACAGCGTCGGCCGCGTGGCCAACAAGGGCATGGAAGGCCTGGCCATCACGCCGGACGGCAGCAAGCTGGTCGGCTTCGTGCAGGCGCCGCTGGCCCAGGACGGCGGCAGCACCAATCGCATCATCACCATCGACATCGCCGACGGCACCACCCACGAATACGTCTACGACAACACGATCGGCAACAAGACCTACAACAGCAGCGAACTCTTGGCGCTGAACGACCACGAATTCCTGGTGCTCGAGCGTGACGGCAAAGGCCTGGGTGACAGCTCCTCGGCCAAGGTCAAGCAGATCTATAAGATCGACCTGGGCGGCGCCACCGACATCGGCATGCTGACCAACCCCGGCACCAGCGATCCCATCAGCGGCGCCGCGAACCTGCTGCCCTATGCGGTGACCAAGACGCTGTTCCTGGATCTGAAGGCCGCCTTGAACGCCGAGGGCATCGCGGACACTGACGTGCCTTCGAAGCTCGAGGGCATGGCCTTCGGGGAAGACATCCTGGTGGACGGCGTCATGAAGCACACGCTCTGGATCACCAACGACAACGACTTCCTGCCCGCCACTTCGGGCGCCAACAATTTCTATGTGTTCGCCTTCGGCGACGAGGATCTGGGCGGCTCGGTCTTCCTGAACCAGAGCATCGCCGCCGTCCCCGAGCCCGAAACCTATGCGTTGATGCTGGCCGGGCTGGGGCTGGTGGGATTCGCGGCGCGCCGCAAAGGAAATTGATCCTGGCCCGATCCATAACGAAAACCAGGTAATCCGATCTCGGGCGGCCGCGGCCGCCCTTTTTATTTGCGCGCCTTTTTCGCCTGGGCGTCCAGTGCGCGCAGGTGCTTCAGGCGCTCGCCGATGCGCGTTTCCATGCCATAGGCGGTCGGCGTGTAGAAGACCGGCGCCGACGCCAGTTCGTCCGGGAAATAATGCTCGCCCGCCGCGTAGGCTTCCGGCTCGTCGTGGGCGTAGCGGTATGCGCGGCCATAGCCCAGCTCCTTCATGAGCTTGGTGGGGGCATTGCGCAGATGCACCGGCACCGGCCGGGAGCCGTCCTCCGAAACGAAACGCTGCGCCGCCTGATAGGCGGTGTAGACCGCGTTGCTTTTCGGCGCGCAGGCCAGGTACACCACCGCCTGGGCCAGGGCCAGCTCGCCTTCCGGGCTGCCCAGGCGTTCGTAGGTGGCGACCGCGTCCAGCGCGGTGGTCAGGGCGCGCGGGTCGGCGAGGCCGACGTCCTCCACCGCCATGCGGATGACGCGGCGGCCCAGGTAGAGCGGATCGGCGCCGCCGTCCAGCATGCGGGCGAACCAATACAGGGCGGCGTCCGGGCTGGATCCGCGCACCGACTTGTGCAGGGCGGAAATCTGGTCGTAGAAGGCGTCGCCGCCCTTGTCGAAGCGGCGCCGGGACGGCGCCAGGGCCTCGCCGACGAAAGCCGCGTCGGCACTGTCCCGCCCCGCCGCGCGCAGGGCGGTGGCGAGCTGGTCGAGCAGGTTGAGGAGACGGCGCCCATCGCCATCGGCCTGGGCCAGCAGCAGTTCGCGCGCGGCGTCGTCCAGCCCGATGTCCAGTCCACCGTCGCGCAGGGCCCGCTCCAACAGCGCGGCCAGCCCGGGTTCATCCAGGGAACGCAACACATAGACCTGGGCGCGGGAGAGCAGGGCGCCCACCACCTCGAAGGAAGGGTTCTCGGTGGTGGCGCCGATGAAGGTGATCAGGCCCGACTCCACATGGGGCAGGAAGGCGTCCTGCTGGCTCTTGTTGAATCGGTGCACCTCGTCGACGAACAGGATGGTCTGGCGCCCCGCGGTCTGGTTCATGCGCGCCCGCTCCACCGCCTCGCGGATTTCCTTGACGCCGGCCAGGACGGCGGAAATCTGGATGAAGTCCGCGTCGAAATGGTGGGCCATGAGCCGCGCCAGGGTGGTCTTGCCGACACCGGGCGGGCCCCACAGGATCATGGAATGGGGCTTGCCGGACTCGAAGGCCAGCCGCAGGGGCTTGCCCGGCCCCAGGAGATGGGCCTGGCCGATGACCTCGTCCAGACCGGTGGGACGCAGGCGCTCCGCCAGCGGAACGCCGCCCGCGTTTTTGCCCGCGGGAGCGGCGGCGGGCCCGGGATTCCCGCCCGCGAACAGATCGGCGGTGCCGCGATCAGTTGTCGCCAAGGACGTCGGCGCCTTTCGGGGGCTTGAAGCGGAACAGGCTGGAGCCCAGGGCGGGGTTGCGTTCCAGATTGGTGAAACGCAACACAGTGGTCTGGCCGAAATTGTCCTTCAGCTCCATGGCTTGGATATCGTTCCCCTTGAAACCCAGACGCACTTTTTCGAAGCTGCCTTCCTTGCTCTTGGGCGTGGCCTCCAGCCAATCGAGGCCGTCCTTCTCGCCGGTTTCCTTGAGGTTGAACAGCTTCTCGATGTCGTTGTCGCCGGCCAACAAGGCGGCGGGGCTGTCGCCCAAGGCCTGGTCCAGCTTGCGCACGGTGACCTGGTCCAGATCCTCGTCGTGAATCCACAGACGCTTGCCGTCGCCGACGATCAACTGGGCATAGGGCTTCTCGTAGACCCAGCGAAATTTTCCCGGCCGGGAGAAGAAGAGATTGCCGGTCGACTCCTGGGTCTTGCGGCCGGTCTTGTCGTAGACGGTCTGGGTGAACTGGGCCTTGAGGCGCTTGGTGCCATCCACGAAGGATTCCAGGCGCGTCTTCGCGTCGGCCAGGGCGGCGGAGGCGGGCAGGGCGGCGATCAGCAGGGAAATCAGCAGTTTACGAATCATGTCTGGGGGCGATCACTTCTCGGTTGCCATTGGTTTGCATGGGGGAGACGAGGCCGGCATTTTCCATGGCCTCGATGAGCCGGGCGGCGCGGTTGTAGCCGATGCGCAACTGGCGCTGCACCGAGGAAATCGAGGCGCGCCGGCTCTTGAGCACGTAGGCGACCGCGTCATCGTAAAGCGGATCGGCTTCCGCGTCGCTGCTGTCGCCACCTTCGCCTTCCTCTTCCTCGGGATTTTCCAACACGCTTTCGTCATATTGGGGCGGTCCGAGTTCCTTCAGCCAGGCGCAGACCCGGTGCACCTCGTCGTCGGAGACGAAGGCGCCGTGCACCCGGGTTGGCACGCCGTGGCCCGGCGGCAAATAGAGCATGTCGCCCTGGCCGAGCAGGGATTCGGCGCCCTGTTGGTCGAGGATGGTGCGTGAATCGATGCGGCTCGCCACCTGGAACGCGACCCGGGTCGGGATGTTCGCCTTGATCAAACCGGTGATGACGTCCACGGAGGGGCGCTGGGTCGCCAGCACCAGGTGGATGCCGGCGGCGCGAGCCTTTTGCGCCAAGCGGGCGATGAGCTCCTCCACCTTCTTGCCGGCCACCATCATCAGATCGGCCAACTCGTCGATCAGCACGACGATGAAGGGCAGGGTGTTCAGACGCTCCGGGCTTTCCGGCGTGATGGTGAAGGGATTGGTCAGAGGCTGGCCGGCCTTTTCCGCGTCCTTCACCTTCTGGTTGAAGCCGGTGATGTTGCGCACGCCCAGGGCCGACATGAGCCGGTAGCGCTTGTCCATTTCCCCCACGCACCAGTTCAGCGCGGAAGCGGCCAGCTTCATATCGGTGACCACCGGCGCGAGCAGATGGGGAATGCCCTCGTAGGTGGACAGTTCCAGCATTTTCGGGTCCACCATGATCAGGCGCACGTCGTCCGGCGTGGATTTGTACAGCAGGGACAGGATCATGGCGTTGATGGCCACCGACTTGCCCGAACCGGTCGCGCCCGCCACCAGGACGTGGGGCATCTTGGCCAGGTCCACCACCACCGGGCTGCCGCTGATGTCCTTGCCCATGGCCAGAGTCAGGGGGGAAAGATTGTCGTTGTAGACCTTCGCCGAGAGGATTTCCGACAGGCGAACCACCTGGCGTTGCAGGTTGGGCAGTTCCAATCCCATGCAGTTCTTGCCGGGGATGGTTTCCACCACGCGGATGCTGACCAGGGACAGGGCGCGCGCCAAGTCCTTGGCCAGGTTGGTGATCTGACTGCCCTTGACGCCGGAGGCGGGCTCCACCTCGTAGCGGGTGATGACCGGCCCGGGATAGGCCGCGAGCACTTTCACCTCGACGCCGAATTCGCGCAGCTTGCGCTCGATCAGGCGGGACGTGGCCTCCAGGCCGGCCTGGTCCAGTTGGGCGGTGGACTCCGGCGGCTCGTCGAGCAGGCGCAGGGGCGGGCGCTGGGCATCCGGCGTGTCGCGGAACAGGAACTCCTGGCGTTCCTCGTCGATGCGCTCGGATTTCTCGATGGGCGCGGGAATCTGTTCGATGCGGACCGGTTCCTTGCGGCTGCGCTTGCGCTCCTGGCGCACCGTCTCCTCCCGCTCGCTCACGGCTTCCGCGCCGGCCTTGCGGTCCCGGCGCGCCTGCCATGAAGTGACGCTGTGGGAGAACACGCCTTCGAGACCGGCGCCGATCTTCTCGGCCAGGGATATCCAGGACAGGCCGGTGAACAGGCTCAGGCCCGCGCCCCAGACCAGCAGCAGGATCACCGTTGCGCCATCGAAGCCGAATGCGCCTTGCATCAGGGAGGCCAGGGAATCGCCGATGGCGCCGCCGGAAGTCAGGGGCAGATGGGCCATGACGGTATGGAAGCGCATGGATTCCAGCGTACTGCTGGTCAGCAGCACCAGCAGGAAGCCCGTCAGGGTGACGGTCAGGCCGTGGTGATGCTCGGACTCGGTCTCGCCGATCTGCCGATATCCCCACCAGACCAGGTACAGGCCGAGGAATACCCAGCTCCACGCGGAGATGCCGAACAGATAGAGCAGCAGATCGGACAGCCAGGCGCCGAAGGCACCGCCCGCGTTCGCGATGAGGTGTCCGCCGCCGGTCTTCGACCAACCCGGATCTTCCGGGTGATACGTGACCAGGATCATGCCCAGATAGACAGCCAGCGCCACGGCGGACAGCCACCAGGCTTCTCGCAGCAACGCGGTGACACGGGGCGCCAGCGTTTTGCGCCGGTTGGGTTTGGTGACGGCGCAACGCCGAGATGACTTGCCTAACATGGCGCGCACTATAAAGGATGCCTTGGTTTCAGTTCGTCGAAGTAAATCCCAGGCATGGAGTCGAAGAGGTAAATTCCATGCAATTCAATGGGATGCGATACGTATTTATTTTAATGCATTCAGTGTTGCCGGGCCATGGGCCGGCGCGCTTTCCCGGACGCGACGCTATGCCCCGCCACGTGCAGGGCCAGACCTGTCAGCGCAACAACACGTAGAACAACAACGGGAGGTACAGCACGGTCAGCAGGTTTCCTACCAGCACCATGGCGCCCACTTTCTCCGGCTCCTGGCCATGGCGCGCCGCCATGGGTGCAGCAGATGTTCGATGCCGCCGTGGCCCGGGATGCGAAGTTGGCGTGCACGGAACCGGAGAGGAGATCCATACCCGCGCCATCGTTAGCTTGAGGTCGTTAGCGATCTGGCGGCAATAGGCCACCCGGGCCCATTTTCCCAGACTAACTCATTCGGCGTCATTAGGCGTAATTCCCTCCGGATGGCCATAAACCCCCTTTACCGTCCCGCCATAAATATACTGAATGTATATTATGTAAAATAATAGACGGGTGCGCTATGGAGAGACTGCCCGGTTCCCTCTAGCATCCAACCATCGATGCTTTTAAGCCAACATGATCTTCATGCATTGTTCAGGCGGGACGGCTTTGCTCAGCAGCCATCCCTGCATCTCGTCGCAGTCGCAGCCGATCAGAAATGCCTTTTGCGCTTCCCTCTCGACCCCTTCCGCCACCACGCTGATGCCCAGGCTGTGCGCCAACGTGACGAGTCCACACACGATGGCGGCGGATTTGGGGTCGTCGACCACATCCTTGATGAAGGTCTGATCGATTTTGAGTTTGTGGATGGGGAGGTTTTTCAGGTAAGCCATGGACGAGTAGCCGGTGCCGAAGTCGTCGATGGAGATCGTCACGCCCATCCTTTCCAGTTCGGCCAGCACGATCGCGTTGGCTTCCGGATCTTCCATCAACGCGCTTTCCGTCAATTCGAGTTCCAGCAAGGATGCGGGAGCGCCGGTCGCGGCGAGGCAATTTCCAATGACCTCGACAATGTTCTGATGCCGGAATTGGTGGACCGATATGTTCACGGCCACCTTGGTCGGCCTACCCGCCAAGACCCAGGTGCTGATTTGGCGGCATGCGGTTTTCAGCGCCCAGGCGCCGATTTCGATGATGAGGCCGTTCGCCTCGGCCACTGGGATGAATCGGGACGGGCTTATCGGCCCCAACTCCTCGGGACTCCAACGAAGAAGTGCCTCGACACCACTAATTTCGTTGGTTTTTAAATTCAGCTTTGGCTGGTAGTGAAGCTCGAGTTCGTCCGCTTCAACCGCGTGGCGCAGGCGGGTCTGCAAGAGCAGGTTTTCACGCATGAGCGTGTTCAGATCGCGCGTGAAATAGCGAACACCGCCCCGCCCTTCCGACTTGGCCCGATACATGGCTACATCCGCATTGCGTATCAAGGTGGACACGTCGTCGCCATCCATCGGATACAGGGTGATCCCCATGCTCGAGTTGGCGAAGACCTCGCTGTTGGCGATGCGAAACGGCTTGGCGAACACCTGCTGGATTTTTTCCGTGACCCGGCCCACATCTTCCATGTGCCCCAAATCCGACAACAGGAGCATGAATTCGTCGCCGCCGAGACGCGCCACGGTATCGTCGGGCCGCAGCACTTCGCAGAGCCGGCGTGCAAGCTCGCGGATCAACTGGTCGCCCTGGTTGTGTCCCCAGCCGTCGTTGAACGACTTGAAATTGTCGATATCCAAGAGGATCACCGCGACCAGGCGCTGATGGCGCTGAGCCTGGACCATGGCCTGGGCGAGGCGATCCTGGAACAGCGCGCGGTTGGGCAGGCCGGTCAAACTGTCGTGGGTCGCCCGGTGCCGCAGGTCGGCTTCTATGCGCCGCCGATCGGTGACATCGCGGATGAACGCGGTGATTTGCACGCCTTCGCTGCACTGGAAAGAGCTCAATGAAATATCCACGGGCAATTCCACGCCGTCCTTGCGCCGGCCGGCCAGATCCTCCTTGCCGGCCATCGGGCGGAAATCGGGATTGTCCAGGTAACTTCGCTGATGGTCCCGGTGTTTGTCCCGGTATTTCACCGGTACCAGCATGTCCATGTTCCTGCCCAGCAACTCCTCCCGGGAGTACCCGAACATCTTCTCCAGACGCTCATTCACCATCTGGATGCTGCCGGCGCCGTCGATGACCAGGATGGCATCCGGCGCGGTCTCCAACAGGGCGAGATGACGCCGCTCGCTTTCCGACACGACGCTCCGGGCTTGCCGCAAGCGGTCGATGGGCGTCCGCACGTTGTCCAGAAACAAGGCGCGGTACAAAAAGAGATACGCGAGGACTTTGTATATGTGGCCGACGACATTGCTCATGTCCGTCACATGGCTGTAGATCATGAAAAACAGCTCGCTCGCCAACATCAAGGCCAACGCGTAACCCAGCGCCGGAAGGCAAACCCCTTGCAAGGCCTTGCGCCGCCGGTGGAACAAAGCCAGCGTGATCAAGCCGATGAGCGCCACGCCGGACTCGGCGAACAGTTTGAATGGAGTCAGCCCTTGGCCGGTGACGAAGGTGCTGGGTACCCAATGGGGGTGCCAAATGCCCACCGCGAATATGGTCGCGGAAAGCGCCAGACTGCCCGCGAGGAGCGTCATGGGTAAGGATCCCTGGCGCGGGTTCCCGGACATCGCGATATAGGCCAGCAAGGCAAGCGCGGCCGCGTAACGGGCAGCCAGCCAGAACACGATGCCTTTGTGAGGGGTATTGGGCGTGATGAAGGCGGCCATTCCTTCGTAGGACAAGAAATGCGCCAGATCCATCAACCCCACCGACAGGAACGCGCACGCCAGCATGACGGAAGCGGCGGGCCGCCGTTCATCACGGACATGCCAGCCGGTCACGAAAATCATGGCCGCGACGACGACCGCGAACACCTCCACCAAACTGTGGAATGGCAGGTATAGCGCAAAGGGAACCGTCTGCACCGGATCAGAAAGCATCCGCCAGAGCCATAGCGGGATCGCAAACAGCAGCAGGAATAGGCCGAGCCGCCCGATCCAGTCCGAGCGGATGCCGCCGACGCAGCAGGTCGCCGGCGTGCCCGGCGGATCCAGCGTTTCCGTGTTCAGCATGGCGCGGCGCTCAGGCGCCGCCTCCATAGCGGTCGATTTCCCGAGCGATGGCGCAGAGGGGGATGCTCTTCGCCACGCCACCCAGTTTGACCGCCTCCTTGGGCATGCCGTAAACCACGCAACTCGGCTCGTCCTGGGCCAGCGTGATGGCGCCCGCATCGCGCATTTCCTTCATGCCGCGCGCGCCGTCGTCGCCCATGCCGGTCATGATCACGCCCATGGCGTTGCCGGCGGCACAGCGCGCGGCGGAGCGGAACAGCACATCCACGGATGGGCGATGCCGGTTCACCGGCGGCCCGTCGATCACATCCACATGGTATTGGGCGCCACTGCGTTTGAGTTGAAGATGGCGGCCGCCGGGCGCGATGAGCGCCCTCCCCTGCAAGACACGGTCGCCATGCCTCGCCTCGCGCACTTCGATCGCGCACACGCTTTCCAGGCGCGCGGCAAACGCGGCGGTGAATTTCTCGGGCATATGCTGGACGATGACGATGCCCGGGCAGACCCGCGGCAAGGCGGCCAGCACGGTTTCCAGCGCCTGCGTGCCCCCGGTGGAGGCGCCGATGGCCACCACCTTGTCCGTGGTCTCGGCCATGGCCGAGGCCGGACCGGCGGGGATCGCGTCCAGGCCGAGCCTGGGCGGGACAAGCGGTGCCGCCGCCAGACGGCGCACTTTGGACGAGGCGGCGGCGCGCACGGAGGAAACGATATCCCGGCCCGAATCCACCAGGAATTGCCTTAGCCCCACGCGTGGTTTGGTGACGATGCCGACCGCGCCGAACGAGAGCGCCTGCATGGCGGTGGCCGTGCCCGCCTCGGTCAGGGAGGAGCAGATGACCACCGGCGTGGGCCGTTCGGCCATGAGCTTTTTCAGGAAGGTGATGCCGTCCATGCGCGGCATTTCCACATCCAGCACCACCACGTCGGGCCAGTCCCGATTCATTTTTTCCAGGGCGAACAAGGGGTCCGATGCGACGCCGGTCACCTGGATGTCCGGCACCGAGGAAAGCACGGCGGAAAGCACCTGGCGCACCGTGGCGGAGTCGTCCACCACCATGACTCGGATAGGCTTCATGGGACTTCCTTGAACTGGCAACGGGCGTCCACCGGCAAGGGCGTATGTTTAAGCCAGGCATTGCCGCTCCAGATATCGAAAACGACCTGCCGGTGCCCGTCTCCACCGAGATGCTCGGCCTTGATGCGCAGGCCATGGCGCGACACCATGGCCCGCGCCGCCTCGATGTTGCGCTCGTGCACATGGCCCGCGCAGTGCTTCATCTCGCAGTAGGCGTGCCGGAACATGCGGCCGCCGCCGAACAGCTTGACCTCGAAATCCTGAAGCCGGCCGTGGACGGCGTGGATCTCCCTGGCAAGCAGCGCGAGGGCTTCGTCCCCATAGCGTCCATCCAGATCGGCGCCGTGCTTACCCGCCCGGCTGGGCAACATGTAATGGCACATGCCACCGATGCGCCGGCTGGGATGCCAGAGCACGATCGACACGCAGGAACCCAGAATGGTGCGGATGCGCGTATGTTGGTCGCCGAACCACAAGTCTCCCGGCTGAAGGAATATCTCGATGACGTTGCGGGGTTTGTTCATGGCTTGCGGTAGACCGAGGGCGCCAGGCATTCCAGCCCATCGGCCAGGCCATTGAGACTCTCCGAGTGGCCGACGAAAAGAACTCCGCCGCGCCTGAGCTTCGCCAGCAAGCGCGCCACGACTTGTCGCTTGGTATCGGCCTGGAAATAGATCATCACATTGCGCAGGAAGATCGCGTCGAATTCACCGACATCCGGCAACGGCTCGTTGAGATTGATCTGGGCAAAATGGACGCGATTGCGCAAGGCCGGGTCGACGAGAATCTGCCCTTCCATGCTGCCCACGCCCTTCAGACAATGCGTTCGCAGGAAGGCCGGCGGCATGCCGCGCGCGCGTTCCATGGGATATCTGCCCAGGCGCGCCTTTTCCAGCACCTGGGTACTGATGTCGGAAGCGAAAACCTCCCAGCTCGAGTCCCCCAGCCGGTCCGCCAGCACCATGGCCAAGGTGTAGGGTTCCTCGCCGCTGGAGCAGGCCGCGCTCCAGACCCGGAAACCGCGTTCCCGGGGATGCCGGGACAGGACCTGGTCGCGCAGAAAATCGAAATGCCTGGGTTCACGGAAGAAATAGGTCTCGTTGGTGGTGAGCAGATCCACCGCAACTTGCAGCTCCTCCCGGTGCTGGGACAGCAATTGGAAGTAATCCCCGTAGTCATCCAGTCCATGATGTCGCAGCCGCTTCGCCAGACGCCCGGCGACCAGGGCCTTCTTCGCGGGCGACATGCTGATGCCGGCGATCCTGTGGATCATCTGTTGGAAGTGGGCGAACTCGTCGTCTTTCAATGAGGTATTAAGCATTCGTTCCGTTTTCGTTGTCCGACATGCGGGGATTTCACCCATCAAGGCCAAGGCGCTTCCGCAGCCGGCGGCAAACCTTCGCCGCCGTGGCGTGTAGCGATTTCGCCGACTCAGGCGGCGGACTCAGGCGGCCGCCTCGTAGCCGCCGCCTGTCGCCGCCCTGCCGAGAATCAGCAGATCCTCGGTGGAGAGCACGTTGTTCACGTTCAGGATGATCACGAAACGTTCCTGGACCTTGCCCATGCCTAGGATGAAATCGGTCCTGATGCGGGTGCCGAAGCTGGGCGGCGGCTCGATCTCCGAGCCCGCGATCTCCAGCACCTCGTTGACCGCGTCCACCACGACGCCGATCACCTGGATTTCCTCCTCGCAGGTCAGTTCCAGGATGACGATGCAACTGCGCCGGGTGACCTGGCTCGGCTTGCCGCCGAAGCGGCTGGCCAGATCCACCACCGGCACCACCGCCCCGCGCAGGTTGATCACTCCACGAATGAACTCGGGCATCATGGGCACGCTGGTCAACTGCCCGTACTCGATGATCTCCTTGATGTGCAGGATGCCGATGGCGAAGACCTCCCCACCCAGCATGAAGGTCAGATATTGCTGTATGTCTTGGTCGGCATTCGCCGCCGGCGAGTGATGCGAGGCTTTGACTAGGGCATTCATCGCGGCCTCCCGTTCAGAAGCGCACGAATTCGGCTTCACCCATGGGTTCAGCGGCGGATTTCACGGCCTGGGCGAGTTTCTTGATGGGCGAGGTCGAGCTCTTCGCCGAAGTATTCCGCACGCCGACAGCCGCCTGTTCACCCACTCGGAAGAAGCTCATGAGCTGCTGCAACTGCTCGGCCTGGCCGCTCATTTCCTCAGCCGTGGCGGCGAGTTCTTCCGAGGCGCTGGCGTTCTGCTGGGTTGCCTGGTTGAGCTGGCTCATGGCGGTATTCACCTGCCCCACTCCGCTGGCCTGTTCCTCGCTGGCGGCGGTGATTTCCTGGACCAGATCCGAGGTCTTCTTGATGGAAGGCACCATCTCGTCCAGCAGCCTGCCTGCGCGCTCGGCCATGTCCACGGACCCTCCGGCCAGTTCGCCGATCTCCTGGGCCGCGACCTGGCTGCGCTCGGCGAGCTTTCTCACCTCGGCGGCGACCACCGCGAAGCCCTTGCCGTGTTCGCCGGCGCGGGCCGCCTCGATGGCCGCGTTCAGGGCCAGCAGGTTGGTCTGGTAGGCGATGTCGTCGATGATGCCGATCTTGCCCGCGATGGACTTCATGGCGGTCACGGTCTGCTTCACCGCTTCGCCACCCTCGACGGCCTCCTTGGAGGATTTCGTCGCCATGCTGTCGGTGACCTTGGCGTTCTCGGTGTTCTGGGCGATGGACGCGCTCATCTGTTCGATGGACGCGGAGGTCTCCTCGACGCTGGCGGCCTGTTCCGAGGCGCCCTGGGACAAGTTTTGCGCGGTCGCGGACACTTCCTCCGATGCGGAGGAAAGATTGTCCGAGGCGCTCCTCACTTCGGTGATGATCTGGGACAGTTTGGCCACCATGGAGCGCATCGCGCCTAGCAGCAGGCCGGTCTCGTCCTTGCTGTTCACCTCGATTCTGGCGCTCAGATCACCCTCGGCCAATTGGTTGGCGACATCCACCGCCACTTTCAGCGGATTGGTGATGGAGCGGGTGACCCAGAAGGCGATCCCCGCGGCGATGCCGATCGCGATCAGCGCCAAGGTCAGCATCAGCGTGCGCCCGGTGCTATAGGCCATGGCCGCCTCTTTGCCGGACTCCTCCATGAGTTGGCTCTGGTAGGACAAAAGCTTATTGATCGCATCGAAGTAAGCCTTTTGCTGCCCGCGGTAATCGCCGGTCAGCAAATTCATCGCCTCCTGGCGGTTGCCTTCATCGATCAATCTGACCAGTTTGTCCTGGCTGGCCACGTTGTCCGCGCGCACGGTCTGCAGATCCTTCATGAGCGCCTTGCCTTCGTCGCTCTTGACCTTCTCGTCGAGCTTGTCGATGTTTTCCTTGATGTTCTTCCGTGCCTCGCCGATGCGTTCCATCTCTTGCTTGACGCGCTCCTTGTTTTCAATGTTTAGGATGCCGTTGCGCAGGGAGCGGGCGATCAAGTTGATGTTGCCGATGACGTTGTTGGCCCAAACCGTCTTGGGATATTTGTCGTTGACGACGTTGTCGAGCTTATCGTTGATGTCGGACAGGCGGGTGATGCCAAGGAAGGCGACCACCGCGAGCAGGAACACCACCAAGCCGAAACCTAGCCCCAGGCGCATACCGATCTTCATATTGCTAAACATGGTTTTTTCTCCTTGAATAAACACAGTCGATATCAAACCGTCACGCCCGATGAGCCGACCCGGGCCGCCTCATCCAGCAAAGTGGGAACATCCAGAACCAGGGCGACTTCGCCCGAGCCCAGGATGGTCGAGCCGGAAATGCCCCGGATCTGTTCAAACAGCTTGCCCAGGGGCTTGATGACCGCCTGGAACTCACCTTTCAGGCGCAACAGGGGCAGAACCTCGCCACGCAGATTGAGATAATCGCTGCCCTCGCCGCTGTCACTGGGTGTGTTCATTTCCACGCACTCCAGCACCATGTCCAGGGGCACCACGTAATGGCTGTCGGCCACCCCCATGAGGAAGCCGTCGATGATGGCGAGGGTGAGCGGCAGGCGGATGCGGAAAGTCGAGCCCTGCCCTGCCCGGCTTTCGATCTCCACCGTGCCGCGCAGCGCTTCGATGTTGCGTCTCACGACGTCCATGCCCACGCCGCGTCCGGAGAGGTTGCTCACCTGCTCGGCGGTGGAGAAGCCGGGTTCGAAGATCAGATTCCAGACATCCCGGTCGGCCGGATTGTCGCCATCCTGGATCAGCCCCTTGTCCCGCGCCTTGGCCAGGATGCGTTCCCGGTTCAGGCCGCCGCCATCGTCGGATACCTCGATGACGATGCCACCGGCTTCATGGAACGCGTTGAGCCGCAGCTTGCCTTGCGCGGACTTGCCCAGCGCAAGGCGCGTGTCGGCCACTTCGATGCCATGGTCCATGGCGTTGCGCACAAGGTGGGTGAGCGGATCGCCGATCTTCTCCACCACGGTCTTGTCCAACTCGGTCTCGGCCCCGCCGATTTCCAGTTCGATGTCCTTGCCCAATTCCTTGGACATATCGCGCACCACGCGGCGGAAGCGGTTGAAGGTCTCGCCGATTTCCACCATGCGCAGACGCATGGCGCCGTCGCGGATTTCCTCCACCAGACGCGACATGCCCGACACGGATTCGATCAGCGTGCCGTCCTTGTAGCGGGACGCCATGAGGCCGACACCGGCGCCGGCGATGACCAGCTCTCCCACCAGGTTGATGAGGCCGTCCAGCTTGTCGGCGTGGACCCGGACGAATCTTGTCTCCTGGGATTGTTTGTGACGCGCGTCCTTCTGCTTTTGCAAAGCCGCATCCACCACCTCCGGCTGCAGCATCTGCTGCTCGACGATGATTTCTCCCAGGGGGCGGTGCGCGCCGGACGCGGAACCCGCTTCGCTGGAGGCGGCCGCGGCTTCCCTGTTCTGGGTGGCCAGGCTTTCTTCCAATTCCCGCGCGGTCAGGGCGCCGCAAGCCACCAGTATCTCGCCCAGGCGGATATTGTTTTCCGGCAACGCCTCGATCAGGGCGAGATAATCCAAGACCCGGCTGCCCGGAGGAAGAATGTAAAGGGAACAGTCATCGCGCACGAACTCGAACACGCCTTCGATGCTCGCCTTGTCCGCGCCGCTGCGCAGGCGGATCTCGAAGCCCAGGTAACAGCACTCGGGATCCATCCCGTGCGCGGGAGGCAGGGTATCCGCCAAGGTGATGAGATGGACGACCTCGCCCACGGTGGCGAGATAGCGGAGGAAGGACAGGGGGTCCATGCCGTTGCGCAGCACGCCCTGCGAGAAACGCAAGGAGATGTGCCAGGTGTCGTCGCCACCCTTTCCCAAGTCCAGGCTTCCCGTCAAGGCCGCCTTGCCCGCGGGCAGGTCGGCGGCGGCGCCGCTCATGAGCTTGCCCAGTTGGCTGGCCAGCTTGTCGCCGTGCGCGCGGGTCTCCGAGTCGATCTCGGTGCTCGTCGCGGTGAAGTCGATCAGGCGCTCGATATGATCCCGGCAGGCCAGGAAAAGACCGATCAGATCCCCCTTGAGCGCCAGTTCGCCGTTGCGTAGCCGGTCCAACACGTTCTCGGCCTTGTGGGTGAAGGCGACGATGTCGTCCAGCGCGAACAGCCCCGAGGAACCCTTGATGGTGTGCGCGGCGCGGAACACGGCGTTGACGGCCTCCATGTCGTCCGGCGCGCCCTCCAGGCGCAACAGCGCTTCCTCCATGTCCTGGAGCAGGGCGCGGCTTTCCGCGAAAAAGGTATGCAGGGCATCGCCCAGATCGAGATTCATACCGCACCCCCCCTCTCCATCCCGGCGGGCAGGATCTGGGGATCGCCGAACCAACCGCCCAGGTTCAGCAATTCGAACACCTCCAGCACGGCCGGGCTGTGCCCGGAAAGGGCCAGCGCCTTGCCCGCCGCCACCGCTTCCTGTTTCAGCAGCATGAGCAACTGCACGCCGGTGGTGTCCAATTCGCTCACGCCGGAGAGATCCAAGTCGATCGCATCGCTTTCACTCAGGGCGCGCAGGAGTTTCGGCTTGAGATCCGCCGCGCGATAAATCGTCATTTCGCCGCTCGCGCGCAAGCACAGGCGGTCTTCCCGGTGTTCTTGACTGAGTTCCATGGGAGGCTCCGGTTGAGGTTACGGGAGAATCAGTTTGGAAACCGCATCCAACATCTGGGAGGGCTGAAAGGGCTTGACCACCCAGGCCTTGGCGCCGGCCATCTGGCCGTCGCGCTTCTTCGCCTCGCTACCCTCCGTGGTGAGCATGATCACGGGGGTGAATTTGTAGGCCGGCATGGCCTTCATCTCCTTGACGAAGCTGATGCCGTCCATGTTGGGCATGTTCACGTCGCTGATGGCGAGGTTGATCTTGCGTCCATCCAGCTTGCCGAGCGCGTCCTTGCCATCCACCGCTTCGACCACGTCGTAGCCGGCCCCGCGCAGGGTCAGTCCCACCACTTGGCGGATGGACGCCGAGTCGTCGACGATCAAGATGGTTTTCGCCATGTCTGTCTCCTAGAAAAAAGTGATTTCGGTTGCCTTGCCGGGCGCGTTTGTCAGCGTGCCCTGGTGGTTGTCCAATTGCTCGAGCGTCGTGTAGGAGCAAGAAAGGGCCTCCAGCCAGGCATCCGTGTCGATCGCGGGAGCCGGATCGCCGCCGGGCTGGGCACCGGATTCGCGCAGAATCTCAGCGAGCCGCGCCATGTCGTCCATGGTGTGGCGCAGGATCTGGCTGACCCGATCCTGGAATTGCAGGTCGACGATGACGCCCGCGACGGATTCCCGCACCGATTCGCCTTCGTGCTGGAATTGCTCCGCGGCATGGGAGAGCCGATCGACCGCGCCCTTGAATACCCGCAGCACGCCGCCGATCAGCTGCTCGGAATCCCGCATCGCCTGGGTATCCTGGGCCGCGAAGTGTTCCGCGATCTGGACGGTTTCCTGGATGGCCTTGCCCATGCCCTCCACCCGGGAGGTGATTTGCTTGCCGGTATCGCCCGACATGCTGGAGAGCTTGCGCACCTCGTCGGCGACCACCGCGAAGCCGCGCCCGGCCTCGCCGGCGCGGGCCGCCTCGATGGCGGCGTTGAGGGCCAGCAGATTGGTCTGGCTGGCGATGGCGGAGACGGCGCCCGCCATGGTCTTGAGTTCGTCGGAGAACTGGGACACCGCGTGGATGCGTTCCAGCATGTCTTCCTTGGCCTTCAGGCCGGCGCGCAGGGTCGCCAGCATGGAGACCAGGTCGCCCTGCCCTGTCTCCAGCAAGGCCATGATGTTGTCGCCGCCGGCGGTGTTGTCCGTGCTGTTCCGGTGCACACCCAGGGCCGAGTCCAGGCGATCGTTGATATCGGCGAAGCGGATGGACAGATTGGTCAGGGAAGTCTCGGTCTGGGATCGGGCGGTCTCGATATGACGGTTCCAGATGGGCAAGACCCGGCCGCACAGATCGTCGAGACCCGGCAGGTGCCGCGGCGGCGGCGGCAGGCCGGCCAGGCAGTCGGTCTGGGCGCGCAGGCGGGCCGTCGCCAAGGCGGCGCGCGTGGCCTTGCCGAGCACCACGCCGCCGAGCACGGCGATCCCGGTCAAACAGGCGGCGATATAGATGCCGGATTCGCCGCCACCGAGGACCGACGCCCCGGCGCCGAGCAGGCCCATCGCCATCGGCAACGCTGTCGCCCACAGATCGATGCGGTTTTCCGGCTGGCCCGCCATGGTCAAGACTCCTCCTTCCCCGATTGCGCGCCATGCCCATTGCCACGCGTCAACCGCGAAACCAGCGCCTCGAATTCCATGGATTTGTCGTAGAAGGCATCCGCGCCGGCCTTGATCGCCCTGGCCTTGAACTCGTACTGGTTGGAAAAGATGTAAACAAGGCAGTCGGGACTCCGCCGCTTGATCGCGCGCACCGCGTCCAAGCCGCTGCCATCGGGAAGTTGCACGTCGAGCACCGCCGCGTCGGGCCGGTACGTCCGCGTCTTCTCCTCCACCTCGCGCAAAGAGCGGGCGATAGACAGGGCGGTCAGGTTTTCCACGCCGCCCAGAAGGGTCAGCAAGCGCCCGTATACGGCGGAAGAATCGTCCCATGTAGGGAATTCCCTACACGGCGCGCGGTTTAGATCTTTCGATCGGCGCCCTTGGCGCCCCGCCGCGTCAGCTACGCGAGTTGATTCTTGATGGCGTAACGCACCAGATCGCTGTCGTTGTCCACGCCCAGCTTCTGCTTGATGCGGAACTTGTGGGTGCTGACGGTTTTCGCGGAGAGGTGCAATTCCTCGGCGATCTCGTTGATGCCGCGTCCTCTCACCAATTCGAGAAAGACCTGGTATTCCCGGTCCGACAAGGCATTGTGGGGCACATCGGTTTGCGTGTGGGTCACATCGAACACCATGCGCGCGGCCAAGGACGGCTCCAGGTAATGCCCTCCCGCGGCCACCTGGCGAATGGCCGCGATCAGGCTTTCCGGCTCGCTGTCCTTGGTCAGGTAGCCGGCGGCGCCGGCCTTGATCACGCGACCGGCGATCTGACTTTCATCGTGCATGGTGAGCACGAGGATGGGCACACGCGGCGCCTCCTCGCGCAGGCGTTTGACGAGGTCGACGCCGCTCGGTCCGGGCATGGTCATGTCCAGGAGGATCAGGTCGATGCCGCCGAGCCGCGCGCGTTCGAGCACCTCCCAGCCATTCTTCGCCTCTCCCGCCAAATGCATTTCCGGAGCCAGGGCGAGAACCTGGCGCAGACCTTGGCGGACAATGGCGTGATCGTCGGCAATGAGGATGCGGTACATCAGTGTTCCCCTTTCTCCAGTGGGATACGAACATGCAAGGCGGTTCCTCGTCCAGGCATGCTGTCGATCTTGGACTCGCCGCCGAACATGAGCGCGCGCTCGCGGATGCCCATCAGGCCGAAAGTCTTGCGGTCGCGTACTTCCATGGGATCGAAGCCGACACCGTCATCCCTGACCTCCATGACCAGGATCGCGTCTTGCACGCGGATCGAGACGGTCACTTCGCTTGCCTGGGCGTAACGCGTGATGTTGGTCAGCGATTCCTGCAGGATGCGGAACGCGGCCGTGGCCCGCTCGTTGTCCAGCGCCGGTTCCTCCTCGGGAACGTCCAGCCGGCCGAGGATGCCCGTGCGCTCTTCAAACTGCCCCATCAGCCATTCGGCCGCCGAGATCAAACCCATGTCCAGGGCGCTGGGACGCAAGGCGGAAGCGATATCGCGCACCACGGTGATGGTGGCGTCGATGGTCTGTTTCATCCTGACGATGAAAGCGGCCATGTCCTGGTTGGCCGGGCCGTAACGGATATTGAGCATGGCCGTGTCCATGCGTAGCGCCGTCAGGTATTGGCCGAGTTCATCGTGGATTTCGCGGGCGATGCGGGCTCGCTCTTCCTCGCGGATTTTCTCGTGGTACGCGGCCAGCTCGCGGAGGCTTTGGCGCGAGCGCAGCAATTCATTCTCGTGATGTTTCAGTTCGGTGATGTCCTGGACTGTACCGATGCCACGCGACAACTTCCCCGTATCGTCGGATTCCAGCTCGGCCCGCTCCCGGACCCACTTGACAGCGCCGTTCACGACGATGCGATGCTGGACATCGAAATGCGCGCCTCGCAGGCTGGCCTGCCACGCCCGCTCCATGTAGACGCGATCGTCGGGGTGGACGCAGGCGAGGAAGGTCGCGGACGTGAGCGGGGTATCCTGGGGAATGCCGAACAGCCGATAGGTTTCCTGCGACCAATGCAACACGTCGCTGTCGATTTCCAGGGTCCAGCTTCCAAGCTTGCCCTGGGCCTGGGCTCGCGCCAGATGGGCCTCGCTTTCCCGCAAGGTATCCTCGACCTTGCGCCGTCGATCTGCGCGGGAAAGCGGCCGCCCTCCTTGCACAGATGCCAGGACTCCCAGACGTGGTGGCCCTTTTCGTGGGTGATGCGGATATTCTCTTCCAGTGCTTCGTGATATTCGGGGGCGAACACGTCGGCGATCGGCCGGTCGAGCAATTCCGCCACGCTGTAGCCATGCATGCGGGCGAAGGCTGGATTCATGAGTTCCAGATATTTTCCGTCCGCGCTGCAGATGACCACGCCCCATTCGGCATGCTCGAAGATGTGTTGCCAGCGAGCGAGACTCGCCTCGTGCAGCCGGCGTTGCGTGATGTCGCCGAACACCACGACCGCGCCGCTTACCTTGCCCGCGTCCAGGATCGGGGCGCTGCTGTATTCCACATCCAATGGACGCCCGTCCTTGCGCCAGTACACTTCATCATCGACGTGGATCGGCGCGCCGTCGCGCAACGTCTTGTTGAGAGGACAAGACTCTTCCGGGTAGGGCGTGCCGTCACGCCTGCTGTGATGGATGATCCGATGGATGGATCTCCCCCTCAAGTCGGCGAGACCATGGCCGAGCAGGCGTTCCGCCGCGGCATTGACGAAGGTGCAGCGGCCTTCCCGATCGATGCCGTAAATGCCCTCGCCTGCGCACTGCAGGATGAGCTCATTCTTGCGCAGGCTCTCCGCCAGGCTGCTCTGAGCCTCCCTCAGGCGTCGTGCCAAGGGAAGGATATGGCGGAATAAAAGCAGCGATCCAAGCAAGGCCATCAGCAGCAACAACAAGACCACTTTCCAGAATTCGGTGATCAGAAACTGGAACAAGGCGTCGGTATCGACCTCTTGCACCATGCCCAGCCGGTTCCCGAACAAGGGGGCATAGGCCGCCAGCACCGATTCGCCTCCACGGTTGCGCAGGAACTGGGTTCCGCTTTCTCCATGCAAGGCCCTATCCAATGCGGATAAACCGATACCCGCAGCCCCATGTGTGGGCGCGGGAAGCGGATGATCCGGCTTGCTCGCGGAGAAAAACCTGAGGCCACCCTTTTGTTCGACGGCCAGGAAAAGATCCGCATCCGCGCCCATCACTTTCGTGTAACGCAGCGAGCTGTCCAGGTCAGTCATCCGGATCTGGGCGACCAGGTCGCCACGACGCATCTGCAGCAGCCAGCCGTCGTGCCAAAGGAGCCGGGTGGCGCCCGCATCCAGCGCGATCTCGAAAGCGGGGGAAACGATGGGTTCGCCCAGCACGCGATGCTTGACTCCCGTGGCCTCCTCGCGCCAGATCGCGCCGATCAGCCCCATCGCGGATTCACCGCTGTCCGCCGGGGTTCCTTCCGCGGCGCGGACGGATGCCATGGAACGGAACATCAGGTCGCCGAAGGATTTCGCTTGATCCACTTCATGGGTGAAATGCATCGCGCTGGTCCGCAGGGAGTCCGCCAGGCCGCGTTCCAGCATGCTCACGGCATAGCGGCCGACGATCCCGCCGCTCGCCAATCCGCCGACCAGCAGTAAAACGAGCAATAGGAAAACCGCGATGGCCAGGATGCGCCGGTCCGGATAGTGACGGTAATACCAGCTCAGTCCCTTGCTGCGGCTAGCCCGGAAATACAGTCCCGCGCTGAGCATAAACAGGCCGATGGAGGTCGGCAGGCTCATCAATGCCCGTGAAGCGGCGCTACGCGCAAACATGGAAAAATCCAGCGCATGACCGAGAACGCCAAGAAAAGCCAGTAAAAACAGCACGCTGAGCAGGCCGTGCACCAAGACCAGGCCCACCCCGCCGCGAGCCCGGGGCAGATAGATCAGTACCCCGCCCGCCGCCAGGAAAGCGACCGCGGCTCCCGAGGACATGTGTCCGGCCCACTCGCTTTGCGCGGATACGTTGAGCAACAACGACCAATAGGCCTGATCGGGATTCAGTCCAAGGACGGGTTGCATCAAGGCGGCCGTAGCCAGCGCGCAAACCAGGATACCGAGAAGAAAGGCAACGCGCCCCTCGTCGAATGCCCAAAGCGCGAGTCCGCACAACCCGAACGCCAACATCGCGTTATGTCCCATGCCGACAAACACCGGCAAGGCGCTAGAGAAGCCGACCGGAGCCAGGCTGCTTGCCACGATCAAGGCCAGCGCGACCAAGCTCATGCTTCCCCCCAGCAGCTTTGGCAACCAGGCACCTCTCCGCGCGGCGATGAGATTGCGCGAAGGCCCATCGATCCCGTCCATGTTCGCTTGGTCGGTATCTTTTGCTTTTGTCATCCCTTGATCTGGCACAAGTTGCTTGTGTACGGAATGGATAATCCTTGAAAAAAACATTCTCTGCCATGCGCAAGTGGTGGCGCAGCGCGGATGTCCACCGTGGGAGAGAGTAAAATCGGCATCGGTTTCAGATGATCACATCGATGAATTCGGCGGTTCTTCATTTCTCCCCCGGGTTTAAAGCTTTCCAACGACCCCATATAGCTTTCCGCGATTTCCATAGGAGCCCTCATGTCTTCCAAGCATTGCCCTTTGCTGATTCTCGGTTCCGGCCCCGCCGGCTATACCGCCGCGGTGTATGCCGCGCGCGCCAACCTGTCGCCGGTCCTGATCACCGGATTGCAACAAGGCGGCCAGCTCATGACCACCACCGAGGTGGACAACTGGCCCGCCGACGTCAACGGTGTCATGGGCCCGGATTTGATGCAGCGTTTCCAGCAACACGCGGAACGCTTCAACACGGAAATCCTGTTCGACACGATCCATACCGTCGATTTGAAAAACCGCCCCTTCACCCTCACCGGCGATGCCGGCGTCTATACCTGCGATGCCTTGATCATCGCGACCGGGGCTTCGGCCATGTATTTGGGCTTGCCATCCGAGGAAGCCTTCATGGGACGCGGCGTTTCCGGCTGCGCCACCTGCGACGGTTTCTTCTACAAAGGTCAGGATGTGGCGGTGGTCGGCGGTGGCAATACCGCCGTCGAGGAAGCGCTTTATCTGGCCAATATCGCCAAACATGTCACCCTGGTGCACCGCCGCGAGGTTTTCAAGGCGGAGAAAATCATGGTCGACAAGCTCATGGAAAAGGTCAAGGAAGGAAAGATAAGCCTTGAATTGAATAGCGTTCTGGATGAAGTCCTGGGCGACAAATCCGGCGTCACCGGCATGCGCCTGAAAAACATCCAGTCCAATGCCAGCAAGGATATTCCCCTGACCGGCATTTTCATCGCCATCGGCCACAAGCCGAATACCGACATCTTCAAGGGCCAATTGGAGATGGACGAGCGGGGCTACCTGATCACCAAGGGCGGCCATACCGGCAACGCGACCCAGACCAGCATCGCCGGCGTCTTCGCGGCGGGCGACGTTCAGGATCACATCTACCGGCAAGCCATCACCAGCGCGGGAACGGGCTGCATGGCCGCGCTGGACGCGGAGCGCTTCCTGGATAACCTGGGTTAATCAATCCCTTTATCCTGGCGATGAAAAAAGGCGGGAAAACCTCAACTCCCGCCTTGCCCGAGGCGGACCAGGAGTTGTTCCGGTCCGCCTTCCCCGACGTGGAGCCGATCACCCCCCACGGCCGCTTCCTTCACCCCCCTACCCGCCTCCCGCCCATCCCCCTGAGCATGCTGCGGGACGAACGGGACGTCATCCACGAATCCCTCCATGACCCCATCCGGTGGGATGAGGAGATGGAGAACGGCGAAGAGTTGTCCTATGTGCGTCCCGGCCTTTCGCGCCAGACGTTGCGGCGTTTGCGACGGGGCGACTGGGTTTCCCAAGCGGAACTGGATCTGCACGGTTTGACCAAGGTGGAAGCCAAACTGGAGTTGGCCGGCTTCCTGCATGAATGCAAGCGGCGCGGAACACGCTGTGTGCGCATCATCCACGGCAAAGGACTGCGCTCGAAAAACCGGGAACCCATTCTCAAACATCACGTCCGCCATTGGCTGATGCAACGGGAAGAAGTGCTGGCCTATGTTCAGGCGCGCCCCATCGACGGCGGTGGAGGGGCGGTCATGGTTTTGCTTAAGTCATTCTATTGAATTCCGTTTCAGACGACGCCCATTTTCATGAATGGGCAAACCCCGTCGCGCTGCAATTCCCCATCCGAATCGAATTGCCTTTGCCTGGTCGATTTAACGCCCTTTGCATTACATCTATAAGCTTTGCCTATGCACGCCTTGAAAGGGGGGAATGCCTTTCATCTGTGGGTGTATTCCCGATCCCCGGGATAACGTGGTGGCGTGACGCTCTGTTTGACCCGCGCGATGAATTGGACCTGTTATAACAAATATTGTCAGATAGCTATCACGCGCTATTGCCAATCGCTCGGATTGTTTTTATGATTCGCGCCGCCGGGTTATTTTGGGCACTTACATTTGATGGAGATCAATATGGCTTCTTACCAGGAAATCCTTTCCCAGATCGAAGAGCTTAAGCAAAAAGCGCAAGATGCGCGCAAACAGGAAATGGCCGGTGCGATGGCCGAAATCAAACGCTTGATGGCCGATTTCGGCATTACCGTCGAAGACCTCGGTGGGAAATCCGGGAAGTCCAAGAGCCGGGGCGCGGTTGCCGCGAAGTATCGCGATCCGGACAGCGGCAAGACCTGGTCCGGACGCGGTCGCCGCCCCGGCTGGGTTGTGGCTTTGGAAAGCCAGGGCAAAAGCCTCGATTCCTGCAAGATTTAAGCAAGTCGAGACGAGAAAAAAGCCCCGCTTGGCGGGGCTTTTTTTATGTCGGGTTCTTATCTTGTTTATCCCAAGGCAGCCGCGACGATAGCCTCCAATTGCTGCTTGTGAAGCGCGGCTATGCCGGTCGCTGGCGCGGAGGACTCCGGCCTGCCCGCGTAGGTCAATGGCAACTTGGAAAATTGCGCGAGATGATGGGCCATGAAACGCCATGGTCCCTGGTTTCTCGGTTCGTCCTGTGCCCAGATTATTTCCCGGGCGTTGCCATGGCGCGAGAATATGCGCTGCAATTCCAAATCCGGAACCGGGTACATTTGTTCTACCCGCAGCAGCGCAATATGACGCAATCCCCTTTCCTTGCGAATCCGGGCAAGATCGAAATAGATGCGGCCGCTGCAGAAAACCAGCCGGGTAATTTCGGACGCATCCGGATTGGTCGGATCTTCCAGAACGGGGTGGAATTCACCCTCCGCCAATTCCCGCAACGGCGATACCGACTCGGGATGCCTTAGCAGACTCTTGGGCGTGAACACGATCAATGGCCGCCGATATGGGCGCACCACTTGCCTGCGCAATAAATGGAACATCTGGGAAGGCGTGCTGGGTTGCGCGATCTGGATGTTGTCGTGGGCGGCCAATTGCAGGAAGCGCTCGATCCGGCCGGAGGAATGTTCCGGTCCCTGGCCTTCGTAGCCGTGGGGCAGGAACAGGGTCAATCCGCTGAGGCGATCCCATTTGGTTTCGCCCGAGGCGATGAACTGGTCGATCACGACTTGCGCGCCGTTCACGAAGTCGCCGAACTGGGCTTCCCAGATCACCAACTGGTCCGGCGCGGAGCCCGCGTAGCCGTATTCGAAGGCAAGCACGGCCTCTTCGGAGAGCAGGGAATCGATGACCAGAAAATTGGCCTGCCCGGGAATCAGATGCTGCAAGGGAATGTAAGCGCCGGAGTCCCACTTTTCCCGGTTCTGGTCATGCAACACGGCATGGCGGTGGAAGAAGGTGCCGCGGCCGGAGTCCTGTCCGCTCAAGCGCACCGGCGTGCCCTCGGTCAAAAGGCTCGCATAGGCCAGGCTCTCCGCCATGCCCCAATCCAAAGGCAGGCTCTCCTCCCCCATCGCTTGCCGGTCGTCGATGATCTTCTTGACCCGGGGATGCAGGGTGAAATCGGCGGGCACGTCCACCAGACGCCGGGACAATGCCTCCAGCCGGGTCAAGGGAATCGCGGTCGGCGCCGGAACCCGCCAATGGCTGTCCTTGTAAGCGTTCCAGTCCGCGGCGAATTCGCTCTTGGGGCCTGGTTGATGGCCGGTGGGCGCGTCCAGGCCCGCCTTGTATTTCTGGATCATCGCCTCCGAATCCTGGTCGTCGATGACGCCATCCACCTTCAACCTTTCCGCGTACAGGGTGCGGGTGCTTGGCAGGGCGCGGATGCGGCGATACATGAGCGGCTGGGTCGCCATGGGCTCGTCCTGCTCGTTATGGCCTAGACGCCGGTAGCAGATCATGTCGATGGCGATGTCCCGCTTCCAGAACATGCGGTATTCGATGGCGATGCGGGTCGCCCGGATCACCGCTTCGGGATCGTCTCCGTTCACGTGCAGGACGGGCCCTTCCACCATCTTCATCACGTCCGTGCAATACAGGCTGGAGCGGGAATCGCGCGGGTCGGAGGTGGTGAAGCCGATCTGGTTGTTGATGACGATATGGATCGTGCCGCCGGTCTTGAAGCCCCGCGTCGCGGCCATGCTCAAGGTTTCCATGACCACGCCCTGGCCGGCGAAAGCCGCGTCGCCGTGGATCAACACCGGCATGACCTGGCTGCCGTCCCGGTCGCCGCGCCGTTGCTGCTGGGCGCGCACCCAGCCCTCCACCACCGGATTGACGATCTCCAGGTGCGAGGGATTGAAGGCCAGCGCCACGCGGATGGCGCCGCCGGGTGTCGTCAGATCGGCGGCGAAGCCCTGGTGATACTTCACATCGCCGCTTTTCGTGGCATCGATCTCGTCGTGATGGGCGTGTTC
The DNA here is from genome assembly GCA_044227325.1 of Thiobacillaceae bacterium. Lineage (GTDB taxonomy): Bacteria > Pseudomonadota > Gammaproteobacteria > Burkholderiales > Thiobacillaceae > PFJX01. The sequence continues at coordinate 168,124 of JBGAFI010000007.1, read as the reverse complement.
GAACAGGTCGATGACGGAGCGGTCCAGCACGTTGTGCAGCACATTCAGGCGTCCCCGGTGCGCCATGCCCAGGCCGATCTCCTGGACGCCGACACGAGCGGCCTGCTCGATCAGGTCGTTGAGCAGGGGAATCAGGGACTCGCCGCCTTCCAGCGAGAAACGCTTTTGTCCGACGAAGCGGGTATGCAGCGTCTTTTCCAGGGTCTCGGCGGCGGTGAGCTGGACCAGCAGCCAGCGGCGCAGGGCCGCGTCGAATTCCGGCGCCAGGTCTTCGCTCTCCAGGCGCTTTTGCAGCCAGCGTTTCTGCTGGGTGTCGTTGAGATGCATGTATTCCGCGGAGAGCGTGCCGCAGTAGGCCTTCTTCACCCGCGCGATGATGTTGCGCAGGGTGTCCCGGGCCGGGCCGGCCAGGGAACCGGTTTCGTATTCCACATCCAGATCCGCCGGCGTCAGGCCATGGTTGCCGGGATCCAGCTCGGGAATATGGGCCTGCGCCTGGCTGGTCAGCGGGTCCAGGTCCGCGGCGCGGAAACCGTGGAAGCGATAGGCGTTGATCAACTGCAGCACGCCGACCTGGGTCGCCTCGCATTTCAGCAGCGGCAGATCCGAGACGGCCACCGCCTCGACCCGGGCGAAGCGGGTGGGCGGCGGGGGCGGAACCAGTTCGGGATGCTCGGCCTCCAGGGCGACCAGATAATCGGCGCTGCCGGAGAACAACGCAGTCGCGGGAAGCGAGTCGGCCTTCATGTATGCCCCTAGATGAGAACGCCAGGTTACAAGCTAGACGCTGGCTTGTTGCGGTGCAAGAACAATCCCCGGCATATCACTCGGAAATTGATGCCTGTCATGCGCCCCGCTGATCGACGGGGATGAAATCCCGCCGCTGCGGCCCGGTATAGAGCTGGCGCGGCCGCGCGATCTTGTGGCCGGCGGAGGCCACCATCTCGTCCCACTGGGCGATCCAGCCGGCGGTGCGGGCCAGGGCGAAGATGGCGGTGAACATGGAGGTGGGAATGCCGAGGGCGCGCAAGACGATGCCGGAATAGAAGTCCACGTTGGGATACAGCTTCTTCTCGATGAAGTACTCGTCTTCCAGGGCGATCTGTTCCAGCTTGAGGGCGATCTTGAACAGCGGATCGTCGTGCAGGCCCAGTTCGTCCAGCACCTCGTGGCAGGTCTGGCGCATGATGGCCGCGCGCGGATCCATGTTCTTGTAGATCCGGTGGCCGAAACCCATGAGCCGGAATCCGGAGTTCCGGTCCTTGGCCCGGTCCACGTACTCGCCGATTTTCGAGAAATCGCCCATTTCCTCCAGCATGCTCAACACGGCCTCGTTGGCGCCGCCGTGCAGCGGTCCCCACAGGCAGGCGGTGCCGGCGGCGATGCAGGCGAAGGGGTTGGCGTAGCTGGAACCGGCGATGCGCACCGTGGAGGTGGAAGCGTTCTGCTCGTGGTCGGCATGCAGGATGAAGATGCGATCCAGGGCGCGCGACAACACCGGGCTGGGCACATAGGTTTCGCACGGGTTCGCGTGCAGCATGTGCAGGAAGTTCTCCGTGTAGCTCAGATCGTTGCGCGGATAGATGAAGGGCTCGCCCTTGTTGTACTTGTAGGACCAGGCCGCGACGGTGGGCACCTTGGCCAGTAGGCGGAACATGGAGATTTCCCGCTGCACCGGATCGGCCACGTTCGCGCTTTCCGGATAGAACGCGGCCATCGCGCCGATGATGGACACCATGACCGCCATGGGATGGGCGTCACGCCGGAAGCCCTTGTACAGCGACAGCATCTGGTCGTGCAGCATGGTGTGCCGGCTGACCGTGAAATCGAACGCCTTCTTCTGTGCCGCCGTGGGCAGTTCCCCGTGCCACAGCAGGTAGGCGGTTTCCATGAAATCGGCCTGCTCGGCCAACTGCTCGATGGGATAGCCCCGGTAGTAGAGCAGGCCCTGGTCGCCGTCGATATAGGTGATGTTGGAGGAACAACTGGCGGTGGAGAGAAAACCCGGGTCGAAGGTGAAATGGCCCAGGCTGCCCAAAACCCGGGTGTCGATCACATCCGGGCCCAGAGTGCCCTGCATGGTGGGGAGTTCGATGGATTGGTCGCCGATGGTCAGCGTGGCATTGGGCTGGTTCATGTTCTTGGGTACCTGGTTGTTTTGATTGCCTCCACCACGCCCTTGAATTCGGCGGGTGGCACTTGCTCCCCGGTGAGCCAATCGAACAACGCCATGTCGTCCTGGTCGAGCAGCTTGGCGAAAGCGGCTTGCTGGTCGGCGGCGAGTTCCGGATAACGCGCATCCAGAAAGCGCGTCAGCCAGGCATCCAGTTCCAGCATGCCGCGCCGGCAAAGCCAGCGCAGACGGTTCAGGTTCGGTGGTGCGTTCACCACTTGGCCCCCACGCGACTACAGTGCCCGTTTCACGAGGAGCGATTTGATTTTGCCGATGGCCTCGGTGGGGTTCAAGCCTTTTGGACAAACCTCCACGCAGTTCATGATGCCGTGGCAGCGGAACAGGCGATAAGGATCTTCCAGGAAATCGAGGCGTTCGTTGGTGGACTGGTCGCGCGTGTCGGCGATGAAACGGTAGCCCTGCAGCAGCGCGGCGGGCCCCAGGAACTTGTCCGGATTCCACCAGAACGACGGGCAGGACGTGGTGCAGCAGCCGCACAGGATGCATTCCCACAGGCCGTCCAGCTCGGCCCGGTCCTCCGGACTTTGCAGGCGCTCGTTCTCCGGCTGCGGATCCAGGTTGATCAGATAGGGCTTCACCGCCCGGTAATGCTGATAGAACTGGGCCATGTCGACGATCAGGTCGCGGATCACGCCCAGGCGCGGCAAGGGGCGGATCTCGATGGGCTGCTTGAGGCCTTCCAGCGGCGTGATGCAGGCCAGCACGTTGCTGCCGTTGACGTTGACCCCGTCCGAGCCGCACACGCCCTCCCGGCAGGAGCGGCGGAAGGACAGACTTTCGTCCAGAGTGTCCTTGATGGCGATGAGCGCATCCAGAACCTTCTTGCCCTGGGGATCGAAGTCGATGTCGTAATCCCGCATGGACGGCGCCATGCCGGATTCCGGGTCGTAGCGGTAGATGCGGAATTTCATCGGATGCCTCGCGCGCGCTTGGATTGGGTGAAAAGTGACCCGCCGCTTCGCGGCTCAGGGGAAGCGTGAAACGGGAAACCCGGCTGGCCGCCACGTTTCCCGTTTCCCTTTTCACATTTCACGGTCTGCACACGTTTCACGGTCTGCATCAGTACGTCCTTTCCTTCGGCTGGAAGGTCTCGACGGTGAGCGGTTTCAGCCGCACCGGCTTGTAGTCGAGCTGGTCGTTCTCGCGGAAATACAAGGTGTGGCGCAGCCATTGGTCGTCGTCGCGCTTGGGATGGTCTTCCCGGGTATGGGCGCCGCGGCTTTCCGTGCGCGCCAAGGCGGAAACCAGCGTGGCGCGGGCGATGCCCATCAGGTTGTCCAGCTCCAGGGCTTCCAGGCGGGCGGTGTTGAACATCTTGCTTTGATCCGACAGGGCCGCGTCGGGCAGGCGCGCCTCCACCTTATCCAACTGTTCCAGTCCTTCCTTGAGCAGGGCCTCGGTGCGGTACACGCCGCAGTGGTCCTGCATGATCTTCTGCATCTCCACACGCAAGCCGGCCACGGACTCCGCGCCTTTTGGCTTGTCCCAGCGCGCCAGGCGCGCCCGCGCCCTGTCCACCTCGGCCTCGGGCAGGGGGCGCGGGAACGGGTTCTCGCGCAGGTATTCGATCATGTGCTGGCCGGCGGAACGGCCGAACACCACCAGATCCAGCAGCGAATTGCCGCCCAGCCGGTTGGCCCCGTGCACCGACACGCAGGCGCATTCGCCCACCGCGTAGAGGCCCGGCACCGGCTCTTCCGGACCGAACTTCACCGGCGACACCACCTGGCCGTGCATGTTGGAAGGAATGCCGCCCATCATGTAATGGGCGGTGGGCGTTACCGGAATCGGATCGGTGATGGGATCGGCGCCGGCGAATTGCATGGAGAGTTCGCGGATGCCCGGCAGGCGCGCCATGATCTTCTCGGCGCCGAGATGCTCGATCTTCAGGTGCACATAGTCGCCGTGCTCGCCGCACCCGCGCCCGGCACGGATTTCCTGGGCGATGGAGCGGGCCACCACGTCGCGCGAGGCCAGATCCTTCGCGTTGGGCGCGTAGCGCGACATGAACTTCTCGCCATCCTTGTTGACCAGATAGCCGCCCTCCCCGCGCACGCCCTCGGAAATCAGGCTGCCCACTTCCGGAATGCCGGTGGGGTGGAACTGCCAGAACTCCATGTCCTCCAGGGGCAGGCCGGCGCGCAGCACCATGCCCAGGCCGTCGCCGGTGTTGATGTGGGCATTGGTGGAGTGGCGGAAGATGCGGCAGGCGCCGCCGGTGGCCAGCAAAGTGGCACGGGATTCGAACAGGCAGGCTTCGCCGGTCTCGATTTCCAGGGCCACCACGCCCAACACGTAGCCTTCCTCGTCGCGGACCAGGTCGAGGGCGAAGAACTCGTCGAAAAACTGGGTGCGGGCGGCGATGTTGCGCTGGTAAAGCGTGTGCAGGAGCGCGTGGCCGGTGCGGTCGGCGGCGGCGCAGGTGCGGATGGCCTGCTCGCCACCGTAGTTCTTGGATTGGCCGCCAAACTGGCGCTGGTAGATCTTGCCGTTCTCGAGGCGGGAAAACGGCAGGCCCATGTGCTCCAGCTCGTACACGGCGGTGGGCGCGTTGCGGCACATGAATTCGATGGCGTCCTGGTCGCCCAGGTAGTCCGAGCCCTTCACCGTGTCGTACATGTGCCAGTGCCAATTGTCCTCGGACACGTTGGCCAGGGCCGCCGTGATGCCGCCCTGGGCGGACACGGTATGGGAACGGGTGGGGAACACTTTCGAGAGCAGGGCCACCTTCAGGTTGGCCTGGGACAGTTGCAGCGCGGCGCGCAGGCCGGCGCCGCCGCCGCCGACGATCACGGCATCGAAGGTTCTTTTCGGCAGCCGGGTCGGGGTGATGGGAGTTTGCGTCATTTCACGCTCCAGAGGATGTCCACGGCCCAGACCAGACAACCCAGATAAAGCGCGCCGAAAGCCAGGTAAAGGGCCAGGCGCGGGACCAGGAAATGCACGTAGTCGATGAAGATTTCCCGCAGGCCGATCCAGGCATGGGTCAGCAGCGACGCGACGAACAGCAGGGCGGCGACCTTCATCGCCATGGGCAGGAAGAGGCCGCGCCAGGCCGCGTAGTCCATGGCGCCGGCGGTCAGGAACAGGATCAGGAAAACCGGGAGGAACAGCGCCATGTAGATGGCGCTGGCGCGCTGCAGCAACCACATGTCCAACCCGCGACGGGCACCGCCGACGTGTCTCATGCCGCGCCTCCCATCAGGCTGAACAGCCCGATCAGGCCGACCACGGCGATCGCCAGTCCCAGGGTGATCCAGGCGGTCTGGCGGGCCGCACCCTTGCTTTCGCCGAGACCGAAGTCGAAACCCAGGTGGCGCAGGCCGGCGAGGAAGTGGTGCAGCAAGGCCCACAAGACCGCCAGGCCGATCAGCCAGCCCAATCCGCCCGAGAAGAAGGCGCGTGCCGCCGCGAAATCCTCGGGGGAGCGCAAGGACAGCATCAAGGTGTAGAGCAGGCAGGGCACCGCGAGGGAAAGAAAGGCGCCGCTGGCCCGGTGCAGGATGGAAACAACCCCGCCTATGGGCAGCCGAATGGCCATCAGGTTGAGAAAAAACGGTCGCTGCCGGTTCGTCTGGCTACTCATGTCTCCATCCTTCGTCCAAACGCGCCCGGTGATCCCGGGTCGCTGTAGTCGGGGCATTTAACGCTTATTGCGCCGCACAATCAACACCTGGAAAACCACTTTTTCGAGAGGATTTTCTACTGGACGATTTCGCCGTGCCAGCCCATGGGAGACAGGCCGCGCGCCAGGGCGCCGGCCTCCAGGGCTTTGAGGAAGGCATCCGGCCCCGCCGCGTAGATATCCACGTGGCCGAGGTCGGCGTGGTCGGAGAGGATCGCTTCCGCCACCGCCGCCGGGCCCGGCGCGATGTCGAGGGGCCGGTAGCTGAAGTCGTCCAGGGCATCGGCCCAGGCCCGGCACAGGTTGTCCTGGTAATGGCCGATTTCGCCCGCCGCCCAGTAGAGATGCATGGAATCCGCGATCTCCAAGGACATGGCGTGCTGCACCAGGCTCTTGATGGGCGCGAAGCCGTCTTCCCAGGCGACGAAGATCACCGGCCGGCGCGAATCCAGCTTCATGACGAACTGGCCGTGCGGCCCGAGGATGCGCACGCCATCCTCCTTGCGCAGATCGTTGAAGACCTTGCGGGCGAAGCCCCGGTTGTCGCGCCGCACATGCAGTTCGATGTGGCGGTCCTCGCAGGGACAGCTCGCCACGTAGTATTCCCCTTCCGCGCCGTCCGCCGCGAGGGTCACGCGCTGGCCCGCCAGGAAGCGCAGGCGCTGGCTGCGCGGCGCGGTGAGATGCAGGGCGGCGAGATGCTCGTTGAGCATTTCCACCGCCTTCACCCTGGTGGGAATCTCCTGTTCGGGGATGTCGTCGGCATCCGACACGTGGGCTTCCAGCACCACGTCGGTGATGGCCGTGTAGGAACACAGGAGAAACGCGCCGTTGGCCTTCTCGGGTTCCTTGATGGCGTAGTCGTGGGGATGCACCTTCTTGATCTGGCCGGATACCAGGCGGGCCTTGCATTCGCCGCAGTTGCCGTTGCTGCAACCGTAATCCAGGGGTATGCCGGCGCGCAGGGCGGCTTCCAGCAAGGTGTCGTTGCCCTCCACGAAGAACTCGTGGCCGGAAGGTTGCACGGTGACTTGGACGGACATGATGCGCATCACGCTTTCCTGGGCCAGCAGCGCTTCCGCCCGTTCCGCCTCGCTGGGAGCCGCCTCGAGTTCGCGCTTGAGCCAATGTTTAAGTGCGGCGACGGCATCCAAGGTCGCCGCGCCCCCCGAATCCGCCACGTCGTCGAGCTTGTCGCCGAGAAAACGCAGCACCTGGTCGTAATGCAACAGCAGGCTCTTCGCGGCGGCGTACTCCTTGCCCAATTCGTACAGCCGCTCCGCCAGCACCGCCTTGTCCGGCAGGGTGCGCTCGAACACGCGCTTGCCGAAAGCCCGGGCCTTGATCTCCTCGACCCGTTTGAATTCGCCGTCGTCCTCCCATTGCACGTCCGGGAACACGCGCAGCAATTCGTTCATGTCCACCATGCCGTCGAAGGTGGACAGTTCGCCATCGTGGATCATGCGCTGGATCGCCGAGCGGGACTGGCCCACCAGGCGGGCGACGCGGGAAACAGGCAGGTAATGGGACATGGCCTGCATAATAGCCAGCCTCAGTGAGGCATCCAACCCGCGCCCGCGAATATTTGAACATGCTGAATCTCGCCGTCCGACCCTACCGGGAAAATGCCTTCCAGACTTTGCGCCAGGCCGGCATGCCCTCGCTGCTGGCGCGTCTGTGCGCGGCGCGCGGCATCGAGGCGCCCGGTGAAATGAAAGCGAAACTGACGGAACTGTTGCCGGTGGGCGCGCTGCTGAATGCCGACGCGGCCGGCGTTCGCCTCGCCGACGCCATCGCCCGCGAGGAAAAAATGCTGGTGGTGGCCGACTACGACGCCGACGGCGCCACCGCCTGCGCCGTCGCCATGGCCGGTCTTTCCGCCCTGGGCGCCAGGGTGGAGTATCTGGTGCCGAACCGTTTCGAATACGGCTACGGCCTTTCGCCGGAAATCGTCCGCATCGCCGCCGAGCGCAAACCGGACCTGCTCATCACCGTGGACAACGGCATCGCCGCCAACGCCGGCATCGAGGAAGCCCGCCGCCTGGGCATGGCGGTGCTGGTCACCGACCACCACCTACCCGGCGAGACGCTGCCGGACGCCCTCATCGTCAATCCCAACCAGCCCGGCTGCCCCTTCCCCAGCAAGCATCTCGCCGGCGTCGGCGTCATGTTCTACGTGCTCACCGCCCTGCGCGCCGAGCTGCGCAAACGCGGCGCCTTCGCGAGCCGGCCCGAGCCCAATCTGGCCGACCTGCTGGATCTGGTCGCCCTGGGCACCGTCGCCGACGTGGTGCGGCTCGACGCGAACAACCGCCTGCTGGTGGCCCAGGGCCTGGCCCGCATCCGCCACGGCAAGGCCCGGCCCGGCATCGAAGCCCTGTTCCAGGTGGCCGGCCGCCCCCTGGCCCGCGCCAGCAGCGAAGACCTGGGCTACACCATCGGTCCGCGCCTCAACGCCGCCGGGCGGCTGTCCGACATGAGCCGGGGCATCGAATGCCTGCTCGCGGCCGACAGGAACCACGCCCTGCCCCTGGCCGGGGAACTCGACCAGCTCAACCGGGAACGGCGCGGCATCGAAGCGGACATGCAGGATCAGGCCCTGGCCCTGCTGGACGGCATCCAGGTCGACGACGGCGCCAGCGTCATCCTGTTCGACCCGAGCTGGCACCAGGGCGTGGTGGGGCTGCTGGCTTCGCGGCTCAAGGAACGCCACCACCGGCCCACCCTCATCTTCGCCGACGCCGGCGACGGCCTGCTGCGCGGCTCCGGCCGAGCCATCCCCGGCCTGCACCTGCGCGACGCGCTGGATCTGGTGGACCGGCGCATCCCCGGCGTCATCCTGAAATACGGCGGCCATGCCGCCGCCGCCGGCCTCAGCCTGCGCCGGGAAGACTTGTGCGCCTTCACCGTCGCTTTCGAGCAAGTCGCCCGGGAAAGCCTGAGCGCTGCCGACCTGACCCGGGTCATCGAAACCGATGGCGAACTGGGGCCAGGGCTTCCCCGCCCCCGCCTTCCAGGGCGAGTTCACCGTGCAAAGCCAGCGCCTGGTGGGGGAAAAACACCTGAAGCTGCGTCTGGTCAATCGCGGCTTCACCGCCGAGGCCATGCTGTTCTTCCAGGACACTCCGCTGCCGGAGCGGATTCAGGCGGTGTATCGGCTGGAGGTGAACGAGTGGAACGGGGTGAGGAGTTTGCAGCTCAATGTGGCGCATTGGGCGAAGGTGTGAACGCCTACCGGGCAAGCGCCTTCACCCGAGTCTCCAGATGTTCCGCTTCCACCGCTTTTCCTGTGGCGCGCAACTGCTTGGCATACCCATCCATGACCCAGGATAGAAATCGGCGCTGGTTGGGGTATTTATCCGCATGCGGGAACACGCGGTTTACGTACGGCATACCCAGTTCAATCTTGTCGAGCTGCAGAAAGGCACCGGCCAGTTCCCCCAGGGCGACAAGCATCCATTCGGAGTCATCCGGAAAGCGCTTTTCATCCATCTCCACCGATTTTTGCAGCAATCTGGCCGCCTCCTCGGAAAGACCGCGCAAACGGAGGATCCGACCGGATTCATAGAGCGTCGCCGCCTCGTCCGCGGGCGAGATGACATTTTCGTCTTCAGCCGAGTTAGGTTGGACGCGGATGGATTCCGGCCATTGGTATCCCTTGGCGAGCAAGCAAAGCACATACCGGTCTGACAGTGCCGATTGGCCCCAATTGACCCCCAGGAGGCTCCCGTAACGAGTCGGCACCGCCTCTTCCGACGCGGCCGGGCGTGAATCCATCAGGAATCGTCCCGTGCTTTGGCCGCGCAGCGGTTGCCTTTCGAAAGGTCCAATCAAACCCCGGGCGAAGTGGTCGATTTCCTTGGCAATCGAGAAGCATCGGTCCATATCGGCGGCCCGCGACTCGCGCGTGGAGGCCTCCGGCACAACCAAGCTTATTGCGTCGGCACTCCATGCGTTCGACATGAACGAAATGAGGATCGCCAACAACCCGCCACGCGCCACCTCGAGTAAAAGTTTCATGTTTGCCCTTTCACTTGATTGAAAGTCGAGCCTTACCAGACTTGCGGAAACTCAGTAACGCCAGTGCGACCTGCTACTTCACGAACCCCCACCCCTGCAACCGGCTGTAGGCATGTTGGGCCTGGCCGCCCTGCCGGGCCATCTGCAGGTAGCGGTAGTATTGCCCGGCAGCAGGCGGTCGTATTCCTGGAAAGCCGCCAGCGCCCGGTCGGGCTGTTTCACCTGGAGATAAGCCACGCCTATGAGCTGGCTGGCCTGGGCCTCGGCGGGGTAGATCGCCTTGGCCTTGGCCAGGTAGGGCTGGGCCTCGTTGGGCCGCTTCATGGCCATCTGGGTCTTGGCCATGAGCACCAGGCCGGGGTAGTCCTCCGGCGCCAGGGCCAGAGCCTGGCGCAGATGTCCTTCCGCCACGTCGAACTTCTGCTGGTTGAGCATGGTCTCCCCCTTCTGCTGCTCGCCGATGGCCGGTTTGAGGCCGCGCAGGCGCGCGGTGCGATCCATGTAGCGTTCCTTCTGGCGCGGCCTGCGCGCGCTGTCCTTGTAGGCGGTCTGCAGGGCGCGCTGGGTGTTGGCGACCCGCTCGGAACTCATGGGGTGGGTGGCGAACATGAGTTCCAGGGTGCTCGGCTTGGCCTTGGACTGGCTGTTGAGCATGTCCATCAGGTCCGCCATGCCTTCCGGGTTGTAGCCGGCCTTGTTCATGTAATCCATGCCCAGGGCGTCGGCTTCCCGCTCGTTGTCCCGGCTGTAGTGGGCCAGCAGTGCGCCGCCGCCGAAGTTGCCGATGAGCTGGGCCAGTTGGCCGTATTGGGGATTGCGCGAGGCGGCGGCCGCGCTCGCCGCGACCGTGACGACGTCGAGCAGCGTGCCCTGGGCCTGGCGCTCGGCGAAGTGGCGCGCGTTGACGTGGCCGGTTTCATGCCCCAGCAGGGCCGCCAGTTCGTCCTCGCTTTCCACTTCCAGCAGGATGCCCCGGGTGGCGGCGATGGAACCGCCGGGAAAGGCGTAGGCGTTGACGTAGTTCGCGTTCACCACCTGGTAGCCGAAGGGCATGTCCGGGCGGTGGGAACGGCTGCCCAGCCTGTTGCCCACTTCCCCCACGTATTGGTTGAGGCCGGCATCCTGGCTGATGCCGTAATCCTCGGAGAACTGATGGGGCGAGTTCTGCTTGTCCACGGCGATCTCTTCGTCCTTGCCCATCATGACGAAGGATTTCTTGCCGGTGACCGGATCGGTGGCGCAGCCGGTCAGCCAGATGGAAGCGCCGATACCGGGAAGTGTCCAGATAAAATTTCGTCTATTCATGATATTGAGATGGGTATTTAAAGCGAATTAATAACATTTAAGGTGGCGCGAACATCTGCCGCCACCCTCTCCCTGCTTTGCCCAAGCGCAACCGGCGCTAGCCGTTTCCCTGGATGATGCCCCCACCCAGGCAGACATCGCCATCGTAGACCACCACCGACTGGCCGGGCGTCACCGCCCACTGGTCCGCATCGAAACACAGCTTCATGCCGGTGTCCGTGACCGCCGTCACGGTGCAGGCGGCGTCCTGCTGGCGGTAGCGGGTTTTCGCGCTGTAGAGGCCGCCGGGCCGGGGCGCTTCCCCGACCCAGGACAGGTCGGCGGCGGTCAATTCCCGAGAAAGCAACAACGGATGCTCATGGCCCTGCACGACGATGAGCTGATTCTTTACCATATCCTTGCCCGCCACGAACCAGGGCACGCCCTCCTCCGCGCCCTTGATGCCGCCGATGCCCAGGCCCTTGCGCTGGCCCAGGGTGTGGTACATGAGGCCCTGGTGGCGGCCCATCACCTTGCCCTCCGGCGTGACCATGTCGCCGGGCTGGGTGGGCAGATAGCGTTGCAGGAATTCCCGGAACGGCCGCTCGCCGATGAAGCAGATGCCGGTGCTGTCCTTCTTCTCCGCCACCGGGATGCCGGCCTGGCGGGCCAGTTCCCGCACCTTGGGCTTGGGCAGCCCGCCCAGGGGGAACAAGGCTCTGGCGATCTGGTTCTGGTTCAGGCGATAGAGGAAGTAGCTCTGGTCCTTGTTGCCGTCCAGGGCCTTGAGCAGACGGCGCTGGGGCGCTTCGCCCTCCAGCCGGGCGTAGTGGCCGGTGGCGATGTGGTCCGCCCCCATGCCCAGGGCGTGGTCCAGGAAAGCCTTGAACTTGATCTCGGCGTTGCACAGCACGTCCGGGTTGGGCGTGCGGCCGGCCTTGTATTCGGCCAGGAAATAGGCGAACACCCGGTCCTGGTATTCCTTGCTGAAGTTGACCAGTTCCACCTCGATGCCCAGCACGTCGGCGATGGCCAGCACGTCCTGGAAATCCTGGCGGATGGGGCAATCCTCCTCCAGGTCGTCCGCCTCCCAGTTCTTCATGAACACGCCCACCACCTCGTGGCCCTGCTGCCGCAACAGCCAGGCTGTGACGGCGGAATCCACGCCGCCGGACAGGCCGACGACGATGCGGCTCATATCCCCTCCCCCCTCGGGAGAGGGGCCGGGGGAGAGGGAATGGCGCTCGCCCTGTCCTTCTCGATTGGCATGCGTTGTTCCCTCTCCCCTACCCTCCCCCTGAGGGGGAGGGAGTCAGGTCGTCCGCGTAATCCGTGAGCATGTCCAGGGGGTAGCACTTCCCGGCCAAGTGATCCTCCATGCAGCGGATCAGCAGCGGGCTGCGGTGGCGATGACCGGTGGCGCGAATCTCCTCCGGCGACATCCACACCGCGCGCAGGATGCCCTTGTCCAGACTGGCGGTCGGGTCGAAGCCGGTGATGAAGCCGGAAAAGGCGAAGCGCAGATAGGTGCGGTTGTGCCGTTTGGGATGGCGCCAGCGGTAGATGCCCACCAGGGCCTCCGGCTCGAAATGGTGGGCGGTCTCCTCGAAGCATTCCCGGACCACCGCCTGGACCAGGGATTCGCCCTCGTCCAGGTGGCCGGCGGGCTGGTTGAACAGGATGCCGTCGTCGGTCTTCTCTTCCACCAGCAGGTACTTGCCGTCCTGTTCGACGATGGCGGCCACCACCACGTGGGGTTTCCAGTTGTCGCTCATACGGGTTTTCCCCAAAGATCGTAATCGTCGGACCGGGTGATCCTCACCTTCACGAAATCCCCCGGCTTCAATCCCCTGCCCTGGGCAATGTGCACCACACCGTCGATCTCCGGGGCGTCCGCATAGCAGCGGGCGATGGCGCGGCCGCCGCCGACTTCATCCACCAGCACGGTCGTTTCCTTGCCCACCCGAGCCTTCAGTTTGGCGGCGCTGATGTCGGCCTGCACGTCCATGAAGCGGGCCAGGCGGTCCTGTTGGATATCCTCGTCCACCGGATCCGGCAGGGCGTTGGCGGCGGCGCCGTCCACGGGGGAATAGGCGAAGGCGCCCACCCGGTCGAGCTGGGCCGCATCGAGGAAATCGAGCAGTTCGTCGAAATCTTCTTCCGTCTCGCCGGGAAAGCCGACGATGAAGGTGCTGCGGATCGCCAGGTCCGGGCAGATCTCGCGCCATTTCTCGATGCGGCGCAGGGTGTTCTCGGCATGGGCGGGGCGCTTCATGGCCTTGAGGATGCGATGGCTGGCATGCTGGAAGGGCACGTCCAGGTACGGCAGCACCCTGCCCCCGGAAGAGGATGAACCCTCGGCCATGAGCGGTATGACCTCGTCCACGCTGGGATAGGGATAGACGTAATGCAGGCGCACCCAGACCCCCAGCTTGGCCAGTTCTTGCACCAGTTCCAGCATGCGGGTCTTCACCGGGCGGCCGTTGTGAAACCCCATGCGATACTTCAAGTCAACGCCGTAAGCGCTTGTATCCTGTGAGATTACCAGCAACTCTTTCACCCCGGCCTTTACCAGGGCCTCGGCCTCGGCGAGCACGTCGCCGATGGGCCGGGATACCAGGTCGCCGCGCAGGGAGGGAATGATGCAGAAGGTGCAGCGGTGGTTGCAGCCCTCGGAAATCTTGAGATAGGCGTAGTGGCGCGGCGTCAGCTTGAGGCCGCCGGGAGGGACCAGGTCCTGATAGGGATCGTGGGGCTTGGGCAGATGGGCGTGCACCACCGACATCACCTGGTCCGTCGCATGGGGACCGGTCACCGCCAGCACCTGGGGGTGGGCCTCGGTGATGACCGATTCCCGCGCGCCCAGGCAGCCGGTGACGATGACCTTGCCGTTCTCGCGCAGGGCCTCGCCGATGGCGTCGAGGCTCTCCTCGACCGCGGCGTCGATGAAGCCGCAGGTGTTCACCACCACCATGTCCGCATCCTGGTAGCTGGGCACGATGAGGTAACCCTCGGCGCGCAACTGGGTGAGGATGCGCTCGGAATCGAAGGTATTCTTGGGGCAACCCAATGAAACGAAACCGATTTTCGGCAGGGTGCTCATGGCGTGGAGGATTCCTTGGCGGAGGGTTTGCGGCCGAAGGCCTGGAAGGCGCCGTAGCGGTAGACGGCATCCGGATCGTTGGCCAGGTCGGCGAAGGCCCGCTCCATGGCCGCCACGCCTTCCACCGTCACGCGTCCGTGCAGCAGCAGCTTGTCGGCGCCGCTCAACAGCAGGTCGCGCCAGTATTCGACGAAGGCCCGTCGTTCCGGGCGGCCGGCCATGCGCGCATCCATCTGGGGACTGACGTCGCGCAGTTCGATGGCTTCCAGCCCGGTCCGGGCGAACAGGGCGGCGAGCTTCACGCCCACGTCCGGGTCGCCCCCCAGTTCCGCCTGCAGGACGGTGAAAGCGCGCCAGTAGGCCGCCAGATCGGGCTGGGCGGGCCAGGTATAGAGGCCGCTGTCGAACACCTCGGTGCAGACCAGCTGTCCGCCCGGCTTCAGCACCCGTTTCGCCTCCCGGAGCAGGCCGAGGGGATTGCCCAGATGCTCCAGCACCCAATAGGTGTAGACCGCATCGAAGCTTCCGTCCGGGAACGGCAGGCGGTAGGCGGAGGCCTCCAGCAACGCGACGCGTCCCGCGGCGAGGGCATCGGCCAACAGGGCGCGCGCCGCGCGCAACTGCACCTCTGAGATGTCGACGCCGGTGAAGCGGGTCCGGGGAAAGCGGTCCAGCAGGAGCCGCATCTGGGCGCCCACGCCGCAGCCCAGTTCCAGCACCTCGCCGTGCTCGGGAAAATCCACACCCGCCTGCGCCCAGGGCGCCAGGAAGCCGGCCTGGCGCACCAGGCGGGCTTGTTCTTCCGGCGCGTAGGAGTGGATGTAGTGCTCTGCCGATGCGCTCAAGATCCAGCGAATTCCTTTAGCGGGGCAGCTTGTAGTGGTCCTGGGTGAACAGATCGATGCCGCAGTGCAGGCCCTCGATCCAGTCCAGGAAGGCGCCGATGGCTTCCTTGCCCTTGAACCAGCGGCCGTGCTGGGGCACCAGCATGTCCACTTCCATGCCGCGCACCATCTGCGTCCAGAATTTGCAGACCTTGTTGGACACCATGTAGCGGCGGTGGAAGCCCTCCATGTTCTTCAGGTGCGCGACGAATTCCGCCTTGTTGGTGATGGGGGCGACGATCTCGTCGTGGTGCACCAGGGATGCGCCCATGTCGCCGGAGAACAGCACCTTGGCCTTGCTGTCGTAGTACTGGAAATTGCCCTCGGCGTGCAGGAAATGCGCCGGCACGGCGATCATGTTGGTGTCGCGCATGGGGATCACCATGCCCGCGTCGGGAATGCCGACGATGCGGCCCTCGGTGCGGTTGGTGGTGCAGAAATGGGGCACGAAGCGTTCCCACAGGGCCGAGACATACAGGGTGCAATCCGTCGCCGACAGCCACTTGTTGAGGGAGGCGACGATGTCCGGATCCTGGTGGGAAGCGAAGATGTACTTCAGCTGCTTGAACGGGAAGTACTTGTGCATGGCCATGATCAGGGCGTTGTAGGTCATGTTGCCGGCCGGATCGATGAGGGCGCCCTCCCCGTTCGAGACGATCAGGAACTGGTTGGCCTGCACGGCGGAACTGCCGGTGTCGTCCACCAGATCGTTGAACATCAAGCAAACGTGGCTGCCGTCGTTGTAAAGTTCAATCGCCATTTCTTGTGCCTCTTTCTCGTCGCAACACGCGGTTCGTCAAATCACTCGCCCTTGTTCCCGGATTCGATTGCCACACCATGTACCTGATCGCCATCGGCTACGCCTACGTGGTTTTCCTCATGGCCCTGGCTTCGAGCAGCCTGGGGTCCGGGTTGTTCATCGCCGTGTTTCTCGGCGTTTTGCCGCTTTGGGTATTCATCCGGCTCTCGTCGCGCGGAAGAAGGCGGCGCTCAGTGGCCATCCATCCAGCCTTCCGCAAGCGTGCTGGCGCCCCAGACGGTGAGCACGCCCAGAACGATGAGTAGGGCCTGTTGGGCAGTGTGGCCCAGTTCCACGCGCTTGTGCAGGCCGGGAATCAGGTCGGCGACCGCGACGTAGATCATGCCTGAAGCGGCCAAAGCCAGCATATAGGGCAGAATTTGGTGCAGCGGCGCGAGCAGGAAATAGCCCAGCAGGGCGCCGAGCAGCATGGACGCGCCGGACAGCAGGTTGAGCAGCAGCGCCTGGCGCTTGCTGTAACCGGAATGCAGCAGGATGAGGAAGTCGCCCAGTTCCTGGGGCACCTCGTGGGCGGCGATGGCGAAGGCGGTGACCACGCCTAGCTTCACGTCCACCAGGAAGGCGGCGGCGATCATGACGCCGTCCACGAAGTTGTGCACCGTATCGCCCACCGTGATCATCATGCCGGAACGGCCGTGATCGTGGCTGGGCGCCTCCGCGTGGTGGACCTCGCAGTGCTCGGTATGGCAATGGCGCCAGAGCACCAGTTTTTCCAGGATGAAGAAGCCGAAGATGCCGGCCAGCACGGTGCCGCTGACCGCCTCGAAACTGCCCGCGTGCTCCATCGCGTGGGGCAGGATTTCCAGGAAAGCCGCCCCCAGCAAGGCGCCGATGGCGTAGCTCACCATCACCGGCACCCATTCCGCCTTCATGTTCAAGGCCACGCTGGCCAACAGCACGGACAGCAGTCCGCCGGCGGCGCTGGCGAGAAGGATGGCGGCAAGCAGGCTCATGGGGATGTTTGCTGGGAAAGACGAGCATTCTAGCCGTTTCGGCCGGTCTACTTGAACCAGATCAGGCTCGCCATGCGGCCGGTCGCGCCGTCGCGGCGATAGGAGAAGCAGCGGCGGGCGTCCTTCAAGGTGCAATCGCCGCCGCCAAAAACCTGTACGACGCCGATGGCCGCGAGCCGGATGCGCGCCAGCATGTAGATGTCCGCGAGCCACTTGCGCGGGGTTTCGTCCAGGGTGCCGGGCAAGGCGGGGCGGAAAGCGATGCCGGCCATGGCATGTTGGGCGACGAAGGTTTCCCGAACTTCCGGACCCACCTCGAAGCTGTCCGGGCCGATGGCCGCGCCCAGCCAGGCCAGGACGCGGCCGGGCTCCACGTTCATGGCGCGCACGGTTTCCTCCAGGACGCCCGCGGCCAGTCCGCGCCAGCCGGCATGGGCCGCGGCCACCACGGTCCCCGCGTCGTCGCAGAACAGCACCGGCAGGCAGTCGGCGGTGAGCACCGCGCAGACTTGGCCAGGCGCGCGGGTCAGACTCGCGTCCGCTTCCGGCGTCACCTCCCCTCCCGCGCATAGGGGGGATTGATCCGACGCTGGATTGGATGAGGTCGCGAAGCCCTCCCCGGCCCTTCTATGCAAGGGAGGGAGGGCGATTTCGAACACCCGCGTGCCGTGCACCTGGTTCAACCAGAGCGGCTCCGCCGGCAGCGATTCGCGCAGGATGCGCCGGTTCTCCGCGACGGCGTCCGCCGCGTCGCCCACATGGCTCGCCGGATTGAAGCTGGCGTAGGGCGCCAGGCTGACGCCGCCGGCCCGGGTGGTCATGAGCGCGCGCACGTTCGCCGGCGCGGGCCAATCGGGGGTGATCCAGTCAGGATGCATCGTCCCGCTCCAGTTGTTCCAGCAATTCGGCGAAATCGGCGGGCGGCGGCGCTTCCCATTCCATCGCCGCGCCCGTGGCGGGGTGGGCCAGTCCCAGGCGCACCGCGTGCAAGGCCTGGCGCTGGAAGGGTATCGGGCTGCCCGAGGTCCGGCCGCGATAGACCGGATCGCCCAGCAGCGGATGGCCGAGATGGGTCAGATGCACCCGGATCTGGTGGGTGCGGCCGGTGGCCAGGCGGCATTCGATCCAGGCGGCGCGGGAGAATTGGCGCAGCACCTTCCAATGGGTCAGGGCCGGCTTGGCGCCGGGCCGATCCTCATCCAGCACGGCCATCTTGACACGCTGGGTGGGATGGCGGCCGATGGGGGCGTCCACATCCCCCTCGCTCCGCTCGAACACGCCCAGGGCCACGGCCCAATAGACGCGTTTCACCGCGCGCGCCTGCAGGTCGCGCACCAGCCGGGTCTGGGCTTCCAGGGTCTTGGCCACCACCATGAGGCCGGAGGTGTCCTTATCCAGGCGGTGCACGATGCCGGCCCGGGGCAGGCCCGCGGCGCCGGGAACGTGATGCAGCAGGGCGTTGAGCAGGGTGCCCTCCCAGTTGCCCGCGCCCGGGTGGGTGACCAGGCCGGCGGGTTTGTCGATGACCAGAATGTGTTCGTCCTCGAACACGATATTCAGGCCGATGTCCTCCGCCTTGAACGCGGTTTCCTCGGGCAGCGCCTCCGGCGTCACTTCCACCGCCTCGCCGCCCCAGACCTTCTGTTTGCGACTGGCGGCGGCGCCGGCGACACGCACATGGCCGGATTCGATCCAGCTCTGCAAACGGCTGCGCGAATACTCGGGCAGCAGTTCCGCCAGGCTCTGATCCAGGCGTTTTCCGGCATGTCCGGTGGGAATGGTGAGGTGTCGCGCTTGGCTCATCGAGGATTCGGTTGTGGACTGCCGGGGAGAAAAAGCGGCGGATGGGTATAATCCGCCGGTCTTTTTGGGGATTGAAATGCCGCGAATTCTAGCCTTCCTGATGGCCCTGGGCCTGCTTGCCGGTTGCAGCCTGTTGCCGGACGAGATCGACGAGACCAAAAACTGGTCCGCTTCCAAGCTCTACTACACCGCCAAGGAAGCCCTGACCGACGGCAATTACGAAAACGCCGTCAAGCTGTTCGAGAAGCTCGAAGCCCGCTATCCCTATGGCGCCTATGCCCAGCAGGCGCAACTGGAAGTGGCCTACGCCTATTACAAGGACAATGAGCCCGCCTCCGCCATCGCCGCCTGCGACCGCTTCATCAAGCTGCATCCCAACCATCCCCACGTGGACTACGCCTACTACCTGAAAGGCCTGGCGAACTTCGTCGAGGACGGGGGCCTGTTCGCCCGCTTCGGCGACCAGGACATGAGCGACCGGGATCCCAAATCCGCGCGGGAAGCCTTCGAGGCCTTCCAGCAGCTCACCAGCCGCTATCCGGAAAGCAAATACGCGCCGGACGCCGTCGCGCGCATGAAGTATCTGGTCAACGCCCTGGCCTACAGCGAGGTCCACGTGGCCCGCTATTACTACAAGCGCGGCGCCTACGTCGCCGCCGCGAACCGGGGCAAATTCGTGCTCGAGCACTACCAGCAATCCCCCGCCCTGGAGGAAGCCCTGGCCATCATGGCGCGCAGCTATGAAAAAATGGGCATGAAGGATCTGCACGACGACGCGATGCGCGTATTGAAGTTGAACTTCCCGCAAAGCGACTACGTGAGCAATGACGTGAAAATCCGGGAAAAAGCCTGGTGGAAGTTCTGGTAGTAGAACCAGGGGGGGAGGCATGGGGAGAATGACTCGGCAGCGCGGCTTTACCCCTCACTGAGATCATGGTCGCCCACGCGCTCACCCTCGCCCCCAACGACGCGGAGTCCTGGCTGGAAAGTCTGGAGGAACGCTACCCGGCGGAACAGCTGCAAATCCTGAGGCTGGCCACCGAATGGCTGGCCGACCACGGCGGCGAGGAACTGAGCGAAGCCGGCGAAACCCTGGTCAATCACAGCCTGGGCACGGCGGCGGTCCTGGCGGGCATACGCTTCGACGCCGAGACGGTCGCCGCCGCCCTGCTCTGCGGCCTGCCGGAAAAGGCCATCAAGCGGGACACCCTGCTGCCCCGCTTCGGGCCCCACCTCACCGCCCTGGTGGAGGGCGCCGCGAAGCTGTCCCGCATGGACCACATGTTCACCCAGATCAACGCGGAAGGCGGCCAGAGCGAGGCCCTGCGCCAGATGCTGCTGGCCATGACCGACGACATCCGGGTGGTGTTCATCAAACTGGCGGAGCGCACCCAGGCCCTGCGCGAACTGGCCGACCAGGACGAAACCCTGCGCCGCAAGGTGGCCTCGGACGTGCGCGAGCTCTACGCCCCGCTGGCCAACCGTCTGGGCGTGTGGCAGCTCAAGTGGGAACTGGAGGATCTGTCCTGCCGCTACCTGGAACCCGAGACCTACCGCCAGATCGCGAAACAACTGGACGAGCGCCGCCTGGACCGGGAGTGGTACATCGAGCGCGTCATCAAGCAGCTCGGCAAGGCGCTGGAAGCCGACGGCCTCAGCGGCTTCTCGGTCAGCGGCCGGCCCAAGCACATCGCCAGCATCCTGGCGAAGATGCGCAAGAAGCATCTGTCCTTCGACGAGGTCTACGACGTGCGCGCCCTGCGCGTGCTGGTCAGCGACGTGAAGGACTGCTTCCATGTGCTGGGCTTGGTGCACAGCCTGTGGCAGCCCATTCCGGGCCAGTTCGACGACTACATCTCGCGCCCCAAGGGCAACGGCTACAAGAGCCTGCACACCGCCGTTGCGGGCCCGGAAAACAAGGCGGTGGAGGTGCAGATCCGCACCTTCGACATGCACCAGGAAGCGGAACTGGGCGTCGCCGCCCACTGGCGCTACAAGGAAGGCGGCGGCAAGGGTGCCGGCGCCGGAGACGGCGTCCAGGACAAGATCGCCTGGCTGCGCCAGTTGCTGGCCTGGAAACAGGAACTCGCCGACAGCCACGAGCTGGCCCAGCACTTCCGCAACGAACTATTCCAGGACGAGGTCTTCGTGCTGACGCCCCAGGGCAAGGTGGTCGCCCTGCCCGCCGGCTCCACGCCCCTGGATTTCGCCTATGCGGTGCACACGGAACTGGGGCACCGCTGCCGGGGCGCGAAGGTGGACGGCACGCTGGTGCCCCTGGATACCGCCCTGGCGACGGGCCAGCGGGTCGAGGTGCTGACGGTCAAGCAGGGCGGCCCGAGCCGGGACTGGCTGAATCCGCACCAGGGCGTGTTGAAGACCCACCGGGCCCGCGCCAAGGTGCGCCAGTGGTTCAAGCAGCAGGACCACAATACCCACGTGCAGGAAGGCCGCGCGATTCTGGACAAGGAGTTGCACCGCCTCAACCTGAGCAACGTCAACCTGGACAAGATCGCCGCGCGCCTGAAATTCCCCAATCTGGACGAGTTGAGCGCCGCCCTGGGCCGGGGCGACCTGGGTGTCGGCCAACTGGACCGGACGCTTCAGGACGAATTCGTGCCGCCGCCGGAAAAACCGCTGGTCGCCGCCTCGAAACGCAAGGCGGACGCGGGCGGCGTTCTGGTGGAGGGCGAGCCCGGCCTGCTCACCCAGATGGCCGGCTGCTGCAAGCCGGCGCCGCCCGACCCCATCGTCGGCTATACCACCCAGGGCCACGGCGTCACCATCCACCGCGCCGACTGTCCGATGATCACCCACCTGTCCGAAGAGAAGAAGGCGCGGCTGCTCAAGGCGGAATGGGGTGGCAAGGACGACCAGGTGTTCGCCGTCGACATCGAGCTCCTGGCCCAGGACCGGCAGGGCCTGCTCAAGGATGTCTCCGAGCTTCTGGCCCAGGAAAAGATCAACGTGATCCGGGTCAACACCCTGTCCCAGCACGACGCCGCGCGCATGGAGTTCACCCTGGAAGTGCGCGACATCGCCCAGCTCACCCGTTTTCTCGCCCGCGTCGAGAACGTGCGCGGCATGCACGAGGCCAGAAGAAAATAGCGTTGCGCTGTAATAATCGCCCCTTGCGGGAGTAAGCTTTCTCGTTCCAACTCAAGCAAATCCCCAAGGAGGTTTCATGCAGCGGTTTTCCCTGGCCCTCGTTTTGCTCTGCATTTCCGCGTTCAGCATCGCCGATCCCGGCATGCGTCCCATGCCTGACAACCGCATCGTCATCCCGGTTTCAGCGGCTGAACGGAATCAGGTGCTCTACGAGATGCGGGAATTCCTGCATGGACTGCACAACATCCACCATGCCCTGGCGAGCAAGGACATGAAGGCCGTCGCCGTCACGGCGAAACCCATGGGTCCGCTGCTGAACCGTTTTCCCGCGGGCCTGCGGGATCGGCTGCCGGAGGAGTTCACGCAAATGGCCATCGCCCAGAACGAAGCCTTCCAGGCGCTGGCGCGGATCGGCGAAAAAAACGGCGAGGTGGGCGACGCCCTCGAACAGACGGCGGAAATCCTCACCTATTGCTCAGGCTGCCACGACACCTACCGTTTCGAGATCAAGGCGTCGCTCCGCCCAAGGCGCTGAAGACCAAGCCGGGGAATGGCCGATTGACCCGATCATCGCCAGGCGCGTGGTGACGGTCCTTGACCGGTTGCTTCCGCATACTTGGTGGGTTGCCGCGCATCGCCAGCAACGACAGTTTTGAAGATTCCGTGTTCCCTGACCAAGAACGCCCGCGCGATGCTCACCTCCCACCCCCGCGCTGACGCAAGGATGAGTCGGTCAGCGCCTCCCCAGCAGCAAGGCGGCCAATTCCAGGTCGAGCGGGTAGGTCACCTTGAGATTGCCCAGATCGCTTTCCACCAGCCGGGGCGACATGCCGAGAAACTCGATAGCCGACGCCTCGTCGGTGACCTGGGTTCCCGCCTTCTCCAACGCTTCCCGCAGTTGGCCGTGGCGAAACATCTGGGGCGTCTGGGCGCCCCATAGTCCGGCGCGGGGCACGGTCTCGGCGATGCGCCGGTCATGCCCTTCCCGCTTCAGGGTGTCCGCCACCGGCGCGGCCAGGATGCCGCCCACGGGATCCTCCCTCAGTTCCCGCAGCAGCTTGTCCAGCAGGGTTTGCGAGAGGCAGGGCCGCGCGGCGTCATGCACCAGAACCCAGTCTTCCGCGACCACCTCGGCGGCCATGGCGGCCAGGCCGTTCAGCACGGATTCCGCGCGCGTCCCGCCGCCGTGGCGCAACACGGCGAGCTTCCCGAAAGCGGACCAGTCGTAGCCGTCCCACCAGCCGTCCCCGGCGGAAATCACCACATAGACCCGGGTGATCTCCGGATGCCGCTCGAACGTCCGCAGCGCGTGCCAGATCATGGGATGGCCATGGATGTCCAGATACTGCTTGGGGTGCTCGGCGCCCATGCGCGCGCCAACGCCGGCGGCGGGCAACAGGGCGAAATAACGGGGTGCGGGCATGGGCGAGTGCTTGTAAGGGCGGGGAACTGCCCTAGATTCTAATAGAGAGGTTTTTTTCGGAAACGAGCCATGATGAATGTCCGGCCTCCCGCCGTCGCGGGGATGTTCTATCCGGGTGATGCGGCCAGCCTGCGCCGCTCGCTGGCCGTCTGTTTCGGGCAGGCCCAGGCCCTGGATGCGCCGTTGCGGCCGAAGGCGCTGGTGGTGCCCCACGCCGGCTACATCTATTCCGGTCCCGTCGCGGCCTCCGCCTACACCCTTCTGGAGCCGCTGCGGGAAACGATCAGGCGCGTGGTTTTGCTGGGGCCGGTGCATCGGGTATGGGTCGCCGGGCTGGCCCTGCCCGGCGTCGAGGCTTTCGCGACGCCACTGGGCCGGGTGCCGTTGGACATGGACGCCATCCGGGCCATCGCCGACCTGCCGCAAGTGAGCTTATCGCCGGCCGCCCACGCCCAGGAACATTCCCTGGAAGTGCACTTGCCCTTCCTGCAGACCGTGCTGGCGGACTTCCGCCTGATTCCCCTCGCGGTGGGCGATGCCTCGCCCGGCGAGGTGGCCCAGGTGCTGGATCGTCTCTGGGGCGGCGAGGAAACCCTGGTCGTGGTGAGTTCCGATCTGTCCCATTTTCTGCCTTACCAAGAAGCCGAGCGGGAGGACCACGCGACAGCCCGCGCCATCCTGGCCCTGGAGGGCCACCTGGTCGGCGAGCAGGCCTGCGGCGCGCATCCGCTCAACGGCCTGCTGCTCGCCGCCCAGCGGCGCGGGCTGACGGCTCATCAACTGGATTTGCGCAATTCCGGCGATACCGCCGGCGACCGCGGCCGGGTGGTGGGTTACGGCGCTTTCGCCTTCACCGAGCCGGACCATGCATGACGCGGAACAAGGCCGCCTGCTGCTCGCCATCGCGCGCGGCGCCATCGCCGAAAGACTGGGATTGGCCTCGCCGCCGGATTTGCCAACGAATCTTTCAACCGATGCGCCGTCATTGTCTTGGCTGCGCGAACCCGGCGCGGTATTCGTGACCCTGACGCAACACGGCGCATTGCGCGGCTGCATCGGCTCCCTGGAAGCCCACCGGCCGCTGCTCGACGACGTGCGCGCGAACGCCCGCGCGGCCGCCTTCAGCGACCCCCGTTTTCCGGCGCTGGCGGCGGAAGAACTGGATGCGACGCGGGTCGAAGTCTCCATCCTGTCTCGGCCGGAACCCATGCATTTCCGCGACGAAGCGGACCTCCTTGGGCAACTGCGCCCCGCCAGCGACGGCGTGATCCTTGAGCACGGCCGGCACCGCGCCACCTTCCTGCCCCAGGTCTGGGAGCAACTGCCGGAACCGCGCGAATTCATGGCCCAGCTCAAGCGCAAGGCCGGTCTGGCCGCGGATTTCTGGGCCGACGACGTGCGCATCTCCCGCTACGGCGTGGAGAAATTCAAGGAGGGGAAGCATGACTCAGGCTGAAAGCGACCACCCCGCGCGCTGGTGGCACGCGCTGGCCGACGGCCGCATCCAGTGCGACCTGTGCCCGCGCGACTGCAAGCTGCACGAGGGCCAGCGCGGCGCCTGCTTCGTGCGCAAGATGGAAATGGGCCGCATGGTGCTCACCACCTACGGCCGCAGTTCCGGCTTCTGCATCGACCCCATCGAGAAGAAGCCACTGAACCACTTCTACCCGGGCACGCCGGTGCTCTCCTTCGGCACCGCCGGTTGCAACCTGGCCTGCAAGTTCTGCCAGAACTGGGACATCTCCAAATCCAAGGACATGGACCGGCTCATGGACGCCGCCAGCCCGGAACGCATCGCCCGCCGCGCCGACGAGATGGGCTGCAAGAGCGTCGCCTACACCTACAACGACCCGGTCATCTTCGCCGAGTACGCCATGGACACCGCCCTGGCCTGCCGCGCCCGGGGATTGAAGAACGTGGCCGTCACCGCCGGCTTCATGCACCACGAACCCGAAATCGAGTTCTACGCCACGATGGATGCCGCCAACGTGGACCTGAAAGGTTTCACGAAAGATTTTTATGTCAAATATTGCGCCGGCGAACTCCAGCGCCAACTCGCGGAATGGATCTTCCGGGAACTGGGTCCCGACGTGCCCCTCCACTTCAGCGCCTTCCACCCCGACTGGAAGATGAAGGATATCCCCCCCACTCCGCCCGCCACCCTCACCCGGGCGCGCAAGCTGGCCCGGGAAGCCGGGCTCCATTACGTCTATACCGGCAACGTCCACGACCGCGCCGGCGGCACCACCTTCTGCCCCGCCTGCCATGAACCCCTGATCGTGCGGGACTGGTACGAGATTCCCGCCTACCGCCTCACCGACGACGGCCACTGCCCCCACTGCGGCGCCGCCGTCGCGGGGCGCTTCGAGCATTTCGGGGAGCCTTTCGGGGCGAGGCGGATTCCGGTGGCGATGGGGGGATAAGCTGCTGAGGCTGATTCGCTGTTTGGGAGAGGCTGGCATTCGTCACCAAGGGCGGTGACATGTTTTCGGCCATAGCTGCCGCTGACCTGCGCTACTGAATCGGTCGGCAATGCGTCAGTTATTAGCCGTTCAATTGGTGTTGCTGCACGGTTACAAACTGCCTTGAAATGCCATCGTAAAAGTAGTCGAGGACATAGCTATCGAACGGATCCACAGCTTCAAGCATGGGCGTAATTTCATGCCTCTTTTCTTTCAGGATGTCCAATGCGCGATGGAGAGTAAGTGTCTCGTCCTCGAAGTCAATCAGACCGGCAGAATGAATCTGCTTCGACAGCATA
This sequence comes from Thiobacillaceae bacterium, assembly GCA_044227325.1. Classification (GTDB taxonomy): domain Bacteria; phylum Pseudomonadota; class Gammaproteobacteria; order Burkholderiales; family Thiobacillaceae; genus PFJX01. The sequence goes on along the minus strand of JBGAFI010000007.1, from coordinate 142,146 downwards.
CGGGGCAGCCCGTATTCCTCCAGTTCGAGAACGCATGAGGGGAGAAACGCCTTCGAGAGACGCGCGATAAATGGGGAAATGTCGACATGCTGTTCAGGCATGATTTCCTTTTGAATAACGTTGATGTCGCTCAGAAGGGACGTTAGCTTGAATGTTGCGTTCCTCTCCAGTCGGAAGAACTCCTCGATCGTCACGTCCACCTTGTCGAGCGCGTCCAACAGTTCGGGAATCGAACTGGTCCAGTTTGCCGACAAAGCTCGCACGAATTCGATGAACTTCGTATAGGTTACATCCCAACCGCCGGGGACGAAGCGAAGAACCTTGGAAAGAATCCAGCCCCAATATTCGGTCGAGTCTGAATTAAGTATTGCCAATCCTCTCCACGAATTTCGGTTCTGCCCGATCTCCACCGCGATATTGGTGATGAGCGTCGTGTCTCCCGATACGAGTGCGCCTTCGCGCCTGAGTCGGTCGAACGCTTCCTGCCCCAGGACGTTAGCCATTTGCTCCTTAAAGACAATTATCTTGGCCAGTTGCTCCTTGGTCAGTTCGGTCTTGAACTCGAGTTCGTCAACATCTGCAAGCAATTCATCAGGGACGGTCAGTGCGAGTTGCGTCTGGACGGGAGTGGGAGGTTCTTCGAGGATGTAGATGTTTCCTATGAAGTGTCTGAACATCCGCCCGCCGCGACCTATGATGTTTCTATAGGTGAAATCGTTCAGTCTCAGGTTTCCGTTTTTGTTGCTCCAAACGATGACGTTCTCGGCAGACGTATTCACGCCTTCGATGATAGAGGAGGTCGATACCAGGGTCTCCAATCCTTCCTCCTCCTCGAACAGCTTGACCTGAATCTGGCTCAATGACCTGTGAAGTTGACCGGTATGGATGCCGACGCCCCTCTTCACGAGCATGGTCAGAATCCAGTTTGGGTCGTAGTTCTTGGCGAGCCAGTTAGAGAAGCTGGACAACAGCCCATTTCCAAGATCCCCTCTCTTCTCTAGCAGGAGATTCGAGACTCCCGTCACGTTCGAATACGTGCCGGCATAGATGAGCGACTTCGTTTTGTTCCTTCTGAGTATCTCGATCAGGGCATCGCTCTTCTTCTGCGCATCTTTCTTGATGTCCCTGAACATCTCGTGCTTTTCGAGGAAAACCGTGTTGAAGTCGAGCGGCAGGAAAAGCATGTCCTTGGTGAACGGATTGTCGTTGAGTTGGGAGATGTTCGGCGCAAGGTAGTATCTCTGCGTGGCTATTGCCCCAAGCTTCATCATCGCCTTCAGCAGGGCGGGAGAGCGCTCTCTGTCGAAGTCCTGACTTGCCTTGTAGAACTCGTCCACCACCAGCAAGTCCAGACTTTGTAGCTTGTCGCAATAGTGAATCGCCCGCTCCTGCGGGAAGATGAGGATGTTCCTCTCGCCCAACTCTACGTCCGCAGTAGTCACTATCTTGTATCGGTCGGAGAACTTCCTGTTTAGGCGCCGCCTCGTCTCGTCCGTCAGGGCGATCGTCGGAACGAGAATGAGCACGTTCGCCGGTTTGCGGATCGCGATGTAGGCATCGATGATGAGGCTCTTTCCGAAGCTGGTCGGCGCGCTGACTGCAAGGTTCGTTCCGTCAAGCAGATGCTTGAGAACCAAGGACTGCTCGCTGTGCAATGTGATAGGGGCGTCCTGCCCGATGTCCACCTTGAACGACTCGTAAGCGAATCTATCCTGCCAGCTAGACGTCTCTGGATCGAGATAGGGGAACAGCCCCGATTCCCTGACAAGATGATTGACGAGCGGGGAATAGGCGATGCCCTCGCGCTCGTGATAATCAAGAAGACGAATAAGGCTGTTTCTCGCGTCGGATTCTTTTCTAGCTTGCAGAAGCTCGTTGATTACCGCGCACTCCTCGAAGATCTCCATTCACTTGTCCTTTGCCTGGTAATGCTCGACTTCGTTCGTGAACCTCGTGATGAGCTTGCTGCGGTCCGGAACAGGGAAAAGGATGATGTGAAACTTGACCTCGGCGTATTGCGTGATGGACTCCGCAAGCGCAGCAATTTGCCTCTTGAAGTATGCGGTCGCCCTTTCCTTGTGATATTCCCGAACGCTTTCGCGATAGGTCTCGTCCATCGCCTTCGCAGAGGCGGTGATGGCGCACTCGTGAAGGAGAAGGATGGGAACATGAAGCTTCGGTTTGAGAATGTCCATTGAGTTCTTCGATGACAACGCTTCCTTGATTTTCGCTGCCAACTCAGCTGAGACAAGATGGTCAATGTCCGACGTGCTGGTGATGATGCTGTTTTCCTTCTTGAGCTTGTCGGTCTTCAATGAATTCTCGACGGACTTCACGATGGAAGGCAGTCTGGCGTCTTCGATGCTGTTGTAGAACTTCGCCTCACCGAACCAAAGTGAGAAGTCATCCTCACCTTCGATGACGATATGGACGCTGTCGGCTCCTTTTGCGTTGTCCTGCACATTCTGCTTGTAGAAAATTTTCGGAACTACCGGCAATGCTCCATAGTGGTAATGCATGATTCCATAGAGAACGATTTCGGCAAGTTCGCTTCCCGCCCCAATGTCGTCCGCTTTGTCGGTTAAACGGAGCTTCCTAGCCGATTCCCGTAGCGTTGTTCTGTACTGTCCCGCCAGCTTGCCCCGTTCCTGCGCAGATAGAGCAGTCAGGGCGATGTTGTTCCAGATGAAGTCCTCGAACTTCTCGTATCTCCATTGCGCGTCCTCGAAGTCGTTGACCAGGCTCAGGACATTCTTGTTCTCGACCGGCTTGAGCGCCGAGTCCGCGAGAATCTTCAGAAAAAGATCATCGACAAGTATTTCAAAGTCCATTGAGCGCTTCCCTTGGAAGTTTCAATCAACCTTCTGCGTCACGCACTTGATGTAGGAAAAACCTTCCTTGCTTCCATCGACTCGAACGGCGCAGAAACATTGAGTCCCGTAGTCCGCAGGCATAACCTCGAAGTGGCTTATGCCTGTGCCGATCTTGGTCGCATAATCTGGATGACGCTCGAAGAGATAACCAAGATGCGGAGAGTCCTCCGCAGATATTCTTTCGCCGGGTATGTAGCGATTAAGCATCGCTTTGAAGAAGTCTTTCGCTTGGCTCTGATTTTCGAAACTTACTGAGCCGAGAACCACTTTCTTGCCTCGTCCCACTTTAGCCCTTTCGCCCCCCAACAAGGCCATCTTGCCACAGTGGATGCTAGCGTTAACCAGTTTTTTAAGCCAAAAGTGTACGGAGAATCCTGTTTGGAGCCAGCCATCTTGAAAAGCCCGCGCTGAATGGCAGGTCCCTGTTACATAGGTGACCGAGTTCAGATGCCCGTCAGGTGACGGCTCTGGCCGACAACCTGCCGGTAGACCAAACCGCTCCGTCATCGCCTCGGCAACCTTCGCACTGACTCCAGCACTCCGGATACCCGCAGACTCCACGACCGTTTCCCGCACTCCTCATGCTCAATCCACCCGAGCCAGCAGCGTCTCACTCGCCACCGCCGGCTGCTTGCGCATGCCGGCGCGTTTGGCGCGCAGGCTGAGGGCGGCCACCAGTTCCGGTTCCTTCACGGCCCGGATCAGGGCGTGGCGGACATCGCCGGCGGCTGGGGTGGCGGGCGGGTTGGGTTGATGGGGGGCCATCTGGGCGGCGGCGATGAAGAGCATGACGGCGAGTTGTTCGGAAAACATGGTGGACTCCTGGGGACTGCCGGCACCTGCCGGACGCTTCCGACTTTAGGTTTCGCCCGGAAGCGCCGTTACAGACCCGGTTGCAACCCGGAAGGCCAACCGCGTTCACCAACCCGGTTGGTAGCGGCGGGGCTCCCGGCCCGCTAATCTGGACACCGTGAGAAGCGCAAAGGAGGATTTTCCATGCCGTTCCTGCAAGATCAGTGGCTGGCCCAGAGCCGCCAAATGAGCCCCCGCCGCCGCTACAGCAGCCAGCGGGAATTCGAGGCGGACTGGGTGGGCGGCCTGCGCCGGCGCTACAGCCTGTCCCAGGAAGCCCTGGCGGTGCTGGCCAGCGTCTCGGTCACCACGGTGCAGAACTGGGAGAACCCGGGCAGCCGCAAGAACATCGCGCCCCACAACCAGGATCGCTTGCGCGACATCGACCGGGAACTGTGGATCAAATCCCACGTGACCCTTTTGGACCCCTGCCCCCCCTTCATCCGCGCTCTCTACGATCTGCTTTCCGGCAACCGGGATAGCAGCGCCCAGGGGCTGGCCGACTATCTGGTGACCAGCATGGACGCGAACGATCCGGAACGCCCCCGCCTGCTGCACTGGGCCGGGCTCACCCACAGCATCGCCGATCCTTTATCGCCCAAGGCGCGGGAATACCAGCAGGCCGCGCTGGCCACGCTGGGCAAGAGCCTGACGCCCCTGTCCGCGGCCATCGAGAACGAAATCCTGGGCAGCCAGTTCGAGGATCTGCTCAACCTGGCGGACGGCCCGGATCGCAGGGAAATGGGCCGCCATCTGGTGGATGCCTGCCAGCGCCTGTACCAGCGCGACCGCCAGCCGGCCTATCTGTGGAACGCCCTGGAAGTGGCCTGCCGCACGCCCCTGGCGGCCGCGGTGCAATACGAGCTGCTCGGGGAGCTCAGCGCCGGGCTCGGCGAGGCCGCGGTGCGGCGCAGGGTTTTGACCGACAGCGCTTACGAGTCGGTGCGGCCGGCCTTCGCCGCCGAAACCGCGTCGATCAATTGAGCGAGGTGGAGACGATCATGACCGCCAAGTTCAAATTCCTCGCCGTTCTGCTGGTTCTGCTCGCAAGCTGGGCCGGACAGGTTCGGGCGGAGCAGGCGCCGCCGCCCCGGTTTGAACAGTCCGCGTTTACCGCTGCTTCCGACAGTCTCGAAGCGCCGGATCGTCTGGCCTGGCAACGGGTCGGCGACCCGATCCGGGAAGGCTGAGCCGTCACGGCGCTTTTCCGGACCACGCTGAACGCGGACACGCCCTCAACCGGGAAGACCGGAGAGGCGTGTCCGCGGCAGTCCTTCCCGCCGCCGCCCGCGGCAAATCCTCCCCGCACTCGGTGACCTGAGCCTCAGGGCACCTGGATCTCGAACACCGCGCCGTGGTCGTTGCGCAGCACCAGCCTGCCCTGGCGGCCATTGTTCACGTGGGCCTTGGCGATCAGGCTGGCGAAGCGCAGGCCCAGCCCGGTGCCGTTGGATAGCAGGGGCTTGTCCAGGGCCTGGGCTTCCAGGATATGGGGCGGGTAGCCCTCGGAATCGTCCTTGATGGCGATGCACAGCATGCCGTCCTCCACTCGCGCCGAGATGCTCATGCTCTCCCGGGCGTAGGCGATGGAGTTGTGCAAGGCGTTGAGCAGCGCCATTTCCAGCATGTTGCGGTCGAAGAACCAGATGGGCGGCACGTCCGGCGCCACCTCGGTATCCACGCGCAGATGGGTGCGCAGGGACTGGGCCTGGACCGCCATCTCGGCGACGAAGTCCTCGGTGGAATAGGCATCCACCCCATTGAGCATGGGGCCGTCCTGGTCGTTCTTGTAGATGAACAGGGCCTGCATGAGCCGCTCGGAGGCCTTCTGGCAAAGCAGACGCACTTCGTCCAGGGGCCGGTCGTGATCGGTCTCGCCGCTGCGCGGAATCCGCTCCAGCGTGATGGACATGAGCACCAGATGGTTCTTCATCTCGTGCAGCAAGGCGGCGTACAGATCGTGCTTTTCCAGACTGCTCATGGCGTTGGCCTTCTCACGATTGCACCAGCGCGGCAGGCCGGCGCGACGACATTTCGCCCTCGATCTTGCGCAGGTGGTTTTGCAGGCCCCCCAGGCGGGGATGTTCCGGCACCAGCCAGGTGGCGTCGTCCAGCAGCCGCCTGGCTTCGGCCAGCAGCGCGGAGGCGCCGGCGTCCTGCTCCACCCGGCGCAGGATGGCCCAGGCGGTGTTCATCAGCACGCGCGGGTTGCGCGGCGCCTCCTTGGCGGCCTCCAGCATCTTGGTGACGCCGCCCTCCAGGTCGCCCTTCTGCAGCAGGAGCGCGCCTTCCCGGGACAGGCGCGCCACGTTGGCGGTGGATTTCTGCAGGATGCCCGCCACCTGGGTGGCCTTGCCCGCCTCGGCGTAGATGGCCCGCGCCTTGTCCAGCAGCTCCACGCTGTCGTGGGCGTTGCGAGCCACCTCGGCGAGCAGGTCTGCGGCTTCGTCGTCCATGCCGGCTTTAACACAGGCGTCCACCATGTCCAACAGGGTTTCCGGCTCGCAACGCAGGCCTTTGTCCTTGAGGCGCAAGGCTTCGGCCATGGCTGAACGGATGTCCTCCGGCCGGCCGAAATCGGTGCTCACCCGGGCCTGGACCACCGCGGTCACCATCTTGCCGTCGTCGGAGGCCTGCAGGAACTTGCGGTTGTTGTTGATCAGTTCCGCGGCCGCCTTGGCGTTGCCCTGATCCATATGCACCCGGGCCAGGTTGGCGAAGTCGTTGGGCGCCAGGAAGATGGAGTTGTGGCCCTTGTCGATGGCCGCCTGGTAGGCCGCCTCGGCCCCCGCCATGTCCTTGTTGCGGTAGGCCAGGTCGCCCAGGCGCCGCTGCCGGCGGGGGGATTTGGCGGACACGCCGACGCCCCGTTCCAGGGTGTGCTGGGCGTCGCGCATCTTGTTCTGGGCCACCTGCACGTCCGCCAGCAGATCGTAGCCGGCCACCAGTTCCGGGTGCTGCTCCATCACGTCCAGCAGCAGTTCCTCCGCCTGCTCGTCCTTGTGCTGCAAGTGCAGGGCCTTGGCCAGGCCGAGGCGGCACCAGGGCACGGCGCGCATGGCGATGACCTGCCGGTAGAGGACTTCCGCGGCCTCGAACTCGCCCATGGCCACCAGCACCTCGCCCTTGAAGCGCAGCGCGTCCACCACATACTTGGGGAAGTCTTTCATGATCGCGTCGCACCCCGTCAGGGCCGCTTCCAGGTTGCCCATGGCGAAGGCCTGGTGCACCTCGCGGAACGCGCTTTTCTTGAGCAGGACGGCATCCAGGCGGGTGCGCAGAATCTCGCCGTTGAAGGGCTTGATGAGGTAGTCGTCCGGAGCCAGCTCGGCGGCGGCCACCACCCGCTCGTAGACGCTTTCCGCGGTGACCATGAGAAAAGCCGTCTCCAGGTTCACCTGTCCCTTGTGGCGCAGCTCCTCCAGAAGCTGTTGGCCGTCCCGGCCGTCTCCCAGGTTGTAGTCGCTGATGATGACGTCGTAGTTGGTGCCCTTCACCCGGACGATGGCCTCGGAGGCCGTGGCGGCCAGGTCCACCTTGGTCATGCCGAAGCTGGCCAGGGCCATCTTGAAGGCCGAGCGCATGCTCGGGTAATCGTCGATCACCAGCGCGGTCTTGGCCTTGTAGTCGATGAATCGGGTGTCCTGGGCCACGCTTGCTCCTGGAGGATGACTGGACTTCAGGCAAGCATATGGGAAGCCACGCCGTCCGCCAACTTGGGCTCGAACCAGGCAAGTCGCTAAATTGTCATTTATTTTCATTTACTTAGTGCACACTGCCCCGTGCCTTTAGTGACCGAAAGTGACAGTTTTTGACGGTTCGTGACGCCAGTGCGTCACGTTTTCGTCACGCTCAAAATCTACAGAGACCGATCAAACACAGGCAAAGCTCACCAACTTACAATGTTTGAACTTGTCGTAGTTGAACTACAACTATATTGATCAAATATTGGCGTAATTTGCAATGACGACTACTATCGTAGTATGGCTACGACTGAACGTAACAAACTAAATACCCTCTACAGACAGTGGGCACCAGGAACACCTCTGACCTCGGAGGACTTGGCTGCTCAGGGCATCTCCGCCGACTTGGCCGTCCACTATGTACGTGCCGGCTGGCTTTCTCGCTTGGCACGCGGGGTGTACTGTCGCCCCAACGATACGCTGGAACTGCACTCCAGCCTGCTCTTGCTTCAGCGCGCCATCGACGGGCTACACGTGGGCGGCAAATCAGCCCTCGATTGGTATGGGGTGAGGCACTACGTGTCACAACAACCGGTTCTGAATCTATATGGCTGGACAGCGGCCCGCCTGCCCAGTTGGTTTACCGAACGCTTCCCGGCGGAGTACCACCGCAAGCGGTTGTTCGATGAGCCCTCGGCCGACCCGATTCACGCCGGGCCGTTTGAAAATCGCAACGGCGCACCCCGAGTATCCGCACCCGAGAGAGCCCTGCTGGAAGTGTTCAGCGAGGTTGGCGTACGCCAACCGATACAGGAGGCTCGCGAACTCGCGGAGAGCGCCTACAGCCTGCGCGCCGACGTGCTGCGTGAATTGCTGCAACGTTGCTCCAGCGTCAAGACGGTGCGCATGTGCCTACAGTTTGGGCGCGAACTCGGCCTGCCATGGGCGGCGAAGCTTGACCCAACCCAACTGCCCACCGGTAGCGCCCGAGCCTGGGTGTCCCGCTCTGTCGACGGTCTGCTGATACTCAAGCCATGAACGAGAGCTACCTCGATACCGCACGTCTGCTGACTCAGGTCGCCCCGCTCGTTTTTTCCGATGGCGCGTTCGCGCTCAAGGGCGGCACGGCGATCAATCTGTTCATACGCGACATGCCGCGTCTGTCGGTCGATCTGGATCTGGCATTCCCCGACCACAGCCTTGCGCGAGATGAAGCTCTGGCTCGCATCAATGCATCCATCCGCCATTCCGCGGAGCGTTTGGAAGCTCGGGGGTTCCAAACCCATGTGCCCGCGACAGTCGATGCCGGGGAAACCAAGCTGCTGGTGCGGCGCGCAGGCATCGAGGTCAAGATCGAAGTCAATTATGTGATGCGAGGCACCGTCCACCCTGTGCGTTCCGCTGCCTTGACTCCCATGGCGCGAGATACCTTGCTGGCCGATCTCGAAATTCCGGTGGTGTCATTGGAGGATGTCTACGGGGGCAAACTCGTCGCCGCCATGGACCGCCAGCACCCCCGCGATCTGTTCGACGTGATGCAGCTATTCGCCCACGAAGGCATCAGCCCCGGTATCCGACGTACCTTTGTGGTCTACCTCGCCAGCCACAACCGCCCCATTCACGAAGTGCTGTTCCCGACTCTACGGAACATCGACAGAGAATACGAATTCAACTTCAGAGGCATGACCACTCAGCCGGTTGAACTGGCTGCGCTTCTGGACGCACGAGAGCGAATGATGCAAGAACTCCAAGGCGGCCTGGATGCCGATGAGCGACAGTTCCTGTTGTCACTCGTCAGCGGCAGGCCCGAATGGTCGTTATTGGGGATCGCCCACGCCGAACAGCTACCCGGGATCCGCTGGAAACTCCACAATCTCGAACAACTGGAACGCAAGAGTCCGAAAAAATTCGCCGAACAGGCTGAAATACTTGCGCGGAGACTGGGGTAGCGAAGCAAACAGCCGTCAATTTGGTTCTCTGCGCCCTCGCGATAAGTTACCATTTCGTGCAACAGGATATATTCGCCTAGCCACGCCAAGTCGAACGTCGAGAGGCCACCGTCGCCGCCCCCATCCCCGGATCACAAAACCGTTGTCTTCATCAGGAGCCCCAAAACCACAGCCCAATGACACGAAGATGGCTCATTGCCATCTGACCGACAACGTGGAGGTAAATCAGAAAACGATAGGGAGCTGTCGCTTTTATGCGATTTTCAGGAGAAAAGAAGTGGTTGATCCAGTTGAATACATCACACAATTCGATGAAGTACCTTACATGGTGGCGGTTGCCGCCGAGACGATGGGCATAGCCACGCACAAGCAGGTTCCGTGCGTGTTCAGCCCGACCGAGCTGGTGGATCGAGCCGAGTCCGCCATCTACAAGTACCCCGTTCATGCCTACGAGATCGGCCTGGTCACATTGGCCATGTTGGCGGACGGCATCATTCCCGACACCCCCGGCAGACTGGTATTGCGCGAGCAATTCGTACGGATTGGCGATGCGATTCAGGATGCCGAGAATGACCAGCAAGCCCACAGGACCTGAGGCCTACCAGCGCGCCTTTGATAGCAGGTGGTAATTCGTTGCCTCAGACATGAGCATCGCGCCGGCCAATAATGACGAGATTGACTGGCCAAGACGTGTCCCGATTCACCAAGCACTTTGCCTGCGCCTCCGCATGGAACTGGAGGCCTCGATCCCAACGATCCAGCTGAAACCTGAACGTTGCAAACGGCGACTCACGACGATGACAGCAAGCCCACCGAAACCGACTTGACCGATGGCTCCCTATGGCCAGGCGATCATGCCCCGAACCATGGTAACCAATTTATTGATAGGCGTATCGGGATACAAGAAACTAGATCACGCCCATATAATGCCGCGATGAACAACCAACACCCACCACAAACACAGGCCGCCCTGCTACTGCCTTGCGTGAAGGAGTCGGACTCCCCTGCCCCGACCCCGCCCCGACTGCCGGATATCGAGAAGAAGCCGGCCGTGAAAAGAAGCTTGTCGCCGGAACATCAGGAGTTGGTGAACATCCGCCTGAGGCTTGGCTTGTCGCAAGCCCAATTCGCGGAAGAACTGGGTATCGGTGTTCCACGCCTGTCGTCATACGAGTATGGCCGTGCCGGGAGCATACCCGAATGGGTCATGACGGCCGCACGGGAGTTGGCGGCGAATAACGGCGAGGTCCAGGAATCCAATCGCAAGAAATACGATGGGCTGGAGATGCCTGTCATCCTGGCCGGTTGGGCAAAGGCACTTGGCGTGCCCTATGAAGACAACAGCCAGCTCGCCGCGTTGCTCGGAACCTCTGTCTCCACCTTGACCAGATGGAAGAACAAGCTCACACGCCCTAGCCTGCATTCACTGGCTTTCCACGAGCACATGGTCGACCAGGCCAAGCAGAAACTGGCCAAACAAAAGGCATGCATCGAGGAGTTGGCCGAAGGAAAACCAAAGCGTCGCTAGACTCAGGACGTCATCTCTATCCCCCTCAGAACGACAGATGTATTGTTGATGGTGTATAAATTGAACCCGTGCGTCATTACACATCCACGCAACAGGTGAACAAAATGGCAGATAAATCCAAAGATAAACCCGCCCGACAAAGCCGCAAAGCCCTGTAGGCGCCGCGCTCATCGCGTCACTTTGGGAGCGAATGGGCGAGCGTGGTCATACCACTAAGGAATTGGCCGAATCCCTCGGCATCACTTACGTTTACCTGATGGCCTTGGCGCGGGGCGAAAAGCCAATCCCCCAGGTCGGCCGCGAAGTCCTGAAGCGCGCCGCCGACTATCTGGGCACGCCGGTCGCCCAGGCCTATTTGCTCGCCGGCGCCTTGAACCCGGAAGATTTCGTCCTGAGTCCGACCATGGACGAGCGGATTGCGCGCATTCGTGATGCCATGACCCATGACGCGATGTGGTGCGGGCTCGCCCTGACCGATGAAGTCTGGCAGCAAACGCCGCAGGAGGCCCGCCTGTTGATTTGCATGCTTTACGAGCAGTCGTCGAAGACGACCTGGCTCGACTGGACGATGGTCCCAAAAGGGACAACTTCGAAGGTCAAGCTAGCGTCGTAGGACTGACTTGTCCTTCGTGGCACCTATCTGTCTCAAGGCCATTCGATAGTCGTTACTGCCACGCGAGTTTCCGCCTCACTTGATTGCAGCCGCTCGGGAATGGCCGCTCCGTACGGCATCGTCTGGGTGCACCCGACCCCGTGCTGACGTTGCTATTTCAGTTCGCGACGACGGCAATCGCCTCAAACCGTATTCGTTCCTCAGCAAGGGCAACGTCTGCTGACCGGGGTGATGCTGCTTCATCCTCATGGTCGTGGAGCAGGCCCACGGCCTCAACGCTCGCTAATGTATTGCTAGGTGAAAGCCTGCACCCTCAGTTACTTACGTCGGTTCCATACCGCAGGATCGTATCCTCGCTCAAACATCTCCGAATCGGTGAGGTACAAAATCACGATAGCTTGCCCGGTTACCGGTGAATAACACTGCTCCAGAATTTCGAACTCCTCAGCATCATCATTTTCAAACCAGGCATCGGCGGATTGTTTTCTGGGGAAGTCGCAGGACTTTCCCGCCGACAGGAGATCATAGGCAAAGCTGTCTTCATCGAGTTGATCCTTGAGCCACCAGCGCTTGGGCACATGCGGCGCGGCCACGTGCCAGCGCCGCCCTTGCGGTGTGTAGCAAGTCACCAGCACAGGTAGCGCATCGATTTTTGCCAACCGTAGAGTGGTCGCCAGGAGGCTGGTGCTGAAAAGGCCGGCCACCTCATCGATTTCCTTGATGCTTGGCCATTTAAAGGATCTGACAGCCGGATGGAACAGTGCTGACGGCATCAAGATATGGGTGGAGTAATCGTCAGCCTCAATCTCAAGCTTTGTATTGGAGGCCAGGTTGTCAGATGGATTGTCCGCCCTGCATTGAAACGATGTACCACGGTGCAGTTCCCAGTGGCCAAGCTCATGCCCGATGGAGAAGCGGTCCCGGCCGGAACTGCCAGAGGGCCTGATGGTTGCGATTGCCCTGTTGCCCAGACCGACCAGTGTCGCCGCGCAGCCTCTCAGCTGTTCATACTCAACTCGGATACCCGCATCGAAAGCTATCGCCTCAATGTCGATATCCCTAGGGTCGGAAATGCCGAGCTCCGCAATGCGGGCTTCCGCTTTCTGTCCCGGCGTCATGGTTTGTCATCAGCCTCGCTGTCTGACTCAAGCATTCGAAGCTGTCGATATAGACGCAGGATATCCTCGTCCGTCATTTCGTCCAGCTTCCGGGCAGCCATGGTGTAGCGCGCATCATTCGCGACCCGGGCCACATAAGCGCGGGCGGCCGCAGGAGTAATCTCCTCACCACCTTCTGCACGATACGTTACGGTGTCCCGCATGTTTGCCCTGGCCATTGCCAGACGGCGACGTCCGGCTTCGGCCTTGGCCGCCTTGAGTCGCTCCAGCGCACGTGCTTTAACCGTCTGGGCGGCCTCGCCATCAAGCACGTGATCGTCCGACATGGCGCGAAGCTCATGAAAGTAGCTTTCGAATAAGTTATTCAGGTCAGTTATATGTTTGCTCATGCTTCCCTCCGGCCCAGCGCAGGACCGCTGAGTTTCCGGTCCAGCCGTTTTCTCGCAGCGTCATACGCCTTCATATCGAGGCCTGCGGCATCCGCCGCGTCCTGACCTCTGAGTCCATCGGCCCAAGCCATGGCCACCAGCTCCAGTTCTTCATCGCCTTCAAGGCATTTGTAGATGTATTCAAGCTGGTCCCTGGCCACCACGGCATCTTCGGGAGTTCTAGAGTCCACGGCCTCAGCCTGGGGGCCGAAAGGCTCGTCCGACTCGTCATCGCAGTCAGCCGCCACAGTCACATGTTCATCAATGGGACCCTTGATAGCTCGTCTACGAAAATTGCTCGCTTCGCTATGCATGGCGGTCTTCAAGACCACCAGCGGATGCAGATTCCGGGGAAAGCGTCGCTCTCCCGACATGAGCTTGGTGCAGGCCTCGTGGAGAAGATCTTCAGAAGTGAATTCGTGAAGGCCTCCAACCAAGGCGCGGGCCAAGCGCTCAGCGCGCTTCCAATCCGCCGCATCCATCTGGTGTAGGGTGGCTTCTACTTCATGAAGGGTCAAGCGATCAGGATCTTCCTCAGCAGCTGCCATATGTAAGCAAGTCCTCCTTCGTTGTTGGACTCTCCAGCCCGCCTTCGTGGACGCGGCCAGCAATATTATTTTCCAGTGTCCAAATCCGCCCGCTGGAGAGTCCTACCTCCTGAAAGCCCAGGGACTGCCCCAGGGACACTACTTAAGGAGTTTGACATGAGTGTACAGGTGAACGAAGAGCATGGCCGGATCGAGGACGATGCTGTGGATGTGCAGGCCTGCGTGATGGAGGGGCGTCCCGTGCGCCCACATGGTCCTTACCGGATCGCCATCGGCAACGACCGTCTGGAGTTCGTCCAAACCGTAATCCATGACCCGGTCCCCAGTGGCCGGCAAATACTGCTGGAGAACGATTTCAAGCCGGTGGAAGAACACCTGGTCTTTCAGATGTTCCGGAATGGCGAGCTTGAGGAGCTGCGGCTGGACGAAACCACCGATCTCCGGTCGGCAGGCGTCGAAAAATTCCTTGTCTTCCATAGTGACAGGTCTTTCCGCTTCGAGCTTGACGGTACACGCCAGGAATGGGGCGCCCCGCTGATCTCTGGGGCCACCCTGAAAAAGCTGGCCGGTGTTGATCTGACGACATACGGCGTGTGGCAGGAAGTCCGGCAGCCTGGCGCTGAAGACCGCCTGATTGCGAATGATGAACTGGTCGATCTTGCCGCCCCAGGGGTGGAATGGTTCTTCAGTGGCCTCATGCAGACGACGGAAGGCTGACCCATGGCCATTCTCCCGATGAAGTGCAGCCGCTATCTGCAAGACCGTGGATTGGCCTTCGAGGAACATCAGGAAAACGGCCAGAAGGCGGTCGTGTTCAAGCAATTCGCCTTGCCGGCTGGCCGTTTCGATGCACCACACGCGGACATCCTAATCTTGCTTCCGGGTGCATACCCGGATGTGGCGCCCGATATGTTCTACGCCATGCCGTGGCTGCGTCTGTCCGGCACAAACCGCTATCCCCGCGCAGCCGACCAAGCCGTCAGTTTCGCGGGCCGGAGCTGGCAGCGGTGGTCGAGGCACAACAATGCCTGGCGACCGGGCGTGGACGGCATCTGGACCATGTTGAAGCGGATTGAGTCAGCTTTGGCGGAGGCGGCATGACCCAGTTCGACCTGACCCTTCAAGAAGATCATCTCGCTCAGCTACGCGAATTACTGAGGTGGGAAGACGGAACGGAAGCCTCTGCCTATGTCCTATGTGGCAGAGCCAAGATACGTAGCGATCCCTGGGACCGCACGAGCCGTCACAGGCTGACCACCCATGAGGTCTTGGCCGTACCTCCGGAGGACCGAGTTTCTGCCAGCGGGGCCCACGTGACCTGGTCAACGAACTCCTACGTGAGACTACTGAAGCGGGCACAGGCGGAAGGTCTAGTCGTCGGTATAGTGCACACCCACCCCCGGGGCCCGGACCAGTTCTCGGACCAGGATGATCGGAATGAGCGTGAACTCCACCGCCTGGCCCAGAACAGAAATGGAACCGGCACTCAGCTGCCAAGCATCCTGTTGGCCGGTGACAGTGCCATCCGGGCCAGGCTATGGGTGGACTCTGTCACGGCCTTGCCCCATCACTCCCTGCGTATTGTCGGGAGGCACCTTGCAATACATCGTGAAGCAAACAAGGCGGTGTCCGAGGTTTTCTCGCGTCAGGCCCTTGCTTTTGGTGACGTCCTCAACCATCAACTTCGACACCTTAAGGTGGGGGTGGTGGGCTGCGGGGGCACCGGAAGCGCCGTGGCGACACTGCTTGCCAGGCTGGGGGTTGGAAATCTTGTGCTGATCGACGATGACAGGGTTGAGGCGACCAACCTGAACCGGTTGCACGGTGCCCGTCGTTCGGACGCGGATGCCATGCGGCCCAAGGTCAATGTCCTGGCGGCGGAAATCACCGGCTGGTCCATCGGCACTCGGGTTGTCCCTATACAAGCGTGGGCAGGTGATCCACTTTGCCGGGACGCGCTCAAGTCATGTGATGTCCTATTCGGATGTACCGATGACCATGACGGTCGCCTTTTTCTCAATCGGTTCGCCTATTTCTACCTCACCCCGGTCATCGACGTGGGACTGGCCATCGACCCGGCTTTGGAGAGTGGTTTCCGCGAACTGTCAGGCCGGGTAACCGTGTTGTCGCCCAGCGCCCCCTGCCTGATTTGCAGGGGTGTCGTTGATCCAGTCACTGCACGGGAGGAGGCCTTGAAACGAGCCCAACCGGAACAGTACGAGCGCCAGAAGCGCGAAGCCTATGTACGGGGCAGCGGCAACCCCGCACCGGGGGTTGTGACCTTCACAACCGAAACAGCCTGCATGGCGGTCAACGAACTTATCCAAGGCCTGATCGGCTATCGGGGCCCGGAGGGATGGCTCTGGAATCAGACCCGCCGGTTCGACCGATTTGTCGATCGCCGTCCCGGCGCCCACCAGAGCCCAGACTGCCCAATCTGCGTTGACCGCATGTATTGGGGGCGGGGAGATGTCGATCCATTCCTGGACAGGGTGGGGTGAAAGTGATGCTGAAGACCTGGCTTCGCACCGCCTTTGTCGCCCTGAGATGGATCAAACGACCGGCATTTGTGGGCGAGGTCATGCCCCGACACCCGTCTTCCCAAGAGCTTGCCGAGGGCGTCTTGGTCCTAGTGAAGGACGCGAAACACGACAAATGGGCATGCTTTCGCTGCCCCGGCGGCTGTGGCCAGAAAGTGCAGCTATCACTCAGCACCCAGCGCAGCCCAAGGTGGAAGGTGAAGCTGGACTATCTTGACCGCCCCAGCGTCTCACCCTCGGTTCGCATGACAAACCACTGTGCCTGTCATTTCTGGATACGCAACGGGGTTGTTTCATGGTGTCCTGATAGTGGTCACCAGGATATGAAATCAACTCGATGAGTTGGCCTCGAAGTTTCCAACTTACGGTTATAACTCGATGCCATCTGCCACACCTTCCACCGCAAGCCTGAGTTTCTGACTGGCATGGAACGTGGTGACCCGGCGGGCATGGATGGGCATTTCCTCGCCAGTCTTCGGGTTGCGGCCTGGGCGCTGGGGTTTGTCGCGCAGCTGGAAATTGCCGAAGCCGGACAATTTGACTTCGCCTCCACGCTCCAAGGTCACGCTGATCTCTTCGAAGAACGATTCCACGAACTCCTTGGCCTCCCGCTTGTTCAGGCCCACCTTCTCGAACAGAAGATCACAGAGCTCAGCTTTCGTCAGCGCCATACCACTTTCCTGTCACAGTTTTCATTCCGTCCGCGATGGCGTTCGATGCCAGCTCGTAATTCGCCATCACGCGACTCCCCGTCATGCATTGTCCCAGGGCGCCGGGGTCTGCATCGTCTTGCACAGGCGCCCATTGGGCTGAGGCGGCTGGTCCAATCGGGTCAGAAACTCGGCGTAGATCTCTCGGCTGGCGACGATGAGCATCTGATCGGGCAAGGCCTCTTCGGCCACGAGACGCTCTGCATCCAGGATGAAATCGGTACGGGTCTTGCCGCGAGCCTTGGCGGCGCGGTCGATCCGGCCACGCTCTTCGGGCTCGATGCGGGTATCAAGCGACTCGCGCTTGCCGGGCACTTCGGGCGGTGTAGACATGGAGGGGACCTTCTTGGGTTGGGCCGATTATAGCGATGCGGCCGACATCTTCATTACGGATGCCAAGGTAGCACTCATGGCACAACCAATTGAATACCTATAAATATTTGTGTGTATGTGCATCGGTATATTATATTTCAGTTTGATGGTTATGGTCATCGTATAACCACGTTACACACAAACGCATTCGTTATCCGAAGCAGGAGGTACATGTGGTCATTCTGAGCGTCGTAGGCACCAAGGGAGGTATCGGCAAAACCACCATCACAGCCAATCTCGGCGCACTTGCCGCCGACATGGGGCTGCGTGTGCTCTTGGTCGATGCCGACATCCAGGGTTCGCTGTCCAAGTATTACCAGCTGCGGCGACAGGCCCCGGATGGGCTGACCTCCGTCGTCCTGAGCGGCCGCGTCGCCGAATCGGCGATCTCGACCACGGCCTGGGATCGGCTGGACATCATCGTGTGCGATGCCCCGCGCCGGAAATTCGCCGGCATCGAAACCACCGATCTGGAGCAGTTCATCCAGGGCCGCATCGACGCGCCGATGATCCTCCGCAAAGCACTGCGCGCCCCGGTCATCGAAGACAACTACGATCTGGTGTTCATCGACACCCCTGGCGCCCAGGGGCCGTTGCTCTACACGGCCGCGCTGGCCGCGCATCGGTTGATCTCCCCCGTCCTGCCGGAGACGCCGAGCGCGCGCGAATTCCGCACCGGGACGTTCGAACTGCTGCTCAAGCTGGAAGAGGCCCAGGCCCTGGGTATCGGTCCCGGTCCCCTGACGGCGGTCATCAACCGGGTCGGGCACACCAACGACGCGCGGCAAATCACCCAGGAAATCCGGCAGAGCTATCTGGAGATGCGCGGCTTGGTCACCGTGGCCGAGACTGCGATTCCGGCCAGCGTGGCCTACAACGAAGCAGCCACAGCTCAACTGGCGGTGCACCGACTCAAACGCCGGGAGCGCGGGGTGACGCCATTCGACACCATGCATCGCCTGGTCTGGGAGCTGATCCCATCGCTCAGCGGCGTCTACGCCGGTGGTTTCTCCGAGGAAGAAGAAACGCCTTCCCCGGTCGCGCAGTCGGCCCACGATGAAGTTAACACGGCATGAGCGCTCAGGACCGCCTCCCTGCTTCAGTGACGGTTGCGGACGCCGCTCGGAAGGCTCAACAACGGGATTTGGCGCAACCCAATGGCACGCGGACCATCAGCCCGATCAACCTGCGGGCCAGATTGGTCAAGGAGTCCTTGAACGTCGGTCTGCCGCTCGACAACAGCCACCAGCTGTCGATCGACACCGAGAGCCAGATGACCCTGCCGGTGATGGACATTACCCATTACGACAAGAACCCCCGCAAGGCGATCAACGACCAATACGAGGTCATCAAGGAATCCATTCGCTCGACCAAACAACTCACCAGCCCGCTGGTGGTCACCCGCCGGCCCGGCCAGGACAAATACATGGTCGGCAAAGGCGGCAATACCCGCCTGACGGCGCTACAAGAACTGTTCAGCGAAACCGGCGATGCGGCATTCCAGTACGTCGTCGTCACCTACACCCCCTGGGTATCGGAATCCTCCACGCTATCCGCCCATCTGGTGGAAAACGAGCTGCGTGGCGAGATGATTTTC
This sequence comes from Thiobacillaceae bacterium, assembly GCA_044227325.1. Lineage (GTDB taxonomy): Bacteria > Pseudomonadota > Gammaproteobacteria > Burkholderiales > Thiobacillaceae > PFJX01. Next base: position 123,335 of record JBGAFI010000007.1, on the reverse strand, counting down.
TGGGACAAGGCCAAGGCCTACGCCGATCTGAAGCAGATGATCGAGTCAGAAACCGGAAACGCCCTTTCCGCACGGGCCTTCGAACAGACCCTGAAGGAGCGTGGCCTGCCGCTCGGCAAGACCACGCTGAGCTACTTCAAATTCGCCGTCACCCATCTGTCCGCCTTGGGCGAGGCCTGCAAGTCGCTTTCAAGACCGGTCATCACGGACCTGCAACCCGCTTTCAACGCCTTTGAACGGCTCTTGAAGCATGTACAGCAGATCCAGTCCTGGCCGGAGTTGCGCGACCAGGTATTGAAGCGTGCCGAACACTCCTGGTTGTCCAGCCGCTCGCTTGAGCCGGCCAGGGTGATCGAGCACCTGGAACACGCCGTAGCCACGAAGTTGGGCGAGACCGTCGAGCTTGTGCGCCTTGCTCGTCAGCTATGCCAGCAGCACCCGGGTGAGGATATCGCCGGGCTGGTGGCCCAGGCCAGGCTACAGACGGAGCCAGCGAGCACCCCTCCCCTACCCCCTCCGAATGCCGCCGAAACCACTGTTGGCAAGAAAGGCAACGCCACGGAGAGGACCGAGAACCCTGGGCCAGCCATGCCGGAACAGAAGCCCAAGACCGAACTGATCGACGAGATCCAGGACCTGGCGACCCGGTTCGCTCGTCTGACCGAATCGGCCGACTGCCTGCGTCTCACCAAGGACTGGCCCACCGGCTTCTACATGGAAGTCCCGGAAAACGACGAGCCCATCGACCTGACCGAAAACGGCGCGGATCGCTACTTCGGCTGGTGGATGCTGGCCATGCTCTCCGAGCAGCTCGATGGCGCCTGGTCCGGATCGATGCCGGACGATTCCACCTGGCGCCAGGCCCAACGAAAAGAGCATGGCCGCGACGAATTCGCCCTCCAGCATTACATGGACACGATCCTGGGCATGCCCATCGACCCCCTGTCGCTGGGCAAAAGCCTGGCCTCGGCATCGCCCTCGGTGCCGGTCTGGTTGGAACTGGTCTCGATACTGCGCACGCTGCGCGAGACCGCGCCGGAACGCTTCACGGTGGCGGCGCCGGAATGAACACCTTACCCGGCCTCCCACTCTCGGACCCTCGCCATGTGGTCGCCCTGCTCCAGCACCTGGTCAACCAGGCCGACCTGGGCGAGAACCTGGAACAACTGTTATCGGTGGTCAGCCCCGCCACACTGGAACAACTGAAGCGCACACCCACGGTGGAACTGCTGCGGCTTGCGGAACAGCGTCCGGCATTTATCTCGGTGTTCGTCGACGAGTCCCAATTGTCTCTGGCGCGCCATCGTCTCCAGCACATCCTTCATCGCAAGGAAGAGACACTGTGGTTCATCCGGCGAGGCGCGCCGGCGGCGGCCATGCTGGAGTTGTTCGGCATCCCCGATCGCGAATATCGCCAACTCAAGCGGATAACCGCGAACACCTCAAGACGGGGCCGGGTGCGCAAGCTGGATGCCACAGTCGCCGAGCAGGTACTCAGGTTCTGGCGCGGCACCCGCCTTCAGAGCGACGACCTGGCCGCCCGTTTCCGCCTGCTGGCCGAACAATTTCCTGATGAACCCCTGTCATCGCTGTGGGCGGTCTTCAAGGAGACCACGACATGAATCGACCGCTCCCTCGCCGCCCCCAGGCCGTTTCGGCTCAACGCACGATCACCCCCGGCGTCCTGCTGGAACTGTACGACGAACCCGTGTCGTTCCACCGCGCCTTCGTGGAGATGGGCGGCGGGGTAACGGCCGCCCTCTTCCTATCCTGCGCCTGCCAAAAGGCGGCCGAGCTGCCGGACGAGTCGGATGGCTGGCTACGCCTGACTATGGTGCAATGGGCCGAAGCCACCTGCCTGACCCGATCCGAACAGGAAAGCGCCCGCCGCCACTTGCGTGAGCGCGGCCTGATCGAGGAACGCCGTGTCGGCATGCCGGCGCGCCTGGAAATCCGCGTTGACGTCGCCCGCCTGGTCGAACAGCTGCAAGCGCAAGCCAGCCGGAAATACCAGGGACTGGACCAGATCGACTATGCCCGTCTCGATTGAGATTGATGCCACGATGAATCCCAATCTGAAGCATCAATGACGGATACGCCCAGTGCTCACACCTGCGGTACAGATAACCTGACCCACTCGATGGGGCGGCTGAACCAGCTACACGAAGCCACGGTCTTGCTGGGGCAACGATGCGTCGCCTTCCACCCCAAGTTGGTGCTCGTCACCGGTCGCGTCACGGCCGGGTTGATGCTCTCCCAGGCCATCTACTGGACGCGCAAGCTGGCCATCGCCGAATCGGCCCGGCAAGGCTGGTTCTGGAAAACGCGCGAGGAATGGCGCAACGAAACCGGCCTTTCGCGCCGCGAGCAGGATAGCGCGCGTCAGGCCCTGAAAGACCTCGGGCTCTGGTTGGAGAAACGGGTCGGGATGCCGGCCAAGGTCTGGTACCGCATCGACCTGGACACCCTGGGCTGGCTCCTGGAGCCGACGGGCTATACCGCCTGGGACTGGCGCAACGACCGGGCGGTCCTGCAACTGCTGGGGCGGCCTTTCCTGTTCTACCGGAGTCTGTCCGACATCACCGGCGCCGCCACCTCGGCGGTGCTGCTGTCGAATTTCCTGTGGCAGGAGCGCGCCAGGCTGAAGAATGGCGATGCGCTGACCGGTTGGCGTCCCTACCTATTCGATGCCCTGCGGCAGCAAACCGGACTGACCCGACACGAACTGGACAGCGCCCGCTCGGGCCTGCGCCAAACCGAAGTGCTGGCCGAGCGCCGGCTAGGCATGCCCCCGAGGGTGGAATGGCAAATCCGACTGGACCGGTTGATTGCGCTGCTCGCGGCTGTCGACAGCCGACCTGCGTCAACCGACACGGAACTGCGCCAGCCGGATCAACTGGCCGGGACTGGCCTGGTTGATCGATTTTCCGGAAACGCACCAACCAGTTTGCAGGAATCCAGCAATCCAGCATGCGGAAACCCTAAAAACAAGGATGCAGGCACCCTGCTGGCTGGTTTTCCGGAAACGCACCGACTGGATTTCCGCAATCGTACCGACAGGATTTCCGGAAACGCACCAGCAAGTTGGGCTGTTTCCGGCACCCCGGATGGGCGTTTTCCGGAAAATCTCTATATAGATTGGACTACAGGTTTTAAGACTACTCCACCTACTGAGGCCAACGGGCTTGATGACGATGGGAGTAGGTGGTTCGAGCAATTGATCTGGCCCAGAACCCTCCGACCGGAAGAACGCGAATCCGCCAAACGCCTGCTGGCCCCCGTGCCGACACAGGCCCAGTTGCTGTTGGACGAACTGGCCGGCCAGGCTCTGAACCACAAGACCATCGAGCAACCGCTGAACTACCTCTCGGCGTTGGCGAGCAAGGCCAGGGCTGGCGACTTCATCCCGGCGGCGGCCCTGCGCGAACAAGCGCGGCGACAGCGCATCGAGGCGGAACGGCAGGCCATTGCGCCAGCCACCCCCATCCCCCCTGACGAACGAGCTCGGCACATCCAGGCCGGGCTCAACGGCCTGCGGACGTTCATGGCGCAACGGATGGGCCAATCGAGGTCAACGTGACGGAGCGAGTGATTGATGGGGTGTCCCCAGTGGGGACAAGTCCGAGACAAGTTGATGGGTGTCCCTACTGGGGACAAACCGGAGGGTGGTTCGGGATGGGGCTGGCCCAACCGATTTCAGGAACGTGTTTAGGGAGTGACGTACATGGCGACGACAGGTAAGGATACAAAGCGGGCCGCGGCGGTGCCGAAGTTCGATCCGGACGAGGCGCGGCGACAATTGAAGGAGTTTCTGGACGCGGACCAGGATGTGCCCTCGCACCATCCGTTGTATCCGCTCTCTCTCCTGTTGTCGGCCTGGGAGGACGCCCAGGACGCGGAGAAACGCGACTACACGAGCCGACTGGGCGCGGACAAAGGGGTGGGCAAGGACGAGGCACGCACTATGCTGTCCGTCGGCTCGCTGGACTCGGATGACGATTACATGCTCGTCCACACCCGTCAGGCCTTGCGGCTGTTCATCGGCCGCGGCCGCGATCCGGAAGGCAAGCTGGCGCGGATACCCGGCGCGAAGAACGTCGGCTCGGCCTTGCGGAACCTGTGGCAGCTCTCCGGCCAGGACAACCCCTATGCCGACTGGATGTTGATCCTGTCCGAATTCGAGATCGACGACTTGATGAAGCAGCTTGGTCAGGCTGTCGCCGAGGCCCGAGGGCGGATCGAGAACCTGGGCGCGGCAGGAATGCACCTCTCCATCCTGAAAAGCCGGGAGCCCGCCAAGGTCACGCTGGGATTCCGTTCGCCCTACGGGTTTCTGATCTCCCGTCTGGTCATGGACTTCGATCTGTATGTCCGGGTGGTCAAGACACTCGCCGGCCGGGATTTGATCAGCTCAGAGAAAGAGCGGGAACTGCTGAATGCACGGTTGCGGCCGATGCGCGCGTTCTTCGACCGGGTATTGCGCAACCAGAACGTTTTGCAGGTTCCCGCCTACGCCGCCCTCACCCGCGCCGATGTGCTCGACCCGAAAAGCAAGGACATCAAGGACCGCGTCCAGGCCCTGGCGGAAATCTGGCCAGGGCTGCCGGCCGAAGTCCTGGAACGTCGGAAACTACCCAAGCATGCCAAACCCATCCGTCGCGGGATGGTGCGAGAGGTGGGTCCAACAGAACCCGAGGATGCCGAAGAGGCTGGCCTGCTATGAGCAACCAGGATTCGATGGACACGGGCTACAGGGTATCGAGCCACCACCAAAACATTGGGCTACCACTCGGTAACACAAAGGGTTTTAAGGGTAAGGGCGCGGGCGCGAGGCGGCGAGGTTGAAAGATGAAGTGGGGTGCATGGAAATTATCGGTTCGGCAATTGGGCGTCTGGCTGGCTCGGCTTTTGAAAGGCCCCACCGAGGATCAGTCGAATCATGGCCCTGGCGAGCAGCGATCCGGCGTGGCGTGCGTGGTGACGATGAGCAGGAATCGCGGGGCGGATGCCGAGACCGGCCCCGATGGGAGCCCTCGCCGATGATGAGGCACGTGATCGTCGAAACATTCCTAGGCGCTTGGCGAGGTCGTTGGGCATGAGCACGCCAATCGATGTATCTGCCCCGGCGTTGGCCATTCTGGCCGAGCTATGGATGGCATCCGATGGCACCGCACCGATGCAACGAAGCGGCCGTATCGCGATGACCCTGACGGAGGTCCTGAATGAAATCGAGGCGGAGATGACGCAGTTCGTCGAGTTGACCCGGATGGAGAACGGAATCGGCCTGGTGTTGGCGATCCAGCGCCGTGCATCCGGAGCGGTGTCACTCAGGTGGCGGACCAGCCGAAACCGGATGTTGTCCGCCGACGAGTTGGCCAAGAGGGTGGCTGGTCTGCCTCCCGAAGTTGGGCGCTGGTACATCGAGCTGGACGCCAAGGTGCGCTGGCTCAACGCGAGAGAACGCCTGGTGCGCCATGCACGCAAGGTGTTGCGGGACCTCTCCGAGGAGAGGAACCGTGGGTTTGTCTATTGAGCAGGTCAATTTGATAGGAGATGCACGATGAGTAACGTTTTTGTCGGTAAAGGCAACTTGGGCACGGCGCCCACCCTCAAGCGCGTCAGCGTCAGCGGCGAAGATCGCGCCGTCTGTGAGCTGAGGGTGTTTTTTGACGAATACAGCCGCGATGCTCAGGGCGAAATCCAGCATAGCGGCGGCTTCTGGCTAACCTGCTCGGCCTGGGACCGGCAGGCGGAAGCGGCGGCCAAGCTGCTGCGCAAGGGCGCCAGGGTCAAGGTCGAAGGCCGCCTGCGCGAGGAGACCTGGCAGGACAAGACATCCGGCGAGACGAAGAGCGAATTCCGTCTGGCGGTGGATGACGTCACGCTGGCGCTGTCGCGTATCGAGTCGGTGCAGTTCAGGGAGAGGGTGGCAGATCCAAGCCAGGAGGCTGAGCCGACCTGATGGAGCGTTGCTGATATTTTTGCCTGGACAACTTCTAGCTGCATCGTTTTGCCAAGGACGGCCTCAAATCATTGGCTTGATGGTCAAGTCATCTGCAGCGTTTCCGATCGCCGGTGCCAAGTCCCAGTTGCACTGAGGTTAAGGTAGTATCTGGCATCCCTGATTGGCTCGGAGTTTCTGCGCGAATATGACAGAGGCAACCTACGATGTCCCCTTGGCTACTCTACTAGAACGCTCAGAATCTTTCGAAATGGCCATTGTCGGATGCTTTCCTGAGTCCGGGGTGAGTCTAGCCTTCTCGCACTCGCAGGGGGAACTGGTAGGGTCGGCATGCGACCTTTGCGTAGAGCATTCCCGGACGTTGAGGGCTGCTTTCGCCGTAGGTTCGCCCAACTCAGGCTCGGCCGTGCTGCGACTTCAGTATGAGGCCCTTCTGCGTGCCGCTTGGTTGATGTTCGCTGCGACGCCAGCGCAGATCGAGCGGCTTGCGAAGACACTCGACTTGGAGTCAGAGCAGGCTGCGAAGAACTTGCCTGGATACTTGGAGATGCTCAACGCCGTTGGCAAGGTTGCCCCCGAGGCATTGGCCGCCCCACTTGCCGAGTTCAATCAGTATTCACGGCATGCGCTGAACTCATTCGTCCACAGCGGGATTCATGCACTTCACCGTGTGCGACATGGATACCCCTTTGAGCTGGCGCTTACGGTGGTTCGATTCTCAAATGCGATCATGCACTTCGCCTATCGCTTGTTGGCAACGCTATCTGGTTCACAGCAGCGGATGGACCGCGTTACTCGAATCTATATGGACTTCCGCGACTGCGTTCCTATGGCAAAGGACGGTCGGTAGCTGTCGACCATTTGGTGAAGGGAAAACGCCCAATTTGCCGAGGACAGGTCATCGGCGATTGTGTTGAAAAACTCACCAATGTGATTTGTTGGCTCTGTATGGGGGATGCCCAAACCATCAACCAAGATGATATCGTCGATTATGGACGATTCTGAGAGGTAGTCATTTTGACTTTTCCTCCTGCCAGCAGCCAGAACGAGTTTTTCAACAGAATCCGGCCATTGCGGTTATTGGTACGTTGTCACTCCAGAGGCTACAAAGTGACCGATTGCAGTCGGTGACTGTGTCAACTGCTGAACGACAACCTTGACGAGCTTGGTGTCGATGCCGTAGTGACGGGAACCGAGCCGCAGGCAGACTGAGGCAGCAGAGGAGAGCCAGATGGCATTCGATTGGTCCGCCATGCGCGCCATGATGATCCAAGCTTACGGGATTCGCCGAGCCGACGACAAGTTCACCTTCTACTACGACGAGACCAATAACATCCGCAAGTTTCTGCTGACGGACGATGGGACCAACGTCGCCGAGCACAAGAACTTCGTTCTCGGCGGCATCGCACTCCAAGAGGGGCAGGTTCTTCCAGAGATCGCGTCACTGCGCGACGCCCTGGGCATGCAAGACAGCGCGCCGGAAATCAAGTTAAAGCACATCGCCAGTGGAGATTTCGAGGCGGTCCTGGCGTCGCGCAAGATGGCGCGTTTCTTGGCTTGGCTTTCTGAGCGCCAACTGGTGATCCACTACTCGAGCATCAACGTCGTTTATTGGTCAATCGTGGACATCGTCGATTCAATCTTGGCCAGCAAGCGCTTTGACGCCTTCAGCCACGCTCGGAGGGAGATGAAGAACGAGCTCTATCGGATCGCCTGTATGGACAAGCACGCGTTCCTGGCCCTGATGAAGCATCACGGCTACCCCGCCATCCAGCGTGGCAAGGTCACCGAATTCATCGCAGACGTTGCGGCCTTTCTCGATCTCCACAATCCGAAGGCCACCAACCTGCCAACCCACATGCTGAAGGAGCTAGTCAGAAAGGCCCAAATCCTGGCCGAGCTAGCCTTCCTCGTCGATGAAGATGCGGATGTGCTTATAGACAGCTTCAGCTCGTTCTTCACGATGCCCATCTTGCTGTTCAAGAACGCCACGCACGTCTTCGACCGCGAAGTCCAAGTCGAAAAAAGCTTGAACGCCGATGGCTTTAAGCAGCGTGCGCGGGGCATCGACTATCGGTTCTCCGACTCCAGGGCCGAACCCGGCATCCAGCTCGCCGACGTGACGGTGGGCCTGATCGGAAAATATCAGGACTTTGTCGAGGAACACAGGCTGCCGGAGCTATTGGCGCGCAAGAAGGCGTGGAGTGTCGCCCAAACTGAAACCTTCGACCTGCTGCGGAGCCTGATTGACTATTCCGACGACGTGAGCAACGCGTTTGTCCATCGCATCACCGCCATGGACAGCGAGTGGAAGAACGACACCTTCATGCACGCATTGCCACCCATGCCCCATCTACTTTGACGCACGGCCGCGCCTATGTCTCGATTGCTTTCCGTTCTCTCCAGTCACATCTTCAACTGAAAACTCTTTTAAACGAAACATTTTCAATGCATAATCCGTTTTAACGAAATCCAATGACGGAGTTGCAGATGCCTCAGCCGACCCAAGAAACGATCCATGGTCTGCTCGTAAAGAACTTGCCGCGTGAAGTGGTAATGGGCGTCGAGGATGCTCTGGCGGTAGGGGCGCAACGTGCGTATGTAGCTGCTCGTGGTATGGACGAGGGACACCTTCCTCATGTTGTCGGGCAGATGCGGCACTTCCATATGAACGAAGCCTTTTACCGCGCGTTAGCTGCCAACGGCGCAGAGCCATCGCCAATTCGCGGGAACGGGATCGTGACGGGGCGCACAGGCGTATTCACGCTTGCACGATTCAACATCCCGGAAGGCTTCTGGATCAACGGTCGACGTAGTCACACCAGACGGCAAATGTCACTAGCGAACATGGCGATTGAACCCCTGGTTCAGCCCGAGTTGTTCTCTGGCTATCAGCCTCCATCGGATGCCGTTGCATTTTTTGTGGCTTGTTTCTCGGGCAATCTCAATGTTCAACCGGAATCGCCCGTTTCGATTCAGATTGCAGTCCCAGATCGACTCATGCGCGGCTGGCTATTCAAAGAGCCCCTGGAAGAGTTTGTGAAGAGGTACGACCAGATGCCGGCTGGTCAGCACGATCTTGCCGTGCCGAAGCTCAAGCAGAACATCGGCAAACAGCAGGACAAAGACGGAACAAAATCATGAGCAGAGGTGGCGTACAAGGATTTCAGAAGGAGCGGCTTAGTCAGATTCTTGCTGCCCGTCGCCTGACTCAGGTTCAACTAGCCTCAATGGTGGAGGTGTCACCAGCGACCATCAGCAAGTGGCGCGCAGGAACCCAGGTACCAGAACGAGATGCGCTTGAACGCCTTGCTGGTGTGGTGAATGTCACGCCAGAGTGGTTTACGCGTGTGCTTGGTGAGAAGTTGTCATTGCCGCTTTTTCGCAGTAACGCGTCTGCACATGTTGCGGCGCGAGCAATGCTTGAAGCTCGCATTGAGTGGGCCCAGGATCTGGCCACAGCTTTGATGGAGTACGTCGACTACCCCGATGTGAATTTGCCGTCTCGAAATTACAAGGACCCGGAAGAGATCACTGCCGAGGACATCGAGAAAGCTGCTTGCGAATGCCGTGACCTGTGGCGTCTAGGCCGTTCGGCGATTCAAGACTTGGCGCTTGCAGTGGAAGGCGCTGGTGTCATCCTCGTCCGTGAAGAAACCGGCATCGCGCAGATTGAGGGGCTTTCGGCGTGGAGCACGGTGTTGGAACGCCCACTCATCCTCCTGTCTGCCGACAAAGACAATGGGTACCGCAGTCGCTTCGATCTTGCTCATGAGATCGGGCATCTTGTTTTACATCGCAACATTCAACGCGTGACGGACAGTGCTCGCCACAAACTGATGGAGCAGCAGGCGCACCGTTTCGCAGGCGCATTTTTGTTGCCCGCCGAAACTTTCGCCCCCGAGGTTCGCGTGCCTCCGACACTTGATGATTTGCTGCTGCTGAAGCGCCGGTGGGGTGTATCTGCTGCGGCGATCATCATGCGCCTGAAGGCACTTGAGTTGCTGGATGAGGATGGTGCTTTGATGCTTTTCAAACGGCGCTCCGCTCGGTGGGGGGCGAAATCGGAACCTGGTGACGATGATCGCAAACCTGAGCAGCCTCGCCTGCTGCGTCGCACGATTGATCTACTGGTCGAAGAGAAGGTCATGCCCTTGGAAGCCATCCCAAGGCACATCGGGCTGGCTGCGGGGGACGTTGAGGCTCTTGCCGGACTGCCCGAAGGCTATATCCAAGGCAAGACCAATGTCGTTGAGTTCGCACGACTGAAAGCAACCCAGAAGCCGGCGGATAACCCTCTGGCCCAAGGCAACAGAGTGGTGCCGTTTCGGCCCCTGTCCAAATCTTGATGTGAAAGGACAACGATGTCCAAGCGCGTTCGCTAACTATAAACAGGTGGGCGTATGGGTGAGGCAAGACGCAGGGGCACGAAAGCGCAGCGGGTAGCCGCTTTGCTAGATGAAAGTGGCGTAGTTCAGATAACGACCGAGCGATATAACGCATTTGTCGCTTGGACTCGATCACCGATTGCGGATGCGGTGGGCATTGAGCTGGAGTTCTTTTCGGACAGGGCTGAGAGGTTGATCGGCGTCCTGATAAAAGATCGATATGATCGAGATTTTGGCTATGTGATGCTTGGTCGAGACAACAAGGGTCGATTCCGCTGCATCGACGTGAGTTGCAGCATGGCTAGAACGAACGCGCGTCACGCGCTGTTCGCTTCGTTCAGGAAGCACATCGCGAGTGGAGAAACGGTCTTCTCTCAAGGCGACGAAAAGACCGACAAAGCGGGTGTTGATCTGTTCAATACAAACCTTCCAGTGAACCAACAGCACCCAGCCTTTCACATGCTGTGCTCACGCGCTCACTGGGTGCCGGCACGGGCGATCATGTCTGAAATGATGCGCCACTATGTTGATGTTGATGGCAACTTCGTAGAACAGTTTCAGACCACCGCATTCGATTCACGGATTTGGGAGCTGTATCTCTATGCAGCGCTGCTGGAACTTGGCCTCTTCGTGAACAAGGAGCATGAGGCGCCTGACTTTGAGGTTAGCGATGGGCGAAGCAAGGTGTTCATCGAGGCTGTCATCGTCGGTCCATCTCCGAATGATCTCCCGCCCGATCCGCCAACGAACGGCATGCCTAGAATGCGCACGCCAGATGAGATCAAAGATTTACTGAAGACCCGTGTGCCCATTCGATTCGGTAGCGCGCTGTACTCCAAGCTGAACCGGAAGACTAAATATTGGGATCTAGAGCACGTTAAGGGTAATCCGCTGGTTTTCGCAGTTGCTGACTTCCACGAGGACCAGTCCATGACTTGGACTTCGCCAGCGCTTCTTGAATACCTCTATGGTGTCACCCACGATTTCGTCTTTGACGATACCGGCCAGCTGATAATCACACCTCTGAAGATCGAAACGCATGAGTACCAAGGCAAGGTAATTCCATCGGGTTACTTTTTCCAGCCGGGAGCGGAGAACGTTAGCGCAGTGTTGTTCTCGTCTTCCGGGACGATCTCGAAATTCAATCGCATGGGACGGCTTGCAGGTTTTGGACTTCCGAACCAGCGAATATTTCGGTCAGGCGTAAAGCATCGCCACGATCCAAACGCAGCAATGCCTGATCCCTTTTTTCACGAAGTAAAGCAGGGCGCTGTGACTGAAACCTGGGCTGAAGGGCTCTCCATGTTCCACAACCCCAACGCAACGCATCCGGTAGATCACGTCATGTTCCCCGGTATCGCTCACCATTGGTTAGTGGGTGGACAAGTGAAAAGTTGGCTGCCTGAATTTCACGTGTACAACTCGTTCACTTGGAACATGATGATTACCGACAATGATGACCCAGATGACGGGCTGGCGTTTCGCGATACTGCCACCGAAGTTAAGAAGCAAGAGTGAGTAATGAAAGGGACGCGCACCGCTTCGGCCTAAGCTCATCTCGTCCGCTGGACTGCCGCTTGCGAGTCCAGTGTACTGAAGGTCTGCCGAAGGGGCCGGAGCGGCCGTTCATTCGGTAATCATCGACTGACGGCATTGGCCGAGCTTGAGACGGCCATATGTGAATCACGTGATATAGGCCAAACCACCGCGAGCGGAATATTGACAACCCATGTCATTTCTGTTTGAGTTGAATCTGTACTCCCTGGCCTCCGGGCTCGCCTGATCGCACGTAACGCGATTCGCCTTCCGGTGCGTCATTCCAGTCCCTTGATCGCGGTCAGCCTCTGACACCGCGACGCTCGAAAGAGCCGAGGCCACATCCTTTCTATGACTGCGCGGGATTGCATCCCAACCGGTCGCCTCCGTTCCCTGACGGAGGCTCATTCCGATAGCACGATACTCCCAGCACACCGCATCCGGCGGATATCCCGCTGGATAGGCCCAGGGAAGTCACCGCTTCGTAAAACTAGTTCATCCACCGCCGGGTAACCGGTTTCTTCGGGTCGCAAGACCCACATCCCACTGGGGAGGCATACTCCCCTCGCGGGTAGTGGTCTCCCTTTGTTTTTTTTCATCAAGGAGATCGCAATGAACACCACCGCTGCTGAAACCGCCGCCGCTGCCGCCGAGAAGCCGAAGACGCATCTCGATCTGCATGTGAACGGGATCGGGTATTTGAATCGTGTCCGTGAAGTGAAGGTCAAGAAGGGCTCGTTCTGGGCTTGTTCCATAGCCGCGCTGCATGGCTCGATCGAAGCACCCGAAACCACCTACTTCGATGTCAAGATCGAAGGCGCCGAGGCGCTTGAGAGGGTCAAATTCCTCAAGAGCGCCGTTAACGCCAACCAGAAGGTGACGGTTGCCTTCCGTTTGGGTGACATCTATCCCGAGACCTTCGTTTACCAGTCCGGTCCCAAGCAGGGCCAGACCGGCGTTTCGATCAAGGGACGGTTGCTCAAGATCGCTTCCGCGAAGATAGACGGCATGCCCGTCGATTTCGTTGAAATGCGGTTTGCCGCCTGATCCCAGGCGAGCTCGCAGCACCCTGCCCTACCCGCCATTCGGATTTCTCCGCTTGGCTTCATGTTTTACCCGTCCCTACCGGGAGTGCGTCCGCTCCCCAAGGGGAGTGGCGCCTTCCGGCGGGGCTTCATTTTCATCCTGGAGGCACATCATGATCAGCATCACCGGAACACTCAGCATCAAAGCGGTCAACGGCAGCAAGGGTTCTTTCTGCGTCGGCGATCTGTCCACCAGCGTGGGCACCTTCAAGGTCAAGGACGCAATTCTCGACCAGTACAGCCCCGGCGATTACGACGGGACCTTCGTCATCGAGGAGATTTTTCCGTCCAGCTACACCTGGCGCGGGAAGGTCTGGGTCGAAGTGCGGGCCAGGCTATCGGCGATCCATGTCGAGAGCGAACCCGAAACGCCCGACACCGAGACGTTGCCGGAGTCGGTCGAACCCGATCCAGCGAACGAGAATTGCCCGGTGCAAGAGGCCGCTGTCACGCCCGTTTCCGACGCGCTGCCTATGGCGCCGACCGAGACCTCGTTGTTCGATGTCGAGACCCACGGCCTCATCGAAGCCGGCAGGGCCGTCAAGCTCGATCCCACCGTGGATCGCGGCCTGTTCCGGGCTCAGCGCGATGCCCTCAAGGGACATGGCTACCGGTTCGATGCCAGCAAGCAAATGTGGGAACTGCCTGCTGAGTAATCTCAACCTCCGAACCCGCTCAGGCGGGTTCACCCGGGCGGCCTGAAGCAGGCCTTCGGGGTGAGCCCGAATAGCGGCGATTGCAGCCTGGTTGGCGGCTTTCCCGAACCGCATCCCTTAACTACGCGTCCAGGCCTCCCTTGCCGGACGCGGCGGCGTATTTCCGAGGCCGCCAGGAGGCGCGATTTCAGCCACCCACTCCGTTTGCATCTCGCCCCCAGGGCATCCGTCAGCCGGTTCCGGCGAGCCGGCTGACGGATGCCGTGTTTCCCCGGCCCTTGTGGCCACCCGAAATGTACTGACGCCGCTGAAACAGTACGCACCGAGAGGCGCGCGGCATAATTGCAACCGGAACCCAGTTCCAATCAAGAAAATAGAAGGGAGTAAGCATGTCACCCCAGAAGATCGGCCATCTGGCCAAACAGTGTTTCAACGTCGCCCTGCCCCTCCAGGTTTGTCGGAGTTCTGCGGGCTATTACATCGGCACCGTTCATCCCAAGGACGGACCCTACAGCCGCGAGTCTGAAGAATATTTCCAGACCATCGAAGCCGCCGAGTCGGCGCTCGAATCGGGAAATTGGACTCAGCTGGAGTACGAAATCTGAAGCCATGCCCTGGGTGGATGCCATGCGCCTCCACCCAGGGGCTTTTCTTGAGGGACCGCCCTGAAGAAAAGCCAGCCTGGCTTGTCGTTGTTCTACCGCCGGCAGACGGTTCCGCCCGCTCGATCCCCGTCAAGGATCGCCGCTCGTCAGTCCCTGAAACGAGCACGGCCGCAAGGTCCGGGACTTCATCTCAACCCACGCGGGGATCCCCTTCCCCGCCAGGGGCATGGTGTTTCCGCTTTTCAGGAGGATCCACCATGTTCGCTTTCACCTTGTGCGCGGCCTTCGGGCTCACCCTGTATTTCAGCTTGATTCGGCCGGTGTTGCATCGGGCCGGTTGGATTTGACCGCTCTCACCCCCGAAGGAGCAGGCATTCAGCCTGCCGCACCTTTGCACCCAGGAGACAAAAATGGATATTGAAGTTCGACCTGAGCTCATCGTCGGTTTCGCCCCCGGCAGAGGCTATTTCATTGCCGGCTATGCCGACGACGAGGACTTGCAGTGCTATTGCAGGGTATCCGAAGACATTTATCCGACTTATTTGGAAGCCGCCAGAGCATTGGTAAACGGAGGTTGGATACCCGCCTGAGCATCCACAAGGAGACTCGACAAGGCGGCCTTCGCCAGTCTGAGCCAAGCCTCTCTGATTTTCCGTAACCTTCCTTCAACCCACGCGGGGACACTGTTCCCGCACGGGGCAAGGTGTCTCCACTTCACTGGAGATCATCATGCCTCTCTCCTCTCAAATGTCGGACCTTGATCTGCTGGGGGTTCTGGTCGGCACCCAAACCGCCGAGAACCTTTTGCAGGAAAACCAGGGATCGCTGTATCAACTTTTCAGCCTGTCCGCGGTGGATCATCGGGTTTGTGAAGCCGCTGCCGAGGATGGATGGAACCGTGTCCGGCGGATCCTCGACGTGTCCCGCGAGCTGGTTACGCGGGGTTTCGCCGAGTCCTTGCGTCATCGGGATGCGTTGTCCTCACCGGGGGCCGTGCGCAGCCATCTGATCACCTCGCTGTCTCATCTGCCTCACGAGGCCTTCGTCGTGCTGTTCCTGGATGCGCAGAACCGGCTGATCGCCTCGCGGGAGTGCTTTCGCGGCACGCTGACTCAGACCAGCGTCTACCCCAGGGAGGTCATCAAGATCGCCATGGAATACAACGCCTGTGCCGTCATCCTCTGCCACAACCATCCATCCGGAACGATGGAGCCCAGTCAGGCCGACCGCTGGTTGACCGATCAGCTGAAAGCGGCGCTGGCTCTGGTCGACGTCAAGGTTCTGGATCATTTCATCGTCGCCGGCAACCAGACCCTTTCCATGGCGGAAAGAGGTTTGATCTAAGCGTTTATTCTCATCACCCCGCGGGGCGCCTTGCCCTGCCGGGGCGTGGTGTCTCCGCATTTTCTTGGAGAACATCATGAGTGAATCATCAACCATCGCCATCGGCGCCAAGGTCATGGTCAAGCGCAAGCAAGACCGCCTCGGCGGGCCTCACTATCCCGGCCGTGTCGGCGTCGTCGTCCGTGAAAACATGTTCGGCCGCGAATCGGGTGGGTACTGGTATGTCCAGCTCGAAGCCACACGCCGCGCCAAGCAACGTATCGCGCTGTTCTGCACCAAGGAACTCGAACTGGCACAGGAGGGCACGTCATGAACCTGCGCATCGTCGAGTACACCATCGATTACGCCCACCGGGTACAGGTCGGCATCCTGTCCGATAGCGACGAGGAGGCCCTCGATAAGGCGCAAGCCGCTTTCGATGCCGGCACGATCTGGGACGACACTGCGGAGCTCCCCCTACTCTTTGACGATTACGAGGAGAAGGAAGGCGAAACGCTGGACTTTCAGGTGGTGGCCACGGTGGATGCCTGGCCAACACCGGATGCCAGCGTTCTCCAGCAACGCCGCACGACGAATGCCATGGAGGCCTGCCGTCTACTGGTGGTGGCGGAGTCGATGCGGGGTCTGAACGGCCCGACGCCCGGCGCCTATGAGAAATCGCTCGTCGAAACTGCATATCGGCTGGCTCGAATGGCTGTGGACGGCCATCCGACCAAGTTGCCTGAATCGCCCCGGCCCCGCGTCGTGGTCGGTGTCGAGGGCGGTCTGGTCCAGGGTGCGTCGTCCGACATGCCGGTGGAACTCGTCGTGCTCGATTACGACATGAACGATGTGGCGGACGGCGCAGTCGAGGTGCCGCAGAGCGGTGGCTCGACCACCCTGGCCACGATCATCTCTCATGGCGTGGATCTCGATCCCGGCTTTGTCGCCGGTGTCTGGCAAGCGGAATCGGAAGGCTGAGCTTTCTTCAACTTGGCCCCTCATCAAGGGGCCTTTCCAGGGCGTTACTGCAACGGCCCCGGAAAGTTGTCAACAACAACCTAAAACTGACCCACTAAGACAACACCCATCAGCATAAAATTGACCCACATGGGGTGGTTGACGCATCGTTCTGGTTGGGTGGTTTTGACCTTCCTTCTGCTGTCGGCCATGAGCGGCCGGACACCTATTCGCTATAGCCGACTCTCAGAGGCCCACTCCACTCCGAAACCTGCCGGATGGTCAATTCGGGCTTCTCGGCCAAAGCCGCCATCTGGTGGAAGAGCCGCCGATAGCAGCTTTACACCAAATCCCGGATATGCCCTTGGGGCTCATAGCGAGTGATGGTAGTTCAAGGCGGCGCAGGCTTTGCGCACGGTGTCTGCGAGAACGCCCTGCTGGGGGTGCGGAGCTGCGATTTCCGGAAGAAGCATATTCACCTGGTAACCGATGGCAACTGAAAGCGGCCGCACTACTAGGTCCGGTCCGCTGAGTTCCAGTGCGGTGAACGGGTTTACGATGGCAACGCCCAGGCCCTGACGCACCATGGCGCAGACGGCCACTGCGCTTGTGGTTTCAAGCAGGGTTGCGCGATGTACTTTAGCGTCCTCGAACATCGCATCAATCGCGGTTCGATACGGGTCGCCAACCGCGAGACTGATGAAGCGCTCGCCTGTAAAGTCGCGGGGTTGCAGTCGCGCCTTGCGGCACAGGCCGTGATCACGTGGCAAGACAGCCACTTCATTGACTTTCAGTAAGGGCTGCAAGGCAACTCCAGCAGGTGCCTCTTGGGTTTCACTCAGTCCCAGGTCAAAGCGCTGTTCACTCATGGCTTGCTCTAGCCAGGGCGACTCTAAGGGATGCACGCTGACTCCTAGTTCAGGATGTGCATGTGAGAGATATACCAGTGCGCGAGGTACCAAGGCATGGGCCAATGCCGGCAAACACGCAATGCGCAAGCGACCGGTCGCTTGTGTGCGCAATTCGGTGGCGCGTGCTGCGATCTGTTCCAAGCCTATAAACGAGCGCTCTACTTCCTGCATCAGCGCCAGTGCCCGCACGGTAGGGCGTAATCGGCCCCGCACCCGGTCAAAAAGATTAAACCCCAGTAACTGCTCCAGACGCCCCAACTCGCGACTCAAAGTGGGCTGACTTGACGCGCACGCATCAGCGGCACGCCCCAGATTGCCGTGCAGCATGATGGCGCGAAATATCGTCAGTTGGCGATGAGTTAAATTCATATCAATACTGAATAGCCATGCAAAAAGAATAGCATTGATTGA
The DNA here is from genome assembly GCA_044227325.1 of Thiobacillaceae bacterium. GTDB lineage: Bacteria > Pseudomonadota > Gammaproteobacteria > Burkholderiales > Thiobacillaceae > PFJX01. The sequence goes on along the minus strand of JBGAFI010000007.1, from coordinate 105,498 downwards.
ATCGACCATGCAGGGGATCATCTCCCCATGAACCCTTTTACTCCCGCCACCATCGCTCCTTTGGCCCAGCAGTTCGGTACCCCGCTGTGGCTCTATGATGCCGACACCATTACGCGCCAGATTGCCGCTCTACGGTTGTTTGACGTAGTGCGTTTCGCTCAGAAAGCCAACTCCAATACACACATCCTTCGCCTCATGAAGCGACAGGGCGCAGTGGTGGACTCGGTGTCTTTGGGTGAAATCGAACGCGCGTTGGCTGGTGGTTTTACGCCTGGCTTGCACAACGGGCACGCCGATATCGTGTTCACGGCCGATCTGCTGGACCGCGCTACGCTTGCGCGAGTGGTGGAACTCAATATTCCCGTGAACTGCGGCTCCATGGACATGCTAGACCAATTGGGCGCGGTCAGCCCGGGGCACCCGGTGTGGCTACGCATCAACCCAGGTTTCGGGCATGGCCATTCCAAAAAAACAAATACCGGTGGCGAGCATAGCAAGCATGGCATCTGGCATGGCGACCTAGTCCGCGCCTGCGAGAAGATCAAGTCCAACGGACTGGCCTTGCAGGGCCTGCACATGCACATCGGCTCAGGCGTGGACTACGCGCACTTGCAGAAAGTGTGCGGTGCCATGCTGAAGCTGGTCGCGGTAGTGAGCGCGCAGGGTTTAGACCTGCTAGCAATCTCCGCGGGCGGTGGTCTGTCCGTTCCCTACCAGGCCGGCGAACCCACGATTGATACGGCGCACTACTTTTCATTATGGGATGCAGCGCGCCATGCGGTGGAACAACGACTGGGGCACCCGGTGAAACTGGAAATAGAACCAGGCCGCTATTTAATGGCCGAGTCCGGCGTGCTGGTCACCGAGGTACGCGCCACAAAGCAACAGGGCGCCAACCATTTTGTGATGGTGGACGCCGGCTTCAGTGATCTGGTTCGCCCGGCCCTATACGGCTCTTACCACGGCATGGAGTTGATCCACTCTGATGGCACCGCGGTTAATGGCCTGCAGTTTGACACGGTGGTTGCCGGACCTCTGTGTGAGTCGGGAGATGTGTTTACGCAGGGAGAAGGTGGCGAGGTGTTGCACCGGTCCTTGCCGCAGGCGCAGGTGGGAGATCTCCTGGTGTTGCACGACACCGGTGCGTATGGCTCCTCCATGTCATCGAACTACAACGCGCGCCCGCTGATTGCCGAAGTGCTGATGGAAAATGGTGAGCCCCGGCTTATTCGACGAAGGCAGACGGTGGCTGAGCTGCTCGCACTGGAGGCGGTGTAAGGCATCTATAGCCGAATGGCTGCATAGGAGAAAACTGACTGGCTGCTTGGGGTCGGGTCCCGCATGTCACAAATGGCCGGTTGCGGGTAGCCATTTCCACGGGGGAAGTGACAGCAACGGGCACGTTGCGGTCGTAGGGCACCTTGCCTGAGCCATCCTTCACAGAACGGCTCAGGATGCTGCCGAGTCAGTTGCTTGCGCCCCCTTGTGTGCCAACAAACCCCGCCTTTTTCTTGTCCTTCAGCCGATAGCTATCGCCCTTTATCTGGATGATGTGGGCGTGATGAAGGAGCCGATCCAGCAGGGCTGCGGTCAGGGTGTCATCGCCATTGAAAGCGGTGCCCCACTGCCCAACCGGAAGATTGGACGTGACAATCACCGATCCCTTCTCATACCGCTTGGCAATGACCTGAAAGAACAGGTTTGATTCTTCCCGCCCGAACGGCAGGTAGCCAATCTCGTCGATCACCAGCAGGCGGTAGGCAAGCACATTGCGTTTCATCACTTCGTTGAGACGCCCCTGGCGCTGTGCTGCAGCGAGTTGAAGCGCGAGGTCCGCGGCACTGACAAAACGGGTCTTGATCCCCGCCTGCGTCGCGGCGTAGCCCAAGGCAATCGCCAGGTGGGTCTTGCCAACGCCAGAAGGCCCGAGCAGCATGATGTTCTCAGTACGCTCGACAAAAGCCAAACTGAACAACTCTTGGATGCGCGCCTTCGGGATGTCGCTAGCAAATTTGAAGTCAAAGCTATCGAATGTCTTGATGACGGGGAATCCAGCGAGTCGGGTCAATACGGTTCGACTGCGTTGCTGCCGGCCGCTGACTTCCTCTTTGAGCAGCGCTTCGAGGAAATCAGCAAATCCCTGTTCGGCTTTGATGACCGCTTCGGCGATCACCGGGTAGATCTCCGGTACTCGATCAAGGCCCAGCAACTCGCAGGAGGCGCGAATACGTTCTGCTTGAATATCCATGATTACCTCCTCAAGCAGCCGCAGCGACCAGCTGATCGTAGAACGACAGCGGGCGTTGCAGCGGGGTAACGACATGGAGAACAGTCTTGCTCAGCGACTCTTCCCGGACCGAGACGCCGGTATAGCTTGGGGGGAAGGCCTGCAGATGAGGCTGCTCAGCCTTCAACAGTTTCTCCGGTTGCTCCTTGGTCGTGGCATGGATACGGACATTGGCAGTTTCGCGCAGCCAACGCCGTACCTCGACGTTGGCGGTATCCTTGTCCAGTTGAATGCCACTCATCTTCAGCCGGCTGGCCAGCGTCACGTGAAAGGTCCGACGCAAATAGCGGTTGAAGCGTTCCACCTTGCCCTTGGTACGGGCACGATAGGGCTGGCAAAGCTTGGGAACGAAACCCCAGTGCTTGGCGAAGTCCAGGAACAGCGGGTTGAGCTTATGGTTGCCTTCCCCATAGCCATCCCGCTCAATGACAACCGTCTTCATGTTGTCGTACAACACCTGCTTGGGGACGCCGCCGAAATACTCGAAAGCATGTTCGTGGCAGGCCAGCAAGGTCTCGATCTTCTCGTCGGTAACGTACTCCACGAAGCTGGCGCGGGAGAACCCCATCGTGGCCACGAAGGCCGACAAGCGATCCTTGCCACGCCGGAAGACTACCCAATCGACCTGCATCTGCTTGCCGGGTTCGGTCTCAAAGCGGTTGTCCGGTTCAGCCGGTGCCGGCGCAGGCTTGTAGTCAACCAGGAATTGGCGGAGGCGGGTTATACCACCTTCGTACCCCTGATTCTGAATTTCTTCGAGAAGGCTGGTAGCTGGAATCCAGTCTGGTTTGGCCGACTCGATACGCTGGATGAGATAGGGTTTGAAAGGATCCAGCTTCTCGGTGCGCTTGGCGCGCTCCTTGATAACAGGTTTGCCTTCGGATCTCAGGTACTTCCGTATGGTGTTTCGCGCGCAGCCGGTGATATCGACCAGAGCGCGAATGCTCATGCCGTGACGATGCAACACAGTAATCTCCACTGATTGTTCAGCGTTTAACATGCTGTCTCCATACCTTAGGAACAGTATGGAGAAGCGACCTAGGCGTTTCTGAAAAAAGTGAGGTGGGTCAATTTTCAGTTGATGCCCTGGGTCATTTTTACTGTGTTGCTAACAAAGTCCGAGCGCCATCCGTGTTCCACCGCCGGCTGTCGGTTACAGCCCGCTCGATCCCCGTCAAGGATCGCCGTTCGTCAGTCCCTGAAACGAGCACGGCCGCAAGGTCCGGGACTGCATCAAAACCGCCCTGCAAGGGGCTCGATCTCAACCCGCCGGGGTGCTTCGCCGCCCTGGAGGGGCAGCGCGTCCTTCGGCTCAGCATGGAGGAAATCATCATGGGATGGACCGTGACATTCGATAGCAGTCGTCGGCAGATCATTCAAGAGCGCACCCGGTCGGCTACGCAAACCAATGGCACCCGCTGGGAATGCCTGCGTCACACAGCGGTGGGCAATGTGCTCTGGACGGTATGGGAGGTCACCCCCGCGGCGCCGAAGCCGCCCATGGCCTACAGGGCGCCCTATCGCTATATCGGCTGCGACTTGCTGTCGCCGGGCAGGAAAGGCGAAGGCTGGGGCTACAAGGATCTGTGCGAAAGCATGGGGCCTTGCTACTACACCTGCCCCTTGTCCTATCTGGACATGGTTCCGGTTGCCAATGCGGATTGGCGCGCCCAGGTCCGCGCTTGGCATGCCGCGCGCAAGCACAAGGTCGATATCGGCGATGTCCTGATCTTCGAGGGGCTTGCCATCCCCGAGGTCAAGATCGTTTCGAAGCAAGGTCGGCGCTTCGTGGGCGAATACGGTGGCTGTCTGTACCGCATTCCTCCCCGAATCCTGGCCAAGGTAGTCGATCAGCGCCTGGCGGCCTGACTCGACCATCGAGAGTTCAATCCATCGTACCGGCCCCGTCGCGGGCTGGTCGTATTTCCAGGAGTGTGAACATGCAATTCACCGTCGAGGCCAGCACCAGCGATCCGCGCACGCGCGAAGGGTATGCCAGGGACAACCTGGCCGATTTCGATTGCTGCCCGGATCGTTCGTCCGCGAACGCGAAGACCCGCCATTTTCATCGGCGCGGGCTTTGGGTGGAGGTCTACCACACCGATACCGGCGAGCTTATGGCCGGGCCGATCGATCCCGATCAGCCCTGTCCGTCTTACATCGTATGAAGGCTTTTCAATGCTCGTCAGTCCCTGAAACGCGCAAGGCCGCAAGGTCTGGGACATAGCCGTTTTACTCAACCCTCGCGGGGATTCCGTTCCCCGTCCGGGGCATGGCGTCTCCGCATTTCATTGGAGATTGTCATGCTTACCCTACCCCAAGCCATTACCTTCAAGGGCCATACCTATCCGGTGCCCAGCATGGAACAGATTGAAGAATGGGTCATCGACTCGGTGTGCGAAACGCCGGAAGGCGATTGCGTCGAGCCGGACCATCCGGATAGCTGGTTGTCCCTGCTTCGTTTGATCTAAGGGGCATCGCCATGGGACTCATGTTCTCGCGGCTCGCCCGCAACTTTATCAAGAACGGGTATTTCCCGACCGACGAGGTCACCCTTGCCCGCATCCTCAACGCGCTCGACATCGCCGGTTCTCGGATACGCATCGCGGACCCGTGCTGCGGCGAAGGCGTCGCTCTGGCCGAGGTCAAGAATGCCCTGACCGAAGCCGGCGCCGCCGTCGAAGCCCTGGCCATCGAGTTCGATGCCGAACGTGCCTGGCACGCCAAGCAATTGCTCGATACCGTGCTCCATGCCGATATGAACGATGCCTGGGTATCGGCCAGATCGACCGGGTTGCTGTTCTTGAACCCGCCCTACGGCCATACCGTGGCCGACACCGGGCAGACCGGCGACGGCAAGCACAGCGAACGGCTGGAGTTGCTCTTCCTGCGCAAGACGGCAGGATGGCTCCAGGCGGGCGGCGTGCTGGTCTTCATCGTGCCGCACACGGTCATGAGCGAGGAGATGGCCAACTATCTGTGCCGCCACTTCACCCACCTCACGGCCTGGTCGGCGCCGGAACGGCAGTTCAAGCAGATGGTCGTCTTCGGCATCAAGCGCCGCGCCGCCGCCCCTTCCAAGGGGCAGGTCGAGGCCTTGATGGCGGCAAGAGACACGCCACCGCCCGAACTGCCCGACGCCTGGCCGCATGCGCCGCTGTTGGTGCCCGAGATGCCAATCGGCGAGGACCTGGTTTTCCAGGCGATCCGCCTGAATGGCCCGGAACTGGCGGCTGAGATCGCCAAGTTTCACACCAGCACCTTGTGGCCGAGTTTTCCGCGCACCTTCAGTGCTCAGGCACAGGCCCATCGGCGCCCCTTGCGGATGCTGTCGGACTGGCACCTGGCGCTCGGGTTGGCGGCCGGCCAGATCGGCGGTTTCGTGGACGCCGAGGATGGCCGTACCTATCTCATCAAGGGCGCGACCTACAAGGAAAAAGAGGTTTCGGTGCAGCACGAGACCGACGCGAAGGGCAACGTCTCCGAGACGCGCATCCTGACCGATCGGTTTGTGCCGGTGATCCGGGCCATCGATTTCACGGCCGGGAGCATGACCTTCGGGGATGTGCTCACCATACGCTGAGCTTCACGTGGCTCATCCCTTTACCCCTCATCGAGGGGTCTTTTTGACGCACCTGCCAACCGGCGGATGCGGCAGAAAGGCCCTTGGCTATATCGGGCAATACCGCTGGTCGAACGGTTTTCGACTCGCCGATGCCGTAAGCATCGAGGTCCGGTCATCCCTGAAACCGGAACGGCCTGGCGCCGGGATCAAGCCGATCATCCGATCGGTGATTCATCACCCCCGTGGGGCTCGCCCCCACCGGGAAGAGCCCCACTACCTTGGAGGCTCATCATCATGTCCGCATCTGTACCTTTGTGGGGCATCCGGGAGTTTTCGGATGTCTTTCTCGACGCACTGGTCCGCAACGAAGCGGGCCAGCTCATGTTCGCATCGCTCTACGGCCGGGATACCGCCATCCAGCAATTGCTGGCGGCGTTCTCGCTGCCGGTGACGTCCGGCGGTGTCGACCGCATCACGTTGAAGCCGGTCGAGGCCCCGCCTCGGCCCGGCGACGGCGTGGCGGGCGTGGTTCCGCTTCATCCCGAAACGCCGGCAGGGGAAGACCAACGGGGTATTGCCTTCATCGGCGATGCCTCGCGGTTGACCAAGCTGGCGGGCAAGCTGCCACGCCGGTCCTTGTTCGGGCCAGTGTCGCACGTCTTCATCTACGACCCGATGGTCATCGACCCGGACACGGCCAACGGTCGGGCCTGGGTACTGACTTTCGGCAACGATGGCCAGGATCACCGGCAATCGGTCTGGGCAATGATCCAGCGCATCTCACCGGTGCCGCTGATCGAAGCCTGGTGCGAGCCGGTGCTGGCCTCCCTGGGCGAAAAGATCGTCACCGATCTCAACGCCAAGGCTACCTGGCCGGCCCTGGGGCCTATCCAGGCCTCGCTGATCGACTTGGGAGAGCACTTCACCCAAGCCATTTCCATTCTGGTGAAAAACCGGGTGCTCACGCGCCAGGCCGAAGCCGGTGAAACCACCCCGCAGGAATTGTCGCTCGCGGCCTGACCTGTTCATTTCGACCACCCTCGCGGGGATGCCATCCCCGCCAGGGGCAGGGTGTCTCCGCACTTCTTGGAGAGCATCATGCAAGTCACACATCATCAACTTCATGTCACCACGTCCACCCAACCCGTGGGCAAAGATAACCAGCTGCATTCGGACATCCTGGCGTTCATCGCCTCGCATCCCAAGCCCGAGGATGCCCCGGAACAATGGGTCATCTGCAAGCTCTTCGACGCCTTCGGCTCGGCCACCTGGTGGCTGACCGAATACGACGCCAAAGAGCGGATCGGCTTCGGCTACGTGACCGGCCTGGACTACGACGAATGGGGCACCGTCTCCATCGACGAGCTGGCTGAGCTGCACGCCGGCTTGTCCGGCATGCCGGGATCGGCGCCGCGCATCGAAGTGGATCGGTACTTCCGACCGCGCAGCAAGGACGAGGCCGTGTCCGCCTACTATCAGCGGACCAACGAGGGCGTCCAGGCGCAGGAAGAACGATTCGATGGCGACATCGCGCCGATCGCCGAGCCTGGAGTGTTGTCGTTATCGGAGTTCGTTTCATCGTTCGGATCGGGCCTGCTCGAAGCCGTGCGCAAGCAGAACCCACCCGTTTATTCCGGAGTACCGAATGAACGGCGGGAGGCGGTGATGGATGCCCTCACCCGGGCGCCCTTCCCTGCCCAGCGCGAGGTGGTGCAAGCCATGGCCGCGCTGCTCTTCGATGAAAACGATCCGGCCGGCATCATCAACGCCGAGATGGGCACGGGCAAGACCATGATGGCCATCGCGGCCGCCGCGGTCGCTCATGCCGAAGGCTATCCGCGCAGCTTGGTGATCTGCCCTCCCCACCTGGTCTACAAGTGGCGGCGGGAGATCAAGCAGACGGTGCCGAACGCGCGAGTCTGGGTGCTGAATGGCCCCGACACGCTCAAGAAGCTCCTGACGCTACGGCAGATGCGCGAGGCGCCCCTCCATCCCGAGTTCTTCGTGATGGGCCGGGTGCGGATGCGCATGGGGTATCACTGGAAGCCGTCTTTCATCATCAAGCGCGTCGTGGAAACGGTCGAGGCCGGCGAAACGACGATTCCAGGCGGAGTTCGGGTGGCCTGCTGTCCGAGCTGCTACTCCTGGGTAACGGATGGGGACGATGCGCCCCTCAATCCCAGCCTGGCGGAAATGCACTTGGCCAAGGAACGCCGTTTCTGCCCGCATTGCCACGGTGCCCTGTGGACGTTGACCCGTCCGCAGGCCTCGGCGAAGTCGCGGGAAGAGATGGTGCTCGCGGCCATGCAGCAGCTACCGACGATCGGCACGAAAACCTCGCGCCGGTTATTGGACAAGTTCGGCGCCACGATGCTGGGCGACATGCTGGAGGACAACGTCTACGAGTTCATCAACCTGATGGACGAGGATGGCGACCTGTTCTTCTCCGATCGCCAGGCAACCAGGATGGAGCGGGCCATGGCCAACTCCGAGTTCAGCTTTGGGCAAGGCGGCTACCAGCCAACCGAGTTCATCAAGCGCTATCTGCCCCAGGGCTACTTCGGCTTGCTCATCGTCGACGAAGGTCACGAGTTCAAGAACGAGGGCTCCGCCCAGGGCCAGGCCTTCGGCGTGCTGGCCAGGAAATGCAGCAAAACGCTGCTCCTGACCGGGACACTGATGGGCGGTTATGCCGACGACCTCTTCTACCTGCTCTGGCGGCTGCACCCCAGGGCAATGATGGAGGATGGTTTCGACTACTCGCGGCGCGGCTCGCTCGGGCCGGCATCCATGGGCTTCCTGCGAGCCCATGGCGTCATCAAGGACATCTACAAGTCCAAAAGTGACGATGAAGCCCGATCCCATCGCACGGCGCGCGGTCGACAGACCGTGCATCGCGCGACCAAGGGACCGGGCTTCGGCCCGAACGGCATCATGCGGTATGTGGTGCCGATCAGCGCGTTCCTGAAGCTCAAGCAGATCGGCGGCAATGTCCTGCCTCCCTACGAGGAACATTTCGACGGGGTGATCATGACGCCGATCCAGCAAGAGTGGTATCGAAAGCTGGAAGGTGCACTGAAACAGGCATTGAAAGATGCCTTGCGTGCTGGGGACCACAGCCTGTTGGGGGTGGTGCTCAACGCCCTGCTGGCGTGGCCGGATTGCGCGTTCCGCGAGGAGCACGTCGTCCACCCGCATCGTCGCGACCGCGTATTGGCTCATGTGCCGGCGCTGTTCGACGGTTCGGAGCCGATGCCGAAGGAGCGCATGCTCATCGAGCGCGTGAAAGCCGAGAAGGCCAGGGGCCGTCGTGTCCTGGTCTACACGGTCTATACGGGCACCCGTGATACCACGGCGAGACTGAAGGCGCTGCTTTCGGCCGAAGGTCTCAAGGTAGCAACCCTAAGTGCAAGCGTGGCCGCCGAGAAGCGAGAAGACTGGGTCGCCGACCAAGTCGACCGCGGCATCGACGTGTTGATAACCAACCCCGAACTGGTGAAAACCGGTCTCGATTTGCTGGAGTTTCCGACCATCGTGTTCCTGCAATCCGGGTACAACGTTTACACCCTGCAACAGGCCGCCCGCCGTTCCTGGCGGATCGGTCAGAAGCAAGCGGTGGACGTGGTTTTCCTGGGCTACGAGGGGACGGCGCAGATGGCCTGCCTTGAGCTGATGGCGAAGAAAATCGCCGTGGCTCAGTCGACTTCGGGCGACATGCCCGAGTCGGGGCTGGATGTGTTGAACCTGTCGGGTGACTCCATCGAAGTGGCACTGGCCAGGCAACTGGTCGGTTGATGCAATACCTCGGCCGTGCCCTTCGCGGGGTGCGGCCGGGACATATTCATGGAAGCGAGGAAATCAACATGCTGACTGCATCAGATCGCGAGGCCTTGCTCAAGGCAACCCAAACTGCGGAGCTGCTGAAACAGGACGCCCTGGGCCTCAGCAGGACTGAAAACCCATTGTTGGGCGAGATCGGTTTTGGGCTCCTGGAGGAAGTCGCCGCAATTCACAACCGTCTGGAACGGCTGGTCGCCGTAACTACGGAACAACCAGAGGGCTAAACCGAAGGCAATCGTGAATAGGAAAACTCATCCACTTCCCGGCCCCAATCAACTCGGGGGGTTCTGACCGCCCTTTGGGGCGGTTTTTTGTATCAGAACCCAGTACCGACTTCGCCTGATTCGCTGCTATAGCAATTCCCCTCAGAGTCTGAACAACTTCTTCATCTCATTCTCTGCCGTTATCGGCATCTCATCCTTCTCATACTTCCTGACATTGGCCACGATGGTCTTTGCGCGTGTGATTTCGTTGTTCACCCATTGCGAGTACGACGAACTGGTATTCAGGTTTTCGATGATCGCCAGGAAGTAGTCCTTCTGATTCGTCTGGAACCAGAAGCTCAGCCCGCAGACCCATTTTTCCATCTCGAAAGATTGGAACGGGAATCCAGCAGTTGCGTTCCAGTACTTGAACAGCCGAATGACCGGCTTGATCAACGACTTGTGTTCCTTGTTTTTCGCTTCAAGTGTGGCATTGAAATCGTTGGGGTTCGTGGTCATCCATCCACCCGCCCCATTGGGGATCTGTAGTTCACCGAGCCAATTTGTAGTCGCTGGCACCAAATCGAATTTGATGTGATTTAGTTCAAGCACGATGGTCGGACTGGACTGATAAATTTCCGACGACCAGTAGCGCTTTTCGACGAAGGATTTCAATCGATTAAGGTACGTCTGTGGTGTGGCGCTGCCATCGCTGAAGACCACCATGTAGTCAATGTCGGATTGTTCATCCATCGAACGGGGGAGGATGGTGCCGCGTGTTGAGGACCCGAATCGGAAATGCTGAGCAATTGCGCCGTTGTCAAAGTGCAACACCATCCGGGATTGAAGTGTTGTGATCGAAGTCGTGATCGATGACTGCTCGCTTGACGAAAGTACAGCACTGCTGGCCGTGTCCGCCAGAAAACTCAATACCGACATCCTGTCATTCCTCCTTGTCCACTTTGTGGGTGGCTTCGCCTTCTTCGATTCCTTTTCGCGCAGCGACAAAAGCTCGACGCGGAATACTCGGGCTCTTCAAGTTCAACTCATTGCGCGCTGCCGAAAGTGCCTTCAGTCGTTCTGGGAGCTCATCCAGTCGATCTGACTCAAGCAGTTCTATCTCCCGGAAAAACCGTGCCTCGTTTCGAAGGGCAAGGAACTGGCCAGCGGCAGCCCGGTGCAACGCTGCACGCTCGTTGGGCTTAAGAAAAGTCATCAATCCAGTGAGCAACGATGCAAGAAGAGTGAACGCTGTCGCCCATTCAGGCTGGCTTTTGATCAGCGTCGCACCGGCGACTGCTCCGAGAACGGTTGCCGGAACCCCCAGCCAGTAGTTGCGCCGTACCCATGTGTCTTCAGCGTTGAAATGCCCCTTGCTCGAATAGAGGGTGTCTTCTTCTAGGCGCTCAGCCTCTCTGCGAAGTGCGGAGATCTTGATCTCATCGACTGAAGTTGTTCCGTTCATTCCGTCCTGTCCCATTTGGACCTCCTCACACCGACGCGCCCATTTGTGGAGGTGCCTTCGGCGGCACCGCACCCGGGTGATATGTCGAGTCGAAGACCATATCGGTCAGCCAACGCTTGAAGCTCGGGTTGTCGCTGAACTGCTTGAACAGCTCGGTGTGGTCGGAGATCAGCTCCAGCACCACACGATTCAGCGCCTTATCGTGCTCCAACTTGGCGTTCTGCTTGTCGGAGTTGGCCTGCGCGTTCTGGTAGGCCTTGTCCTGCGCCACGCGCGCCGGAATCTCCTCGGTGATGACCTTGCGAATCTTGTCGCCGTCCTTCCACTCGATATTGCCGAACATATCGTTGAAGGCTCTGATGATGTTCGACAGCTTGTCTATTTCCGGCGTACCGCCAACACCGCCACCGCCGGGCGGGGGCGGTTCGATGAGGGCATCTGCGTCGTCCATCGACATCTTCAGTGACGCCTGTGCCTCCACCCGATAGCTGTCCATGTCGATGGCTTCCAGTACGCCCTTGGAGAGGTCTTCCTCCTTCGGAGCGGGGAGCTTGGGGATCAGGAAATTCAGGAATATCGAGAGCTTTTCCCAGGCCGGGTGCCCGTAGGTCAGGATCGCCGCCAGGAAGCCGTAGCTGCGCACGAAGGCCTTGGCCTTGCCCTTGAACTCGACCTGGTCGTCTTCGTTCAGGTTGTCGATGTACTCGGCAACGCAGGCATCCAGGATGGGGTCGAGCTTGTCCCGGTCCGCCCAGGTCACGTAGAGCGCCACCAAGTCCTCAACCTGCTGCCAGCTGTACACCTGCTTGGCGTCGAGATCATTCTTCAGGTCGTGCAGCTTGTTGGGGTCGGTTTCGCCGGTCTGGATCGTGGCGCGGTAGTAGTCCTGGAAGGCTACCTTCACCGCCTCGGCGTTGTCGGCAAAGTCGAGCACGAAGGTATCCCGCTTTTGCGGGTGGGCCCGGTTCAGCCGAGACAGCGTTTGCACCGCCAGCACGCCCGCCAGCGGCTTGTCCACGTACATCGTGTGCAGCAGCGGCTCGTCAAAGCCGGTGACGAACTTGTTGGCGACGATCAGGAAGCGATACGGGTCTTGCTTGAGCTTGGATGGAATGTCTTTGCTCGGGAAGTCGTTAAGGTCCGCCTCAGCCTTCTTCACCCCGCCAATCTCAAAATCGCCCGAGTACGCCACGATGGCCTTGAACGGGCTTTTGATCGTGGTGAGGTAATCCGATACCTCGCGGTAGTAGTCGATGGCTCGTGCGATGCCGTTGCAGACAATCATCGCCCGCGCCTTGCCACCGATCTTCTGCTTGCCCGCCACCTGCGTCACGAAATGATCGACCATAATCTCGGCCTTCTTGCGGATGGCCTTGTCGTGGGATTCCACGTAGTGGCGAATCTTCTTCAGCGCCTTGACCTTGTCGAAGTCCGGGTCGTCTTCCACCGTCTTGGCGACATGGTAGAAGCTGTCCACCGACGTGTAGTTCGCGATCACGTCGAGGATGAAACCCTCCTGGATCGCCTGCTTGGTGGTGTAGGTCAGCTCCTCCGGCGAGCGGTAGCGCACTTCACCACCTTCCACGTAGCGCTCGCCGAACAACTCCAGCGTCCGGTTTTTCGGCGTGGCCGTGAACGCGAAGTAGCTGGCGTTCGGCAGCATCTTGCGAGACGCGATCAGCTTGTTGACTGCGTCCTCGACGGATTCGTCGTCATCCTCGTCGTCCCCAGCCGCACCCGACAGGGCCATGTGCATCTTGGCCGTGGTCTTGCCTCCCTGGCTGGAATGCGCCTCGTCGATCAGCAGCGCGAACTTCTTGCCGCCGAGGTCGCCCAACTCATCGAGGATGAACGGGAACTTCTGCACCGTCGTCACAATGATCTTCTTGCCTTTGCGCAGGAAGGTGCGCAGCTCGGCAGCATCCTCCGAGTGGCCGAAGATCGATGCGACGTGGTCGTAGCTCTTGATGGTGCGTGCGATCTGGGTATCGAGCGCACGGCGGTCGGTGATGACGATGACCGAGTCGAACTGGGCCAGCATCGCATCGGCAGAGGTCTTGAGCTCGACCAACTGGTGGGCCAGCCACGCGATGGTGTTGCTCTTGCCGCTGCCCGCCGAATGCTGAATCAGGTAGCGCTTGCCGACCCCGTCCTCGCGGGAGCGGCGCAGCAAGGCGCGGACGGTACGCAGTTGGTGAAAACGCGGGAACACCTGCTTGCGCCGCTTCTTGCCTTTTTCGTCTTCCTCCTCCACCACCTGCGTGAAGTTCTCGATGATGTTGGCCAGCGAGTCCTTCTGCAGCACCTGCTTCCACAAGTAGCCGGTCTTCAAACCGTGCGGGTTGGGCGGGTTGCCCGCGCCACTGTTCCAGCCCTGGTTGAACGGCAGGAACCACGAGGTCTTGCCTGTGAGGTGCGGGCAAAACCGCACCTCGGCATCGTCCACCGCCATGTGCGCCACGCAGCGCCCGAGCTGGAACAGCAACTCGGCCGGGTTGCGGTCGGTCTGGTACTGGGTGATGGCATCGGCCACCGTCTGCTTGGTCAGCGAGTTCTTCAACTCGAAGGTCAGCACCGGCAGGCCGTTGATGAAGATGGCCATGTCCAACGAACGCTGCGACTCGTCATTGCTGTAGCGCAGCTGCCGGGTGACGCTGAAGATGTTCTTGCCGAAGTTCTCGGCGGCGCTGGCGTTGCCCGGTGTCGGCAGCAGCTTGTACAGATCGACGTGCGCCGGGCCGTGGCTAACGCCCTTGCGCAGCGCATCCACCACGCCGCGCTTGGCGATCTCGCCCTGGATGCGGTGCAGGAACTGTGTGCGCTTGATGCCCTCAACGGCCAGTTCCAGCGCGGTGACGACCGTGGGCTGGGTCGCCTGCAGAAACGCCAGCAACTGCAATACGTCCACCGCCACGTCGCGGTTGTAGTCGGTGGGCTGGCCCTGCACGTAGCCGCCACCGGTGCAAAGGTCGCGGACGATTAGGGCTTCCAACCCCATCTCGCTGGTATCAGTCGTCGCCATCGTCGTTCTCCCCATCGGTATCGATTTCTTCGTCGCCACCCAGTGCCGCAAGATCTTCCTCGGACGCCCCGTCGTCCGGGCCCGGCACCCAGCCGCGCACGTCCACTTGGCCGGTGACGACATCGGCAATCTGCCGGTCGCGGTACTCGCGGATCAGCTTGATTTCCTCTTCGGCACGCTGGATGGCGTCTCCGAGCGGTTTGCACTCCTCGTCGATCCACTTGCAGATGGCCTTTTGTTCTTCGACTGGTGGCAGTGCAATGACAGCGTTTTTCACATCATGTTTGCCGAGTGCGAAGCGCGTGACGCCGGTTGCCAGCACGTGAAACTGCTCGGCGATACGGGCAGACCCGATGGCGCGAAACAGGAACTCACCCTCGATTCGACCGGGCTCGGGTCGCAGCAATCCAAGGTGGTAGGCGCAGACCACACCAGGAAGCCCTTCCGGCACCCACGCGGGCACCGCAATGTCATCCGGTGTTTCGGAATCCTTAGTGATGATGACGTCGCCTGCTTTTAGCGTGAGCCGGGCGATTTCCCCTGCCGTCGCAGTGGCGCGCATCAAATCCATCTCGTCGGTGATCTTGTCGTTCTTGTAGACGTCTGTGTAGTTGCACAGACGAACTGGAATTTCGTGATCATGCGAGTGCTTGTCAACGCCACTGAAGCGCACATCAGCGACGTGCTTCACCAAGGCAACATCCCAGTGATTGGGAACGTCTCCGAGCCACTCGATGCCTGAAGGCTTTAGCGCGACAGAAGCATTGATGCCTCGCGTGACGGCGTGATCGATGATGCGCAACTTCTGCTCGATGAGCAGTGCAATCAAGTCGCGTTTAGCCTTGATGAGACGGGCGATGTGAACGTCCTGCGCCCGAAGGTAGGCGACGATCTGGTCTTGCTCGGTGCGGGGTGGGATCAGTGCCGAGACGTCATAGAAGTCGTCCGTGTACAGACGCCAAAACCCTTCAACAATACCCTTGGTGCGCCGCCGGAATTCGGCAACATAAAACGGTGTCTTGAATAGCAGCTCGCAGTAAGGCACTGAGACGTCTGACTTTGGCCGAAACACGGAGTAGTCTGGGCTGATGACGCCCGGTTGCTTAGCCCGTGCGAATACACCGAGATGTGCTTTCAAGCGATTCAGAACAAGGTCACTCTCAGCGACCAACTTCCCTCCGGCGTAGCTCTCAGACTGGAGACTTTTTCTACCGAGTGACTGGCTGGGAACAAGGCCATGAACCTGACTCATTGAAAGATGAGTCTCCTGGCCGTGCACAGAACGACTGTCAACTTCTCTAAATAGAAATCGGTTTCGGCGGGTTTGCCAATGACTTGGAATGTCTCCAACCCAGGCCAAGCCAGACGCTCTGTATTCGGTGTGGCGAGGAATCTGTTGCATCAAACATTCCCCACGATCTTGTGCAACAAGCCTTCCGTCTGCTCCTCCAGCTTGAGGATGTCAGCGCGAATCTGCTCCAGCGTGCGCAGCGGGGTCGGCTTGTAGAAATAGCGCGCGAACGAGATCTCGTAGCCGATCTTGGTGGCGTCCATCGCAATCCAGGCATCGGGCGCGTGGGGCAGCACCTCGCGGGTGAAGAAGGCTTCGATGCCACCGGACTCCTTGAGCGGTACCTGCTCGGTGTCGCGCAGGTCCGTATCGGCCTCGTACTCGACCATGAAGCGATCCTTGCCCACGGTTTCCAGGTACGCGCCGTCGTAGCCGGGTTCGAAATGCTCACCCGCCTTGAGCTTGCTGCGTTTGGCAATGACCGGCGGGGCCGACTCATCGCGCCAACTCACCGCCTTGTAGATCGCCTTTTTCTCGGGCGCACCCAGCTTCTTGCTGTGCGACTTCATCGTGGCATCAAAGCGCGTGCGGAACTCGTTGTGGTCGTCGAACACGCCTTCGCCAAGTTCCTGCTGCGCCAGCTTGGCCAGTTCTAACAAGGTCTTGTCGCGCAACCACGTCGCGGGGTCGAGCAGCTTCTTGCGCCGTTTTTCCGGTACCGCTTTCTTGGTGGTCTTCGCGTCTTCATCGTCCGACTCGTCGTCAGCATCTTCGTCGCCATCGTCACCCTTCAGCCACGTTTCGACTTCGGGCTTGAGCTTGGCGAATTCCGTGTACAGCTTGTCGCCGTGCTTGGCGTACATCTCGCTGCGCAGTGCCTCATCGCCTGTGGCAAAGCGCAGGCTCTCGATGGCGCTGCGCTTGAGCTGGCTTTTCAGTCGCAGCGGGCGTTCAACGGTGATCTTCCAGTAGCCGAAGTCGGCGTTGTCGAACCACTTGCATTCGGGCACTGCCTTCGCTGCGTCCGCATCGGCGGGCGGCTGGTCGAGGTAGTGCTTGAGGATGCGGTCAATGTCCGCTTCTGCCAGCTCGCAGTTCTTCTTGCCGAGGTTGCGCCGCATCGGCTGGAACCACTGCGAGGCGTCAATCAGTTGCACCTTGCCCTTGCGATGCGCGGCCTTCTTGTTGGCCAGCACCCAGATGTAGGTGGCGATGCCGGTGTTGTAGAAGATGTTGAGAGGCAGTGCGATGATGGCTTCGAGCCAGTCGTTCTCCAGCACCCAGCGGCGGATGTTGCTCTCGCCCTGGCCTGCATCACCGGTGAACAACGCCGAGCCGTTATGCACCAGCGCGATGCGGCTGCCCAACGGCGTGTTGTGCTTCATCTTCTGCAGCTTGTTCACCAGGAACATCAGCTGCCCGTCGCTGGAGCGGGTGATGAGCTTGAACTCGGCATCGCCGCCGTGGTTGACGATGAAGCGCGGGTCGCTGAATTCCTTTTTGCCGCCCATCCGGTCGAGGTCTGTCTTCCAACTCTTGCCGTAGGGCGGGTTGGAAATCATGAAGTCGAACTCGCGTGAGCGGAACTGATCGGCAGACAGTGTGGACTTGTCCGCGCCGCCGACGATGTTCTCGGCCTCGTCGCCTTCGCCCTTCAACAGCAGGTCGGCCTTGCAAATGGCGTACGTCTCGGGATTGATCTCCTGACCGAACAAGTGAATCGAGACTTCCTTGTCGTGGCTCGCGGCGAGTTCCTGCAGCGCCTCGTCGGCAACGGTCAGCATTCCGCCGGTGCCGCAACTGCCGTCGTACAGCAGGTAGGTTCCGGACTGGATCTGGTCGGCCACCGGCAGGAACAGCAACTTGGCCATGAGATTGACCACGTCGCGCGGGGTGAAGTGTTCGCCAGCCTCTTCGTTGTTTTCTTCGTTGAAGCGGCGGATCAGCTCCTCGAACACCGTGCCCATGCCGTGGTTGTCGAGCGCGGGCAGCTTGATCCGACCGTCCGCATCCTTGACCGGCAAGGGAGAGATATTGACCTCGGGGTCGAGGAAGTCACTGATCAGGTGACCGAGAATGTCAGCCTCGACCATCGTCTGGATCTGGTCTCGAAACTTGAACTTCGCCAGGATGTCTTGAACGTTAGGCGAGAAACCGTCCAGGTAATCAACGAAGTTGTCGCGTAGGCGCTGTCCTTGTCCGCTAGCGGTTAGAGTAGCGAGGGTGAACTCGGACGTGTTGTAGAACGCCTGCCCGGATGCCATCCGAAGAGCGCCGTCCTGCTCGGCCACGTTGTGCGCGTCGAGGAACTGCTTGCGCTCCAGCACCGCCTGCTTGGTCGACTCCAGAACGGCGTCGAGCCGCCGCAGCACGGTGAATGGGAGAATCACATCGCGGTACTTGCCGCGCACGTACACGTCGCGCAGGCGGTCGTCGGCGATGTTCCAGATGAAGTCGGCGACCCACTTCAGGTTGCTTTTGTCTTGTTGTTTTACGGGTTTCATCAAGCCTGCCCTTGAATAGCTGTTGTGGTGTCAGGCGCTTTGCTGACAGATTCGGTTGGCGACACCTCAAGACCCCAGTGTTTTTTGAGCACGCCGACGAGGCGGTTCTGCCTATCAATCAGCATCACCGGTGTCCATTTATCTTCCGAGCGGACTTCCTGGGTCAGCACGAAAGGTGACGCAGTGCCCTTGCCCTTGAAGTACACATTCTTCTTCTTGGCGAAGTCGTAGTTGCTGGCGGACGAGTTCTTGTTCCGGTCAAGCGGAACCAAGTTGGCCAGGCGGTGTGTCCACGCTTCCCGTTCGTTCTCGTCGGGGAACCACTGGAGCCAGTCCGAGCCATCCGGCGGTGTTTGCGGTAGCACGTGCTCCAACGACACGGCGTTCTGCAGTTGCACTCCGGGGGCCCGCACCAATGATTCAAGGCGCAAGACCAGCGCCATCCGTGCCTTGGGCAGATCGTCGTAAACGTCGCCATCGAGTGCCGCGACGAACTTGCGCTTTTGGGCGTCAGTCAGTGCGAGCGTGGTGAGCTCGGTTAGCTCGCCCTTGAAAGTCTCCGGTTCGATTTCCTTGGTGAGCGCGGCGTAGGTTTCGATGCGCTCGTTGATGCCCACCTTGGTGACCAGCAGGAAATAGGTCAGCCGTTCCAGCGACTGGAAAAATTCGGCGAGCAGCTTGGGCTTTTGCCGGAAGCGCTTGAAATACACCAGTGCCGGGGGCACCCAGTCTTTGAAGTCCACGCGGTTGAGCCAGGACAGGTGCTCGTTGATCGTCTCGGCGTGCTCGGTGGCCTCGAAGTCGGCGGCGCGCACGAAGTCCCACACTTCTGCGTAGGGCTTGATCACCTTGTCGATCAGGTCGACGGGAGCCTTGTACTCAGTGACGTGCTCCTGGAATTCCTTGACCAGCGTGGCCCGCTGTTTCTGCTTGGCATAGATGGTGCGGATATGGCCGAACAGATCGCCGAAGGCGTCGCGGCCCAGCGCGTTTTCAGTCCGGCTCCACTCTTTGGCATACGCGCGGCTCTTGACGTCGCCTGCGGTGGTGCGGATCAGGCCCAGAACCTGCGCCTTGATGATGTCGATGGGTGCGAGGTCGAGCCCCCGGTTATTCAGCACGGAGAAGATGCGATACGCGGCTTCAAGATCGGGCGTGGAGATGACGACCAGCGAGCAGTCGTTGGCGAGGAACTGCCACAGCGCGATCAGGTCAGCAGGCGGTTGCGCCTTGGCCCTGCCCAGCAGCAGTGTGGCGTTTTCGCGGTAACGCAGTCGGCTGTCTTCCAGCTTGTCGGTGCTGGCGACCAACTGCGCGATGCCGCCCGGCTCTTGAATGTTGGTGCGGAAGAAGTCGGCATCTTCCTCACGGGCGGTCAGGCGGTATTCGTTCTTCTCACCTAGGCTGACCTTGCCCTTCTTGTAAAGGAAATCGGTGATGTCGTCGGCGGCGTGCGGCATGGCCTCGCGCAGCACTGCGAACAGCATCGTCAGCGTGGACAGGCGCTGCTGGCCATCGACCACCGACGATTTCGGCTCCCGGTCGTTCTTGATCAGAACGATGCTGCCGAGGAAGTATTGGCTGGTCGCGCCGGAGACTCGGGCGTCCTCCATGGCTGAGATTAGATCGTCGAACAACTCGCCTGCCTGCTCGGTCGTCCAGGCGTAAGGGCGCTGGTAGTCCGGAATCTCGAACTGGTAGCTGCCTTCGAATATCTCCCGGATCAGCTTGTCGTGGGCTTCAAGTGTTTTGGCCATTGCGTTTGTTCTTTCCCTATCGTTTGTTTTGGCTGTTCGGCGCTCGGTACCCCGGTGCCAACTTTGCGTTCTCAACTCCGTACAACGCCAGCGGATCGCTGAGCCATAGTCGGTACTGTTCATCTGTGAGGCTGTGATCGGGCGAGCAGTCCACGCTCCAGCGCAGCAGCATGTATCCCGCAACCGCTGCGCGCACGCGTATCCGGATCAAACCGTCCGTCATCCCATAGTCCATCTTGATAATCTCGGGACGCTCAAGACGTGGATGCGGCACGAAGTCCAACTCGACGATGCGCGTCCACTGGATGTCGTTGTCCGGGCGCTCGTTAGGCTGTGGCTCCTCATCGAGCAGGGTTGGCGCTTCGATGCGCGTGACGACGAAATCGCGAAACTCGCCGCTCTTGCGATCAAAGGCACGGACGTGCCAGCGCAGACCGGTGTCCACCAACGCGAAGGGCACGATGACCCGCTCGGACTCGCCGCTGCTCATCGAGTGGTAGCGGATGGCGACTGGCCGCTTGGCGTGGATCGCCCGGCAGACCGGGGCCAGCACATCCATCCTGGGGGTGCTCAAGGCGGTGGGCGACTCGCAGGGAAAAAGCGGTTGCGTTTCACCGCTTACGCCAACGCCAAAGCCCAGAGACAGCGTTGACAGCACGCGTTGCGAGGCATGCTCGAAGATAGGCAGGAACTGCTTGCCGATCCGGTAGACCTTGCTGCTCCCATCGAACTCAATGTTCTGCGGAGCGATTTCCCGATAGAGGGCAATGTCTCGTGTCGCTCCCGCCGGCGCGACGCCGAAGCGGCTTGCCAGATCGGGCCGCCCGATCTCGCCAAAGAAGTAAAGCCGGAAGTCGATGTAGGCCAGACGCTCCCGCTGGGCTTGGCTCAGGGACTCGCCCCATTGTGCGCGCATAGGTATCCGATACTCATCCACGATCCGAGATCGTTACCGTTAGACCAGCAACAGCATGCTTGACTTGCATAGTTGACTTTATTATATAATCAAATTGATGACATCATGCGTCACAATTTCTGAACTTACAAGTATCCGTTCCAACACAGGTAAAAGCACGATGACGTGCGCATGCTGAACGGCTAAGACCGGACCTCATTGGCAGTGCTTTTCCATAGCCTCCGGTCTCGGCCACATAATGATGCCGATGCACCGATTGGCAGCGTGGCCTGCTACGGTTTGGACGTTACCAAAACGCGTGACATGTCACACGTAAAGGGATGGCTTTTTTTGAGATGGTGGGTTGTTCAACGCTGCTCGACTTCGGAACGGCATAGATCTCTGTGGTTTAGATCGATCGCCTCCATGGCCTTCAAGGTGGGCCCTATGAGAACCACAGCACGCCGATTCGCTGCCCGGCCAGCGTCGGTTTCGTTCGTTTCCGAGAAACAGTCGATGCAGAAGCTGGTGGATATTTTGGCGGGGGAAATACGGCCTCTCTGGCTACCGCCAATATGTCATCCATGGCATCGCGACCTTGTGGGCCTAGCTTTGAACGGCCGAATGCAAATGGCACAAGGTGCTTGATCACGGCCGACTGCGCTGCCGACTCGGTAACAGAGGTGGGAACCGGCACTGGTACTGCTTTATGAACCAAGACAGGAATGGGGTTCGCTTGGTCGGGTACAGCGGGGGCCATGGTCGAGGCCACCGGCAGAGGTGGCCGGTATCGCGACTTGATAGTCGGCTTTGCGCATGCCTCGCAAATCACATGGTAGGACTCTCCCGTGTCTGGGTCTCGCATCTGGTCGATCCCACGCTTCACAATGAAGGCTTTTTCTTCCTCCTCGTTGACCAAGTCCCTGGGCTGCGGGGGAACGGACTGGCAGCCTGAGACCGTGAGCGCGACCAGGAATAGGCCCAGGATGGCCGGCTTCATTGCTCTTCAATCACCAGAAAGGCCGGCGCGCCATTTCCGCCGACGCTCATGTCCGCCACCCGCCAACCGCGGTCGTAGACCCGACTGATGGTGACCCCGCCAAGAAATGAACAATTCCACACCTCGGTAGGCAAACCCCGTGTCCAGCAGACATCCCCGTTTTTCAGCTTCTGTCCTTGGCCTGCTGATGGCTCCTGCGTCCTCGCGGCCACTTCCTTCGAGCCCTGACCCTTGACGATGTCCGGCGCTGACGGCTCGGCGGCCTTGACGGATCCACAGACAAGCAGGCCCATGGCGAAGAGAACCGTGACATGGTGTGATTTCATGACATTTCCTTTCATTGAAGACGCATGCAACCTGCCAATGCGTTGCATGCCACATACCGCAGGCCTAAACTGAAGCTGCTCAAGAACGAAGAAACAGGGAAAACTTCATGGACAACACAGCTTGGTATGCATGGGACGACATGACCCCATGGCGCTTTGCCATCGTGATCGGCGTGGCTCTGGTGACGTGGATCGTCATCAAGCTGGTTGAACGATTTGGCGCTTCGGATGCTGCTGGCCAGTCCGATGATCATCTGGGAGACGATGACATCGTGACGCACCCGTCCTACCGGCACTTCGCTGGCAACATGTATCGTAGACATGGCGAAGACTGAGC
Source organism: Thiobacillaceae bacterium (assembly GCA_044227325.1). Taxonomy (GTDB): domain Bacteria; phylum Pseudomonadota; class Gammaproteobacteria; order Burkholderiales; family Thiobacillaceae; genus PFJX01. The sequence continues at coordinate 83,006 of JBGAFI010000007.1, read as the reverse complement.
TCGTGGCTCGCTCTCCCACTACCATTTCCCCGTCGCTCCCAGTTTCTTCGCGCCTTTCTTGACGGCATCCGACACCCCGTCGGTTCCGAATGCCTCATTGGCCCAGTTCAGGTTCTCAGTCTTGGTCTGGTACTGCTGATTGAGTTGTTTGTCTTTTCTGCCGATCTCGGTCTCGACTGCCGCCTGGGCCGACTGATTGGCGGTCTTACCGGCCGAGACCGTCTTCTCAAGCGCCCTGCCCTTAGCTTCCGGATCGCGGTAACCGGGTACACCCGGCACCAGCGTCCGATCGAATTGGTTCTGCTCCCTTACCGATTCCGTTGTCACCGCCTGGCCGTCGATCGTCGGCGCTGCCATCCCGACGTAGCGTGAGCCCAGATCGGCGTTCGTCTCCGGCGCCATGGGATGCCGGGTCGGCGTAAACCCGACCCGCTCCATCCAGGCCGGCGAGCCGTCCATGGCGCGCCCCATCTCCCCTTCGGAGAAGAATTTGCTCATCCAGTAGGCGGCCTTCTCACCGGTCAACTCGCCCATGTCCCGTATGCCATGCTCGTCCGGCGCGTTGAGGGCGTGCTGGCGGACATAATTGTGGAATTCGGGCACCCAATTGATCTCACCCCGCGCCGCCATGGCCATGACCTTCTCCGCACTCTGGCGGTATTCCTGAGACTGTTCGTGGGACTTCTGGGCGGCGTGGGTGTGCGTCAGGGCTTCCTGGTGCGAGGCTTGTATTTGCCGAGCCCGCTCGTCGCCCTGGCTGATACGTTGCTGGAAGTCCTCGGTCTTGACGTATTCCTCGGTGAGCGAGCGGGTGTCGGTAATGCCCGCCTTGATGGCTGCTGAACGCGCCTTGTCCAGTGCGACCTTGACCGTGTTTTCATTGGCCTGCTGCCCTCTGGAATCGAGTCCCGCTTTGACTGGCAGCATTTCCTTGACCGATTCGGCCGCCTTCTGGCGACCTGAAGCGCTGGTATATCCCACCCCCAATGCAAAATTCAGTGCGCTCGAAGCGGTATTCGTATCGGTAATCCCCAGATCCCGTTTGAGCTGATCCGTGATCTCATGAACCTTGTCGATCTTGGTGCCCAGACTGGCATTGTCGCCATGGCGCGCACCCTTGCTGTAGGCGCTGTCCACCCCTTCCCTGTGCGTTTCGCCCAGGATATGCGCCAGAGTGGCCGTATCCGCCTTCTGGGCGGCCTCAGTTTCATGGGATGCCAGCCGATCGGCATTGGCCGAGGCTGTGGACAGCCGATTACCGATTTCGGTGGAGGTGCCCAGAGAGGCGGCCGACTGGCCAAGGTTGGCGCGATACCGGTAATCCCCGGTCAGCAAGTCAGAGGTACTGGTGCCCAGGGCATTGCCGTACTGGCTCATGAATGCACTGGTGTAGTTCGGCGCCAGGTCCATCTTGTCCAGACTGAGGTTGCCTGCGTAGTCGCCGGCCTGGCGCGAGCCGAAGCTGGCCGACGTGCCCATGGCGGTCATGAAGCCGATGCCGGCGTTGGCCAACTTGTCCATGCCGAACACTATGGCGCTGGCGATGACCGGCACCGAGACCAGCAGCCAGCTGGTGATGGCCAGTTCGGACATCGTGGTGTCGTAGATACTCGGCGCCGTGGCCAGGGTCACCCCCTGAATGCTGTTGGCATAGCCAGCCAGCGCCGTCGCCTTGGCGGCCTTGGTGGAGTGCAGGAAATTCACCACCGCATAGAGCGGCGGCCACATGGCCAGCCAGACCAGAGACAGGCTGTACATCTTGAGCACGCGGATCGCGCCCAGACCACCCAGAAGCAAGGCGATCAGGATCACCAGCGGGAAGGCTGTATAGACAATGGCGGTGATGCCGTTGTGCAGCAGCGGCAGCGCCGATTCGGCGATCTTGCCGCCGACGATCTTCTGGGCATTGTGCGCGGCCGTGGTCTGGGCCTGGGCCATGCCGAGCATCAGCGCCGAGGGGTCGTTGGTCCGCTGGCTGAATATCGCGCCGGCACCGTTCACCGCGTTGATCAGGCCATGTTGGCGGATGATCTGGGCGGTGGTGGCGGCCGCGCCGCCCAGGGCGGAACGGTTGTAGGCCGCCATGAGCTGGGCATCCAGATCGGCCGCCGCGGCGCTCGACATCGCTGGCGTGATCGATTGGCCGAGATTGGCTCTCAGGGCCGGGTTGACGAACACCGCCATGTTGGTGATTTGCTGCGTCACCTGGCTGGCCATGGCGGCATCGAGGGAGGCGTAGGCCACTGGGCACGCATACGAATCCACCGCCCCGTTGGTGCCATGCAGGGTGGTGAATCGGGCCTGGTTGGTGTTGGCCATCAGTGGCCAGAGGTCCTTGGCGTTGTTGAACGCGTTCGCGTCAATCAACCCCTGGGAGATGTCGTAGATGGTGCAGTTGGCGATGAAGTTGACCAGGTCCGTCTCGAACACCGGATCCTGGAACCGGGTCTTGGAGGCCTCGCGGATCAAGGTGGCGCCGAACATCATCCCGGTTTTCTCATAGGTCAGATCGGCCGGCAGGGTCACGATGGCATTGCCGGTCAGTGCCGCCGGCAGGACCTGGAAGGCAGTCTCGAACATCTCGGTGAGGCCTGAGCCGACGCTGGTTACGATGGAGGCCAGGGCGCCGATGCCCCAGGGTACGTTGTCCACCAGGACCGGGGCTTGCATCGCCGTCTTGTCGACGATCTGGACCGTGGTCTTGGGCACCAGGAGCACGCCGTTGATCAGGAACACCGCGATCAGCCAGTGGATGCCATACATGTGCTTCATCACCGCCATGGCGATCAGGGCACCGAAGAAGCCGAGGATCAACACCATGGCGATGGCGCCGGCCATGCTCGAACCGCCGGTCATGGCGGCAAGGGCGTTGAAGATCAACGCCAGCGTGTCGACGTCGCCGTAGCTGAAAATGGTGTAGCCGGCCACGATCCTTCCCGGTCAGCGCAGGGCCGAATAGGCCAACAGGTCGCGGACCTGCTGCGGCATGGCGGCACGCAGGTCGCGTTCCAGTTGGGCGACTTGCTGGATGATGGTGGTGGCGACCTGGGCCTTCTGCGCCGCCACCTGGCGGTCGGCGTTGAGCTGCTGGATGAACTGGCGGGCCAGGTCGATGTGGTTACGCAACTGCTCGGTCTGCGGCGGCAGCAATTTGGCATTCTGCAAGCCCGCGTTCATGGCCTCGTTGACCATGCGCGACATCATGGCGTGGACGAATTCGACGGCCACGTAGTCGTTGAACTGGGCGCGCAACGATTCCGAGATGGCGCTGTTGTTGACGAACTGATCTTGCCCGCCAAGGAGGCCATTATGTCCGCCACCCGCTGGCTCATGGAGGTGAAGTCTCGGCAGGAATAGGTTGGGTTCAGGCAATCCGTCGTGTCGCCGCCGCAGCTCAGCAGCTGGATATTGTTGGCCCCGCACGGCCCGCCGTCGGCGTAGAGCAAGGTGGAGGTCTTCAGGTCGGCCGGGCCCAGCGAGCCGGGATGGTTGGAGCCATCAGTGTAGGTCTGTGGGTAGATCGTCGTCCCGGTCACGGACATGATGACTTCCCGGTCGGAGTCGTCCAGGTGGGGCATCTTCTTGAGGGACTGCCAGACCAGATTGCCCCGGAAGGGCGGCAGTTCCTTGATGTTGGGGTCGGTGGAGGCGTTGGCGGACGCCATGACCGTGTCGACGTTGCCGGTGTTCTTGCAATACTCCCGCGCCGCCGCGCCATCGCTCGCCTTCCCGGTCAGCCAGGCGATCTGCTCGCAGTTCTTGGCGGTGGCCATGCCCAGCATCTGATAGCCCTCGTACGCCGCCATCTTCGCCGCCTCGCAACTGGAGATGTTGGCCCGGTTGACCATGGTGGCGATGGAGTTGAACCATTCCATGGTGTCGCCCAGGAGCGGCTCCACCGACTTGATGGCCAACTGGAACAGGACGCCCGGCAAGGCCGAGGTGATGCCCTTGAGCATGTCCTTGAAGCCCTCTGCCGAGATATGGCTGAACGAACCCGCGAAGGCGTCGATACCGGAGCAGCCGTTGCCGGCGCGCAGGTATGGCGCTTGCGCGGATAGGAGCTGGTAGGTCTTGTTGGGCACCCGGACGAACATGGAACCGGCCGTGTAGGTGTTCATGGTCTGGCCCTTGAAGGCCTGGGGCGCCGTGACGTTGGCCATGCCTGTGAACATGGATTCGGCCTGGGATTGCAGCGACTCGGCATAGGATGGCGGGCATGGGGCCATGGCCAGGGCTACGACGAGGATGCGGAGAGTCTTCTTCATGGTTCGAATCCTTCCAGGGAACGAATGGGCGTCGAGGCATCGACGAAGCCGCTCATGCCCGGATTGGCGATGGCCATGACGCGGTCGACCAATTCCGATTCGGACTGGATGCCGAAAGCGACCGGCGTAATTTCGCGGGTCGCAGGATTGGCCAGGTAGACGGCTGGCACGGTTGTGGCGCCCAGGGCCGCCGCCTGACCACGGTCCCTATGCGGTTGAGGAAACTCCGGCAAGCCGCCGCCATCGAGCGACACCGGAAAAATCTTGATCCCAGTAGCCTGCGAAAAACCCAGCAGCACCGGCGCGAAGGCGTGGCAGTAGGGACAGTCCGCCTTGAAGAAGAAGTACAGCACGTGGGTCTTGGCCAGGCGGTCGAAGGTCCGCCGGCGCTGTTCCGTTTTCTCCGCGTCATGCACCTGCAGGCCGACGGCCGACACCGGCCGCGCCTGGGTGAAGTCATATTCGGGGTTCGCCCAGACCACTCGCTGGCCCGCCTCGGCCAGTTGATCGGCCAGCTTCACCAGGGCGGTGCGGTACTGGACGTAGCGCTCCACGTTCGCTTGGGTCGGATTGAACAGGGCGACGATCCGGGCCTCTTCCATGCCGGCCTTGAACTGCTCATACATCCGGACCTCGGTCGGCTTGGCCGTGGTCTGCCCTGCTTCGGTCTTCGGTTTCGGCGCGTGCTCGACGGGGGCCGGCGCCTGCTCGTACCAGAACCAGCCCCGTTCCTTGTCCAGCAGGAACGGCTTGACCTCCGGCGGCTGCGCCGAGGCAAAGGCGCTACAGAGAAGCGCACCCAGCGCACCCCGGCGGATGCGCGTCATCTGCCCTCCTCCCCGATCGGGAAGCGGCCGCTCACGCAGTAATTGACCTGGTACACCATGCGCTGGTCCATGGACGGCAGCGCATGACCCTTCTGGTCGCGTTCCACGACGCCGGTCTGACTGGTCGTCACCCGCAGGCGGCCACAACCCGCCTCCTGGTGCGAGCCGATCCGGACGACATCGATCAGGATGGGCGCGGTGCTGCCGAAGGTTTGGCTGAAGGCCTTGGCATCCGGATTGGCGAGCATGCCCTCGGCGCTGCCCTTCTTGAGCGCCTCGATCAAGAGCGGCTTGAGGCTGGACACGGCCTGACGGGCCATGGCGTCCTGGGCGAGCAAGGCCAGGATCAGGATCAATGCACGGCTGGACATGAGGTTTCTCCCTGGAAGTAGCACGACGTGGCTGTCGGCGACACCCCCTGCGGCCTGACCTGGTCCATGAACTCGGACAGGTCCATGGCGGCCAGATCGAGCTGTTGCAACTGCGCCGCGGTGAAGCCACCGCAGTTCGGTCGTTTCGCGCTGCCCATCCCCATCCCGAGTTGGGCCTTGCCCTGGGTGTTGATGGCCTTGGCGAGCAGGGAGTTAAAGCAGCAATGGCTGTAGGTCCGCTCCAGGCAGGTGCCGATGATGGGCACCTTCTTTGAACAGTAGGCGCCCAGATCGACGCACAGGCGGGCATCGCGCTTGAGCGCCGTCTCGATGTCGCGGTCCTCGCAACTCAGCAGCCCCGAGAACTGGAGGGCCAGCATGGCGATGCTCCAGGGGCCGGGTATCAGGGAGGTCAGGAAACTCTCGACTGAGACTTGCCCGGCCAGCAGGCCCGCGAGCGCGGAACTGGTGCCGGAGCCGAACACCGAAGAAAAACCGTTGATAACCCAGTTCGGGGCATCCGACACGAACAGCGCATCGAAGGTGTAGGTGGAGGCCGCCGCCTGGCCGCCGGCCGTGACCGCCGCGATGGCGGAGTTGGAAAACATACTCCCGGAACTGGTACCGCCCTTGTTGCAGCAGTTCACCAGGCCGAAGAGTTTCTTCTTGCAGCGGCTGTCGAAGCCCTTGAACAACTCTAATGAATCCGGATCAATGTAGCCGCCCGCCTCCCGGCCGGCTTCCATGAACGCCACGACCGAGGCCAGGTCGCTGTCGGGCTCGTGCCCGGCGTCCCAGACCGCGCCGCTGGAGTCCTGATAAACCTGGGTGCCGCAATCAGTGACGGTTTCCTCGCGGGTGGTGTCCGCCACCATGCAGGAGAACCGGGTCTGCTCGGCCGTGCAGAAGTCCGGGATCAGTTCGTCCCGGTCGATGCAGCTGGTGCCGAGGGTGGTGCAGCTGCCCCATCGGGGCTGGTCACAATCGGACTTCGGATCGAGATCGAGGCAGGTGAACGTGTTCGTGTATTGCCAGCAGTCGCGGGTGACCGGATGGCCGTCGATGACCCGTGTCTCCCCAGGCTGGGAGCAAACCGAGGTGGTGCGCTCGCACTTGTCCTTGGGGCCCGGACCGGTGGCGACCGGGAACGGCACCAGCACGCCGTCTGGATTCACCCCATCCTGCAACAGCAAACCGGGTGGGACGCGGGACGCATAAGCGGCACAGGAATCCTGCCAGACATTACGCTCGGTACACTGGAGATCGCCGATGCAGGTGCTGTTTCCGTCGATGACCTGCGCCTCCGAACCGGCCGGGCAGGAGATCGTCGTCGCCCCCGGGCAATAGTAGTGGCCGGGATAATCTTCCGATGGCGGGCGCCAGGTCGGATTGGGACAGTCCGCTTGTCCGGAGAGATCGACCATCGAGTCGTTGATGGCGCCGGTGCAGCCCGATTGCAGGAATGTCGGGCTGTCGTTGACGCAGATTCCGTAGGAAATCCCCCGGCCGATATGGATGTGGTAATACCAGAAGCTGGTTCCGGTGCCGTAGGTATGCCCGTTCACCTTGAACGTCATCGCCGCGCCGCCGGTGCCGACCACGCCCCAGTAGTCACCGGTGGTCAGCGAGCCGACGAACTGGGTTTGATGGCCGAGCGCCTGCAACAGGTTCGTGACCTGATCCTTGTAGGTGCTCCACTGCCCGTCCCGGTTGTAGGCGCAGCCCCCGCACCAATACCAGCCCGTGGCGGTATTCACCCGCGGCACCACCCTGGACTCGCAGTCGAGCTCCACCGCCAGGGTCTTGGTGCAAGGCTGGTCGAGCACCCGCAGGTAATAGTCGTGGCAATACTGCTCGTCGTAATACTGCTGGCCCTGGGTGACGGTCTGGGTGGTGCACGCGGAGTACGTGCCGGCGATTCCCGTGCCGGCCAGCATCGCATCGAGGGGCAGTAGGCCCTCTCTCAGCTTGTATACGTCTTCCGGCACGATCTGGCCGGCATTCTGATAAACGCCTGAATTCGCGGTGTCGGCACTGGCGTTCAGGCCCTCGCATTCGGCCCGTGAGGCGGGGTTCGAGGCGCAAGCCGCTTGCAGGGCCGTGCCTTGCGCGGCGGCGGTGCTTGGATCGATCCCATAGGGCGCATTTCCGCCGGGTGAGGCCTGTACAGCCTCTTGTGTCCAGGTCGAGCCGGAGTAATTGATCCCGCCGTAGATCGTATCGACCGATCCCTGGCCGACGGCGCGGGCCTCGCTCATGGGGTCGCCGTGGGCCAGGCCAGTGAGGAGCAGCAATGCCATCGGCGCCATGAGTCTACTCATCGCACTGCCCTCGCCTTCGCCACCTCGTCATGGAACGCGGGCATCAGCCGCTCGATGGCATCGAGGGCATAGGCGATGCTCACATCTCCGGACAAGCGTACGTAATCGTCCTGGGGGAAACAGGCCTCTTCGCCGCAACCTTCGAAGCGGGCACCCTGTCGGGTCAGCACGAAAACCGGGACGCTCTCCACCATGAAGCGCGCGAATGCATCCGGATCGATGGCCCAGGCGACTTGGCGCGACCCGATCAGCTTCTGCACGGCGAGCATCGTCTTGGAGATCGAGCGGTCGACCATGCCACGCAGGACCAGGGTGGCGCCGGTGCGCTCCGCCTCGCCGACCAGCAACTCCAGGCTACCGCGCGGCATGGACAGGGAAACGAAGACGGATAGGCCGCCCGGGGCCGGCACCCCCTGGGCTTGTTGCTCCAGGTAGCCCTGGAAACGCTCAACCATTGGCAGGATGTTCGGCACCGACGATGCTGAGACGGGAAGATTGTCCCAGTTGGCGATACCCGGCGCCGGCGCCTGTTCGGCCGACAGGATGGCCTTCTCGCCCCGCTGGCGCCAGGCGGCCGCGTCGGCCTGTTCAGCGGCGCGCACGGCCGCGTCGATCCGGGCCTGCCAGTCCACCCGGTCCTGGCCATGAGCGGCGCTCGCCAGCAGGCCGGCCGCCAGCGCCATGATCGGGAATCTGATCCAGATGCTCATGGCCCGCTCAGTACAGGATCATGCAGCAGTTCCGCTTGCGGAACAGCAGGTAGGCGAAGTCCTCGCCGGCGATGGGGAATTCCTTGCCCGAGCCCCATAGGATCGAGGACTCGCCCAGGTTCTGGCAGCATTTGCCGTTGATCTTCCGGGTGTTTGGCACCGGGTAGAGCATCTGGGTCTTGTAGGCTTGGCGATCCATGACCGGCGAGGGGTACGGCCCGCACAGAGCGTCCGATCCGTGATAACGCCAGGCCACCCCGAACTTGTGCATCTTGGCTTCCAGTCGCTGCGTCAGCAGCAGCGACGTGGCGACGCCGCCGGTGTGGTGCGGAACAAAGCCCTGCATGGGATGGAGGCTGCCCTGACAACCGGCGCACCAGGGCGTGGTGGCCAACGGCTTGTCGACGCTGGCGGCGACACAATCGGCCGCGCACGCCGCCAGGGCGGCCGGGTTGGCGAACAGGAAGGCCTCGGGATTGACCCAGCTGGACAGGGCCGGATCGTTCCAGGTCGGGTCGAACTCGGTCATGAAGCCGATGTCGATGGCGTTCTGCACCAGGCAGGGATGGTCCTGGAGCACGCCCAGGGCGTAGAGGATCGGGAAGGTGTAATGATGGGCGTGGTAGAACGCCGTCGAGGTCGGCTTGGCCGGCGTCTGGGACGAATGGGCGTGCTGGGTCGGCTGATATCCGCCGGTGTTCATCTGCAGGCCGCCCAGGATGGGGAAGCAGTACGGCTGGCGCGGCACCTCCGCCAGTAAGGCCGGTTCCCAAAAGCCCAGGGTGACGCCGATATGAGGCGGCGCGCTGCCACAGGTGCAGATCGGATTGCCTGGGTTGTCGATGTCGGTCTGGCCGCCGATGTTGGCGATGCGGGCGCTGCCGATCGAAAGGGGCAGGATGCAACGCCAACAGATGTCGGTCACCGGGTTGGGAAACTCCCCCTCGCACGAACCCGCCTGGAGCACGCAGGGAGACATGAGCAAGCCGGCAACCAAGGCGAGCGCGGCCCGGATCATGGCTTGATCTCCTCGATGGTCAGGAAGCGGTCGGTGGGCTTCTTCTGGGTGATGAGGGCCGGCACGGTGTCGAGACCGAAGCGGCGCACCCCGGCACCGGCCTGGTCGAAGTAGACCGGCCGTTCCCATTTGCGCATCAGCTCGGCCGGCGAGCCGTCGACGAGGATTATTTTCAGGGCGTCGCTCTTCTGTTTGACGAGCTTCTCGGCCAAAGTCACCTGGCGCTTGTCGTCGCCGTTCAGATAGAGCAGCGCGCCGGGAAACGGCGCGATGTCGGCCGGATTCACCGTGGTCCCGGCCGCGAAGAGCAGACGGCCGTCGGCATCGCGGATATCCTCGGAGAGGGTGATGCTGGGGTCGAACCGCCGTACCCTGCCCTTCGTCGCCGGATGCAGGCCCGCGACGGCGGGCGGACGCTCGAAGTAGCGCTTGCCGCGTTCCCGCGCCTCGGCCTCCAGGCGCTTCCATTCGCCGCTCGCCACCTTCCGCTGGGCGATGTCCTGAATATCGGCCAGGAAATCAGGCTCGGTGATGGGATAAGTCTTGCCGAAGGAACCCAGATCGTGTGCCAGGGACAAACCGGGCAGAAGCAGGAGGAGAACGAGCAGGCCGCGCATGTCAGAACACCGGGTGGGCGACGCCGATCACGGCATCGAACGGCACCAGACCGCTTTCCCGGTAGCGGGAATCGAAGGACGCCGGATGCTCGCCCTTGGCGTAGAAATATCCCGGCGGGATCATGCCCGGTGCAATCGGCGTCAGGCGCTGGCCCTTGCGGGTGGCGGGCATGGCCAGGCCCATGTAACAGGCCCCGATCCAGACGGCCCGCCCTTCCAGGCCGATGACGTCACCGGGAATACCGGCGACTTCCTTGAAGAAGGTGTGGGACGGCAGACCTCGCATTGTGCCCCGATACTCGTAGAGCATGAGCTCGCCCAGGTGCGGCAGCCGACCGTACTCCAGCCTGGCCAGGGTCCAGGGCATCGAGGGGCTCAGGTTCACCCGATAATGCATGGCCAGCCAGACGGCCACCGGAAGGAATACCAGCGTGGCCTTCCAGTAGCGCATGGGTAGACGCAGCAGTTCCATCAGCTCGACACCGGCGCGGAGTCGCCAACGAGCGAGGCGCCCGCGTGGCGCCGGAACTGACTGAGGGTGTGGAGAAGCCGTCATCAAGGCCCCGCGTCACAGTCCAAGCTTGGCGCGCAGAAGCGGCGTCAGGTCGTGGACCTGAGCCGTCTTCGAGACCACCGCGTTGCCCATCAGGACGACACAGCCACACTCTTGCGACAGGCTCGCCAGCACGACCGGCAGCGCCTTGGCGAAGGACTGCGCCGCCGCCACTGCCTTGTTGCGCTCTTCCTCGGTCGTCTTGTCGCTGCCGATGATCTTGGCGAAGGTCTCTTCCTTCTCGCGATAGACGCTTGCCAGATCGACCACGCCGAACACAGGCCTGCCGGCGTCACGCAAGGTGTCGTAGAGCACGATGCCGCCCAGCACCAGGGTCGAGTTGGCCAGCAGGACCAGCAGCCAGTCGCGCAGGGTCATGCCGCCCTCCCGCCGCGACGCTCCAGGAGGATCTCGATGGCTTCGTCGAGGGAATGGCCCTGGGCGCGCAGCTCGTCGATCGGCGCGTTGTCTTCATGGCGGTTTGAGAACATCAACAAGCTGAACGGATCGATGATGAGGCGCACGATGCCCTCGCCCATGGTGCTGTAGAGGTAGGCCTCGGCGTAAGCGCCCTTCTCCATGCGTAGCGAAGACAGCAGGCGCTTGCGGCCTTCGTCCATGTGCAGCTTGCCCTCCTGGGCCAGCTTCTCGATGGACTCCCGACGCTGACGCAGGACGATGATGTAGTCGGACAGGGCGAATGCCGTGTGCAGGGCCTCGCTGGCATGGTAGTCCTCCACCATGTGGGTGGCGGTGATGAGGGAGCCGCCGTATTTCCGGGCGCGCCGCGCCGCCTCCTCAATGATGAGCACCAGGGTGGAATCGCCGGCGTTGCCGAGTTGCTGCTTCAGTTCGTCGATCATCAGGAGCTTCTTCCGGTTGCGGTTGAAGTACATCTCCGAGGTGATGCGGAACAGCAGCACCATCATGATGACCCGGTGCAGGGCCGGTGAGCGTTTGAGCGATTCCAGCTCGATGACCAGATGGTCATTGTCGAACTGGACGTTGGCCGGCCCGTCGAAGAACTCACCATAGGCGCCGCCGGCGGAATACGGCGAGAGCATCACGGAAAGGTCGCGGATGCGGGCGTCCTCGGGTTCACCCTCGTTGAGACAGCCCTTTGCGAAAACGTCGCGGATGTCGGTGATGGTGGTGTCCCGGCCCTTTTCGCTCCATATCCGGGTGATGACGGTACCGATGGCCTGGTACTGGAAGGCCTCCAGGTCGGCGAACGGCGAGGCCATCTTGGCCACCACCGCTTGCAGCATGGCGAAGTCGTCGGAGAAATCGACCACGTGGGTGAACGGATTGACGCAGTGCCCGGAGCCGGCGTGGATGTCCACGAAGTGGCCGCCGGTCTTCTCGGCGAGTTTCTGGAAGGATTTGCCCAGATCGAGTTGCCAGACCTTCGCGCCGGCACCGAGATAACTCCAGGCGATCTCGTTCAGGAGTACCGACTTGCCCGAGCCGGGCGTGCCGATGATGGCCACCGAGTAGTTGCCCTCGGGGTTGTCGTAGAAATCCAGGGCGGTCAGCTGGCCACGTCGGCCGCCCATGATCAGCATGGGCGTGGGCGTGCCGCGCCACTCCCCGATCATGGGCGCCAGGGAAACCACGTTCTCATAGCTCTTGGTCGAGGGCAGCTTGAACCGGGTCAGCAGCTTTTGCATGTCCCCGTGCAGGGTCATCGGCAGCGAGGCCAGCAGGATGGTCCGGTGGATGTGGGTCATGTGGCAGAGCTGGAAACCCTGGTCGCGCCAGATCGACTCCGCCGCCTTCTCAGCCGTCGAGGCGTACTCCTCCTCGGGGAACAGCAGCAGGGTGTGGTAGGCCTTCACCAGACCGCCACCACCGTCGACGACACGCAGGGCTTCATCCCAATCCGCCTTCTTGTCCTGGGAGTCGGGCATCAGCGGCGCCATCTTCGAGACCGCGTTCTGGGTCGCCCGCGCCTGGTTCATCATCACCATGGCCTTGGTGCCGGACGGGTCCGGGAAGTACACACCCATGGTAAGCAGGAACGGACAGGGATATTGCAGCGAGGACTGGGTCAGATCGCCGATCAGTGCCCCCATGCGGGCCAGGCTGAAGCGTTCCGGGTAGCCCTTCACGGCGTAGGCGCGCATTTCGACCGTGACATCGTCGTGCCGGGTATTGGTGAAGCGGATGCCACGGCTGTGCTCCAGCTGGACCGTGTCGAAGTCCACCACCTGGGCGTTGAGCAGCCGTCCCTCGTCGTAGTTGAGCAGCGGCAATTCGGTATGCAGGCGGTGCGGATTGGCGAAGTCGGCGCACCAGTTGACCAGGTCGGAGGCGTCCCAGACGCGGGACGGGAAGCCGGCCGCGCGCAGGGTCGTTTCCATGCCGGCGCGGGCGTTGAGGAATTCGCCGACGCGGGCGCGCTCGTTGAAACGAATCGGCGCCGTCACCGACACCACCAGGCGGTAATCCCGCAGCATGTAGATGTTGCCCCGGGTGAGGGACTGGTGCGCGGCGCGGGACAGGTGTTCCACCCGGCGTCGGGCCAGCTTGCGGTAGATGTTCTCGTTGCGCACCGGCCGCCCTTCGCGGTCGGAACGTTCCTTGATGTCCGGGTCGGCCAGCCGCATGTTCGCGTACTGGGTCAGGCGGCGGTAGATGTGGGGCGTGCCGAACAGGTGGAACTGGATGCCCGTCCCCACCGGCCAGTTGTGCATCAGCCCTTCCAGGATGTCCGCCATGGACTGATCGGAACCGGACTGGGGCGCCAGCTCCAGGCAGAAGCCGACTTGGTTGCCCAAGATGAACAACTGGGCATCCTCGTCCCAGCCGCGATAAGGCAGGTAGGAGGAGAATTGCAGCGGGTCGCCGGCATCCACATCGGCCTTGGGGGCGAACAGCCGGGAAAGCCATTCCAGCCAACTGGGCAGGGCTTCGGTCGCGTTGCTCATCGGTCCTCCCCGGCTCAATCGGCGTTGGTATCGAAGAACGGCTCGGCCGGCACCTTCGAGCCGGGCAGTAGGTTCTTCGGCAGCACATCCGCCACGTCGGCGGCGACCGACGACGGTTTGGACTGAGCGGCCGGCTTGCTTTCCTGCACCGGCGGCGGCACCAGGGCAGCGCCGTAACCCTCGCGTATGCGTTCCCGCACGTGGTCGATGTTCCAGCGGCCGTCATCGAGACGCATGGCGATCCAGGCGCCCTCGTGCAAGTCGCCATCAGCGTCCTCCCAGGGCGCGATCCAGATACGCATCACGCTCGGCCGGGTGCGCAGGGGAACCGGGCCGTTCTCAGCGCCGGGCGGCACGTGGACTGCACCACGCGGCGGCAGGGCTGGGGTCTCGACGGCCTGCCCGTCCGCGTCGTCGACCTTGGCCGGCTTGGCGGACTCCTCGTAGACCTGGGACATGGGCTTGCAGGTCACGCCCTCGCCGACCGGGCAGGAGAGTTTTTTCGAACCGTCCAGGCCGGATAGGCTGCCTGCGCAACCCACCAAGATGGGCAACAGCAGGCACGGAATGAAATGGCGGAAGTTCATGGGCTGACCTCGGGGGCAACGGTGGTGACGGCGGTTTGATCGGGGATCAGCCAGGCGGAAAGCGCGGGCGCCTCCATCGCGCCCAGTGAGACGCGCCCGTCCGGCGAGACCAGCGCCGGTGTCGCCCGGATTCCGAAGCGCTTGGCCAAGGCCAGATTCCGCTCCAGGACGCTGGCCTGGCAGGCCTCCGGCGCTTGGTCGGGCCGGGTGCCATTGCGCATCCAGGCAGACCAGGCCCCCTGGCGCCCCGGTGCGCACCAAATGTCCCTGGCCAAGTCAGTCGAACCCGGTTGCAGCGGCAACAGGATCGTCCGGACCCGTAGCGTCGGCATGGCGGCCAGGGTCTGTTCCAGCTTCTGGCAATGGCCACAGGCCGGGTCGGAAAACACGTACACGACCTGGCTGCCCTCCCCCTGCTCCAGGATTTGATCCGGCTGGATCAGGGACACATCCAGCCGCGAGATGTCGCGCAGTCGGTCTTCGGTCAAGTCGCGGTTGCCGGGCAGATCGAAGATCCGCCCGAACAGAAAATACTGCCCGGTGGCGTCGACGTAGACGATCTTGCGGCCCATGGCGACCTCGAACAGCCCGGCAATCGGCGTCACTCGTACCTCGTCGACCAGGGTGGACGGGTAACGCTCCATGAGGCGTGTCCTGACGTCTTCAGCGGTATCGCCGAGGACCGTGAGCGGCAAAACCGAGAGGGCGAGAAATGCGATGAGCCTCATTCCACCACCCTCCTCGGCCCGTTACGTGGGCCGGCGCGCATTGCCAGCAGGTCCGTATCTTCCGGCAAGGGCACATCCAGGGCCGTGCCCTTGGTAAAGCCGAGGTCGACCAATCGGCCGGCGTCGATCTCGATGATCGGGTGCGTCTTGTCGGCCAGGGAGATGTAGTACTGAGCCAGGCGATCCATGGCGTTGCTCACGCCTTGGCCAATCCCGGACTGATACTCCATGCCGGGGTCGGGATCGGTCACCACGGTGCCCAGCGCGGTGGTGCCGACCGTGGACGATTGGTAGACCACGCCCCGGCCGATGCCCGAGACCACGCCGGCCAAGAGCGCGTTGGCCAGGATCTGGCCTTGCTTGGTCACCAGCCGGCCCCTCAGGCCCAGCTTGCCGTCTTCGCCGTAGACCGAACCGGAGATGTTCTGCTCCAGCACGCGGCCGTCATGGCGCACGCAGGAGAGCTTCTCCAGCCGGAAATAGGCGCGCTCGGAAGACAAATCGCCGTAGCCGGCGGCGGTGACCAGGCAATCCTTGACGTTGGCGCGCCAATGGTTGGGCAACCAAGCCAGGTCGTCGAGGCGCATGAACACCGGCAGCGGACTGGATTGGGCCGCGCCCGCCGTTGGTGCATCCAGACCGCCCAGGAGCTTCGCCTTGACCAGGCCGATGGGCAGGAACGACTTACCGGCTTCGCGTTCCTTGGCCGATGCCCCGGCGACGGCCCCTTTCGACGCAGGGGCCGTCGTGGGACTGACCGCGGCGCCCGGCGCCAGTCCCGGCACCCTGCCGCCGGCACCCGGCACGGGTGCAGTGGCCAGGCTGACGTGACCGATACCCGCCTTGGGCGGTGGAGGTAAAGCTGGCTGGAGCGGCGTGGATGCCTGTGCGCCGACGCCCGTCGGCGGCGTATTGGAGACGGGCGGCGGAATGAACTTCGGTACCGGCTGACCCTGGCCAGGGTTCGAGGGCGTGCCGGGAGGGAAATCGTAGGCCTTGGCCGCTGAGGGAGCGGATGGCTTTGTTTTGGCCTCGGCCTCCAAGGCCGCGAGGCGGGCCTGGAGTTCCTTGTTCAGCGATTCGCTTTCCTTGACCCGGCCCTTCAGCGTGGAAATGTCGTCGCCGGCCTTGTACAGCCAGCGTTGGGCATCGGTGACCACCTCCCCCGGCGCTGTGATGGCCTTGACCGCCACCTTGCCGGGGTCCGTGTTGGCACTCTGGACCTTGGGCTTCTTGTCGGAAGACAGCAGGAATACGAATCCCGCCCAGAGGGCTAGGACGGCGACCAGGATGACCGCGAACTGGGCATAGCGGGCGTTCTTGAGCCCGCTGAGGCCGGGTGCGGCGGATGGTTTGCTCTGGGCGCTACTCACCGGTTTTTCTCCCGGATCACGTAGACGCGGGTGGATTCGTTCGGCGCCAATCGGGTCTTGGCGATGCCGGTCGCCACCACGCCCGCTTCGAAGAACTCCCGTTCGTCCAGGACCATGGGCGCCGCCGAGACATTGGTCAGGTCGAATACGGAACCCGCCAGGCGCCGATGCGTGACCCGACGCATCTCCAGAAAGCGCGCTTCCTGCCACAGCCCCACGGGTTTGCCGACCGGGACCGAGACATAGCCGGGCGGTGTCATCTCCCCGGTGAGAACCAGCATCATGTTCTTGATCTGCCGCAGCCAGTCCGGCGCCTCGCCGGTCGGCGGTGGCCCGGCCTGACTGCTCGCCTTGGTCAGGCGATCATTCAGGATGACCGTCTCGCTCGGGATGTCGACCGGCGTCAGCAACAGGGTGTAGGTCGCCTTCTCGGTCTTGATGAAGATGTTGATCGGCTTCCCCGGCGTGGCCATGGCCGAGGGCATGACATACAACTCGCCCCTCGCGGCATCCGGGGCCACCATCAGCTCGCCGGCGGTGTTGTCCGGCGAATAGACCGACCCGAAGACGTCCACGATGGCCAAGCCGTCGACCTTGATCCTGGACGTTTCCTTGAGGGCGATGCGCGCCGTCGCGGTCGTGTCCGGCTTGATCTCCAGCTTCTGGAGTGCCCAGGCGGGCGAAACGCACAGCAGGCCCACGAGGGCCAGCGCGCTAGAAACTGCTGTCGGTTTCGTCATCGAGCGCGGCATCCGCGAGAGCGGCTTTGACGTCATCGTTTTTCACCTGCTTGAACTGGATGAGTTGGGCCTTGCCGCCATCGAGATCGAAGCGAGCCAGGTAGTGACGGATTTCGTTCTTGACAGGTGTGCCGTTGATGAGCACCTTGAGCTGTCCGGTCAGGACCGCGGCCAGCGCATCCGGCGCGGCGCGAACGGTACGGATATCGAAGGACGTGGCGGCGTTGTCGCGCCGGATCTTTTCGGCGTTGACGCGCAGTTTCTGTTGCAGGGCGCCGTGGTAGTCCGGGTGGGCGAGCTTCAGCAACAGGTCGGACTTGTACTGGACGTTGTCGGCCGTGACGTCGAGGGTCAGGTAGGAGACCCACTGCGCCATTTGATCGATGTATTCGCCGGAGGCGGTGTTGTCGGTGATCCAGAAGGACTTTTCGATCTTCGGCGGGGTGACGACTGTCCGGGTGGCGCCCATGCCCGCCCAGGCCACCAACAAGGCCAGGACCAGGGCGGTGACGATTCCCCCGAGGGTGAGCCACAGAAAACGGTTCTGCCGGATGAGCAGCTGGACATCGGCTTCGTAGGCTTCGCGCTTCATAACTGCTTTCCCACGATCAACCGACCAACTCGCGGTAGTGCGAGGGTGGAAGGAGGCCGCGTGGAATAAACATGGCCTCCTGGGGCAGCCACCAGAACAGGAAATGCCAGAGGAACCCGGTGTGCCTCATCGCTTTCAACTTGGAGATCCGCGAGCAGACGAAATAGCCCGCCACGATGGACGCGAAGAACGCCCCCATCGTGCCCTTCATGAAGCCCAAGCAGAGAAAGAAGACGAAGGTCCCGGCGACGTCCAACTCCCAGAGCCCAAGCTTCCAGGGATCGTCCAGTCGCCGAAGGATGCGGCTGCCGTCCATGTATCAGATGACCGCCCCGGCGACCGCGAAGGCAACGGTGAGGCCGACCGCCGCGAAGATGGCCAAGCCGATATAGCCGAGCACCGGGGCGAAATTGCGCAACGCAGCCAGACCGACGAGGGCAACCAGAAAACCGATGATGATCACCAGGGCCTTCAGGCCGGTGTTCATGTCGGCGAACTGCTGGATCGCGGTCGATACCGGCCCGAGACCGGTGGCGGCGCCGACGTTGTTCATGTCGAGGTTGATGGCCAGGGCGTTGTTGGCCATACCGGTCAGGCCGACGACACCGCCGACGTACCAGGCGGTGGTCTTGCGGTTGATGGCGGCCTTGGCTTGGCTCATGTGGCTCAGGGTGGCGTTGACGAGCTTCATACTGCGTTCTCCTTGGAGAGGTGGTGGAAGGAATCGAGAACGGTCCGCGCGGCGCGGTCCATGACCCGTGCCGGGAAGCCGTCGATCAGCAAGGCCTCCAGCACGACGGCCGAGGCAACATCCTTGAGATCGAAGCGAACCCCGTTCGGGTCGTTGTCATGACCGTATGCGAGCCTTTGCAGCTTCTTCAGCCGGTCGAAGGCCTCTTCGGAAACCAGAATGGGCCGAAAACCTGGCGTGACCTTCTTGCCGGAGGGTGGACTCACCGATTTGTCTCCGCGGCCCATCAGGTGCATTTGCCGGTCCGCTCAAGCCGCTGGCGGGCGCGATAGACCAGCCAGGCGTATTGCGTGCGGGCCTTGCGGCAGGCGGCGCCCTTCAACTTCGTGCATGACGCGTTGTAAGCGCCGACCGCCTCCCAGGTATTGCCATATCTGGCTTTCATCTGCGCCAGCACAAATGCCCCCATGTAGATGTTGGTGCATGCATCCCAGAGCAGATCGGGATGCATACCCACGGCATGGGCATTGGAAGGCATGACCTGCATGACGCCGCGTGCACCGGCCGGGCTGATGGCACCTGCGTTCAAGCGCGACTCGACGCAGGCGATGGCCCCAAGTTCCAGCGGCTCCAGGCCGTAGGACTTGGCGGCGTCATGCCAGCATTCCGCGCGGGCGTTCCCCGCCATGATCGCCAGGCTGATCGGTAGTAGGTAAAGGGGAGCGCGCTTGTACATCCCGTCGTTCTTGTCGTTTCGGTGCGCTCACGATAGGGGTCGGAACCACGGGAAATTCGTACAAAAACGAGACGGAATTATTGGAAGATCACGCTGCCATTTCGGAAGGGGGAGAAGGGATGGCAGGCAACATCCAATTGTTACGGGCCGATCCAAAGGGTGGGCCGATCGCTAAGAGTCTCGCGTTCGGCCCGAAAGGATGACATAGGGGTACGGAGAATGAAGGGAATTACGGCCACACCCGGAAAGGTGATAAAGGGGAAGTTTGCGTACTACTCAATATCTATCGTGGGGCCTTTGTACGTGGCTATCGTCCCAAGCCCCTACACGTTCGGCACGTTCTTTAGGCGGGAGCAGCCGGCATACAAATCCTCAGCAATTGATACTGAGGAACAGCATTCCAGATTCCGTGAACGTCCCAAGCCCACGCCTACCGTGGTAAGGTTTCGGTCATAAATAGCGGGACAAGAAGATTCGGGAGAGACGTGAAAACATTGTTTACTGCCCTCGCATTCCTGACGCTGCCCTTGGGGGCAATCGCTGATGACATCCAGGATTGCTCTGACGGCCAAACATGCTTGCTGAAAGCTGAGGCCTATTCGGGTCCGGTCAAAATTTTCTGTATCGAGGCCCCTGCCAAAGTTGACAAACTCGGTGTGCAATCTCGGGATGCGCTTCGGAAGGAAATACATGGGACTATTCGCGTGCTGATGGATAGCCGTGACATGAGCGGCACGCCGATCGCCGAACTGATCCGTGACGATGGT
The DNA here is from genome assembly GCA_044227325.1 of Thiobacillaceae bacterium. Taxonomy (GTDB): domain Bacteria; phylum Pseudomonadota; class Gammaproteobacteria; order Burkholderiales; family Thiobacillaceae; genus PFJX01. Next base: position 63,177 of record JBGAFI010000007.1, on the reverse strand, counting down.
TGGAACCTCGGCCTTGAACAGGTCCGCTCCGGCATGGCCAAGGTCTGGCCTGGTGGCTGTGACGAAACCGCTTATGTCATTGCAGAGGACAGTGCCAAGAAAACTGGCTTGGGCATCTGGGCAGCGAAGGCCAAGTTCACTTGTCGTGGCCCTCGATACTGTAAACAAATACAAAGCTGTGAAGAGGCGATGTTCTATCTGAAACAGTGCGGCCGAACCGACTTTGACCGTGACGAGGATGGCATTCCATGCGAAAACATTTGTGGAGGTGGGAAGTGAAGAATTTGCTTCTTGGCATATTGCTTTCGGTTTCCTGGCTAACTGCCTCAGCTGACATCCTCACAGGCAAGGTCGTAGGCGTTACCGATGGTGATACCGTCACGGTTTTGGGCGCCCAGAACACTCAGCACAAGATCAGGCTGGCCGGAATCGACGCTCCGGAAAAAGCACAACCTTTCGGCAGCGTCTCGAAGAAATCACTCTCAGACTTGGCCTATGGCCAAACAGTAAATGTCGAGTGGAACAAGCGAGACAAGTACGGTCGCCTCGTTGGTAAGATCATAGTTGGTGGCGAGGACGCGAACCTTGAGCAGGTTCGGCGCGGCCTCGCATGGCACTACAAAGAGTATGCACGGGAGCAATCAACGGAGGACCAATCTGCATACGCTTCAGCTGAGGATATGGCACGGTCATCGAAGTCAGGACTGTGGGCTGAGCCTGAACCGGTTCCGCCTTGGTCATGGCGGAAGATGAAGCGCGAAGTTGGCAAGGCCAATCAGACGAATTGACCGACGCATCAAATACCTCCTTGGCATCGGTTTCAGCGTCTTACGAAGAGGCCACAAAGACTATCAGGAATCGGCTGCGCCCGTACTCAGTCATATCCATTGTTGAACATGCCCTGCTCCGCTTGGATAGCGTGAACAACAAAAGCATGCCTGATCAACTTTCAGTTCTGCCTTGGATTGTTTTACTTCTGATCAAACTGGTCCTTGAGGACAAAATGAGTCCAATGGTCAGCAGAAGCAGTTGCCCACCAAATGTCTTCGATAGGTGCTGCGCCGATTTATGGAATGCACAAGACGGCAAATACAACACAAGGGGTAACTCTAGACTCATCGATAACATCTACCTGATGTTGCGCTCGTACGTGCAACCACAACTTCTGTTCCAAAGGGCCATCAAATTTGACTTCATCCGGTGGCCAGCGCTGCTTGCGCGGCTAGACGGTGACCACCCATCGCGCAAGCTCTTTATTGAGCGATTTGGCATGTCGCCTGAGAGCTTCATATGCATCTGCTACGTCCTGCATGCACCGGCTATCAATGGATCTTCTGTCTACAATCTCGATTATTTCAGACCACTACAGGAGCACTTTGGAGACTCCTTCTCCTCATTCGTGAATGAGTTCACCAGAGACCTGCCAGGCCTGAGACTGGAATTACGAAAGGAACTTCGCTTAAGGCTGGCGGAAGGCCATCCAGCAAGGCCGTTGGATGAACCGAGGGAGATACCTTGGCTAACGAAATTCCCCCTGTTGAGAGTGGCAAACAATCAGGTCAGGGTTTGGCACCCTCTTATCTTCGCTCGCGGTATGGAATCAGCTGTACACAGAAGGCTTTCAGAACGTGGACAGGCCTACACCCAAGATTTCAGCAAGGTGTTCGAGCAATACGTCCTGGAACTGATAGATGAGGCCGGCATCCAGTACCTGGGTGAAGCGGCGTACAAGGCGAAGGTTGGCGGCGACAAAAAAGCAGTTGAGGCAGTCATCACTCACGGCAACACAAACATCTTCATCGAATCAAAACTGATGACCTATTCTGATCAGTTGACCACAACCGATCGGGCGCCACTTGTTTGGCGTGAACTGAAAAGAGTGCTCGAAGCCATGCGCCAAGGCTGGCAGGTAAGCGACCATATTCGAGTGATTGATGCGCCGGAATGGGATTGCACCCGAGCAACTGAGGATTTTCTGATAGTTGTCGCAAGCCAGCCCATAAACGCTTCGTCAGGTGAACATTTGAGAAGATTGTTTCACGATGATGCATTCAACCCAGCGGCGAAAAAGTCCTCGTGGCCGACATTCGAACAACTATCAAGGCTCCCCCTGAAGAACATACTGCTGACATCGATCGAGGAGTTCGAACATCTCATTGGTTGCGTAATCAACAAGGAGATAGCTCTCGTTGAGTTCCTGCATGAGACTGCCGAAGCGAACATGAATCCGCAGATGTCTGCCATGTTCTTGGACCAGTATCTAAGCCCGAAAACAAAGGCTTGGTATCAACCAAGGGCGCTGACTTCTGCAAGGGAAGACGCTGAAGAGACATTAAAGCAGGTGCTCTCGTAAGGTGCCACACCAACCTGGGAACTAAGCTATCGGGATGGCGGCAGGAAACTAAGGAACGGGAACCCGTCAGATTAGGTTGCGGCTTCTACAATTGATCCGTCGAAGTTGAGCAAAGCTCGGCATTCGTCGTACTTCGTGTCTCTGAGAATCTTCTTCTCGTCCAGCTCAATAACGTGTGCAGCACTCTTGTAGCTCTGGATTTCGCTGCGATTCATGGCGCACAAAATGAGTTGTGCGTTTGAAGGAACGTTTTCCATCAGGAACTTGAGGATCTTTTCGTAGTTGAAATCGGCTTGCTCCTGTTGATTCGGAGTGTCAATCACAACAGCCGAAAAGGCCTCGTTCTCTGCTTTGTACGCCTGTCGGATAACGGACATGTAGTAGGCCAGGATGCCACGGGTGCTTTCCGCCGCTCCACCGCTTCCGTAGAGCTTCTTGTAATCAAGAGGGGACTCGACCGGTGACAAATTGACGCCTTGGGCCGTCAGATCATCAACATACTTGGCCAAGGAGTCTTTGAACGCGGCATCCAGATCTTCCCGCTCTTCCTTAGTCAGTAGCTTTTTCTGTTCGGCCCTCAAGTTTCTGTTCGTGGACTTGATGGTTCGAATCAGGGCCGTCTTGGTCTCCATCGTTCGTTGCACATGCTTCTGGACTGCACGAGATGCGATGCTGTCTAGGAATGATGATTCGGCTGCGCTTGCCTCTGTGTCAGTCGTTTCCGAGGGTTCAAGCGGTTTGTATTTGTTGTTGATGGCCTCAATTTCAGAACGCGTGCTCTCAAGCCGGTCCTGACTTTTGGCCAGTTTTTTGTCTAGGTGCTCGATCTTTCCACGGAGCTGAATTATCTGGCTGTCTGCCTCGTCCTTATCAGCGAGGATTGAGGCCCGCTTTGGTGACGAGTTGTCGTGTACGGTTCCACATAGCGGGCAAAGCAGGGACTCGCCTTCGACACATTCGACAGAGAAGGTGTAATCCTTTTCAAGCTCAGCAGATGCCAGCTTCGCCAGATCAAGCTGACTCTGCGAATAGAGGCGTTCCGTTTGGATTTCGGCAATCGTCCCAAGCAGTTCTTCTTGCTTAGCTTGAAGTTTTGCGATGTCTTCAGAAACCTCGGCTGCGAGGGTGTCGAACTCTCCCTTTGATAGGGCAACGGTTTTGCTCGATGTCGGCAGGTACATTTTGACTACCTCAATCGCAGTCTCAATCCTCCTGACCTCGACCTCTGCCGTTTTTTTCTCAAGGTTCCGAGCTGCAATTTGCTCTTCGAACGTGAAAAATTCGGGCAACAAATATCCTGTGTGATATTCGATGATGGTCTTTTGCCACTTGGAATATTGCTCAAGATTGATGAAGCCATTCCATGCTTCAGACCAACTGCGCTGCTGATCTACGTAGAAAGGCAGGAAGTAGAAAGCAGGGGGAGGGGTTTCAAGTTTGGTTGCATCGCTCCTGTTTGGTAACAGGGCCTCAAAACCAACGATTTCGGCAAATGCCTCTGAGTACGCGCCAGTGATCTTGGGGAATTTTTCCCATTGGTCATTCGGACGACGGAGGAACATTATATTTCCGTATCGTCCAGCCTGATAGGTCTCGTTGCCAACACTGAAATCAACCAAGCAGCGAACATCAAACGATGTCCATGTGACATCCAGCACCGGGTCTCCACCCAATGTCCAGAACAGCAATTTGGCTAGAGTTGATTTTCCAAAACTATTGTCGTTCGCCGTTATTAGGTTGAAGCGGGGTTTGAACTCGAACTGATTTCCGGACTTTAGGGTATCGGACGCTACTACCAGTCGTTTGAATGCTAAGTATTTCATGCTGCTTTGTCCTGAGATTTCTAATCAGCAGTTTGAAGTTGTCGATGGTCGGCTCATTTTTCATGGCATTTGCTCAACAGCTCGTAGATGATCGCGGCCTGAGTTGATTCCAAATCGACAAGGTTCTTTTGGGTCGTCTCGGGCAAGGACGCTAATGCCTGCTCCATAAACTCTTTCACCCCTTGTTCTTCGAATGATTCAAAGTTGCGTTCCACCGCATCATTGACTGCTTGATGGTTGTCAATTGCAATCAAGGTGCGCTCCAGCCGCACTGCATTGTGGTAGCGCTCAAAAGCTCTGCGAACCTGAATGCGCTTGTTTGATTTCAGTTCCAAATCTTTAAGGATATCTTCGAAGTCCTGCAAAAAGGCCTCAATACCCTTGCTTTCCGTGTATGACGAAATAATTCTCTCAACGTCGCTGTGAGTGGTTCCTTTGTTCTTTACGAGGTTGTTCCATTCAGTAAAGTCAAACGCCACAGTTCCCTTGCGATGCAAGTCGTCAATTAGCACGCGATAGATTGTTGATGCGTTGCACTTAGCCCCAGGAGCTTTCACGTCGACAAGCTTGGAAATTCGGCCAATAGCTACATCCTGAAAGCCGGAGGCAGGTAGATCGGGTGTAATGAACCTCAAGGTTTTAGGGATGGGGTAGGTGCCAAGCTCCTTGTCGATTGCAGCCTGGATGTCTTTCAGGCAGTCATCGTGGAGTTCACCAATCGAAATGATTGAGAGCTTTAGGCCATCCTTTTTAGGAGGCAGGTTGAAGCCGCAGGTCGCAACTAAATCGAGCGAACTCAGCTTTTCGACAAAGGGCTTTTTACGAACCCCTTGAAGCATTTTCCCAAGAATTGAGTTTGTAACTTTTTTGGTGGTGGCCTTTGGGACCGAAGTCAATTTCTTCTGGTTCCAGGGTGTAGCGCTGACATTTTTGACCTGATTGAATTCAAACCGTGCGACGGATTCATCGGTCGAAGTCGCCAACACCACGTCCTCATGCAGCTCTATAAAGACAACGTAATCGTCAGAGTTTTCGTGAGCACCAAGAATTCGGCAGAGCGCCCAGTGGTATTGGTATTCGTACTTCTCGAACGTTTGTGCACCAACCGTCTCTCGCTGTGCTGCGGCGAGAGGGTTACTACCTGACGATCCAGTTGTTGTATCCAACTACGCCCCCTAAGTCCCTTAATTTTTTTTCATTATATGACTTAAAACTGCTAGTAGTGATTCGGCATGCTGTGGGAATAGCTGCTATATGGCGCTTAGCAGGCCGATACGGGTCAGAAACTCAAGGTCGGCTTTGGCCGACTACTTGGCCTATGCCAAAGAAGCATTGGATCGAGCACAGCATAGCTGTGCGCCTCCAGCGCCAACGAAGACCGACAGTGCTACAGCCCAGCCAACTACGAAGTTAAATTTGAAGGTTGTTTTCTTCATGTTCACCTCCTTGGTCTGAAGTGCTGCGTTAATGTGGCTATCGTTGTTGGGGGGAATCTCACCCACCAGTCGGACGGTCCTCTCGGTCTGCTGTATCTGCTGATAAGACAGGCTGAGCTGACTATCGGTCTTCTCGCTCCAATGTTCCCTTGTTTCGTAGGTGGCTTACCTTACTTGGAAGCGTGACTTTCTGCCAGCATTACAGCAGTGAGGCGTTTGTGAGCTCGGGGGTGTGGAAGCTGCCGTTCGCTACGGATTCCTCCTGAGTGACAGGTAACCGTGGCACTTCAGTCCGATGATGGCTGGTCACCGACAGTCCGGATCGGCCGACTTAGAGACGTCTACCGATCGAACCTAGCTGGAGAACAACTTGGCGTTCCCGCTTCATGCGGTGATCGGCTCAATCAGCCCCGCGTCGTCATCAACAGTGCGGCTCACACGCCGATCCACTGGCCAGACCTGCATAGCATCGGACTCGCAGGGACAGACTAAGGGCTGGATGTCTTCGACAGGCGCCTCCAGCCAAGCCTGCCAGTCCTCGGTCCGCAGGATCACCGGCATCCGGTCGTGGATGGGTTCCATGACGTCGTTCGGCCCAGTGGTAATGATGCAGGCGGTGCGCAGTATCTCGCCATCTGGTCTGCGCCAGCTTTCCCAGAGGCCACCCATGGCCAGGGGCTCGCCCGACTTCAGGCTGATGAAATAGGGCTGTTTCACTTTGCCATCGGTCTTCCACTCGTAGAATCCGTCCGCGGGGATGAGGCATCGACGGCGCCGGAAAGCATCCCGGAAACTCGGCTTCTCGGCCACGGACTCGCCACGGGCATTACTCAGCTTGTTACCGATGCTGGGATCCTTCGCCCAATGAGGTACCAGGCCCCAGCGTAAAAGGTGCAGCACTCGCTTGCCCTCCGGCGATTGGCGGATTACCGGGATGTCGGTGCCGGGCGGGATGTTGTAATGAGGAGTGAAGTCCGCGCATTCATCCAGGCCGAAGCGTTCGACCAGCTTGGCAGGGGGTGACTTGAGGGCGAAGCGTCCGCACATGGGATTATCTAAATCGGTTGGTCGGCCCAGTTTGCCGCATCGTGCCAGCCTCGCCTAGGCCACGATGGCCAACTCGTCCCAGCGCGTGGTGTAGGCCGGCGACATCCGATCCCGCTTCATCCTCCAGGCCGGCTGGATACCTTCCGCCCCACTACGTAGCGTGCCGCGACCGAACATCGCATTGACCTGGTCCATCACCAGCATGAGAGATTGCCGGTTGTGTGCTGTCTGGAACAGGCTCATCTGCATCTGGCTGGCCGGGCGCAGGTCCATCAGCGCCACGCCAGCATTCTGGTAGGCAAAGCCAGGTCGGAATATCCGCTTCAGGCCCCAGTGTGCGGCCCGGATCAGGCGCAGGGTGTCGTCGGTGGCTTCGGGCAGTGGGATATTCACGCCGCGTTGGTACTGCGGGGCGTTGTCCTTGAACGGGTTGGTGCGGATATAGACCTGGACCATGCCCGCCATCGAGCCCTGCCGGCGCAGCTTCTCAGCCGCCCGGCTCATGTACAGGGCCACCGCCTCCATGAGTTCGGCCAGGGTATAGACGTAGGCACCGAAGGAACGGGACGAGATGATCTGCTGCTTGTTCGGGGCCACCACCTCCAGGTCCAGGCAGGCGATGCCATTGAGTTCCCGGACCGTGCGTTCCAGCACCACCGAGAAGGCCTGCCGCAGGGTCTCGGCGTCTGCCGTTCGTAGCTGCTCCACGGTGTGGATGTTCCGGGCAGCCAACTGCTCGGTCAGGCGCCGGCCGACGCCCCAGACCTCGTTGACTGGAATGGTGGCGAACAGCCGGGATCGTTCCGCGTCATTGAGTTGGGTCAGGTCGCACACGCTGTCCGCACCGGCAAGGTTCTTCTTGGCGCAGTGGTTGGCCAGCTTGGCCAGCGTCTTGGTAGTGCCAATGCCGACGCAGACCGGAATGCCAACCCATTGCAGGACTTCCTGGCGCAGGCGCTGGCTATGCTCGATCAGGTCGAAATGACGGAAGCCGTCGAAGCCGAGGAAGCACTCGTCAATGGAATACACCTCCTGGTCCGGCGCATAGCGGCCCAGCACGGTCATCATCCGGCTGCTCATGTCGGCGTACAGGCCGTAGTTGCTCGACAGGGCCTGGATACCGTGCTGATTGGCGAGGTCCTTCAACTGGAACCAGGGCGTACCCATCTTCACGCCCAAGGCCTTCACCTCATTGCTGCGGGCCACCACGCAGCCGTCATTGTTGGACAGCACTACCACGGGTTTGCCGTTGAGCTTGGGATTGAAAACCCGTTCGCACGAGACGTAGAAATTGTTGCCGTCCACCAGGGCGAACATGGGGAACTTCAGAGAACGGCGTGGACGGAACTGGTGACCACTCCCCAGACGCGCAGCTCCTGGCCTTCCTTGAAGCGGATCACCGGATAGGCGGGGTTCTCGGGGTGCAGCTCCGGCATGCCGAGACGGTAGCGCAGTCGCTTCACAGTGAGTGCCCCGTCCACCTCGGCCACCACGACATGACCATCCTGGGCATTGATTGAACGGTCCACCACGATGAGGTCACCCGGATGGATGCCGGCGCCCACCATGGAGTCGCCCTGTACGCGCAGGAAGTAAGTCGCCTCCTGACGCTGGATCAGGAGCTCATTGAGGTCCAGGCGGTCCTCGACGTAGTCATCCGCCGGCGAGGGAAAGCCGGCGGGAATGTGGCAACCGAACAGGGGAAGCAGGACCCGGCCGGGCGACTCCGCCGGCAGCAGGAATGGCGCGTTCATCGGTACTTCCGGAAGCTGCCGGTGACGACGCCGTAGATCTCCAATTCAGCCTCAGGACGGATGGGCGGATAAGCCGGGTTGCCCGGCTTGAGGAACACTCCGCGCTTGTCCTTAGACAGGTATTTCACGGTGAATTGGTTGTCGACGATGGCGACCACGATGTCGCCCATGGCGGCTGGTTGGGCGCGATCGACGATGATGTGGTCACCCTCGATCAGGCCAGCCTCGACCATGGAGTCGCCCTTAACCACCAGCAGCACTGTTCGGCTTGGCCGGGCGACCAGGTAGCTGTCGATGGCCAGGCCATCGAAACCGGCGTCGTTGGCCGGCTGGGGCAGGCCGGCCCGCACGGTATCGATCACCGGGCGGGCAAAAAAAGCCTCAGTGGGCGCCAAGCGGCGGTCCGGTGTTGTGGTGAGGTAGCCGGCCAGCTTGAGTCGGTTCGCGAGGGCCGCCGCCGAGGACTTGGAGCGCAAGCCGACCAGCTGCCCTAGACTGGCCAGGGAAGGCAAGGCGCGGTGGTCGGCGTAGTAATCCTGGAGCTGGGACAGGTAGTCTTGGTCGGTGGGCATCTTGCAAGCAATCGAACGAACGAACGTTCGACAGCTTAGAGAGGTGGGTTTGCACTGTCAATTCCGTGACAACTCCACGCCCAATGTCTACATGATGCTGCGTGCGACAAAAAAATGGGTAGCCATTCTGCACACCGACCATCCGTAGAATTCGTCCAATTCTTTGCACTTATTCCTGAGCAATCCAGGGCCTAAGCTGCCCGCCATGCTCAAGTCCCCCTGCCCCAAACGTTGGACCGCCCGCCCTCTGCTGAACCGGGTGCGCCGGCATGGAGTCCGCTGAGTTTGTCCTGGCCGCCCTTCCGGCGGTTGCTCTAGGTGTTGCCGCGACGTGGTGGCTGAACCGTCGCCCAGGTCAGGGCGATATCCCCGAACCCAACCCGCCTCTTCCGCCCTCCCCCGCCCGCTGGCCCGCGACCGCACTCCCCGTTCTGAATGCCGAACGGATCATCGCCATGACCGGCGTGGCGCCGCTACTCATTGAGGTCCGACGCGATTCCGGCCTCACCGACCCGACTTGGCAAACCCATGTGGTGCCTGTCGTCCAGGCGGTGGCGGAAATGGTTCAGCAACTTCCCGCCTCTGAGGCGCATCACCACGCCGAGCCCGGTGGATTGTTCGTGCACACGGTGGAAACTCTCCAGCATGCGGCCAAATTGCGCCAAGGTCGCATCCTGCCGCCTGGCGCGGATATCGAGACTCAGGGTCGGACCCAGCACCTATGGACTGTGGGAATCTATATCGCCGCCCTGCTGCACGATATCGGCAAGCCGGTATCCGATTTGCGGGTGACCTTGTTCTCAGAGTCGCACCCGGCCGGGGCACCCTGGCAGGCCCTGATGGGGTCTATGGTGGAGGCGAAGGCCTCGGCCTATGTGGTGGATTTTCCGCGCGCCACAGAGCGCGACTATCAGGCCCATCAGCGCTTGGGCATTCAGCTGATACAGCGGCTTGTGCCCACCATTACGCGCCTTTGGCTCGGCAGCGATCCCACGCTACTTGGACAGTTGCTTGGTTACCTGTCCGGCGAGACACAAGGGCCCATCGCCGAGATCGTGCGCGCGGCGGAAGCGGAGAGCGTCCGGCGCAACTTGGCCACGGGGTCGAGGGTCCGCTTCGCCGTGGCCAAGGCCACCCCGTTGATCGAACTGCTGATGCTGGCGCTGCGTTCGATGTTGGCGGAAGGGGGACGCCTGCCCCTGAACCGGCCGGGTGCGGCCGGTTTCTGCGATGGCGCGGATATCTGGTTCGCCGCCGTGCGGCTGGCCAACGAGGTCCGGGACTGGCTCAGGTTGGCCTATCCAGATGCGCCCGTACCGGGCGAGGCGATGAACGACCGGCTCTTCGACACCTGGCAGGAATATGGGGCCTGCAAGGTCAACCCGGACACCCAGGGCGCCGTGTGGGGTGCCCATATCGAATTCACGTGCGGTCAGACTTTTTACCTGGGGGCGCTGCTGCGCTTTCCTCTGGAGCTTCTCTACCCGGAACCATCCCTGTACCCGACTGCTTTGGCGGGGCGGATTCGGATCAAGGTTGGGACGTCGGTCTCTGGAACGGTCGCAACCACACCTGACCAAGGCTGTCCTCTCGCCGATCCGTCGGCTGCGACAGCGGGAATGGACGATCCGGCTGACAAGACCCTTCCCAGCCAGCCTGTTTCCGATGAGACACCCGTCGTGGCCAATGCGCCCCGCCTGCCCAGCGTCCAGAGTCTGGCCGGGGCGACGCCCAAGCCGACGCGCAAATCGGTCGGAAACGCAAAAGCCTTGCCCATCGACGTTCCAAAGCTGGCCAACGCTGAACCGACGGCATCCGCTGTCTCGGAGGCCGACAGTGGGCAATTTCTGGACGATGAGGATTCCGCCAGCGCCGAAAAACCCCCTCCGGCCCGGCTTGCCGAACCTCCACGCCTCACTGGGGCCGTGGTTCCCCATGTCGCCCTCCCCAAGGAGCCCTTGAAGAAGACCAGTGGCAAGAACGGTGTTACGCCATCGGATGCGGCCCTACGCTTCATGGGCTGGCTGCAACAGGGGCTAGCCTATGGCAGCCTGCCCTACAACACCACCACGGCGCTGGTGCATTTCGTCAGGGTCAATCTCAGGGAGCAGGAAGAAACCATGATGCTGCTGGTCTCGCCCGCGGTCTTCCGTGCCTTCGCCGAGGCCTATGGCGACCAAGCCACCGGTGTCGATGGCGAAGTCGAACCCAGCAAGCTCGGCATGGGTATCCAGATGGCCTTTACCCAGGCCGGATGGCACCAGCCCGCTGCGCGCGGTCGCAACATCCATCGTTTCCAGGTGATCCGGCGCGGTGATAGCGGCGGCAGCCTGCTGAACGGCTTTCTGGTGCGCAATCCAGAGCAGTTCGTCAATCCGGTACCGCCAGCCAACGAACGCCTACGCTACTGGAGCCAGCACGTCGGCACGGACAAGGCAGAAAAGCCGTGAGCTATCCGATCGAGAACCGCCTTCGTCCTCCCGTCGAACTCATTTCCGCGGGAAGCTTGTTCATCGGCTCCGCCGTCATGGCCGCCGCCCCGCCCTGGATCCCGGTGGGGCCGGAACTGTCCTGGGGCATGTCCCTCGCCTTGCTGACAGGGTCGGCCTGGCGGGCCAGCCAAGCCTGGGAAGTGATTCGCTACCAGGGCAACCTACGCCTCCTGAAGCGGTATACCCTGAAGCCGAACGACATTCCCTGGAGCAATGAAGTGCTGTTCCTGGGCATGGGCTTTCGCTGGACGGCACTCCACACGCGCCGGCTGAACGATGCGATGCAGCCGAGGAACCGGCGCTACGTCGAGCCCTCCTGGCTGTACCGGACCCTGCGGCGCTTCGAGCGAAATTACGAGCATCATCCCAACCCCAACATCCAAAGGCTGCGCGCATTGATGCGCCGGGAGGCCTGGTGGAATAGATGGGCGCCATTGCCCGATATCGGCGGCAATCCCGCCCTGCATGGGGTGGAGCCGCACGAGGAAGCGGTCGTCATGCCGCTATCCGGCCGAGTCGGGCACACCCTGGTTTTGGGGACGACCCGGGTGGGCAAGACTCGGCTCGCGGAGCTTCTGATCACCCAGGACATCCGGCGCGGCGACGTGGTGATCGCCTTCGACCCCAAGGGCGATGCCGATCTTCTCATCAGGATGTATGTCGAGGCCCGCCGGGTCGGACGAACGTTCCATGTCTTCCATCTCGGTTTCCCGCATATCTCGGCGCGCTACAACCCGATCGGGGCGTTCTCACGCATCACCGAAGTAGCCACCCGCACGGCCGAGCCCCTGCCTTCTGAAGGCAATTCGGCCGCCTTCAAGGAGTTCGTCTGGCGTTTCGTCAACGTCTTGGCCAAGGCCATGACCACCCTGGGCGAGCGCCCCGATTTCCAGAGCATCTATGCCTATGCGGTGGACACCGAGTCGCTGGCGGTGCGCTATTTCACCTGGTGGCTGGACCGAGTTCGGCCAGGCTGGCAGGCCGAGGTCACGGAACTGGAATCCGCTCAGGCGAAGCTGCTCAACGAGGCCTCGAAGAAAAGCGGGCGATCTCTGCGGACGATGGCGATCATGGGGTTCATCCGCGACAACGAGTTGCGCGACCCCGTGGCCGATGCCCTGCGGTCTATCCTGAGCAACGACCGGACCTACTTCGAGAAGCTGGTATCGAGCCTCTACCCCCTGCTGGAGAAGCTGACCACCGGCAAGATCGCCGACCTGATCTCGCCCGACTATGCGAATCTGGACGATCCCCGCCCGATCATCGACTGGATGGGCGTCATCAACCAGGGCGCCGTGGTCTACATCGGTCTCGACTCGCTCTCGGATCATGAGGTCGCCGGCGCGATCGGCACGGCCATGTTCGCCGACCTGACTAGCGTCGCCGGCCAGATCTACAAGTTCGGCGTCGGCGCAGGTCAGCTATCCCCCGGCAAGCGCAAGCTGGCGCTGCATGTCGACGAGTTCAACGAATTGGTCGGCGACTCGTTCGTGCCCATGGTCAACAAGGCCGGCGGCGCCGGTTACCAGGTCACCGCCTACACCCAGACCTGGCACGACGTGGAGGCCAAGGTGGGCGATGCCGCCAAGGCGATGCAAATCGGCGGCAACTTCAACACCCGCATCATGCTGCGGGTCGAGAACACCGAAACCGCCGAAATCCTGACCGAGAAGCTGCCCGAGGTCGAGGTGCCCAGCATCCAGGTGGCGTCCATGGCCAGCGACTCCAACGACCCGACCGACTTCGCCGAATTCCAGAGCCGCAACGAAGACCGCATCACCATTGAGCGTCTGCCCATGCTGACGCCGGCCGACCTGGTCCAGTTGCCCAAGGGCCAGGCATTCGCCCTGATCGACGGCGGCCAGCTCTGGAAAATCCGTATCCCCCTGGCGGATACCCTGGACGAAGTGGGCGTGCCCACCGACATCGAAGACATGGCACGCCAGATGCGCGCCCTATCCGCCGCGCATGGCACGGCCTCGCAATGGGAGTTAACCGTCCCAGGGAAAGGGAGCGGCTGGTAATGGCCGGAGATGGTGCGGCCATCGATATCGGGGTTACCAAGGCCATCACGGCGCCCTTCAAGATCGCCGTTTTCCTGGCGATCGGTTTTTTCGTAATCCTGGTCGGCCGCATGGCCATCGATGTGTGGGTTTTGGCGGATGCCAAGGATCGACTCGAAGCCCCTGCCGCGATCATCGACCGCGAGATGGCCAGGGCGGCCGCCGCTCCGGATTTCATGGGATCGACCCATGACCGTGCAACCTCCTGGGCGGCCTTCATCACGGAATGGTTCTATCGCAAACCGGGGCTATTGAGACACGTCGAGGAAGATCAATCCCGGTTGGGTCTGACCGATCAAGCCGTACTGCGTGGGGTCCGCTCGATGGATTTCGCCATCAGTCGAACGCTCACCGGCTCTCAGGTGATCGCGATCCGCGCCGCGATCATGGTTTCCTACCTGCCATGGATCGGCTTCATGTACCTGCTCGCTTTCGTGGACGGCGCCATCGAACGCACCCGGCGCAAGTTCGGCGCCGGGCGCGAGTCGTCGACGGTCTATCACCGCGCGAAATACTTCCAGGTGACCATGGCAACCGTGGTGTCGGCCGCCTACTTGTGGTGGCCTGGTGATGTGGATCCGTTGTTGATCCTTGTTCCGACGACACTTTCCTGCGCCACCCTGGCAAGGCTTCAAGCCAAGTATTACAAGAAGTACATCTAGGCAGTTCATGTTGGCAAACGCGGTTACTGCGAAGCACCCGACCAAAGCCGCTAATTTTCGCTTTATGTATACCGTTGCATTTGTTTATACTTTCCAACGAGGTATTTACAAAGGCAGGTACACATCATGAAAAAGGCGAACGATCCAACTGAAATCCGTGCGGGGGCTCTAAATTCAGTCCCTATGGCAGGAATAACACTCAAACATCTGGAACAGCCATGACAGTACTGCTCTGGAGTCTGGAGGAAGCCGCGCACCAACTTGGGGAAGTCTCCACACGAACAGTTCGCCGCATGGTGGAACGCGGGGAATTGCCGACCGTATCGGTTGGTCGCCGCATCATGCTGCCGGCGAATGCCGTCCGCGAATGGGTAGAACGTCACACGCAATCCGCGCATAATTTAAGCGCGGGGCAGGGTGTGCTGAAGGAGGGCACATGCCAAAACGCAAACGAGACCAGGACGGGATCTTCGAACGTTCTGACTCTCCGTACTACTGGGCGTCGTACACCGACGCAAGCGGCCAGAGAGTTAGATGCTCTACTGGCATCCGTAAATCAACCGCAGGCCGCAGAGAAGCGGAAGCGCTGTTAGCCAAGTGGAAACTGGAGGCCCACGAGGTCAAACATTGGAATCGGGAGCCATCGCGTAGTTTTGAGGACGTGATGGTGGAGTACATGCGCGAGGCAGTAAATCGACGCAGTGCTGAGTCCATCCGTTGTTTCGTCAAGGAGTTGCGCACGTCCTTTGCTGGTCGGGCCATGGAAGAACTGAGAGCTGCGGATATCGCCGCCCATATCTACCGACGCCGGGAGGATGGGCTGGCGAATAGCTCGATCAATCGCGAGCTTGAAGTGCTGTCAGCAGCGATCAACCATGTCCGCAACAAGCTGGAATGGGGGTTACCCAACCCAGTCACCGGCCGAATGCTCAAAGAGCCCGAGGCGAGGGTAAGGTGGATCACCCGTGATGAATCCGTCCGACTGCTGGCGGCAGCAAAAGAATCACGCTCAGCATACCTGGCGGACCTGTTCACACTTGCTCTCAACACGGGCATGAGACGGGAAGAAATGCTTGGCTTGGAGTGGAAGCGGGTCGACCTTCATGCTGGTTTGATCCACTTGGAAGCGCATCACACCAAAAGCGGAAAGCGGAGAAGCGTGCCGATGAACAGAACGGCACGCGAGGCAATCATAGCTCAGGCACGATACCGAGCGACTCATTGCCCCGACTCACCATGGGTGTTCTGCAAGCAGAACGGGAAACGCATCAATGACGCACGCAAGGGCTTTCTCGCCGCTTGCGAGAAGGCAGGAATCGAGAACTTCCGGTTCCATGACTTGCGTCATACATGCGCAGCCTGGTTGGTATCGGCTGGCGTGCCGTTGTCCGAGGTGCGTGATCTACTTGGGCATTCCTCAGTCGCGATGACAGAGCGATATGCTCACTTGGCACCAGAGCGAGTGAGGAACGCCGTAGCAGTATTGGATGCAGTACCCAATGAGTCACGTTTTAGTCACGTTGAATTGGAACTCGCGACTGGATGACGCTGTAACCACATGTTTTCATTTGAGAATATGCGAGGCCATGCCGTCGGCCAGCTTGGGCTCGAACCAGGTGGACTTGGGCGGCATCACCTCGTTCGCGTCCGCCACCGCCATCAGGTCTTCCATGCCGGTGGCGTGCAGGGAGAAAGCCAGGGCCATCTCGCCGGAGTCCACGCGCCGCTCCAGTTCCGCCAGGCCGCGGATGCCGCCGACGAAATCGATGCGCTTGTCCCGGCGCGGGTCGGCGATGCCCAGGATGGGGGCGATCAGATTGTTCTGCAGCAGGCTCACGTCCAGGCGGCCCACCGGGTCGCGCGGGATCAGGTCGGCGCGGACGGTCAGGCGCATCCAGTGGCCGTTGAGATAAAGGCCGAACTCGCCGGCCCGGGCGGGTTTCACCGCCGCGTCCTCCATCTCGATCATGAAGTTCTCCGCCACCCTGGCCATGAAGTCCGGCTCGGACAAACCGTTCAAGTCCTTGATGACCCGGTTGTAATCCAGGATGCGCATCTGGTGGTGCGGGAAGATCACCGACAGGAAGTAGTTGTAGGCCTCGTCGCCGGCGTGCCTCGGGTTCGCCGCCTTGCGCGCCGCGCACACGCGGGAGGCGGCGGCGGAACGGTGGTGGCCGTCGGCGATGTACAGCGCCGGCATGGCGTCGAACAGCTCGGTGAGGCGGGCGATGGCGCCCGCGTCGCGGATCACCCACAGGGTGTGGCGCACGCCGCCGCCCGCCACCCAGTCGGCCATGCCGTCGGCGTCCGGCGTCTGTTGGGTGGCGGCGGCCAGGATGCTGTCCACCTCCGGCTGGTGCGGATAGGCGAGCAGCACCGGGCCGGTCTGGGCGTCGAGGGCGTCCACCTGGCGCACCCGGTCGTCCTCCTTGTCGGGCCGGGTGAACTCGTGCTTGCGGATGCGGTTGATGTCGTAGTCGGCGACGCTGGCGGCGGCCACCAGGCCCACTTGCACGTGCTCGCCCATGATCAGGCGATAGGCGTAGTAGCAGGCCTGGTCGTCCTGCTTGAGCACGTCGGCCGCGATCATCTTCCGCAGGTTTGCGGCGGCTGTCGCGTAGACCTCGGGGGCGTAGGGATCGGTGCCCACGGGCAGGTCGATCTCCGGCTTGGAGATATGCAGGAAGCTCCAGGGCCGGCCCGCCGCCAGCACGCGGGCCTCCTCGGTATTCAGCACGTCGTAGGGCGGCGCGATCACCTCCGGGGTACGGCCGGGGGCGGGGCGCAGGGCGGGAAAGGCGCGGACGAGGGACATGGGGTTTTCCTGGCGGCGAAAATGGCGCATTTTACCGTCCCGACCAGGATTCCCGCTCCCCTCCCCCATGACCGCCCGTCTCAACGACATGCAACAAAACCGCCTGGATTGGTTCCTGCAGACGGCCTACACCGCCTGGCGGCTGTTCGTGAAGAACGAACTGCAAAACCACGCCGCCGCGACCGCCTTCTATTTCCTGCTGTCCGCCGCGCCCCTGGTGCTGCTGCTGACCTACGGCGCCCAATACCTGGCCCGGCTGGCGGAAACCTCCACCCCGGCGGTGTACCTGCTGGCCGCGCTCTACGAGCAGTTCCATCTGAACGAACTGTCCGTCCTGGGCGTCATTCCCCAGAAGGCGCAAGTGGCCGCCGGCGGCGTCGGACTGCTTACCCTGCTGTTGTCGTCCCGGGGGCTGGTCAACGCCCTGCAAAGCGCGTTCCGGGTCATCTTCCCGGACGATGCCAAGCGCCCCTTCGTCATCAACTGGGTGCTGCCGCTGATCATCATTCCCGTGGTGTTCGGCCTGGTGCTGCTGGCGGCGGTCACCCAGGCCACCCTCAGTTATCTCGCCACGGCCGAACTCATCGGCGCCGGCAAAGGCGCCCTGCTCAAGGGGCTCAACGCCCTGCTCGCCCTGCTCGCGGTGTGGGGCCTGTTCTACGCCGCGCTGCGCCGGCTGCCCCTGGCGCCGCCGCCCAAGCGGCCCGCCCTGGTGGTCAGCGGCCTCGCCATCCTGACCCTCGCCGGTCTGATCCTTGGCTTCGGCCATTTCTTCCGGGTGGAAAAATATCAGGCGCTGTACGGCGCCCTGGGCGGCGTGGTGTTCATCCTCATCGGCGCCTATTTCGCCTGCCTGGCCTTTTATTTCTGGGCGCAATTCCTCTACGCCCTGACCAAGGTGGACGTGGCCGCCCTGGAAAAGCTGTTCCTCAGCGGCGACGGCAAGGGCGCGAACAAGCTGGAAGCCATCGTCTTTTCCCGCGCCAACCGCTTGCTGGCCAAGTACGGGCGCGGCTACGCGCCCGGCGAAACCCTGATCCAGGAAGGCGACACCGCCCAGGATGCCTTCTTCCTGTACGCCGGCGAGGTGGGCGTCTACAAGCATTTTCCGGATGGGGAAAAACATCTGACCGACATGGGCGAGGGCAATCTCATGGGCGAGATGGCCTACCTGCTGAACGAAGCCCGCACCGCGACCATCCGCGCGAAAACCGAGGTCACCGCCCTGGTGCTGCCGCCGGAAATGCTGGAGGAACTGATGCGCTACTCGGCGCCCCTGTCGCGCCGCATCATCGCCAGCCTAGCCCAGCGCCTGATGCGCATGAACCAGACGGCGCACTGACGCGGGGAAGCGTCCGCCCGCCGAGTTGACCAAGCGGGCATGCGTTCCGCTATGATGCGCGAATCCGCATCGACCCAGGCCGATCCCGCCACCATGAAACGCCCCCGCCATCCGCGCATTGACGACACCGACCGGTTCGCGCCGGGCATGCGTCGCGCAGGGATCCGGAAGGCGGTAGCGAGCGTCGCGTCCGTCCCATGCGCCTCGTTCTGATCCTTTTCCTGCGCATCGCCCTCGCCCTGGGCCTGGCCTTCGTGCCCGTGGCCAACGCCTTCAACATGGCGGCGATGATGCAGGGCACGGAAGACGAGGATCAGGCGCCGCCTTGCCATATGTCCAACCATATGCCAAACCATATGCCCGACCACACGCAGCAGAGCCCGGACGACAAGTGCTGCCATGGCGGCGGCGGCCACTGCCATTGCGCCATGGCCACCTGTCTTCCCACCGCCGGCGCCGGCGTCGCCCGCGCCAGCCTCCCTTCCGACCATCCCCAGACCGCGCACAGCCTGGCGCTCGGCTTCTCCACCGTTCCCGAACCCCCTCCACCACGATCGCTGTCCTGAGCATTCAGGGCCAGTCCGCGCCTAGTCGCGGCATCTCGCGGCATCTCGCGGCATCTCTAACGGCAATCCCGTACTGCCTGGTTAAGGGCATTTCGTGTGGCATGGCGGCTGGATTCAGCCTCATGCGTGGAGAGTTTCATGAATCGGCATATCGCTTTCCGAAGCGGCCCGGTATGGGCCTTGTGTCTTCGCCTCGCCTGCCTGTCGGGCGCATTCGGTATCCCGTTTGGCATCCCGTTCGGCGTCCCCCTTCCCGCCTGCGCGGCGGACCCGGTTCCGCGCCATCTGAGCCTGGAGGAAACCACCGCGCTGGCCTTGCGCCAGCAACCCCAGCTCCTGGCCCAGCAGGCCATGGTGCACGCCTTGTCGGAAGCGGCGCCGGCCGCGGGCGAGCTGCCCGATCCCAAGCTGCGCGTGGGCTTGGCGAGCCTGCCGGTGGACACCTTCAACTTCACCCAGGAGGCGATGACCCAGGCCATCGTCGGTGTCAGCCAGGTGATCCCCGGCGGCGACAAGCGCCATCTCTCCAGCGCCCGGCTGGAACGGGAAGCGGCCCAGGGCAACCAGGCCCTCGCCGCCGTGTCCCGGCGCATCGCCCGGGATGCCCAGTTGGCCTGGCTGGATGTCTACCTGCCCAGCGTCGCCCAGGATCTGGTCAAGCAGGTGGAAAGCGAATACCGGCGCCAAGTGGAATGGAGCGAGGTGGCCTACAAGACCGGCAAGCTCACCCAGGAGGAAACTCTGGCCCTGCGCGGCATGCTGGAAACCACCCGCGACCGGGAAGCCGAACTGGACCGGCAACGGGCCAAGGCCCAGGCCGGCCTGGCGCGCTGGATCGGGGCGGACGCCCGGCGTCCCCTCGACGTCCTCGCCGACGCCGCCCCACCCGCGCCCCTGGCCGAGCTGCTGGAAAAACTGGAACAGCATCCGGAACTCACCACCCTGAACGAGGCGGTGTCGGTGGCCCAATCCGACGCGGCCCTGGCGCGGGAAGCCTACAAGCCCGACTGGTCCGTGGACCTGAGCTACGGCCTGCGCGGCGGCGGGCGGCCCGACCTGGTCTCCTTCGTCGTCGGCGTCGACCTGCCCCTGTTCACCGCCAACCGCCAGGACAAGCGCCTGGCCTCCAAGCTGGCCAGCGTGGAACGGGCCGAGCAGATCCGCCTGGACCGTTACCAGTCCCTTCGCGCCGAGCTGGAAACCGCTTATGCGGACTGGCAATCGGCCAACGCGCGTATCGCCCACTTCGAAAAGGACATCCTGCCCCTGGCCAGCCGCCGCTCGGAAAGCGCCCTGGCTTCCTACGGCAGCGATCGGGCCAGCTACGGCCGCGTGCTGGAGGCGCGCCGCGCCGAGACCGAGGCGCGCCTGCAATGGCTAGCCCAGCAGGTGGCCCGGGCCCGCGCCCTGGTCCAGATCCGTTACTTCAGCGCATCCTGAGGAGCGAAGCATGAACACGAACATCAAATTGATCGCGGTTCTCGTCATCGGTCTCGCCCTGGGCGGCGGCGCCACCTGGTTCGCCCTGCATGCCGGCAAGCCGGGCATGGACAAGGACATGGACAAGAACGCCATGTCCGCCAAGGCGGAGAAGCCGGCGGAAAAAGCCGTGCTCTACTGGTACGACCCCATGGTGCCGGACCAGCATTTCGACAAGCCCGGCAAGTCCCCCTTCATGGACATGGACCTGGTACCCAAATACGCCGGCGGCGAGGGCGAGGGCGGCGTCAGCATCGACCCGCGCGTGGCGCAGAACCTGGGCATCCGCACCGCCCAGGCGGAGAAAGGCAAGCTCTGGCGCCGCATCGACACGGTGGGCGACGTGCGCGTGGACGACAACCGCGTCGAGGTGCTCCAGGCCCGCACCAGTGGCTGGATCGAGGTGCTGCACGTGCACGCGATGAACGATCCCGTCCAGCGCGGCCAATTGATCGCCGAGGTCTACAGCCCCGACCTCTACGCGGCCCAGGAGGAATTCCTGCTCGCCCTGAAGCATCCGGAGGATGCCCGCTGGATCGACGCCGCGCGGCAGAAGCTGACGTTCCTGGGCCTGTCCGGCAACCAGATCGCCCCCCTGGAGAAAGGCGGCAGGCCCCTGCGCCGGGTGAATTACTACGCGCCGAGCAGCGGCATCGTCTCCCGCATCGTCGTGCGCGAGGGCTCCGCGATCAGCGCCGGCATGCCCATCCTGGAAATCACCGACCTGTCCCAGGTCTGGGTCAACGCCGAGGTCGTGGAAAACCAGGCGGCCTGGATCTCCCCCGGCAAGAGCGTGGACATCAGCGTGGACAGCCTGCCCGGCGAGGTGTTCGAGGGCAAGGTGGATTACCTGTATCCCACCGTCAACAGCAACACCCGCACCCATCCGGTCCGCATCGTCATGGCCAACAAGGGCCTCAAGCTGAAGCCGGGCATGTTCGCCAAGGTCACCCTGTACGGCGGCAAGGGCGAGGAAGCGGTGCTGGTGCCCAGCGAGGCCGTCATCGCCACCGGCAAGCGCAGCCTCGTCCTGGTCGCCCAGGGCGAGGGCCATTTCCTGCCGGTCGCGGTGAAGACCGGCATGCAGAGCGATGGCCAGACCGCGATCCTGGCTGGCCTGGAAGGGGGCGAGCAGGTGGTCACCTCGGGCCAGTTCCTGATCGAATCGGAGGCCAACCTGAAGGGCGTGCTGGACAAACTGGGCGCCCCGGGCGAAAGCGCGCGGCGCATCCACACCGGCAGCGGCATGATCACCCAGGTGGACGCCGCGAAAGGCGAGCTGGAGATGCAGCACGAGCCCATCCCCAGCCTGGATTGGCCTGGCATGACCATGGCATTCACCGTGAAGGACCCGGCCATCCTGAAAGGCCTGAAGAAGGGCGAGCAGGTGGAGTTCGATCTGGTCAAGGAGGACGGCGACTTCCCGGTGGTGGCGATACGGCCACGTGCATCCCCTCCCTCGCAAGCGGGACAGGCGGGGCATGGAGGGCGATGAGATGAGAGAAGCCCAGCGAGTATTGAGTGGCCGTGCGAAGGCGTTGCGCGGCGCGATGAGCGATGCGGAGCAACGACTCTGGCACTCCCTGCGCGGTAAACAATTGGGTGGATGCCGCTTCCGTCGCCAGGTTGTCATGGGGACGTACATAGCGGACTTCGTATGTTTGGAAAGGCGGCTCGTGGTCGAGGTGGATGGCGGGCAGCACCAGAGCGCCGCTCAGTACGACTCGCGGCGGGATGCTTATATGGAAAGTCAGGAATATCGGGTTCTGCGCTTCTGGAACAACGAGGTATTGGGGAATTTGGTCGGGGTGTTGGAGAGGATTCTGGCGGCGCTGGTTTCCCCCCTCCCTAGCCCTCCCCCGCTCGCGGGGGAGGGAATGGTTGATAAGCTCGCCTGCCCTGCCATGGAAAACATAGCCGCTACACAGCCCCCTCCCCCGCCTGCGGGGGAGGGTTGGGGTGGGGGGACCAACCCATGATCGCCAAACTCATCCACTGGTCCGTGGCGAACCGTCTGTTGGTGCTCATCGCCACCCTCATGGCCACCGCCTGGGGCGTCGTCTCGGTCATGAAGACTCCGCTCGACGCGATCCCCGACCTGTCCGACGTGCAGGTCATCATCCGCACGCCCTTCCCCGGGCAGGCGCCGCGGGTGGTGGAGGACCAGGTCACCTACCCGCTCGCCACCACCATGATGGCGGTGCCGGGGGCGAAGGTGGTGCGCGGTTATTCCATGTTCGGGGATTCCTACGTCTACATCCTGTTCGAGGACGGCACCGATCTCTACTGGGCCCGTTCCCGGGTGCTGGAGTACCTGAACACGGCGGCGAGCAAGCTGCCGGCGGCGGCGAAGCCGGCCATCGGGCCGGACGCCACCGGCGTCGGCTGGATCTACGAGTACGCCCTGGTGGACAAGACCGGCAAGCACGATCTGGCCCAGTTGCGCTCCTTGCAGGACTGGTTCCTCAAGTTCGAACTGCAGGGCCTGCCCAACGTGGCGGAGGTGGCCACCATCGGCGGCATGGTGAAGCAGTACCAGATCCTCATCGATCCGGAACGCATGCGCGCCCTGAACATGCCTTTGTCCCATATCGTCGGCGCGGTGCGCCGGGCCAACCAGGAGGCGGGCGGCTCGATCCTGGAGCTGGGCGAGGCGGAATACATGGTGCGCGCCAGCGGCTACCTGAAGACCCTGGAGGATTTCGAGAAGGTCCCCGTGGGCCTGGGGCCGAACGGCATTCCGATCCAGTTGCGCGACGTGGCGCGGGTGCAGACCGGGCCGCAGATGCGCCGGGGCATCGCCGAACTGGACGGCCAGGGCGAGGTGGTGGGCGGCGTCATCGTCATGCGTTCCGGCGGCAACGCGCTGGACACCATCGACGCGGTCAAGGCCAAGCTCGCGGCCCTGAAGAAGAGCCTGCCGCCGGGCGTGGAGATCGTGCCCACCTACGACCGCTCCGGCCTCATCAAGCGCTCGGTGGAAACCCTGACCCACAAGCTGGCGGAGGAATTCGTCGTCGTCGCCCTGGTGTGCATGCTGTTCCTGTTCCACCTGCGCTCCAGCCTGGTGGCCATCGTCTCCCTGCCCCTGGGCATCCTGATCGCCTTCATCGTCATGCGCCACCAGGGCATCAACGCCAACATCATGTCCCTGGGCGGTATC
The DNA here is from genome assembly GCA_044227325.1 of Thiobacillaceae bacterium. Lineage (GTDB taxonomy): Bacteria > Pseudomonadota > Gammaproteobacteria > Burkholderiales > Thiobacillaceae > PFJX01. The sequence continues at coordinate 39,610 of JBGAFI010000007.1, read as the reverse complement.
GCCATCGCCATCGGCGCCATGGTGGACGCGGCCATCGTCATGATCGAGAACGCCCACAAACATCTGGAGGCATGGTGGCATGCGCAAGGGGGTTCCCCCTACCCCAACCCTCCCCCGCGCGCGGGGGAGGGAGAAAAGAGCGCGCAGGCAATAGCACGCGGCGAACTCTTGAACCCTCCCCCGTTCACGGGGGAGGGCAGGGAGGGGGGAAGCCCACGCGCTCCACAACCCAAGCCCGACTACTTCGCCATCGCCGCCGCCTCGGCGGCGGAGGTCGGCCCGGCCCTGTTCTTCAGCCTGCTCATCATCACGGTGAGCTTCCTGCCGGTATTCACCCTGGAGGCCCAGGAGGGCCGCCTGTTCGCGCCGCTGGCCTACACCAAGACCTACGCCATGGCGGCGGCGGCCGGCTTGTCGGTGACGCTGATCCCGGTACTCATGGGCTGGTTCATCCGGGGCAAGATCCCGGCGGAAAACAAGAACCCCATCAACCGCCTGCTGATCGCCCTCTACCGGCCCCTGATCGGCATCGCCCTGCGCGGGCCCTGGCTGAACCTGCTGGTGGCGGCGCTGTTGCTGGCGGCGACCTGGTATCCGGTGTCGAAGGTGGGGGCGGAATTCATCCCGCCCCTGAACGAAGGCGATCTGCTCGCCATGCCCACCACCCTGCCCGGCCTGTCCCCCTCCAAGGCGGCGGAGCTGTTGCAGTTGTCCGACCGGCTCACCAAGACCGTGCCGGAGATCAAAAGCGTGTTCGGCAAGATCGGCCGCGCCGACTCGGCCACCGACCCGGCGCCGCTGACCATGATCGAGACCACCATCCAGCTCAAGGATCCGTCGGAATGGCGCCCCGGCGTGACCCTGAAGGACATCACCGATGAGTTGGACCGCAACGTGCGCATTCCCGGCCTGGCCAATCTGTGGGTGCAGCCCATCCGCACGCGCATCGACATGCTGGCGACGGGCATCCGCAGTCCGGTGGGCGTCAAGATCGCCGGGCCGGATCTGGACGTGATCCAGCAGGTGGGCACCCAGGTGGAGGCGGCGCTGAAAACCCTGCCGGGCACCGCCAGCGCCTTCGCCGAGCGGGTCACCTCGGGCCGCTACCTGAACGTGGACATCGACCGGGACGCCGCCGCCCGCTTCGGCCTCAACATCGCCGACGTGCAGGAACTGGTCAGCATCGCGGTGGGCGGCGCGACGGTGGCGGAGACGGTGGAGGGGTTGGAGCGCTATCCCATCCAGGTGCGCTTCCCGCGCGAGTTGCGCGACAGCGTCGAGCGCCTGGGACAACTGCCCCTGATCACCGCCCAGGGCGCCAACGTTCCGCTTAGCGCGGTGGCCAAACTGACCATCTCCGACGGCCCGCCCATGCTGAAAAGCGAGAACGCCCGGCCCAACGGCTGGATCTTCGTGGACATCAAGGGCCAGGACCTGGGCAGCTATGTGAAGGATGCGCAGGCGGCCGTGGCGAAGCAGGTGGAACTGCCGCCCGGCTACTCCATCGCCTGGTCAGGCCAGTACGAATACCTGGAGCGGGCGGAAGCGCGGCTGAAGCTGGTGCTGCCGCTGACCCTGGGCATCATCTTCCTGCTGCTGTTCATGACCTTCCGCACCTTGTGGCAGCCGCTGCTGATCATGACCTCCCTGCCCTTCGCCCTGATCGGCGGCTACTGGCTGCTTTATCTGCTGGGCTACAACATGTCGGTGGCGGTGGCGGTGGGCTTCATTGCCCTGGCCGGGGTGGCGGCGGAGTTCGGCGTCATCATGCTGATCTACCTGGACCAGGCGGTGAAGACGCGCCAGGCCGAGGGCCGCTTCAACACCCGGGCCGATCTCATGGCCGCCATCGTCGAGGGCGCGGTGCTGCGGGTGCGGCCCAAGGCCATGACCGTGGCGGTCATCATGGCCGGCCTGCTGCCCATCATGCTGGGCTCCGGCACCGGCAGCGAGGTGATGCGCCGCATCGCCGCGCCCATGGTGGGCGGCATGGTCACCGCGCCGCTGCTGTCCATGTTCGTGATCCCGGTGGTCTACCTGCTCTGGCGCGGACGCGGGATGAAGTAAGCGTATCGGCTGTCGGCGCCTTGCCCCGCCGCGCGCGGCGGGGCAAGGGAACCGCGTCGGCCGGGCGCCCGCTCAATCCCCCGCCGGCGCCGGCGCCACCGGCGTCAGTTTCCAGATCTCCGCGTTGTATTCCTCCATGGTGCGGTCCGTGGAGAATTTGCCGCTGCACGCGCAGTTGAGGATGCTCATGCGCGTCCAGGCCTCCCGGTCGCGATAGGCCCGCGCGGCGGCCTCCTGGGCGTCGACGAAGGCGCGGAAATCGGCGGCGACCAGCCAGGGATCTTCCGCGGCGCGGATGGCGTGGACGATGGGATCGAACAGGCCCGGCTCGAACGGGTTGAAGTGGCCGGATTCCAGCAACGCCATGACCCGCTTCAGATCCTTGTCCGCCTCGATGATGCCGTTGGGATCGTAATGGGCGCGGGCGGCCTCCACTTCCTCGGCGGTGAGGCCGAACAGGAAGAAGTTTTCTTCCCCCACTTCCTCGCGGATCTCGATGTTGGCGCCGTCCAGGGTGCCGATGGTGACCGCGCCGTTCATCATGAACTTCATGTTGCCGGTGCCGGAGGCTTCCTTGCCGGCGGTGGAAATCTGCTCGGAAAGGTCCGTGCCCGGGGCGATGATCTCCATCGCCGACACCCGGTAGTTGGGCAGGAAGGCCACCTTGAGCCGGTTTCCCACCTGCTCGTCGCCGTTGACCATCTCGGCCACCTTGCACACCAGGCTGATGATGCGCTTGGCCATGAAATAGCCAGGCGCGGCCTTGCCGCCGATCAGCACGCAACGCGGCGTCCAGTCCCGCTCCTCGCCGTTCTTCAGACGGGCGTAGAGATGGATGACATGCAGGATGTTGAGCAGTTGGCGCTTGTATTCATGGATGCGTTTCACCTGTACGTCGAACAGGGCGTCCGGGTCGAAGCTCACCTTGCAGTCCCGCTTCACCAAGGCGGCGAGGCGGACCTTGTTGGCGCGTTTCACCTCATGCCAGCGGGCGCGGAAGGCCGCGTCGTCGGCATGGCGGGCGAGGCCCTTCAACTCGTCCAGGCGGGTCACCCAACCGTCGCCGATGGTTTCGTCCAAGAGCCGCGCCAGCCCGGGGTTCGCCGAGGCCAGCCAGCGGCGCTGGGTGACGCCGTTGGTCTTGTTGTTGAACTTTTCGGGCCAGAGTTCGTGGAAGTCGCGGAACAGCCCTTTGCGCAGCAGATCGGAATGCAGTTCCGCGACGCCGTTCACCGAGTAGCTGCCGACGATGGCGAGATAGGCCATGCGCACCTGGGGCGCCGGGCCTTCCTCGATCAGGGACATGCGCGCGAGCCGCTCGCCGTCTCCCGGCCAGCGCCGCGCCACTTCCAACAGGAAGCGGGCGTTGATCTCGTAGATGATCTCCAGGATGCGCGGCAGAAGCTGGGCGAACAGGCGCACCGGCCATTTCTCCAGGGCTTCCGGCAACAGGGTGTGGTTGGTGTAGGCCATGGTCCGGCGCGTGATCTCCCAGGCCGGCTTCCATTCCAGGCCGTGCTCGTCGATGAGCAGGCGCATCAGCTCGGGCACCGCGCAGCTCGGGTGGGTGTCGTTGAGCTGGAAGCAGTTCTTCTCGGCGAAGCGGGAGAAATCGTCGCCATTGTGGTGTTCCCAGCGCTCCAGCACGTCCTGCAGGCTGGCCGAGGCGAGGAAGTACTGCTGGCGCAGGCGCAGTTCCTTGCCGTTCTCGCTGGTGTCGTTGGGATACAGCACCATGGTGATGTTCTCGGCCGCGTTCTTCGCCGCCACCGATTCCGGATAGGAGCCGGCGTTGAACTCGCCCAGGTCGAATTCGTCGGTGGCCGCCGCGCTCCACAGGCGCAGCACGTTGACCGTGTCGTTGTGGTAGCCGGGAATCGGGATGTCGTAAGGCACGGCCAGCACGTCGTAGCTGTCCACCCAGCGCACGTGCTGGCGGCCGTCGACGCCCTGGAAGGTCTCGGTGCGGCCGCCGTACTGGATGCGCCGCGTGTGTTCGGGCCGCTCCAGTTCCCAGGGGTTGCCCTCGCGCAGCCAGTGGTCCGGCTCCTCCGCCTGGCGCCCGTCCTCGATGCGCTGGCGGAACATGCCGTATTCGTAGCGGATGCCGTAGCCCATCACCGGCAACTGGAGCGTGGCGCAACTGTCCAGGAAGCAGGCGGCGAGACGCCCCAGGCCGCCGTTGCCCAGGCCGGCGTCGTTTTCCACGTCGATCATCTCCTCCAGATCCAGGCCGAGGCGGCGCAGCGCCGTGTCCGCCGCCGCGCCCAGGTCGAGGTTGAGCAGCGCGTTGCTGAGGGTGCGCCCCATCAGGAATTCCAGGGAGAGGTAGTAGGCGTGCTTCGCATCCTGCTGCTCGTAGGCATAGCGGCTGCGTTTCCAACGCTCCATCAGGCGGTCGCGCAAGCTCAGCGCCAGCGCTTGATAGGGATAGTGGGTGGAACGGCAGTGGTGGTCGCGCCCCAGGTAGGTGCCGAAATAGCGGCGGATATCCAGCGCCAGCGCCTCGTCGTCCATGCCCAGGGGCGGCAGGCGGAACAGTTCGGAGGTGGGATGGCTGGCGCGCAAAGGCCGGAGATGGCTGGGGGAGTTGTGTTTATTCATTGGTCTTTGCTGTAGCGGAATCATGCGGGGTCGGCACAGGATAAAGGCCTGGACCGGCCATGAAAACCTTATGCGGGCTTTTGGCTTGCGGTCATGCCCGCCCGGGTATCGCCCCTGCCACCCGCGGCGCGCGGAATGGCGCCGTCGCGATCGCTTAGCCCCGCGCGAGGCATGGCTATCCGGCCGTGGCCGAACGCCACACCGGCGGCCGCCATCCCGGGCCCTGGGTCCGTTCCAGCCCGACACCACCCCTGCCGTGGACGCGAGGCGCATCGGCCCGCGTCATCTCCGGCTCAGGGCCACCCAGGTCATCCCCTCTTCTTCCCGCGTGAGGATGGCGACCGGCAAGAACGCCATGACCACCTCCCGGTTCGTCTGGAAGTGGGACGACAAGCCGGTGGTCGAGAAGCTTCCTCCTCCGGCCAGGGCCATGGGCGCCAGAAGCTGGTCGGCCAGATGCTCGTCCACCGCCGCCGGCGCATCCCGGTAAAGATGCGCGGCCTTGGCCACCTGGTCGGCCACCTGCTCCGCGGGGAGTCCGCGCTCGCCGAAACCGGTGAACACGGCGGTGATCCCCGCATAGACCAGTTCCACCATCAGCACATTGCCCGGCCCCTCCCGGGAGGGCAGCAGGCGCGTCTCCCGGTCCAGCTTGCCCAACTGCGCCTCGACGCGGTCAAGCTCGCGGACGGCCACGTCGGTGGGCACGCCGGCGACCACGCCGATGGCCTTGCCGGCGACGAACTCGCCTTTGCGCGCCAGTTGCAGATGGCCCAGGGCCGGCACCGGCCTGACCGCCGCCGTGATTTCGCCGCCGCCGGCCGGATAGAAACCGTGGCGGACCAGTTGAATGTCCATGTCCACACCCATGGCCCGCATCAGCGGTTGCCAACTGCGGATCAGGAAGTCCGCCGGCGGCGCCGCGGGGTTATGGGTGCCGCCGCTGACCGTCAGGGAGCTGGGGCCGTCGGCGAACCACAGGGCCGGCAGCACCGTCTGCAGCACCAGGGTGCAGCTCCCCGCCGTGCCGATGGCGAAGCGGTAGTCGCCGCCCCGGATGGGGCCCGGCTCGAAGGCCAGGGTGGCCGAGCCCGGCTCGGCGCCGTCGACTTTCGCCCCGCTGATTTTCGCGGCGGCCTGCACCGCGGTCAGGTGCTGGCGCAGCAGGCCCGGCTTGGGCCGGCGGGCGCGGATGCGTTCCATGCGGAACGGCGTGCCGGTGATCATGGACAGGGTCAGGGCGGTGCGCAGGATCTGGCCGCCGCCTTCGCCCTGGGCGCCGTCGAGTTCAATCATATTCATGGCTTTCATGCTACGGAAATACGGTCTTTTGGCGTCGTGGGAACGAGGTGTGCGCCACCACCACCGGAGCGTAGGGCGGAAAAACGCAGCACCTTCCGCCGGATGGCGTTCGCATGCTGCGGATTACGCCTGCGCTCATCCACCCAACGGTCGCTAATTTTGTTGCATGCGATCCAATATCTCTGTCAAAAGCTTCGAGTAACAGTTATGGACCTGTAACGCCAACAAGTATTGGGCAGTATTGACTTCCACGATCTCATTTAACGTCAACGGCTCCAACTCTCCCCACCCATAGCGAACTACTTTCTCTTCAGGACACTTTTCTGCTTGGTAGCGGCCATCAGGGCGCTTGACCAGCTTTTCCCTAGGAACGATCTCTCGGGAGAAATTCGACACACAACCAAGTTCAAGACGGGGAGCGATGAAATGGCTTACCCGGTTCCGAAAGTCAAAGGTTGTTCTGCGGTGTTCAGGCCCATCTAGCTCAACAAGCGCCTGAGCGAGTTCCTTGATGCTTTTCCAACCGACGCCAATTCGGCCAAGTTGCTTTTCAACCTCGTTACGACGCAAGAACTGGCCACGGTGTTTGTGATCTTGATCGAGCACATCTTGATAGCCAGAAGCCAATGCCAAGTTCGCTTGATGAACCGCATTCGTGGCAATCAACCCGACTCGGTCTCGTGTCGCACTGGGTTGGAGCAGGCAGAAGTGGGCAAGCGGCTCGACCAAGTGGATGCGTATATCCCACGCCTCCATCTCCCCATATTCACGAAGCACCAAATTCCATACTGCAAGCTGGTCGAGATTTCTCCACCAAGCGTTAATCAAGTTGGTTGAGTCCCGTAGTTCGCCGCTAACCATCCATCCAGTGAAATGCGGCCAATGTCCATTAAATATGGAGTCGCACAGATCATATGAAGCGGGACCAGGCAAAGTCGTCTTTTCCTGCTCCGTTTGGTCCCAGAACTTACGGTATGCCTCTTCCAAGAGTTGTCGATTACGAGCCAAGTTTCACCCCTTCACACAAACCACCTGGCGCAAGGTATGCACCACCTCCACCAGCTCCCGCTGGGCCTCCATGACCGCGTCGATGTCCTTATAGGCCATGGGGATCTCGTCGATCACGTCCTTGTCCTTGCGGCACTCGACGCCGGCGGTGGCCCGGATCTGGTCCTCCAGCGTGAAGCGGCGCTTGGCCTCGTTGCGGCTCATGGCGCGGCCGGCGCCGTGGCTGCACGAGCAGAACGCCTCCTCGTTGCCCAGGCCGCGCACGATGTAGCTCTTCGCCCCCATGGAACCGGGGATGATGCCCAGTTCCCCCTTCCGCGCCGACACCGCGCCCTTGCGGGTCACCAGCACCTGGGCGCCGAAGTGGGTCTCCCGCTGCACGTAGTTGTGGTGGCAGTTCACCGCCTCCACGTCGGCGCCGAAGGGCTTGTCGATCACCGAACGGGCGGCGGCCACCACGTGGCCCATCATCACCGCCCGATTGCGGCGGGCGTAGTCCTGTGCCCAGCCCACCGCCTCCACGTAGTCGTCGAAGTGTTCGCTGCCTTCCTCGAAATAGGCAAGGTCCTTGTCCGGCAGGTTGGCGATGTGGGCGCGCATGTCGGCCTGGGCCAGTTCGATGAACAGGCTGCCGATGGCGTTGCCCACGCCGCGCGAACCCGAGTGCAGCATGAACCAGACCCGGTCCGCTTCGTCCAGGCAGACCTCGATGAAGTGGTTGCCGGTGCCCAGCGTGCCCAGGTGCTTGTGGTTGTTGGTGTTCTTCAGGCGCGGGTACTTCTCGGTGATGTGCTCGAAACCGGGCATCAGGGCGGCCCACATGTCGTCCACGGCCTCGGGCGGGTTTTCCCAGCTGCCCTGGTCACGCTTGCCACGGGTCATGTTGCGGCCATGGGGCACCGCCTTCTCGATGGCGCTGCGCAGTCCGTGCAGGCTGTCCGGCAGATCGGCGGCGGTGAGGCTGGTGCGGGCGGCCATCATGCCGCAGCCGATGTCCACGCCCACGGCGGCCGGGATGATGGCTCCCTGGGTGGGGATGACGCTGCCGATGGTGGAGCCCTTGCCCAGGTGCACGTCGGGCATCACCGCCAGGTGGCGGTAGATGAAGGGCATGCGGGCGGTGTTGATCAGTTGCTTCTTGGCTTCGTCCTCCACCGGCACGCCCTGGGTCCACATCTTGATGGGCTTGCCGTTTTCCACTTCCAGCAGTTGATATTCCATGATCTTTCCTTGTGTTCTTCCGCCCGCAAGGGGCGGCGGTGATTCGAATCCGGGGGCAATGTGGGTCTTGATTCCTGTAACCGTCAATTCCCGGCCACCGTCAATTCCCGGCCCCACCCCGCTACCCAATTGGTAGCGGGGACAACGATGTTGGCCTAGCGGCCGATGCGTACCAAGCCGTCCAGCACCTGATCCAGGCCGCCGAACACCGAAATGCGGTCGATGCGTTCGGCCACCCGTTCCAGGGTCTCCAGCTCCTTCAGGCGCAGGGCGACGGGGTTGTCCTCCATCACCTTGGCCGTGTTGAGCAGCGAGCGGGTCGCGGCGGTCTCCTCCCGGCGGCGGATCACGTTGGCCTGGGCCGACTTTTCCGCTTCCACCACCTGGGCCAGGATGGTCTTCATCTCGCCGGGCAGGACGATGTCCTTGACGCCCACGCTGCCCACCTCGATGCCGAAGCCGTCCAGCTTGCGCCGCACGTGGCCGCCCACCACCTCGTCGATGGTCTGCTTGTTTTCCAGCAGATCATCCAGGTCGCGGGTGCCCACCGCGGCGCGCAGGCCGAACTGCAACTCCCGGTACAGGTGCTCGGCGGGCTTGGCCAGCTTTTCAAATGCCAGCAGCACGTCCGTGTAGCGCCAGGTGGCGGCGAGATTGAGGCGCAGGCCCACCTTGTCGCTGGAGAGGATCTCCTGGCCGCTGACTTCCATGTTCTGCAGCCGGGTATCCACCAACTCCACCTGCACGTCCCGGTTGAAGCGCCAGAAGGCCTCCACGCCGGACGGCATGAGACGCTCGACCTTGCCGTCCACCTTCAGCACGCCCACGTGGAAGGCGGGCACCTGAACCAGCAGCACGCCGGCCAAACCCGCCACCGCGCGGCCGCGCAACGCGGGCTGGGCCAAGTGGGCGGTCAGCTCGGGCGCGAGGGTATAACCCTGGCGCAGGTCCACCTTGACCAGCCGATGGCGCAGCAGGCCTTTCCAGAAGAAGCGCCGGCTGCCGGGGGACAGCACCTCCACCAGCACGTCGTTCTCGTAGCGCAGGCCGGCCTCGTCCTCGCCCAGCGCCATCAGCTCGAAATACTCCGCGGCGACGGCGGGGTCGCGGCTCAGCAGGTAGTCCACCAGGGCGGTGTCGGCCATGGGCGCGTCCAGCTTCCAGACGGCCAGGGACAGGCGCCCCAGAGGGTCCAGGAAGTAGTGGCGGCCGGACTTCAGCAGACGCTCGAAGTCGCCATCCCGCAGCAGGGCGCCGCATTCATTCTTCTTCACCACAAATCGCTTCATCATTTCGTTCTCCGTTAATTCGTGCCGGCGGGTGCCGGCCCGGCGGGCTATCCGGACGACACGGACGGGGGGGTGTCCGGCGCATGGCGGTCTGGCATCCCGGCTCCCAAGGCCGGGCCTCGAGGGGAATGCCATCCCGTCACCGCGCCGAGCGCCCTGCCGCCCATGCGGGCCGGGAGCCGGACCGGACCGGCAGCGGGTGCTTGCGCATGCCGCGGCCGGCGGGTACTGCAATTTCTACGACTGTCGTGAAAGGACAGTTTTGGAGCGGGATTCGAACCCGCGACATGCCGTTTATGGACGGCTGCTCTACCCAACTGAGCTATCCAAAGGGTGCGAGCCGGGAATCGAACCCGGCGAGCCGCCTTGGCTCGCACACGATCACATCCCCGACACGGCGGCATACGCGGAAAGCGACAGACCGGAATCCGGCCCCCGCGCACCGGCGGGGTTTCACCCCCTGCCCGTGGGCCCTTGCGACTGGGCTGCGATCGCAACGGTTATTGCGAGAAGCGTGCCAGAGCCAATCCGGCTCGAGAAATAATCGCAACTATTTGATAAATAAAGATATTCAAGAAACCCTGGGAAATCCGGGAAAAAGCGCATGGCAAAATAACTAGAATGACGTATTCACATTTATAAAAATGGATAGGACATGAAGAAAACTGTGGTCATCGGTTTTCTCGGCACTCAATTGGATTACGGCGGCAAGGGAGCCGCGCGCTGGGACAAGTGGCGACCCTCCGTGGCCTTGTGCCAACAGGAAAACCTGGTCGTCCACCGCCTGGAACTGCTGCACGATGCCCGCAGCCGCGGACTGGCCGAGCGCGTCCGTCTGGATATCGGCTCGGCATCGCCGGAAACCGAGGTGCGCCGGGTGGAGCGGGAACTGCGCGACCCCTGGGATTTCGAGGAGGTCTACACGGCGCTGCACGATTTCGCCCGCACCTACCCCTTCGACACGGAAACCGAGGACTACCTGATCCACATCACCACCGGCACGCACGTGGCCCAGATCTGCTGGTTCCTGCTCGCCGAGTCGCGCTATCTGCCCGCGCGCTTGCTGCAAACCTCGCCGCCGCGCAAGAAAGCCGTTGCCGACAGCGTGGGCAGCTACGAGATCATCGATCTGGATTTGTCCCGCTACGACAAGATCGCCCAACGCTTCGCGCGCGAGCACGAAGACAACGTGACCTTCCTCAAATCGGGCATCGCCACCCGCAATTCCCTGTTCAACCGCATGATCGAGCGCATGGAGCAGGTGGCGGGCCGCTCCCGCGCCCCCATCCTGCTGGTGGGCCCCACCGGGGCGGGAAAATCCTTCCTGGCCCGCCGGGTTTACGAACTCAAGCGGCATCGCCAACGCCTCTCGGGGCGCTTCATCGAGGTGAACTGCGCCACCCTGCGCGGCGATTCGGCCATGTCCACCTTGTTCGGCCACGTCAAAGGTGCGTTCACCGGCGCCCAAACCGAACGCCCCGGCCTGCTGAGGGCCGCGGATGGCGGGCTGTTGTTCCTGGACGAGATCGGCGAACTGGGTCTGGACGAGCAGGCCATGCTGCTCAAGGCCATCGAGGAGAAGCGTTTCTTCCCCTTCGGCTCGGACCGGGAAGTGGAGAGCGACTTTCAACTCATCGCCGGCACCCACCGGGATCTGCGCCAGTGGGTCGCGGAAGGCCGCTTCCGGGAAGACCTCTACGCCCGCATCAACCTATGGATATTCAACCTGCCCGGCCTGTCAGGCCGGCCCGAGGACATCGAACCCAACCTGGACTACGAACTGGAGCGCTTCGCCCGGGATCAGGGCCGCCAGATCCGCTTCAACGTCGAGGCCCGGCGCCGCTACCTGGACTTCGCCATATCGAAGGAAGCCCGCTGGCTGGGCAACTTCCGCGAACTTTCCGCCTCGGTGACCCGCATGGCGACCCTGTGCGAGGCCGGTCGCATCACCGAAAGCGGAGTCGCGGAAGAAATCGAGCTTTTACGCGGCGCCTGGGGGACAAGCACGCCGGCGGACGCCGTGGGCGCGGTTCTGGGGGATCAGGCCGATAGGCTCGATTTGTTCGACCGTTGCCAGTTGGACACGGTCATCGCCGTGTGCCGGGCGGCAACGAATCTTTCCGAGGCGGGACGCACCCTGTTTTCTGTTTCCAGAACCAACAAGGCAAGGGCCAATGACGCCGACCGGCTGAGAAAGTACTTGGCGCGATTCGGTTTGGATTTCTACGGCGTCAAGCGCATCCCCGAGCCGTAACCCGAAGCGCCCGGCAAGGGATCGCCTTGGATCGGCGAAAGCGAAGCGCGGCGAGGGGATGTTTCAAGTTTCCACCAGTTCCAGCGCATTCCCGTCCGGATCGCGCACGAACAGCGCGCGGCGGCCGGAGCGGCTCAGGGTGTAGGCCACTCCCGCGCCGTCCAGGCGCGCTTTCAGGGCTTCCCAGTCGGCCACGCCCAGCGCCGTGTGCCGGTCGCGGCCGCCGTGTTCCGGGCGGCCGCTCACCGGGTCCGGATTGGGCAGGTTGATGAGATGGATCTGGCCCCGGCCCACGTCGTACCAGACGCCGGCGAAGCTCATTTCCGGCCGCGCGGGGCTGGGCGAGAGGCCGAGGAGTCCTTCGTAGAAGGCGCGGGCGCGGTCCAGGTCGGCGACCAGGAGGGAGGCGTGCAGCAGGGAGACGATGTCGGTCATGGGAATTAGTCGTGGGCGTGGGTCCGGATGGAGATCAGGGTGGCGGCGACGATCATGGCGCCGCCGATCCATTCCCTGGCGTCCATGATTTCGTTGGCGAGCCAGCGGCTGGACAAGGCGGCCACCACCAGTTCGAACAGAAGGATGACCACGGCGCGATTGGCGGGCACGAAGGCGAGGCCGTATTGCACGGAAAACGTGGCGAGCAGCAGGCACAGGGCGATGCCCACCATCATGAGCCAGCCGGTGGCGTCGACGGCGACGATGGTGTCGATGGCGTTGGGCTCGGCGGCGGCGAACACGCCGGCCATGCCGGCGACCCCCAGAAACACCCAGAATGACCGGGTTTCTATGGGAATGTCCCGGGTCTTGCGGGTGATGACGTTGGCCAGGGCGAAGCCGATGCCGGAGGACAGGCCCAGCCATTCCGCGCTGTTCGCGGGCAGGGGCGGACCGCCGCCGCGATAGAGCATGACCACGGCGCCGGCCAGGGACAGGCCGATGACCGCGAGGCCGGTGGCGCCGGTCTTTTCCTTCAGGATCAGGCGGGCGAACACCACGGTCCAGAGCGGCGCCAGGTAGAACAGCAGCATGACCCGCATGACTTCGCCGTGGATCACGGCCAGCACGTAGGAGAGGTTGGTCCAGCCGGAGGTCAGGGCCACGGCCAGCAGCCAGCGCAACTGGCCGGCGCGCGGCCAGGCCTGGCCGCGGACGACGAACAGCAGGGGAATGACGCCGAGGAAATAGGTGAGCAGGGACGAGACGCTGCCGGACAGCCCGGCCATCTCCAGCAGGCGGTAGGGATACCAGATCAGGCCCCAGGTGGTGGCGGCCACCAGCAAACTGGCGAGGGCCAGGCCGGGGGGAGCCGTCGGGAAGGAGGCGGCGGGGGTGGGGCTCGTCATATAATCCGTTTCTTTCGTGTATCCGCCGATCGCGCCGTGATTGCGCCATGAACCCGCGACTCAACCAACTCCAGCCCTATCCGTTCCAGAAGCTGCGCGAGCTGTTCGCCGGCGTCACGCCCAATCCGGACCTGGCGGCCGTCAATCTTTCCATCGGCGAGCCGAAGCATGCAACGCCGGCCTTCATCAAGGAAGCCCTGAGCGCGAATCTTCACGGGCTGGCCAATTATCCCGCGACCCAGGGCTCGGACGATCTGCGCCGCGCCATCGCCGACTGGTGCCGCATGCGCTACGGCGTGGCGCTGGACCCGGCCAGCCAGATACTGCCGGTGAACGGCAGCCGGGAGGCCTTGTTCTCCTTCGCCCAGGCGGTCATCGACCCGACCAGGCATGTGAAACGCGTCGTCTCGCCCAACCCGTTCTACCAGATCTACGAAGGTGCCGCCCTGCTGGCCGGCGCCAAGCCCTACTTCCTCAACACCCTGCCGGACAACGGCTTCCACATGGATTTCGCTTGTGTGCCGGAAGACCTGTGGGCGGACACGCATCTCCTCTACGTCTGCTCGCCGGGCAACCCCACCGGCAAGGTCATGGCCCTGGAAGAGTGGAAAACCGTGTTCGAACTGGCGGACCGGCACGGTTTCGTCGTCGCCGCCGACGAGTGCTATTCGGAAATCTACTTCGACGAGGCGCATCCGCCCCTGGGCGCCTTGAGCGCGGCGCGGCAACTGGGCCGCGGCCAGGAACGGCTGGTGGTGTTCAACAGCCTGTCCAAGCGCTCCAACGTGCCGGGCCTGCGTTCCGGCTTCGTCGCCGGCGACGCGGAGTCGATCAGGCAATTCCTGCTCTATCGCACCTATCACGGTTCCGCCATGAATCCGGCGGTGCAGGCCGCCTCCGCCGTCGCCTGGCGCGACGAGGCGCACGTGCGGGAAAACCGGCGCCTGTACCGGGAGAAATTCGCCGCGGTCATGCCGCTGCTGAAGGATGCGCTGAGCTTCGAGGCGCCGGACGCGGCCTTCTATCTTTGGGCGAGGACGCCCGGCGACGATGCCGAATTCGCCCGGGAGCTTTACCGGCAACAGCATGTCACCGTGCTACCCGGCAGCTTCCTTGCCCGGGAGGCGAAGGGGGTGAATCCCGGCCGCGGCTTCGTGCGCATCGCCCTGGTGGACGGGCTGGAAGCCTGCGTCGAGGCCGCTGGCAGAATTTCCAGGTTCATACGGGAATGCGGTTAGCCAGCATACTGTCCATAAATTACGCAAAGCACGATCAACAACCCATTGAAGGAAAAGACATGCAAGACCTACAAGTCGTCATCGAGGAAGCCTTTGAACGCCGCGCCGACATCACCCCCCGCAACGTGGAGCCCAAGGTCAAGGATGCGGTCATGGCCGTCATCGACCTCCTGGACATGGGCGAGCTGCGCGTCGCCGAGCGCACCGAGGGGCAAACCTGGGTCACCCACCAGTGGATCAAGAAGGCCGTGCTGCTGTCCTTCCGCATGGAAGACAACTTCTTCATCAAGGGTGGCTTCACCAACTATTACGACAAGGTGCCCTCCAAGTTCGCCGACTACAACAGCCGCGATTTCCGCGAAGGCGGCTTCCGCGTCGTGCCCCCCGCCGCCGCGCGCAAGGGTTCCTACATCGCCAAGAACGTGGTGCTGATGCCCTCCTACGTGAACATCGGCGCCTACGTGGACGAAGGCACCATGGTGGACACCTGGGCTACCGTCGGTTCCTGCGCCCAGATCGGCAAGAACGTGCACCTGTCCGGCGGCGTCGGCATCGGCGGCGTGCTGGAACCGGTGCAGGCCGGCCCCACCATCATCGGCGACAACTGCTTCGTCGGCGCCCGTTCCGAAGTGGTGGAAGGCGTGGTGGTGGAGGACAACTGCGTCATCTCCATGGGCGTCTACATCGGCCAAAGCACCAAGATCTACGACCGGGAGACCGGCGAGGTCTTCTACGGCCGCGTGCCCGCCGGCTCGGTGGTGGTGAGCGGCAACCTGCCCTCCGCCGACGGCAAGTACAGCCTGTATTGCGCGGTCATCGTCAAGAAGGTGGACGCGAAGACCCTGAGCAAGGTCGGCATCAACGAATTGCTGCGCGGCATTTAAGTCATCGCGAAGTCGGCCGTAATAGGGAGACCCTGGCGGGGGCATGCCGATGCCCCCGCGTTTTCCATCCCTTGTGAATCCGTATCGACATGACCGACCTCACCACGGCGGAAGCCGAAAAAATCATCGCCAGCGTGGCGATCCCCCCGCGTCCCGCCATCGTCGACGCGGTGCTCGCCGAACGCGCCAAGCCCGAACCCGATCTGCGCCGAATCGGCCACCTGATCGCCACCGACGTGGGTTTGGCCGCCGCCGTGCTGAAAACCATCAACTCGCCCTTCTTCGGCCTGCGCCGCCAGGTCTCCTCCATCGAGCACGGCGTCGACATGCTGGGCATGAAGAACATCAGCGCCCTGGTCATGAGCCTGTCCCTGCGCAACGCGGTGCCCACCCAGGGCCTGGACCGGTTCTGGGACGAGGCGGCGCGCACCGCGCTGGTTTCCGCGTTCCTGGCCCAGACCCTGGGTTGCGCGCCGAAGGAGGACGCCCATCTGTTCGGCCTGTTCCACGACTCGGGCATTCCCCTGTTGATGCGCCGCTTCCCCAATTACCGGGACGTGCTGAAGAAAGCCAACACGGAGCCTGCCCTGAGCTTCACCGATGTGGAGGACGCGGAACTCGGCACCAACCACGCGGTGGTGGGCGGCCTGCTGGCGAAGGGCTGGCAGTTGCCGGAACACATCCGCCTGGGCATTGGCCAGCACCACGACCTGGACATCTTCAGTTCCCATCTGCCCATCGAATCCCTGAACCTGATCGCTTTGACTCATCTCGCCGAGCACATCGAAAGCAGTTACTCCCGCTTCGCCAACGACACCGAATGGGATAAGCGCGGCGACGCCATTCTCGCCCACCTGATGCTGGGCCAGGATCAGCTCGACGACCTGACCAACGACGCCAAGGAAATCCTCGAGGAGTCCGACGCCTGAGCGCGACCTGGCAATTCTGGATCGACCGGGGCGGCACGTTCACCGATGTCGTCGCCCGGGCGCCGGATGGACGCCTGATCCAGTCCAAGCTGCTGTCGGAGAATCCCGGCGCCTACCGGGACGCGGCGATTGCCGGCATTCGCGCCGTCCTGGGCCTGAAGCCGGACCAGGCCATCCCGCCGCAAACCGTCGCGGCCGTGAAGATGGGCACGACGGTGGGGACCAACGCCCTACTCACCCACACCGGCGAAGCCACCCTGTTGGTCACCACCGGCGGCTTCGCCGACGCGCTGGAGATCGGCGACCAGGCGCGTCCGGACATCTTCGCCCTGGACATCCGCAAACCCGCGCCGCTATATGCCCGGGTCGTCGAGGCGCGTGAGCGCCTGGCCGCCGATGGTTCCGTGCTGCGGACGCTGGACCTGGAGCACCTGGGCGCGGCCTTGGCCGAAGCCCGGTCGGAAGGCCTGAACGCCTGCGCCATCGCCTTCCTGCACGCCTGGAAAAACCCGGCCCATGAACTGGCGGCGGAGAAAATCGCGCGGGCGGCGGGCTTCACCCAGATCAGCCTTTCCCATCGGGCCAGTCCGCTGATCAAGTTCGTGCCCCGCGCCGAGACGGCGGTGCTGGACGCGACCCTGTCGCCGCCGCTGCGCCGCTACGTGGCCCAGGTGGCCGACGCCTTGCCCGCGGATACCCGGCTCGAGTTCATGCAGTCCAACGGCGGCCTGACCGACGCGGCGCGGTTCCAGGGCAAGGACAGCGTGCTGTCCGGGCCGGCCGGCGGCCTCATCGGCATGGCCAAGGCGGGCCGGGCGGCGGGCTTCGACAAGCTGGTCGGCTTCGACATGGGCGGCACCTCCACCGATGTTTCCCTATACGCCGGCGAGTTCGAGCGCACCCTGGACACCCGCATCGCCGGCCACCGCATCCGCGTGCCCATGCTGGGCGTGCACACCGTCGCGGCCGGCGGCGGCTCGATCCTGCGCTTCGACGGCCAGCGTCTGCTGGCCGGGCCGGAATCCGCCGGCAGCCTGCCGGGACCGGCCAGTTACCGGCGCGGCGGCCCCCTCACCGTGACCGATGCCAACCTGCTGCTGGGGCGCATCCAGACGGACTGCTTCCCGGCGGTATTCGGCGCGGACGGCGCGCAAAGCCTGGACCTGGAAACGGCGCGCGCCGGCTTTTCCGCCCTGGCCGGCGAGGTGAATGCCGCGCTGGGTTTGGATTACACCCCGGAACGCCTGGCGGCCGGCTGCCTGGATATCGCCGTCGAGCACATGGCCGACGCCATCCGCCACATCACCCTGGCCCGGGGCGTCAACCCGGCGGATTTCACCCTGGTGAGCTTCGGCGGCGCCGGTGGACAGCACGCCTGCGCGGTGGCCGCCCGGCTGGGCATCGGCCAGGTATTGGTCTCGCCCTTCGCCTCGGTGCTGTCGGCCTACGGCATCGGCCTCGCCGAGCGGCGCGGCGTCACGCAGATCGCCGTGGAAAGGCCTCTGGAGGACACCCGCGTGGATTCCCTGGCGCCGGCCCTTGGCGCCGACGCGGCGGGCGCGACATCCCGGCGCGCCCTCCTCCGCTATCAGGGTTCCGACACCACCCTGGCCATTCCCCTGGCCGATCCCGCCACGATGACGGCGGATTTCCACGCCCGGCACCAAGCCCGCTTCGGCTTCGCCGATCCCCGCCGGGCCCTGGTCTGCGCGGCGCTGGAACTGGAAACGATACAAGGCGGCGGCGAAGCCGAGGCGCTGGCGGACCTTCCGGCGACGCCGGCCCGGCCTTTCGCTATCCGCGATATCCATCTCGACGGCGCATGGCGGCGGACGCCCCTTTACCGGCGCGGGGATATGGCGGCCGGGCAATCCCTGGACGGACCCGCCCTGATCGTGGAGGCCGGTTCCACCCTGGTCCTGGAGCCTGGCTGGCGAGTCGGGATGACGGCCCGCGGCGATCTGCTGCTCAGCACGGGAGCGACGGCCAGCCGGCATGCCGACGCGCGGCGGCCCGACCCCGCCTGGCTCAGCCTCTTCAACCGACGCTTCATGAGCATCGCCGAGGACATGGGCCGGGCGCTGCGGAACACCGCCCGTTCGGTGAACATCCGGGAACGACTGGATTTCTCCTGCGCCCTGTTCGACGCGGCGGGCCATCTCGTCGCCAACGCGCCCCACATCCCCGTGCACCTGGGCAGCATGGGGGATTCAGTGCGCGCGATTCTGGGCAAATTTCCCCCCCGCGCGGAAACGGACGCCGGCGTTCCGGAAGAAGCCATGCGGGCGGGCGACGCCTATCTGCTCAACTCGCCCTACGCGGGCGGCACCCACCTGCCCGACATCACGGTGGTGTCGCCGGTGTTCGACCCGGATGGGAAACGCCCGCGCTACTTCGTCGCCTCCCGCGCCCACCATGCCGACGTGGGCGGTATCAGCCCGGGCTCCATGCCCGCCGGCAGCCGCCATATCGACGAGGAAGGCTGTTTGTCCGACGGCATGCGCATCCTGCGCGACGGGCGCTTTCTGGAAAGCGAGGTGCGCGCGTGGCTGGCCGACAACATCCACCCCGCGCGCAATCCGGACCAGAACATCGCCGACCTGCAAGCCCAGATCGCGGCCAATGCCCTGGGGCAACGCCTTCTGCGGCGGCTCGAGGAGGAAACCGGCGCCGATGCGGTTCAGGCCTACATGGGCTTCGTGCAGGACAACGCGGCGGCGGCGGTGCAACGCCTGCTGGGACGGTTGAGGGGCGGGGATTTCGACCTGCCCCTGGACGAGGGCTCGCGCATCCGCGTCCGCATCCGCATCGACCCGGCCGCGCGCCGCGCGCTGATCGACTTCGCCGGCACCAGCCTCCGGCAGCCGGGCAATCTCAACGCGCCGGCCAGCATCGCCCATTCCGCCGTGCTGTATGTGTTCCGCACCCTGATCGACGAGGACATCCCCCTCAACGCCGGCGTATTGCGACCGCTGGAGATCCGTCTGCCGGCGGGATGCCTGCTCGATCCCGGGTATCCCGCCGCCGTGGTGGCGGGCAACGTGGAAACCTCCCAGAACATCGTCGACGCCCTGTTCGGCGCCCTGGGCAAGCTCGCGGCCAGCCAGGGCAGCATGAACAACTTCAGCTTCGGCGACGCCCGACACCAGTATTACGAGACCGTGTGCGGCGGCGCCGGGGCCGGCCCCGGTTTCGCCGGCGCGTCCGCGGTGCACAGCCACATGACGAACTCGCGCCTGACCGACGTCGAAGTCCTGGAACTGAACTTCCCGGTCCGCGTGGAAGCCTTCGCCATCCGCCGCGGCTCCGGCGGCGCGGGGCGTTTCAGCGGCGGCGACGGCGTGACGCGGCGCTTGCGCTTCCTGGCGCCCATGACCGGCAACCTGTTGGCCCTGCGCCGGCGCGTGGCGCCCTTCGGCCTGGACGGCGGCGAAGCCGGCCTGGCGGGGAAACAATGGATCGAGCGGGCCGGGGGCGACGTGGAACCGCTCCCGGGAATCGCCGAGTTCCAAGTCGACGTCGACGATGTTTTCGTCATGGAAACGCCAGGGGCGGGAGGGTTCGGGCAAAAAACCAAAAAAACCATTTAATTCTTGGTGCTTATGGCCGATAACTAAGGCAACTTGCTAGTTCACATATAACTTTCGATGTAGTTTGGAGTGGAGACGACAATGCTTAATCTGCGACAGTTCAAAGTACGTTCCCAACTGATTTTCCTGCTGGCTGCCGTTTTTTCCCTGTTCCTGATTTCCGCATTTGTTTCCTACCAGGCGCTGAACCGCGCAAAGTCCGAATTCACCAGCTTCATCGGCCAGGAACAACGGCTGCTGCTCGACTTCACCGAGCTTTACGCCGACGGCCTGCAAATGGGCCAGGCGCTGCGCAACATCATCCTCGACCCGGCCAACCCCAAGGCCTACCAGAACTTCGAAAAAGCCAGCAAGGACATGGACACCCTGCTGACCGAAACCCAGGAACTGGCGAAGAACGACGCCGCGCACACGGAAATCCTGGGCAAGATCAACCAACTACGGGAACAGCAGAAAGGGCTGCAGAGTTCCATCCAGGACCATGTGAAAAACAGCCTGATCGAGGAAGCCAAGGTCCAACTCAACAAGGATGAAACGCCGATCTGGCGCGAGATCAAGAAGATGCTCCAGGAGCGTATCAAATCCCAGAAGGAGTCCATCGAGGCGCGGGAACAGGAAATGCAGGCCAGCACCTCGCGCGCCCAGCACATCACCCTGGCACTGAGCGCGCTGGCGGTGATCGCCGGCCTCGGCATCGCCGCGGCCATCGTCGCCAACATCCTGGCCCAGATCAACCTGCTCGGCACCTCCCTGGAAAGGCTGGCCCAGGGCGAGGGCGACCTGACCGCGCGCCTGGACGTACAGGGCAACAACGAGTTGTGCCGGGTGTCCGCCGCCTTCAACACTTTCATGGGCAATCTGCAAACCATGGTGAGCGGCATCAAGGGCAACGCGACCCTATTGCATGAACTCTCCGCCAATCTGGCCAAGGCCTCGTCCAGCCTGCGCACCGTGAGCATGGAGCAGACCGGCGCGCTGACCTCCACCGCCGCCGCCGTCGACGAGATGACCAGCAGCATCGCCTCGGTGGCCGACGGCGCCGAGCGGGTCAAGGAAATTTCCGAGAAGAGCGCCGACTATTCGGACAAGGGCCTGAGCATGATGGGCCAACTGTCCGGCGCCATGACCGGCGTGCAGGGCGCGGTGAAGGAAATGGCCGGTTCCGTGGGCCAGTTCCTGCAAAGCACCCAGAGCATCATCGGCGCGACCCAGCACGTGAAGGACATCGCCGAACAGATCAACCTGCTCGCCCTCAACGCCGCCATCGAGGCGGCCCGGGCCGGCGAACAGGGACGCGGCTTCGCCGTGGTCGCCGACGAGGTGCGCAAGCTGGCGGAAAAAACCGCCCAGTACGCGAACGAGATCAACCGGGTCACCGCCGAATTGGAGGCCAGTTCCTCCCATGTGGAGAACACCATCCGCAAGGGCGAGACCGCTTTGGAGGAATCCGCCCAGCGCAGCGGCGAGGTCTCCAACATCGTCGAACAGGCCCACACCGCGGTGCTCGGCGCGCGCCAGGGTGTGGAGGAGATCACCGCTTCGGTGAAGGAACAATCCATCGCCAGCAGCAGCATCGCGGAAAACCTGAACCGGGTCGCCGATTTCGCCGTGCGCACGGAGCACGCCATCGAGCAATCGGACCGCACCGTCCAGGAACTGCGCGATCTGGCGGACGCCCTGCACAGCACGGTGTCCCGTTTCCGGAGCTGATTCCGGCTTGGATCTGCCAGCCGCCGCCCCCAGTCTTCCCCTGATCCTGCGCATTGTCGAGCTGGTGGGGGTCGCGGTCTTCGCCGTCAGCGGCGCCCTGGCGGCCGGCCGCCGCAGCCTGGATCTGATCGGCGTCGCGGTCATCGCCACGGTGACGGCGCTGGGCGGCGGCACCCTGCGCGATCTGCTGCTCGACCGCGCGGTGTTCTGGATCAAGGATCCGGCCTACCTGTACGTCTGTCTCGTGGCCGCGTTGCTCACCATGCTTTACGTCCGCCATCGCCACCCGCCGGACCGGCTGATCCTCTACGCGGATGCGCTGGGTCTGGCCCTGTTCACCATCCTCGGCGCGCAAATCTCGGAAAACCTGGGCAACGGCGGCATCGTCGTGGTGATCATGGGCGCCTCCACCGGCGTCGCGGGCGGGCTGTTGCGCGACGTGTTGTGCGCCGAGATCCCGCTGATCCTGCGCCGGGGCCGCATGTACGCCTCGGCCGCCGTCGCCGGCGTGGTGGCCTACCTGCTGCTGCAAACCCTGTTGGATCGCACCCTGGCCGCGCTGATGGGCATGGCGATCATCGCCGGCTTGCGGCTGGCGGCCATCGCCTGGGATCTGACCCTGCCGGTTTTCAGCCTGCCCAAGCCCGACAAGGAAGAGACCTGAAGTAAGATGCCGGGTCGATTCCACATCATTCAAGCCATGCCGCGCCGACTGCTCGCCCCCCTCCTCCTTGCCCTGCTCAACGCCCTGCCCGCCGCCGCCTTCGAGGTCGCGGAATTCAAGAGCGGCATGGCCCAGAACGAGGTGAAGCAACTGCTCATCGCCAACTGGAATTTCGACCGGGTCACGGATGTGTCCGACGACGTGATCCTCGCCTACGACAACGACCCGAGCATCGCCCGGCGTTATCAGTTCCGCTTCTGCAAGGGCAAGCTGGTGGGGTTCGAGCAGGATGTGCGCCCGTCCCTCAAGTCCCTGATCATCACCGTCAACAACTACAACAACCAGTATGGTCAACCTGCCCGCGTGTATTCCAACACCCACGTGGTCAGCAATGGCGAGAAGGCGGTGTTCGCGATGTTCTGGAAAAACAATCTGGAATACATCGGCGTGAAATACATCGTGCTGCCCAACGCCGAGCAGATGAGCCTGTCCTTCGACGTGAACAACCTGTGCTACGGCACGCCGAGGATGTAAGCGGTCTTCGAGCGGGCCGACCGTTCCGCCGGCCCGTCGGCATCAAAGCTCCAGCAGCAAGCGCGCCGGATCCTCCAGCGCGTCCTTCACCGCCTTCAGGAAGCTCACCGCCTCGCGGCCGTCGATGATGCGGTGGTCGTAGCTCAAGGCCACGTACATCATGGGGCGGATCACCACCTGGCCGTTCTCGGCGATGGGACGCTC
Source organism: Thiobacillaceae bacterium (assembly GCA_044227325.1). GTDB lineage: Bacteria > Pseudomonadota > Gammaproteobacteria > Burkholderiales > Thiobacillaceae > PFJX01. The sequence goes on along the minus strand of JBGAFI010000007.1, from coordinate 16,769 downwards.
CTGGATCTTGTGCAGGCCCAGCACGCCGGACTGGGGCGGGTTGAGGATGGGCGTGGACAGCAGGGAACCGAAAATACCGCCGTTGGAGATGGTGAAGGTGCCGCCTTCCATCTCCTCCAGGGTCAGTTCCAGGCTGTTGGCGCGGCGGCCGAAATCGGAAATCCGCTTCTCGATTTCCGAGAAGGACAAGCGGTCCGCGCTGCGCAGGATGGGCACCACCAGACCGCGCTCGGAACTGACCGCGACGCCGATGTCGTAGTAGTCGTGATAGACGATCTCGCGGCCGTCGATGCTGGCGTTGACCAGTTGGAACACCTTCAGCGCCTGGCACACCGCCTTGGTGAAGAAGGACATGAAGCCCAGCTTGACCCCGTGTTCCTTCTGAAAACGCTCCTGGTAGCGGGCGCGCAGGTCCATGACCGGCTGCATGTTGATCTCGTTGAAGGTGGTCAGCATGGCCGCCGTGTTCTGGGCCTCCTTCAGACGCTCGGCGATGCGCATGCGCAAGCGCGTCATCTGCACGCGGCGCTCGGTGCGTTCAAGCACCTTGTCGCAGGGCGGGCACGGCGGACAGGGCGCCGGTTTGGACGCGGCGGGCGGCTCGGCGACGGGTTTCGGCTCGGCTTCGCTCTTGGCCGCGGGCAGCGCCGCGCTGGCGGCGGCCTCCGGCGCGGCTACCGTCTTGGGTTCCGGCTTCGCCACGGGGGCCTCGGCCTGCCTGGCGGGAGCGGACGCGACCGCGCCTTCGCTGGCATCGATGACCGCGAGCACATCGCCGGCCTTCACCTCGCTGCCGGAAGGCATGAGGATTTCCTTGAGGATGCCGGCGGCGGGCGCCGCGACTTCCAGGATCACCTTGTCGGTTTCCAGATCGGTAAGCGGCTCATCGCGCTGGACCGAGTCACCCACCTGCTTGCGCCATTCCAGCAGAGAGCCGCTCTGAACGGATTCGGACAGCTCGGGGGCTTTGACTTCGATCAGCATGAGTGCTCCGTCTTGTGCATCGCAATAACGCATTATAGGCACCCGGGAAAAACCAGAACAAGCAAGACGAAATATGAGCGGAAGCTGATATTTACCGGGATTGACGGGGGTCGGGAGAATTTCCGTCGGCGGCCGAGGAAAGGCCGGAACAGCGCGATCCCGGCGCCGGAAATCGGGTGGCCGGCCGCGCCGGGCAAACGGCTGATCCAAGGGGCCCGGCCCGCGCCAGCGAGGCGGATAGAGCGCCCCTCAAGCGGAAATCATGCCGGGTTTACTGCCCGAAGAATTCCTTTACCTTGTCCATGAAGCCCTTGGCGCGCGGATTGTGTTTGCCTTCGTGGCCTGTGCAGCAGTCCTCGAATTCCCGCAGCAGTTCCTTCTGGCGCTCGGTGAGGTTGACCGGCGTCTCCACCACCACGTGGGCGTGCAGATCGCCCGGATGGTTGCTGCGCACGCCCTTGATGCCCTTGCCGCGCAGGCGGAACACCTTGCCGGACTGGGTCTCGGCGGGAATCTTGATGGTGGCGTGGCCGTCCAGGGTGGGGATGTCGATCTCCCCGCCCAGGGCCGCCGTCGCGTAGGAGATGGGCAGTTCGCAATGCAGGTCGTCGTGGTCGCGCTGGAAGACCTGGTGCGTCTTCAGGTGGATCTGGACGTAGAGGTCGCCGGGCGGGCCGCCGTTGATGCCGGATTCGCCTTCCCCGGACAGGCGGATGCGGTCGCCCTCGTCGACACCGGAGGGAATCCGCACGGACAGGGTCTTGTGCTTCTTGATACGCCCCTCGCCATGGCAATGGGTACAAGGGTCGGCGATGACGCGGCCGTTGCCGTGGCAGCGCGGACAGGTCTGCTGGATGGAGAAGAAGCCCTGCTGCATGCGCACCTGGCCATGACCGCCGCAGGTCGGGCAGGTCACCGGCTCGGTGCCCGGCTTCGCGCCACTGCCATGGCAATGCTCGCATTCGCTCAGGACCGGGACGCGAATCTTGGTTTCGGTGCCCCGCGCCGCTTCCTCCAGCGAGATTTCCAGGTTGTAGCGAAGGTCGGCGCCGCGATAGACATGGGAACGGCGACCGCCGCCGAACACGTCGCCGAAGATGTCCGAGAAGGCGTCGGCGAAGTCGCGGAAATTGCCGGATCCCGCCCCCGCGCCCATGGAGGCGTCCACGCCGGCATGGCCATATTGGTCGTAAGCCGCGCGTTTGTTGCCGTCGGACAGGATGTCGTAGGCCTCCTTCGCCTCCTTGAATTTCTCTTCGGAGGACTTGTCACCCTGGTTGCGGTCCGGGTGATGTTTCATGGCCAGCTTCTTGAAGGCCTTCTTGATTTCGTCGTCGGATGCGCCTTTGGAGACGCCGAGAACTTCGTAGTAGTCGCGTTTGCTCATGGGTGAAATGTGAAATGTGACTCGCCGCTACACGGCTTAAGTGAAACGTGGACTACGGTGCCTGCTTGCGTTTCAGCGATTCCATCAACGCGAGCAATAGAGCGGAAACCGTATCGACGCGGTTCAGCAGCGCCTCGGTATCAACAATGAAACCCAGTCTGGCAGCCACCTCGATATGGGTATCAAGTTCCGAGAGCGAACCTGTTGCAACGCTAAGAAAATACAGAAGTTCCTTCGTCCCCTTTCTTGCCGACCCTTCCGCGATATTGGCAGGCACAGATATGGCGGCGCGCCTGATTTGACTGGTCAATCCATAAATTTCTTCGCGAGGAAAAGCTTCAGTCAGGCGGTACACATCTTCGACCAAGGATACAGCCTCTTGCCATACCCGCAGGTCTCGATGTGCCCGCCTCACATTTCACCTTTCACGCTTCACATTTCACTTGTCCTTCACTTCCTCGAACTCGGCGTCGACCACGTCGTCGTCCTTCTTGCCGCCCGCCGCGCCGGAAGCCCCGCCGGCTTCGCCACCGGCCGCGCCCTGGTCCTTCGCGTACATCTGCTCGGCCAGTTTGTGGCTGGCTTCGGCCAGAACCTGGGTCTTGGCTTCGATGTCGGCCTTGTCGCCGGCCTTGATCGCGGCTTCGCAGTCGGCGATGGCGGCTTCGATCTTGGTCTTTTCGTCCGCCGTCACCTTGTCGCCGTAGTCCTTCAAGGCCTTCTTCACCGAGTGGACCATGCTGTCGGCCTGGTTGCGCGCGGTGGCGAGCTCGAAGGCCTTGTGGTCCTCGGCGGCGTTGGCCTCGGCGTCCTGCACCATCTTCTTGATCTCGTCCTCGGACAGGCCCGAGTTCGCCTTGATGGTGATCTTGGCTTCCTTGCCGGTGCCCTTGTCCTTGGCGCTCACGTGCAGGATGCCGTTGGCGTCGATGTCGAAGGTGACCTCGATCTGGGGCATGCCGCGCGCCGCCGGCGGGATGTCGGTCAGATTGAACTGGCCCAGGCTCTTGTTGCCGGAGGCCATTTCCCGCTCGCCCTGCAGCACGTGGATGGTGACGGCGGTCTGGTTGTCGTCGGCGGTGGAGAACACCTGGTTGGCCCGGGTCGGGATGGTGGTGTTCTTGGGGATGAGCTTGGTCATCACGCTGCCCAGGGTTTCGATGCCCAGGGACAGGGGGGTGACGTCCAGAAGCAGCACGTCCTTCACCTCGCCTTGCAGCACGCCGCCCTGGATGGCGGCGCCGACGGCGACGGCCTCGTCCGGGTTCACGTCCTTGCGCGGCTCCTTGCCGAAGAATTCCTTGACCAGCTCCTGCACCTTGGGCATGCGGGTCATGCCGCCCACCAGGATCACGTCGCCGATGTCGGAAACCTTCACGCCGGCATCCTTGATGGCGATCTTGCAGGGCTCGATGGTGCGCTGGATCAGGTCTTCCACCAGGCTCTCGAACTTGGCCCGGGTGATCTTCAGCACCAGGTGCTTGGGACCGGTGGCATCCGCCGTGATGTAGGGCAGGTTGATCTCGGTCTGGCTCGCGGAGGACAGCTCGATCTTGGCCTTCTCGGCGGCTTCCTTCAGGCGTTGCAGGGCCAGCACGTCATTCTTCAGGTTGACGCCCTGTTCCTTCTTGAACTCTTCGATGATGTAGTCGATCAAGCGCTGGTCGAAGTCCTCGCCGCCCAGGAAGGTGTCGCCGTTGGTGGACAGCACCTCGAACTGATGCTCGCCGTCGATCTCGGCGATCTCGATGATGGAGATGTCGAAGGTGCCGCCGCCCAGGTCATACACGGCGATCTTGCGGTCGCCTTCCTGCTTGTCCATGCCGAAGGCCAGGGCCGCCGCGGTGGGCTCGTTGATGATGCGCTTCACCTCCAGGCCGGCGATGCGGCCGGCGTCCTTGGTGGCCTGGCGCTGGCTGTCGTTGAAGTAGGCGGGCACGGTGATGACGGCCTCGGTGACTTCCTCGCCCAGGTAGTCCTCGGCGGTCTTCTTCATCTTGCGCAGCACTTCGGCGGAAATCTGCGGCGGGGCCTTCTTCTCGCCGCGCACTTCCACCCAGGCGTCGCCGTTGTCAGCCTGCAGAATCTTGTAGGGCATCAGGTCGATGTCCTTCTGCACTTCCTTTTCCTGGAAGCGGCGGCCGATCAGGCGCTTGATGGCGTACAGGGTGTTCTTGGGGTTGGTGACGGACTGGCGCTTGGCCGGCGCGCCGCACAGAATCTCACCGTCTTCCGCATAAGCGACGATGGAGGGGGTGGTGCGCGTGCCTTCCGCGTTTTCGATGACCTTGGTCTTGCCGCCTTCCATGATGGCGACGCAGGAGTTGGTGGTGCCCAGGTCGATGCCGATGATCTTGCCCATTTTTGTCTTCCTCAGAAAAGATTAGCTTGTCAGCGATATGGGATTGTTGGGGCCGGTTTCAAGTGTCCGGCCGCATCCTTACTTGCCCTTGAGCACCATGACCAGCGCCGGGCGGATCACCCGCTCATTCAGCAGATAGCCTTTTTGCAGCACCGTCGCCACGGTATTGGGCTCGCCCTCGCCGTCCACCATGCCGATGGCTTGGTGACAATTAGGATCAAATTTCTGTCCCAACGGATTGATTTCAATAACGGAATTCTTCTCGAATACGCTGCTCAGCTGCTTCAGGGTCAACTCCACGCCTTCCTTGACCTTGTCCAGCGTCGCGTTGTCGCCGGTGGCCAGGGCGGCCTCCAGGCTGTCCTTCACCGCGAGCAGATCGCCGGCGAACTTGTCCACAGCGAACTTGCGCGCCTTCTCCACATCGTCCACCGCGCGCCGGCGCACATTCTCGGTTTCCGCTTTCGCGCGTAGCCAGGCATCGTGGTGTTCCTGCGCATTCAGTTCCGCCTGGCGCAGCATCTCCTCCAGGCTGGGTGTGGCGTCCTTCTCGACCTCGTTATCCGCGGGCGCCGCGCTATCGGCACCAGTCTGTTGAATCAATTGTTCCTCTGACACGTGATATCCCTCCAAAAAACCGGGTTGGTTTTGGGGGCTGAACGAGGGATTTCAAGAGGGAAATGACAAAACGCGCCAATTGCGCCGTAGGCGCGCGCCGGCAATCTTTCCGCTTCAGCTTGCCGGACCCGCCAAGGCGTGGCGCATGCGTTCCAGCGCCTCCATCACCACCGCTCTGGGCGCGCCGATGTTCAGCCGCATGAAGCCGCCGCCCCCCGTGCCGAACACCGTGCCGGGATTCATCCCCACCCTGGCTTCTTCGATGAAAAACCGCTTGAGCCCGGCATCGTCCAAACCCAGTCCCCGGCAATCCAGCCAGATGAGGTAGGTGCCCTCCGGCATAGAAGGCCGGATGCCCGGCAGATGTTGCGCGAGATAGGCCACGACCAGATCCCGGGTGCCCGCCAGATAGGCCATGAGCGCGTCCAGCCAGGGCCCGCCTTCCCGGTAGGCGGCGGCGAAGGCGGCGACGCTGAAGGGATTGGAGCCGATGACGTGCAGCAGGTCGAAGGCCTGGCGCAATTTGGCGCGATGCTCCGGGTTGGACACGATCAGCGCCGACAGTCCCAGTCCGGGAATGTTGAAGGTCTTGCTGGGCGCGACGGCGGTGACGATGTCGCCGGGATCGTCGGCCAGCAGGGCGAGGGGAATGTGCTTTTCGCCGGGATAGAGCAGGTCGTGGTGGATTTCGTCGGACAACACCACCAAGCCATGTTCGTGGGCGATGCGCAGCACTTCCCGCAATTCGCCCGCGTCCCACACCCGGCCCACCGGGTTGTGGGGCGAGCACAGCATCAACATGCGCGCGTCGGTCTGCGCGGCGCATTGTTCCAGGTGGGCGAAATCCATGTGGTAGCGGCCGTTTTCTTCCACCAACGGGTTTTCGATGAGGCGCCGGCCCGGCGTGGTGACCGAGGAGAAGAACGGGAAGTACACCGGCGGTTGCACGATGACGCCCTCCCCCGCGCCGGCGAAAGCCAGGGTCGCGGCATGCAGCGAGGGCACGACGCCGGGGACCATGAGAATCCAGTCCCGTTCGATCGCCCAGCCGTGGCGGGTCTTCATCCAGTCGATCAGCGCTTCGTGGACGCTGTCCGGGAACAGGGTGTAACCATAGACGGGATGGGCGGCGCGTTCCGTCAGCGCGCGGGTCACCGCCTCCGGCGCGGCGAAATCCATGTCGGCCACCCACATGGGCAGCACGTCCTCGGTGCCGAAATAGCCCCGGCGGCCGTCCCATTTCACCGAGTCGGTGCCGGCGCGGGGGATGACGCGGTCGAAGTCAAACAGCACGGCGTTTCCCCCCTTTCGTAAAGGGGGGCCAGGGGGGATTTAGCGACATTGGCCAACTTGTGCCATCTGAAATCCCCCTCACTCCCCCTTTTCCAAAGGGGGAAGCCACGATCCAATACCGGGAATCGGCGGGTAAAAGCATCACCCCAAGCGCTCCCAGATCGTCACTTCCGACAGCGTGTGCTGGAATTTATGTTTGGTCTCGCGGATGACGAAGGGCACTTCCAGCGGGCCTTGCGCCAGCCGGAAATGGCTGCCCAAGTGGGCTTTCAAGCCATCCAGCGTGGTGACGTTCTCGCCGTCTTTCTTGAAGCCGCCGATCCACTCCTCCCGAGGCGTGTGTTCCGCGAGCCAGGTGTAAGGCGAGGCGATGAGCAGCAGGCCGCCCGGATTCACCCGCTCGTGTACTTCATCGAGAAACTTGGCCGGGCTGTACAGGCGGTCGATGAGGTTCGCGGCCAGGATCAGGTCATAGCCGCTGAACAGGGGTTTCAGGTTGCAGGCGTCGCCCTGGAACAAGGCGACCTTGCCGCGCGTGTCGTCCAAATCCAGATCGGCGAGGCGGCGTTCCCGGTAGGACACCAGATCGCCCTCGTCCACCAGGGTGTAGCGCAGCACGCCTTGCTCGGCGATCTGCACGCCCAGGCCGATGAAGCGCGCAGAGAAATCGATGCCGGTCACCTCGTCGAAGGCGCGCGCCAGTTCGAAGCTGGCCCGTCCCGCCGCGCAGCCCAGGTCCAGGGCGCGGCGTTTGGGTTTGTCGCCCATGGCGGCGATGGCCAGGTCGGCGAGGACCTTGGAGAAATTGGGCACGCCGAAATACGCGTCGCCGAAGTGGAACTCGGCGTATTCCGAGAGCAGCTTGTCGGTCTCGTAATGGGAGGCCACCGGCGCCTTGGGCGCCTCGCCCGCCACGTAACGAAAACCCGCGTGCTGGAAGAAATGGCGCCGAAAGGCGTAGCGGGCGGCCAGGCGCGCCTCGTTGCCGCAGGAGATCCAGGAACCGCCCTTGAACAGGTTGTGGCGCTCGTCGAAGGTGGGCGTGGTGAAGTCGTCGTAGAGCGGGTGCACCCGGAAGCCGTCGAACGGGTAGATGGGCGTCTCGGACCATTGCCAGACATTGCCCACCACGTCGAACAAGGGGCCGTGGGCGAAACGGTTGACCGGGCAGGAGGAGGCGCCGTGGTCCAGGTGCAGGTTGGCGTTGGCCGGCGCGTCATGGGGCACCTCCGCCACACCGGCGAACTCCGCCAGGCGGGTCCACTCGTCCTCCGTCGGCAGGCGCACCGGCCGGCCGCTGCGCGCCGCCTTCCAGCGGCAGAAGGCGCGGGCCTCCAGGCAGTTCACCTCCACCGGCCAGTCCCAGGGCATGTCGACGATTTCCAGCATCAGGCGCAGCTTCCAGGACTCGCCTTCGCGCAGCCAGAAGGTGGGATGGGCGGCCTTGGTGAAATCGCGCCAAGCCCGGCCTTCCTCGTCCCACCAGGCCTCCGCCGGGTAGCCGCCATCCGCGACGAAGGCCAGGTATTCGCCGTTGGAAACCAGATGGCGCGCGGCCTGGAACGCCGCCACATCGACCTCGTGATGGCCGTATTCGTTGTCCCAGCCGTAGTACGGGTCGTCTCGTTCCTTGCCCAGGCAAACCGAGCCGGCCGGAATATCCACCAGATCGTTCGTTGGCGCGGGACCGGAAACCGTGGAAGGCGCCCAGGCCGCGTGGGGCCGCACGTATTCCAGGCCGTGCTGGCGGATCAGCACCGAGGAGGTTTCCAGGTGGATGCGCTCATGCTCGATGCCCATGACGATGGGCCACCAGGGATGCGCCCAGCCGATGGGCAGGGTCATCGGCAGGTTGGCGATCAAGCCATCCACCACCGCCCGCACGCCGTCCCGGTAGGCGCGCACCTCGGCCACCGTGGGCCAGTCGTAATGGGTATCGGACAGATCGTCCCAGCTCATCTCGTCCACGCCCACGGCGAACATGGACTCGAACCGGGGATTGATGCGTTCCGTCACCAGCCCGGCCAGCACCAATTTGTTCATGAAGAAAGTGGCGGTATGGCCGAAGTAGAAGATGAGCGGATGGCGCAGGGAAATCGGCTTGCGGAAATACGCCTCGTCGCTTGCCAGCACCTCGAACAACTGCTCGTAGCGGTCGTAAGTGGCGTGGAAATAGGCGCGGATCTCCTGGCGCTTCGCTTCTGCGTCGTCGCCGGAAAGCAGGGGGATGCGGGGAAACAGGGACACGGAATCGGAATGGTTTTGCGGGAAAGAACGGGAATGCTAACGCGCAAGCATGACGGGCGACAGCGGGGAAGCACCTACCCGTACCCGGCAACCGGCCGAGGCTTTACCATTGTCCCGCCCGGCGCCATCATCCACACCCATCCGCACCGCATCATCCTCAGGAGCCATCGTTGTCATCCGAAACCCTGGTCGAGATCAAGGACCTGCGCTACGCCTACGGCGAGCGCGAAGTGCTCAAGGGCATCAACCTCTCCATTCCGCGCGGCAAGGTCGTGGGCCTGCTGGGTTCCAGCGGCTGCGGCAAGACCACCCTGCTGCGCCTCATCGGCGGCCAGGCGGTGCCCGCCGCCGGCCATGTGGACGTGGCCGGCCAGATCGTCCATGAACTGAACAACAACGAGCTTTACCACCTGCGCCGCAAGATGGGCATGATGTTCCAGGCCGGCGGCCTGTTCAGCGACCTTTCCGTGTTCGAGAACGTGGCCTATCCCCTGCGCGAGCATACCGACCTGCCGGAACCCATGATCCGCGACCTGGTGCTCATGAAGCTGCACGCGGTGGGCCTGCGCGGCGCCCGCGATCTGATGACCGGCGAACTCTCCGGCGGCATGTCCCGGCGCGTCGCCCTGGCCCGGGCCACCGCCCTGGACCCCATGCTGATCATGTACGACGAGCCCTTCGCCGGTCTGGACCCCATCTCCCTGGACGTCATCGCCAACATCATCCGCCGCCTGAACGACGCCCTGGGGCTGACTTCCGTGGTGGTCACCTACGACGTGGCGGAAGCGCTGAAGATCATCGACTACGCCTTCTTCATCGACAACGGCGTGGTGGTGGCGCAAGGCCCGGTGGCGGAAATCCGCGACTCGGACCACCCTTTCGTGCACCAGTTCGTGCACGGCGAGGAGGACGGGCCGGTGCGCTTCCACCTCCCGGCCAGGGAACTGGCGCAGGATTTCGGATTGGCCACCAGCGGCATCTAGCCATTTCCCCCTGCCACAAAGGCGCGATTTGCGTGCGATTTGCGTGCTATTCGCGTGCCATTCGCCTGCTCTTTGGATGCCCATGAAGGCCGCGAATACTGGGCTCCCCACTATGGCAAAGGGGCGAGGGGGGATTTCTCGACGTTCGATGCATGCGCCCTGGGCAAGAATCCCCCTCGGTCCCCCTTTTCCAAAGGGGGAAGCGACCCCGCCACGCGCACCAGCATCCATCTCAATCCATCTCATCCGGTGACGCGACTAGCGCCTTTACAAAGGCTCTTGCCGCGTTGGCTGTGAGATGTGTGGAAACGTATCGGGGAGCGGCCTCCCCCTTTTTTGAGGGAAAAACCGGCCGTTCAGTCCAAACCGTAGCTCGCCCCCATCTCCGGCACCTCCGCCTTCCACCCCATTCCCTCCCGGAGCAGATCCGCGAAGCCCAGCGCCGTCTCCGCCTCGCCGTGGACCACGAAGGTCCGACCCGGCGGCTTGTTGAAGCGGGATAGCCAAGCCACCAAGGCATCCCGGTCGGCGTGGGCCGACAGCCCGCCCAGGGTGTACAGATCCGCCCGCACCGGCACCACCTCCCGGAACAGCCGCACCGTCTTCGCTCCATCCACCAAGCGCCGGCCCAAGGTGCCTTCCGCCTGGAAGCCGGCGATGATCACCGAGCACTCCGGCCGCGGCAGGTTGAATTTGAGGTGGTGCTTGATGCGCCCCGCGTCGCACATGCCTGACGCCGAAATGATGATGGCCCCCTGCTTGATCTTGTTCAGGGCCATGGAATCCTCCGCGTCCTCCGTCACGCGCAGGTAGGGCGCGTCCGGGCTGGTACGGAACCAGGCCAGCAGATCGCGGGATTCCGCGTCCATCAACTCGCCATGTTTCAGGGTGATCTCCGTCGCCGCCTTCGCCATGGGTGAATCCACGAACACGGCCAAGTTGCGCGGCAAGCGCCCCTGGCGCACCAGATCCATGAGCAGGTAGAGCAGATCCTGGGTGCGCCCCACCGCGAAGGCGGGAATGATCACGTTGCCCTTCTTGCGGGTGATCGTGTCGTTCACCGCGTGGGCGAGTTCGTCCACCGTCTCCGCCAGGGACTTGTGCAGCCGGTTGCCGTAGGTGGACTCCACCAGCAGCACGTCGGCGTCCTCGATGGGCGTGGGATCGTTGAGGATGGGCCGCCCGGGCATGCCCAGATCGCCGGAGAACACCAGCTTGCGGGTCTTGCCCCCCTCCTCCACCCACACCTCGATGATGGCCGAACCCAGGATGTGCCCCGCGTCCCGGAACCGCGCCCGCACCCGGGGATGGGGATGGATTTCCTTGTCGTAGCCCACCGCCTTCAGCCGCTTCAGCGCCGCCTGCGCCTGGGTCACGGTGTACAGCGGTGCCAGATCGGCCTTGTGCCGCTGGCGCGTCTTGCGGTTCGCATAGTTGGCCCACTCCGCCTCCTTCTCCTGAATGAAGGCGGAATCCGGCAGCAGCACCCCCAGCAGGTCCGCCGTCGCCCGGGTGCAATGGATCGGCCCCTTGTAGCCCAGCGAACACAGCCGCGGCAACAAGCCGGAATGATCGATGTGGGCGTGGGTCAGCAGGACGAAGTCGATGTCCTCGGGATCGAAATGGGGAAAGCGGCGGTTCAACTCATCCGCCGTCCGGCCGCCCTGGAACATGCCGCAATCGACGATGAATTTGAGCTTGTCGGATTCGACCAGGAAGCAGGAACCGGTGACTTGGCGGGAGGCGCCGTGGAAGGTGAGGTTCATGGTTTCAGGATAGCGGTTCTTGCGTCGTCCAAGGTCGCGATCCAATCAATGACGTATAACTTTCGCCAGGTTGATCGGAGGCAATGGGCGGCATAAGCTGCTGGTACAAATAAACCAAAATGAAGCTTCGATGCATGAAAACAAGGGCAGGGAAATCATGAGAAAACGATGGATAGGCCTGCTGGCGTGTCTGGTGATCGGCCAGACTCAGGCAGCGAGCTTCGATTGCGGCAAGGCGGGGACGAAGGTTGAGAAGCTGATCTGTGCCGATCAGGAGCTGTCGAAGCTGGATGAAGACCTGGCGAGCGCCTATGGCAGTGCACTGGCGCAAGCCGACAAACCCGACACGCTCAAGCAGGCGCAAAAGACCTGGCTCAAGCTGCGCAACACCTGCACTGACCAAACCTGCATCAAACGTGCCTATGAAAGCCGATTACAGGCGATAACCATCACACCCACGCATTTGGTGTCCTCGCTGCCGGAATCACCGGATGGCATTCCCCTATCGAGTTCCTTCGTTCCCAACGCCGATTGCCTCAAACCCCTGAACGCGGAAATACATCGGCGATGCTACCCACCGGAGATGGCCAAGCTGGAAACGGAATTGGCCCGGGTCTATGCCACAGCGCTCTCTGGCAAAGAGGCGGATCAAGTCAAGAAAGACCAGCAAGTCTGGGTCAGGGAACGCAACGATTGCGCGAAGGCCTATATCCCCGCGCTCTGCCTCGACTATGCCTACCGCAAGCGCATTGTCCGGCTGCGCGCTTCACCACCTCCCGAAATTTCTGGCTCTACTCAAACCGGCAAGCCCAAGGGCGAATTCTTCCTGTCCCGCAACTACGATACCGGCGCCTCGTTCTGCCAGGACTTCACCCGCAATCTCAACCAGTTCAGACATCTGGATTTCGGCGAGTGCAACCCGCGCCTGTCGCCGAAATTCCCGGAATTCAGCCGGCCGAAGTGGGAGGAGATTCCGTTTGATTTGGGGATCGCGGAGCGAGTGGTGAAGGGCGCGATAAACAGCGCCTTCTCGGATGCTTATTTGAAGAAATGGCAGGTCGCAAGCGAGTCGTTGCGGCAAGCCGGAAAGATACGTTTATGGCGTCTTCGCATCGACATCGACGGCGACGGCAAGATGGACACGATTATTCGCATGGATCCGAGTCCTGGCGATGTAGCCAGCCCGCTCCCAAAAAAGCCTTCATCGCCTTATGGGTGTGACTACAACTTCGGTTCTTTATACATGTTTGCCGATCCGACCACGAATCCAAAAACCGCAGACCAATTCAACGGCAAGTATTTCCAGGACATCATCCACAACACAGTGGACGGCATCGACTACCTCGTCTTGTGGAGCCCGGATTCCCAGGCAATGGGGTTTTGGAACCCCGCCGATGACACGGCTGAAATTGGCGCTACTGGTGGCGTCTCTCTGGCCAACTTGCGTCAAGACACCTCAAGAACCGGCGACATGTGCAAGATCGACTGGGTACCCACCGGACGATACAAGCCACCCAAGCGTCCCATCCATCATTGAAGTCGACACCAGCGCCACATCATAACCACCACATATAGGAAGCGAAATCGGTGCCAAAGCCGCATTGATTACTCGGCATTGACCTGAACGAGAGCCACGTCGAAGGCCATGCCCCGCCTGCCACGCATCCAGCCAGTCGGATTACCCCTGCACATCACCCAGCGGGGCAACAACCGCGGCGCCTATTTCTTCGAGGAAGCTATCTGGCTTACCTACATTGGCTCAAGAAAGGCTGCGAAACCGCAGCCGTTGCCATACAGGGCTATGTCCTCATGACCAACCACGTCCATCTGCTGATCATCCCGAGAGCGCCTGATGCCGTGCCCCACATGATGCAAACGCTGGGACGCCACAATGTGCACCACATCAACAAGCGCTACGGGCGTAGCGGAACGCTCTGGGAGCGGCGCTACCGGGCCAGTCTGATCGAGTCCGAAGACTACTTGCGGGAAGTCTATCGCTACATCGACCTGAACCCGGTGCGAGCCGGCATGGTCCTGAGCGCGGCAGCATCTGGGCTGGAACCCACCTGGCTCGAAGACCACGAATTGTTCGTGCGACTGGGCGAGGATGCCGAGCGGCGTGGACGGGCCTACCGGGCGGTGCTGGATGAGGGGGGGTCGGAGGAGCGACTGGATGCCATCCGCGTCGCCCTGAACACGGGCCAGGCCCTGGGCGGCAAACGCTTCCGGGAAGAAATCGAAGCGGTGCATCAGGGCCGGGCCAGTCACCGACCGGCTGGGCGCAAACCGAAGCAGGATGGGATGCGACCCGAACAGCAGATGGGATTAGAACTGTGAGAACGCAAACCGTGATCAAAACAGAGAAAGAATGCGGCTTCGGCACTGATTATCACGATTGCGATGAAACATCCGGCATCCCAGACAGCCTCATAACGTTGGAGTTCGGTCAATCCAGGGAAGAACGCAGGATGAAAAGTGGGTGGAAACTTGGGTTGCAAGGCTTGGTCATGACTTTGCTGACTTTGCTTTTTACTGCCGACGTTGCCCTTGCTTACCCAGGCCTCTGCGAAAGCAAGAAAAAAATTCCCCGCAGTGCACCGGACTATGTGGCGGTATCGATCATATGCGGCGATTCTCTGGACCAATTGCCACAACTGGATCTCACGCTCAATGGGTATTACCGCGCAGCGATGGAGCGTTCCAAGAATCGAGAAGCGCTCCGCCAAGAGCAATTAGCCTGGCTGAAACAACGCAATGCCTGCGACACGCGGCATTGCATTGTCAAGGTATATCACCGCCGCATTCTGGAATTGGCGCTGGTGCCCGCGAAAGCGGCGATTCATGAGTTCAAGTCAGGAGGAATATCGAGCTTGGGCATTTATATCCTGACAAGGGAGATGGGGCTTAAACATTTCGACAGTGGCAGGAGTGATTACGACATGGTCACCATTTCGCGGGGTGATGCCTATGACCTGTCACGCCCATGCAAAGATCGTTTCTTCCTGATAGGCATGGGTATTTCTGTCTTTACCCCCTGTCGGGGAGCAGCGTATGGGATATTCAAGCCGGTAATGACTTTCGATGGCAAGAAATTTCAGCTTCCGCTTTCCTACGAACTGGGATTTCCCGTTGGCGTTGAAGATGATCCCGACAGTCCGAACGATCCATACACAGACACATTGCCGGATGGTGGCAGGATTGTAAACGAGGAATCTTTATCTCGGCTTTGGGAAAAAATCGCAGAGGGCCGGTACATCTCAGAACCATTTCATCGTCAACTCACACGCATGAATGCTGCCGGTCAGGTTTTGTGGCAGTGGCATATCGTGACCCGCAGCCCGTTTCCACAAACTCCAGGCAAGGCGGGGCTTGCAAAAGTCCAATATTCTGATTCTTCTGGAAGTGACCTGACTTTATTGGCGGATGGTTCCATTCTGATGTTCAGCGAACTGCATTACCGATTGGATCCCAGTGCTGGCACCTTCTACGACACCAACAATACCCGGCTATTCACGCTTGAGCAGGTGCGCGACTGGAAAGAAAGCTGGGCAAGGGCCTATATTGCGCTGGTCCCTGCTTGTGGCGGAAATATCAGGAAATGCCCGGATCGGGAAGCCGCCCTAGGCTACCTGTGGCAGCGCTTCAACGAAGAAATGGATCGTCAATTCGCAACTCCGTCCTCTATGGACAAATAGATCGATTGGGAGAAGAGCATGGCACTGGAATTGGGAACTCTAGAAGAACTGGCCGGTAAGGCATATTTCGTAGTAGGAATTGGCACTGAAGGCGGTGTGAAATCCTCATTCCATCTGAGCGTCGCTGGCGTTAATACTGGAGCATGGGGCGACATTTAGTTCGATCTAAAATAAATAATAGTTAAAAGCAGGGAATACCAAGTAGTTGCTTAACGTAGAACCTGGGAATCAGTCAGAAATATAGAAGGACATCATGTACGAGAAGGAACAATTCAGGCGGCTCACAGAGCTTGGCCACGTTCTTGGCCGCTTCGTCAAGGATGGTGGTCAGTCTGAACGGCTGGGCGGTCGGAATAACGAGGCAGACATGGCGGGGACGCTTGCTGGCGTTGGCGCTACTTTCGCAGATCTGAAGTGGTGGGTCACTTTGCTTTGTTGCGTTGGCCTTGTCACATCAGTTGCAGCGGTGCCTCCCGTCATATTGGCACGCGACATCAAGATTGCAGCCGATTTGACAGGTTCCCCTTTGCTGGAAAAACAAAGCATGCAGGACTGTCAGCTACGGCTCGAAGGCAAGCCGGGGCAGTACCGGCTCGCCTATAGCGGCGGGACCATTCCCGTCCCTACCAAAGCAGTCAATACGATACAGGATGGTGATAGTCATGTAGTTGTAAAGGGAAAGCTCGGCGGGCTTTCCCTTCGGATGCTCAGCATTCCCTACTTCGCCAAGCCGCTTACTGAAGCGAAAGTCCTTGGGCTTGATGGGATATATCGGTTTGGCGCACCCGAGACCTATTATCAAATCGTTTTCAGCGGACACGAATCGGTGGTAGAGCCACAGCTGCGCAAGTTATGGCCGGAGGGCGTGATACTCAACCATCGGAATCTCCCGAATCTGAAACATGGCGTTTTGCAATACTTAGCGGACAAGGACATCGCCGATCTGATCGACGATGAGTACGTTGGAATCCTTCCACTGCAATCCCCAAAGACCACAACCACTGTTGATTACGCCTGCATCCTGTACCGCAACGCGAACTGAAAGGGAGATCAATCATGACGAGAACGGGTCAAAGGGGTACAAACGAACCGGCGCCCTCTGGGAAGGGCGATTCAAATCCAGTGTGGTGCAGGAAGCCGATTATTTTTTGATGTGCTCCCGGTATATCGAACTCAATCCTGTCCGTCCTGTCCGCGCCGGCATGATTGCCGACCCCGGCCAATACCGCTGGTCAAGCTACCGGCATCGGTCAAATAAAGGGGTCAGCATCGAATTGAAAACTGAACTAGCCCAGGGGCACCTCTAAAAACCCCACCAGACCGACGGCCCGATAGAATTCTAGGCAGTGCAAGCGAAGGACGGAAACCAGGATGAAGCGCAGCGCGATCAAGACCGACCTGTTCGCCGGAGACAAGCGGCGGGATAAGCTCGAT
>JBGAFI010000028.1:0-31390 GCA_044227325.1 Thiobacillaceae bacterium | reverse complement strand
GGCCTGCCGCCGGCGGGGTTCACGGGCGAGATGGTGGTCAAGGTGGTCGCCCGCGACAATGACGGCCACCAGGTCGTGACCACGTTCCGCATCCGCGTCGCCAACCAGCCGGAGCGCCAATCCCTGTCCGGCAAACCCGCCCTGACGGCCCAGTTGCGCGAGGGCGGCGTCTTCGCCTGGAAGGCCGGGCGCGACCAGCTCGTCGCCCACGCCCGCGACGCCAGCTTGCGCGCGGGCAAGGTGGGACGGGGCGCTTAACTTGCCTGACGCGCGTCTGGCGGAACCCGCGCGACTTGCGCCGGAGGCCCGCGCCCTCGCCACGCTGGTGCATCTGGCCCGGCGCGCCCGGGAGGCCGGGGACGGGGCCGAACTGGCCTTTATCGCCGTCAACGAGACTCATGTCCTCGCGCCCTATC
Organism: Thiobacillaceae bacterium; assembly: GCA_044227325.1. Taxonomy (GTDB): domain Bacteria; phylum Pseudomonadota; class Gammaproteobacteria; order Burkholderiales; family Thiobacillaceae; genus PFJX01. The sequence goes on along the minus strand of JBGAFI010000028.1, from coordinate 30,974 downwards.
GGCAAGCCGTGCTCTGGCTCGCCGATGCCGGCGTGGCGGCGCTTTCCGGCGTCGTTTCCCCCGAGGCCAACGCGCCCTATGTGCACTGGCTGGAACGGGTGTGCCGGCATCTGCAAGGCCGGGACGCCGGCGACACGCCCCGCGTCCTGGACGGAACCGATCTGCCGGAGGCGGAGCGGGCGGAATGGGGCGACTGGCTGCCCGCCCAGGGCCTCTGGCTGCCGTTGCCCGCCGTGCCGCGCCGTTTCGCGGGAGGCGCCCTGCTGCTGGCCCGGGACGAGCCCTGGAGCGAGGCGGAACTGGCCCTGCTGGCCGAGTGGGCCGCCACCTGGTCCCACGCCCGCGCCCTGCGCGATGGCGCTTCGTTCCTCGCCGGTGTCCGGCGGCGCCTGCTCGCCGGGCCGGCGGCGGGCACGGATCGCGGCGCCGGGCGGCGCTGGCGCGGCATCCTATCGAGCCGGCGCCTGTGGCTCGCGCCGGCGCTGGCGGCGCTCCTGTTCGTCCCCGTCCCCCTCACCGTGCTCGCCCCCGCCGAGCTGGTTCCCCTGAACCCCTCGGTCATCCGCGCGCCCCTGGATGGCGTGGTGGATCGCATTCTGGTCACGCCCAATCAGGTCGTGAAGGAGGACGAGGCCCTGTTCGAGTTCGACCGGGCCAACATCCAGAACCGCCTGCAGATCGCCCTGCGCGCCCTCGGCACGGTGCAGGCGGAGTACCGCCAGAAGTCTCAGCAGGCCCTGTTCGACCCGGCCAGCAAATCCCAGTTGGCGGTGCTGCAAAGCCAGATCGCCGAGAAGACCACCGAGGCCGCCTATCTGCGCAAGCTCGACGAGCGCGGCGTGGTGACGTCGCCCCGCGCCGGCGTGGTGCTGTTCGACGATCCCACCGAATGGGTGGGGCGCCCGGTGCTCACCGGCGAGCGGGTCATGGTGGTGGCGGACGAGCACGCGGTGGAGGTCGAGGCCTGGCTCTCCCCGTCGGACGCCATTCCCCTGGCGGACGGCAGCCCGGTCACGCTGTATTTGAACGCCGACCCCATGCATCCGGTGCGCGCCAGCCTGCGCTACGTCGGCCACGAGGCCATCGAGCGTCCCGACGGCAAGCCGGCCTACCGGGTGCGCGCGACCCTGGCCGAGGGCGGCGAACGCCCCCGCGTCGGCCTCAAGGGCACCGCCCGCCTGGAGAGCGGCACGGTCAGCCTGGGCTACTGGATCCTGCGCCGGCCCCTGGCGGGCGCCCGCGCCTGGCTGGGCGTCTGAAATGGAACGGGCCGCGCGCGCGCTTTGCCCGCCCTCCGAGGCGGCGCTGGTCCGCTCGGGACGGTCCGGCGCGCACTGACATGCTGCCGGCGCTACGCGAGGAACTCGCTCTCTACCCGGGCCCCGCCGCCGGCAACGGCGCGCCGACCTGGTCCCTGCACGACCCGGTGCGCAATCTGTTCTTCCGCATCGACTGGCTCACTTTCGAGATCCTCTCCCGCTGGCACCTGGGCGATCCCCGCGCCATCCTGGCCGGCGTGGAGCGGGAGACCCCGATCCAGCCGGAGGACGAGGACCTGCTGGGCGTCGCGCGTTTCCTGGCCGAGAACGAACTGGTGCGGCGCGATGACGCCGAGGGCGTCGCCTGGCTGCGCGAACAGTCGGAAAAACGGCGCTCCTCCCCGGGCCGCTGGCTGCTGCATCACTACCTGTTCTTCCGCCTGCCGTTGTGGCGGCCGGATGCCTGGCTGGCGCGGGCGCTGCCCTGGAGCGCCGTCTTTTTCAGCCGCGCCTTTTTCCTCCTGACCCTGCTCGTCCTGTTCGCCGGTCTGGTCGAAGTCTCCCGGCAATGGGACGGCTTCGTCTCCACCCTGGTGGACACCTTCTCCTGGCAGGGACTGGCCGGTTATTCCATCACCCTGGTGTGCGTGAAGTTCCTGCATGAGCTGGGCCATGCCTTCACCGCCAAGCGCCTCGGCTGCCGCGTGCCCACCATGGGCGTCGCCTTCCTGGTGCTGTTCCCCATGGCCTACACGGACGTGAACGAGGTCTGGAAACTGGCCGACAAGCGCCAGCGCCTGGCGGTGGGGGCCGCCGGCATCCTCACCGAACTCGCGGTCGCGGCCTGGGCCACCCTGGCCTGGGCCCTGCTGCCGGACGGCACCCCGCGCGGCGCCGCCTTCCTGCTGGCCACCACCACCTGGATTTCCACCGTGGTCATCAACGCTTCCCCGTTCATGCGCTTCGACGGCTATTTCCTGTTCATGGACTGGCTGGACATGCCCAACCTGCACCAGCGCGCCTTCGCCCTGGCCCGCTGGCGGCTGCGCGAAGCGCTGTTCGGCCTGGGCGAGCCGGCGCCCGAGTCCCTGGCCGCGCCGCGCCGGCGCGGCGTGCTGGTGTTCGCCTACGTCACCTGGCTGTATCGCCTGGTGGTGTTCGCCGGCATCGCGGCCCTGGTCTATTACGTGTTTCCCAAGCCCCTGGGGCCCTTGCTCGCGGCGGTGGAGGTGGGCTGGTTCATTCTTCTGCCCGTCTGGCACGAAACCCGGGCCTGGCGTCCGCGCCTGCCGAGCATCGTCAAATCGCCGCGCGCCTGGCTCACCCTCGCCCTGCTGGCACTGCTTCTGGGCGCGGCATTCGTGCCCTGGGACCGGCGCGTGCGTTGCCAAGGGGTGCTGCGGCCGGCGCAGCATTTCCCGGTCGTCGCCCCCGGCGCCTGCCGGGTCAAGGCCCTGCCGGCGGCGGACGGCCAGGCGGTGGCCGCCGGCGCGGTGCTGATCGAGCTGGAGGCGTCGGATCTGGCGTTCCAGCGGCAGGCCGCTTCCGCCCGGGATGCCGGTCTGCGCTGGCGGGCCACGGCCGCCGGGGTCGACCCGCGGCTCAGGGAGGATCGCGAGGTGATCGAGGCGGCGCGCGGCAAGGTCGGCGCGGAACTGGCGGGCATACGCGAGGAACAGGCGCGCTACCGCCCCAGCGCGCCCTTCGCCGGCCGCTTCTATCTCAGCCGTCCCGACCTGCGCCCCGGCGACTGGGTCGGCAAAAACCAGCAGCTCGCGGTGCTCGCCGACACCTCGCGCTGGACGGTGGAAACCTATCTGCCGGAAGCGGAACTCCACCGCATCCAGGTCGGCGATACCGGCCGCTTCTATTCCGAGACGCCGGACGCGGCCCGGGTGCCGGTGAAGGTGGAACGCATCGACCGGGACGCGACCCGCGCGCTGTCGGAAAGCCTGCTGGCCTCGACCCGGGGCGGGGAATTGCCGGTGCGGGAAACCAAGCACGCTCTGATCCCGGAACAGGCCCTGTACCGGGTCACCCTGTCGCTGACCGCGGACTATGCGCCGCGGCGGCCGCAGATTCTGCGCGGCAGGGTGGTGCTCTCCGGCGAGCCCAAGGCCTATCTTGACGAGATCGCCCGCTCCGCGGCGGCGCTGTTCGTGCGCGAGGCGGGGTTCTAGGCGCCGGCGGCCTTGGCGGGCCGGCGTTCGCCTCAAGCGCGGCCGGGAGCCGTTTCCGGCACCGGGGCGATCAGTCGCGCGCCGGTGAGTATGGCGCGCATGGCGTCCTCCGCGCTCACGTCCATGGGCGTGGTCCGGTCGCGGGGCAGGTAGAGGGTGTAGCCGCCGATCTGATAACTCATGGGCAGGTAGACGGCCACCCAGGGGATTTCGCCCGAATCGCTCCCATGCAGGCTCGCTTCGGCCTGCATGACGAAGCCGACCAGCCGGCAGCCGCCCAGGTCCACGGAGACGACCTTGCCGTTTTCCCCGCCGCGCTTGTTCGCGAGGAGCTTGGACACGTCCTTGATCCCTTGCAGCAGGCTCTTGACCACGGGTATCCGGTCCATCTGCCTTTCGGCGAAATCCACCAGCCGGCGTATCAGATAGTGGTTGGCCAGCATGCCGAAGGCGAGAATCAGACCCAGGCCGAGCAACAGGCCCATGCCGGGCAGATACGCCTCCTGGGGGATGACGTGCTTCAGCAATGCGCCCAGGAAGGATTCGATCGAGCCGGCGAGCCAGATGACGATGGCCAGCGTCAGCAGAACCGGCGCGGCCAGGGCGAAGCCCTGGAGGAACCATTTGCGCAGGCGCGCGGGCCGGAGGGAGCGGCGGTTCATGGTCGTCGCGGTTTCCCCCGGATCGGGCCGGGCGGTTCGATCCGGGACGGCCTCACTCCAGCAGGTCCGAAAGTTCGTCGGCGTGTGCTTCCTCGGTGGCCAGGATGCCTTCCAGCATCACCCGCGTGGTGGGGTCGTGCGCGCCGAAGAAATGCACCATCTCCCGATAGCTTTCGATGGCGATGCGTTCCGCCACCAGGTTTTCCCGGATCATCTGCTTGAGGGTGTCGCAGGTCGTGTACTCGGCATGGCTGCGGCCGGAGAGGTGGGCCGGGTCCAGGTCCGGCGCGCCGCCCAACTGCACGATCCTGTGCGCGATGAGGTCGGCATGGGCCAGTTCCTCACCGGAATGGACCAGGAACTCCTGGGCGATGGGCTCGGCGTTGATGCCCTTCGCGACGAAGGAATGCTGGCGGTAGCGCAGGACGCAGACCAGCTCGGTCGCCAGGGCGTCGTTCAGCACCTTGACGGCCAGTTCCGGGTCCAGGCCGTAGCCCGTTGTCAGGGCGCCTTCCTCGATATGCTTGCGGGCGCGTTCGCGCAGGGTCTTCACATCGGAGAGAAATTGGGCGGGGTCGAGGCCGCGCCCGGTCGGGCTTTTTTTCTTGGCGGCTTGCAGGGTTGCGGTGGTCATGGCGGTTTCCTTTTCGTTGCATGCGGTGCGGAGGGGCTTACATCTTGTTTTGGACGTCCTTGGCGGTGTCCTGGACCTTTTCTCCGCCGGCTTCGAGATCCTTGCCGGCGCCGGCGATGGTGTTGCAGCCGGCCAAGACGAAGGCGGAAGCGAGAAGCAGAGCGATGAGGGTTTTCATGGTGTTCTCCTGATTGGGTTTGAATGGGACTAAGCCCGTCCGCCGGTCACGCGATTCGCGTTTGGCGCATGGCGTGACGGGTTGAATTCATCGTAAGCTTGGCCCGGCGCGGGGTCTGTAGGATGGCGCGGATAGGCGTGTCGGACGATTCCCGCAATCGACAAAACCAATGATCGATTCCTGGAGCGCGCGATGGCGGAGGAACCCGAGACCACGGACAAAACCGACCTGATGCGCCTGGCGCGCCACGCGCGCGGACCCCATGTTTTTCTGGCGGTGGGCTGCGCCTTCATCGTCAGCCTGCTGGTCGCGAGCTACATGCAGGCCGCGCTGGGTTTGGGCGCCTTGTCTTCCCTCGACAGGCTCAACCTGCGCACGGACCATCTGGACGATCTGATGATGCTGATCACCGACGCGGAGACGGGGGTCAGGGGGTATCAACTGACCGGCGACACGCTCTACCTCGATCCCTATCTGGATGCCGTTCCCAAACTGGCGGCCAGCACGGAGGCAATCCGGCACGACTACGCGGGCCGCTCGGAGGAGATGAAGACGGCCGAGCAGATCATCCTGTTGTCCAACTGGAAACTGGCCGTGCTGAACCAGGCCATCATGAACAGGGAGCGCGCGAAGGAACTGGACCGGCAGCAGTTGGCCCACGGCAAGGGGCTGATGGACGATCTCCGGCGCCAGGTACGGGTCATGAAAGCCCATCTGGCCGCCAGCAGCAAGGCGTCCATCGGACAATCCATCGACGGATTCAAACAAACCCGGCTGGCGACCATTTTGCTGGCGATCGGCGCCTTGACGCTGCTGGTCGCGCTGTTCGCCGTCAGCCAGCGGCAGCAACAGTTGCGCGACAGGATCACGCGCATCCTGCACGAGGAAAACGAACTGCTCGATCGGCAGGTGAAGGCCCGCACCGAGGAACTGGCCCAGCTCGCCACCTACCTCACCAATGCGCGGGAGATGGAAAAATCCCATCTGGCGCGGGAACTGCACGACGAACTGGGCGCCCTCCTGACCGCCGCGAAACTGGACGCGGGCTGGATCGAACGCAAGCTGCCCAAAGAGGCCTTGCCCGCGGTATCGGATCGCCTGCTCCGGCTGCAGGAAACCCTGGGCAGCGGCATCGCCCTGAAGCGGCGCATCACCAACGACCTGCACCCCGCGCTGCTCTACGACCTGGGCCTGGTGTCCTCCCTGCGCGTGCTGGGCGAGGATTTCACCCGGACGGACGAAATTCCGGTGCGGCTCGATCTCCCGGAAGAGGACATTTCACTGCCGGAGGAGATGTCCCTCGCCCTGTTCCGCATCGTCCAGGAAGCGCTCACCAATATCCGCAAGTACGCCAAGGCGCGCAGTGTGAGCATTTCGCTTGTCCCGGCGGAAGGCGGCATCGCCCTGGTCGTCGAGGACGACGGTATCGGCTTCAATATCGATTCGCCCACCCTGGCGCGCCACGGCCTCGCGGGGATGAAGCACCGGGTCCAGATGCTGGCGGGAAGGATTCAGGTGATTTCCCGCCCTGGCGCCGGCACCCGCATCGAAGTCCAGGTGCCGCTGTCCTAGGAAGGGCGGATTCACCGGCCGGCGCGACCCGGCGCTCCGTTGCCGGCCGGTTCGCATGCCTCGTCGGTTGGCGCGCTTGGCGCGCGATGGCGGTGTCCAAATGGACCAGGGATTCCCGGGGAACGCCCGGGAGGGTCAGTGGGCCCGGTTGTGCTCGTTGATCGCGTTCTGCACGTAGCCCAGGAACTGGCTCATTTGCAGGGACTTGTCGAAAAAGGCGTCGATGCCCAGCTTGGCGCAACGCTGACGCATGGCCGGATGGGCGTGGTTGGAGAGGATCACCGTGCGCGGCGGACCATAGCGGTCGGGTTCGGATTTCAGCGCCTCGAGCACGCCGATGCCGCTGCCTTCCTTGAGTTCGATATCGACGATGGCCAGATCCACCGGCTGGGACGCGAGCAGGCTGAGCGCCCCTTTCTGGTCCTCGGCGAAGCCGCACAACTGAACACCTTCCATGTCCTCGAACAGCTCGGAAATGATCTGCCGCAGCAAGGGGGAATCCTCGATCAAGGCGACTTTAAAGCTGGGTTGCGTGGACATGTTCATGAGGGCAAGTATATGTGATCACTCTGCGACCAGGCCATGCCGGATGGCGTAGGCGGCCAGTTCCGCGTTGCTGGAAACATCGAGTTTCTCGATCAGGCGCGAGCGGTAGGTGCTGACGGTTTTCACGCTCAGATGCAGGTGCTCGGCGATGTCGGAAACGGACTCGCCCTGGGCCAGCCTGAGGAAGACCTGCAATTCCCGTTCCGACAGCGATTCGTGGGGTTCCGCCGGCCTGACGCCGCTCATCTCGTCCGCCAGCAGTTCGGCGGTGCGCGGCGAGACGTAGCGCCGGCCCAGGGAAACCATGCGGATGGCGCGCACCAGTTCCTTCTGCTCGCAGTCCTTGGAAAGATAGCCGCCGGCGCCGTTGCGGATCATGGCCAGGGCGTAGCTTTCCTCGGGATGTCCGCTCAGCATCAGGACATGCACCTCGGGATGGCGCTGGCGCACCGCGCGCAGCACATCGACACCGCTTTTTCCCGGCAGGGAGATGTCCAGCAGCAGCACGTCGCAGGGCGTGTCCCGCAGCCGCTCCAGGGCCTCCTCCCCCGACGCGGCCTCGAAACAGATATGGATGTCCACATCCTCGCTCAACAGTTCGCGGAATCCCACGCGCACGATTTGATGGTCGTCGACGATGGCGACTTTCAGCATGCCAAGCTCCTGTCATGGCGAGTCCGGGCAAGCCGCGCGGCGATGGCCGGGAACTCGGGTGCGTCTACTCGGGGCGGCTATTTGCCGCGGCTCATGTTAACGAGAAAACTGACGATGGCCATCGCCAGGAATACCAGGAACAGGATTTTCGCGATGCCGGCCGCGCCAGCCGCGAGTCCGGAGAATCCCAGGATGGCGGCGATGATGGCGATCACGAAAAACACCAGGGCGTAGTGAAGCATGATGCACTCCTCAGTCTCAAATCGTGCCGGCGTCGCTGTTTCGGATTCCGCGCCTGGCGTGACGGTTGCGCCAATGGCTGGAGGCTCGGAATGCGCGCCATCCAAAACCAGAGCGGATGGCGAAACGATGGAACGGGGGCACGTCGTCTATGGGTCGGAAGCCATGGCCTCAATGTAGGCGGCACGCGCGCAGCGGGGAATCGGTTGCGTCCCCGATCCACTGTAAGACTGGGCCTACACCGGCGCCGGCCGGGTCCGCCGGCCTCGCCGCCGCCGTTCCCGCAAGGCCGGGATGCGAGCGGCGCCACCAGAAACAGGGCGGCGAGGCGCCCATCAGAATGTTTTCCACGACGCTTTAGAGCGTGTATCACGGTCCGCTTCCCGCCGCTGCAATCCCGCGCTGGATGCGAGTCCATGCCCGACAGATTGGCCCCGGTCCGGGCGGGTTTCTGTCGGAAGCGTCTTACGGGCATATCGGACGCGTCCGATTTTGCCGGCGTGCCTCCCGAACCATACTGGGCTCACCCCCGAGGGGGCCGCCCGATCCGGGGCGACTAGAGATAGGAGACTGCCATGAGCATGAAGCAAGCCGTTTTCGGGGAACGTTCCCTGACCAAGATCGCCGGTCTGTTCCGCAGCCGCGACGGCGCGGAAAGCGCCGCCATGCAACTCAGCCATATCGCCGGCATGGATGAATCCCAGGTCAAGCTGGTGGGGCCCGCCGATGGCGTCGGCGCCGGCAACGTATCCTTCGCGCGCAAGCTGGAGCCAGAGCAGTCAGGCATCTGGCACACCCTGCTGCGCGCCCACGCCTTCGCCGGCGCCATCGGCGCCGTCCTGGGCGCGCTGCTTTTCCTGGTCCTGGTGTTCGCGGGCAATCCCGCCGTGCTGAGCACGCCGGGCATGAGTCTGGTGGCCATGGTCTTCTTCGGCACCCTGTTCGGCCTGCTGGTGGGCGGCGCGCTGACGCTGCGCCCCGACCACGCCCGGGTCATCGCCGCGGTGCGTGAGGCCATCCGCCAGGGCTACTGGGCCGTGGTCATCCACCCGGTGAACCAGTATCAGATCGACCTGGCCCTGAACGAGCTGAACCTGCGCTGCGACCGCGTGGTGCGCACGCTATGAGCCGCCCGCGCGAAAAGGGCGCCGCCCCGCCCGTCGACAATCCGGTGAAGCGCCTGTTCATGACCCTGACCCAGGGCGTCTACGTGCTTGGCGTGGCGGAGGGCAGCCTGCGCAACGCATTCACCGTCTCGTCGGTGATGCAGGTCTCGCTGCAGCCCCCCATGCTCGCCGTGGCGGTCAATCCGGGCAACGCCTCCTTCTCCCTGCTGGAGGAGGGCGGTGTGTTCGCCCTCACCGTGCTGCAGAGCTATCAGATTCCCATGGCCGATTTCTTCGGCAACCGGAGCGCCCGGGATGACGACAAGCTCGGCCAGGTGCGCTGGCACGTGGCGCCGTCCGGCGCGCCGGTGATCGACGAGGGGCTGTCCTACTTCGATTGCCGGGTCGTCAACAAATACCCGGCCGGAGACCATGTGCTGGTCGTCGCCGCGGTCGATGGCGGAGACTTTCTGGAACGGCGTGCCAGTCCGCTGCGCTACGACGAACTGGGCAACCTGGACGGCAGCGACGCGCTGCTGCCCAGAACCCTGGACAACCCGGTTTCCGAGATCCATGAAGTCAACCCGCAGCCCCGCTGATGTCCCGCGCGCCGAGGCATGGGATGCGCGTACCGGTGACGCGGGCATGGCCGCTTCGTCGCGCATGATCCCCGCCGGTTTCCGCGCGCAACCCGCCTTGCCGGAGCGTCGCCACAACCATGCCCTGCGCGCGCGCTTCGACAGCGCCCTGCGGTTGCTGACGCGCGCGCCGCGCCAGGACGAGGGTCCGGATACCACGCTGTTCCATGTTCTGAATCGTCTGCACCATCTCTACCCCGAGGCGCCGCCGGATGAGCTGGAGGCGGTGCTGCGCGCGGTGCTGCGGACGAACCAGTCGCGCTCCCCGCGCCCGGAATCGGCCGGTCCGCCAAATGATGCGAATCGCGGCGATTGAGACACTCGCGGCGGCCCCGCTACGGCAAATCGGCGCGGGGCTGCTGCCCTGCGCGCGTTCCGGGCAGAGCCAGTGCTACAACCAGGCGGGCCGCCCCATTCCCTGCCCCGGCAGTGGCCAGGACGCCACTTTTCCGAACGGTGCCGCCTGGCCCGTGCCGCGCTTCGTGGCCAGGGACGACAGCTTCATCGACCGGCTCACTGGGTTGGAATGGTGGCGCGACGCGGACGCCTCGGAATTTCCGCTGAACTGGCGCGAGGCCCTGGATTTCGTCGCCCGCGCCAACCGGATGGCCTGGGGTGGCCACAGCGACTGGCTCCTGCCGAACCGGCGCGAATTGCGCAGCCTCATCGACCATGGCCGGCGCTGTCCGGCGCTGCCCGAGGCGCTGCCGGCCCGGGGCGTGTTCCAGAGCTGGTACTGAAGCGCCACCAGCGCCGCCGTCCATCCCGCCCATGCCTGGTATGTGGATATGGCGGGCGGACGCATGTTCTACGGCGGCAAGGACCAGAGCTACATGGTCTGGCCGGTGCGCGGCGCCGGCGCCGGCCTCGCGGCCACCGGCCAGACCCGCTGTTTCGATTCCCTGGGCGTTCCCATGCCCTGCGCCGGCTCGGGCCAGGATGGCGCCACCCGCACCGGCCACCCCTGGCCAAGACCGCGCTTCCTGTTCACGCCGTTCGGCATCCGCGACCGGCTCAGCGGCCTGCTCTGGCATGCCTGGGGCGATATATTGGGCGCGCCCATGACCTGGTCGGAGACACTGGCCCGGATCGATGTCCTGAACCGGCGGGCGCCAATGGCGCCGCCCTGGCGCCTGCCCAACATCGTCGAGCTGGAATCCCTGGTGGATTGCGACCGGCACAGCCCGGCGCTGCCCGCGGACCACGCCTTCACGGGCATGCGCGACGTCTATTGGTCCTCCACCACCAGCGCCTACGAAACCGACTGGGCCTGGGCGCTGTACCTGGACAAGGGCGCGGTGGGGGTGGGCCACAAGCCCCATGCCCGCTTCTGGGCCTGGCCGGTGCGCGATCCGGCGCCGCCGGCGCGGTTCTGAGCCGGTCCGCATTCCAATCATTCCCTTGTTTGCTTGCCGCGGTCGGCTTTCCCGCCTCACGACGACAAAAAGCCCCGGGACTCGCAAGTCCGGGGCGGGCGGGAGGGCGGGCCGACTTAGTTGACCGTCAGCTCGTCGTTCACGCCGTTGACGCCATCCACCCCATGGGCGATGCGGACGGCGTGATCGCGCGCGCCGGCGCTCGCCACCTTGCCGGTCAGGGTCACCACGCCGTTGACGGTGTCGACGGAGATGTCCAGGCCTTTCAGATCGTCGGCCGCCAGCAACTGGGCCTTGACGCTCGTGGTGATGGCGGTGTCGTCGATGGCCTGGCCCATCTGGTCGGCCTTCCGATCCATCGTGTCGCCCGCTTCGTGGGCGTTCTGCTTGACGTCGGCGATGGCGTTGTCGAGCTTCTCGCCCGGCGTGGGTTCCGTGGGCTTGTTGTCGCAGCCCGCCGCGAACAGGACGAGGCTGGTGGACAGGGCAAGGGTGAGGGTGCGCGTGTGTGCATTCATGACGTTCTCCTTTAGGGGTTGATGAAACAAGGTTCCGGGCCGCCCGCGTGGCCGGCCGCGGGGTCTAGCTCAGGGCGGTGAGTCCGATGACCAGGAACACCAGGAACAGGACGACGGCGACGAAGAACAGCGTCTTCGCGATCGCCGCGGCGCCGCTGGCGATGCCGGTGAACCCCAGCACGCCCGCGACCAGGGATATCAGGAAAAAAAGCAGAGCCCACTTGAGCATGATGTCGTCTCCTAAGGTTGATTTGGCTTGAGCGCGCCGTGCCGCGTGGCGCATGGTGAAAATGTAGATAGGGAGACAAAGTGGCGGTATAGGCGACTGTCCCCTGTCCCTGTAGGACAAACGGCAATGTCGCGCGGGGCGTCCGGGGCCGACCCCGGCGCGCGCGACCCTGCGGCGATGGACATCACGAGCGCCTGGGCGGCGCGTCCGTCGCCAGGGTTTCGGGCGACAGGCGATACCAGTCGCCGCCGGGCCCGGCTTCGAGGAACTCGGCCCGGTCGCCCGCCAGGACCGCCTCTGCCGAGTCTTCCGGATCCATGTCCTCGTCGAGGGCGTTCTGGCAGGCGGCCAGCAGCGCGAGGCCCAGGCACAGCAGGGCGCACTCCAGCGGATTGGCGCGCGGCGCGCGGGTAGCCGATTCGGCATGTTCGCTTCGATTCATGGCGGGTCTCCTTGGCTCGCAAACCGCGACGCGGTCGGGTGCGTCCAGGATGGCGATGGCGCGTCCCGGCTTCTGTCGGAAGACGCCGCGCCGTGCTTGGGCCGGCGCCTCGGGCGCGTGTCGGAAAGCGCCGACACGGAGCGGGCGTCGCCGCGTGTCGGCGCCGTCCTACGGGCGCGCGCCGCGTTGCCCGACAACGGATCGGCGGTCCGTCCCATGGAGGCCGCGCCGGGCCGCGCCCAGGATGGCTGCACGGGTGTGGCGCCGGGTTCGGCAAGCCGGCGCGGCGCGCACCCTTCGGCAGTTCCGACCGTTTCGACAACCCTTTCCAGGAGAATCAAATGCAAGCCACCAAAACCACCGCGAAAGACAGCAAAGACCTGGTCGACGAGACCGGCGAATTGGGGCGGATCCGCTTTTCCGCCGCCGATGTGCGCCAGGCCGCCCGCGATTTGCTCGGCCGTGGCGCCGGCATGGTGCAGGAGGGCACGGCGCGGGCCAAGGACGCGGCCGCCCGCACCTCGGCGCGGACCGCCGACTATGTGCGGGAACGTCCGCTCAAGTCCCTGGCCATCGCCGCGGCGGCCGGCGCGCTCATCGCTCTGCTCGCCGGCATGGCCTCGCGCCGCCGCCGCGTCGATTGAGCGCCGGCGCGAGGCTGCCGTCATGATCCCGCCCTTGCTGCGTCTGGCCCTGGGCGAACCGGGGCTGCTGGCGGAACATCTGGACGCCTACGCCGCGCTCGCGCAGCGCGACTGGCGGGTTTGGCGGTCGCGCATGCGCCGCCGCCTGCTGCTCTGGTCGCTGGTCGCGCTGGGTTCGCTCGCGGCGATCCTGTTCGGCGGTGTCGCGCTCATGCTATGGGCGGTCACCGGGAGCGGGCATTGGCTGCTTTACTGCGTGCCCGTCGCGCCGGCGCTGCTGGCCTTGTTCGCCGGCCTGGCGGCTTGGCGCGAGCGCGAAGGAGAAGCCTGCGCCAGCCTGTCCTTCCAATTTCACGAAGACATGCGCTTGTTCAAGGAGATCTTGTAATGGACCCCGGCCCTTCGTCCCATGCCATGCCGCCCGAGCGGCGTCTCGCGGCTTCCCGCGCCCGGCTGAGAGCGCGGCTGACCGAGAATGGCGGGCGCGACGGCCGCCTGGCCGGCGCCAGGGATAACGCCAGGGATAAGGCCAGGGATAACGCCAAGGACACCGCGATGGACGCCGCAAGCGGATTCGGAGCGAGCCTGCTGGGCGAGATCGCCACACCCGTCGCCCGCGATCTGGTCCGGCGGCATCCCTATGCCATGCTCGCCGGCGCCGCTTTGTCCGGCGCCCTCCTGGTGTGGTGGAAGCCGTGGCGGCTCGCGGGCTCCCTGCTGATCGGCTCCCTGGCGCGCAACGCGGGCGCCGCCTCGCTGGACTTCGCGCTGAGAAGCGCCGGGCGTCTGCTGGAAGAAGAACCGCCACCGGCGGCGGCCGAGGCGGAATCCATGCCGGAGGCCGAGTCGGAGCCAGGCGTGGATCCCGGCTCTCGCGCCAAGCCCTGACCAGCCCTGAACCGACCGCCCGCAAGGGCGGTTTTTTCATCCGGCGTTGTCATCCGGCGCTTTCACTCGGTTCTCTCATCCATCGCGCGCCGCGCCGTTGTGCCGGGTTCGCGCATTTCATCCGCGCGGATGCGGCGCATTCCTACACGCGTTGTGGGACTCCGCCGATAGGGCGCGCCGGGCCGGAGCCCTAAATTGACAGCATGGCTGGGAAGCGAGGCGAGCCTCAGATCAGGATTCCGGACCGCGCCACCCCGCCCAAGCCTGAGTTCCATCCAACCCAATGACGAGAGGAATCATCATGAAAACCATCCATGCCATTGCCGCCGCGATCATTGCCGGCGCCGGACTCACCCTGACCGGCTGCGCGGTGACGCGCGAGCAGTCCACCGTCGGCCAGTACGTCGACGACTCTGCCATCACCACGGAGATCAAGGCGCGCTTCGCCCAGAGCCCGGACGTCGCCGCCACCGTCATCAAGGTCAAGACCCTGAACGGTGTCGTGCAGTTGTCGGGTTTCGCCAAGTCCAACAACGAGAAGGCTCAGGCCGAGGCCATCGCCTCCCGGGTCGATCACGTCAGGCAAGTGGTGAACGACATCATCGTCAGCCCCTGACCGGGCCGGCACTTTTCTCAACCTGAACAAGGAGTACAGACATGAATTGGGATCGAATCGAAGGTAATTGGAAGCAGATGAAAGGCAAGTTCCAGGAGCAATGGGGCAAGCTCACCGACGACGACGTGGATGTCATCGCCGGACGTAGAGATCAGCTCGCCGGCAAGATCCAGGAACGCTACGGCCTCGCCAAGGACGACGCCGAGCGCCAGGTGGCCGAGTGGGAACGCCGCGTCGGCGATAGCTGGTTCAAGTAAGCCCCCGGCCAAGTCTCTGGCCAAGTCTCCGGCCCGGACCGTGTGTCCGGGCCATTTTTTTGCCACGACCCAGGCGTTGAGTGCCTCATGGATCCGGAGCGTGCCGCGGCCTGGGCAGGCGCCTTGGCCGATCCGATGCTTGCCGAGACACCTGGTTCTTCGAAGGGTGAACGCGTGCCCGAGGCGCTGTGCTGAGCATGGCCCCGCGCGAGCTTCCCGACCGCGTTCGCGCCAGGCGCGCCGCAGCGGGAGAAGCGGCCGCAGTGCTTGAGCGGACTCATGGCGGCCCGCGGCGGCCCGCGCGCGATATCCCGGGCTCAGGGCTCCAGGGTGTAGACCAGCAGGCTGTAGGGGCCGATGGAGACGGTGGCGTGGGCTTCCAGGCCATCCAGGCCGCCCGCCTTCGCTTCCATGTCGGCGGCGGGGTGGCCGCCGAAATCGTCGCTGTAAATCTTGGCGTCGCTGTTGAAGCGCAGGCGCCAGCGTCCGGCGACGGGCATGCCGATGTCGTAGGCGTCCCAGGCCCGGTTCGCCAGGTTGGCGACCACCACCACGTCGTCGCCGGGGCCATGCCGGTCCCAGCGCTGGAAGGCGATCATGTCGTTCATGTCGTTGACGTGGAACACATTCAGGAACTGGCCGCACAGGCCCCGGCTGGCGCCGTCCCGGTTCAGGCGCAGACGCGCCATATCCCGGTACAGCCGGACGATGCCGTGGTAGTCCGCGTTCAGATCCCAGTCCAGGGGCACGTCGTCGCGGAACCACGCGCCCTGCAGGAATTCCTGGCCCTGGAACAGCATGGGAATGCCGGGCGCGGTGAACACCAGACCGGCGGCCAGGGTGGAGCGCTTCTGGGCGAACCAGCCGGTGGGATCGTCCGGGTTCACTTCCTGGGGCACCCGGGCCTTGCCGTTGGCCACCTCGTCGTGGGACTCGCTGTAGATGACGCGCCGGAACACGTCGCCGTCGTAGCGGAAGGCGATGGCGTCGCGCACCGTGTCCATGGCGCGCCGGCTGTCGTCGGCGGTGATCACCGCGGCGCGGATCGGGTGCACGAAGTTCGCGTCCCACTGGGCGTGGAAGCCGGCGCCGCCGAGTTCCGGGGCCTTGGTGAGCCATTCGTTGTCGCGCAGATCCTCGGCGATGAGGATGCGCCCCGGGAAGCGGGCGCGCGCCTCGCCATTGATCCACTGGGTCAGACCCCAGCCCTCCGGCAGGTCGTCGCTGCCGTCGCCGCGCACGCTGCGCATGTACAGGGTCATGTCGTAGCGCAGCCCGTCCACGTGGAATTCCTCCAGCCACATCATGGCGTTGTCGTGGATGTACTGGCGCACCTCGCCGCGGCCGTAGTCGGGCCGGGTGGCGCCCCAGGGCGTTTCGGCGCGCCAGTCGTTGTAGAAGTAGATGCCGCCCATGCCGTTCTCCTGCCAGCCGTCGAACTGCCAGATGTCCAGGTCGCTGGGGCCGAAGTGGTTGTAGACCACGTCCAGGATCACGCCGATGCCGGCGCGATGGGCTTCCCGGATCAGGGTCTTGAAGGCATCGGGGCCGCCGTAGGCACCCTCCACGGCGAAGATATGGGCGGGGTTGTAGCCCCAGGAGTAATCGCCGGCGAATTCGGCCACCGGCATGATCTGGATGACGTTGATCCCCAGGCGGCGCAGATGCGCCAGCTTGCCGGTCACGGCGGCGAAGTCGCCGGGGCCGTCCTCGCCGCTGGCGAAGAAGGAGCCCACGTGCAGTTCGTAGATGACCAGTTCGTTGTGGGGCGGCAGCGCGAAATCGTCGCCTTGCCAATCGAAATCTGGCGCGTGCACCACGCCGTTGCCCACTGAATTGGTCACCTTGCGGGCATAGGGGTCGATGCGCTCGATGCGCATCTCGCCGTTGTGGATGAGGTATTTGTATTCGTCGCCGACGCGGGCTTCCTCCACGTCGGCATACCAGTAGCCGTCTCCTTCGCGGCTCATGGGATGCGCGCTGTCGGACCAGCCGTTGAAGCCGCCCTTGACGTGGACCGCCTCGGCGTTGGGCGCCCACACGCGGAAAGCGACGCCGCCCGCGTGGGGGATCGCCCCCATGCCTGTCTGGATCGGATGATTCGTGTTCATGGCTTCATGCCTCCTGGTGTTTCGGCCGGCGCCCCGGCGGCGGGTTTTCCTCGCGGCGCCGGCCGATGGCGGCGGTGTTGGGGACGTCTTCCGGCTGCATCCACCATCCCTCTTTGCCTCCGCGGCAGAGCCCGCAACGACGCGGTTTCCACTGGCGTTTCCACGCTCCGGCCCGGCCGGGCCGGGCGCGGATCGGCGCGGGTCACTGGTGATACTTCAGCTTGGCTTCGCCGACGCAGGCGTCCTTGGCGTTGCCGGAGAGGTCGTCGCAGCGTTCCTTGGCGGCCTTGTACTCGGCTTCCAGGCGTTCCTCGTTGGCCTCGGCCTGGGCCTTGGCGCCCTCCATGTCGGCCTTGGCCTTCGCCTTGCCGCTCTTGTAGGCGGCCTTCGCGTCTTTCATGCACACGTCCTTGGCATTGCCGGACATCTCCTTGCAGCGTAGCTTGGCCTGGTCGTAGGCCTTCTCGGCCATGTCCTTGCGCATATCGTAGTTCGCCTCGGCGCGGTCCTCGGCGACATCCTTGGGGTCCACCGCGTGGGCGGCGAGGGGAGCGGCCATGCCCAGGCCGAGACTGAACAGCAGCGCGATTCGCGGATTCATCATGATGATCTCCTCCAGTGTGGGGTCGGTTGGAAAACGGCCGGACGCGGGCGCGACCGGCGCATCGCCAAGTTATCCGGGCGGCGGGCCGGCAAGAGTCGGCGGCGGCCTAGGCGTGTGTAGGACGCCTCCCATTCCCCGGTGGGGTTCGGCCGACACGCGCCGCGCGAAGCCGCGCCGGGCGAAAAAAAGCCATGCCGTCCGGGGACGGCATGGCCGGGGCGGGTTGCGCGGTCAGTTCCCGCGCTTAGTCCCAGTAAGGACGGACCCGGTAATAGCTATGGAGGTCGCCCGCCCATTCGCGGTCCGCGAAGTCGGGCCAGTGGTCCTTGTCGAAGCCGGGCGCGTTCTCCAGACGCTCCTTGTCCCAGTCGAAGATGAAGCGCCGGTTTTCCGTGTCCAGGCGCATGGCGCCCAGGGGAACGGCGAACAGCTTGCCGCCCAGACCGAGGATGCCGCCGAATTCCAGGACGGCGTAGGCCACCTGGCCGGTTTCCACGTCGATCATCAAATCCTTGATGTCGCCCAGGTTCTCGCCCTTGCCGTTGACGACCTTGTCGCCGCTCAGGGTGCTCGCTGAAAGCAGGGTCATGTCGGTGTCTCCTTTCCGATGGAATCAATGGCGCGAAAGTTTTTCCGGAATGGGCTTGCCCCGGGGATGCTTGCCCGGCGCCTGTTTGGGCGGCTTGTCGGGACCGGGGCCGGGCGGGGTCTTCTCGCCCATGCCGCCTTTCGCGCGGGAACGGCCCTCGGCCTCGGCCCGCATCATCTCCCGGGCTTCCCGGGCGTCGCGCGGGGCGGCCTTGGCCGCGGCTTCTTCCGCCTTGCCGGAGGCCGCGTAGGCGCGGGCCTGGCGGTCGTATTCCTCGGCGGCGCGGTAGTCGCCCTCGCCCTGGATGTCGGATTTGGCGCTGTGCTGCTTGCTCATGTCGAACTCCTTCCACTGGTTCGCGCGCCGGCGGTCGCCGGCGGCCACGGCGGCCATGGGCACTCGCTGTCCGATGTCGGCCGCCGTGTGTCGACCAGTGTGGCCATGTGGTCGGAGCCCGGATGTCGGCGCCGATCCGGACCTCGTGTAGGCGCGGTCCGAATCCGGCGCCGCCGTCAAGGCGCCATGTCCAGCAGCGGCAACATGGCTTGGAGGCGTTCCACCGCAAGGATGCCGCGCTGGCGCTCGAGGGCTTCCAGCAGCGCGTCGTCGGGCGCCAGGGCATACCCCATGCTCCAGGCGGGAAAAAGCCGGGGACCGGGGAAGGGTCCCTGATGCAACAGTTGCAACCGGTGATGGCGGCGGTCCCCGGCGATGCGCGGTTTCAGATCGAGGATGTCGGCCTCCGCGCCTTCCAGGTATTGACAGAAACGCCAGCCATCGAACACCAGCAGGCCGGTGATCGCCCTGGCCTCATTGTTGGCGCGGGCCTGGCGCAGGATGTCGGCGACGCGGGCCGGGCTGGCCGTCGGCGCGATGACGCTGGTATAGAGCAGATGATGTAGCGGGCTCAATTGGTCCCTCCGGGCGTTGTACTTGTAGGCCGCGCAAAATAGGGCCGGACGGGTTTTCCCACAATGTAAAAAGACATAGACGGGAACCGGGGCGGGCCGTATGTTCCGCCCGTCGCGTCCGCCCGAGTCGTGTCGGAAAAAATGCCCGCCGAAATCCCCTGCCCGGACTGTCCATTACGGAAACTTGCCGCCTTTTCCGCCAACACCGGGGAGGAGATCGCCTTTATCCAGGGCTTCCGCAAACGCCAGACCCGGGTCGCCGCCGGCGGCGAGATCCTGCGCGAGGGCCTGGCCGGGGGCGCGCTCTTCACGCTGTATTCGGGATGGGCGTTCCGTTACCGGACGCTGCGGGACGGACGCCGGCAGATTTTGAATTTCCTGCTGCCCGGGGATTTCATCGGCCTGCAGGAGCAGATGGCCGAGAAGGCGCCCCATGGCGTGGAGGCGCTGACCGACGCCACCCTGTGCGCGTTTCCGCGCGAGCGGCTGTGGGATCTGTACCGCCATCATCCCTGCCTGGGTTTCGACCTCACCTGGATCAGCGCCCACGAGGAATTGATCGTGGATGAGAACCTGCTTTCCGTGGGACGCCGCTCCGCGCTGGAACGGGTCGCCATGCTGCTCATCCATCTCTACAAGCGCGCCGAGAGCGTGGGCCTGGGCGACGCGCGCGGCGTGCCGTTTCCCATCACCCAGCAGCACATCGCCGACGCGCTGGGGCTGTCCCTGGTGCACACCAACAAGACCCTGCGCCGGCTGCATGCCTACGGCCTGCATGAACTGGCGGACAACCGCCTGCGGCTCGGCAACGTCGCCTCGATGCAGCGCCTGGCGGACTACCATGCCCTGCCCCTGCGCGGCCGGCCGCTCATCTGAGGGGGCGCCCGTCGTGAATACCTTCAATTGCACCCACTGCGGCCAGGTGGTGTTTTTCGAGAACGTGCGTTGCGAGCATTGCGGCAGCCCCCTGGGTTTCCTGCCCGACGCGCGCGCCCTGGTCGCCTTCGAAATCCAGGCCGATTCGAGTTGGCTGCCGCTCGGCCGCGCCGATGGCCGGGTCTGGCATCCCTGCCACAACTACGCGGTGGAAAACGTCTGCAACTGGATGGTCGCCGCGGACGATGCCAACGCCAACGCCGATTCCCTGTGCGAATGCTGCCGCCACACCGAGGTGATTCCTCCCCTCGGCAAGCCGGAGAACAAGCGCTACTGGGCGCTGCTGGAGAGCGCGAAACGGCGCCTGTTTTACACCCTGTCGGGCCTGGGGCTGGCGGTCCCCAGCCGCTCGGAAGATCCGGCGCGGGGATTGGCCTTCCATTTCCTGGAAGAAGCGGACGCCGCCCACGCCGTGCTCACGGGCCACGATTCCGGGCTCATCACCCTCAACATCGCGGAAGCGGACGACGCGCAACGGGAAGCCCGGCGCACCGCGCTGGGAGAGCCCTACCGCACCCTGCTGGGCCATTTCCGGCACGAGATCGGCCATTTCTACTGGGATCGGCTGGTCGCCGGCGGCGGCTGGCTGGCGCCCTTCCGCGCCTTGTTCGGCGACGAGAGCGCCGACTACGGCGCGGCCATGCAACGCCACTACCAGGCGGGGCCGCCCGCCGATTGGGCGGCGACTTGCATCAGCGCCTATGCCGCCATGCATCCCTGGGAGGATTGGGCGGAAACCTGGGCGCATTACCTGCATGTGGTGGACGCCCTGGATACCGCCCGGCACTGGGGCTTCGCCCTGCACGCCGACGGGGACGCGGACAAGCCCGCCGACATCCACCGGCTGGACCCGGCGGGCATGCCCTTCCGCCAGGTTCTGCTGGAACGCTGGCTGCCCCTGGCCCAGTTCCTCAACAGCATGAACCGCAGCCTGGGCCAGCGGGACGGCTATCCCTTTCTGTTGGCGAACCCGGTGGTGGACAAGCTGGAATTCGTGCACCGGGTGGTGGAATCGGCCCGGGGCATGGACTGGCGCCAATGGCCTCCCATGCCTCCCATGCCGCCCGGCCCCGCTCCCGCCTGACTACACCGGCTTGTAGGCCGCCAGTTCCGCCAGTTTCGCCAGGGCGGCGCCGGAGGCGATGGCGGACGCGGCCCGTTCCACCCCTTCCGCCAGGGAATCGGTGACGCCCGCCGCGTAGATCGCGGCGCCGGCGTTCAGGGTGACGATGTCCCGTTCCGGGCCCGGCGCGTCGTCCAGGGCCTTGAGGACGCGTTCCTTGGATTGCTCCACGGTGTCCACCTTGAGGGTGGCGATGTCGTGGGTCTTCAGGCCGAACTGGCCGGGATGCACGCTGTATTCGCGCACCGCGCCGTCGCGCAACTCGCCCACCAGGGTTTCGCCGGAGATGGAAATCTCGTCCAGGCCCTCGCGGCCGTGCACGATGAGCACGCGTTCGCTGCCCAGGCGTTGCAGCACGCGCACCTGGATGCCCACCAGGTCGGGGTGGAACACGCCCATGACCTGGTTGAGCGCGCCGGCCGGGTTGGTCAGGGGGCCGAGGATGTTGAACAGGGTGCGGATGCCCAGTTCCTTGCGCACCGGCGCGGCGTGCTTCATGGCGCCGTGGTAGTTGGGGGCGAACATGAAGCCCAGGCCCACGTCCTCGATGGAATGGGCGACTTGCTCGGGGGTCATGTTGATGTTGACGCCGAGGGCTTCCAGCACGTCGGCGCTGCCGGATTTCGACGACACGGAACGGCCGCCGTGCTTGGCCACGCGGGCGCCGGCGGCGGCGGCGACGAAGGCGGCGGCGGTGGAAATGTTGAAGGTGTGGGCGGCGTCGCCGCCGGTGCCGCAGGTGTCCACCAGGCGGAAGTTCTCCTTCACCGGCACCTGGGTGGCGAACTCGCGCATCACCGTCGCGGCGGCGGCGATCTCGCCGATGGTCTCCTTCTTCACGCGCAGGCCGGCGACGATGGCGGCGATCATGACCGGGCTCATCTCGCCGGTCATGATCTGGCGCATGAGGCTCAACATCTCGTCGTGGAAGATCTCCCGGTGCTCGACGATGCGGGCGAGGGCTTCCTGGGGTTTCATGGGGGTGCTCGTGGGTGTGCTCATGGGCGGACCTCATCCAGGAAGTTTTTCAGCAGTTGGTGGCCGTGCTCGGTGAGGATGGACTCGGGATGGAATTGCACGCCCTCCACCGCCAGGGTCTTGTGGCGCACGCCCATGATCTCGCCGTCGTCGGTCCAGGCGGTGATCTCCAGGCAATCGGGAATGGTCTCCCGCTCGATCACCAGGGAGTGGTAGCGGGTCGCCGTGAAGGGATTCGGCAGGCCCCGGAACACGCCCTTGTCGGCGTGGTGGATGGGTGAGGTCTTGCCGTGCATCAGTTCCTTCGCGTGGACGATGCGCCCGCCGAACGCCTGGCCGATGCTCTGGTGTCCCAGGCACACGCCCAGCAGGGGAATCCGCCCGGCGAAGGACTGGATCAGCGGCACCGAGATGCCCGCCTCGGTGGGGGTGCACGGGCCGGGCGAGATGACGATGCGCGCGGGCTTCAGCGCCTCGATCTCTTCCAGGGTGATCTCGTCGTTGCGGTGCACCCGCACGTCCTCGCCCAGTTCACCGAAATACTGGACCAGGTTGTAGGTGAAGGAGTCGTAGTTGTCGATCATCAAGAGCATGGCGCCGGAATCCTATGGATGGTTCGCGCACCCGGCCGCGCGGCGGCCGGGTGGAATAGGCGCATTTTCATGCAGATCGCCCCCGGTTGAAACCGACAGCGCTTCCGGCTGCATCGCCGCGAACCGTTCAGCCTGTCTCGCCCACCGCGAACAGCCGGTCCCGGCCCGCTTGTTTCGCGGCGTACAGGGCCTGGTCGGCGGCGTGGATGAGATCCTCGGCGGTTTCGCCGTGCTGGGGGGCGAGGGCGATGCCGGCGGAGAAGGTGACGGCGGGCAGGGGGCGGTCGTGGAAGTGGACGTCCGCGTCGCGCACCAGATGGGCGATGCGGGACAGGCGTTCGCGGGCTTCGTCGAGTTCGGCGCCGGGCATGACGGCGACCAGTTCCTCGCCGCCGTAGCGGCAGGCGATGTCGGAGGCGCGCAGGTGTTCGCGCAGGATGCGCGACACGGCGATGAGCACCTGGTCACCCGCCTCGTGGCCCCAGGTGTCGTTGTAGCGCTTGAAGTGGTCGATATCCAGGATCGCCAGGGCGAGGGGCTGGTTGTCGCGCAGGGTGGCGTGCAGCTCCCGGGGCAGGGTCTCGTCCAGATAGCGCCGGTTGAACAGGCCGGTGAGCGGATCGCGCGTGGCCTGTTCGCGCAGGGCTTCGCGCAGGCGGATGTTGGACAGGGCGAGCTTGAGGGCCTCGCCCAGGGTGACGCCGAGGCGGCGGATGCGCTGCCAGGCGTCGGGGTCGATGTCCGCGTGGGCGCGGAGGGTGATGAGGCCGAGGGTTTCCCCCTGCATCACCAGGGGGTGGCACAGGCTCAGGCGATCCGGATCGTGGTGGAAGTGGGTGCAATGCAGGCCGGGGGAGGCGTGGGTGGATTCGTAGGGTTGGCCGCGCCGGATGCCCCAGCAGTCGTCCTGGGAGAACAGGGGCAGGATGCCCTCGCTGTCGCCCCATGTGGCCACGCTTTTCAGGCCGCGACCGGGCGGGCGCGTCATGGCCAGCATGCCGTTGTCGCCCAGGCCGAGGGACTGGGCCATGTGGGCGAACACGCGGTAGACCTCGTCCTCCCGGAAGCAGGTCTGGATGAGTTCGTTCATCTCGTTGATGAGGGTGAGATCCCGGGTGTGGATCTGCAGGGTGGCGAGAGACGCGCTCAGTTTTTCGTTGCTCTGGCGCAGCGCCTCCTCGGCCTGCTTGCGGGCGGTGATGTCCTGCACGATGCCGATCATGCGCCTGGCCCGATTGTCCGGACCGCGGAACACGTCGCCGGTTTCCGCGACCCAGCGCACGGTCCCGTTGGGCCAGACGATGCGGTGTTCGATGTAATAGTTGCGGTCATGCTTCATGGCCGCGATCACGGCCTGTTCGACGGCGTGGCGATCGTCGGGATGGACGCTCCTGAGAAAGGCGTCGTAGGTATGGCCGAAACCGCCTGGCGCGAAGCCGAACATGGGCTCGATTTCATCCGACCATTGCAGCCGGTTGGTCTCCACGTTCCAGTCCAGGCTGACGATGTGGGCGGCGCGCTGGGCCAGGGCGTAGCGTTCCCGGCCTTCCTCCAGGGCCTCGGTCAGCTGCTGCATCTCGGTGATGTCCAGGCAGTGGCCGAAGTAGCCCCGGAAACCGCCGTCCGGGCCGTAGCGCGGGGTGCCGGAATCGACGATCCAGCGATAGTCGCCACCGGCGTGGCGAAGCCGGTATTTCATTTCGAAGGCCTGGCGCGCCTCGAAGGACGCGACATAGACATCCAGGCAGCGGTCGAGGTCGTCGGGATGCACGCCTTGGGTCCAGCCGTCGCCCAGTTCGTCGCTCAGCGCGCGACCGGTGAATGCCAGCCAGGCCCGGTTGAAGAAGGTGCAGCCCTGGTCGGGGCCGGCCAGCCAGATCAGGCTGGGCAGGGCGTTCGCCATGTCGCGGAAGCGGCTGTCGCTCTCCTCCAGACTGTGTTCGGCCGCGATGCGACGGTGGATTTCCTGTTTCAGGTTGACGTTGACACCGCCGACGTACCAGACGACGCCGCCCAGCGTCAGGAAGGCGAGCAGGACCAGGGCGGCGAGGGGGCGCCCGTAGCGGGCGGCGACATCCGAGAAGCCGATGGGCAGGTTGGCGTAGGGACCGAGCCGGGTTTCCCGGAACAGGTCGTGAACGCTTTGGTAATTGAGGGGCAGGGTCCAACCCTCGATGCCCGCGGCCCGCGCCGCCGGGTGGTCCGGGGGCAGCGCGAGCAGACAGATGAGCACGTCCTTGGCGAGGGACTCGGAGACGCCGACGAGCCGGGCCAGGGGCCATTCCGGGTAGAGACGGGTGCTCAGCAGATAGGGAAAACCGGGCATGTCGCGCTGGTTGACGATGCGCAGCTCGGAGAGCCGCAGCGCGCCCCGCGCGGCCATGGATTCGAGCAGATCCGAACGCACCAGGCCGACGTCGGCCGCGCCGGCCAGCACGCCCTCCACCACTTTCTCGTGGTTGCCGGTCTGGATGACGGCATCGGTATCCTTTTCCAGGTCGATACCCTGCTCCAGCGCCTCGCGCTGATGCACCTGCCAGCCGCCCAGGCTGGCCTTGTCCGGGATCATGACCTTCAGGCCGGCGAGATCGGCATAGCGCTGGATGCGGGTATTGTCCGCGCGGGTGAAGGCGGTGCCGCCGAACTGGTTCAGCGGCCCTTTCGGCCCGCGCATCACCAGCGTCGCGATGCGGCTCACGCTGCCGGCCAGTTCCATTTCGATGTAATGCCCGCTGTTGGTGATGATCAGTTGCACCTCATGGCGCTGCACCGCGCCGGTCAACTCGGAAAAGGACAAGGGCACGATCTCGAAGCGCCGGGGGGCGAGCTCGACATTGAGGTAGGCCGCGTGGGGCGTCCACTGCTTGATGGCGTATTCCGTTCCCCGGTTGGCCAGCACGCCGATACGGATGACCTCGTCAGCGGGGGCGCCGGATGCCGGCCTGTCCGCGCCGCGCGCCGGCGCCATGCACAACAGCAGCCCCAGCATCACCCAGATTGGCAGGATGATGGCCGGGAACCATGGCCGCATGGGCCCAACTCGCATGTGACACCTCGCGCTGCTTGCGTTACTTTCAACTTAGACGCGACCGGCTGGAATGGCGCGGACCGAACCGGCCGTTTCGCTCGGCGGGGCTGAGCGGAATGGCGCTGGTTTGGGGTGATTTCGGCCTGGGCGGAGAAGACTTGAGCAGGCGGGATGCCGCGTCAGGCCGATCGCCGCTTCGGCGCGGCCATCACCGGGGATGGGCGCTGGATGTTTCCCGGGGACGATGCGCCGCGCTCGAAGGCCGGCTGGGTGTCACGCGGCCGCGCGTTTCGGAGCGACGCCCGAGCCGGTTCGCAAACATGCTTCCTGCCGCTTCTGTTCCCGCAACAGGTGTTCGCATGCCTCCGGCGGGAGCGGTTTGCTGAAAAGATAGCCTTGAATCTCATCGCATTTATGGTCGATGAGGTATCTGAGCTGGGACTCGGTTTCCACCCCTTCCGCCACCACGGTCAGGTTCAGGGTCTGGCCCAGCACGATGATCGTCTTGACGATGGCGTCCATCTGCCCGTCGTCGCCGAGATTGAGCACGAACGAGCGGTCGATCTTGAGCTTGTTCAGGGGGAAGGCGCGCAGATAGCCGAGCGAGGAATAGCCCGTGCCGAAATCGTCCACGGACAATTTCACGCCCATCCGGTTGAGCTCGTCCAGGATGCGGGTCGCGGTGGACACATCCTCCATCAGGGCGGTTTCCGTGATCTCCAGTTCCAGTTGGTCCGGGCGGACGCCGGTCTGGGCGAGCGCCGCCGCGACGCGCTGCGGAAGGTCGGGCGTCCGCAACTGGCGCGCGGACAGGTTCACCGCCATGTTGCCCGGCGCGAGCCCCATGGCCTGCCAGCGCGCATGCTGCTCCAGGGCCTGGCGCAGCACCCAGTCGCCTATTTCCAGGATGAGGCCCGATTCTTCCGCGACCGGGATGAACTCCGCTGGACCGATCGCGCCTTCCCGCGGGTTGTTCCAGCGCAGCAGCGCCTCCCAGTCGGTGACGCAGCCGCGGGCCAGATTCATGCGCGGCTGGTAGTGCAGGTGGAATTCCCGCCGCTCCAGGGCATGGCGCAGCATGCCTTGCAGGTCGCGGCGGCGTTGCGCCTTTTCCGCCACCGGGCCATCGAAGAACTGATAGGTGCGCCGGCCCGCCGCCTTGGCCCACCCCAGGGCCAGGTCGGCCTTGCGCACCAATTGGCTGACGTCCTCGCCGTCGGAAGGGAACAGGGCGATGCCCAGGCTGACGCTCTGGATGTATTCCCAGTCGTTGATGACAAAGGGTTCCTCCAGGATGGCGATGATGTCCTCGGCCAGCTTGGCCGCCCTGGCCCGGTCCGCGTCGCCGATCAGGGCGACGAGTTCGTCGCCGCTGAAGCGCGCCAGGGCGGTCCCCGCGGGCAGGTGCTCGACCAGGCGGGCGCACAGGGCCACCAGCAGCAGGTCGCCGTATTCGTGCCCCAGACTGTCGTTGACGTGGCGGAAATGATCCAGATCCAGCAGGAGCAAGGCGCCGCCGCCGCCGGACAGCATCCGCGCGGCCAGGAGCTCCTGCAATTGCATGCGGTTGGGCAGCCCGGTCAGTTCGTCGTGGGTGGCGATGGAGCGCAGCAGATTTTCCTGCAGGCTGCGCTCGGTCATGTCGCGGACGAAAGCGGTGATCCGGGGTCTCTCGCAGGTATTCAGGCGATTCAGGTTGATATCCGCGGGAAACCGGGTGCCGTCCAGGCCCTGGAATACCGTGGAGAGGCGGTATTCGCATTCCGCGGAAAGCATTTTCGGCAAGCGCGCGATGGACCGGCTCAATTCCACTTGCATGTGGGAGTCGGGAATCAGGCTCTCCAGCATCCGGCCCGCCATTTGTTCCGCCGGACAACCCAGCATCGAGGCCATGCGATGGTTCGCGTATTCGATACGGCCGCTGTCGTCCATGATGAAGATGCCTTCCGGCGCGTGGTCGATCATGTACTGGTGGCATGTGGAAGAATTTTGCGGCGACGTGCCGCAATGGGCTTGTTCATCCCCTTCCGCCCGCATGACCCGGTTCATGAGGTAAAGCGCAACCAGGAGGTAGGCCTGGGCGGCCAGGGTGGCCGGGCCGTTGCCCCGGGCGGCCTGGATCTGGAAGAGTTCGCCGAGGGCCAGCGGCACCAGGATGGCCAGCAGCGCATCCCGCCCGGAGTCCGCGCGGCCGCCGCGATGCGCGAACAGGAAGGCCATGGCGGCCAGGTAGAGGCCCAATGGCAGCCCTTGCGCGATTCCATCCAGTGGAAGCATGCCGCCGGCGGCGAGGCCCAGGACGGCAAGGCCCAGCGCCGACGCAACGCCGATGGCCGCGCCGCGCCGCGCGGACGGCGGCGTCGCGGCGACATGGAGCAGCAGCATCGCGGCCAGCAGCGAGCGTTGCCAGAGGGCGAGGATTTCGCCCGCGCGCGGCGGGAGTGAAGGGAACAGGCCGCCGATCGAGGCGCCGGCCAGCAGGCCCAGCAGGGCCACGGCAAGGAAGCCGAGGGACAACGGGGGCGCGAAAATCCGCCCGCGCGCCGCGCGGCCGGACCGGCCGTTCACATGGATCATGGTCGCCATGACCGCGACCATGGCGGCCATCGCCATCAGGATGAGCGGGTATCGGCCGGGTGATGGCGCCGGCGCGGTAACGGGAAATGCCTGCCAGAGCAGCGCGGGAAGCGCCATCAACGCCGCCAGCCCCGCCAGGGTGACCGGGCTTGATGCGTGGGGGTCTCTGGAGTCCATTTGCCGTCCGCGCCGCGTCACTGGCGGCGGCCGCTCCCGAACGACATGATGGCCCCGCCGATGTCCTGCAACGGCAGGGAACGGTCCACGCCGCCCATTTTCACGGCTTCCTTGGGCATGCCGTAAACCACGCAGGTCGCCTCGTCCTGGGCCACCGACCAGGCCCCCGCGTCATGCATTTCCTTGAGGCCGCGCGCGCCGTCGTCGCCCATGCCGGTCATGATCACGCCCATCGCGTTGCGCCCCGCGCTGCGGGCGGCGGAGCGGAACAGGACATCCACCGACGGGCAATGCCGGCTGACCGGCGGGCCATCCACCACGTCCACGTGGTACTGGGCGCCGTTGCGCTTGAGCATCATGTGGTGTCCGCCCGGCGCGATGAGCGCCCGGCCCGGCAGCACGCGGTCGCCCCGGCGCGCCTCTCTCACCTCGATCTCGCACACGCTGTCGAGGCGCTGGGCGAAGGCGGCGGTGAATTTCTCCGGCATGTGCTGCACCACCACCAGGCCGGGCGTCGTGCGCGGGAGGCCGGACAGCAGTCTTTCCAGGGCCTGGGTGCCGCCCGTGGAAGTGCCCACCGCCACCACCTTGTCGGTGGTCTCGTGCATGGCCTGGGTGGGGGCGGAAAGCATCACGTCGGCGGAATATTTCGGCGGCGCCGCCGGGCTGCTGGGCGCCAGCCGTCTGACGTTGGCCTTCGCGGCGGAGCGGACCGCTTCCACCACGTCCTTGGCGGCCTCGGTGAGAAAACCCTTCAGGCCCACGCGCGGCTTGGTGATGATTTCCACCGCCCCCGCCGCCATCGCCTGCATGGTGGTCTCCGCCCCTTTTTCCGTGAGGGAGGAGCAGATCACCACCGGGGTGGGATGCTCGGCCATGAGCTTCTTCATGAAGGTGATGCCGTCCATGCGCGGCATCTCCACGTCCAGGACGATGACGTCGGGCCATTCCCGGTTCATCTTCTCCAGGGCGTAGATGGGATCGGCGGCGGTGGCGATGACCTTCAGGTCTGGTTCCGCCGCCAGGATGCCGGAAAGCACCTGACGCACGGTCGCCGAATCGTCCACGATCATGATTTTTATTGGTTGGCTCATGCGGCAAGCTCCTTGGGATGGTCGCTCCCGTCAGGCGCATGGGAATGCTTGATCCAGGCCTTTCCGGTGGGGATGTCGAAAACGAGCTGCCGGTGGCCCAGCCCGCCCAGATGTTCGGCCACCACCGGGTGGCCGTAGCGCATGACCAGTTCCCGGCCGGCGGCGATGTTGCGTTCCTGGACCTGGATGCCGCTGGCGACGTCGCGCACGCCCGGGAACATGTGGCCGCCGCCGAACAGTTTGGCCTCGAACTCTCTCGGGTCGTGGCCGCGCGCGCGTATTTTCGCCTGCATGGCCGCCATGGCCGAGTCGGCGTAGCAGTCGTCCGCCTGCCGTTTCCGTTGGTTGGGCAGGCAACACATCATGTAATGGCACATGCCGCCGATGCGCAGGATGGGATGCCAAAGGGTGATGGCCACGCAGGATCCCAGCACCGTGCGCAGGCGCGTATCGCCGGCGCCGAACCACACATCGCAGGGGTGCAGGAATATCTCTTTCATTTTGTGTCCGACTTCAGCGATTTTCTGTAGACGGAGGGCGCGATCCCCTCGATTCCCGCGACCAGGCCGTTGATGCTTTCCGAGTGGCCGACGAACAGCCAGCCGCCCGGCCGCAGGCGGGTGAGCAATCGCTCCACCACCTGCTGTTTGGTCTCGGGTTCGAAGTAGATCATCACATTGCGCAGGAAAATGGCGTCGAACTCCCCGGTGGCGGGCAGCGATTCGGTCAGGTTGATCTGGGCGAAGCGCACTTTCGCGCGCAACTTCGGCGAAATGACAAAGCGGCCTTCCTTGCTGCCGACGCCTTTCAGGCAATGGCGCCGCAGGGTGTCGCCGGGCAGTTCCCGCGCCCTATCCATGGGATAGAGGCCGGATTCGGCCTTCTCCAAAACGCGGGTGCTGATGTCGGAACCCAGCACTTCCCAGGGCGAATGCCCGAGAACGTCGGCCAGGACCATGGCCAGGGTGTAGACCTCCTCGCCGCTGGAGCAGGCGGCGCTCCAGACGCGGAAAGTCCGTCCGCGCGGGTGGGCGGGCAGCAGGCGTTCCCGCAACAGATCGAAATGGCGCGGTTCGCGGAAGAAGTGGGTTTCGTTGGTGGTCAGCAGGTCCACGGCGATCTGCCGTTCCTCCTGGCGGCTGGAAATCATCCGGAAATATTCGCCGAAGCTGGTCAGTTCGTGGAATTTGAGCCGTTTCAACAACCGTCCGGCCACCAGCGCCTTCTTGGCGGGGCTGAGACTGATGCCGGCGACGCCGTGGATGAACTTCCTGAAATGCGCGAATTCCAGGTCGCTCAGGGTGATTTCTTGCATGTCTGTACTCTCTTGTCTTGAGGAAATGGGCGGCCGCCCATTTTCGCCGGGACGGCCGCCGGGAAGCCGCGCTTCATCTATTGCACCATCTTCGCGCCGGCGGCCATGTCCGCCGTGGCGACCAGGGCGGCCAACTCCTCGGCGCCGAGGACGCGTTCCACGTCGAGCAGGATGACGAAGCGCTCGTTGACCTTGCCCATGCCGCTGATGAAATCGGTCCGGATGCGGGCGCCGAAGGCGGGCGGCGGCTCGATGTCGGCGGTGGCGATTTCCAGGACTTCGTTCACCGCGTCCACCAC
>JBGAFI010000006.1:0-263983 GCA_044227325.1 Thiobacillaceae bacterium | reverse complement strand
GCACGCGGGACGATCTGGAACGAAAGGTCCGCGCCCATATGCGCAAACTCCAGAACACCCCCGCCAGAGTGCGCGCCTATTTCAAACACCCGAAAATCGCTTATGCCGCTTGAACGGGGTATTCAATTGCCGGGTTAATACCTGCCGAGCAGTTTCCGCACGACCTGCCAGGAGACCCAACCGCGCCGTAGCCATCTCATTGTGCCGCCAGACCGCAGCGACGCCAGAACGACTCCGCCGACCACGATCAAGGCGGGATGGCGCCTGAGAAAACTCAGGGCGGCCAGCCCCTGGTCCGCGACTGCCAAGGGTGTGCGCCACGGCTCGATGTTTTGCGCCAGCGCTGTCCGTTGCCTTGCGGCCTGGGCAACCAGGCGCTCACGCCGTTCAGCGAGTCGAGTCAGGTTCGGGTTCATGAGCGGGAAATCAACTGCTGCCGGTCTTTCAACAACTCCGACATGCTCGCCGCGAAGAGCCTCGGCTTGGTTCTCGCTTTGTGGAGGACGAATCCCCATGCCGCCGCGCCGGCCGCCAGAAAGAAACCGGCGAGCGTAGCCATTACCAGGAGGCGGTGCGTGTCCCAGAATGCGACCACCAGCAGGAGCGTCGCCAGCAGCACACCCAGCCCGAGAAAAAACAGGGCTGCCAGTGCCAGCATCAATAGCGAGAACAAATGCGCCCGCTCTTCCTCCAGGTCCGAGGACAGCAGATCGAGGCGGGTATGCGCGGTGGCAACCAGTGTCGCCACCAGCGTGGTTAGGGACTCGAGCAGTCCCTTGCTCGAGCCGGGTGCTTGCGCAGGCATGATTGCCAGCCTAACGGCGGCCGACGAGAAAACCGATGAGCAGGCCAACGGCGGCGGCGACACCAACGGCATTCCAGGGATTCTCGTGGACGTAGGTATCGGTAGCCCTGGCCGCCGCCCGGGTTTTGGCCAAAACCGCCTCCTGCGCATCGGCCATTCTGGCTTTCACAGCGAGCAAGGACTCTTCCGCCTTGGCGCGTACTTCGGCCAACTTCTCACCGCCCTGGTTGGCGGTCGCTTTCAGCAACGCTTCCGCATCCGCCACCACCACCTTGAAATCGTCGATCAATTGTTCCTTGGTTACTTCATTGGCGAGCTTGTTCATGCTTTTCTCCATTTCGGGTTGTACCGTGTTCGTCAGGGAATGACCGGGTCGATTCTTTTCTATTTCTCCGCGTCGCTCCGTTCGCCAGCGCACGTATCGGCGATCTTGTTTCGAGCGCGCCTTGCGCATGCTCACCCCCCGGGCGCGACATCGGGGAGATCACACGGCGCTACAAAAAAAACGGCGTGACCTCGCGATCACGCCGTTGATGTAAAGCCTGGTCGGATTGGGTTAGTTGCTGACCAGCACGGCAACCCGGCCATAGCGCCTTTTTTCCGGGTCACCGAAAGCGCCGGTCTGGATCTTGTAGGCCGGCACGCCGGCGGTGATCAGCGCATCCCGGATGACCGCGACGCGGCCCGCGTCGGCGCCGTCGAGACCGATGCGGCGAGCCTGGTTCTCATTCATGTAGCCCGCGATATCCCCCGCCTTTTTCTGGTCGAAGTACAGAATCGCGTCGCTGTTGCCGTTGAAGGTGTATTCCCAGTAGGCGTTCCAGTTGCTGTTCACGGCCATCGGCCCTTGGGCGCCGGTCGAACCGACCCGGCCTTGCGCGCCGACGGCGCCGGCTTCCCCCGCCGGGCCAACGGCGCCGTACAACTCCGCGCTACCCGTTCTGCCGCCATAACCGCTGACGCCTTGCGCGCCGGCGGCGCCGACACGTCCCGTCGCCCCGGTCGGTCCGGCCAGGGCCGGTCCTTGCGCGCCGGTGTATCCGATTTCGCCTTGCGGGCCGGCGGGACCGGCGGGACCCCTCGGTCCGGCGGGACCCGTGTAGCTCGCGCCCTGCGCGCCCGTCTGCCCGGCGGCGCCTTGAGCGCCGGTGGGGCCGGTCAGGCCCGTGTCACCGGTGCGGCCCATCACCATGATGCCGCGGGCGCCCACCGCGCCCTGCGGACCCTGCGCGCCCGACGGGCCGACCGGACCGGTCGCGCCCTCGGGGCCCGCCATCGCCATGCCGGGCGCCCCGGTCTCGCCCACCGGGCCACGCTCGCCGGTGGCGCCCTGGGCGCCCTGGGCGCCGGTCGGGCCGGTATAGTCGTTGGCGCCAGAACGATACGTGGGCTGGGAACTGCACCCGGCGACGGCGAAGGTCGCGACCACCGCCAGCAGCAGCGGGCTTTTCATCATCTTGTTCATAAGCATCGAATTGTTCATGGTGATTCCTTTTTCTATTGGCCGACATCGGTCACGAGACCCGCGCGCCAGTTGGGTTGATTCGGTCTGAGAGATCCTTGGTATCGTGTTCATGTGAATTGACCTCAGCGGCCAAGGTATGCCGGCCGGCCGGATGAGTCTGTGCGCTGGCGTCCATAGCGCGAACTTTCTGGCAGGTTGAAACCCGCGCGGCGACCCGCGTTCCGCATCCCCATCGCCTTTGGCCTGCTATGTGCGCCAGCGAACAGATGGCGGCAGGCATGCCGGGGCACGATCGGCAACCGCCCGGAAATGCACGATGTCCTTGCATCCGGCGGCGCCGCGCCGCACCGTTGCACGCTTTCACGGAAATCGACCATGCCCGAACCAGGTAACCCGCCCACCCACGCTGTCGGCAAGGTGGGAATCGGAAGCGAAGCCGATCGCCAGGCCGCCTTGCTGAAAACCGGGGCCTTGCAGAACGCGATCCTCAACAGCGCCAGTTTCTCGATCATCGCCACCGACGAGAAAGGCATCATCCAGTTGTTCAATGCCGGCGCCGAGCGCCTGCTGGGCTACAGCGCCGCCGATGTCGTGAACAAGGTCAGCCCCAGCGAGATGCAAGACCCCCAGGAAGTCATTGAACGCGCGCAAGAACTGAGCCGTGAACTCGCGATCCCCATCGCGCCGGGATTCGAGGCCTTGGCGTACAAGGCCTCGCGCGGCATCGAGGACGTCTATGAATTGACCATCATCCGCAAGGATGGCAGCCGCTTCGACGCCATCGTGTCGATCACGGCGCTGCGCGACGACTATGGCGAACTCATCGGCTATCTGTTGATCGGCGCCGACAACTCCCAGCGCAAGCAGGTCGAGAGCAAGCTCAACGAAGCCATGGCCGCCGCCGAGAAAGCCAACCGGGCAAAGACGGATTTCCTTTCCGGCATGAGCCACGAACTGCGCACGCCCCTCAACGCGATCCTCGGATTCGCCCAACTCATGGAAACCGGCGCGCCGCAGCCGACCCTTTCCCAGCAGCGCAATATCGACCAGATTCTCAAGGCGGGCTGGTATCTCCTGGAACTGATCAACGAGATTCTCGATCTGGCGCTGATCGAATCGGGCAAGGTGACCCTGTCGCGGGAGGCGGTGTCGCTGTCGGAAGTCCTGCTCGAATGCCGGGCCATGATCGAACCCCAGGCCCAGAAGCGCGGCATCGCCATGCGCTTTCCGCGTTTCGATACCGTCGATTTCGTCAAAGCCGATCGCACCCGGCTCAAACAGGTGCTCATCAACCTGCTCTTCAACGCCATCAAGTACAACAGGCCGGGCGGGACGGTGGCGGTGGAATGCGAGCGGACGACGCCGGACGAGATCCGCGTCAGCGTCCGGGATACCGGCGCGGGACTGACGCCCGAGCAACTGGGGCAACTGTTCCAGCCCTTCAACCGGCTCGGCAAGGAAACCGGCGCGGAGGAAGGCACGGGCATCGGCCTGGTGGTGACCAAGCGCCTGGTCGAGCTGATGGGGGGCGTCATCGGCGTGGACAGCCAGGTGGGCGTGGGCAGTGTGTTCTGGGTCGCGCTGAGCCTGACCGCCGCGCCCCGTCTCGCGGAGCACGAGGCCGAGCGCGCGGCGCTGCAACAACCGCATTTGCCGAATGGCAAGCCGCTACGCACCGTGCTCTACGTCGAGGACAATCCCGCCAATCTGGAGCTGGTCGAACAGATCGTCGCGCGCCGTCCCGATCTGCGCCTGTTGAGCGCGGCGGACGGCGATCTCGGCATCGAATTCGCGCGCGCCTACCTGCCCGAGGTGATTCTGATGGACATCAACCTGCCCGGCCTGAGCGGCATCGAAGCCATGAAGATCCTGCGCGCGGACCCGTTGACGGCGCATATACCGATCATCGCCCTCAGCGCCAATGCCTTGGCCCATGATATCGAGAAGGCCATCGCGGCCGGATTCTTCAACTACCTGACCAAGCCCATCAAGGTCAACGCATTCATGGACGCGCTGGACTTGGCGCTGAAACTCGCGCAACCGGGAGCTGATCCCGCCGAGGCTGTGGATAGCGCATCATGCTGACCGTGCCCGACATCCTGAATGCCCGCATCCTGATCGTCGACGACCAGGAATCCAATGTGATGCTGCTGGAGCAACTGCTGCGCGACGTCGGCTATAGCAACGTCGCCTCGACCATGGACCCCCACGAGGTCTTCGCGCTGCATCGCCAGAACCACTACGACCTGATCCTGCTGGATCTTCAAATGCCTGGTCTGGATGGCTTCCAGGTGATGGAAGGCCTCAAGACCAACGACGCGGACGGCTATCTGCCGGTCCTGGTGATCACCGCCCAGCCCGGCCACAAGCTGCGCGCCCTGCAAGCCGGCGCCAAGGATTTCATCAGCAAGCCCTTCGATGTGGTGGAAGCGAGGACGCGCATCCACAATATGCTGGAGGTGCGGCTGCTGTACAAAAAGCTTGAGAAGTACAACCAGGCGCTGGAACAGCAGGTGCGGGAACGCACCGCCGAACTCCGCGAAAGCGAGGCGCGCTACCGCAGCCTCACCGAACTGGCCTCGGATTGGTACTGGGAACAGGACGAGAACATGAATTTCACCAAGGTCTCCGGGCCGGTCCTGGAAATGCTCGGCATCCGGGTCGGGCCCTTGGCGGGAGATGCCGACGCAACGCTGGTGGCGGGCTGGAACGAGGCGGAACGGGCGGTCCTGCAGGCCACCATCGCCGCGCGCCAGCCTTTCCTGGATTTCGTCTTCAGCCGCGTCAATGCCGACGGCTCCCAACAACAGTTTCGCGTCAGCGGCGAGCCGATGTTCACCCAGTCCTGCCGCTTCGTCGGCTACCGGGGTATCGGCGTCGAAATCACCGCGAAGAAATAGCACCCACCTTGCGACACGCGGCGATGCCCCCACCCAATCCGAGTCAGAACCATCTTCTCGCCGCCCTGCCGGCGGCGGAATTCGAGCCTTTGGCCACGCACCTGGAACTGGTCCATCTACCCCTGGGCGAAATGCTCTACGAGCCCGGCGGCCAGTTGCGCCACGCCTATTTCCCCACCACCGCCATCGTCTCCCTGCACTACGTCATGGAGACCGGCGCGTCGTCGGAATCCGCCGGGGTGGGCAACGAGGGCGTGGTCGGCATTTCCTTGTTCATGGGCGGCAATACCACGCCCAGCGCGGCCGTGGTGCAAACCGCGGGCCATGCCTACCGGCTGGAGGCCGCAAAACTGCTGGCGGAATTCAATCGCGCCGGTCTGATGCAGCGTCTGCTGCTGCGCTATACCCAGGCGTTGATGACCGAGATGTCCCAGACCGCCGCCTGCAACCGGCACCACTCGGTGGAACAGCAGCTCTGCCGCTGGCTCTTGCTGACCCTGGACCGGTTGCCTTCCAACGAGTTGATCATGACCCAGGAA
The DNA here is from genome assembly GCA_044227325.1 of Thiobacillaceae bacterium. Taxonomy (GTDB): domain Bacteria; phylum Pseudomonadota; class Gammaproteobacteria; order Burkholderiales; family Thiobacillaceae; genus PFJX01. The sequence continues at coordinate 258,274 of JBGAFI010000006.1, read as the reverse complement.
CTCATCGCCAACATGCTCGGCGTGCGCCGGGAAGGCATCACCGAGGCGGCCGGCAACCTACAGCGCGCCGGCGTCATCAGCTACCGTCGCGGCCACATCGCGGTGCTGGATCGCCCTGGGCTGGAGGCGCGCGTCTGCGAATGCTACGCGGTGGTCAGGACGGAACTGGGCCGTCTGATGAACGACGTGCGTTACCGCCAGGACTGAAACAGCGAGCGGGGCGGCGACCCCGCGCCCCGGATGGGCAAGCCGTCAACGGCCCGCCGGCCGGATTTTTCCCGTTTTCTTGCCGCCCAGAAAAGAAATTTTTCCGCCGGCCTCGTAACGAGATTTCGCGTCGGGCCGGAAGACCCACAACACGATGGCCAGGAAGGCCAGGGAAACGCCAAGGTAGAAGCCGTAGTTCGCGATGAAGTCGATAAGTGGGTTCATGTCGTTTTCCTATGCAGCCAGCCCGGTAGCCAGGGCCTGGATCGGCGGTTTGATTCCGGCACGAGAAGCCGAGATGCAAAGTTCCGATATGTGCCCGGCGGGGTTCCGCGCGGACAACGCCTCTGGATAAGCTGAAGGCAGGCTAACGCGGCAGTCCGGCGCTCGTCTGTACGCCGGCGTACGGTAGCCGCCGGCCCGGGCAATTATTTGGCGATGACGCCCGGGAGCAGGCGCTCGAATTCCTTCCTGACCACCGCGTAGCACTCGCAGGTGCGCGCTTCCAGCCCGGCCCGGTCGAGCACGGTGATGTGGCCGCGGTGGTAATTGATCAAGCCCGCCTTCTGCATGCGGCCGGCGGCCTCGGTGACCCCTTCCCGGCGCACACCGAGCATGTTGGCGATCAGTTCCTGGGTCATGACCAACTCATTGGAAGGCAACCGGTCCAGGCTCAGCAACAGCCAGCGGCAGAACTGTTGGTCCAGGGTGTGATGGCGGTTGCATACCGCCGTCTGCGCCATCTGCGTCAGCAACGCCTGGGTATAGCGCAACAGCAGATGCTGCAGCGGACCCGCGCGGCAGAACTCGTCCTTCAATAGTGGCCCCGGCAGGCGGTAACCGTGGCCGGCGCTTTGCACCACCGCCCGGCTGGGCGTGGTTTCGCCGCCCATGAACAGGGAAATGCCGACCATGCCTTCATTGCCCACCACGGCGATCTCGGCCGACGCGCCATCCTCCATGACGTAGAGCAGGGAGACGATGGCGGTGGTGGGGAAGTAGACATGGCGCATCTGCATGCCGGACTCGTAGAGGGCATGGCCGAGGGGCATCGGCACCCATTCCAGATGCGGCTCCAGATGCGCGAACTCCTCGACCGGGAGCGCGGCGAGCAAGTGATTTTGGCGTGGGTCGCGAGGGGGATCATGCGGTTCGGACATGCGCGGGCTCCCGGTTTTTTTTCAATTGTCCGCCACGACGGCGAGGCGCGCCAATCGGCCGCGATTTCGCGGCCTCGTCCGTGCGCGGCGTTGGTTATCGATCCGGCCGGAATATTGTCCGAACCCACCCTCTCCCCCGCCTGCGGGGGAGAGGGTGGGTATTTCCGGGCCGCATCCATGGCGAACGCCTCGCCGCGTGCGCTCAGGCCCGGCGAATCAAACATACGCGCAAATATATGCACATGGCCGGCGCCTATGTGCGTCAGCGGACAGACGACACGGCGCGCATCCGCCATCGTGACCGCCTGGATCCGACGATGGCGCGTCGAGACCAACGACACGCCATTCGACCAGATTAGAAACACAGGAACTCCATGATTCAACAAGAGGTAATCCCATGAAAACAACCATGCAGAGATACGCATTCGGCGCCATCACCGCGGTCACGTTGCTCGGTCTGGGCGGCTGCGCCGGAATGTCGTCGAGAGATCAGAACACGGCCGTCGGCGCCGGTGTCGGCGCCATCGGCGGCGCCATCCTGACCGGCGGCAGCGCGGCCGGAACCGTGGGCGGCGCCGCCGTCGGCGGCATCATCGGCCACGAAGTCCGTTGAACCCGTATTGGGTGGTTGCCGTCCCCGCCCCGCAAGCGGGGCGGGCGGCGTTGGTCTTGGCGACGGCCATGCTTGCCAAATTTTTCGAAACACCTTGACCCCGCGGTTCGCGGGGTCGACACGGCCGGACTCGCATTCCGCGAGCCAGGCCATCAGGAGATGGACATGATGAAACTCGGAAAAATCGTCGGCGCGGGCCTGGCCATCTGCGTATTGCTGATCGCCCTGCCCGGCTGCCACAAGGAAGGCCCGGGGGAACGGGCCGGCAAGGCGGTCGATCAAGCGGTGGAGAAAGCCGGCAACGAAGTCGACAAGGCGACGGAGAAAGTCGGAGAGAAGATGGAACAAGCCGGCGACAGCATCCAGGACGCGGCCAAGGGCGACAAGAAGTAATCGTTCCCCAGGGCGCCAGGACGCGACGCGATGCCGACCGAACAACGCCTGCGGCAATTCGCCCAGTTGGCCGCGATCGGCATCGTCGTCGTCGGCTGCGCCCTGGTCCTGCTTCCCTTTCTCCCCGCCATCCTGTTCGCGGTGGTGGTGTGCATTTCCACCTGGCCGGTGTATGAGCGGCTGCGCGCCGCGTTCCGGGGCAAATCCACCCTGGCGGCACTGGCGATGGTGCTGCTGTTGATGGTGCTGGTGATCGGGCCGTCGGCATTGCTGGCCGCCCGTCTCACCAACAACGTCGCGACCATCGTCGAAACGGCGCGGACCTTGCTGGACCAGGGTCCTATCCTTGCGCCGGCCTGGCTCAAGGATATCCCCCTCGTCGGCGCTCAACTCGACGCCTACTGGCAGGATCTTGCCGGCGGCCGGGAAGAGGCGACGACACTGTTCCACGGGCTGCTGGAGCCGGCCAAGGATTTCCTCCTCTTCGCCGGCAAGGCCATCGGCCAGAGCCTGATGCAGATGAGCTTCGCCATCTTCATCGGTTTCTTTTTCTTTCGCGACGGCGACGCCCTGGTCGGGACGCTCCGTATCGGGCTGGAAAAGCTCGCCGGGCGCATCGGCACGGACATGCTGGCGACCGTCCATGGCACCGTGGCGAGCGTCGTAAACGGAATTTTCGGTACGGCGCTGGCCCAGGCCCTGGTCGCCTGGATCGGATTCCTCATCGCCGGTGTGCCGGGCGCCTTCCTGCTCGGCGTCGCCACCTTCTTCCTTTCCCCGGTGCCGATAGGTCCGCCATTGATCTGGGGCGCCGCCGCCATATGGCTCTTCAACCAGGGCGACACGGGCTGGGCGATCTTCATGGCCCTGTGGGGCGTGTTGGTGGTCAGCAGCATCGACAATTTCGTCAAACCCTACCTGATCAGCCGCGGCAGCCGTTTGCCCTTGCTTCTGATCGTGCTCGGCGTATTCGGCGGCGTGGTCGCCTTCGGCTTCATCGGCGTCTTCATCGGCCCGCCACTGCTCGCCCTGGGCCTGACCCTGGTGCGGTTGTGGACCGCCGCGCCATCGGCGGAAACCGAGTCCTCCTCCAGCGAGCCCGCCCCATAGACCGGCGGTTTTCTCATCGCCCGAGCGCTTCCACCGCGCGCACCCGCGAGCCGCGAGGACCGCTTGGCCATGCCGAGGGCCTGGCTCGTGCCGGGTCGCAACCGGGATCTCATTCTCGCAACCCAAAAGGAAAGCATCATCATGAAACGTCTGCTATTCGCGGCCGCCCTGGCCGTCACCACCGCACCGGTGCTTGCCGCCGACGTCGGTGTCTCCATTAGCGTCGGCCAACCCGGCTTCTATGGCCGTATCGACATCGGCGACTATCCGTCGCCGCAAGTCATCTACCAGCAGCCGCGACTCATGTATCGGCAGCCCGTGCCGCGCCCGCCGATCTACCTGCGCGTACCGCCGGACCACGCGAGAAACTGGCGCAACCACTGCCGCCAGTACAACGCCTGCGGCGAGCGGGTCTTTTTCGTGCGGGACGACTGGTACCAGCATGAGTACGCGCCGCGTTACCGGGAACATCATGGCGATCGCCGGGATGATCGCCGTGACGAGCGGAATGACCATCGTGGGGACCGGAACGACCGCCACGACAATCGTGACCATGGCCACAAGCGCTGAGGCATGGGCTGGGCCGCGATCGCCGCGCGAGCCACCTCCGCGCTGTCGCGTCGGTGATTTGCGCCGATCCCTCAGAGGATCATTTTTCACAAAGGATGTGTCATGAAAAAACTTTTGCTGCTCGCAAGCTTGATGATGGTGGGTTTGAGTGGGTGTTATGTCGTGCCTAACCGAGGCAATGACGAGGGTTATCGCAATGGCCAGGATCGCCATCAACATGACAACAGAAGAGATCGCGATGACCGTCGCGACGGTGGTTATGACAACCACGACAGGTATCACTGAGTCGCGCCGGGATCGATGGGCGACGGATAAGGCGCAATGAGGTTGGCATGGCTGACGCGGTTGTTGGTCTTGATGGCGCTATCCGGCGCCGGGGCGCTGTTTGCCGCCGCGCCGGCGCGGCAATCCGCCGCGTCGCTCCACGCCCAATACGCGTCCTTGGCAGAACGTCTCCACCACAACCCATTTCAGCGCGCGCTCTTCCTCGACTCGTCGGAATCCTCCAACACCCTGGAAGGCGACCTCTACGCCTTGGTCGATTATCCGTTCGCCAGCGTCAGCGCGGCCCTCAACGGCCCGGAGCAATGGTGCGAGGTATTGATCCTGCCCATCAATACCAAGTACTGCCATGCCACGGCCGCCGGGACCGGCGCTGTCCTGGCGCTGAGCATCGGCAGGAAATACGCGCAGCCGCTGGAAGATGCCTATTCCATTGAATTTTCCTATCTCCTCGCGGCGGCGACGCCTAATTACCTGGAGATCCGGCTCGACGCGGACAAGGGTCCGCTGAGCACCAGCGACTATCGCATCCGGCTGGCGGCCGTGCCGGTGGAAGGCGGCCGGACCTTTCTGCATCTCACCTATTCGTATGGCTACGGCTTCGCCGGGCGGCTCGCCATGACGGCCTACCTGGCCACCATCGGCGGCGACAAGGTGGGATTCACCGTTACCGGCAGGGATGCCGACGGCGCGCCGGCCTATGTCGGCGGCCTGCGTGGCGTGGTGGAGCGCAACACCATGCGCTATTTCCTCGCCATCGATGCTTATCTCGGCGCGCTGGACGCGCCACCCGGCCGCCGGCTCGAAAAACGCCTGCAAAGCTGGTTCGCCGCCACGGAGCAATATCCCCGCCAACTGCATGAATTGGGCAAGGCCGATTATTTCGCCATGAAACGGGGCGAGTACCTGCGCCAGCAGCGATCGCCCGAATAAGGCCGCCTTCGCGCTCCGCAAGCGGGTCTTGGACACGCCCTCCAAGCGGCCGTGAAGGGGGAGGCTCGGGGAGTGCCCGGGACGGGCACTCCATCCGGGCAAGGGGCGAAACAAGTACGCCCCGCATCCCTGGCCTATGTTCGGCAGCGCACAGAAAAACCGGGGCTAGCGAGACACATTGAAGCAGGTGGCGCGGAAGGCGGAATTTGCTTCTCGCGCGCCGCATATTGACCCAAATTATTTTAAGGAATGGCCATGTTCAAACGAGTTTTCGCGACGCTGCTTACTTTGCTCTCCATTGTCGGCGCCACCGCGGCGGTTACCGGCTGCAACACGATCGAAGGCGCGGGAAAGGACGTTCAACGGGCCGGCACCGCCATCAAGGACGAGGCGAACGAGCACAGGTAATCAGCCGACCTGAATGTTCCATGAGCACGCGGAGCAATCCTCCCTCTCCAACCCTCCCTCGCGAGCGGGGGAGGGTTGGAGGGGGCGCGCGGTGGCATGACTTTCGCAAAGATCAACACAAGGATTCGAGGCATGAACGACACCACCAAAGCCTGCCCGGTTTGCGGTGAAACCATCAAGGCCGCCGCCATCAAGTGCCGTTTCTGCGGCGTCGATCTGGCGGCGTTTGCCGCATCGCGCGAGTCCGAACACGAACAAACTCTGTTCACCGGCCACCCAGCCGTCATCTTTAACGCCTGGCAATGGCTCGCCGTGGTGCCGACACTGGGCATCGCCCTGGCCTTCTATTGGCTCAAAAGCCAAGCGACGACCTACGAGATCACCACCCAGCGGGTCAGGATCGAACGCGGTGTCCTGTCGAAAAACAAGGACAGCATCGAGCTGTTCCGCATCGATCACTTCGACCTGCACAAGCCATTGGGAATGCGGCTCGCGGGCTACTGCGCGCTGCATCTGCGCTCATCGGACGCCAGCCTGGAAACCGTGATCCTTTACGGCATCCCGCGCCTGGAGCAGTTGGCGGATACCATGCGCGAGGATTCGCTGCGCGAGCGCACCAGACGCCGCGTGACCACCTTCGTGCAGGCATGACGGCTTCGCCGCGCGTGCTACCGGCCCCGCTCACAGCCAGTATTCCCAGATCCTTGCGAACCACTCCTTGAGGCGCGGGCCGAGCGGGCGGCGCTCCCACTGTTCCAGCGTGATCGCGTCGGACGCCGCCAGATCCTTGTCGAACATCGTCTGTACCTGTTTGCCGAATTCGGCGCCCAGCACCACCGCGTTCACCTCCTGGTTGTGCAGGAAGCTGCGCCAGTCCAGGTTGGTCGAGCCCACCGTGGCCCAGACGCCGTCGATCAGCGCCGTCTTGGAATGCAGGATCACCCCGCGCCGCTCGTAAATCTTCACGCCCGCCCGCAGCAACCGGTCGTAATAACCGTGCCCGGCGTGGAATACCAGCCAGGAGTCGGTGCGGCCGGGCAGGATCAGGGTCACGTCGACGCCGCGACCGGCGGCCGCCTCGAGGGCGTCGAGCAACTGGGGATCGGGGGCGAAATAGGCATTGGTCAGGTGCACGCTGGTCTCGGCGCTAGCGATGGCGGAGAGCAGCGTGGAATAGATCAGGCTGAACGGTTCGTCGGGCGAGCTGCCGATCGCGCGCACCACCTCCCGGCCAACGTTCTCGGCGGGCGGAAAGTAGTTTTTCGCGGCCAGTGGCTTGCCCTTCTGGCTTTCCCAGGTGGCGAGGAACAGTTTCTGGAATTCGGCCACCACCGGCCCCCGCAATTGCAGATCGGTGTCGCGCCACGCCGGGTTGTTCTCGATCCCGCCGCCGGGCTCGGCATGGGATTCGGCATTGAATGCGCCATTGGATTCACCATGGGATTCGCTCGGGGATTCGCTTTGCGGTTTGCTCCGGGCTTTGCCGCGCGATCCCGTTCTGAACGAGCCGCCGGAATAAACGCTGCTGATGTTGATGCCGCCGAGGAAGGCCGTGCGTCCATCGACGATCAGCAGCTTGCGGTGGTCGCGCTGGTTCAGTGCCCATTCCTTGCGGATATCCAGGGGATTCACGGGATTGAATTCGAGCACCTCGACGCCGCTGTCGGACAGTTGCTGAAAGAACGTCTCCGGGGTGTCCAGCGTGCCCACGCTGTCGCGCAGAAGGTTGACCTGCACGCCCTGCCGCTGCTTGTCCATCAGGGCGCGGGCGAAGCGCTGGCCGACCTCGTCGTCGTCCAGGATGTAGGTCTCCATGTTGATGTGGTCCCGCGCCGCCAGGATGGCCGCATACATGGCCCGGTAGGTGGCCGGGCCGTCCTGGAGCAGACGCACCTCGTTGCCGGTGGTCAACGGGCTGCCGACGATAGCCTCCTCGAGGGCCAGGTGGCGTTCGAAGATGTCGGTATCCTGGCCGCGGCTAGCCAGGCGGGCGAGGATCGCCTTGCTGCGCGCGGCCGAGAGCGGGCCGCGCGCCCCTTCCAGTTGCACCGGCGAGCCGGGGCTTCGCGCCAGATCGGGCACGATGGTGGGCAGGTTGGCGCAACCGGCCAGGCCGACCAGGCAGAGCGCCAACCCGTGGCGCGGGCGCGCCGGATGGCTTGCCGCGCGCAACAAGCTGGGAATCAAGGCCGCCGGGAACATGGGCACACCATCAAGGAGGCATGCGCGCGCCGGCCAGCGGCCGCTGGGGTGACGCCCCGGTCACAACCGCCCCATCACCAACAGGACGATGAGAATGACCACCACCAGACCCAGGCCGCCGCTGGGTCCGTAGCCCCAGTTCCTGCTATGCGGCCAACTGGGAATGGCGCCGATCAACATCAGGATCAAAACGATCAACAGTATGGTTCCCAAGCTCATGGTGTTCTCCTTGAAGTCACGCGTGGATTTTCATTTCGCGGGTTCGGCGGCGGGCGGCACGACGATCACCGTATTGCCGTCGCCCGGCTGGCCCTGCTGGCCCTGCTGGCCGGGCATGCCGTCGTTGCCCTGATATCCCTGCGCGCCCCGGTTGCCCATCATGCCCTGGTCGCCGGTGGCGCCTTGCGGGCCGGGAGGTCCGGGTACGGGCGCGACCGCGACCGCGACCGGCACATAGACCGTGGCGGGCCGATCGCAGCCGCACAAGCTCAGCATCGCGAACAGGGTCGAAATCAATATGGAACGGTTCATGGGAAGTCCTTCATGGTGGAGATGGATGACGCGGCGACCATCGTGATGTCCGCGAGCCAACCGGTTCAACCGGAGAGATCGAACCGATAAGCAAGCAACATAGGCACATGCCCAGGCCGATTCAGTGCGTTGGCGAACACAGGCGAAAATTTCTTCGCGTCGCGCCTTGGCATCCATTCGTCGCCGCCTTGAGGGGGCGGCAACGCCCCGCTCGCCGGATTTCCCGCCCTCCGCCGCGCCGGGGATGCGCAAAGCACCCGCTATGTTCGGACCCGCACAGACTCCGGCTCGACGGCGCGCCAGCATGGCCTTCCGATATTTCGAACTCCGGGATCGGATTTCCCCATGCCCGGTTTATTCCCCTCACGCCCTCCAGGAGAAATACATGAATGCAGTATTGAGAAACGCCTTGTTGCTGGCCGGCGCGGCTTTCGCCACGCACGCGGCCGCCGAAGTCACCTTTTATGAACACGATGGCTTCAAGGGCCGTTCCTTCAACACCGAGCAGCAGGTTCCCAATTTCAAGCGCGTCGGCTTCAACGACCGCGCCTCCTCGGTCGTGGTCGATCGCGACTGGTGGCAGGTTTGCGAGGACGCCGAGTACGCCGGCCGTTGCGTCGTTCTGCGTCCGGGCCAGTATCCGTCCCTGACCGCGATGGGGTTGAACGACCGTGTTTCATCGGTCCGGATCATGAGCGGCAACCCCTTCGGCTACGGCGCCATGTCCGCGCCCGCCGCGCAAGACCCGCGTCGCCATGACGACGAGCGGGGCAACCGCAATCCCTATCTCCCCAACTCCGGCGCCATGGAAGACCCGCGTCGGGACCACGACGAGCACCGCGGCGGCAATCCCTATCTGCCCGCCCCCGTCGCCGCCTACGACTATCACCGGCGTTATAACGAACGGACCTATGAAGCGAACGTGACCTCGGTGCACGCGGTGGTCGGACCGCCGGAGCAGCGATGCTGGGTCGAACATGAGCAGGTCGTTCAGAACAAGCGCGCTTCCAACGCGCCCGGCGCCATCGTCGGCGCCTTGATCGGCGGCATCCTGGGACACCAGGTCGGCGCCGGCGGCGGCAGGGATCTCGCCACGGCCGGTGGCGCGGTGGCGGGCGCCGTGGTGGGGGCCAACCTCGGCCGCGACCGCGACGAACGACAGGTGTCCACCCAGGACGTCCAGCATTGCGCCAACACGACCCGCTATGCCCGTCCGGAATACTGGGATGTCACCTACAACTTCCGCGGCCAGGAGCATCGCATCCAGACCACCGAGAACCCGGGCGCCACCGTGACCGTCAACGAGCGGGGCGAGCCTCGTGTTTGACCTGCATGTCTGAGCGCCCTCGCCCCTGACGCATCATCGCGGTAGACGGAAAAGACGGCCCCTCGGGGCCGTCTGCTTTTGGGGGCGGGCGGGAGAACGGCATGTCGCCTTCCATGCATCGCCCCCGCGCGTTCCTCTCAACGCGCGGGCGGGTCCCGCCTGATCGGGAGCGCGGGGAGATCCGACACCGCTTGCCGGGCGCGCGCGTCGGCGTGGCTTTCGAATTGGCCGTCGAACCATGCCATGGCGAACATGCTCGTCATCGTCACCAGGCTTATCAGGATGGCGACGAGCACGGCGACCAGCAACCCGTCAAGGAGGGTCTTCGGAGGCTTGACCAGGACCGCCCCGGTCTTGCCGCGTACCGGCAGATTTCCCTGCCAATGGCAGTTCGGGCAATGAAAGCGCCGAAGCTTGGTGAAGCTCCCCAGGAAACGGTCGATGACCCGGCGGGGAATCTGGCTCACGCGACGCTCCCCGCAGACCGGGCAAGTGTGCCCGGACGAAGCGCCGACCCGGCCATAGGCGAGCGGTCGGGCGACCGCCGTGACGGGTGTGTAGGGTGTATCCCGCATCATTGGCTCCTCGTTTCAAATTGGCCGGCACACCGGGATCGCGGCTGGCCACGGTCTGGAAACCGACCGTCCCGGCCATTGTTGGCCAATGCCCGGTCCATTTCCGTGCGCTGTCGTACATACGGGGAAACGCCTTGCTCCGTGTCCCCACCCAAGCGCCCGGCCCGCGCCCCGGGAAGCCGCCTTCCCGCCCGCGTCGCCGTCCTGCGCGCATTTGTACGGCAGCGTACAGACCGGGCTCACCCTCCGGATTAGCCTGATGCCGCATCCTGGATTTCCATGGAATCCGTCCACCGCGCCGCACGCGACGACCGTCGACGATGCGCGGCGCGCTGGCCAGAGGATGTCCGGTCGGCCATTCCGCCCCCGGGTTCGCGCACAAGGAGTTGGAAATGAACTGGGATATCGCCGAGGGCAACTGGAAGCAATTCAAAGGCAAGGTGAGAGCCCGCTGGGGCAAGCTCACCGACGATCACCTCGATGTGATCGGCGGCAAGCGCGTCGAATTGATGGGCAAGCTCCAAGAGGCCTATGGCATCACCAAGGACGAAGCCGAGCAGCAGATCAAGGGGTTTGAAGAGCGCAACAAGGACCACCTTGCCAAGCGTTCATCCTGAACCGGCCGACCTGCGTCGGCATCGCCCCGGCCTCGGCGACCCGGTCGCCGGAACCGGCGCTATTTGAAGGAGCAGCAAGCATGACAACCTATACCCGCCACCTCCCGGCGCCGATCCCCGCCGGCCTCGCCGTTACCGGCTTCGCCTTCAATAGGACGCGCCACCTCCGCGATTGGGCGCGGCGGCAATCGGTGGCGGCCCCCTCGGAAAATGCAGGAGGCGGCGTGGCGGCGAACATCGCCGCGCCAATGCCATGCGCGGCCGACGCGGACACCGGGATGCCCGCGGGCGACGCCGGCCTGGCGCCGTCGAGGCCATGAACGCGGCCGCTTCCGACGCGCCCGGCGGCGATCGCACGGCCATGCCCGAGTACCGATGCCCCCGCTGCGCCGGCCCGGTGTCCCGGGTGCAACGCCAGTCGCTGGACCGGTTCATAAACCAATTCTCGCCGGTCCACCGCTTCCGCTGCCAATGGCAGAGCTGCGGCTGGGAAGGACGCCTGCGCGTCAAGGATGCCTGAGCGATATTTCCCGTCGAGCCCGGAACGGCGGCAAGACTCACGATGAACACCCCACTCGACCAAGTGATCGCCACCGGGCCGCGCCATGACAGCGCGTCGTTCATCTGAACATGGGAGACGAAAGATGGACGACGCCGCGACCCGCTTGCTTCTCGTCGAGGACGACCCCGTCGACGCGGAACAGATCCGGACCGCGCTGGCGGGCGCGAACAACGGCCCATTCCACGTCGCGTGGGTCACCTGCCTCGCCGATGCGCTGGCCCGGCTGGCAGGCGCGGAAATGGCGGGCGCGGGGTTCACGGCGATCCTGCTCGACCTGAGCTTGCCGGACGGCCAGGGTATCGAGGTGTTCGACCGGATCCACGCAGCCGCGCCGGAGGTCCTGATCATGATCCTGTGTTCGCCGAGCGATGAAGACATCGCCTGTCAGGCTGTCTGGCACGGCGCCCGGGACAACTTCACCAAAGGCCGGATCGACGCGCACTGGTTTCCGCGCGCCCTGCGCTACGCCATCGAGCGCAAGGCCGCCCAGGACGCGTTGCGGAGCAGCGAGGCGCGCTTCCGCGCCATGAGCGATGCCTCCCCGCTGGGGCTATTCGTCGCCGACGGCCAAGGCGAATGCGTCTATACCAACGCCGCGTATCACCGGATATCCGGGCTCGATTTCGCGCGGACACTGGGGACGAACTGGAGCATGGCGATCCACCCCGAGGACCGCCAAAGGGTGCTCGCCGAGTGGCGCGGCGCGGCGCGAGGCGAACGTCCCTTCCAGAGCGAATGCCGTTTTCTGCGGGAAGACGGGAGCATTGTCTGGACCCGCGTCAATGGCGCCGTCATGCGCGACGGCGACAAGTCGTTCGGCCTGCTGCAAACGGTCGAGGACATCGGCGAACGCAAAGCGGCGGAAGCCGCCTTGTTCGAGGAAAAGGAGCGCGCCCAGGTGACGCTCAACTCCATCGGCGACGCCGTGTTGACCACCGACCTCCAGGGCAAGGTGACCTATCTGAATCTGGTGGCGGAGACGATGACCGGCTGGTCGCGCGAGGCCGCGTCGGGTCAGCCGCTCGCGGAAGTATTCAAGATCGTCGACGGCGTGACGCGCCAGACCGGCGCGAATCCGGCGCTACGCGCCATGGCCGAGGACAAGCCCGTGGAGCTGGCCGCGGACTGCGTGTTGATCGGCCGCGACGGCTCCGAGCTGGCGATCGAGGATACCGCCGCGCCCATCCACGACAGGAACGGCCGGGTCGCGGGCGCGGTGATCGTCTTCCACGACGTCAGCGGATCGCGCGCCATCGCGTCGAAGATGGCCCATATGGCCCATCACGACTTCCTCACCGGTCTGCCCAACCGGGTCTTGCTGACCGAGCGCCTGGCCCAGGCCATCGGCCTGGCGCGCCGGCAGCGCGGACAGGTCGCGCTGCTGTTCCTGGATATGGACGATTTCAAGCACATCAACGACTCGCTGGGGCATGCCGTGGGCGACCTGTTGCTGCAATCGGTCGCGGGCCGGTTGTCGGCGGCGGTGCGCGCCACCGACACCGTCTGCCGCCAGGGCGGCGACGAGTTCGTGATCCTGCTGCCCCGGATCGAGCACGCGCAGGACGCGGCCGACGTCGCGGAAAAGTTGCGCGCCGCGCTCGCCCCGCCGCACCTGATCGGCGGGCACGAGATCCACGTCAACTCGAGCATCGGCATCGGCATCTATCCGGACGATGGCACCACCCTGGATACCTTGATGCAAAACGCGGACACCGCCATGTTTCACGCCAAGGCCAGCGGACGCAACAACTACCAGTTCTTCCGGGTCGACATGAACACCCGCGCGATCCGTCGCCGGGCCGTGGAAAACGGTCTGCGCCGCGCCTTGAAGGCGGGAGAGTTGCTGCTGCATTACCAGCCCAAGATCGATCTTGTCTCGGGCGCGATGACCGGCGCCGAGGCCCTGGTCCGCTGGCTCGATCCGGAGCACGGCCTGATCAACCCGGATCAGTCCGTGTCGGTCGCGGAAGAGTGCGGCCTCATCGTCCCGCTCGGCCGCTGGGTGCTGGGCGAAGCCTGTCGGCAAACCCGGAGCTGGCTGGATGCCGGCCTGCCCGCCGTGCCCGTGGCGGTCAACGTTTCCGCGCTGGAGTTCAGGCACAAGGGCTTTCTCGATGGCGTCGCGCTGATCCTGCGGCGGAGCGGTCTGGCGCCGGACATGCTGGAACTGGAGTTGACCGAAAGCATCCTCATGCACGACGCCGAAGCCTCGGCGTCGGTCCTCGCAGCGCTCAAGGCCATGGGCGTGCGGCTGGCCATCGACGACTTCGGCACGGGCTATTCGAGCCTGAGTTATCTGAAAAGCTTTCCCATCGATACCCTGAAGATCGACCGCTCCTTCGTGCGCGACATGGCCAGCGACGCGGACGACGCGACCATCGTCGCCACGGTGATCGACATGGGCAAGAACCTCAGGCATCGGGTCGTCGCCGAGGGCTTGGAAACGAAGGAACAGCTCGTCTTGCTTCGCGCCCGGCAGTGCGACGAGGCGCAAGGCTATTACTTCAGCCCTCCTTTGGCCGCCGAGGACTTCGCGCGCCTGCTGGCCGGCGATAGGCACGACGCGCGGTGTTTCCCCACCTGAAACGATGCTCGCCGTCACAACGGCTGGCCGTCTCCGGACTATGTGCGTCAGCGTACCGACGCATCGGGCATTCCCGATCAGGCTGACGTCAAGGTGTCAACCCGCCTTGCCAGGCGTCCGCCGCTGGATTCGTCCCACCTCCACGGGCCGGGTCGCGAAGTTGGCAAGCGGGCGTCCGTGTCGATACCGGGTCTTGCCGAGCGCCATCGGCAACCGTTTCCGTACTCCGATCGAGGAGAAGAAAATGAACCGCATGCTATTCGTCGTGACCGCCACTTCCAGCCTGGTTTTCAGCGGGATCGTCCCCGTCCGGGCGGAGACCAAGCCTTTTTACAACCCCACCAATCGAGCCAGTCCGACCGGCTTCACCACCGATTACGAGGAATACCGGACCATCGGCTGTCCGGGCAGGGAACTGCTCGGCAAGCCTTGTCCGGTTCCGGCGCCGGCCACCGTCGCCACGAAGTCGGCCCCGGTCGCCGCGCCGGTTGTGGCGCCCGCTCCGGAGCCGGTCATGACACCGGTCGTGGCGCCTGTCCCGGCGGCCTTGCCCGTCGCCACGCCAGCGCCCTCGGTCGCCGTAGCGCCGGCGCCGGCGCCGGCCGTCATATTGGCGAAGGGCCATCCGCTGGTTCTGGAAGACGTCAATTTCGAATTCGACTCGGACAAACTGCTTCCCGGGGCGGAATCCATCCTGAATCAGGCCGTGCAAGACCTCCGTTCCGCCAGCTTCCCGCTTACCCAGGTCGACGGCTATACCGACAGCACGGGGCCTGACGCCTACAATCTCAAGTTGTCGGAACGCCGCGCCCAGTCGGTCAAGGCTTTTCTGATCGACAGGGGCGTTCCGGCCGACACCTTGAAGACCGCGGCCTGGGGCGAAAACAGTTTCGTCGCCACCAACGGCACGATGGACGGACGTTACCGGAACCGCCGTGTCGAGCTGCATGTCGCGGAGTGACAAGGCGTCCATTTGGAGTGGAATCCCCATGTCGCGCGAGCGCGGCATGGGCGCCGATACGTGCTTGAGGGGTTTCCATGCTGGTGACTTTTTCGACCAATGCCTACGCCGACATCACCTTCTTCGGGGATGTGGCCCTCGCCCTGCTGAAGATGATGGGACACAGCGCCAGCGTGCCCGGCGCGATTGTGGCCGAGGATGTCCCCGCCGCGCTGAGCAGCCTGACCAGCGCCATCGAGGCGGAGAAAGCGGCCTCGCCCGCGACGGACACGCGCGCGGAGGAGCCGGCGGTCAGCCTGTCCCATCGCGCCCTGCCGCTGATCGCGTTGCTCGACGCCGCAGCCAAGGCGAAAACCTACGTGATGTGGAAATAAGCCGTCATCCGGGGCGGCTCAAGCCACGGCGCGGGATCGGCGCGAGAGCGGGCCGCGTCGTGGGCCGCGTCGCGCCTCGATGAAGTGAAGGTGGAGCCGGGCACCGAAAACGGCTCCGGGCAACCCGCATGCGAGGTTCAGGTTTTCTCGACGAAGCCGACGCCGATGCTCGTGCGGGCCGAGCGCCACGCCAAGGGCAGCGACGCCGTCCCGGCGGCGGTAAAGCTGGGATTCGACGCGCTTGAAAATATCAGCGGGAATGGTGGCAAACGATGAGCGGCAAACGATGGGCGGCCGGCGATGGGCGACCGTCAAATGGGCCTGAAGGGGCGCGCGGGCGTCGGAATGCGCCCGTTCCGTCATTTCAGGCCCCCAAGTTTTTCGGCCCGAGATCCGGGGGCGGTGTGTCGGTTTCCGATTTGGCCTGCTCGATTTTTCCGATATCGAACAGGCTGAGACGAAGCCTCGGGACGCCATCCGCCGAGCGCGGCCGCCGGCAGTCCAGATAAGCGCGCAGGGCGGCGTTGTCGGCACGCACCATCTCGAGCACCAGGGTTCGCTTCTCGAATGGGAAATCTTTCATCAGGCCCACGAACTCCGCGTCCCAGCGATCCCTGTCCCGGGGCGCGACAAACATGGAAAACCGGCGATGGGCCAGTTTGCCGCGCTCCGCGCCCAGCAATTCGGCGCCGGTCAGGTTGATTTCATCGATCAAGCACTCCCGGTCCAGGCTGATGTAGCCGATCGGAGCCCGTTCATAGAATTCCGCATAATGGTCCCGCGCCGCTTCCATCTCTGCATGCGCCCGGCGCAATTCCTCAATCTGCATCTCCAGTTCCACTTTGTGGACAAGGAGTTCATGCAGCATGACCGCTTCAGGCTGAGCCGCAGTTTCCGCTGGGGACAAGTGGGAAAGCATCCTGGCCGCGTCGGTTCTCAGCGCCTGGCGTTTTTCGATCCAGTCGATATCGGGCTTCATGCAATGATCTCCTGACTCGCGTAGGGTGGTTCGGGACTCGCGGCGAAGGCGGCACCGCGTTTCACGGTGGCGCCCCATTGTGGCATTGCCCGAAAGCATTGCCCGAAAGATATCCGTGCCCCCAAGCAGGATTCACCTGCTGGCCCGACCTGCGTCAGGACAAACTTGCTCCTGGGTCGTCCCTCTCCGCGCGGCCCCGGAAATATGGGACTCCACGCGGGCGTTGTCTCGACTTGCCGGCCAGGGGTGTCACTTCGGTCGCGAGCATGTTGACCATCAGGTATGGACCACTCGTTTCTGGTCACCCGCAAGGGGATGACGCGGTTGAGCGGCCACGCGGATTCGCGGGCCGTTGTCGATCAGGCGGTCGAGCCGGCACACGCTGTCAGCGGCGTGAAAGATGCCGCCAAAGACATTCGTCTCATGTAACCCCGGGATGATCGCGGCCCCGTGCGGCGGCATGAATTATCCGGTGGCGTCGGGCGGCCGCAAGAACCCCGCCGGCGACCTATCGGGGAGTGGCGTTGTCTATCCTGGATCAGGGCCTGAGCAGCGGCAGACTGGTGCGAAGTGATCGAGGAAAGGATGTCCATGAAAATCGAATCCAAGGATTTCCGGGTAAAGGCGGGCGACACGGTCGATCTGGCCCGCTGGCCGACCAAGGTGGCGCCGGTTTACAAGTCGAAGAAGGCGTACCGCAAGCTGCTCGCCGCGCAGGTGGACGAGTTGAGCGAGTTGCAGCGACTGCACTACGCCTCCAACCGCTATGCGGTGCTGTTGATCTTTCAGGCCATGGACGCGGCCGGCAAGGACGGCGCCATCCGGCACGTGATGTCCGGCGTCAACCCGCAAGGCTGTCAGGTGTTCAGCTTCAAACACCCGAGCGCGACGGAACTTGAGCACGATTTTCTCTGGCGCACCACGCAATCGCTGCCGGAACGGGGCCGCATCGGCATCTTCAACCGGTCCTACTACGAGGAGGTGCTGATCGTGCGCGTGCACCCGGAGATCCTGCGCGGCCAGGGACTTCCGGATGGACTGGTCGACGAGGAAACCATCTGGAAGGAACGCTTTCGCTCCATTGTCGATCTGGAGAACCATCTCCATCGCAACGGCACGAGGATCATCAAGTTCTTCCTGCACCTGTCCGAGGAAGAGCAACGCAAGCGCTTTCTCGATCGCATCGACGAGCCGGAAAAAAACTGGAAATTTTGTCAGGCGGACATCGAGGAGCGGAAATTCTGGAAGCAGTACATGCGGGCCTATGAAGCCTGCCTGAGCGCGACGAGCACCAGGTTCGCCCCCTGGCATGTGGTGCCCGCCGACGACAAGAAGAACGCCCGGCTGATTGTCTCCCGCATCATTCTGGACACCTTCAAGGCGCTCAAGATGCGCTACCCGGAAACCGACGCGAAACGGCGGGAGGAATTGCTCTCCATTCGCCAGGCGTTGCTAAGGGAAGCACCGGGCGGCTGATCCCGCGCCCATCCCTCCCACGCTTGCGGGGGAGAGGGCGGCGACCGCCCGGCTCGCGCAAAGCGCGGTAAGTGCGGCAGCGTACAGACCGCGCATGTCGCCATCCCTATTCTGGCCGCGAAGTCACCCCTGGCGCGAGCGGATTTCCCGGTCGGCGCCGGAACCATGACAGCGACAGGAGGCAATCATGACCTTATTAGCCTGGATCGTGCTCGGCCTCGCGGCCGGGTTCATCGCCAGCAAGATTGTCAGCGGGACGGGCCAGGGCGTTGTCATGGACATCCTTCTGGGCATCGTCGGCGCGGTGGTCGGGGGCTGGCTTTTCAACACCTTCGGGATGCCGGGCTTGGCCGGGTTCAACCTTTACAGCCTGTTCGTCGCCGTGGTCGGCGCGATCGTCATGTTGGTTTTGTACCACTTCATCTCCCGCCGGCTGGCTTAGGTCGGCGGGTTCAAGCAGTTCTTCCACTCATATCTGGAGCTTCAATCATGAAACTTGGCAACTATCTTTCCGCTGTATTCCTGGCCGTTACCCTGGCATCCGTCGTCGGTTGCGCGGCCACCGCGACCCATGAAGGCACGGGCCAGTACATCGACGACAGCGTCATCACCGCCAAGGTGAAGGCGGCCATTCTCGACAATGACACGACCAAGGTTCTCGAGGTCAACGTCGAAACCTTCAAGGGCGTGGTGCAACTGAGCGGCTTCGTCAGTTCCCAGGCCGCCGCGAACAAGGCGGTCGAACTGGCGCGCGGCGTCAGCGGCGTCAAGGGCGTCACCAACGACATGCGCCTCAAATAATCGAAG
Source organism: Thiobacillaceae bacterium (assembly GCA_044227325.1). Classification (GTDB taxonomy): domain Bacteria; phylum Pseudomonadota; class Gammaproteobacteria; order Burkholderiales; family Thiobacillaceae; genus PFJX01. The sequence goes on along the minus strand of JBGAFI010000006.1, from coordinate 239,603 downwards.
GCCGCCCCGGGGCCATCCGAAATTTTGTCGGATGGCCCCGGGGCTTTTTTCATGAACGAAGCGCGCCGCCCAGATCGTTTCGAGCCCATCGATGAGCCATGACGCCGGCAAGGATTGGGCTGGGCGTCTGAAAACCGTCCTGATCGTGGCGCTGAAATCCTGGATCGATCACCGATCGGCCAGCAAAGGCGCCGCCCTGGCCTTCTTTACCCTGTTCTCCATGACGCCCATCCTGGTGCTGTCCATCGCGGTCGCCGGCTATTTCTTCGGCGCCGAAGCCGCCCAGGGCGAGATCGTTGCCCAGGTGCAAGGTCTGGTGGGCGCGAATGGCGCGCTGGCGATCCAGGCTCTGCTGGCCGGCGCGCGCAATCCCGCATCCGGCCTGGCCGCGACACTCGTGGCGGGCGTCTTGTTGTTGCTGGGCGCCACCAGCGTATTCGTCGAGTTGAAGAACTCCCTGGATGAGCTGTGGGGCGCCGGGGAAACGCATCGCTCGGTGTTCGGCGTGCTGGTGAGAACGCGCCTGCTGTCCCTGGGCCTGGTGCTGGGGCTGGCCTTCCTGTTGCTCGTCTCGCTGGTCGCCAGCGCGGGGCTGGCCATGCTCGCGCGCTATGCGCATGGAATCCTGGGCACTTACGCCGCGGTTTTCGCGACGGCATCCTCCCTGGTTTCGTTCGGGGTGATCACCAGCCTGTTCGCGGTCATCTACAAGACCCTGCCGGACGCGCCCTTGTCCTGGCGCGATGTCTGGATCGGCGCCGCCTGCACCGCCGGGCTGTTCAACTTGGGGAAATTCGCCATCGGCCTGTATCTGGGCAACAGTGGCGTCGCCTCGAGCTTCGGCGCCGCCGGCTCGGTCATCGCCTTGCTGCTCTGGGTGTATTACTCGTCGCTGATCTTCTTCCTGGGCGCTGAGTTCACGCGGCTTTACGCGCTGGAATTCGGCAGCCTGCGGCGTCAAGCGCCGCGAAGGTGAACCGCTGACAACAGGCGCACGCGCGGAGCCGGCCGCTCCGCGAGGTGAGCGATCCGAGCGACCCCGCCTCATGCCGGGCAAGGCGGTTCCGGCCCGCGCGTGGCGCGCCGATCGGAAAGCTATGTGCTCTAGCGTACAGACGGACAAAACCCACCGCCGGAAGCTCGAGCCAATAAAACTCCACGGGGTGTGAAATGAAATCTGCCGGCTCTCCGCCCGCGAAAATCCCGGCCAAAGCGCCGACCGGCATCGCCGGCTTGGATGAAATCACCGGTGGCGGTTTGCCGCGCGGCCGCACGACGCTGCTGACGGGCGGACCGGGCTCCGGCAAAACCATCCTCGCGCTGCAATTTCTGGCGCATGGCGCGCGCGATTGCAAGGAGCCGGGCATCTTCGTCGCGTTCGAGGAGGCCTCGCCGCGCATCGTGGCCAACGCCGAAGGCTTCGACTGGAAGCTCGCGGAATTGTGCCGACGCAACAAGTTGTTCTTCATGGACGCCCAGCCCTTGCCCGATCTGATCCAGTCGGGAGATTTCGACCTAAGCGGGATGTTGGCCGCGCTGGAGGTCAAGGCAAAGGAAATCGGCGCGCGGCGCATCGTCTTGGATGCCCTGGATGTCATGCTGGCGCTGCTGGCGGATCCGGTGGCGGAAAAGCGGGAGATCCACCGGCTGCATCAGTGGTTATTGGCGCGCGAACTGACGGGCATCATCACCTTGAAATCGGAAGGGGACGCGGCGAGCGCCGGCAGCCGGCAGCCGTTCGGCTTCATGCAGTTCATGGTGGATTGCGCCGTGGTACTCAACCACGGCATGGAGATGGGCGTGTCGCAACGCAGCCTGCGCGTGCAGAAATATCGCGGCTCCAGCTTCGACGAGAACGAATCGCCGTTCCTGTTCGGCGGCAGCGGCATCGAAATCGCCGTCGCCCACACGCTGGGCCGCGACGAGATCAAGCTGAGCCACGAGCGCGTTTCCAGCGGCGTGCAGCGGCTCGACACCATGCTCGGCGGCGGCTACTACCGCGGCGCCAGCGTGCTGATCACCGGTTTCTCCGGCACGGCCAAGACGACCCTGAGCGGCGCCTTCGCGGAGGCGGCTTGCCGGCGTGGCGAGCGCACCATGTTCGTTTGCTTCGATTCGAACAGCACCGAGGTGATCCGCAACCTGGCCTCGGTGGGCATCCTGCTGGACCGTTACGTGAAAAACGGCTGCCTGCGCATGGTCTCGGCCCGCGCCATCACGGGCAGCGCGGAGACCTATCTGGTGCGCATCAAGGCGCTCGCGAAGGCGCACGGCGCGCGTTGCGTGGTGATCGATCCGGTGTCCGCCTGGTCCAAATCCGGCAATTTCTTGAACACGCAGAGCGTGGCTGACCGCCTCATCGACTGGGCCAAGGGCGAGGGCGCTACCCTGCTCTGCACCAGCCTGCTCGACGAGATGTCCGGCCAGGGAGAGGGGGGCTCGCGCTTGCAGATTTCGGCGCTGGCGGATACCTGGATCCACCTCAATTACCTGATGCAGGCCGGCGAGCGCAACCGCGGCCTGTCCATCGTCAAGTCGCGCGGCTCGGCCCATTCGAACCAGGTGCGCGAGTTGATCCTGAGCGACGCGGGCGTGACGCTGGCCGATACCTACAGCGCGGGCGGCGAGGTGTTGATGGGCACGTTGCGCTGGGAAAAGGAACGCGCCGAAACAATCGCCCATGATGCCGCCGAAGCCATATCCAAGCTCACACGCGTCAAGCTCGATGCCGAGGAGGCCGAGCTCGAGGTGCGCTTGAAATCGTTGCAGATCGAGCTGATCGCGAAACAGGTGGAGAAGGCGCTGTTGGCCAGCACCCGGGAGACCCGCAAGGGAGAGTTGTCGCGCGGCCGCAGCCAGATCAAGGAATTGCGCGGGGCCGATGCGGCGACACCGAAGCGGAAGGCGAGAGCGCGATGAGCCCGGACGTCACCTACCAGTTCCGGCTCTACGTGGCGGGCGACACGGCGAACTCCGCCCAGGCGCTTGCCAACCTGTCCGCGCTGTGCCGGACGTGGTTGCCGGATCGGCATGCCATCGAAATCGTGGACGTCTTCAAGGAACCGGCGCTCGCGCTGGCGGAAGGCATCTTCATGACGCCGACGCTGGTCAAGCTCGCGCCATCCCCGGGCAGAAGAATCGTCGGCACGCTCAGCCAGACGCAAACCGTGTTGCTTTCCCTCGGGCTGTGAATCCACGCTATGCGTCAGGGAAAGCCAAGCACCCCGGCGGACGCCGAGCAAGAAACCCTAGCGTTGATCGAGACGTTGCACGAGACAGGACAACGTTTGGAGGAACCGACGGCGGGCGAAGTCGACTCGGTCGCCAATCACGCGGGCCGGACCGTGCTGTTGCGGGGCGCCCAAGTCCAATTGCGCCATAGCGAGGCCGTCAAACAGGCCGCCATACTCAACGCGCCGCCCGCGAATTTCGCTTTGCTCGATACACAGGGAATCATCATCTCCGTCAATGAGGCCTGGCGGCGCTTCGTCCGCATCGATGCGCCCCATGCGCCCGGCTATGCGATCGGCGTCAACTACCTCGCGATATGTGGCGACGCCGAGGGTGACGGCGCATCCGAGGTGAACCAGGCCGCCGCTATTTCTTCGCCAGTTCCCCACAGACCGCGGACTGTTCCTTTTGCTGCTGTCCCCACTTGCGCAGAAGCTTCAGGCTCTTGAGGGAACGGTCCTCGCCCAGGATGATGAACACGATTTCGGCGGGCTTGCCCGCCCCTCCAGGCGTGATGAGGCGGATGCTGTCCGATTGCCTCTCCAGGGCCTTCTGGATGTTTCGCGTTTCCATCAGGATCTTGTCGATGTCGCGGATCTCGAACACCAGGGAGCCGCCGAACATGTCCGAGGCGGTGACGCTGACCGCGCAGGGATCGCCCACCTTGCCGGATACCGAATCCGCGGCGATGAGCCTGCCGGCGTACTCGCCCACCCATTGTTCCTGGGCATTGTCCTAAGGTTAATTACCGTGTTCACGGCGTCTCCTGGACCTTGCCCGACCCAGTCCGGGAGTGGACAAGGTCCGGAAGAGTTGGGGTCTGACCCTTTATCTTGCTCGCGTATCTCACTTGCGCTATGGGGATAAATTTCAGGCCTGTAGAGATTAATTTTGCGAACAAAATTACGGATTTCTGTTGACTACAGAATAAAGGTCATCGTCATCTAAAGGAATGATTTCTAGCTTTTGTGATAGATAGTTCTGGTCAAAAATTATCCCCTCGCCTTTGTTCCTTCCAGTGAGAGCCGCAATATTTATGTGCGCGGATAAAAGCGGCACGTCATTTGGATCACCAGTAGGGTCAATAACAATTTCACCAGCACGCAAGAGTCTATTGTTGCGTGCCTCTCCGTAATCGTCCATTAGATTGATTTCTGTTAGCCAGACCCTTCGTGGAAACTCTTTGAGCCTATAGTATCTTCTAACAGTTGGGGAAATGTTTTTGCATTCGCGCGCCCATGTCCGTAATTTGCTTCTCTCTGTTAAAAAGGTTCTAGTGACAATGTTTTTATACCCAACTCCTTGAGGCAATGGGATTGCCTTCAGCATGGTGGAAAGTAGTGACTCCCCAAGAATAAGCGCCTCCTCTCCCGTAATGAATACATCATTAGGCAAGAGAGGGACAATGAACGCAACCTGGTTGAGACAATAATTAGACGTGCTGTCGTCAAATATCTGATATGGACCGGTGTTATCATTGTGAACTATATATGAATCTATCCAGCCTGATGCGTGGCCAATTATTGGTGTGCAGTTATTAATTGGTATTTTTTTAAATTGGTTAGGGTTGTGGTTATTTGTCCATGCGTGACCAATTGCGAGAACGGCATGCCCAGCGTCTTTTTTTGGATACACCCCAAGAACCACTGGGATTTCAGATTCCACGTAGGAATATATGCACTTCTTGGCGTAGCACAGACCATCAGAGTCCAATGGAGTTCCTGGCTTTTCGTTAAAATTAATAATATGCGTTGAATAGCCGGCCTCTCTTATTGCTTCTATAATCTGATTTACTGTTAGCCCTCCTCGGTTAGGAAGTACCCTGCCAAATGCCAAGTATTTTGTCGCCGCATGGGTGATTTGAGCAGGGTCATATGCTGACAAGCCTTCTCGCTTACGCTGCGTTCTCAGCGCCATCCAGATTGAAGCTTGTGCACAAGCCCCTACAGCATTATCCTGTTGCATAAAAGGAGTTCCAGTTACATCAAATCGCCTTCCTGCAAGATTAACTGGGAATTTGTCGTTTGATAATATGTAGTGACCATTACCTAGTGGCTTGATAATAGTTGTGGCCACTGGGCTAGATCTTATTGGCCGAATGGTCACAAACCCAAGATAAGCCTCGTTACTGATGCGGTCAATATAGCCAAGACAATCTTCTTCTTGTGTTGTATCCGCTGTAAAGAAATGGAATCGGTGGCAATAGCGATCAACAGGTGAAAACGTCTTGGAATAGTATTTGTTGTATTCTGCAGAATAGTCGGGATCCTGCACTGGGTACTGTTGTATCACCGCATTGCAGTTAAGCTCTTTTAATAAGTTTAGTATCGTAAATATTGGTGTTAGACGGGGTTCTTCTCCAAAATTAACTTTAGTTCCAAATGGGAGGTCATTGAAGTGCTGAATTATTTGCGAGAATGGAAATAAGCTAAGCCTAGTTGCATCTGTCATTATAACTCCCTTAAACAAAAAGGGCCGTCACCATGATGTGACAGCCCTTTATACTTCTAGTGTGCTTAAGCAAGAACCAGCTTCATGCTCTCTTCAAATGCACGTTTTTGCTCATTCCTGACATCTTCTATTTTCTTTCCGGCGTCCTCATACACCGCCTGATAGAAAATTTGTTTTTCAACAGCAGTCAGCACTTTTCTTTCCTTGCTTACCAAAACTTCTTCTATTAGGGTGCGGAATTGAGTATTTTCCATTGTGACTTGGCCTCCTGAGACGCTAAATGACAGAGGTATGGTTAAGTTGATAATCCTTGTTTGTGATTTAAGAATGCAACACTAGATGCATGTAAGCTTGCATCTTTAAGAATGTGTAGCTGTATAGTTAGTTAACATGAAGTTGCTTGGCGAAGGCTGCATATACAAGCAAGAATCACACCATGTACGAGTATCGTGAAAAAACAATCAGTTAACAGTAGCAGATATAGATGTGCTGTCAGAAATATCGACACAGAGCGGCAAAACTTTACACTTTGTGGCAATTTTGTCCTCTTTAGTGCGGCACTTCACTCAACGCATCTCCTAAGCTAAGAAGGGCACGAACCTTATCTCTTTGTAGACGATGCAGCAAAACTAAAGTTGCAATCGGGGTGTGTAGTGCAGGGAACTACAGAACATAAGAAGGTTAGGTTCCAGAGGGTAGAAGATCAATATCAAACCAAGTGGACGTGGGTGCAAGCGATTCTGTACAACGCTTCCCGTCAGGCAGTATTGTTGGAGACAGACCTCAATTCCCCATCCGTCACCAAGAGCTCACCCTAGCGGCCGCACATTCAACCCCGCCACCCGCCTGAACCCCTCATCCCCGGTAAAGAACAGATGCCCGGCTCCCACTTGCAGGCAGCAGGCTGCCTGCAGAGCGTCGGGCGTTCGCAGGCCATGGCGCGCCCGGATGACCGTCGCCAGTTCCACCACGTCCCGGCTCAGTTCCACCCATGTCAGGTCGGGCCGGGCGAAGAAAGAGTCATAGGCGGCGAGGGTGGCAACATCATGGGTTCGCATGGGCCGGATGCGGCATTCCAGCCAGGACAGGCGGCTGACCGCCGCGCGCAGACCGGGATGCTCGGCCATGGCTTGGGCCAAAGCTCCGCGTACCCGGCCGGCGAAGGGCTCCGCGCCCTCGATCAGGTAGATCAGGGCGTTGGCGTCGAAGAAGGCGATCAAGTTCCGTTCCAACTGTCGCGTTCGGCTTGCAGGCCGGCGTCGATCTGGGCCTTGTCCAGACTGCCCGTGCCGGGATGGCTCAGGAGCCATTGCAGCGCGCTCAGTCCCTCGGGAAGGGATGCCGCGCCTTGGGCAAGGCGCTGATATTCGGCCTCGGACAACACCACGGCGGCTGGCTTGTTGTGTTTCAGGATATGCAGGGGGCCTTGGCGCAGGCCTTCCTCGATGGCGGCCATGCCTCGGCGCTTGATTTCGGCGGTGGTGACGGTGTTGTCCATGGCTGAATCGGTACCGTATTCATGAAAACAGTACTTTTTTAGCACAGAACCCGGCTTCATGGCGGGATTGCGCGCGGGAGTCTCGCACTGGCGGAAATCCCCTGCCGCGCCTTCGCTAGGCGCGTCCTCAATACATCCGATTCCTGAATAACCAGCTCGCCAGGCTCAGACTCACCGCCGCGATGATGGCCATGGGCCAGTACTGGCCCGCCAGCACGTCGAAGCCGGCGCCTTCCAGGAACACCTTGCGCAGGATGATGAGGAAATAGCGCAGCGGATCGATGAGGGTGATGGTTTGCACCGCCGGGGGCATATTGGCGATGGGGGTGGCGAAGCCGGACAGGATCACCGCCGGCACCATGAACAGGAAGGCGCCCAGCAAGCCCTGCTGCTGGGTCACGGCCAGGGACGAGATGAGCAGGCCGGCGCCGACGCCGGAGAGCAGGAACAGGGCGAGGCCGGCGTAGAGGGCGGGCAGGCTGCCCAGCAGGGGCACCTGGAACCATTGGGTGGCGATGATCAGGATCACCGTGCCCTGCGCCATGCCGATGATGAAGCCGGGCAGGGCCTTGCCCAGCAGGATTTCGCCGGGGCGCAGCGGCGTGACCAGGAGCTGGTCGAAGGTGCCCTGCTCCCGTTCCCGCGCCACGGTCAGCGCCGTCACCAGCATGGTGGTCACCAGGGTGAGCATGCCGACGATGCCGGGGATGAAGAACCACCTGCTTTCCAGATTGGGGTTGAACCAGGCGCGGCTTTCCAGGCGCGCGGGCGGGGATTGCAGGCCTCGTTGCTCGATCCACGCCCGGTTGTAGCGGTCCACCAGATTGCGCACATAGCCCAGGGCGATCATGGCGGTATTGGAGTTGCGCCCGTCGACGATGACCTGCACCGGCGCCGTGCCGCCGGACAGCAGCTCGGCGCTGAAGCGCGGGCCGATGTGCAGCACCACCAGCACCGCGCGGGCATCCACCAGGGACGCGATCTCGTTTTCGCCGCGCAGGGTCGCCACCCGATGGAAGGCCGAGGCGCCGTCGAAGGTGGCGATCAGGTCGCGCGAGGCGACGCCCCGGTCCTCGTTGTAGAGGGCGTAGGGAATGTCCTTGAGGTCGAAGGTGGCGGCGTAGCCGAACACCAGCAGTTGGATCATGGGCGGCACGATCAGTACCATGCGGCCGCGCCTGTCCTTCAGCAGGGCCAGGAATTCCTTGCGCACCAGGGCGAACAGGCGGATCAGCAGCGCGTTCATTCGAGACGTTTCCGCGACTTGCGCCAGGTGATGGCGAGGAAGATCGCGGCCATGACGATCAGCGCCGCCGCGTTGGGCAGCACCACCGCCCACACGTCACCGGCCAGGAACAGGGTCTGGACGATGGCGACGAAGTAGCGGGCGACGATGACGTGGGTGATGGTCTGCACCACCGCCGGCATGCTGTCGATGTCGAAGATGAAACCAGACAGCAGGAAGGCGGGCAGGAAGGTGCCGATGATGGCGATCTGGCCGGCGACGAACTGGTTGCGCGCCAGGGTGGAGATGGTGAGCCCCATGCCCAGCGCCGCGATCAGGAACAGGGACGCACACACCCAGAGCACCCAGAAGGAACCGCGCAGGGGCACCTCGAACAGGAACACCGCCATGCCCACCGTCATCAGCATGCCGCCGGTGCCCAGCGTGAAATAGGCGATCAGCTTGCCCAGCAGCACCTCGGTCATGCTGACCGGGGTCACCAGCAGGGCCTCCAGGGTGCCCCGTTCCCATTCCCGCGCCATGACCAGGGCGGTGAGCAGGGTGCCGATCAGGGTCATGATGATGGCCACCAGCCCGGGCACCAGGAAGTTGCGGCTCTTCACCTCGGGGTTGAACCAGATGCGCTGCTCCAATTGCACCGGCGTCGCCAGCTCCTGGCCCCGGCTCGCGGCCCGGCGCGCCAGCCAGTTGCCCCAGGCGCCTTCCACGTAGCCCTGGGCCAGGCGCGCGGTGTTGGCGTCGACGCCGTTGACGATGACCTGGATGGGGGCGCCGCCTGGCCGGCGCAAGCGTTCGGCGAAGTTGCCGCGCAGATGCACGATGGCATTCACCTTGCCCTCGCGCAGGCTCTGTTCCGCCGCGAACAGGCTGGCCGCGCGCACCGGCGCGAAATAGTGGCTGCCTTCCAGGCTGGCGAAGAAATCCGCCGTGTCCGCCGAGGGTTCCTCCGCCACCAGGGCGACGGGCACGTGGTCCGCATCCAGGGATACGCCGTAGCCGAACAGCACCAGCAAGAAGATGGGCATGACGAAAGCGATGGCGATGCTGCTGGGGTCGCGCACGATCTGCAGGAACTCCTTGCGCGTCAGGCCGCGCAGGCGCATGGCGGAACCGCCGCGGCGGCTGGTGATGGGCGTCGGGGTGCTCATGGCCGCGTCACCGCTTGGAGAGAGCTACCGCGCTCGGATGCAGAGGGATGCGCGGCGGGATAGCTTTCCGTGATGGGTATACCCACCGTCGAAAAATCCCCCCCGGCCCCCCTTTTCCAAAGGGGGGAGGTGGTTTGCCCGGGTAGGCAGCTTCGTTCTTGGTGGCGTCGCCCGCTTTCGTAATGGAGGGCAGGAGGGATTTCCCCGCCGCCCGCGTTCCTGGTCAACCCCCGGCGAAGCCGCGCCTTCATGCCGCCTCCTCGCGCGCTTCATCCCCTTCCACCAGGCGGATGAAGGCATCCTCCATGCTGGGTTCCGGGTTCTCCGCCGTGCGCGCGCCGGCCTTGACCACGGCGGGCTCGTCCATGGCCAGGATGCGGCCGGCGGCCATGATGGCGAGGCGGTCGCAATACTCCGCCTCCTCCATGAAATGGGTGGTCACCAGCACCGTCACGCCGGCCCGGGCCAGGGCGTTGATGCGGCGCCAGAATTCGCGCCGGGCGAGGGGATCGACGCCGGAAGTGGGCTCGTCCAGGAACAGGATTTCCGGCCGGTGCATGAGGGCGCAGGCCATGGCCAGACGTTGCTTGTAGCCCAGCGACAGGTCGCCGGAAAGCTGGCCCGCGTACTTCTCCAGCTCGAATTCCGCCAGCGCCCAATCCATCCGATCCTTGCGCGCCTTGCTGGCCAGGCCGTAGGCGCTGGCGAAGAAGGCCAGATTCTGGGCCACGCTCAGATTGCCATACAGGGAAAACTTCTGGGACATGTAGCCGATGCGCGCCCGCGCCGCCGCGGCCGCGTGGCGCAGGTCCAGGCCGGCCACCCGCAGACTGCCGCTGCTCGCGGGCAGAAGGCCGCACAACATGCGGAAGGTGGTGGATTTGCCGGCGCCATTCGCCCCCAGCAAACCGAAGATCTCGCCCCGGCTGACCTGGAAGCTGATCCCGTCCACGGCCCAGAAATCGCCGAAACGGCGGCGCAGCTTGTCCACCTGGATGACGGGGCCCGCATCCGGCTTGTCCGCGTGTCCCGGCAGCAGCCCGTTCATGTCGGCCGGCGCGCGCCCCGCCGCCCCGAGGCGTTCCCGCAGCAGATCGATGAAACCATCCTCGAAACGCGGGGGAACGGCTTGGAGGTCGGCCTGTTCCAAGCCGGGCAATTCGGCCATGTGCTCCGGCGTGACGACGGAGTCGAGCACCAGGCGCACGTGGTCGCCCTGGACCAGCGCGTCCACCACGCCGGATCGATCCTCCATGTCCGCCTGCACATCCCGGGGCCGCCGGCCGGGGATGGCAACCGCCCAGGCGCGTCCCGCCATGCGCGCGCTGGTCGCCGACGGCGGTCCCTGGTCCAGCACCTTGCCTTCGTGCAGCAGCACCACATCCGTGCAGCGTTCGGCCTCGTCCAGATAGGCGGTGGAGAGCAGCACGCTCATGCCCTCGCTTTTCACCAGCCGGTCGACGATGCCCCACAACTCCCGGCGCGACACCGGGTCCACGCCCACCGTGGGTTCGTCCAGCAGCAGCAGGCGCGGCGCCCGCGCCAGGGTGCAGGCCAGGCCCAGCTTCTGTTTCATGCCGCCGGACAGGCGGCCCGCCAGGCGCCGGGTGAAGGGAGCGAGACCGGTCATGTGCATCAGCTCCCGGTAACGCTCGGATCGCTCCGACCCGGGCACGCCCTGGAGGTCGGCATACAGGTCCAGGTTCTCCTGCACCGTCAGGTCTTCGTACAGGCCGAAGCGCTGGGGCATGTAGCCCAGGGCGGCCTGCACCGCGAGGGAATCCCGGGTGGCGTCCATGCCCAGCACCCGGATGTGGCCCGCGTCGGGAATCAACAATCCGGCGGCCAGACGCATGAGGGTGGTCTTGCCGGCGCCGTCCGGGCCGATGAGGCCGGTGACCACGCCGGGCTGGATGGAAAAACTGATGCCGCCCAGCGCCTGGATGTGGCGGCCGCCGGCCTGGAAGCTCTTGGCGAGATCGCTGGCGACCAGAACGGGGGCCGCGGCTTCTCCCCGCTCACCCGGTCCCTCCCCCGCAAGCGGGGAAGGGATGCGCGGCGACGCGGGAGGGGAAAGCGCGAGACTCACTGCCCGTCCTTGCAGGGATCGGCCCCCGCCACGGGCGCCGGCTGATCCAGCTTGATGGTCACCGTCGCCGGCATGCCCATGCGCATCGCCTCCCGGCCCTCGCACACGAATACCCGGGCCTGATAGACCAGGCTCGCGCGGATGTCCGTGGTCTCCACCGACTTGGGCGTGAATTCCGAGCTGGGCGAGACGTAGCCCACCCAGGCCTTGAACGGCTTGCCGGGATGGCTGTCGGTGCCGACCGTGGCGCGGGCGCCCACCGGCACCCGGCCCAGATGCGTCTCCGGCAGATAGACCCGCACCCAGACCGGATCGGTCAGGGCCAGGGTGAACACCGGCTTCGCGGCGGAGGCCATGTCGCCCGGCTCCAGGATGCGGTTCTCGACGATGCCGTCGGAAGGCGCGCGCAGTTCCCCTTCCTGGATGTCGCGCCGGATCAGCGCCGCCGCCGCTTCGTTGACCGCCAGGGAAGCCTGGGCCGCGGCGATGTCTTCCTTGCGCGGGCCCAGTTCGGCCAGGCGCAAGGCCTCGTCCGTCGCCTTGAGTTGTTCGCGGGCCTTGTCCAGGGCGAATTTCGCCGAATCCGCCTGCTGTTGTGTCACGAATTTCTGAGCCACCAGGTCCAGTTGACGCCGATACACCGCCTCCGCATCCGCCACCGCCACCTTGGCGGCATCCCGCTGCGCCCGTGCCTGGCGGATTTCCTCCGGGCGGGAACCGGCCAGGTAGCGGGCCACCACCTGGCGCTGCACATTGGTTTGGGCCTCGGCCTGGCTCAGGGACAGTTTCAAGCGTTCGGTATCCAGGCTCGCCAGCAACTGGCCCTGTTTCACCCGGTCGCCCTCCCGCACCAGGATATCCGCGATGCGGCCGCTGGCGTTGAAGGCCAGTTCCACCTGGCGGATGTCCACGTTGCCGTGCAGGATCAGTTCGGTCTCGGGCGCCTGCGACTTGTGCTTCGTCCACCACACGCCGGCGGCGACCGCCGCGACGATGACGGGAACGATCAGGAATATTTTCGGTTTCATATCGCGTCCTTCGCGGTATCCCGCTCGGTTTCGCCGCGCGCGGCAAGTCCATCGAACAGCAGATCAAGGTGACTGCGCAGGTGGCATTCGAACTCGAATCCCCCCGGTTCGAAAGCCAGGAACGAGTGTTTCCAAAGGATGCCCAGCACGACGGGGGCGATCACCACGCGCCAGGCGTAATCCAGGTCCACGGTCCGGAATTCCCCCCGGTCCATGCCCATTTGCAGCACGCCCTGGATCAGGCTCCTGCCGCGTTGCACCACTTCCTCGTAATAGAAGCGGGCGATTTCCGGGAAATTCCCCGCTTCCGCCAGGATCAGCTTGGGAATGCCCGACAGGGACGAATCGCTGACGCGCCGGGTGAACTCCGACAAAAGAAAGACCAGAAGCTCGCGGCCACCGCCTTGATAACCCGCAATCGCCGCCTGGGCCTCGTCCAGGTTGGAGACCAGGGACTTGCGCACCACCGCCTTGAACAATTCAGCCTTGTTCTCGTAATAGAGATACAGCGTGCCCTTGGAGACGCCGGCGCGCCGGGCCACCTCTTCCAGCCGGGTCGCGGCATAGCCCCGTTCCACGAACTCGGCCAAAGCCGCCTCCAGCAGTTCCTGGGGACGCGACTCGGCGCGGCGTTGCCAACGGGGTTCGGTGAGCACGGTGGACATGACATATAAATAACTGACTGGTCAGTTATTTATATGTCATGTCATTCCTGCGTCTACCCGCTTTTTTCCCGGCCCGGGATTTACGGCCTGGAGCGCAACTGCGCGCCAGGCGATGGCCGGTTCTTGCGGTGGCGCCCTATTCCTCCGGCCCCGGCTCGGGATATTCCAAAGACGTATCCCGGGGCAGACGGGCCGCCGCAACGAAACACACCAAGGCTAGACCAGCGGCAAGTGTCGCCAGGGTGTAGGCCAGGGACTTTCCCTGCCACAGGCTTTCGAACCAGCGGTTGAAGTCGTCCGCCATCAGCGCCGCCTTGCCGCCATACACTTCCAGGTCGTGCCGATAAGCTTTGGATTCCCCGGGCGAAATCGCGTAGACCCGGTCGCCCGCCATTTCATAGCCGAGGGCGTCGGCAGGCCCTTCCCTCGCCGAGAAGTAAACCCACGCGCCGACGCCCAGCCCCGCCAGCAGGATGCAGGCGCCGATCAGATACAGGCGGGTTCGCAAGATCGCGTTGTCACCGCGCATGGCTAGTCGGAGTGGTCGGTATCGCCGCGCCGTCACTTGGCCGGCTTGGGATAGCCCACGGTCTGGGCCAGGGTGATGTGCTGTTCCGGACCTAGGCCCAGGGCGATGGACAGGGCGTCACGATCGACCGCGCCGCGCACCACCGCGCCCAGCCCGACGGAGGCGCAGTAGAGGTAAACGTTCTCGGCCATGAAGCCGGTATCGGCTGCGGCATAGAAGGTTTTCTGGGTCTCGTCGGCATCGATCATGCGCGCATGGTTCGCCACGTAGACCAGGTTCAGCGGCGCCTGGCCCGGGAAATCCTGCCGGCCCGTGCTCGCCCGTAAATCCCGATCAGATACGTGGCGCAGGGCATGCGTCTCGGGCAGATAGACCTGGACGCCCCGGGCCGTGACCACGTAGATATCGATTTCACGCCAGTCGCGCGCGGACGGCGCGGTGCGTTTGCCGGAGTCGCGCCGATTAACACCACCGGCCGCCCAGAGCAGATCGGACAAGGTCTCCGGCGTCAGCGGCCGGTTATCGAACTCCCGGGTGGAATGGCGCGCGTCCAGAGCCTGCATGAGGGGCATGCCACCCTCGACCCGGGGCGTCGGCAGGGATTCCGTTTCGCTCGCCGCGCCGGCGGCGCCGACGATTCCACACATGAAAATTCCCATCCACAAATCTGTACGCATCTCGTCCTCCATCGCGGCCCGCATCCATCGCGCCCATCGCGCCTATCCGGCCGGCAGCCGATCGGAACCGGCTTGCGGTCAACACCAATATAGGCCGGCCGGAAGACACCGCATCCGCCGGCGGCTACACCACATAAAACAGGATGGCGACGTAATGGGCCGTGCTGCCGGCCATGACGAACAGGTGCCAAATGCCGTGGGCATGGGTCATGCGTTTGTCCAGGGCATAGAAGACGACACCGACGGTATAGAACAGCCCGCCCGCCGCGAGCCAGGCGAAACCCGCGCTCCCCAGCACCCGCAACAGCGGCACCAGGGCCGTCAGGGCGACCCAGCCCATCAATATGTACAGGGTGACGGAAAGAACGCGCGGCCCGCTCCGGGGCCTGATTTCCAGCAGGGCGCCCAGCAGCGCCAGCCCCCATACCAGGCCGAACAGGGACCAGCCCCAGGGGCCGCGCAGGGTCACCAGGCAGAACGGGGTGTAGCTGCCGGCGATGAGCAGGAAGATGCCGATGTGGTCCAACTGGCGCAGCACGTTTTTCGCCCGGCCGCGCAAGCTGTGATAGAGCGTGGAAAAGCTGTACAGCAGGGTCAGCGTGGCGCCGTAGATGGAGACGCCGACCACCTTCCAGGGATCGCCGTCGAGCGCCGCGATCACGATGAGCACGATGCTCCCGGCCAGCGCCAGGACGGCGCCGACCAAGTGGCTGACGGCGTTGAATTTCTCTCCGTAATACATGATGTCGGCGGCGGTCCGGACGAGATCGGGCCAGCCGCCGCCGGCGGAAAAGCGAGGCGGGCAGCTTACTCCGATGAGGGTGAAACGGCGCGCTTCAGCGAGCAGGCCGATGCGGCTATGCTGTTCACGCCCACCGGAGGCCACCGCCATGAACGTCCTGATCGTATTCGCCCATCCCGAACCCAAGAGCTTCAACGGCGCCCTGTTCGACACCGCCGTGGCCACCCTGCGCGCGGCCGGGCACGAGGTCGCCACCAGCGACCTGTACCGCATGGGCTTCGACCCCGTGTCCAGCCGGGCCAATTTCACGACGGTGAAGGACGCGGATTATCTCAAGCTCCAGATCGAGGAAACCCATGCCTCGGATGCCGGCGGTTTCGCGCGGGACATCGAAGCGGAATTACAGAAGGTGGAAGCCTGCGACCTGCTGATCCTGCAATTCCCACTCTGGTGGTTCGGCCTGCCCGCCATTCTCAAGGGCTGGGTGGACCGGGTCATGGCCATGGGCCGCGCCTACGGCTACGGCCACATCTACGAGACAGGCAAATTCCGGGGCAAGCGGGCCATGCTTTCGCTGACCACCGGCGGCCCGGCGGAGGCCTATGCGAAGGGCGGTTTCAACGGCGACATCCATGCCATCCTGCGGCCGATCCAACGCGGCGTGCTGCAATTCCTGGGCTTCGAAGTGCTGGCGCCGCAGATCCATTACGGCCCGGTGCGGGTGGACGATGCCACCCGGCAAGCCTGGCTGGCGGACTACGCCGCCCGCCTGAACGCCATCGGCTCGGAAACGCCCATCGAGGTGGGTGAGTACTGATCCGACCCCGGCGCTGGCAAGCGGGCCTGGCCAGGGCGAACAGTGTCATGACGGACCCCGATTACCAGCCGCGATGACCACCATGGTCATCATGGCCCCAACGGTCGTCCCGGCGATCTTCCCGACGATCATGACGCCGCTCGAAACGCTCGTAGACATAGACCGGAGGCGCGGGGCGGACATTCACGTACACGGGCTGCGGCACGTAACGCACGCGGGGAGCGTCGTACACCACCACCGGGGGAGGACCGTAGACCGGGCGGGGAGGCTGGCGCACGACGACGCGGCGGCCGTAATCGTCATCGTCGTCGGCGATCGCGGCGCCGATGATGGCGCCGAGGATGCCGCCCACCACGGCGCCGTCGCCCCGGTCGATGGAGTGGCCGATGATGGCGCCGGTGCCGGCGCCGATGATCGCGCCGGCCGCTTGGTCGGAAGCGAGGGCGGCTTCACCGAAAGCGGTCATGCCGGACAACAACAGGATGGAAGCGATAAGTTTGGTTTTCATGATTGACTCCGTGGTTTGACTACGCTTCCAGCTTATGCGGCCCCTGTTCCCGTCCGGTTTCCGGGCGGTGTGCAAGTGTTACAGCCTGTTTCAGCCCCATCGCCGCCATGGGTGGGAAGCCGTCGCCCCGACGTATGACCCCAATCGCCGCGCGCTTGTATTAAGCCCTTGTTTGGGCTAGTTTCCCGCCCACGTTAGGGGTGCCGTAACAACCCATCCAAACAGTCGCGCAAGCGGTTCTCGACACGCCCCCCGCCCGCGGGCGGGAAAGGGGTTGGGGGAAAGGGAGACGGCTGAGATCACACCCTTGGAACCTGATCCGGACCATTCCGGCGTAGGGAAGCGTCCTTAGCAAGCGCTCCCTATGTATTACCCGCCTTACTGGAGCGCCACCATGAACGCCAATCCCCAGCATTTGGGTCCCTTCCTCGCCGAAACCGCCCACGTGGACGAGGCCGCCATCCAGCCGCTGCCCCATTCGCGCAAGGTCTATGTGCAAGGCAGCCGGCCGGATATCCGGGTGCCCATGCGGGAGATCAGCCAGGCGGACACGCCCACCCAGTTCGGCGGCGAGAAGAACCCGCCCATCTTCGTCTACGACTGTTCCGGCCCCTACAGCGACCCGGCGGCGAAGATCGACATCCGTAGCGGTCTGCCCGCCCTGCGCCAGCAGTGGATCGAGGAACGCAACGATACCGAGGTGCTGCCCGGGCTGTCCTCGGAATACGGCCGCAGCCGCGCCAACATCGCCGAGCTGGCAAAACTGCGCTTTCCCGGCCTGCACCGCCAGCCGCGCCGCGCCAAGGCCGGCATGAACGTCAGCCAGATGCATTACGCGCGGAAAGGCATCGTCACCCCGGAGATGGAATACATCGCCATCCGCGAGAACCTGCGCCGCCAGGAATACCTGGAGAACCTGCGCGGGAGCGGCCCCCAGGGCAACCGTCTGGCCGACCTCATGGGCCGCCAGCACCCGGGCCAGCACTTCGGCGCCAACATCCCGGCCGAAATCACCCCCGAATTCGTGCGCAGCGAAGTGGCCCGGGGCCGGGCCATCATTCCCTGCAACATCAACCACCCGGAAACCGAGCCCATGATCATCGGCCGCAACTTCCTGGTGAAGATCAACGCCAACATCGGCAATTCGGCCCTGGGTTCCAGCATCAGCGAGGAAGTGGACAAGATGACCTGGGCCATCCGCTGGGGCGGCGACACGGTCATGGACCTGTCCACGGGCAAGAACATCCACGAGACCCGGGAATGGATCATCCGCAACAGTCCGGTGCCCATCGGCACCGTGCCCATCTACCAGGCCCTGGAAAAGGTGGACGGCAAGGCCGAGGAGCTGACCTGGGAGATGTTCCGCGACACCCTCATCGAGCAGGCGGAACAGGGCGTGGACTACTTCACCATCCACGCCGGCGTGCTGCTGCGCTACGTGCCCCTGACCGCGAACCGCATGACCGGCATCGTCAGCCGGGGCGGCTCCATCCTGGCCAAGTGGTGCCTGGCCCACCACAAGGAAAGTTTCCTCTACACCCACTTCGACGAAATCTGCGAAATCATGAAGGCCTACGACGTGGCCTTCAGCCTGGGCGACGGCCTGCGCCCCGGCTCCATCTACGACGCCAACGACGAAGCCCAGTTGGGCGAGCTGAAGACCCTGGGCGAACTCACCCAGGTCGCCTGGAAGCACGACGTCCAGGTCATGATCGAAGGCCCCGGCCACGTGCCCATGCAACTCATCAAGGAGAACATGGACAAACAGCTGGAATGGTGCGACGAGGCCCCCTTCTACACCCTGGGCCCCCTGACCACCGACATCGCCCCCGGCTACGACCACATCACCAGCGGCATCGGCGCCGCCATGATCGGCTGGTACGGCACCGCCATGCTCTGCTACGTCACCCCCAAGGAACACCTGGGCCTGCCGGACAAGGACGACGTGAAGGAAGGCATCATCACCTACAAGCTGGCCGCCCACGCCGCCGACCTGGCCAAGGGCCACCCCGGCGCCCAGATCCGCGACAACGCCCTGAGCAAAGCGCGCTTCGAATTCCGCTGGGACGACCAGTTCAACCTGGGCCTGGACCCGGACAAGGCCCGGGAATTCCACGACGAGACCCTGCCCAAGGAAAGCGCCAAGGTGGCCCACTTCTGCTCCATGTGCGGCCCCCACTTCTGCTCCATGAAGATCACCCAGGACGTGCGGGACTACGCCGCGAGTCATGGCTTCAAGGATGGCGAGGCGTTGGAGAAGGGGATGGAGGAGAAATCCATCGAGTTCGTGAAACAAGGGGCGGAGATGTATCGCAAGGTCTGATCCTCCTGTCCCCACCATCACGGCCCGGTCGCTGAAAAGTAACCGGGCCGTTGTTGTTTCAGCACAGGAACAAGCGCCTTGCCCAACCGGACTAAACCGGACTAAGCTAAGCTATCAACGCCAACAGGACACGCCATGCAAACCGTCAACATCCATGAAGCCAAGACCCATCTGTCCCGCTTCGTCGACCAAGCCGCAGCCGGTGAGGAAATCCTCATCGCCCGGGCCGGAAAGCCCGTAGCCCGCTTGATCGCGCTGGCCTCCGACACGAACAAACCGCGCACGCTGGGTTTAGGCAAGGGCCGCTTCACGATCCCGGAAGGTTTCGACCGCCTGCACAACAAGGCTATCCAGAGCATGTTCGAGACAGGCGACTGAGCATGGCAGGCGATACGCGGTTCCTGCTGGACACCAACATACTCCTCGCCGCTCTCATCGCCCCGGACACCCTGCCGGCAGAGGTTCAAGGGCAACTCAGCGATCCCGCCCACAGTATCCTGTTCAGCGCCGCCAGCATCTGGGAGATCGCCATCAAGTACTCCCTGGGCCGGGAGAGCTTCAATTTCAGATCGGAGGACATCGAGCAATTGGCGCTGGAAACCGGATTCACCGAACTGCCGATCCTGTCGGGCCATTGCCATCGGGTCGCAGACCTGCCCTGGCATCACCGCGATCCTTTTGACCGCCTGCTCGTTGCACAGGCCCAGGCCATACCGGCCTATCTGCTCACCACAGATGGATTGTTGGCCACGTATTCGGATTTGGTTCATGTTGTGGCACTGAAATAGGAAATGCGAGCCTGATCCCATTAGCGATGAGCAAACCGTGGTCTGACCCTGAGGTTTCCCGCATTTTCACGTTTCATCATGATGAAACTGGCATGCGAAAGCGGCCTGGGCGCTGAGAGCAGGTAGAGCTGCCCACGGGCAGAGACGATTCAGCCAGTGTGTCTGCGCGTTCAAGATGCGCCGCCCCAAGGTCAAGACGGAGATTTCGGCGCGTTCCCGTCGGCGTGTCGCCATGAAGTTCAGTTCCAACTGTGTAGCCTTGGCCGCCTCGCCAATCAGGCGTTGAACGAAAGCACCCAGATGGGCGATCAACAGCAACATTTCCCATCGCTCACGGGAACGTGAGCGGGCGCATTCCAGGCCCTGGCCGACCCGCAAGCTCTTGGTGTCCCGGAACGACTGCTCGATGCGCATCCGCTGTGCATAAAGCCGGACGATGCTGTCTGCCACCAAGTGATGCAGCTTGGGCGAAGCGGCCAACAGCCAGGGTTCCTTGGCAGCTCGGGCGCTCTTGGCGCTGCTGCGTCCGCTGCGTGGGCGACCATACAGATTCAAGTTGTGCCGCCCACGGGCCGGTCGTTGGCTGAGCACCAGGCGCACGATGATCGGATTGCTGCGGACATATTGATAGCAGCCCAAATCACGGGAAATGGGCCGAGCCAAGCCATGCAGCGATTTGATGGAATTCCACTCGCCTTCTCCTTGGCGCACCAAGTCGCGGCCTCGTAACCGCCCTACGAAGGCCCATCCCCGTTTGGCCACCAGCTTGAACCAACTGGCATGGAAACCCCCATCGGTCATCACGATGGGCTGGCACCCCGAGGGCAGGATGCGCGCCAGCCGACAAAGGAACAGGCGATGTACGGTGGGATGGCCATAGCGTCTCTGGGGATGGACCTCTTCGTACAAGGTCAGACTCCGTCCCTCCACCACGACGCTCGCGCGTAGCAGGTGCCAGCGTTGATCGGTCGTAAGATCGGACCAGTCCACGACCACCAGCACTTGCTTGAGTCCAGTGAGCCAGCGCTTGGCCAGTTCGGCATACAAATCTGCCCGTTTTGCGTGCAGGGCTTGGCTGCCAATCAGCCGATCCATGCTTTTGAGTCGGTGCTTGTAACGTGCCGGGCTGTTGAGCGACAAGGCCAGCGCCGACAGACTCAGCACTCCCCCCAGCATCAGCGCTTCGACGGCTCGTCGCAACGACTCGATGCGCTTGGCGTGCAGGCCTTGAAGACAAGGGTTCAGTATCTGGGCTACGATCTTCCTCACATGCATGGTTCGCTCCGCTGCTTGCCTCGACAACAAGTAGCGAAGCACTCAGAACCATGCATGTGCTGTTTTGCTCAAACACTAATTCACAACCGTTTGAATTACAACGTGAAAATGCGGGGAAACCTCAGGGTCTGTCCCCAATTGTGGCCCCCCATTTGTGGTCCCCATTTGTGCGCGAGACTAAACGCCGGAAACAACACCAACACCAAATGTTCGAAAAAATTCAAATCAATCTACGCGACTTCGTCGAGCCGACCTTTAATTGCCACCATATTCGGCGAATACTCTGCTCAATTAGCATCCGGTAGATATTGATTCAAGGAACGTTGCATGATGATTGTCTCCGGGAACCACGTTGTACCGCTGTGCGGTTTGTTCAGCAGAATGACTGGCACTTGTGGATTGAATATGGACGACCATGCAGATAGAAAAGACGATGAACGCACTATGACCGAACAATGAGAAAGAAGCAGGGAATTAACCAATGCATCAAGGCCTTTCAGATAGTTATCGCCACCCGTGCCCAGGATATGTGTAGGCACCGTTCCGGCACTTCGATAATGGTCATCATGAGAGCAGACTGTTATGTCTGTAAAATGTATTTTGATGTAGTCTAAAAAAGCCGCTTCGTCGCTTGTCACGAACAGCGCATCCGTTTCTGGGTGAGCCCCCAAGTAATTTCTTATCGTATTGCGGCAGTATTCCCATTTTACCCTCGGTGCTTCGGTAGCCTTGTCCGTGCCGCGAAAATGGATTCCCAATACTTTGCGGCGATTGAAGTTTAGTTCGAGGAAATTTTCGACTTTTGAGATAATTTCAGGTCGCAGCTCCAAAGTGTTGCGGACCAACTCGGCTGCTTGGTCAAGGCTCAAATCGTGATAACACCAGTCCGGCAATTTTAATTCGCCGATTTGGCGCACCCGCGTGACATACGGCGGGCGAAAGGTGTCATCGTAGCCTTTGTTTCGCAGAGCCAAGTTGGAGAAGTAATATTTGAACCAGTCTGGACCACGCATCGGCGATAGATAGTTTTCTGAAGTCAACTCTAAATACGGCGTCAATCCTTTGCGTTGACAATAGTACAACACGAACAAGCACCAATTGAGATGGGCAAAAAATCCCATTTTTGAATTGTTAATGTTGACAGCAAAGACATTTCCATTTAACCGCTGCACTACGGGATAATAATAAGGCTTGATTGAGGAATCTATGATCTCATAGACATCGTTAGGGCTCCTCAATACCGCAAGCCTCCACCATATCCGTTTCAAGTACATATACATTTTCACCCCCCCATGACTTAACTATTGGGTGTTTTTGTATGCCCCTAACTTGCTCGGTCGCTGATGAAATAATTAGCAACTGAAACAACATTCGTTTGTTTAAAAAATAGCATCTGACTAGGATGAAGCAAAGATAAATATCAGTTTTTTAATTAACCTTCGCCTCCTACTTCACGAACTCGATGGATTTCTCTTCCATGCCCTGCTCCAAGGCCTCGTCGTGGAATTCCTTGGCCTTGTCCGGGTCCAGATTGAACTGGTTGTCCCGGTAGACCAGGCACCACTTGGCCAGGATGGAGCCGCCCCGGCTGACGATGCCGGTCATGCGGTTGGCGGTGAGGGGCACGTAGCGCAGCAGCACGCCGGCGTGGATGGTGAAGTAGTCCACACCCTGTTCCGCCTGCTCGATGAGGGTGTCGCGGAACATCAGGTCATCTTGTCCACTTCCTCGCTGATGCTGGAACCCAGGGCCGAATTGCCGATGTTGGCGTTGATCTTCACCAGGAAGTTGCGGCCGATGATCATGGGCTCGGTTTCCGGGTGGTTGATGTTGCAGGGAATGATGGCGACCCATGAGCTTTGCTAGCTTTTCGCCCTGGGACCGTTCTGACCAAAGGGTCAGTTTCTAACGCCCCGCTGTTGTTGGGCTTCGCATGGCTCAGCCCAACCTACCCTGGAAACTGAACCTATTGCGCGATGGCGAACGCCATCAGAAACAGACCGTCGCCGGGGTCGTCGACGAAGTACTTGGCCGCTTGCGGGAACAAGGCACGCTGGTCCTCGTCTGGCGCTGAATTCTTGCCGACGCCACGCCAAACCGCTATCCCCGGGCCACTGCCTCGCGTGAACATTGCGTGTGTTTCAATGCGGCCTTTCCGGAGTCCCTATGAACGCCGCCAAACGCCCCAAAATCGTGTTGCTCAAAGGCAACGGGCCCATCACCATCAATAGCGAGATGATGGAACTCATCCATCGTGGATGACATGCAAAGGTTCTGGGACATCCATAAAGAGATCAAGGACAAGCCTTGTTGCTTCTTGCATTGCGACCAGGGTCTGGACGAAGAGGATTTGCGGCGCATCACCGCCGAAACCATCGAGCGCGTTTAGGGCGCGATGAAGCACGATTGACGGGGTCAGGCGCGATTTTCTGGCCAAATTGAGCGTGATTGTCAGCAGGATCGGGTAGAGCAGTGCGCCAGGTTGAAGACGCGCCAGGACCGGTCTCCCTTGTGAGACACTGTCGCGGGTGCCGGCACCTGGTCCGACGACCACGCGCCGACGCCAGCACCCCCTGACCCCACCCCGATTCCGTGTTCTTAGATCCGCGCACCTTCATCGTCGCCTTCGTCGCCGGCAACCTGCTCATGGCCCTGTTGCTGGCCGTGGCCTTCCGAGGCCGGCTCGACACCGCCCTGCGGCTCTGGATAACCAATCTGCTGGTGCAGTCGGCCGGCTGGGGCGTGATGCTGCAATGCGGCCCCACCGCTTCGCCCACCTATCCCCTGGTCGGCTTCAGCCTGCTTTCCGCGGCCCTTGCCATCCTCACCGCCTCGCTGGTGCACTTCTTCGGCCAGACGCCCCGTCGCGCCTGGCCCTGGTGGCCGGTGCCCGTGGCCATCCTGGTGTTCGCGCTGACGCCGTTGGGCTCGCCCGAGCGGCATATGGGCGCCCAGCTCATGCTGGCGGTGCAGATGTGCATGGCCGCGGCCTATCTGTTGACCCGTGCCGGCCCCTGGTTGGGGCTGCGCGCCGTGATGGCGGCCAGCGGGCTGCTGCCCGCGGCGCTTCTTCTGGCCAGTACGGTACGGCTGGCGCTCGGGCCCGACCGCATCCTGCCCTGTCTGCCGGAACCCGGCAGCCGCGAAAGCGTCGCCTACCTGATCTTCTTCGTCGCCCGTTTCGGCTTTCTGTTCGGCTTCCTGCTGCTGATCGAAGCGCGCCAGCGGGAACAGATCACCCGGCTCGCCACCCTGGACCCCCTTACCGAGGCATATAACCGGCGCAGCTTCATGGAACTCGCGGAAAAGGAGCTCACCCGCTGCCGGCGCAAGGGCCACGCCGTATCGCTCCTGTTCATCGACATGGACAACTTCAAGCGCCTCAACGATCAGCATGGCCACCTGGCCGGGGATCAAGTGCTGCGCCAGGTCAAGATCCTGGCCGACCAGTGCCTGCGTCGGGAGGATCTGTTCGGCCGCTATGGCGGCGAGGAATTCTGCCTGCTGGCCCCGGAGACCGATCTAACCGGAGCGCGCACGCTGGCCGAGCGGCTGCGCGTGTCCATCGAGCAGTATTGCCGGCAGCTCGGACTGGGCACCACCGCCAGCATCGGCATCGCCACCCTGGATCAGGTCCGCGAAAACGACACCCTGACCGAGTTCCTCGAGGAAGCCGACCAGGCGCTGTACCGCGCCAAGGCGGGCGGACGCAATCGGGTGGCGTGCTAGGCCACGCGGCTTCATCACCGCGATGGCTTTTTCACTGGGCGTCTCGGCCTCGGGCACCTGCGGAACGGGCGCCGGCATTCCTACCGCCCGCTCTTGCCGAAGGTGATTCAGGGAGTAGCGCATGTGTTCGCCATGCGGATTCCCGCGCAGCCGTGGGGCTCCGCCCTCAAGTTCAGTTTTCTGGGCAGGGCACGCCGGAGACTGGGGTAGAAGATCGGGCAGCGGAGCTAGTCAACCCGTCAGCCGCGACGCCCGCCACCGACTGTCGCGCAGCCGGGCAATGCGCGCCCGGCGCTCCATCCCGCGAACAGATCACTTCAGCGGAACACCCGTGTAACTGGTTTCGCTGATTTCCGTCTCGCCGGTCTGGCTGTCGACCAACTCCGGATATACACGTCCGGCGATGACACCAAAGCCGATGGCTGTACGGACGTAGCGGGTTTGACCGGCGTCAAGCACGAACGTCAGCTTCTTCTCCACCTCTGTGGTCGTGGTGACTTCCATGGAACCTGGGGCGCGATCGACGAAGAAAAATCCGCCTGGCTTGGAATCACCCACCACTGCGCCATTCAAGGTGATGGAGGGCTGGATGGCGGCGCCCAACATGCTGGACTTGCGATAGAAGTACACCCGGCCCTCGTTAGCCTTCAGGCTTGGGATGGACGACTTCATTTCCGCCATTTTCGGGCCGGACGCACAGGCCGACATCAGAACGGATGCGGCGATGGATGCGACGATCACAGACAGCTTCATGGACTACTTCCTTTCTTCAATCACAACGATGGGGGTATCGGTAACGGGGGAAAAAGCATGTTCGACGGGCAGATAGAAGCCGACGATCTTGTTCAGTGCGAATACGGGATAGGCCTCATGCATGTGCGCCCCCTCAACGGTAAGAACCGTGTTGGTGGGTTTGATCACCGTCCCTTGCGTGATGCTCCCGAATTCCACGAATTCCGTGCCGGACTGGATCGTTCGGTCATACCCGGAATCGAGCCGGAACATCGTAGTTCCCAACAGCACGTAATGCCTGGCGGCAGGAGAGGTGTTTGCCTCCAGATTTGCCGGGTAACGGACCACCTCGCTCGCGCAACCATTCAACAACAGGGCCACGACAATACCCACGGCGCGATTCAAAACGGCCATGGCGCGCTCTTTTCTTCTCGAAACCGTTGGCTCATGTGCGGGCGTGCGGGGGCATCGGGACTCGACATCTGGTGATCTGAAACCTTGCTTGTCCTGGAGAAAACAAATGACAACGTCGACTCACAGCTCATTGGCTGGCATGAATCGGAGGGTGGGACGCGGCCTCAAGCCGACGCATTGAACGAAGTGTTGCCTGCGCGAATGGAGGCTGCGGACATGCTTGAAACAAGCGACTCTCCCTGAGTCCATATTTTTCGGCACGAATCATAATCGGAATCGCGCAGCTAACGAAAGTCAAACTATCGCCCGAACACAATACGATTTCATGACAAAGAGCAGACGTTCCAAGGCCGCCCGACAATGGTCATTTGGGTCGATGACATTCAGCTCCCAACTCGAATATCACACCTGATCAACGCAGGGCGCTGGCGGTGGTGGCGCCTGGATTCCCGCATTCGTCGCGATGACGGACAAATATGGCTATCCCCTTGTGCCGACGGGGTGGAATTTCCCCGCTGCCGGCCATAAGTTCCTTCCCATTAGCCCAACCCTAACCCGCGCCTGAAACGTGGGCGTAGCCGATGCCAGCCATGACCATCCCCTTCGACAACTCCTACGCCCGCGACCTGCAGGGCTTCTACGAACCCTGCCGGCCGGCCGCCGTGCAGGCGCCGCTGCTGTTGTTCTTCAACCACGGCCTGGCGCGGGAACTGAATCTTGGCCTGGACGGACAGGACGACACCGCGCTGGCGGACATTTTCTCCGGCAACCGCCTGCCCGAGGGCGCCCAACCCATCGCCCAGGCCTATTCGGGCCACCAGTTCGGGCACTTCTCCCCGCAACTGGGCGACGGCCGCGCGCTGCTGGTCGGGGAGGTCATCGACCAACTCGGCCGGCGCCGGGACATCGCCTTCAAGGGTTCCGGGCGCACACCCTTTTCCCGCCGGGGCGACGGCAAGGCGGCGGTGGGGCCCATGCTGCGGGAGGTGCTGATCGGCGAGGCCATGCATGCCCTGGGCATTCCCACCACCCGCGCCTTGGCGGTGGTATCCACCGGCGAGCCGGTGTTTCGCGAACGCACCTTGCCCGGCGCCATCCTCACGCGCGTGGCCGCGAGCCACCTGCGGGTGGGCACCTTCCAGTACTTCGCGGCCCACGGCACGCCGGAGCAGATACGCCAGCTCGCCGACTACGCCATCGCCCGCCACTACCCGGAACTGCTGGAATCCGAAAACCGCTACCTGGGCTTCCTGGGCGCCGTGGCCGAGCGTCAGGCCGCGCTCATCGCCCAGTGGCTGCACGTGGGCTTCATCCACGGCGTGATGAACACGGACAACATGAGCATTCCCGGCGAGACCATCGACTTCGGCCCCTGCGCCTTCATGGAGGCCTACGACCCCCGGGCGGTGTTCAGTTCCATCGACGAGGGGGGGCGCTACGCCTACGAGGAGCAGCCCCGCATCGCCCGCTGGAACCTGGCCCGCCTGGCCGAGACCCTGCTGCCGCTGATCGCCGGGAACGAGGGCCACGCGATCTCGCTGGCCACCGAGGTGATCGAATCCCTCAAGGCACGCCAGCGCCACTATTGGCTGGCCGGTCTGCGCGCCAAGCTCGGGCTGCGCGGGCAGGTGAGCCATGGCGACAGCGTGGACACCGCCCTGGGGGAAAGCTGGCTGGACCTGCTGCATGCCCAGCAGGTGGATTTCACCCTGGCCTGGCGCCGCTTGGCGGACGCGGCGGAAGGCGACGAAGCGCCCTTACGCGCCCTGTTCGCCGGCCAGCCGGGACTGGACCGCTGGCTGGAACGCTGGCGCGAGCGCTGCGCCGCCGAGGACACGGGCAGCGACGCGGGCGGCGAACGCGCCCGGGCCATGCGCCAGGTGAACCCCTGGCTGATTCCGCGCAACCATCGCGTGGAGGAAGCCCTGGACGCCGCCTCCGACCAGGGCGACCTTTCCCTGTTCGAGGCACTGCTGAACGCCTTGCGGCGCCCCTTTGACGAAGATCCGGCCCTGGCCCGCTACGCGGAGCCGGCACCGGGGGCGTTCATGGCGGAGTTCCGCACCTTCTGCGGCACCTGAGACGGCGGCACCCGGGTCCGCACGGGATCGTCGCCGCGAAAACGGGGCCGCGCCGGGGCTAAGCCGCGGCGGCCAACACGTCCGACACCAGTTCGTCCGTCTGCGCCAGGCGGGACGTCCCGTCCGGTTCCAGGACGAACACGCCGCGGCCGTTGGAGTAGACGATGGTGCCGTCCGCGCCGATGTCGTAGGACGCCACGTTGCTGGCGAGGATGCGCTCCTCGCCCCGCTGGGAACGGCTGACCAGCACCCAGTCGTTCGGCACCAGGGAAGGCACGCCCTGCACCAATTGGGGACGGCGCAACGCCTTCTCGGCGTCGATGCGGCGCCCTTGCAGCAGCACGCTCTTGAGGTCGGCCTGCACCGCTGGACCGCTGGCGCTGGTCAAAGGCTTGCGGCTGTACATCAGGGAGAAGAAGTTGAGGTAATGGAACACCGCGCGCAGCAGGCGATAGGGAAACAGCAGGGTGTCCAGGAGCGCGTTCGCGGTGCCATAGCGCGGCAATTCATACGGGCGCCGGATGAACAGCAGCTCCCCGGCCGGGGAAACCCGGGGCTTGAGGAAGTCGTAGCGCGGATCCTCCAGGATCGGGGCGATGGTGCCGGACGCCATGTCCAGGCGCTGGATACCCGCGCTTCCCTGGGCGACGATGTGGCCGCTCTCGTCGCGGGCCACGCCGGCGGACTGGAACAGCAGGAAGTCGGGCGCGTCCGGAATCCAGGCGGGGGCCGAATCCACGGAATCGCCCCCCGTCACCTCCCGGTAGTTGCCGCCTTCCCGGTCGAACAGGGCGATGTTGGCCAGGCGGTCGGATTGCAGTGAGGACGCGGCGATCAAGGCGCCGTCCGGCCTCGGCGCCAAATCCGCGAGATGCAGGCCGGGTTTGAGCATGACGCGCAACTCCTTGCCGGTCGCCGCTTCCCGGCGAAACAGCCCGCCCACGCTTTCGTGCTTCAAGAAATAGAGCAGATCCCCGTTGTGCTCGAAGGCGGCGGAAGTGGTCTGGATAGGTTGCTCGTCCGGCTCGAAACTGCGGGTGCCGCCGCCGGAGGCGATGCTGAAACTGGTCCCCTGCTTCCAGCTGTGCCGCTCGCGGGCGCGCTCCCGACGTTCCATGGCCTCGTCCACATAGGCGCTTTGGAGCGGTTGCGGCGTTCCGCCCGGCTCCCGGCGGAACAGCACGCCGTTGGACAGGAAGGCAAAGCCATGGTCGCTGCGCGCGCCTCGCGCCGTCTCGGCAACGACGGGGTGGGCGGACAGAATCCGATACGCCAAATAGGCAAACACCACCACGGCCAACAAGCCCAGAACAGCATGCATCGCGCTTCCTCCCAAAAACACAGCCGGCGGGCGATGCTTCGCGCCCCTTTCCGGCATCCGCTTGGCGGTCGAGTATAGCGTCAACGCTTTCCGCTTAGCGGCTCGGGAATTCGCCGGCATGATGTCCGCCACCGGGGAACCCGGGCCGCGCCCGCCGGTCCCGCCTTCCACCCTCCACCCATCCATGGAGCAACGATGAAAAAAGCCCTGCCCCTCCTTCTGTTGGCCTTGCCCCTGAATGTCATGGCCAAGGATGTGGTCACCCAGCGCAACGTCGGTCTGGCACTCGCCCGCGATCTGGCCCAGGCGGCGGTGGATGCCTACCGTGAGCGGGGCTGGCAGGTGACGGCGACGGTGGTGAACCGGGCCGGCGACGTGCAGGCCCTGCTGCGGGACGACCTGGCCTCCCGCTACACCCTGCAGATCGCCCGGGAGAAGGCGGAAGCGGTGATCCTGTCCGGCGTCGCCTCCTCGGATTTCCGCCGCAACCGGCAGGACATCCGCATGGAGATGAACCATGTGGACGGCATCCTGGTGCTGGAGGGCGGCGTGCCGGTCCGCGCCGCCGGGGTGCTGATCGGCGCGCTGGGGGTGTCCGGCGCGCCCGGCGGCGACAACGACGAGATCTGCGCGAAGGCCGCCCTGGACAAGCTTCAGGAACGGCTGGAGTTCGCGGAGTAGGACGCGCCGAGAACGCCAGCAGGATACGCCTGGCCGGTCCGGACCCGGCGGCGCGCCAGGGGAAGGATCAGGCCCAGTCCGGCCAGGAACAGGGCCAAGGTTTGCGCTTCGGGCACCGCGGCGG
The DNA here is from genome assembly GCA_044227325.1 of Thiobacillaceae bacterium. Taxonomy (GTDB): domain Bacteria; phylum Pseudomonadota; class Gammaproteobacteria; order Burkholderiales; family Thiobacillaceae; genus PFJX01. The sequence goes on along the minus strand of JBGAFI010000006.1, from coordinate 209,506 downwards.
CCACCGCGTAGCCCTGTAGCCAAGCCAGTTGGGCATACACCGACACGTCTCCCGCGTATTCGCCGAAACTGCTGTCGATGGTGCAGGAAGGGGACAGGCAGCCGATGAAGGAATGCACGCCCGCGAGGTACCACTCGCCATCCACGTAGACCAGACTCGCGCCACCGGAGTCCCCCGGCGCGATGATGGCCTCGAAGCTGGACCCCAGGCCCAGGGAGCCGAACAGGCTGTCCTGGCGGCTGCCGCTGTCGAAGTCGTAGAGATAGATCGAGGAGGAGACGCCGGTCATCTGATAGACCCGGCCGTCGGCATCGTATTCGTTGTAGCCGTAATAGAGCGTGCCGTAAGCACCGGTGGAGCCGGTCGTGCCGGTACCGGTCTTGCCGTAGCCGGCGATGAGCACATCCTCGCCCAGCGCGCTGCCGGTATACAACTCGTAGCCGTCGATGCTGGTGATCGCGCTGGACAACTGGATCAGTGCCAGATCGTTGCCGTCGCCCAGATCACCGTCCCAGCCGGTGGCGACGATATAGCTGGTGGAAATGGCCGTCACCTCGCCCTCGTTCCAGGACAGGGTGATCTTGCTGGTTGTCGCGTCGCCGTCCGCGCCGGTCACGCAATGGGCCGCGGTGAGCGCGTACAGGCCGCCCGCGAGCAGGCTGCCCGAGCAGGTGTAGGTGCCGTCGCTGCGGGTCAGAGTCAGTTTGGCGACGGCATCCAGATAGTCGACATCGGCGCCGCTCAGCAGGCTGCCGGCGTTACTGCTGACGATGGCGTGGGCCGGCGCCGAGGCGATGGCCAGGAACGCGGCCCAGCCGGCAAGTGTCGCTGCGCGGGATGTGAACATTTTTCTCTTTCCCCGATCCATGACGCGTGGCCTGGACACACGCTCGCGCCCATTCCTAACCCGGACTCCGGGCGGCCCCGCACGGCGGATTGTGGAAATTCGCGCCACGCCGATCCACCCGTTTCACATGGTTTTACAAAGCTTTACCGATACCCGCATGACACCGGTTCCGGCCCGCGCCGGCGAACCCGGCCCGCTTCCGGCCCGGCCGCGCTTCAGCGCCGCCGGGTTGGTGCTACGCTTGCCGGGCAACACGCAAACGCGAACCCCGGACTTCATCCTCCCGCCATCCCACCCATCCTCGCACCGTCCATCGTGAGCCTCTCCCACGTCCCGCTGTTCGACAGCCTGCTGGCGCGTTCGCCACGCATTCCGGCCACGTCGGCCCTGATCGGCATCAACCTGTTGGTCTTCGTCGCCATGCTGTTCAACGGCGCCGGGTTGCTGCATTCCTCCAACAGCGTGCAGTTGGCCTGGGGCGCGAACTTCGGCCCCGCCACCAAGGACGGCGAGTGGTGGCGCCTGGGCAGCGCCCTGTTCCTGCATTTCGGCCTGTTCCACCTGAGCATGAACATGTTGTCCCTGTGGGACGGCGGGCGCCTGGTGGAACGCATGTTCGGCAGCGGACGCTTCCTGCTCATCTATTTCTCCAGCGGCCTCGCCGGCAACCTGCTGTCCCTCATCGTCCAGGGCGACCGGGCCGTCTCCGGCGGCGCCTCCGGCGCCATATTCGGGGTCTACGGCGCCCTCATGTCCTACCTCTGGCTGGAACGGCACGGACTTCACCCCAGCGAATTCAAGCGCCTGTTCTGGGGCGCGGCGATCTTCTCCGCGATCACCATCTTCCTCGGCTTCCAGATCACCGGCATCGACAACGGCGCCCATATCGGCGGCCTGCTGGGCGGCATCCTGACCGGCCTGGCCCTCGCCCGGCCCCAGCATCCGGCGCCGCGTCCCCGGCGCATCGGCCAGCGTGTGGCCGGCTTCGCCTTGATCCTGGCGATCACCCAGTTGATCGTCTTCATTCCCGCGCCCCGCTACCGCTGGAGCGAGGAATTGCGCGCCCAGGAGCAGATCAGCGAATTCCTCGGCGAGGATGCTCGTGTCAGCGCCCGCTGGGGCGCGATCCTGGGCCGGGCGCGTGACCAGTCAGCCTCCTTCGACCAACTCGCCGGCCAGATCGAATCCCAGGTGGCGAGCCACTACGAGGGCAGCTTCGAGCAACTCTCCCGCCTGCGCGTCAACCCGGCCCTGCCCTCCGCCGCCACCCTCGCGGCGCTGCGGGATTACGCCGAAATGCGCCGGGACGCTTCGCGCGCCCTGGTGGAAGGGCTGCGCGCCAACGATCCGGAGCAGATCCGCGAGTCCCTGCAAGACGCCCGCCAAGCCGTGCAGCGGACCGCCCCCCGGGTCGGCGCGGGGGAACCGGCGAAGCCTTGAGGCGCATACACCCTCCTTGCGCGCCCCCTGGCCGGCACCCATTAAATTCGTTTTGACAGATATATAGATGCAGTACTACCATGCACTACCGTTTAACGATATATGTCTAGACGAATATGGAACTGGATCAGCAAGCCTTCTTCGACGCCCTCAACGACCCCATCCGCCGCCGCGTCCTGGCCCTGCTTCTGGTGCATGACGAACGCTGCGTGTGCGACCTGAACGCGGTTCTCGGCGCGCCCCAGCCCAAGGTCTCGCGCCACCTGGCCGTGCTGCGCGAAGCCGGCCTGGTGCTGACCCGCCGCGCCGGGGTCTGGATGCATTACCGCCTGCATCCGGAACTGCCCGCCTGGGCCGTACGCGTGCTCTGGCACATGAACGAGGGCATGCCGGCCGAAGCCGACGCGCCCGAGCAAAGCTGCCAGACCTGCGCGGCCTGAACCCGATTTCAACTCACTGAAGAACGCCCCATGAAAAACGTATTGATCCTCTGCACCGGCAACTCCTGCCGTTCCCAGATGGCCGAAGTGCTGGTCAACCACGACCTGGCCGGCCGGGTGCGCGCCCTCTCCGCCGGCACCAAGCCCCAGCCCAAGGTGGCCGACGGCGCCATCGCCGCCCTCCAGGAAGCCGGCCTGCCCACCGACGGCCTTTTCCCCAAGGACGTGGACGCGGTCATGGACGAGAACATCGACCTGGTGATCACCGTCTGCGACAACGCCAAGGAAACCTGCCCGATCTTCCCGCGGCCGGTGAAGTCCATCCACCTACCCTTCCACGATCCTCACGGCGAGCCCCTGGAAAGCTTCCTGGCGGTGCGCGACGACATCCGTGCCCGGCTGGTGCCGGCCGTGAAGGAAGCACTGGGCGTCTGAGCGCCCGCCCAACCTGGAGACCGCCATGGCCGACAAGATCCTGAACGTGCTGTTCCTGTGCACCGGCAATTCCGCCCGCTCCATCCTGGCGGAGTCCATGTTGAACAGCATGCCGGTGGGCCGGGGGCGGTTTCATGCCTTCAGCGCGGGCAGCCATCCTTCCGGCCGGGTGAACCCCTTCGCCAGCGAGCTGCTGGAGAAGAACCATCTGCCGACGGAAGGCCTGCGCAGCAAGTCCTGGGACGAGTTCGCCCAGCCTGGGGCGCCGCAATTGGATTTCGTCTTCACCGTCTGCGACAACGCCGCCGGCGAGGTCTGCCCGGTCTGGCCCGGCCAGCCCATGACCGCCCACTGGGGCGTGCCCGATCCGGCGGCGGTGGAAGGCAGCGACGAAGCCAAGCGCAAGGCCTTCTTCCTGGCCTTCGCCCAGTTGCAAAACCGCATCTCCCTGTTCGCCAACCTGCCCCTGGACAAGCTGGACCGCCTGTCCCTGCAGAAGAACCTGGATGCCATCGGCAAGACGGTCACATCATGAGCGCCCAATGTGAAGTCACCGCCAAACGCGCCGCCGGCGGCCGGATGAGCGTGTTCGAACGCTGGCTGTCCCTGTGGGTGGCCCTGTGCATCGTCGCCGGGGTGGGCCTGGGCCAGGTGTTCCCGGCGCCGTTCCAGGCCCTGGGCCGCATGGAAGTGGCCCGGGTCAACATCCCGGTGGGCCTGCTGATCTGGGTGATGATCATCCCCATGCTGATGAAGATCGACTTCGCCGCCCTGCACCAGGTGAAGTCCCACTGGAAGGGCATCGGCGTCACCCTGTTCGTCAACTGGGCGGTGAAGCCCTTCTCCATGGCCCTGCTCGCCTGGATCTTCATCCGCCAGCTATTCGCGCCCCATCTGCCGGCGGAGCAGCTGGACAGCTACGTGGCCGGCCTGATCCTGCTGGCGGCCGCGCCCTGCACCGCCATGGTGTTCGTGTGGAGCCGGCTCACCGGCGGCGACCCCTATTTCACCCTCAGCCAGGTGGCGCTCAACGACACCATCATGATCTTCGCCTTCGCCCCCATCGTCGGCCTGCTGCTGGGGCTGTCGGCGATCACGGTGCCGTGGGCGACGCTTTTTACGTCCGTTCTGCTGTATATCGTCATCCCGGTGATCCTGGCCCAGCTCTGGCGCAAAGCCCTGCTGAAACAGGGGCCGGCGAAGTTCGACGCCACCCTGGCGACCCTGAGCCACGCCTCCATCCTGGCCTTGCTCGCCACCCTGGTGCTGCTGTTCGCCTTCCAGGGCGAGGCCATCCTGGAGCAGCCCCTGATCATCGCCCTGCTGGCGGTGCCCATCCTGATCCAGGTGTTCTTCAACTCGGCCCTGGCCTACTGGCTCAACCGCCGGGTGGGCGAGCAGCACAGCGTGGCCTGTCCCTCGGCGCTGATCGGCGCCTCCAACTTCTTCGAGCTGGCGGTGGCCGCGGCCATCTCCCTGTTCGGCTTCCAGTCCGGCGCCGCCCTGGCCACGGTGGTGGGCGTGCTGATCGAGGTGCCGGTGATGCTGCTGGTGGTAAAGATCGTCAACCGCAGCAAAGGCTGGTATGAAGCCGGTTTGTCCACCCGTTAAGGAGCACCCATGTCCAGGCGCCTGTTCTTCTTCCTGTTCGCCGCGCTGATCGCGCTGACGGGCCGCGCCCAGGCCGATTTCACACCCGTGGCGGAACAGGTCGTCGGCAACGTCTACGCCATCGTCGGCCCCCTGGGCCAGCGCAGCCGGGACAACGACGGCGGCAACGCCAATGCCGGCTTCATCGTCACCCCCGCGGGCGTGATCCTGATCGACTCCGGCGCCAGCAAGCTGGGCGCGGAGAAGCTGGAAAGCGCGATCGCCCGGGTCACCGACCGGCCCGTGCGCTGGGTGATCAATACCGGCAGCCAGGATCACCGCTGGCTCGGCAACGACTACTTCGCCGGCCACGGCGCCCAGATCATCGCCCTCAAGCGCACCGCCGCCACCCAGGCCGAGTTCGCCGATCAGCACATGCGGATGCTGACCGGCTTCCTCGGCCCGCGCCTGGAAGGCACCAAGCCCCTGCCCGCCACCACCCGGCTGGAGGGGAGCGAAGCCACCCTGGAGCTGGGCGGCGAAACCCTGGCGCTGCGCTACACCGACGCCCACTTCCCGGGCGACGCCTGGGTCTGGCTGCCCAAGCGCGACGTCCTCTTCACCGGCGACCTGGTGTTCGTCGACCGCCTCCTGGGCGTGCTGCCCTGGTCCAGCGTGAAAAACAGCCAGCGCGCGTTCCACGCCTTGGAAGCGCTGAATCCCAAGCACATCGTCCCCGGCCATGGCGGCGTCTGCGACCTGGCCAAGGCGAAACGGGATTCCGGCGATTACGACGACTTCCTCGCCGACGTCGTCGGCAAGGCCGCCCAGGACATGGAGCCCCTGGACGCGACCCTGGACAAATACGCCGACCTGCCCCGGTTCAGGCACCTGGAAAACTACGGCGGCCTGCACCGGGCCAACATGAACCGGGCCTTCGTGGAGTTCGAGGCGCAGTGATGGCACGGGGCCGCGCCTTTTCCTTTGCTCCCCCCTTTGGAAAAGGGGTGGGGGGGATTCAGTCGTGGCCGTTCGTGGCTTCGTCGTTGGAATCCCCCCTCTCCCCCCTTTTGCAAAGGGGGGAAGCCCTCCCGGGAGGGTGATAAGCCATGCTGGACGCCTTCGCATCCTGGCTCAGCTTCGACATCCTCGGCCTGCTGCCCGGCAGCCGCCTGGGCGAGGCCATCCACTTCTTCCTCTACGACACGCCCAAGGTGCTGCTGCTACTGGTGGGCGTGGTGTTCGCCATGGGCGTGGTGCACAGCTTCATCTCGCCGGAGCGCACGCGCGCCTGGCTGGCCGGCAAGCCCCTGGGCGTGGGCAACGTCATGGCCGCCAGCCTGGGCATCGTCACACCGTTTTGCTCCTGTTCGGCGGTGCCCCTGTTCATCGGCTTTTTGTCCGCCGGCGTGCCCCTGGGCGTCACCTTCTCCTTCCTGATCTCCGCGCCCATGGTCAACGAGGTGGCCCTGGCCCTGCTGTTCGGCCTGTTCGGCTGGCAGGTCGCTGCCCTCTACCTGGGCCTGGGCCTGGCGGTGGCCATCGTCGCCGGCCTGGTCATCGGCAAGCTGGGGCTGGAACACCATCTGGAGGACTGGGTGCGGGCCATCCGCGTCGGCGCCGCGCCGGAGATCGGCGACGGCCCGCCCACCTGGCCGGACCGGCTCCGGGCCGGGGTCGACCACGTCAAGGAGATCGTCGGCCGGGTCTGGCCCTGGCTGATCGCCGGCATCGCCGTGGGCGCCGGCATCCACGGCTACGTGCCGCAGGACTTCATGGCCGGCATCATGGGCCGGGAACAGGCCTGGGGCGTGCCCATCGCGGTGCTGCTGGGTGTGCCCATGTACAGCAACGCCGCCGGCATTCTTCCCGTCATCGAGGCCCTGCTCGGCAAGGGCGCGGCCCTGGGCACCGCCCTGGCCTTCATGATGAGCGTCATCGCCCTGTCCCTGCCGGAGATGATCATCCTGCGCAAGGTTCTCAAGCCCCGGCTGATCGCCGTGTTCGCCGGCGTGGTGGCCTGCGGCATCATGCTGGTGGGCTTCGTCTTCAATACGGTTTTATGAGGTAATCGAAATGGCCGATCTGCATCCCTCCATCGTCGCCCTGGTATCCCTCGCCGCGAACATCGCCTCCAACCATCCCAAACAGGGCCTGTGCCAGGTGGACAGGCTGAAGGAATACGGGGTGGAGAAGGCGCAGATCGACGCGGTCATCGAGATCGCCCGCCACATCCGCGACGAAGCGGCCCAGGCCCTGGACGCGAAGTTCGACGAGGCCTATGCGGAGGGCTTCGCGCCGACCAAGCCCAAGCTCAAGGTCGACCCCTTCGCCAACATCGCCGTGGTGGAGGGCGGCGCCTGCTGCACCCCCACCAAATCGGGACAGTCCTGCTGCTGAACAAACCATGAGCACTGCCGACGAGATCCGCCAGCACGTCCGCGCCGCCTACGGCGAGGTCGCCCGCGCCGGCAGTTCCTGCTGCGCCACGGCGCCCGCCGCGGCCGGCTCCTGCTGCGCCCCCTCCGACCAGTCCGTGGCCGAACTGCTGTCCCGGGGCATCGGCTACAGCGCCGAGGAGATCGCCGCCGCGCCGGAGGGCGCCAACCTGGGCCTGGGCTGCGGCAACCCCCAGGCCATCGCCGCGCTGAAGCCCGGCGAAACCGTGCTGGACCTGGGCAGCGGCGCCGGCTTCGACTGTTTCCTGGCGGCGCGGCAGGTGGGGCTCCATGGCAACCCCGCCGGCCGCGTCATCGGCGTCGACATGACCCCGGACATGGTTGCCAAGGCCCGCGCCAACGCGGTGCGGGGCGGCTTCGCCAACGCGGAATTCCGTTTGGGCGAGATCGAGCACCTGCCGGTGGCGGACGCCACGGTGGACGTGATCATCTCCAACTGCGTCATCAACCTGTCGCCGGACAAGGCCCAGGTGTTCCGGGACGCCTTCCGGGTGCTGAAGCGCGGCGGCCGCCTGGCCATCTCCGACATCGTCCTCAGCGCCGAACTGCCCGCCGACATGAAAGCGGAAGCGGCCCTGCATACCGCCTGCGTGGCCGGCGCCGTCGGCGCGGACGAACTCGCCGCCCTCATGGCGTCGGCGGGTTTCACCGACATCCGCATCGTGCCCAGGGACGCCAGCCGGGAATACATCCGGCATTGGGCGCCGGGCCACAATGTGGAAGACTACATCGCCTCGGCGAGCATCGAGGCCGTCAAACCCGTGGAGGGGACATGAAAAACGTGAAAGTTCTCGGCACCGGCTGCCGCAATTGCGAAACCACCGCGAAGCTGCTGCAGGACGTCGCCGCCGCGAAGGGCGTCGCCATCGAACTGGAAAAGGTCACCGACATGGCCGCGATCCTGGGCTATGGCGTGATGAGCACGCCGGGCGTGGTGATCGACGGTAAGGTGGTGCACGCCGGCGGTGTGCCGGACCGGAAGAAGATCGAAGGCTGGCTGGACTGAGCGCCGGCCGGCCCGGCACGCCACGGCGTATCGGCGGCGGGCGGCGGACACCCGGCTGACATCGCCCGATCCGCCGCGCGCCGACCGCGAGGCCCGGCGAGAACCGGCAAGACCTATGATGAAGGCAAGGCCATTCAGGGGGCACCATGCCGTCATCGAGCGCGGCGCTTTCCAAAATCGAAGCGCTTGCCGGCCCCGGTTTCCCTGACTGGCCTTTTTCCGGACGAAAGGGCGCCATGGAATTCGCATCCCCGCTCAGTCGCCGCGCGTTTCTCAAATTCTGCGCCACGACCGCCTCGCTACTGGCCTTGCCGCCGGCGGCCGCCCGCCTGCTGGCGCGGGGCTTGGCGCGGGCCAAGCGCTTACCGGTGGTCTGGCTGTCGTTCCAGGAATGCACCGGCTGCACCGAATCCCTGACGCGTTCTTCCGCGCCTTCCATCGAGCGCCTGCTGTTCGACATCATTTCGCTGGATTACCACCACACGCTGCAGGCCGCCGCCGGCGCGGCGGCGGAGCAGGCGCGGGAGCGGACGCTGCGGGAAGCCGCCGGCCAGCTCCTGCTGGTGGTGGACGGCTCGGTGCCGACCGCCCTGGGCGGCGTCTATTCCACCATCGCCGGCACGGACAACCTGAGTCTGCTGCGGCGCTGCCTGGAAGCGGCCGAGGCGGTGCTCGCGGTGGGCACTTGCGCCAGCTTCGGCGGCCTGCCCGCCGCCGCGCCGAATCCCACCGGCGCGATGGGCATCGCCGAGTTGATGCGGCACGGCCTGGTGCCGCGCCGGCCGCTGGTCAACCTGCCCGGCTGCCCGCCGATTCCCGAGGTGATGGGCGCTGTGCTGGCGCATCGCGTCGCCTTCGGCGACTTCCCCGCGCTGGACGCGCAAAACCGTCCGCTTGCCTTCTATGGCGAGACGGTGCACGACCGCTGCTCCCGGCGCGGCCATTACGAGGCCGGCCGTTTCGCCAAGACCTTCGACGACGAAGGTGCCCGGAGTGGCTGGTGCCTGCTGGAACTGGGCTGCAAGGGGCCGCTTACCCATAACGCCTGTTCCACGCTGCGCTGGAACGGGGCGAGCAACCCGGTCGAATCCGGCCACCCCTGCCTGGGTTGCGGCGAGCCCGGCTTCTGGGACCGAGGCGGTTTTTACACGCCACCGCCGGCAAGCGTCATCCCAACCACGACGGGCGAGTCCTCGGCGAGTCGCGGCGCGGCGGTGTACGACAGCAATTGCATCTATTGCCACGACACCGACCCGGCCAGCCTGAAGACCCCGCCCGACGCCGTTCAGGCCTTGCTGCGCTCCGGCAGAATCCGCTCCCACCGCTTCACCCTGGAGGAGGACGACATGCAAGCCCTGGTGGATTATCTGAAAGAAGCCCGCTGATGCGTATCTCATTCCCGCTCCCGCTCCTGCTCCTCGCGCTGCTCGCCCTGGCCGCGCCTGCCTCGGGGCAGGCCGCCGGCCCGAATCGCGCCGGCCCGCGCTTCTTTTCGGTACACGACCTGGACCGCGACGGCTACCTGAGCCGCGAGGAATACGCCGCCCTGCGCGCGCGTTGCCAGGAACGCCACGCGGAAACCGGCCGCGGCCGCTGCAACCCGGGCCGCCTGCTGGATTTCGACGTCCTGGACCGGGACAGCGACGGCCGTATCGACGAGGAGGAACTGATCGAAACCTTGGGCCGGCGATATCGGGGCGGCGGCGCGGGCCGGGCAGGCGGCGCCTCCATGCCGCCCGGTCCGCCCCGGTGAGGCAAGCGCGGCGCGGGCGAATAGCCGCCGCCCAAGCCGCGCTCCGGGCCAGTAACCATGTTCCTAGCCCTTGATATGTATCGACCAGACGGACGCACACCAGGAGAATTCCGCTTGATGTTCCCTTTGTTTCCGGCCCGGTTCACCCCTCCCTTCGACCCGCGAAGATGCGGCGCCGCCCGATCCTACCCGCGCTGATCTGCTTCTGGGCCGCGCTCCTGGCCCAGACCCTGGCCCATGGCGCGGAGGAAGTGCGCATCGGCGTGCTGGCCTATCGCGACCTGCCCGCCACCGCCCGGGCCTGGAATCCCACCGCGGACTACCTCGACAAAGCGGTGCCCGGCCGGCGCTTCCGCATCGTCCCCTTGCACAACCAGGAACTGGAGGACGCCGTGGCGGCCGGCGGCGTGGACTTCGTGCTGACCCAGCCGGAGCAGTACGTGATCCTGCGCAATCGCCTCGGCCTGGCCGCCATCGCCACCCTCATGCCCCGGGTCGATGGACGGCCGGTCATGGAGATGGGCGGCGTCATCTTCGCCCTGGCGGACCGGAAGGACATCCAAAACCTGTCCGACCTGCGCGGCCGCAAGTTGGCGGCGGTGTATCCCAATTCCCTGGGCGGCTACCGCATCCAGCAATGGACCCTGCTGCAAGGCGGCATGCGCCTGCCGGATGACGCGGCGTCCCTGGTCTTCACCGGCCAGCCCCAGGACCGGACTGTGGACGCGGTATTGGGCGGCCAGGCGGACGTGGGTTTCGTGCGCACCGGCGTGCTCGAGGCCATGGCCCGGGAAGGCAAGCTGGATCTGGCCAGGGTGCGCGTGATCAATGCCCGCCCGCCCCGGGATTTCCCTTTTCTCCTGTCCACCGACCTGGTGCCGGAATGGCCGATCGCCGCCCTGCGCGGCGTGCCGGAACCCCTGGTCAAGGACGTCGCCCTGGCCCTGCTCAGGCTCGCGCCGGATTCCGGCGCGGCCCGGGCGGGAGGCTATTACGGCTTCTCGCCGCCCGGCGACTACACCCCCCTGGAAGCCATCCTGCTGCGCCTGAAGGCCCATCCGGGCCGCCTGGCGCAGTTCGACGCCGGCGACGTGGCGCAGAAATACCGCTGGGAAGTCATGGCCATCCTGGCGCTGCTGGGGCTGCTCGCCGCCAGCATCGCCCTGCGCCTGCGCCGGGACAACCAGCGCATCGCCAAGGCCGCCGAGGAAAGGGATCTGCTGCTGGGCAGCCTCGCGGAGGGTGTCTGCGGCTTCGATCGCGACGGCCGCTGCACCTTCATCAACCAGGCGGCGCGCGCGATGCTGGGACTGGCGGACGGGGAGACCCTGGGCGAATTGCGCCACCCCATGTTCCACTTTCTCGAGGGCGTGAGCCAGGACATCTGGGACGAATCCTGCCCTCTGCGCAGCACCCTGGTGGACGGACAAAGCCGGGAAGGGGAGGCCCAGGTGATCCGCGTCGACCAGCAAAGCCGCATTCCGGTCCAATATTCCATCACGCCCTTGCGCGGGCGGCGCGGCGTCCTCGGCGTGGTGGTGGCCTTCCAGGACATCACCGAGCGCAAGCAGCGGGACGCGGCCCAACGGGTCGCGGCGGTGGCCTTCGAGACCCAGGAAGGCATGCTGATCACCGACCACAACGCCCGCATCCTGCGCGTCAACAGCGCCTTCACCGAACTCACCGGCTACGCGGCGGAGGAGGCCATCGGCAAGACCCCGGCCCTGCTCAAGTCCGGCCGCCACGACCGCGCCTTCTATCAGCGCCTGTGGCGATCGCTGCGGGAAGAAGGCAGTTGGCAGGGCGAGATCTGGAACCGGCGCAAGAACGGCGAGCTGTACCCCGAGTGGCTCACCATCACCGCCGTGCGCTGCGACAACGACGACATCTGCCACTACGTGGGCACCTTCCTGGACATGAGCCAGCGCAAGAAGGCCGAAGCCCAGATCGAGTACATGGCCCTGTACGACTCGCTGACCGGCCTGCCCAACCGCCGCCTGCTGATGGAGCGCCTGCACCAGGCGGTGTTGTCGCGGGCGCGGGCCAACAAGTACGGCGCCCTGCTGTTCATCGATCTGGACAACTTCAAGACGCTGAACGACACCCAGGGCCACGACGTGGGAGACCGCTTGCTCACCCAGGTATCCGAGCGGCTGAAATCCTGCGTGCGGGAGGAGGACACGGTGGCGCGCCTGGGTGGCGACGAGTTCATCGTCATGCTCGACGAACTGGGCGAGGAAAGGGAGCAGGCGGCGATCCTGGCGGAGGTGGTCGGCGAGAAGATCCTGTCGCGCCTCAACCAGCCCTACGCGCTGGCCGAAAGCGATTACCAGAGCGGCGCCAGCATCGGCATCACCCTGTTCCACAGCCATGAATTCACCGTGGAGGAACTGCTCAAGCGGGCGGACATGGCCATGTACCAGGCCAAGTCCGCCGGCCGCAACAATCTGCACTTCTTCGATCCCAGCATGCAGGCGGTGGTGGAAGCCCGCGCCAGCCTGGAAAAGGAACTGCGCAGCGGCCTCAAGAAGCGGGAGTTCCTGCTCTACTACCAGCCCCAGGTGGACGAAAGCGGGCGCATCCTGGGGGCCGAGGCCCTGGTGCGCTGGCGCCATCCGACCCAGGGCCTGCTCGCCCCCGGCACCTTCATTCCCCTGGCCGAATCCACCGGCCTCATCCTGCACCTGGGCCAGATGGTGCTGGAAACCGCCTGCGCCCAGCTCGCGCTCTGGCAGGCCGATCCGGCCACGGCCGGACTTAGTCTGTCGGTCAACGTCAGCGCGCGCCAGTTCCGCCAGACCGACTTCGTGGAGCGGGTCAAGGGCGCCCTGAAGCATGCCGGCGCCGAGCCCTTGGGCCTCAAGCTGGAACTGACCGAGAGCATGATGCTGGACGGCGTCGAGGGCGTCATCGCCAAGATGCAGGCACTCAAGGAACTGGGCGTGGGCTTCGCCCTGGACGACTTCGGCACCGGTTATTCCTCCCTGGCCTACCTGAAGCGACTGCCGCTGGACGAGATCAAGATCGACCAATCCTTCGTGCGCGACGCGCTGGAAAACAGCAACGACGCCACCATCACCCGCACCGTCCTGGCCCTGGGGCAGACCTTCGGCCTGTCGGTCATCGCCGAAGGCGTGGAAACGACGGAACAGCGCTCGTTCCTGGAACAGCACGGCTGCAAGGCCTTCCAGGGCTATCTGTTCGGCAGGCCGGTGCCCATCGAGGAACTGGAAAAACTGATGGCGGCCTGGACAAGTTCCCGCTTGCGCTAGCGCCTCCGCGGCAAACCCGGGACCACCTGGCCTGGCGCGGCCCGCTTACCCGCGCTCCGACGGATCGCGCCTTTTTCGATCTTACGAAAGCGATGTCGATTCGCTTCCCCTCCCTGCCCTCCCCGCATGCGGGGGAGGCGTTCGTTCCCCGCCCGGTTAGCGGGAGAGTTGGGGTGGGGAGGTTGAGGTGGGGAGGCCTTTCCGTCCGTCATGGCGATGGCTTCTCTCCCGGGAAAATGGCGCCTCAGCGCGCCACGTCCACCACGTAGCGCCCGGTCATCGTCCCGGCCAGGATGTTTTGCGCGGCGACGACGGTTTCCGACAGGCCGATGGTCTTGGCGATGCCGGCCAGGTCCGGCGGCGTGATGCGCTCGGTCAGCAAGGCCCAGGCGGACTCGCGCCGGGCGCGGCTGGCATAGACCGAATCGATGCCAAACAGGGTGACGCCGCGCAGGATGAAGGGCGCGACGGTGGCGGGGAAATCCATGCCCATGGCCAGGCCGCAGGCGGCGACCGCGCCGTTGCGCCTCACCTGGGCGCAGGCGTTGGCCAGCGCGTGGCTGCCCAGGGTGTCCACCACGCCGGCGAGGCGCTCCTTCTGCAACGGCTTGCCCGGCGCCGAAAAGTCCGACCGGGCCAGCACCTCGGCGGCGCCCAGGCCCTTCAGGTAATCCGCGTCCGCCGCCTTGCCGGTCACGGCCAGGACCTGGAAACCGGCCCGGGCCAGCAGCATCACGGCGATGGAGCCGACGCCGCCGGTGGCGCCGGTGACCAGGATCGGGCCGTCCGCCGGCTTCAGGCCGTGCTTTTCCAGCGCCTGCGCGCACATGGCCGCCGTGTAGCCGGCGGTGCCGACAGCGGCCGCCTCGAACGGGCCGTAGGGCGCGGGCAGCTTCACCGGCCAGTCGGCGGGCACGCGGACGTATTCGGCGAGCCCGCCCCAACGGGTTTCCCCTTGCCCCCAGCCGTTCACCACCACCGCGTCGCCGGGCTGGAAATCCGGGCTGGCCGAGCTTTCCACCACCCCCGCCGCGTCGATGCCGGCGACCATGGGCCAGGCGCGCACGATGGGGCTGGTGTTGCCGATGGCCAGGGCGTCCTTGAAGTTCAGGGTGGAATGGCTGACCCGGATCAGCACCTCGCCCTCCGGCAGGGCGCTCTCGTCCACGTCGGCGACGCGGGCGGAAAACGCGGGCTGGTTTTCCAGCAACAGGGCCTTGAATGTCATGACGTCGTCTCCTTGCCGATCAAGATTTGGATGGTGCCACGCATGCGCCACACCATGTAGACGCCGGGCACGCCCAGGATCACGGCGACGATGAAGAACGACGGCCAGCCGATGCTCTCCGCCATGACCCCGGCCAGGGGGCTGACGTAGATGCGGCCGACCGAGGCCAGGGCCGACAGCAGGGCGTAGTGGGTCGCGGTGTAGCGATGGCTGCACAGGCTCATGAGTAGGGCGACGAAGGCCGCCGTGCCCATGCCGCTGGTGATGTTCTCGGCGGCGATGGCGAACATGAGCAGGCTGTCGATGTCCGCCGGCTGGCTGATGGCGACGAAGCCCCAGTCGAAGGGTTGCAGGGTGAAGCCGCCCCAGGCGCCCTTGCCCAGCACCGCGAGGCTGTAGAAGCCGAAATTGGCGAGCATTTGCAGCACGCCGAACAGCAGCAGGGAGCGGTACAGGTTCAGGCGCAGCATCAGCGCCCCCGCCAGCAGCGCGCCGAAGATGGTGAGCCAGATGCCGATGATCTTGTTGACGATGCCCACCTCCGCTTGCGAGAAGGCCATGCCCTTGATCAGGAAGGGCGTGGTCAGGCTGCCGGCGAAGGCATCCGACAGCTTGTACAGCACGATCAGCAGCAGGAAGGCCCAGGCGCCGGGCTGCTGGAAATAGCTGGACAGGGAACGGGTCAGGGTCTCGAAGCCCGCCTTGCGCGCCGCCCAGGCGCCCAGGGGCAGGGCGCAGGCGACGCCGGCCAGGATGAACAGCAGACGGATCCACTTGTTCGGGTCGTCCGGGTCGAGCCCCAGGCCCATCAAGGCCCAGCGGCTCAGGAAGGCGCCCGCCAGCACGCCGGCCAGCAGGGCGAGGAAACCCAGCAGTTCGCGCAACGGATCGGATTTCAGCGGTTGCGAGGCGCTGTTCACGCGCGGCGTCGCGACCAGGGAAAAGGCGGCGGCGGCCACCATGATCCAGGCCATCACCTGGTACACCCGCCCCCAGCTCTGCCACTGTTCCGCCCAGATCAGGGCGATGCCGCCGGACAGGATCATGGCGATGCGGTAGCCGAACACCGCGAGGGAGCCGCCCAGACCCCGCTCGTTGGGCGCCAGCACGTCGGTGCGGTAGGCGTCGATGACCACGTCCTGGGACGCGGACAGGAAGGCCACCAGCACCGCGACGCCGGCGAAGGCCAGGGGCGCGCCCTTGGGATCGAGGCCGGACATCCACCACAGCGCCGCCGCCATGGCGAGCTGGGTGAGCACCAGCCAGCCCTTGCGCCGCCCCAGCCAAGGCGGTTCGAAGCGGTCCATGAGCGGCGCCCAAAGGAACTTGAAGGTGTAGGGCACGCCGACCAGGCCGAGGAAGCCGATGGTGGCGATATCCACCCCCTCGACGCTGAGCCAGGCCTGCATGGCCTGGCCGGTGAGGGACAGGGGCAGGCCCGAGGCGAAGCCCATGAACAGCACGGCGACGAAGCGGTGGGCGGCGGAAAGGGAGGGCAGGGAGGAACGCATGGCGGGTCGTTATAACTGGCGGAGATCGCGCGTTTCGACAGGAACGCGCGACCTGCTGGCGGCATCGTGGAGGGACATGGCGAAAGCGGGATTTTCGTCGAACGGGGAAACGGCGGCGCGCGCGATATTCCTCGTGGCCGGCGGACGCGCGCCCGGGATGCGCCTCACCGCCTCGACTTGGCCCGCCGAACCCGGCAGAGCGAGCCGCGGGCGGGCGCCGGCTGCGCCGTCACCGCCGCCGGCGCGGGGATCGGCGCATCGCGCGGGACGGGCGGGGAAACGTTCATCGTGGTCACGGCCGAACTCTAGTCAAGATCGACGCGGATTGCCAATGGCGCGGCGCGATTACTCCGCCTCCCCGGCCAACTCCGCCCACTCCGCGTCGGTGAACAGCCGGGATCGGGTGTGGAAGGCCTTGCCTTCCGGCCCTTCGAGGGAGAAGGTGCCGCCGGTGCCCTCGATCACGTCGATGATGAGCTGGGTGTGCTTCCAGTATTCGTATTGCGCTTTGCCGATATAGAACGGGCAGCCGCCGATCTCGCCGAGAAAGACGTCGCCGGCGCCGATGGTGATTTCGCCCGGCAGGAAACAGTTCGCGGCGCTGTTGTCGCAGCAGCCGCCCGATTGGTGGAACATCAGCGCGCCGTGTTTCCGTTTCAGGAACTCGATCAGTTTGAGCGCCGCTTGCGTGGCGATGACCTTTGCAACCATTTGCGCCTCCAAGATTAAACCTAGAAACGGCGGTTGACCGCTCCACATCCATTGGAATACCGCATGAATGCCGACGTAAGCGCCTCCGGTCACTCTCACCCTTCGGGTGAGCCCGCTACGCACCCGCTGGCACGTCCAACTGCCGTTTCTAGGTTAAAAAGGGGCGGTTGCCCGCCCCCGTCCACGATGCGCCGAACCGGCGCGCGGCATCAGAAGAAACCAAGTTTCTGTTCCGCGTAGCTGACCAGCAGGTTCTTGGTCTGCTGGTAGTGGTCGAGCATGACCTTGTGGGTCTCGCGACCGATGCCGGATTCCTTGTAGCCGCCGAACGCCGCGTGGGCCGGATAGGCGTGATAGCAGTTGGTCCACACGCGGCCAGCCTGGATCGCCCGCCCCATGCGGTAGGCGACGTTGCCGTTGCGGCTCCAGACGCCGGCACCCAGGCCGTAGAGGGTGTCGTTGGCGATGGCCAGCGCTTCGGCCTCGTCCTTGAAGGTGGTCACCGCCAGCACCGGGCCGAAAATCTCCTCCTGGAAGATGCGCATCTTGTTGTGGCCCTTGAACAGGGTCGGCTGCACGTAGTAGCCGCCGTCCAGTTCGCCGCCGACCACGGCCTGCTCGCCGCCCGTCAGCACTTTCGCGCCTTCCTGACGGCCCAGATCGAGGTAGGAGAGGATCTTGGTCAGTTGTTCCTTCGAGGCCTGCGCCCCCATCATGGTCTCGGTGTCGAGCGGGTTGCCCTGCTTGATGGCCTTGACGCGGGCCAGGCAGCGCTCCATGAACTTGTCGTAGATGGATTCCTGGATCAGCGCGCGCGACGGGCAGGTGCACACTTCGCCCTGGTTGAAGGCGAACAGCACCAAGCCTTCGATGGCCTTGTCGAGAAAACCGTCATCCTTGTCCATCACGTCGGCGAAGAAGATGTTGGGGGACTTGCCGCCGAGTTCCAGGGTGGCCGGGATCAGGTTGTTGGCGGCGGCCTGGGCGATGACGCGGCCGGTGGAGGTGGACCCGGTGAAGGCGATCTTGGCGATGCGCTTGCTTTGCGCCAGCGGCATGCCGGCTTCGCGGCCATAACCGTTGACGATGTTGAGCACGCCCGGCGGCAGCAGGTCGGCGATCAGCTCGACCAGGACGAGGATGGAGATCGGCGTCGACTCGGCCGGCTTCAGCACCACGCAATTCCCCGCGCCCAGCGCCGGCGCCAGCTTCCAGGCCGCCATCAGGATCGGGAAATTCCAGGGGATGATCTGCCCGACCACGCCCAGGGGCTCGTGGATGTGATAGGCCATGGTGTTCTCGTCGATCTCCGAGATGCCGCCTTCCTGCGAACGCAGGCAACCGGCGAAATAGCGGAAATGGTCGATGGCGAGCGGAATGTCGGCGTTGAGCGTCTCGCGGATCGGCTTGCCGTTGTCCACCGTCTCGGCATAGGCCAGCAGCTCGAGATTGGCTTCCATGCGGTCGGCGATCTTGAGCAGGACGTTCGAGCGGGTCGTCGCGTCGGTTTTGCCCCACTTGGGAAAGGCGGCGTGGGCGGCGTTCAGGGCCAATTCCACGTCGTCGGCGCCGGAACGGGCGGCCTTGGTGTAAGTCTTGCCGTTGATCGGGGTGACCACATCGAAATAGTCGCCCTTGACCGGGGCGACCCATTCGCCGCCGATGAAATTGTCGTAATGGGGTTTGAACTTGAGCTTGGCTTCCGCGCTGCCCGGGGCTGCGTAAATCATGACATCTCCTTCGGAATGTTATGTGTGGGCCTGGATCGGCCAGGATGCGATCGAGCGAGACGCCGCGATCGCCGATCTATTGGCAAGGAGCATGCCAGCGGCAAATCTCCGTTAAGCCCTTGATCGCAATCATGAAGACGCGCCGGGCGCGGGCGCGGGAATCGTGGCCGACACGTGCCATTCCGATGCACTGCGCCAAACTGACACACCCGGACGAGCAAACCGGCCGTTGAACTTGCGGCGGGGAGTTAAAGACTTATAGTGCGGGACGGTTTCTTGGAGGAGGTCGTCAGCATGCTCAATCCCATGACGAGAGGTCTCGCCTCGGTATTGCGCCAAGCGCGCCATGAATTGCTGGAACGCGGCGAATTGCCCCCCGAAAACCTGGTGGGACCGGTCGTGTCCCGTTCCTGGGAGCGCAGCCAGCAAGCCGGCCTGGCGCCCATCGGGCGGGTGCGGGAGGATTTCCACCTGAATCCGTTCCAGTTGGCCCGGACCATCGGCCGGCAACAGGAACTGATCGCCCATGCCCGGCCGGTCATGGAATATCTCTACGCCCAGGCCCAGGACAGCGGCTGCATGGTGATCCTGGCGGATGCTCAAGGCGTCCTCCTGCAGGCGCTGGGCGACGCCGATTTCCTCGACCGCGCCGAGCGCGTGGCGCTGGCCCCGGGCGCCTCGTGGAACGAGCGCCATCGGGGCACCAACGCGATCGGCACCGCGCTTGCCGAAGCCGCGCCGGTCGTCATCAACGGCGCAGAACACTATCTCGAGCGCAACGGCTTCCTGACTTGCGCGGCGGCCACCGTCGCCGCGCCCGACGGCCGCCTGCTCGGAGTGCTGGACATCTCCGGCGACCAGCGCCGCCGCCACCCGCACACGTTCTGCCTGGTACGGACCGCCGCCCAGATGATCGAAAACCGCCTGTTCGAGGCTTACCACAGCGGCAGCGTGCATCTGCGTTTCCACACCCTGGCGGAGGGCATCGGCACCTTGGCGGAAGGCGTGCTGGCGCTTTCCCATGACGGCCTGATCGCCGGCGCCAACCCGGCCGCCATGCGCCATCTGGGTTTGACCGACGCCGATCTGGGTAGCCTGCCCCTGGAGCGGGTGTTCCACCTGCGCCTGTCCGAGCTGCTCGAATGGGGCTATCGCCGCGACCACGAACCGATGCTGGTCGAGCACGCCACGAGACGCGGCCAAGGCGAAGACGGGCGTCTTTTCGTGCGCGTGGAGACCAACCGCGTGGCGCGCCAGGTGGCGGTGTCTCACGATGTCCGGCCGCCGCCGCCCGCCGACGCGCTGGCGGCCCTCGATATCGGTTGCGGCCACATCGCCGCCGCCATCTGCAAGGCGCGCAAGGTGCTGGACAAACCCATTCCGGTTCTCCTGCAGGGCGAGTCCGGCGTCGGCAAGGAGGTCTTCGCCAACGCCATGCACGACTCCGGTCCGCGCCGCGCGAAACCCTTCATCGCCGTGGACTGTTCGGCGCTGACGGAGAACCTGATCGAGGCCGAACTGTTCGGCTATACCCCCGGCGCCTACACCGGCGCGCGCCGGGAGGGCTCGCCGGGCCGCATCCGCGAGGCCCAGGGCGGCACCCTGTTTCTGGATGAGATCGGCGACATGCCGCTGGCCATGCAGACCCGGCTGCTGCGCGTCCTGCAGGAACGCCAGGTCACGCCCCTGGGCGGCGGCAAGGCGGTGGCGGTGGATTTCGCGCTCATCTGCGCCACCAATCGCAATCTGAGGACGGAGATGGAAGCGGGGCGTTTCCGCGCCGATCTCTACTACCGCATCAACGGCCTGACCCTGATGCTGCCGGCGCTGCGCGAGCGCAAGGATTTCCCCGCCTTGCTCAACCGCCTGCTCGAAGACCTCCTGCCCGGCCGGCGCGTCGCGCTCGAAGCCAAGGTGGCCGCGGCCTTCGCCGATTTCGCCTGGCCGGGCAACCTGCGCCAACTGGTCAACGCCCTGCGCACCGCCTGCGCCCTGATCGAGGAACATGAACGTCTGATCGGCTGGCAGCATTTGCCGGACGACCTGGTCGAAGACCTGCGCAAGGGGCGCCCGCGCGAAACGGCCGCCATGGACGGCACGGAAAACCTGCGGGAAATCTCGGCGGCGGCCATCGGCCGGGCCATCGGCCTGAGCCACGGCAACATGTCGGAAGCCGCGCGCCGGCTCGGCATCAGCCGCAACACCCTTTACCGCAGGCTGAAGAAGACCGGGCAGGCTTGACCGGGGGTCGGCCGCAACGCGGGGCGCGTCCCGGCCGGCTCGATCTAGAACGTCCCGCCGTAATCCACGATCAGCGGCGCGTGGTCGCTGAAGCGTTGCGCCTTGTAGACGGACGCGCTTTGCGCCCGGGCGGCGAGCCCCGGCGTGGCGATCTGGTAGTCGATGCGCCAACCCACGTTCTTGGCCCAGGCCTGGCCCCGGTTGCTCCACCAGGTGTAGGCCTCGCCGGTGTGGTCGGGGTAAAGCTTGCGGTAGACGTCGACGAAGCCCAGGCGCTCGAACACTTCCGTGATCCAGGCCCGTTCCTCCGGGAGGAAGCCGGAGTTCTTCTGGTTGGATTTCCAGTTCTTCAGGTCGATTTCCTTGTGGGCGATGTTCCAGTCGCCGCACAGCACGACTTCGCGGCCGGATTTCACCAGGGCTTCCAAATGGGGCATGAAACGCTCCATGAAGCTGAACTTGGCCGCCTGGCGTTCCTCGGAACTGGAGCCGGAGGGCAGGTACAAGGAGATCACGGACAGATCGCCGAACCGCGCCTCGAGATAGCGGCCTTCGGCGTCGATGTCGGCGATGCCCAGTCCCTCGATGAGCCGGTCGGGCTGACGCCGGGCGTAGAGGCCGACGCCACTGTAGCCCTTCTTCTCGGCGCAGTGGAAGTAGCCATGCAGGCCGGGCGGATTGCGCATTTCCGGGCTGAGGTCCGCGTCCTGGGCCTTGAGTTCCTGCAGGCAGACCAGGTCCGCGTTTTGTTTTTCCAGCCAGGAATAAACCCCTTTGCTGGCGGCGGAGCGGATTCCGTTAAGATTCAGGGTGATGACACGCATGGAATAAGGGTTTTCAAGTGCAGAGTTTCAAGGGCGCATTCCTCGATTTCGCCATCGCGCAGCAGGTGCTGCTGTTCGGCGAGTTCAAGACCAAGGCCGGGCGCATGAGTCCGTACTTCTTCAACGCGGGCCTGTTCAATGACGGCTTTTCGCTGAAACGGCTCGGCGAATTCTACGCGAACGCGATCCGCGCCTCCGGACTGGCCTTCGACGGGCTGTTCGGCCCCGCCTACAAGGGGATTCCCCTGGCCGCCTCGGTGGCCATCGCCTTGGCCGCCGAAGGCCGCAACGCGCCGTTCAGCTACAACCGCAAGGAAGCGAAGGACCATGGCGAGGGCGGCACCATCGTCGGCGCGAAACTGCAAGGCCGCGTGCTCATCGTCGACGACGTGATCTCCGCCGGCACCTCGGTGCGCGAATCCGTCCAGCTCATCCGCGCCGCCGGCGCCGAGCCCTGTGGCGTCGCCATCGCCCTGGACCGCATGGAGCGGGGCCTGGGCGAGTTGTCCGCGGTGCAGGAAGTCAGCCGGGACTATGGCATCCCGGTGGTCAGCATCGTCGACCTGGACGATCTGGCCGCGCATCTGGCTAATAAGGCGGATTGGGAAACCACGCTGGCATCGATCCAGTCATATAGAAGTCAATACGGCATCCGCCCATGACAGCCGGCTCGGCCGCGCTGTCGGAAAAAGGCTGAGCCTCCCAGCTTGCATAGCTAAATATTTGATTTTTTTGGCCGATATTTCGGCCTGTCCTTGCGTGAATGACACCGTGACCCTGCATCGATCGATCCTGCTTCTGTCCGCGTGCCTGGCCCTTCTGAGCGGCGGGCCGGCGCATGCCGGCACCACCTACCGCTGGGTGGACGAACAGGGCAAGGTGCATTACGGCGACTACATTCCCAGCCGGGATTCCGGCCTGGGCAGCGTGGAGCTGGACAAACAGGGCCGGGTGAAGAAGGAGAACCCGCGCACCCGCCTGTCGCCCGCGGAGCGGCGCCAGATGGAGGAAGAGCGCCAACGCAAGGAAGCGGCCAGACAGGCGGAAGAACGGCAACAGCGGCATGACCGGGCCTTGCTGACCACCTACGTCAGCGAAGCGGAAATCGATCTGACCCGGGACCGGGCGCTCGACATCGAAGTCGCCAATCTGCGCGGGCTGCGGGCGCGCATGAACGCGGCGGCGGAAAAACTCGCCTACGCGAACGGCCAGATCAACCAGTACGCGCAAAGCGGGCAGAGCGCGCCGCGCACCTTCGTCCAGATGCGGGACGAGGCCCAGGGCGAACTGGCCCTGTTGGGCGAACTGATCCGCAAACGGGAACTGGCCATGGAAGACATCAAGGCCAGCTACGAAGCGGACAAGCTGCGCTTCCGTGAACTGAAGGGGTCTATGCGCCGCTGAGCTTGCGGCGCAGCAGTTCGTTGACCTGGGCCGGGTTGGCCTTGCCCTTGCTGGCCTTCATGACCTGGCCGACCAGGGCGTTGAAGGCCTTCTCCTTGCCGGAACGGAATTCCTCCACCGACTTGGCGTTGGCGGCCATCACGTCGTCGATGAGGCGTCCGATCTCGCCGGAATCGGACATCTGCCTGAGGCCCTTGGCCTCGATGATGGTATCGACCTCCCCGCCCTCGGACCACATGGCTTCGAACACCTGCTTGGCCAGCTTGCCGGACAGGGTGCCATCCTGGATGCGGGTGATAAGTTGGGCTAATTGAAGTGGCGAAATGGGACTATCTGCAATATCTAGGCCTGACTTATTCAGTGCTGCGGCTAGCTCACCCATCATCCAGTTAGCACATAACTTCCCAAAGGTAACGTCAACCGGTTGACGACTATCTCCTCGCTCGATGGGTGGAGGCACATCGGGATGTCCAGTAAGCCGCACAATCTCCGCAACAGCTTTCTCAAAGTAATTGGCCATCACGACTGAAGATGTCAAGAAGCGAGCATCCTCGTCGCTGAGTAGATAATCTTCGATAACACGATTTCGCATGTCCTTGGGCAGTTCCGGCATAGCGGCCCGCACTTGTTCGATCCAGCCCTCGTCCAGCTTTACCGGCAACAGGTCAGGATCGGGGAAGTAGCGGTAGTCGTGGGCGTCTTCCTTGGTCCGCATCATCCGGGTCTCGCCGGTGTCCGGGTTGAACAGCACGGTGGCCTGCTGAATCTTGCGGCCGTCCTCGATCTGCTCGATCTGCCAGCGCACCTCGTAGTTGATGGCCTGCTCCAGGAACTTGAACGAGTTGAGGTTCTTGATCTCGCGCCGGGTGCCGAACGCCTGCTGGCCCACGGGCCGCACCGAGACGTTCGCGTCGACGCGGAAGCTGCCTTCCTGCATGTTGCCGTCGCAGGTGCCGATCCAGGTCACCAGGGTGTGCAGGGCCTTGGCGTAGGCCACCGCCTCCTTCGCGGAGCGCATGTCCGGTTCCGAGACGATTTCCAACAGGGGCGTGCCGGCCCGGTTCAGGTCGATGCCGGTCATGCCGTGGAA
This sequence comes from Thiobacillaceae bacterium, assembly GCA_044227325.1. Lineage (GTDB taxonomy): Bacteria > Pseudomonadota > Gammaproteobacteria > Burkholderiales > Thiobacillaceae > PFJX01. The sequence continues at coordinate 185,525 of JBGAFI010000006.1, read as the reverse complement.
ATCCTCGTGCAGGCTCTTGCCGGCGTCCTCCTCCAGGTGGGCGCGGGTGATGCGGACGGTCTTCTCCACGGGCTTGTCGCCGGGTTTGTCGCCTTCCACCTGGATGGTCAGGCTGCCGCCCTCGACGATGGGCAGTTCGAACTGGCTGATCTGGTAGCCCTTGGGCAGATCCGGGTAGAAGTAATTCTTGCGCGCGAACACGTTGGTGCGGTTCAGCTTCGCGCCGATGGCGAGGCCGAACTTGATGGCCCGCTCCACCGCGCCCTTGTTCAGCACCGGCAGCACGCCGGGCAGGGCGATGTCCACCTGGCAGGCCTGGGTGTTGGGCTCGGCGCCAAAGGCGATGCTGGCGCCGGAGAAGATTTTGGATTGGGTGGTGAGCTGGGTATGCACCTCCAGCCCAATGACGGTTTCCCATTGCATGATGTGTTTCCGATTCCTGTGGTCGAGTCCCGGCGCGGTTTTCGGCGCGGGTTTGCACAAAAGCGGCGCGCTAGGCATCCATATCTTTCTCGCGTAGCGCGCGCAGCGTTTCCGGCATGGTCAGGCTGTCCATGTCCCAGCCCTCCAGCGTGAGAATATCCTCCAGGCAGCCCTCCAGATCGGCATGGGCGCGGGCGGTGCTGGCGGCGATCAGGCGATGGACTTTCGCGGTGACCGGCCCCTGGTCGAGACAGGATTGCTGGTAGGCATGGAGGCCGCGCAATTTCAGTATCTGCTCCGCCACCTGGGCGGGGCAGGCGCACATGTAGACGAACGCTTCCTCGACGATCTGGCGCAGTTGCCGATCGCTGAACCTGAGGGGCAGTTCCGTATCCATGTCGCCTCCTTCAGAGCAGGGGCGCCCTCGCGTGCCAGTCGGTGGCCAACTGATACTGGTGCGCCACGTTGAGCATCCTCGCCTCGCCGAAGTAGTCGCCGATCAGTTGCATGCCGATGGGCAGGCCCTGCCCGTCGAAACCGCAGGGCAGGGACATGCCGGGCAGGCCGGCCAGGTTGACGGCGATGGTGTAGATGTCGGAGAGATACATCTGGACCGGATCGTCGGCCTTCTCGCCCAGCTTGAACGCGGTGGAGGGAGCGGTGGGTCCGAGGATCACGTCGCAGGCCTTGAACGCTTGCGCGAAGTCGTCGGCGATCAGGCGGCGCAGACGCTGGGCCTGGATGTAATAGGCGTCGTAGTAGCCGTGGGAAAGGACGTAGGTGCCGATCATGATGCGCCGCTTGACCTCGGCGCCGAAACCCTCGGCCCGGGTCTTCTCGTACATGTCGGTCAAATCCTTGTACTCCGGCGCGCGGTAACCGTAGCGCACGCCGTCGAAGCGGGACAGGTTGCTGGAGGCTTCCGCCGGCGCCAGCACGTAGTAGGCGGCCACCGACAGGTTGGAGTTGGGCAGGCCCACTTCCACGGTCTCGGCGCCCAGCTTTCGGTATTGGGCGATGGCCTCCTCGACCGCCTTGGCGGTGTCGCCGGTGAGTCCGGCGCCGAAGAACTCACGCGGCAATCCGATCCTCAGGCCGGCCAGCGGCTTGTCCAGATCGCGGGCGTAGTCCTCCTTCTCCCGCTCCAGGCTGGTGGAATCGCGCGTATCGAAACCCGCCATGACGTTGAGCAGCAGGGCGCAGTCCTCGGCGGTTTGCGCCATGGGGCCGCCCTGGTCCAGGGAGGAGGCGAAGGCGATCATGCCGTAGCGGGACACCACGCCATAGGTGGGCTTCAGGCCGGTGATGCCGCACAGGGCCGCCGGCTGGCGGATGGAGCCGCCGGTATCGGTGCCGGTCGCCGCCGGCGCCATGCGCGCCGCGACGCAGGCCGCGCTGCCGCCGGAGGAACCGCCGGGCACCCGCGCCGTATCCCAGGGATTCTTCACCGGACCGTAGAAGCTGGTCTCGTTGGACGAGCCCATGGCGAACTCGTCCATATTGGTCTTGCCCAGGCAGGGCATGCCCGCCGCCTTGAACTGCTCGATGACGTGGGCGTCGTAGGGCGAGACGAAATTGGCCAGCATCTTCGAGCCGCAGGTGGTCAGCCAGCCCTCGGCGCAGAAGATGTCCTTGTGGGCGATGGGCACGCCGGCGAGCGGCCCGGCCTGGCCGGAAGCCCGGCGCGCGTCGGCGGCGGCCGCCTCGGCCAGGGTCTTGTCCGGGTCCACGGTGACAAAGGCGTTGAGGGCCGGGTTCAGCGCCTGGATGCGGTCCAGGTAGTCCCGGCAGAGTTCGACGCTGGAGGCCTTGCCTTCGGCGAGGAGGGTGGCGAGATGTTTGATGGTGGCGTTATCGGTCATGGTCTGGGGGTGAAAAGCGAAACGTGAAAGGTGAAACGTGATGCCCACCCGGCGCTACGCGCCACCCTCCCTGCCGGGAGGGTCACATTTCACAGTTCACGTTTCACTTTTCACGTTTCACTCGATCACTTTCGGCACCAGATACAGCCCGTCCTCGGTCTGCGGCGCGATGGCCTGGAACTTCTCGCGCCGGTCCGGCTCGGTCACCGCATCGGCGCGCAGACGCTGGGCGAGATCCTGGGCATGGGACATGGGCGCCACTCCGGCGGTATCCACCGCCTGCATCTCCTCGATCAGGCCGAAGATGCCGTTCAATTGGGACTGGTAGCCGGCGGCCTCGGCCTCGCTCACGCGGATGCGGGCCAGTTTGGCGATGCGTTTTACGTCGTCGATGGAAAGCGACATGGGATAAGCTAGCCTTGTTGCGGGCCTTATTACATAAGGCGGGCTAGGTTATCATACGCCGCTATTTTTCCGACTCTCGGGACCCCATTACATGTTCGGACTTCTTCGCGGCTACTTCTCCACCGATCTGGCGATCGACCTGGGAACCGCCAATACCCTCATTTATGTACGCGGCCGCGGCATCGTGCTGAACGAACCCTCCGTCGTCGCCATCCGCCAGGAAGGCCTGACCGGCAAGAAGACCATCCAGGCCGTCGGCCTCGAGGCGAAGATGATGCTCGGCCGCACACCGGGCAACATCCAGGCGATCCGGCCCATGAAGGACGGCGTCATCGCCGACTTCAACATCACCGAGCAGATGCTCAAGTTCTTCATCAAGAAAGTGCACGACACCCGCCTGTTCCATCCCAGCCCGCGCATCATCATCTGCGTGCCCTCCGGCGCGACCCAGGTGGAACGCCGCGCGATCCGCGAATCCGCCATCGGCGCCGGCGCGCGCCAGGTCTACCTGATCGAGGAGCCCATGGCGGCGGCCATCGGCGCCGGCATGCCGGTGGCGGAGGCGACCGGCTCCATGGTGGTGGACATCGGTGGCGGCACCACCGAGGTGGGCGTCATCTCCCTGGGCGGCATGGTCTATTCCACCTCGGTGCGGGTGGGCGGCGACAAGTTCGACGAGGCCATCATCAACTACATCCGCCGCAACTACGGCATGCTGATCGGCGAGGCCACCGCCGAGACGATCAAGAAGGAAATGGGCTCCGCCTTCCCAGGTTCGGAAGTGCGCGAGATGGAAGTGAAGGGCCGCAATCTGGCGGAAGGCATTCCGCGCAGCTTCACCATCACCAGCAACGAAATCCTGGAAGCCCTCACCGAACCCCTCAACACCATCGTCTCCTCGGTCAAGTCGGCCCTGGAGCAGACCCCGCCGGAACTGGGCGCGGACATCGCCGACAAGGGCATGGTGCTGACCGGCGGCGGCGCGCTGCTGCGCGACCTGGACCGGCTGCTGATGGAGGAAACCGGCTTGCCGGTCATCGTCGCGGAAGACCCGCTTTCCTGCGTGGTGCGCGGCTCCGGCCGGGCGCTGGAGGAAATGGACCGGCTCGCCACGGTGTTCACCAACGACTGACATCGGGAAATCGTGGCGACGCACCATCCCCCCGCCCGCTCCCCGCATTGCACCTGACGCAATAAATGTCCCCCGCGCCCCACGCCCCACTTTTCGTCCGGGAGATGGGGTTGCCGGCCCGGTTCGGGCTCTATGTCCTGCTCTGCCTGTTCCTGCTCGCCCTGGACGCGCGCTACGCGGCGTTGTCCGGCGTGCGCGCCGGCCTCAACACCGTGCTGCACCCCTTGCAGATGGCCCTGGCCCAACCCTGGAACTGGGTGCAGAAGAGCGCGGAATTCTTCATCACCCACGGCGAGCTGACCGCGGAGAACGCGAAGCTGCGCCTGCAGCAGGAACGTCTGCGCGCCAACATCCTGGACCGCGCCGCCGTGGCCGCCGAGAACGCCCAGTTGCGCGCCCTGCTGGCACTGCCGCCGCGCCCCGGGGTCACCCCCGTGGTGGGAGAAATCATGGAAACCGTGCCCGACCCCTTCTCGCGCAAGGTCATCATCAACCGGGGCGCCGCCCACGGCATCGCGCCGGGCTGGCCGGTGGTGGACGCCCTCGGGCTGGTGGGCCAGGTCACCCGGGTCTATCCCTGGACCTCGGAAGTCACCCTGCTGACGGACCGGGACCAGGGCGCCCCGGTGCAGAACATGCGCAACGGCCTGCGCGTCATCGTTTCCGGGCAAGGCTCGGACAATCTGCTGGAAGTGCGTTTCCTGGACATGCACGCCGACCTGAAGCCGGGCGACTGGCTGTATACCTCCGGCATCGACGGCGTCTACCCCGCCGGCATTCCGGTGGCCCAGGTGGTGCAGACCGAGCCGCCGCGCCATACCCCGTTCGCCCGCGCCCTGTGCCGCCCCCTGGGCGGTGTTGGCCGCTACCGGCATGTGGCGGTGCTGCGGCAGGAGACCCCGCCGGCGGAGACCGCCCAACCCGCCGCGACCGCGAAACCCCAGGCCCAGCCCCTGAAGAAACCCGCGCCTTCCCATGCCCCGCACTGAACTGAACCTGGAAAAGCCCTTGCTGCCCCAGGGCGCGGTGCTGGCCGCGCCGCCGACGCGGACCAAGGTCTACGGCAGCCTGATTCTGGCCCTGTCCGCGACCCTGTTGCCCTGGTCCGACCAGATCCGCTGGCTGGTGCCCGACTTCACCCTCATGGTCCTGCTCTACTGGAACATCCGCGCCCCGCGCCTGGCCGGTCTGGGCGCGGCCTTCACCCTGGGGCTGATCACCGACGTGGCCCAGGGCGTGCTCATGGGCTTGAACGCCCTGGCCTACTGCTCCGCCACCCTGGTCGCGCTGCTGGTGCAACGCCGCCTGGAGGGCTTCGACGCGCCGCGCCAGACACTGCAACTGGCGCCCCTGCTGCTCGGCAAGGAAATACTGGTCCTCACGCTGGGCCTGATGATGGGACGCGTCGACGCGGACTGGCGCTGGCTGGCGGCGGGACTGATCGCCGGGCTGCTCTGGCTGCCCCTGGCCATGCTGATGGACCTGATCACCGGCCGCCCCGCCCCTGCCTCGCAAACGGGCATGGCCGCCCGGAACCGTCCCTGATGTGTGGCGCGCCCATGCCCGTTTCCCTTTCCCCCGTTTCCTTCCCCGTCTGCGGGAGGGGAAGGCATGAAGCGCCGCTCAAGCCGGCGTGGGTCTTGATGTTTCCGTGAGCACGCTGCGTCTCATCAATCCGGACGTCGAGTTCCTGCGTTACCGCCGCCGCATGGAAACCGCCGGCATCATCGCGGCGCTGCTGTTCCTGGCCCTGTTTTCCCGCTTCGTCTGGCTGCAACTGGTGCAGTACGACCACTTCCACGCCCTCGCGGAAAACAACCGTATCTCCCTGGTGCCGGCGCCGCCCTCCCGGGGCGTGATCTACGACCGGCAGAGCATGGTCCTGGCCCACAACTATTCGGCCTACACCCTGGAGATCACGCCTTCGAAGGCGGGCGACCTGGAAGACACGATCCAGCGCCTGTCGAATATCGTCGCCATCGAGCCGGGCGACCGCAAGCGCTTCAAGAAACTCATGGCGGAGAGCAAGAACTTCGAGAGCATTCCCATCCGCAACCTGTTGACCGAGGAGGAGGCGGCCCGCTTCGCGGTGAACCGCTACCGCTTCCCCGGCGTGGAAGTGAAGGCGCGCCAGTTCCGCCAATATCCCTTCGGCGCCAGCTTCTCCCATGTCATCGGCTACATCGGCCGCATCGGCGAACGGGACCAGGACCGGCTCGCCGAGGCCGGCCAGGACGCGAACTACAAGGGCACCGACCACATCGGCAAGCTGGGCATCGAGGCGCGCTACGAGCCATGGCTGCACGGCCGCACCGGCATCGAGAAAGTGGAGACCGATTCCAGCGGCCGCGCGGTGCGCGTGCTGTCGCGCACCGCGCCAGTGGCCGGCTACAACTTCTATCTGAACCTGGACGCGAAGCTGCAACAGGTCGCGGAGAAGGTGTTCGGCGACTACCGGGGCGCCCTGGTGGCCCTGGACCCGCGCAACGGCGGCGTGCTCGCCCTGGTCTCCAAGCCCGGCTTCGACCCCAACCTGTTCGTCGACGGCATCGACAGCGCGACCTGGCGCGAACTCAACGATTCCATCGACCGCCCCCTCATCAACCGGGCCCTGCGCGGCGTCTACCCGCCCGGCTCCACCCTCAAGCCGTTCATGGGCCTGGCCGGCATGGAACTGGGCGTGCGCAAGCCCGGCGACACCATCGCCGACCCGGGCTATTTCACCCTGCCGGGCAGCAGCCACCGCTACCGGGACTGGAAGAAGGACGGCCACGGCATGGTGGACCTGAAACGCTCCATCACCATTTCCTGCGACACCTACTACTACGGCCTGGCCCACCAGATGGGCATCGAGCGCATGTCCGGCTTCCTGTCCCAGTTCGGTTTCGGCAAGAAATCCGGGATCGACCTGGACGGCGAACTGGCCGGCCTGATGCCCACCCCCGAGTGGAAGCAGCGGCGCTTCAAGCAGCCCTGGTGGCCCGGCGAAACCGTGGTGGCGGGCATCGGCCAGGGCTACGTGCTGGCCACCCCCATGCAACTGGCCGTGGCCACCATGGCCATCGCCAATGACGGTGTCCTCTACAAACCCCAGTTGATCCGCGCCTGGCGCGATCCGGCCACCGGCAAGGTGGGCTACGCGGCGCCGCAGATCATGGGCCGCATCAAGCTCAGCCCGGAGTATCTGCGTCTGGTGAAGGAAGCCATGGTGGACGTGACCAAGCCCGGCGGCACCGCCTCCGTGGCCGGCGCCAACACGCCCTACCTGTTCGCCGGCAAGACCGGCACCGCCCAGGTGGTGGGCATCAAGCAGGGCGCCCGCTATGTGGAAAGCCAGGTGCGCGCCCGGCACCGGGACCACGCCCTGTTCATCGCCTTCGCCCCGGCCGACGACCCCAAGATCGTCATCGCGGTGATGGTGGAGAACGGCGGCCATGGCGGCTCCACCGCCGCGCCGGTGGCGCGCAAGGTGATCGACTACTGGCTGCTGGGCAAGCTGCCCACCATCTACGCGCCGGAGGAACCCGCCGAGCAGGCCCTGCCGGACGAGGAAGAAGACAGCGGGCCGGCCGCCGACGACGCCGTGACGCCGCCCGCCGAGGAGATCGCCCAATGATCCAACGTGTTCTCCATCGCATCTTCGCCCACCTGGACGGGCCGCTGATCGGCCTGCTGTTCCTGCTGCTGCTGGTCAGCACGGCGGTGGTGTTCAGCGCCTCGGGGGAAAACACCGCCCGGGTCGTCAGCCATGTCACCAATATCGGCGTGGCCCTGGCCGCCCTGCTGCTGGTCAGCCACCTCCCGCCCCAGCGCCTCATGCAGTTCGCCCTGCCGGTCTACGCCCTGGGCCTGATCCTGCTGGTGGGCGTGGCCCTGTTCGGGGTGGTGGTGAACGGCTCCCGGCGCTGGCTGGAGTTGGGCATCACCCGCATCCAGCCTTCCGAGCTCATGCGCCTGGCGGTGCCGATGATGTTGGCCTGGTATTTCCATTACAAACAGGAAACCCTGAGCGGCCGGGATTTCATCGTCGCCGCCCTGTTGCTGTTGTTGCCGGTGGGCTTCATCGCCAAGCAGCCCGATCTGGGCACCTCTCTGCTGATCACCGCGTCCGGCTTCTACGTGCTGTTCCTCGCCGGCCTGTCCTGGAAGGTCATCCTGGGCGCCGCCGTGGCCGCCGGCTCCGCCCTGCCCCTGGCCTGGAACTACCTGCTGCACGACTATCAGCGCCAGCGCGTGCTCACCCTCATCGACCCCGCCTCGGACCCGCTCGGCGCCGGCTATCACATCATCCAGTCCACCATCGCCGTGGGCTCCGGCGGCGTCGCCGGCAAGGGCTGGATGATGGGTACCCAGACCCATCTGGATTTCCTGCCGGAACGCAGCACGGATTTCATCTTCGCCGTGTTTTCCGAGGAATTCGGTCTCATCGGCAACCTGTTCCTGCTGCTGCTCTACGCCGCCATCATCTGGCGCGGCCTGTGGCTCGCGGCGGGGGCGCCCTCCCTGTTCGGGCGCCTGCTCTCCGGTTCCATCGTGCTGACCTTCTTCACCTATGGTTTCGTCAACATGGGCATGGTGTCCGGCATCCTGCCCGTGGTGGGCGTTCCCCTGCCCCTGGTGAGCTATGGCGGCACCTCCATGGTCACCGTCTTGCTGGGTTTCGGCATCGTGATGAGCGCCGCGACCCATAAAAAGCTTGTAAAAACATAGCCCATACGCGCTACACTTGGAGCGCTTTCTTACGTAACGCAGCGCCCATGATGATGAAGACCCGTCCCACCCTGCTGATTCTGGCTCTCGGCGCCGTCCTCGCCGGCTGCGGCACCGCCCCGCCCACGAAAACCAGCCAGAACGAGGCGACGCCGGTCATCCCGCCCTACAAGGGCGGCGGCTATTACAAGGACGACGGCCCCGGCGCGAATCCCCCCGCGAATCTGGCCGCCATTCCCGATGCCGTGCCCAAGTGGGAACCCCTGCACCGCTACGCCAACGACACCTACAAGGTGTTGGGCAAGGAATACGCGCCCCTCGCCGCCAACAAGTCCTACAAGGCCCGGGGACTGGCCTCCTGGTACGGCCGCAAATTCCACGGCAAGTCCACCTCCTCCGGCGAGCCCTACGACATGTACGCCATGACCGCCGCCCATGCGACGCTGCCGGTGCCCAGTTACGCCCGCGTCACCAATCTCGAGAACGGCAAGAGCATCGTCGTGCGCGTCAACGACCGGGGGCCGTTCCACGACGGACGCATCATCGATCTGTCCTACACCGCCGCCTACAAGCTGGACGTCCTGAAGGGCGTCACGCCCGTGGAAGTGGAGTCGGTCCTGCCGGGCGAACAAGCCGCCGCCACCTCCTTCTCCGCCCAGGCCGACAACGACTTCGATCCCCTCGCCGGCGCGGTAGCGACGCCCCCGGCGGACAAGCCCGCGGACACCAAGGTCACCTATCTGCAACTGGGCGCGTTCGCCAATCCGGACACGGCGAACAACCTGCTCCAGCGCGCCACCGCCCATTTGTCGAAGGACTTCCCGGGTGTGTTGCGCATCGAGGTGAACGGCCTCTACAAGGTCCAGGCCGGTCCGTTCTCCGACAGCGAGGTCGCCGACCGGGCCGCCGAGCGCATCCAGGCCGATCTCGGCATCAAGGCCTACAAGATGCGCTCGGATGCCCAGGTGTTCACGGCGGATGCCGACGATGCGCCGGCATCCGCGCCCGCCACCCCGGACCTCCCCGTCACGGCCAATCCGGCCCCCGGCCTCTATCTGCAACTGGCGGCGCTTTCCAATCCGGATGCCGCGCAAGCCCTGGCCAGCCGGGTAAAATCCCGTTTCGGCGAAAGCCTGCCCGGCCTGGCCCATGTGAGCGCCGGCAGTTTGCACAAACTCCAGGCCGGCCCCTTCGCGGACGCCGCCGCGGCCGAGCGGCTGGCTCTCGCCTATCAGCAGGATTTCGGCGTCAAGCCATACAAAGTCCTGCGCTGAGCCGCATTCCGGGTCTTTTATCCGCGCGTCGCGGAACCCGCTTCCCCATACGGGGTCATTCTTCGGGGATAAGCCCACAGGCCGCGCCATGCGGCCGCATGATTTTTTCAACTTTCTAAGAATATGCCGCCCATGAAGTCGTTTTCCGCTTTCCTGTTCCTGCTTTGCTCGCTTTCCTTCCTTGCCCCCGCCCGCGCCGCGCTCCCGGTTCCCCCGCCGCCCCAGATCGAAGCCCGCGCCTGGCTCCTCATCGACACGGCCAGCGGCCTGCCCCTGGCGGAAAAGAATTCGGACGGCAAAGTGGAACCCGCCTCGCTGACCAAGCTGATGACCGCCTACATCGCCTTCAGCAGCATCAAGGAAGGCCACCTGGCCCTCGACCAGCAACTGCCCGTCTCGGAGAAAGCCTGGAAGGCCGAGGGCTCGCGCATGTTCCTGGACCCGAGGAAACCGGCCAAGGTGGAAGACCTGCTCCAGGGCATGATCGTCCAGTCCGGCAACGACGCCTGCATCGTGCTGGCCGAGGCCATCGCCGGCTCGGAGGAGAGTTTCGCCGCGCTGATGAACCAGATGGCGAAGAAGCTGGGCATGACCGGCACCCATTACATGAACGCCACCGGTCTGCCCGATCCCCAGCACTACACCACCGCCCACGATCTGGCCCGCCTGACCAGCGTGCTGATCCGCGACTTCCCGAACTTCTACAAGTATTACTCGATGAAGTCCTACGCCTACAACGGCATCACCCAGCCCAACCGCAACCGGCTGCTGTTCATCGACCCGAGCGTGGACGGCGTGAAAACCGGCCACACGGACAGCGCCGGCTACTGCCTGATCGCCTCGGCGAAGCGGGAGCAGCGCCGCCTGTTGAGCGTCGTGCTGGGCACGCGCTCCGACAGCGCGCGCGCCATGGAAAGCCAGAAGCTGCTCAACTACGGCTTTCAGTTCTTCGAAACCGCGAAGCTGTATCCGGCCAACCAGGCGGTCAGCAGCCTGCGCATCTACAAGGGCACGGAAAGCATGGTGAAGGCCGGCTTCACCTCGGACTTCTACGTCACCGTCCCGCGCGGCACCGCGAAGAACATCCAGGCCCAGCTCGTCACGAAGCAGCCCCTGCTCGCCCCGGTCAAGCGCGGCGAGAAGCTGGGCACCCTGAGCCTGAGCGTGGACGGCCAGCCGGTCGGCGAATATCCGCTGCTCGCGCTGGAGGATGTCGAGGTCGCCGGCATCCTGGGCCGGGGCTGGGACAACATCCTCTTGATGTTCCAGTAAACCCGCCCGGCGCGGGGAGTTTCCAAACGGCGCCGACGGGTTAAGAATCGCGCTTTCCGCCGCTTTCCTCCGAAGCGGCCTCGTCACCGACCCCGCAGGCGCCCATGACCATCGTCCACCTCAACGGCCAGTTCCTCCCGCTGGAGGAAGCCCGCGTCCCGGTCATGGACCGGGGCTTCCTGTTCGGCGACGGCGTCTACGAGGTCATTCCGGTCTACGACCGCCAGCCGTTCCGCCTGGAAGAGCATCTGTCCCGCCTCCAGGACAGCCTGGACGGCATCCGCCTCGCCAATCCCCACGACGCCGACACCTGGAAAACCCTGGTCGGACGCATCGTCGCGGCCACGGATTGGAACGATCTGGGCGTCTACCTCCAGGTCACGCGCGGCGCCGGCCCGCGCGATCACGCCTTTCCCAAGGAGACGCGCCCCACCGTCTTCCTCATGCCGCTGGAACTCAAGCCACCACCGGCCGGCCTGGTGGAAAACGGCATCGCCGCCATCACCGCCGAGGACACCCGCTGGTCCCGCTGCGATCTGAAAACCACCTCCCTGGTCGCCAACGTCCTGCTGCGCCAGCTTTCCGTGGACGCCGGCTGCGCGGAAACCCTGCTGGTGCGCGACGGCCAAGTGATGGAGGGTGCCTCCAGCAGCGTGTTCATCGTCAAGGACGGCGTCATCCTGGCGCCACCGAAGACCCGCTTCATCCTGCCCGGCATCACCTACGACGTGGTGCTGGAACTGGCCGAGCGCGAAGCCCTGCCCCGCCAGGTGCGCCCCATCGCCGCGAGCGAACTGGGCGGCGCCGACGAAATCTGGCTCACCTCCTCCACCAAGGAAATCCTCGCCGTCGCCAGCCTGGACGGCCGCCCGGTTGGCAACGGCCGGCCCGGCCCCATATACCGCCGCATGCATGCCCTGTACCAGGGCTACAAGCACAGCGTCATGCGCGGAAAGGCCACGGAATGAACGACGAGCGCCAGGAAGACACCCTGCTGGAATTCCCCTGCGATTTCCCCATCAAGATCATGGGCGCGCGCAGCGACGACTTCGCCCGGACCATGGTGGAGATCGTCCTGCGCCACGCGCCGGATTTCCCATCCGCAAGCGTGGAAATGCGGGCGTCGTCCACGGGCAAGTACCTCTCCCTCACCTGCACCGTGCGGGCCACCTCGAAACCCCAGCTGGATGCGCTGTACCGGGAGTTGTCGGGGCATCCGCTGGTGAAGGTCGTGCTGTAAGCGGGCCACCTCGCGCCGCCCGGCCATGTCAGCGTCCCCCGGATCCGTGTCCGCCAACTCCGCGCCGCGACTCCGCGCCCTCGGCCGCGTCGATTACGAACCCACATGGCGCGCGATGCGGGATTTCACCGCCGCGCGCGGGCCCGACACGCCGGACGAGATCTGGCTGCTGGAACATCCGCCCGTGTTCACCCTGGGCATGGCGGGCAAGCGCGAACATCTGCTGGCGGACATCGGCGTGCCGGTGCTTCCCATCGACCGGGGCGGCCAGGTGACCTATCACGGACCCGGCCAGATCGTGGTGTATCTGCTGCTGGATCTGCGCCGGCGCGGTTACGGGGTGCGCGAACTGGTGCGGCGCATCGAGCAGGGGGTGATCGACGTACTGGCGGAATACGGCGTGGCCGGCGAGCGCCTGGCGGGGGCGCCCGGCGTGTACGCGCGCAAACAGGCGCACCGGCTTGTCGACCATGCGGATAAGAATGGCGCGGCAAAATCCCCCCCGCCCCCCCTTTTGCAAAGGGGGGAGTTGGATGGACGCGAAGCCGAGGTGGCGAAGATCGCGGCCCTCGGCCTGCGCGTGAAACACGGCTGCACCTATCACGGCCTGGCGCTGAATGTGGACATGGATCTCGCGCCGTACCGGGCGATCAACCCCTGCGGTTATGAAGGCATGGCGGTCACCCAATTGAAGGATTTCGTGCCGGACGTGCGCCAGACGGAGGTGGAAGCGGCCCTGGCGCGCGTCTTGCTGTCCGGGTTCCATGCGGACGCCGGGCGGGAAACAAGCCCGGCCTGAGGCGCCCGCGCAAACCGCTGGCGACCCGGTCCGCGCCGCTTGCCCGGACGGTCCCTTCCGGGGAAACCGAGTAAGGGCATAATCCCGCCGACGACAGAATACTGCCAGCCAGGCATGGCGGGCCGGGAGCCGGAATGATCGAAGATGCCAAACTGCGTTTCGCCACCCTCAAGGCGAGCGGCATGCTGCCCTCGCCCCAGGGCGTGGCGCTGGCGGTGCTGGAGCTGACCCAGAAAAACGACGTCAGCCTGCACAGCCTGACCCACCTGGTGCAGACCGACCCCGCCATGGCCGGGCGCATCCTGCGCTACGCGAACGCGGTGCACGGCGGCAGCCTGCGCCACATCGCCTCCCTGTCCCACGCCATCGTCTTTCTGGGCCTGTTCCGGGTGCGCCAGATCGCCCTCGGCTTCTCCCTCATCGACAACTACCGCAGCGGCGCCTGCACGGCCTTCGACTATTTGGGTTATTGGACAGCCTCGCTGGCCACCGGCATCGCCGCCCAGCAGGTCGCGCCCCAGGCCCAGTGCCCGGCGGACGAGAGCTTCACCTGCGGCCTGCTGTCCGGCATCGGACGGCTCGCCCTGGCCACCGTGTTCCCGACCGAATATGGCGAACTGCTGGCAAGCGGGCTGGACGATCTGGCCCAGCGCGAGGTGGAAACCGAGCGCTTCGGCCTGCACCATGCCGCCCTCTCCGCCGAACTGCTGGAGGACTGGGGCCTGCCGGAGATCTTCCACGCGGCGGTGCGCCATCACGAGATTCCCGGCGAAGCGCCGTTCCCCGCCGGCTCCCGCGCCCAGGCCCTGACCACCTCCCTGCATTTCTCCGCGAAGGTGGGCGCGCTGCTCACCCTGGACGCGACCCAGCGCTGGGAACGCGTGCCCTCCCTGTATCAGGCCGCCGCCCAGCTCGGCCTGGAGGACCACGAGGTGCCGCCCCTGGTGGAAAGCGTGGTGACCCAATGGCAGGACTGGGGCCGGGAACTGCGGCTGCCGACGCGGGACTTCAGCGACATCAAGGATCTGCTCTCCATGTCGCCGGACATGACGCCCGGGGACGGGCTTGCCGCCCTGGTGGTGCTGCCCATGCGCGTCGCCCTGGTGGCGCTCGACGTGGCCATGCTGCGCGGCCTGGCGGAGACCCTGGACGCGATGGGCCTGGTGGTGGAACTGGCCTCGGACCGGGAAAGCGCCCTGCGCCTGCTGGCCCAGAACCGCACCGACGTGTTGATGGTGCAACTGCCCGACGGCGGCGAGGACAGCGTGCGCACCCTGCGCACCCTGCGCGGCGGCGAGGGGGGCAGGCAGGCCTATTGCATCGCCCTGATTCCGCCCGAGGCGGAATCCAGCGTGGCCAAGCTGATGCTCGCGGGCGCCTCCGATTACCTGCTGTTCAATTATTCCGAAGCCGCCCTGCTCGCCCGCCTCAACGCCGCCCAGCGCGTGGTGGCCCTGCAGGGCGCGGTGCGCTCGGAACGGGAATCGGTGATCCGCTCCTCCGGCGAGTGGGCGCGCAGCAACCGGCGCCTGCTGCGGGAAGCCCACACCGACCCCCTCACCCGCCTGTACAACCGGCGCTACGGGATGGACCGCTTCAACCAAGAATGGTCCTTCTCGGCGCACAGCGACACCGCCCTATCCTGCCTGATGCTGGACATCGACCACTTCAAACGCATCAACGATCTGCACGGCCACGATGTGGGCGACCTGGTGCTGACCCAGATCGCCCAGGTCATCGAGGGCGGTTGTCGCAAGGACGACGTGGTGTTCCGCTACGGCGGCGAGGAATTCTGCATCGTCAGCCCCAACACCGGCCTGGCGGACGCGATGCTGCTGGCGGAACGCATCGTGCGCGCGGTGCGGGAAGGCGAATACGGCCGCGAGGGCGTGACCTTTCCGGTGACCCTCAGTGTCGGCGTGGCCACCCGGGATGCGAACGAGGCGGATGCGATGGCGCTCATCGCCCGCGCCGACAAGGCGCTCTATGCCGCGAAGGAAGGCGGGCGGGACCGGATCATGGCGGCGCGCAGCGCGTAGAAGATACCCGGCGGACCCCGCTCAGACGGGCGTGAAGAAGCGTTCCCGCAGCGCATCCAGCCCCAGGCTGTCCAGCACCTCGTGCAAGCGCTCGCCCGGCCGCCGGCGCGGCAGGTTCTTGTAGCTGGCGACGATCAGTTCGTTTTTCATGGAGTGCTCCCAGCCCACCAGCTCGGTGACGTTGACCTGGTAGCCGTGGGCCTCCAGTTGCAGGCAGCGCAGCACATTGGTGACATGGCTGCCAAATTCCCGGGTGTGGATGGGATGGCGCCAGAGTTCCGCCAAGGGGTTCCTCAGCGCCTGGCCCTTGTTCTTGCGCAGCGCGGCCGCCACCTCCGCCTGGCAGCAGGGCACCAGCACGATGAAACGGGCTTGTTTCGCCAAGGCGAAGCGGATCGCGTCGTCGGTGGCCGTGTTGCAGGCGTGCAGAGCGGTAACCACCTCCACCCGCGCCGGCAGATGGGGGGACAAAATGGAATCCGCCACCGACAGGTTGAGGAATGCCATGCGCGCGAAGCCCAGCCGCTGGGCCAGTTCCCGCGAGCGCGCCACCAGCTCGTCCCGGGTCTCGATGCCGAAGACGCGGGCCTCCGGCGCCTGCCCCTTGAAGAACAGGTCGTACAGGATGAAGCCCAGGTAGGACTTCCCCGCGCCGTGGTCCACCAGGCTGAAATCCGGACGCTCGGCCAGGACCTCCTTCAGCAGCGGCTCGATGAACTGGAACAGGTGGTAGACCTGCTTCAGCTTGCGCCGGCTGTCCTGGTTCATCTTCCCCTCGCGGGTGAGGATGTGCAGTTCCTTCAGCAGCTCGACGGATTGGCCGGGGCGGACTTCATACATGGTGGAGTGTGGAGTGGGAAAAGCGGGAAGGGTTGCCATGCTAATCCGCATCGGCAAGGAGAGCATCCGCTACCAGCGGGGATTGATCCGGCCCGCATCGGTTTGAACTCGCCACCCCGGCGCAGGCCGGGGTCCAGTCGCGGCACCGGCGGAAGCGCTGGATACCGGCCCGCGCCGGCATGACGGTCGCCGCCCACTTCACTTGGCCGCAACAGCGAGAGGCGAGGACGCGATAGGCGGGAAGCGGCCGTCGGCCACTTTCCAATCTCACGCGGCAAGCCTGTGCTCGCGCCTGCGAAAAACGCGGCGCTCAGCGGCGCGCGACACGGCGGTTGCCGTCCCAGCCCTGGGCATATCCCGCCAGCCCCATCACGCCCCGCACCACGCCGTAGGCGAGCCAGGAGGCGAAGCGGGCGTACCAGGGAATGCGGCTCCAGGCGCGTCGGTGGATGCGATGGGCGCCTTGCTCCAGGGCGGCGTCCAGGCTGGCCTTGAGCTCGCCGGCGAACTTGGCGTCGTGGGCGACCAGGTTGGCTTCCCGGGCCAGCAGCAGGCTGAGGGGGTCGATATTGCTGGAACCCACGGTGGCCCATTGGCCGTCGACGACGGCGGCTTTCGCGTGCAGTTCGGTGGCGTGGTATTCGTGGATTTCGACGCCGTTTTCCAGGAAGTAGCGGTACAGCGCCCGGGCGGCGAGCTGGTAGAAGGGATGGTCGCTGTGGCCCTGCATCAGCAGCACCACGCGGACGCCGCGCCGGGCGGCGTCCACCAGGGCGTGGCGGAAGCGGATGCCGGGCATGAAGTAGGCGTTGGCGATGAGGATTTCCCGCTTGGCCCGGTGGATGGCGTGCAGGTAGGCGATCTCGATGGCGCGCCGGCGGCGCAGGTTGTCCCGGGTGAGGAACTCGGCGCGCTGCTCGCCCACGGCTTCGACGTGGACCTTGAGCCAGGCTTCCTCGCCCCGGTGCAGGCCCAGGCGGCTCCAGGTGACCAGGCGCCAGAGCCGGCTGGCGGCGGCGTGCATGCGGGCCACCAGCGGGCCTTCCACCTTGACCGCGTAGTCCTGGCGCGGCGCGGCGAGGTGGCGGCCGTGCAGATCGTCGATGATGTTGATGCCGCCGACGTAGCCGATGCGCGCGTCCACCACGACCAGCTTGCGGTGCATGCGGCGCAACCGGCGCTTGCGCAGGCGCGGGCCGATGTCCGGGCGGAAATACAGCACTTCCACGCCGGCGCCGCGCAGTTGATGCAGAAAATCGTCCGCCAGGAAACGGCTGCCGTAGCCGTCCAGCAACAGCCGGGTGACCACGCCCCGGCGCGCGGCGCGCATGAGGGCGCCGGCCACCTCCCGGCCGGTGGCGTCGGCCTCGAAGATGTAGGTTTCCAGGTGGATTTCCCAGCGCGCCGCGTCCAGGCCGGCGATCAGGTCCGGGAAGTAGGCGGCGCCGTTCTCCAGCAGGGTGAGCCGGTTGCCGCCCAGGATCATCGCGGCGCCGCGCTCAGGCGAGGGGACGGAGCTGGGCGGTCAGGGCGGCGTGGTCGGACAGGCGGCGCCAGCGCTGGCCGTGCAGGACGTGGGCGGAGGCGACGCCGAAACCGCGCACGTAGATGCGGTCCAGGGTGAACAGGGGCAGGGCGGCGGGGAAGCTGCGCGCGGGCCGGCCGTGGGCGGTCTCGAACACTTCCTTCAGGCCCAGCTCCTCGGCCAGGTATTGGCCGGTGCGCTGGCGCCAGTCGTTGAAGTCGCCGGCGATGATGAGGGGGGCGCCGTCCGGCACCATGCGGCGGATGCGTTCCGACAGCTTGTGGATCTGCTTGCGCCGGCCGGCCTCGTTCAGGGCGAGGTGCAGGCAGATCGCGTGCAGCGGCTGGCACAGGCCGGGCGTGTCCAGTTCGCAATGCAGCAGCCCGCGGCTTTCGAAGACATGGGAGGAGATGTCCACATTCTCCCAGCGGATGATGGGGTAGCGGGACAGGATGGCGTTGCCGTGGTGGCCGTGGTCGTAGATCGCGTTCTTGCCGTAGGCGAAGTCGCTCCAGATCTCGCCGGCCAGGAACTCGTGCTGGGGTTTCGCGGGCCACGCCTCGAAGCGGCCGGCCCGTTGCGCGTTGTGGCCCTGGACTTCCTGCAGGAAGACGATGTCGGCGTTCAGGCCCATGAGGCTGTCGCGCACGTCGTGCAGGACGACGCGCCGGTTGAAGAAGGACAGGCCCTTGTGGATGTTGTAGGAGGCGATGCGCAAGGCGGGTTTCATGGCCGGTGGCGGTGATGGGCCGGCCGGGTCAATGGCCGGCACCCTTCTCGCGGGACTCGGCTTTCTTGTCGCCTTTGCCCGGTTTGTCGTCCGCCTTGGCGCCATCGGCGGCCGCGTCTTCCGTATCGTCCTCTTCGTGCTTTTTCTTCGCGGCCTCGATGGAGAAAGGCGTGATGGATGGCGCGACGGTCTGCATGTTGTTCTTGGCCATGTATTCGTTCATTTCCTTCCAGCCGGCGTAGATGGCGGCCTTGGAAGCGCTCTTGTTGAGCCGGTAGCAGTCTTCCAGGCCACGCCCGGCGTGGCGGCAGGCGCCGCCGATGGCCTTGCCGTCGGCTTCCATTTTGGCGGGATTGGGGAAGCCGGCGCGCTCGGCAAGCTGGTCGCAACCGGCCAGCAGCGCCGGGATCAGGAGCATCCAGACGTGTCGCTTCATTGGGTTTCCTTTCTGGGCTGGCGGATTCGCACAGTCGGGGAACGGGATCTCAGTAAGGCGAGATGTAGGGCGCGCGGATCGGCGCGCGCATGCGCCGCTCGGCCTCGCGCCCCAAGGCCACGAAGCGGTTCTTCACTTCATCCTCGATGAAATAGCTGGTGACCAGCGGCGGCACGGGGGTCGAGGGCACGATATGGGCGCGGTAGATCAGGGTGACCGGCGCCTTGTCGCCCTGGATGCGCCACTCCCCGTTCATGGCCGCGACCTTGCCGGCGATGGAACGGAAACGGATATGGCTGATGGGGGTTTCCTCCATGAGCATCACCACATGGTCCGGCATGACGAAGGCGAACAGGCCGGCATCGGCGATCTGCTCGACTTTCTTGGGCGCGCCGGGGGGCGACACCAGGCGGCTGGACACCATGTCGGGGATGAAGGCCGCGAGCCGGTTGTAATCGGTGAGCGTCTGCCAGACCGTCTGGGCATCGGCATCGAGAACCTGCACCGCTTCGACGCGGATGCCGGTGAGACTGGTCTTCGCCGTCACCTTCGCGTCGGCGGCGGACGCGCCGACCACACCGGTCAACAGCAACACGCCGACAAGCCAAATCGAGCGCCTCATGTTTATTTCGCCTTTCCGAGTTCCATTCTGCGCGCCATCTCACGACCGAACACATCCACCCAGGCCCGCACCTGCTGTTCGGCGATGGCCGGGGCCAGCGGCGGGGGAAAGGGGGATTTCATCAGATCAAGGTGCATACGATAAATCAATTTGAGCGGACGCCCCGGTTCGATGTTCCATTCCCCGCGCATATCCTTGAACGGGCCGGAGAGAAATACGATGTTCATCCCCGATCCCGGGTGTTCCTCGATGCGCATCTGCCCCGTATATGCCATGCGAAAGGGTCCGGAAACCACCTCGCCGCGTTGCTCGATGGTTTTCACGCCGCCCGCGGCCGCCACCACCTGGTTGGCATGGATGCCGGGCACGAATTCGGGAAAGCGGCCGTAATCGGTGAGGACCGACCAGGCCACGGTCTGGTCCACCGGCGTCAGCAACCAGCCTTCCACGTTGAGCCAGTTCCCCTCCTGGCGCACGGTCAGTCCGGTCTCGGCGGCGCACGCGGGAAGGAAGGCCGACGCCAGGCCGATCCATGACAGCAGCAGGGAATGCATTACCATCTTCATGCCAGCGAGTATATCCAGCCACCACGCATGCCGCCCATTTTGCGCTCTCATCGCCTTGCCGATCTGCTTTTTGTCGTCGTGCTGACGCTCGGCGCCTGGTCTTATTTCGCCATGCCCCGGGCGCAATATCCGGAGGTGGAATTGAATTGGGTGGCGGTGGCCGTGGTCTGGCCCGGTGCCGGCGCCCAGGATGTGGAACGGGAGATCGCCGTTCCCCTGGAAACCGCGGTGCGGCGCGTGCCCGACGTGGCCCTGGTCACCTCCACCTCGCGCGACCACGTGGCGATGTTGCTGGTGCGCTTCAAGGATCTGCACCACGCCCGCTTCGAACGCCGCCTCGCGGCGCTGGACCGGGAGATCCGCCAGGCCGCCGCCGCTTTTCCCAAGGAGTCCCGTTCGCCCCGGATCGTCGAACTGACATCCTCGAATTTCTTTCCCACCGCCATGGTGGTGGTCAGCGGCGAGGCGGCGGACGGCCGCGTCTGCCGGCTGGCGGAGACCACAAAACAGATACTGGAGCGCCTGCCCGGCGTCGGCCGGGTCTGGGCCTATGGGCTGCGCGGTCGCGAACTCGCGGTCAATTTCGATCCCAAGGCCCTGGAACGGGAAAACGTCTCGCTGGAAGACCTGACCCGCGCCGTGGCGGAACAGACCCGCAGCCTGCCCGCGGGCATGGCCGACATCGGCGAGCGGCGCTATGCGATGCGGGTGGAAGGGCTGCCCGCGAATCCGGATTTCCTGGGGGAACTGCCCATCCCCGACGCCCGGGGCCGCCTGGTGCCCCTGTCCCAACTGGCGAAGATCGGCGCGGGGGTGTCGCCCGCCCGGGAACTGGTGCGCCTGGACGGCCGTCCCGCCGTGCTGCTGTCGGTGACCAAGAGCGAGAACGTCAACACCCTGGAACTCACCCAGGCGATCCGCGACCTGATCGCCGACAAGAACAAGGCCTTCGGCGCCCCGGTGCTGACCCTGCTGGACGACCAGAGCGCCATCACCCGGGAAGCCATCGGCGTCATGGAGGTCAACGCCCTGTTCGGCCTGGCCGTGGTGCTGGCGGTGACCTGGTTCTTCCTGGGCAAGCGCATGGCCCTGCTCACCAGCCTGGGCGTGCCGTTCGCCCTGGCCGGCATGTTCCTCGCCCTGCACCTGCTCGGCCAGACCATGAACGTCTCCGTGCTGCTGGGCGTGGCCATCGTCCTGGGCATTCCCCTGGACGACGCGGTGGTGGTGGCGGACGCGATCCGCCGCCGCCTGAGCGCCGGCATGGACCGGATCGCGGCGGTGTCCGAGGCCCTGAAGGAAGTCGCCCGGCCGGTCACCGCCTCGGTATTCGCCACCTGTCTGGCCTTCCTGCCCCTGCTGTTCCTGCCCGGACTCATGGGCCGCTTCATGTTCGTCACGCCCCTGGCGGTCATCATCACCCTGCTCATGAGCATGGTCGCGTCGCTCTGGCTGTTGCCGCGCCATGCCTCGGCCTGGGGCGGCCACAGCCGGGAGGAAGGCTGGCGCGACGATCTGGCGCGCAGGATGCGCTACTTTTACGGGCGCGCCCTGGCCAAGGCCTTCCGCCGCCCCTTGCCGGTCATCGCCCTGTTCGGCGCCGTGTTCCTGCTCGCGGGCGCGGCCATCGGCCTGGAATGGGTGAAACCGCGCTGGTTCGCCTCGGACCCGCTGCGGGTGTTCAACATCAACGTGCGCATGCCGCCCGCCACGCCCTTGGCGCAAACCCTGAAAGCCGCGCGGGAAGTGGAACTCATCGCGCGCCGGCAGGCCCGGCCCGGCGAGGTGAAGGCGTCCCTGGCGACGGCGGGCCTCCAGTTCACGCCCAGCGAGCTGGCCATCGGCGAGCATCTGGGCCAGATCACGGTCAGCCTGGCGCCGGAATCCACCGGCGCGCGCGGCGTCGACGCCTTCGTTGCCGCCCTGCGCCCCGCCTTGAAGCTGGATGGCGCCGAGAGCGTGTCCGTGCAGGTGCTTTCGGCGGATCTGCCCATGTTGTCCAATCTCTCGCTGCGCCTGTCCGGGGCGCCCATGGCGCGCCTGGCCGCGGCCGCCGGCGACCTGGGCCGGGTCCTGGAGACACAGCCCGGTTTCAGCGACGTGCAGGACGACGCCAGTTCCAGCCAGCCCGGCATGAACCTGCGCGTGGATGCGCCGGCGGCGGCCCGGGCCGGCCTCGATCCGTTCAAGCTGGCGGCCATGCTGCGCTTGCAGTTCGAGGGCGTGGCGGTGGGCAAGCTGGCGGACGGCGACGAATCCCTGGACGTGGTGGTGCGCGGCCAGCCCATGAGCGCGACCGCCCTGCAATCCTGGCTGGCAAGCCCCTGGAAACTGCCGGATGGTCGCGTCGTCAATCCCGGCGACCTGTTCACCCTGCAGATGGAAACCGTGCCCAGCGAGCTGCGCCGGGTCAACGGCGAGCGCACCGTCACCCTGCGCGCCGCCTTCGATCAGGACAAGCTCACCGCGCGCCAAGCACTCGCCGAGGTGAACACGGCCTGGGCTAAGCTCGCGGCGCGTCATCCCGGCGTGCTGCTTGAACAGGGCGGAGAAATGGACGACGTGAAGGCCAGCCTGAACAATCTGCTGGGCCTGCTGTTGCTGGGCTTCGCGCTGATGTACGGCCTGCTCGCGGTCCAGTTCGGCCGCCTGGTGCTGCCCATGGTGATTCTCGCCACCGCGCCCCTGGCCCTGGCGGGCGTCGCCATCGGCCTGCTCGCCACCGGCCAGCCGCTCACCTTGTATACACTGTACGGCTGCGTCGCCCTGTCCGGCGTCGCGGTCAACGCCTCCATCGTCCTGGCGGCGGCGGGCGAGGAACGCCTGGCGCGGGGCATGGCGCCCATGGCCGCCGCCTTCAGCGCCGCCCGGCGCCGGCTGTTGCCCATCATCATCACCACGCTCACCGTGATCGGCGGCCTGATTTCCCTGGCCTTCGGCTGGGGCGGCAACTCCCTGCTGTGGGGGCCGGTGGCATCCAGCATCGTTTGGGGTTTGGCGGTGGCGACGCCGCTCACCCTGTTCGTCACGCCGCTGATGCACGGCTGGCTGATGCGGCTGCGGCTCAAGCGGGAAACGCCGGCGCCGGTCTAGGCAGCGAGCCCCGCTTCAGGCCAGTTCGTCGATATCGAAGATGCGCCGGTGCTCGCGGATGGCGAAGCGGTCGGTCATGCCGGCGATGTAGTCGCACACGGTCCGGTACATATCGCCGTCCGCCCGGTCATGGTGCTCCGGCGGCAGCAGGCGCGGTTCCGCCGTGAAGGCTTGGAACAGGTCGCGGATCAGGCGGCGGGCCTTCTCGCTCATGCGCACCACCCGGTAATGGCGGTACAGGTTCTGGAACAGGAAATGTTTCAATTCCTGGGCTTCGCGCCGGATGTCCGGGCTGAACGCGGCCAGGGGCGGACAGGCGCGCACCGCGTCCAGGCTGTCCGGGCGGTGCTCGGCGATGTTGCGCCGGGTCTGTTCCAGCAGGTCCACCACCAGGGTGTTGATCATGCGCCGCACGGTTTCGTGGATCAGGCGCCGGTCGTTCAGGTCCGGATAGAGGCCGCGCACCACGTCCAGGTGGCGCGCGAAGATTTCCACGCCTTCCAGTTGTTCCAGGGTGATGAGGCCGGAGCGCAGACCGTCGTCCACGTCGTGGTTGTTGTAGGCGATCTCGTCCGCCAGGTTGGTGATCTGGGCTTCCAAGCTGGGCTGCTTGCCTTCCAGGAAGCGCCGCCCCACGTCGCCCAGCTTCTCCGCGTTCTTCCTCGAGCAGTGCTTGAGGATGCCCTCGCGGGATTCGAAGGTGAGGTTGAGGCCCTCGAACTCGGCGTATTTCTGTTCCAGCTGGTCCACCACCCGCAGGGATTGCAGGTTGTGCTCGAAGCCGCCGTGCTCGGCCATGCATTCGTTCAGCGCGTCCTGGCCCACATGGCCGAACGGCGTGTGGCCGAGATCGTGGGCCAAGGCCACGGTTTCCGTCAGATCCTCGTCCAGGCCCAGCATGCGCGCCAGGGTGCGGCCGATCTGGGCCACCTCCAGGCTGTGGGTGAGGCGGGTGCGGAACAGGTCGCCCTCGTGGTTGATGAACACCTGGGTCTTGTATTCCAGGCGGCGGAAGGCGGTGGAATGGACGATGCGGTCCCGGTCGCGCTGGAACTCGGAACGCGGCGCGGCGGCGGGTTCCGGGTGGCGCCGGCCACGGGTCTTGGCGGAATGGGCGGCGTAGGGGGCCGGTTCGCTTGTCATCGTTTCACCTTGTGTCGTCGCGGCGCCGAAGCATGTCGGCCTGGAAGCGCGCCACTTCCGCCTCCGGCACCTGGTATCGCGCCGCGATTTCGCCGAAGCCTTGCATGGCATCGGCCACTTCCCGGCAAATCCGCGCGGCATTCGTCACGCCCCATTTTCTGCCCAGTTCGGCCAAACCTTCCGGCCCGGGCGGCAGCGGCGAAAGGTCGAACAGCAGCACGTGTTCGCGCCGGTTACCGGTATCCGGCAACAGGTCGAAGGCGGGAGAGAGGGCATAGCCTTGGTCGTCATGCAGCAACCAGAAGTTCTTCAGATGGTCGTCGGTGTTGCCCAACAGCGCGTTGAACACCATCTGCCGGAACAGCCGGGGCACGTCGATTTCCGGCCGGGCGACGTAGCGGCGCAAGGCGGTGATCAACTCGACGTAGCGCAGCACATAGTAGCCGCCGGCCTGCATCAGGGCGCGCAGGCTCAGCATGTGACGGCGGCCGCCCGCCGGAGTCAGGTCGAAACGTTTGACCAAGAGCACGCGGCGTCCGCCCGGCAGGGTTTCCAGCCGGAAATCCGGCACCGCCAGACCGGCCCGCCGCGCCAGTTCCAGGCTGGCGGCCTCCAGGCCGACCATGTCCACGTCGTCGCGGCGGCTGGGGAACTTGGCGATCCAGTGAGCCACGCCGTCCTTCACCAGCGCCTTGGGCCGGGCGCCACCGGGAGAACTGCCGGCGGCGAGCAGGGCGCGGCAGGTGTCGTCCACCTGGCCGTCGAGTTCCAGCCGCCGCGCGGCGTCGACCAGGGATTCCAATTCCAGAACCGGCGCGGAGGCGTCCTCGCCGCCCGCTGCCGCGCCCGGCGCGAAGAAGCCCAGCGCGCCCAGCCCCTGACCCGCCAGGGCTTGCAGCAGGTGGGGCTCCGATTGCCTGCCGCGCGGCAGGCCATGGCGCAACACCAGCAGGCGCCGGCCCCAGTCGTCCGGCAGGGCGTCTTCCAGCGCCATGAGCGGCGTATCGAGTTGACGGCCCTGGTACTCGCCCGACTTCAGGGGCAACCCGGCCGGGTCCAGGGAAAAAGCGCGGGGATGTTCCAGCCAGGCTTGCGTATAGCGGAAAGCGCTGGCGTAGCGTCCTTGGCCGTCCGGATCGCCGAACGCCAAATCCCCGACATGGCGGGATTCTCCATCGGGCAAGGTCAGCCAAAGATCGAGTTGGATCACGATGTACGCCGGGCGCGTTGGCGCGACTTGGGCTCGGCCGCCGCGTCGAACAGGCTGTAGCGGGGCGCGAGCAGCGCGTCGGCATCGGCGAGGCGGCCCAGGATATCCAGCGCCGCGAGCCAGTGGCCGATCTGGGCGCTGGCATCGCCCTGTTCCAGCCGGCGCAGAGTGGGCACGGACACGCCGAGGCGGGCGGCGAAGCGGGCCTGGGATTCGTTGCGGGCCAGCCGCTCGGTGCGCAGGCGGGCACCGAGCCGAACCAGGGAGTCGAGCACACTATCGGAAACCATGGTTTCCATTATGTGCGAATAATTGGGATATGGGAAAAAATCATTTCCCATATAAGATCAGGTGGCGCCGACCGCTTCCGTCAAGGTCGCCCGCAGGGCCGCCGCATCCCGCTCGTCACGCAGGGCGCCGACGAAGGCTTCGCCCAGTTTCTTGAACAACACGAAGCGGATCTTGCCGCCCTCCACCTTCTTGTCCACGCCCATGTAATCCATGTAGGCCGCCTCGCCCAGATCGGGGGCGAGCACCGGCAGTTGCGCGCGGCGGAACAAGGTGGCGACGCGGTCCACATCCGCCTGGCCGATATAGCCCAGACGCCGGGACAAATCCGCCGCCAGCATGGTGCCGGCGGCAACCCCCTCGCCGTGCAGCCAGTTGCCGTAGCCCATGCCCGCCTCGATGGCGTGGCCGAAGGTGTGGCCCAGGTTGAGCAGGGCGCGTTGGCCGGCCTCCTTTTCGTCCGCCGCCACCACTTCCGCCTTGTTCTCGCAGGAACGGCGGATGGCGTAGGTGAGCGCCGCCGCGTCCCGGGCCAGCAACTTGTCCATGTTCGCCTCCAGCCACTCCAGGAAGGGCAGGTCGCGGATCAGCCCGTACTTGATGACCTCGGCGAGGCCGGCGGACAGTTCCCGCTCCGGCAGGGTGTCCAGGGTGTCGGTGTCCGCCAGCACCAGCTGGGGCTGGTAGAAGGCGCCGATCATGTTCTTGCCGAGCGGATGGTTGATGCCGGTCTTGCCGCCCACCGAGGAATCCACCTG
Organism: Thiobacillaceae bacterium; assembly: GCA_044227325.1. Lineage (GTDB taxonomy): Bacteria > Pseudomonadota > Gammaproteobacteria > Burkholderiales > Thiobacillaceae > PFJX01. The sequence goes on along the minus strand of JBGAFI010000006.1, from coordinate 159,158 downwards.
GGCGAGCAGGGTGGTGGGCACCTGGATGAAGGGCATGCCGCGCTGGTAGCAGGCCGCCGCGAAGCCGGTCAGATCACCGATGACGCCGCCGCCCAGGGCGATCAGCGTGGTCTTGCGCTCGGCGCGCTGGCTCAGCAGGGCATCGAAGATCAGGTTCAGGGTTTCCCAGTTCTTGAAGGCCTCGCCATCCGGCAGGATCACCGCTTCCGCCGCCACGTCGGCGTCCGCCAGGGTCTGCCGCAGACGGGCCAGATACAGCGGGCCGACCGTGGTATTGGTGACGATGACCGCCCGTTTCTGCGGAAGGTGGGGCAGCACCAGATCGGCCCGGTCGAGCAGGCCGGGACCGATGTGAATGGGATAGGCGCGCTCGCCCAGATCGACACTGAGGGTTTCCATGGAACTCTTGAGTTGTTGCGGCAATGAAGAGGCAATGATAATCCGGCCACCCTCCCGTAACACGTTTGGACCGCCCGTCATGAAAATCGCCACCTGGAACGTCAACTCCCTCAAGGTCCGCCTGCCCCATCTGCTCGACTGGCTGCCCGTCGCCCAGCCGGACGTGGTCTGCCTGCAGGAAACCAAACAGGAGGACGCGAAGTTCCCCCGCGCGGAGATCGAGGCGGCCGGCTACCAGGTCGCCTTCTCCGGCCAGAAGACCTACAACGGCGTCGCCATCGTCAGCCGCGCGCCGCTGGAGGATGTTCAGGCGGGCATTCCCGGTTTCGAGGACGAACAGAAACGGGTGCTGGCCGCGACCGTGGAAGGCGCGCGCATCGTCTGCGTCTACATCCCCAACGGCCAGAGCCTGGATTCGGACAAGTACCCGTACAAGCTGCGCTGGCTGGACGCGCTCATCGCCTGGCTGAAGGGCGAACTGGAACGCCATCCGAGCCTGGCCCTGCTGGGGGATTACAACATCGCCCCCGCCGACGCGGATGTGCACGACCCGGCCGCCTGGGTGGGCAACGTGCTGGTATCCGAGCCGGAGCGGGAACGCTTCCGGGCGCTCGAAGCGCTGGGGCTGAAGGACGCCTTCCGGCTGTTTCCCCAGCCGGAGAAAAGCTATAGCTGGTGGGATTACCGCCAGGGCGGCTTCCGCCGCGACCTGGGCCTGCGCATCGACCACATCCTGCTGTCACAGGCGCTGGCCGCCCGCTGTTCCGCCTGCGTCATCGACAAGGCGCCGCGCAAACTCGAGCGGCCCTCGGATCACACGCCGGTGATCGCCACCCTGGAATGAACACGGCCAGGTTCGCAATCGCCCAAGGGACGGCCACCGGCGCTCGACGTTGTGTCAAATCATGTGTGATAAGCTCAAGACGCGCCTGGAAGCCCGATTCACGGGGCTTGGCATGGAACACGGCGCCCTTGCCGAAGGACTGGCGACGGCGTTTTTCGCGACGAAGGAAACGGATTCAAGCGGATTCCGTTTCCTTCGTCGCGCTGGCGTTATACATCGACGATTCGGCTGATCGGACCTGTCGAGCACGATGCGTACCGTTTCGCGGGCCATGCCCTTCTTGGTGAAAGTGCATTGAATTTTTTCGCCGTCTTGCCGATGTGATGCAGGTTGCCACCACGATTTTGACGAGATGATGGGATATGCCGATTCAACCCAGTGCGCGTGCCTCGCACGCTCATGCGTTTATCCCATGCTAACCCGCTCACGCTCCATTATTGCCTTCAGGGTCGAGACATGAACACGGCGCGCAGGAAAACGAATGACGAAACCGGTGCCGCGTCCGTCCCCCTTCCCGTGAACCGGGTCTGGCCGGAGGCCCTGGCCCTCGTTCTCGCCACATGCGCCGCCATCATGGCGATGCTGTTCGGCACCCTGCGAGACATGATCGGCATATGGGACAGCAGTTCGGACACCTATGCCCACGGCTATGTGGTTCTGCCGATCACGCTTTGGCTGATCTGGCGAAAACGGCACGAACTCGCATCGCTTGCCCCCGCGCCGGATGCCAGGGCGCTATTCGTGGCTTTCCCCCTGGCTGCCGCATGGTTGTTCGGGAGCGCGGCAAGCGCGCAGGTGATCGAGCAATATGCCTTCGTGGGGCTGCTCATCACCGCCGTATGGGCTTTGCTGGGGTGGCGCGTTTCCATGCGGCTGCTGTTTCCCCTCGCATTCCTGCTCATGATGGTGCCCGTGGGCGAGTTCATGGTCATGCCCATGGTGAACTTCACCGCGGATTTCACCGTATTCATGGTGCGGAGCATCGGCATCCCCATCTACCGCGACGGGGTTTTCTTCTCGCTCCCGAGTGGAGACTGGAACGTCGTCACCGGTTGCTCCGGCATCCGCTATTTCCTCTCCTCCGTCGTTCTTGGCCTGCTGTACGCCTATCTCACCTACAGAACCTGGTGGAAACGGGTGGCGTTTACCGTCGCCGCGTTCATCGTTCCCATCGTGGCGAACGGGTTCCGCGCCACCATGATCGTGCTGATCGCCCATTACTCGGACATGACCATGGCCCTGGGCGTGGACCATTTCATCTATGGCTGGGTGTGGTTCGGCATCGTCATGCTGGCGATGTTCTGGGTGGGCAACATCTGGCGGGAGGACGGCAAGGAGGAAGCCGTCGCCGCGGCGCCCCCCGTCGCGACCCGCGCCCCAAGGCGGGCTTACTATCTGGTGGCGGGCGGCCTGGTCGCGATCATCGCGGCCTTCACCGCCTATGAAAGATTCCTCGACCGGGTACAGCCGGCGCCCTCTCCCCTCGCCGGCATAGCCGCTGCGCACGGCTGGGTGGAGAGCGAACAAACCTTCACGACCTGGACACCCGAGTGGCACGGCATGGACGACCAACGCCTGCGCTACTTCTCGAAAGACGGCGACAAGGTCATGGTGTTCCTGGGCTGGTACGGCACCCAGCGGCAAGGCTCGGAACTCATCAATGCCAAGAATCTGTTCGTCAGGGAGAAACACCCGGATTGGCGCAAGCCCACGGAGACGATCAAAACGATCCAGGCCAGCGGACAAGCCTTTCCAGTCAGGTACGCCCTGCTGAAATCCACGCTGTCCAACCAGGATCTGGTCGCCATCCAATGGAACAGGCTGGATGGACACGACAGTGTCAGCGTGGTGCGGGACAAGCTCGAGCTGGCCTGGAACAAACTGTTGGGCATGGACGACAGCGGCACGGCCATCGTCGTGGCCGCGCCTTATCTCGAAAAGCCCGAGGAAGCCGAGGCCATCCTTGCCCGTTTCCTAGCGGACATGCGTCCGACCATCAACCAGCGCCTGGATGCGGCGGCGCCGTGAGCGACTCGCGCCCCCTCATCGCCCACGTGGTCTATCACTTCGGCACTGGCGGCATGGAAAACGGCATGGTCAACCTGCTCAACCATCTCCCGCCGGACCGGTTCCGGCATGTGGTGATTTCCCAGACCGGCTACAGCGATTTCCGCAAGCGCATCACCCGCCAACAAGTGGATTTCCACGATCTCGGCAAGCGCCCAGGCCACGATTACAGCTGGATGCGCCGCCTGCATCGTCTGCTCGGCGAGCTTCGTCCGGCCATCCTGCACACCCGCAATCTCAATGCCATGGAAGCCCAGTTCGTCGGCGCCGCCCGGCGCATCGGCGGCCGCGTGCATGGCGAGCACGGCCGCGACATGTACGACATCGACGGCACGAACTGGAAGTACAACCTGCTGCGGCGCCTGACCCGGCTTACCACGCACCACTACATCGCCGTGAGCCGCGACCTGGAGCGCTGGTTGCGGGAAACCATCGGCGTGCCAGCCGACCGGCTGAGCCAGATCTACAACGGCGTGGACAGCGAGAAATTCCACCCCGGCCGCTGTCCGCATGCCGCCGCGACACCCGCGGGCTTCTTCGACGGCGCCACCTGCGTCGTGGGTAGCGTCGGCCGCATGGCCAAGGTGAAGGATTACCCGACCCTGGTGCGCGCCTTCATACGCGCCTGCGAACAGTCCGATCGTCTCTCCGGGCTGAGGCTGATCATCGTCGGCGACGGCCCCACGCGCGCGGAGTGCCAGGCGCTCATCGATGCCGCCGGCCTGACGGATCGGGCTTATCTGCCCGGAGACCGCAGCGACACGGCGGACTGGCTCAGAAGTTTCGATGTCTTTGTGCTCCCCTCCCTGGGGGAGGGCATCTCCAACACGATCCTGGAAGCCATGTCCACGGGTCTGCCCGTCATCGCCACCCGGGTCGGCGGCACGCCGGAACTGGTGAGCGAGGATGAAACGGGAAAGATGTTCACGCCCGGCGACGTGGAAGAACTGACGCGACTGCTTGCGGAATACGCGGCCTCCCCGGCCAAGCGCGGCGAACAGGGCGCCAAGGCGCGCGCCCGCATCGAACAGCGCTTTTCCTGGCAGGGAATGGCCGCCGCCTATCAGGCGGTTTATGAAAAATTGCTAACACGAGGCAAGCCCTGACGGCTTGAAAACAAACATGTGCGGAATCACCGGCATCTTCGATCTGCGCGAACAGCGCCCCATAGACCGCGATATCTTGCAGCGCATCAACGACATGCAATGGCATCGCGGCCCGGACGAATCCGGCCTTTACCTGGAGCCGGGCCTGGGCTTCGGCCACCGGCGGCTGTCCATCATCGACATCGCCGCCGGCCAGCAACCCATGTTCAACGAGGACGGCACCGTGGCCGTCGTGTTCAACGGGGAAATCTACAACTTCGTGGATCTCATCCCGGAACTGACCGCGCTGGGGCATACCTTCAAGACACGCTCGGATACCGAGACCATCGTCCACGCCTGGGAACAATGGGGCGTGGACTGCGTGCACCACTTCCGCGGCATGTTCGCCTTCGCCTTGTGGGACAGGCGGCAGCAGGTCTTCTTCATCGCGCGCGATCGTCTGGGCGTCAAGCCTTTGCACTACGCGGTCACCGACGATGGATTCCTGGTGTTCGGCTCGGAATTGAAAACCCTCACCGCCTGGCCCGGCTTCCGCCGGGACATCGACGACGAAGCGGTGGAGGACTATTTCGGTTACGGCTACGTGCCGGAACCCCGGACCATCTATAAGTCCGCCCACAAGCTGCCGCCGGGCTACCGCATCCTGATCCGCCGCGGCAAACCGGTCCCGCAACCCGAGCGGTATTGGGATGTTCCCTTCGCGCCCCTGCCCGCCATGTCGCTGGAAGAGGCCAACGCCGAGTTCATCGAGCGCTTCCGCGAAGCGGTGAACATCCGCATGGTGGCCGAAGTCCCCTTGGGCGCCTTCCTGTCCGGCGGCGTGGACTCCTCCGCCGTCGTCGCCATGATGGCCGGATTGGCCGACCAGCCGGTGAAAACCTGCGCCATCGCCTTCAGCGACCCCAAATACAACGAGGCGGAATACGCGCGCCAGGTCGCCGTCCGCTATGGCACCGACCATCACGTGCACACCGTCGAATCGGACGACATCAGCCTGGTGAACGAACTCGCGCGCTTGTACGACGAGCCCTACGCCGACTCCTCGGCCATGCCCACCTACCGGGTGTGCGAGCTGGCGCGGAAGGACGTCACCGTGGCCCTGTCCGGCGACGGCGGCGACGAAAACTTCATCGGCTATCGCCGCTACCGCTGGCACGGCATCGAGGAAAAGATGCGCCGGGCGGTTCCCGACGGCTTGCGCATGCCCCTGTTCGGCGCGCTCGGACGCCTCTATCCCAAGGCCGACTGGGCGCCCAAGGTATTCCGCGCCAAGACCACCTTCGAAGCGCTGGGACGCGACAGTGTCGCCGGCTATTTCCATGGCGTTTCCGTGTGCAGCGACGCGCTGCGCCAGCGCATGTTCAGCGACGCCTTCAAGAAACGCCTCAATGGCTACAACGCCGTCGAGGTGCTGCGCCGGCACGACCGCGACAACCCCAGCCGGGACGTATTCGGCCAGGTGCAGTACCTGGACATGAAGACCTATCTGGTCGGCGACATCCTCACCAAGGTGGACCGGGCCAGCATGGCCCACGCCCTGGAAGTGCGCGTGCCCTTCCTGGACCACAAGCTGGTGGAATGGATTTCCGGCCTGCCTTCCTCCCTGAAAATCCAGGGCGCGGAAGGCAAGTACATGCTGAAGAAGGCCCTGGAACCCTACCTGCCCCACGACATCATGTACCGGCGCAAGATGGGCTTCTCCATCCCCCTCGCCGAATGGTTCCGGGGGCCGCTGAAAGCCCGTCTGCAGGAGTCCCTCGATTCGCAGCTTCTTGCCGACACCGGCCTGTTCAACCTGGTTGAATTGAAGCGGATGGCGGAAGAGCATTTTTCGGGAATGCGGGACCACAACCCCGCGCTATGGTCATTGCTCATGTTCGAGGCGTTCCTGAGGCAGAACCAGGTGTGAAGCATGGGTGGCCCGTGGTTCGCGGCGTTCAGGAACCACACGATGGGACATGCCTGGTCCATGGCGGGCCTGTTGGCATGGCCGATAATATGCGGCGCGCTCTTCCCGCTCACCTACAATCCACGGCCAATCCGCCGGCCCGGGCTCGCTCCGCGCGACCCGCGCGACGCCGGCCTGGCCCTGATCACTCCGAGACATCGCCATGAACAACCCAAGCCAGCAGACAGGCAGCATCGAGTCCTCCGCCAACATACAAGGCATGAGCGTGGCCGTCCTCATCCCCTGCTACAACGAGGGACTCTCCATCGCCCAGGTGGTGGAAAGCTTCCGCCGCGCGCTCCCGGACGCCCTCATCTTCGTCTACGACAATCGCTCCACCGACAACACCGCCGAGGAAGCCCGCAAGGCGGGGGCGATCGTGCGTTCGGAGCCCTGGCCGGGGAAGGGCAACGTGGTGCGCCGCATGTTCGCCGACATCGACGCGGACCTCTACGTCATGGCCGACGGGGATGGCACGTATGACGCGTCCAAGGCGGCCGAGATGGTGAACCTGCTGCTGGAACAGCACCTGGACATGGTGGTGGGCACGCGGGAGAACGTGTTCGAAAACGCGCACCGGGCGGGACACGGCCTCGGCAACCGCGTATTCAACGGCATCTACCGCAGCCTGTTCGGCCCCCTGTTCACGGACATTTTCTCCGGCTACCGGATTTTCTCGCGCCGCTTCGTCAAGAGTTTCCCGGCAATTTCCTCCGGCTTCGAGATCGAGACGGAAATGTCCGTCCATGCCAGCCAGCTGCGCATGCCCATCGCCGAAATCCCCACCCAATACGGCGCCCGTCAGGAAGGCTCCGCCAGCAAGCTGCGCACCTTCCGGGACGCGTTCCGCATCCTCACCACCTTCCTGCTGCTGTACAAGGAAATCCGGCCGGTCTGGTTCTTCGGCAGCATCGCCGTCATCCTCGGCGCGACCTCCCTGGTAATCAGCGTGCCGCTCCTGATGACCTACCTGGAAACCGGCCTGGTTCCGCGCTTCCCCACCGCCATCCTGGCCACGGGCATGATGCTGCTGGCCGGCGTCTCCCTGGGCGGCGGGCTGGTGCTGGACAGCGTGGCGCGCGGGCGCCTCGAGCACAAGCGGCTGGTCTACCTGGGCATGCCCCAGTTGCGCCCGCGGGAACGCTGATGTCGCCACGCTTCCTGAAGTTCCTGGTGGTGGGCGGGCTCGGCTTCGTGGTCGACGCCGGCATCACCATGGGTCTCATCCGGCTGGGGATTTCGCCGCTGGTGGCCCGGCCTCCCGCGATCCTCGCCGCCATGGTGTTCACCTGGCTGGCCAACCGCCAGGTCACCTTCGCCGTGAGGCACCGCAAGACCCTGGGCGAGGTGATCCGCTATTCCGGCGTGGCCATCGTCGCCGCGCTGCTCAACTACGTCATCTATTCCGGCCTGATTTCCCTGACGGTGACGCCGTTCGTCGCCATCGTCATCGCCACCGCCCTGGTCGCCGTATTCAGCTTTTTCGGCTACAAGCGGTTCGCGTTCGGCCTTTCCGCGCGGCATTGAGCCTATTCATCATGGCGTCCACTCCGACTTCCGCCGCCGCCCGGACAAGCCTGCCGGAAAAAGCCGTGCTGACGGCCGTCGCGGCCGCCGGTCTGGTCTCCGCCCTGCTGTTCCTGCTCGCCCGAGGGTCGTTCTGGGAAGACGAGATCATCGCCTTCACCCATGGCTTGCAGCCCCTGTCCACCTTCTTCAGCGAGGTGCTGCGCAACGACATCCATCCGCCCGTCTACTTCCTGCTGTTGAAGGCCTGGACCTCCGTCACGCCGGACACCGACACCTGGGTGTTGGCGAGTTCCCTGCTGTCCGCCTTGTTCAGCGCGGCGGTGATCGCGCGGGTGACCTGCCTGCGCTTCGGCGCGCGGGCCGCCTGGTGGGCATTCGCCCTGTTCGTCGCGCTGCCGAATTTCGCCTGGGCATCCGGCAATCTGCGCATGTATGCGCTGCTGCCCGGACTGGCCGTGCTGATGTGGCACGCGAACGCGCGCTTCCTGGAATCGGGGCGGAAGCCCTGGCTGGCCGCGGCTTTCCTGCTGGAAGCGGCGCTGATCTACCTGCACATCATCGAGTTCTTTTTCGTGGCTTTCATTGCTCTGGGCGCATGGGCGGTGATCCGCGAGCGGCACCCGGGCAATACCCTGAGGCACTGGCTCCTGATGCAGACGGGCGCCGCGTTCCTCACCCTGCCGATCCTGGCGAGCGCGTTGCTGCGGGGTTCCGAGCCACTGCCGATACCCGGCCTGCATGGCCTCGTCGCCATGCCCGCCCAGCTGATCACCGGATGGAAACTGGCGGGGAACGAGTCGGCCATGGCGGCGGGCGGCGCGATCTTCTTCGGGCTACTGGTGTTCGCCCTGGCCAACCGCGCGGCGCGCGCGTCGACGCTGGTGACGGTCTGCGGCGCCCTGCTCGCCTCCATGCTGGTGGCGCTGGGGGGGAAACCCATTTTCAAGCCGCCGGTCTTCACCGCGAACCTGGTGCCGTTCCTGGTCATCGGCGGCGCGGCGGGGATCGCCGGGCTTGCGTCGGCGCGGGCGCGCGCGCTGGCCCTGGTCCCTCTCGCCGCGCTGGGCTTCGCCACTTTCTCCTGGTCAGCGCATCTGCTGCCACGCGAGTCCTATCGGCCGGCGGCGGAGCACGTGGCCGGCCAGGCGCGGCCCGGCGACGTCGTCCTGGTGCCCAACGTCAGCGTGTATTGGGGCATCGTCCGCTACGCGGTGGGTCCGCGCTGGGGCCATCCCCTCGACGTCATGCCCATGACCGACAACCCCGCCTGGGCCGGCTTGAAAAAGAAGCTGGGCCCGGGGCTGGCCGAGCGTCTCGGCCTGAATCCCGCCCGCGACACCATTCAGCATGGCGGCATCCGTTACGTGATCGGAAACACCTTGAGCCAAGGCGTCGCTCCCGGGCACAGTATTTTCCTCGTCATGCGGAAAAACTATCGGGAAACCGCCCACCTGCCCCAATCGGTGCGGCCGGCGGACGTCGCCTGGTTCAACGACGAGCTTTCCGTGAGCCTGCTGGTGCCGGCGGATGTCGGCATCTTCGAAGTGGTCAACCCGCCGGCCCCGGACACGGGGGAAGAGACGGGGGAAAAGGAATGAGCCCGACCCGGCCACGCCGCCATCGCCGCCACGCCGGCATCCCGGCTCGAGCCTAGGAGCGGGACATGGCATCCCAAGGCGCGACTCGATTCGGCGGACTGGACCCGCTCCGCTTCATCGCCATCGTCCTGGTCACCGCGCAACACGCCCTGAGCGTGACGGGGCGCTACAGCCAGACCGATTTCGCCGGAATCAGCCTGGGGCAGACCGGCGTCGCCCTGTTCTGCGCCATCAGCGGATTCCTGGCCTTCGGGCGGCCCGGCGAGGCCACCGGGAAGTGGTTGCTGACGCGCCTCGGCAACCTGTTCCCCGCCTACTGGCTCGCCATGCTGTTCAGCTTCGCGGTGACCTGGGTGTTTCACGCGAAGGCGTTCACCGCCTGGCAATTCGTTTCCCAGATGCTGGGCACGGGCTATTTCACCCACGGCTGGGATCTGGTCAATGTGGTGTCCTGGTTCCTGTCGCTGATCCTGTTGTGCTATGGGATCGCCGCGGTCGCCCGCTGGTCGGGCCGTCCGTTCCTCCTCCTCGCGGCGGTCGCGGTCCTGGCCGCCGGGCTTGTCGCCACGAAAGCCGAGGTGAACCTGAGCCGCCACGTGATCGCCTTCGCGCTGGGCGCCATGCTGCGCCTCCTGGCGCTGCGCCGGCGGACATCGCTGTTCCTGGCATTGCCGGCGGCCGCGACGGCCTTGTGGTGGGTCTTCGGCCCCCAATTCGGCTATGCGGCCATCAGCGGCGCGCTGATCTATCTGGCCACGGCTTCGCCTTTCCCCAGCCTGCCCTGGCTGGCGCGGATTTCCGGCTACATCTACGAATATTTCCTGCTGCACGGCATCTTCCTGGTCGGCATGGCGCGTGTGCTTTCCGCCCATCCCGCCCTGGCCGTGGCGCTCGCGGTCGCCCTGTCGGTCCTGGCCGCCTTCCTGCTGAAACTGACAGTGGATTTCCTGGGCCGCCGTTTCGCGAGGCGCGCCGGATGATCCCGCAACCCGCTTAAAATCCCCCGCGCAACGACCCCGCTCCCATAACGTGGCCAGCCCAAAGATGAAAATCCTTTATCACCACCGCACCGCCTCCAAGGACGGCCAGGCCGTCCACATCGAGGAAATGATCCAGGCGCTGCGCGAGCTGGGCCATGAGGTCATCGTTTCCGCGCCCGCCGGCGCCGACGCGCAGGAATTCGGCGCCTCCGACGGACTGGTGGACCGCATCCGCGCCCACCTGCCCAAGGCGGTCTACGAACTGCTGGAACTGGGCTACTCCCTGGCCGCCTACCGCCGCCTCGCCGCCCTGGCGCGACAGCACCGGCCCGATGTCATCTACGAGCGCTACAACCTCTACCTGCTGGCGGGCGTTTGGCTGCACCGCCGACTCGGCCTGCCGCTGCTGCTGGAAGTCAACTCGCCCCTGGCGGAGGAGCGCGCCCGCTACGGCGGCCTGGCCTTTCCCCGTCTCGCGCGCCGGCTGGAGGCCTGGACCTGGCGCGGGGCGGACAGGGTGCTGCCGGTGACGCGCGTGCTTGCCGGCTACCTCACCCGGGCCGGCGTCCCGGAGTCGCATATCCAGGTCATCCCCAACGGCATCAACCGGGCCCATTTCGACGCCGCGCCCGACAACGCAAGCGCCAAGGCGAGCCTGGGCCTGGAAGACCAGGTCGTGCTCGGTTTCACCGGCTTCGTGCGCGACTGGCACGGCATCGACCGGGTCATCGACTGGATGGCGCGTCACCGCAAGGACGCCCGCACCCACCTGCTGGTGGTGGGGGACGGGCCGGTGCGGGAAGCGCTGGAAGCCCAGGCGGCCCGGCTGGGCATCGCCGAACAGGTCACCTTCACCGGACTGGTGCACCGGGACAAGGTGCCGGAAATGGTGGCGGCGTTCGATATCGCCCTGCAGCCCGCCGTCACCCACTATGCGTCGCCCCTCAAATTGTTCGAATACCTGGCGCTGGGCAAGGCGGTGATCGCCCCGCGCGAGCCCAACCTCATGGAGGTGCTGAGCGACGGAGACAACGCCAAGCTGTTTGACGCCCACACGCCCGGCGCCTTCGAAGCCGCGCTGGATGAATTGTTGACGGATGTCGGCCTGCGCGTAAGACTGGGCGAAGGCGCGCGCCGGAGCATCGAAACCCGGCGTCTGACCTGGCTGGAAAATGCCCGCCGCGTCATCGACATGGCCGCCTCCCTGGCGCGAACCAGGGGCGCTGCGGCGAAATGAAGGCGACGCCCCGCATCCTGGTTTTTTCCAGCCTGTTCCCCAACCCGGCCGATCCCAACGCCGGCGTGTTCATCCGCGAGCGCATGTTCCGTGTGGGCGAACATCTGCCCATCGTCGTGGTGTCACCCAAACCCTGGTTTCCCGGCGAGGGCTTGATCCGGCGCTTCCGGCCCCGCTTCCGGCCCGTGGCGCCCGCCCGGGAGACCCAGCGGGGCGTCGAGGTGTACGCGCCCCGCTTCCTGTCCGTGCCGGGCGTGCTCAAGCACCTGGACAGCCTGTCCATGGCCTTGGGCAGTTATCTCACCGTGCGCAAACTGAAGCGGGACTTCGATTTCGACCTGATCGACGCCCATTTCGGCTATCCCGACGGTCACGCCGCGAGCCTGCTCGCGCGCTGGTTCCGGGTTCCCCTCTCGATCACCCTGCGCGGCTCGGAGCGGACCTACGCGGAAACCCCCGCGTTCCGGCGCCGCATCGCCGCCGGCCTGAAACAGGCCGCCCGGGTGTTCGGCGTGTCGGACTCCCTGCGCCGCCTGGCCGTCAGCCTGGGCGCGGAGGAAGCGAAAACCCTGGCCGTGGGCAACGCGGTGGACAGCGCGCGCTTCCAGCCCATGGACCGGGACGAAGCGCGGCGGCGCCTGGACCTGCCCGCGTCGGCGCCGGTGCTGGTGTCGGTGGGCTGGCTGATCGAGCGCAAGGGCTTTCATCGCGTCATCGACTGCCTGCCTGAGCTGGTCCGGCGCCACCCGGACCTGATCTATCTGATCGTCGGCGGCGCCACCGGCGCGGACAGCATGGAGGCCAAGCTGCGCCAGCAGGTCGCCGACCTCGGCCTGGCCCGGCACGTGCGTTTTCTCGGCGCCATGAAGCCGGACGAACTGAAATGGCCGCTTTCCGCCGCGGACGTGTTCGCCCTGGCGACGCGCCGGGAGGGCTGGGCCAACGTCTTTCTGGAAGCCATGGCCTGCGGCCTGCCGGTGGTGACCACCGACGTCGACGGCAATCCGGAGGTGGTGTGCGGGCCGGAACTGGGCCGGATCGTGCCCTTCGGCGATCACGCGGCCCTGCTCGGCGCGCTCGACGAAGCGCTGAGCGCGCCCTGGGATCGGAGCGCGATACGGGAATACGCGGTGGAGAATTCCTGGGAGCGGCGCATCCCCATCCTGTGCGACGCATTCAGGAACATGGCCTAGGGCGCCGCGATGGAGCATGCATGGCAGGTGAGATTCGCCCTCGCTCCGGAAAAGGTTCAATGAATGGCGCCTGTTTGCCGAAATACACCTCCATGACCGGCTTCCCGAGCATCTCCCTCCTCCTGTGCCTGCTGGCTTTTTCGGCCTGGCCCGTGGCCGCCCAGGTGTTGCGGGTGGGGCCGGATCGGGCGTTGCGCGCGCCCAGCCAGGCGGCAAACATCGCCCGGGACAACGATCTCGTGGAGATCGACGCCGGCGCCTACCAGGGCGACGTGGCGGTCTGGCGCGCCAATGGCCTGACGCTGCGCGGCGTGAACGGCATGGCCCATCTGTTCGCCGCGGGCGAGGCGGCGGAAGGCAAAGGCCTCTGGGTGATCCGGGGCAACGACACGACGGTGGAGAACATCGGTTTCCACGACACCCGGGTGCGCGACCGGAACGGCGCCGGCATCCGCCTGGACGGACGCGGCCTGACGGTGCGCGGCTGCCTGTTCCAGAACAACGAGAACGGCATACTCGCCGGGACGAACGCAGCCAGCGAGATCCTCGTGGAACGCAGCGAGTTCACCGGCAACGGTCACGGCGACGGCTATTCCCACAACATCTATATCGGCGCGGTGGCCAAATTCACCCTGCGCGACAGCGTCAGCCACTTGGCCGTGGTGGGCCACCAGGTCAAGAGCCGGGCCCGGGAAAATCTGATCGTCGGCAACCGCATCGCCGACGAGGAAAGCGGCCGCTCCAGCTACCTCATCGATCTGCCCAACGGCGGCATCGCGGAAATCCGGGACAACACGCTGCAACAGGGCGCGCTGGCGGAAAACGGGACCATGGTGGCCTACGGCGCGGAAAAGCTGCCCTACCCGGAGAACCGCCTGCTGCTGGAAGACAATACCTTCATCAACGACCGGCCGACGGGGTGCAGACTCCTGTTCATGCGGCCCGGCAGCGAACCCGCCGTGGAGCGAAACAATCGTATCCTCGGCTGTGGAAAACAGGCGGCGCGGGCCCGAAAAGATGGCGATGCCATGCCCGACCGGCCAGGCAACCGGCCGAACGATCAACCCCTATCCGGCACACCTTAGAAAGCCATGCGAGACATACTGCTCACGGCCATCGTCCTTTGGGGGCTCTCCAAGGTCTTCTCCCGTCCCTACGTGGGCATCTACCTGTGGACCTGGCTCAGCCTGATGAACCCGCACCGGCTGACCTACGGCTTCGCCTACTCCCTGCCTTTCGCCCAGGTCATCGCCGGCTTCACCCTGATCGGCCTGTTCACCGGGAAACAGCACAAGCTCAAGGTATGGGCGCCGGAGTCGGTAATCATTCTGATGCTGCTTATCTGGGTCGGCATCACCACCTTCTTCGCGGTCAACCCGTCGGGCGCGCTAAGGGAACTGGACCGCTTCTGGAAAACGATTTTGTTCGTCTTCATCACGCTGGCGCTGATTTCCGATCGGGAAAAGCTCAATGGGTATATCTGGATCATGGCGCTTTCCCTCGGCTACTACGGGGTGAAGGGCGGAATATTCACCATCATGACCGGCGGGAGCGCGCGCGTCTGGGGACCGGCGGGCAGCTTCATCGGCGGCAACAACGAAGTGGCATTGGCAATGCTCATGACCATTCCCCTGATGCGCTACCTGCAGTTGCAGACCACCAAAAAAATTCTCCGCCTAGGACTGATTGGCGCGATGCTGCTCACCTCTGTCGCGGTATTGGGCTCCCAGTCCAGGGGTGCCTTTCTCGGCATCATGATGATCGGCCTTTTCTTCTGGTGGAAAAGCCCTTACAAGCTGAGCTCGACCATGATGGTGGCGGTCATCGCCGGAATCATCCTGTTGTTCATGCCGGACACATGGTGGCACCGCATGAACACCATAGAGACCTACGACCAGGATGCCTCGGCGATGGGCCGCATCAATTCCTGGTGGGTCGCCTTCCGCATGGCCAATCACAGCATCACAGGGGGTGGGGCGAACATGTTCATCCCCGAGGTGTTTGATATGTTCGCCCCGAATCCCGGCATGGTGCATGACGTCCACAGCATCTATTTCGAGATGATCGGAGAACAGGGGTGGATCGGATTCTCCCTATTTGTCCTGCTTGGCCTATTGACTTGGTTTCGCTGTGGAAAACTTGCCAAACTCAAGAACCATCACCCTTCCCTGAAATGGGCATCAGACCTCGGACTGATGCTCCAGGTCAGCTTGATTGGATATGCCACCTCGGGCGCATTCCTGGGCCTTTCCTATTACGACTACTACTACGATCTGGTGGCCACCTGCCTTGTGGCATGGAATATAAGCAACGCCGAGCTCGACCGCGTCAAACAATCGGCGTCCCAAGGAGATGAAAGCCCGTTGGCGGCTGCCGGCAATGGCGCGCAGATGCCCGCGAAACTCGCAAAAACCCCTTCAGCCTCGTTCGGCAGGCGCCTTTTATAGGATAAACATCGCGAAACAGAACGCATCCAACAGCCAGTTCGCCGCAATCGAGTTTTTCGCCACCCGATCAACCGTTCCGATTCCATCCGAAGCTTCCAATCTCTCCCCAATGGCTCCGGGACACGCCTGAATGCAAGAAATAGAAAAATGCACTTCAAAACCAGCCGGTAACGGAAAAGCCTTCCGACCATGAAAAACAACATCAATATCCGACGGGGCGCTGCATGGCTTATAGCTGGAAGCAGCGGCACGCAGATATTAACTTTCGCATTCGGGATCATTCTGGCTCGACTCTTGGCGCCGGAAGACTTCGGCATGCTGACCACCATCCAGATCTTTACCGGCTTGGCGGGTTTTGTTGCCGGCGGAGGGATGGGGCAGGCGCTGGTCCGGGCCAATACCGCCGGCAAAGACGATTTCGATGTCGTTTTCACACTGCAATTCATCATCGGCTGCCTGATCTTTTCCCTATTTTTCTTTTCCGCCCCTTGGTTCGCCGTCTGGTATGGCAACCCGATCTATTCCGACCTGTTGCGCCTGTCGGCCGTGACCTTCCTGACCCGCCCGTTTGTCAATTTACCGACCAGCATCCTGTCGCGTCATATGCGCTTCAAGGCACAGACGGCGGTGGGGCTCAGCGCCTTGCTTGTGGCCAGTGCCGTCAGCATCACCCTGGCTTACCTGGGCCATGGCGTATGGAGTCTTGTCCTGGGCGGACTGGTCGGCTCGGTGGTCCGGATGGTTCTCCTCATCCCGCTCGCCGACTGGCGTCCCGGCTTTTCCATGGAATGGCGAAAAGGGCGGGATCTGGCGCGCTACGGCATGTTGACGACCGTGGGGGACTTCATCGTCTATCTGCGCAGCCAGGCCAGCAGCTTCATCCTCTCCCGGACCCTGGGGCCAATGGTGCTGGGCCTCTTCAACAAGGCCAGCAGTCTGGTGCAAATCCCCAATACCCAGATCACCGGTTCCGTCTACCAGGTGACCTTCCGGCTGCTGGCGAAGGAACAGGACAACCTGGATATCAGCCGCTATATCTTCCTGCGCTCCATCACCCTGGTCAGCGTCTATGTCTGGCCCGTATTCCTCTCTCTCGCCTGGCTGGCCCTGCCGTTGGTCCGCTTCGTCTATGGCGCGAAATGGGTTGGCGCCGCCGAGCCCTTGGCTTTGCTGGCGCTGGTGGGCCCCTTCATCATGATGGAAATCCTGTCCGGCTCCGTGCTGGGCGCCCGCAATTGGCTGGGCAGGGAAATTCCGGTCCAGATCACCCAGTTGATCGTCGTGGTTCTCGGCGCCGTGGCCGGTCTGCCGTACGGACTGCTGGGGGTGGCCGCGGGGGCCTCCCTGGCGAACATCTACGGCGCCCTGCACATGTCCTGGCTGGCCTCCCGCTGCCTTGCCATGCCGGTGTCCCGCATTCTTCTCGCCATGACGGCGCCCTTCCTTCTGAACCTGGCGGTCCTGGCGCTCTGGTACGGCATCGACCTGGCGTTCGAGCCGGCCCGGCATCTGGGGGATTTCCTCTATCTGGCCGTCATGCTCGGTTCCGGGGTCGGCCTGTATGCCCTGCTGTTCTTCCTCGCGCCCATACCGCATCTCGCCAGCGAAAAGGAACGTTGGCTGAACATGGCCCGGCAAGCCCGGCAAGGTCTGAAGGACAAATTCGCATGAGTCTCGCGCTGGCGGATGACCGGACCCGCTCTCTCCGGATGCATCCGGACACCGCCCCGTCCACGGTGGATGGGCGCGCAGCCATCCCCGCCATGCGGTCGCCCGCCCGGCCGCGAGAGCCGATCCGCCGTTCCGGCATAAACACCGCGCGCCATCGTCGCCTGCATCGGCCAACCCGGAACAGGGGATTCCGCCAGGAAGACTTCGGGTTCACCATGAAACACGAAGGTTTCCCCATGAACGCCGATCCTCGCGTAAAAAGCGCATCAAGATCGGCCGTGCCGCCGGGAACACCGGCAGCCAGACCCAACCGCCGCTCTTCGGGCGCTTCCTGGCGCGGCGCCACCCGGGCGAGGGAATGCCTGCCTCGGGCCACACCAATCCACTGTTGAAAAGGGACCACCACATGCGCTCCAAACTACGTCAATCGCTGCTCTCCAGCTTCACCCAGGGAAAGGCCCGCGCCTGGCTGCAAGGGTGGGGCTACGACGTCGTGCCGATCGTGCGGCACCCGGAAGAACCGGTCGCCGTCCATTTGGCGGCCGTGCTCGCCGCCCTGAAAATCAACTGCGTCCTCGACGTGGGCGCGAACGAGGGGCAGTACGCATCCATGTTGCGGCGCAACGGCTACCAGGGCCACATTCTCTCCTTCGAGCCCGTGCGCGCCAATTTCGAGAAGCTCAACAAGAAACATGCACAGGATCCGCTCTGGCGGGGGTTCGACTTCGCCCTCGGCGCCGAGGCGGGCACCAGCGAAATCCAGGTCACCCAGCACAGCGTGTTCAGTTCGTTTCTGTCCCCCAACGCCTTTTCCCAGGATCGCTTCGGCGCCGAGAGCAGTGTCAGCTCCACGCAGACCGTCGTGATCAAGCGGCTGGACAGCATCATTGACGAACTCACCCGGGACATCCCGCAAGCACGCATCTTCCTCAAGATGGACACCCAGGGGTTCGACCTGGAGGTACTGCGCGGCGCCCAGGGATGCCTGGAGCGGATTCTCGCGCTCCAGACCGAGATTTCCATCATGCCCATCTACGAGAACATGCCCAGCCACATCGAGATGCTCTCCGAGATCCATGCGCGACAATTCGTGGTCACCGGCATGTACCCCATCAACGCCGACGAGTTTCTGCGTCCCGTCGAATTCGACTGCGTCGCGGTCCGATCCGATACCTGAGTGCCACCACGAGGATCGCCACCGCCATGAAGACGCTCTATCTCATCGCCTCCCACACCAATCCCGGCCAGGTGGAGAGGTTGGCGCGCCTGCTGGCGCGGGGCGGCGGCGAGCGCGACGTGCTGATCCACCACGATGCGAAAAGCCGCGACATCCCGGACATCGCCGGGATCGGCAACACCTTCCTGTACCCCAGCCCGGTGGCCGTGCATTGGGGCGATTTCTCCCAGGTCCGGCTGTTCCTGGACGTTTGCCTGTGGGCCTTGGAACACCACGCCTTCGATTGGCTGGTGTTTTTATCCGGCCAGGATTATCCGATCAGGAAAATCGAGGAAATCGAGGCCGACCTTTCCCGGATGCAGGAGGACGCCTGCCTGACCGCCTATCCCATCGCGCGGCACCCGATATGGCGCGCCCGCGAAGGTTTCGACCGCTACATGTTCCGTTACTACAGCTTGCCCGACTTCCCTTATTCCTACCGTTTTCCCGGTCTTGTCGCCTGGCTGCAAAACCTGGCCAACCGCGCCAACGCCCTCAACCCCGTGTTCCGCTACCGTTGGATGCCGCAGGGCTTGCCGGGTCGAATCGGCATCCGCGTACCGACGCCGTTCTCCCGCGAGACAGCCTGTTATGCGGGCCCGCAATGGGGCAACTTCTCCCGCGCCAGCCTGGAATACGTGCGCGATTTCGTCCGCGGCCATCCCGCGTTCCTGGCCCATTACGCGCGCACATTGAACCCGGACGAATCCTGCGTTCTCAGCATCCTCCACAGCGCCGCGGACGCGGGGCGTTTGCGGATACGGCACGACAACCGCCGCTATGTCCACTGGGAAAACGAAAAGATCGACCCCAGCCCCAAGGTCATCCTCGCCTCGGACTACGACCGGGTCATGGCGAGCGGCATGGATTTCGCGCGGAAATTCGATACCCGCGTCGACTCGGCCGTGCTGGACCGCATCGACCGGGAAGTCCACGGACTGGCCCCGGAGTGAGCCGCCTCGTGAGCGCCACGCTTTCCCGCCTCCTGCACCGCCGCGCCCACATCCGCGGGCCGCTCGCCCTCATGTATCACTCGGTCGCCCCGGAGCCCGGGCGTCCGCGCTGGCCCTGGGCGGTATCCCGGCGGATGTTCGAAGCCCAGTTGGATTTCCTCAAGGCGGAAGGCTGGCATTGCGTCACCCTGGCCGACCTCGCCGGCGGCCATGCGGTACCCGCCGCGCGCACCGTGGCCATCACCTTCGACGACGGTTACGCGGACAATTTCCCCGCCTTCTCCGCCCTTGCCGCCCGGGGCATGCGCGCCTCCTGGTTCATCGTCAGCGGCTCCGTCGGCCAGGCACCGCGCTGGTCCGATCCGGACATGCCCAGCCTGCGCCTGCTCGACGCCGCTCAATTGCGCGAAATGCACGCCGCCGGCATGGAAATCGGCTCCCACACGGTGAGTCACGCCAGACTCCCCCAGTTGGACGACGCCGCCCTGGGTGAGGAACTGGCGGCTTCCAAGGCCAGGATCGAGGACATCCTGGGCGCGCCGGTGGCCGGTCTGGCCTACCCCTACGGCCTTCACGACGCGCGCTGCGCCGCCGCCGCCCGCGCGGCCGGCTACCGCCACGCCTGCACCACCCAATCCGGGTGGGCGCTGCTGGACAAGGACGCCTATCTGGTGCGCCGGCTCACCGTATACAACACGGACACCGCATCCACCCTGGCGCGCAAGCTGGCCTATGCCGCCAACGACATCGCCTGGCCCCGGCTGGCCGGCATGCATGCTTCCCAACTACTGCGCAGACTGAGCGGATCATGACCCGGGTATCCATCATCATCCCCTGCTACAACGGCAGCCAGTTCCTGGCGGAGACGCTGGATTCCGCCCTGGGGCAGAGCCATGCCGACAAGGAAATCATCGTCGTGGACGACGGTTCCACCGACGATTCCCCCTCCATCATGGACCGTTACGGCGAGCGCATCCGCGTCGTGCGCCAGGCCAACGCCGGGCTGCCCGCCGCGCGCAACGCGGGCATCCGCGTCGCCAGCGGCGAGGCCTTCGCCTTTCTCGACGCGGACGACTGGTGGACCCCGGATTTCCTGGCGCGCATGGTCGAGGCTCTGGAGCGCTCGGGCGCCGGCATCGCCTATTGCGGTTGGCAGAACGTGGGCCTGCCCGGTCCGCGCGGGCGGCCCTACGTCCCCCCCGATTACGAGGCCATGCCGGACAAACTGGAAAAGCTGGTGGAAGGCGTGGGCTGGCCGGTGCACGCCGCGCTGACCCGGCGCGATGTCCTGTTCGCGGCCGGCCTGTTCAACCCCGCCCTGAAAAGCTGCGAGGACTTCGCCCTGTGGATCCGCGCCGCCACCCGCAACCGGCTGGTGCTGGTTCCGGAAGTGCTGGCCTTCTACCGCTTCCACGGCAACCAGATGACCAGCAACCGGGGCCGCATCGCCCTCAGCCACTACGCCGTGCAGCAAGCCTTTCTGGAAGAGAACCCGCGCTTCGTCGACATGTTCGGCAAGGACAAGGTGCGCGAGATGACCAGCGGCGAACTGCTGAAACGCGGCTACATCGCCTACTGGGACCGGGATCTGGTCGCCGCCCGGGCAATCTTCAGGCGGGTGATGCGGGACGGGTACGGGAAGCCACCCGACTGGAAATACATGCTACCTTCGCTGCTGCCGCTGTCCGTGCACAAGAATCTGATCCGGCTTCTGGAACGCAAGCCCAGCTCCACCGACCCACGCACGCCATGAAACTGACCTACGCCTTCTGCACGTACAAGCGTGCCGATCGACTCCCGGACCTGGTGGCCGCCATGCGGGCGCAATCCTGCCCGCATCCCTTCGACCTTCTCGCGGTCAACAACAACAGCCCGGACAACACCCTGGAAGTGCTGGAACAGTTGTCCCGGCAGCCCGGCCCCGCCCTGCGCGTGGTCACCGAGACGGCCCAGGGCATCGTGCCGGCGCGCAACCGCGCCATCGAGGAATCCCTGGACAGCGACATCCTGGTCTTCATCGACGATGACGAGATGCCCCAACCCGGCCTGCTGGCCGCCGCCTGCGATGCCCTGCTGAACGAGGGCGCCCAATGCGCCGGCGGCCGGGTGCAGGTGGACTTCACCCCTCATGCGCGCCCCGGCTGGCTGGAAGACGAACTGCTCGGGTTTCTGGCGGAGGTGGACCATAGCCCCCAGGCCTTCTGGATCGAGCGGGAAGACACGCCCGTGTGGACGGCCAACATCGCCTACGACATGCGCCTGTTCCGGGACGATCCGTCCCTGCGCTTCGATCGCCGCTATAACCGGGAGGGAGCGGACATTGGCGGCGGCGAGGACGCCATCATGTTCCGTGCCTTGCTGGAGCGGGGCGTCAAGATTCGTTACCGGCCAGACATGGCGGTCTTCCACTTTGTCGAGCCCTGGCGCCTGAAGCGCTCCTATTTCCTGCGGCTGCATTACCGGGCGGGACTCCAGGAAGGCGAGCACGTGTTGCCGGACTACCCGCGCACCGTCGCCGGCATTCCGCCCTTCCTGGCGAGCAAATTTCTCAGCCAATGCGGCAAGTCCTTGTCCCTCTACCTCGGCCAGGGCAAGGGGCGGCTGCGGCAGGCCATGACGGCCGCCCATGCCTGGGGAAACATCGTCGGCTACTCCCGTAGGAAAAGGCACTAACCCTCGCCATCGATTTCAAAATTCATCAAAATCTTTTACTTATTTGCTCGACGGGCACTGAAAGCGCCGGCAATCGCACTTGGATACCATGCAAATAACCCTCGTACTCGCCCTTCGAATCGACCCAGACCGGCTGGTATCGGACCTCGACCGCTTCATCGCGATCGGCTTGCCGTCCATCAAGCATTTCCTGAGTCACGGGCTCGTTCACGAGTTGCTGGTCATCACGCCGGGCGAGAATCTGGCCGAATGTCGGACCGCCCTGGCCGGTGACGCCGCATTGCCCGTTCGCGTCATCGACGAGGGCCTCATCTGTCCCAGCATTGCCAACTCCCGGGGCTGGTACAAGCAGCAGGCCCTCAAACTGGCGGTGGCCGGCCACATCCACACGGACTGGTACCTGACCCTCGATGCCGATGTTTTGTGCACGCGCCCGGTGACCGAGGACTTCCTGTTCCACGAGGGCAAGGCCATTTGGCAGAAGGAACCGGCCGAATACCACAGGAAATGGTGGGACGGGAGTCGGCAGGTCCTGGGCGGCGACCTGGACATCGCCGACGAACAGCCGGTCATCGGCGTGACTCCCGCTCTCCTGCACGCCCCCTCCGTCCTTGGGCTGATCGCCTTCCTGACCCAGAAATATCCGGACAAGGATTGGGCGGTCGCCCTGCTGGATATGCATCAGTTGCGTTGGTCCGAATATTCCCTTTATTGGGTCTATCTATTGATGCGCGGCGAGACGGGAAAATTCTATTCGGACAGCGAAAAAATCCCCTATGCGAAAGCGTCGCTGTGGTCCGCCGAACAACTGCGCGCCTTGGCGCCCGGAATGCTCGACGAGCTGTTCAGTCACGACGCGCCGCACGGCTTCATGGTGTTCCAAAGCAACCTCGAGCAATCCCTTGCATCGACGGTTCGCCTGCTTCGCCCGCGCCTGGGCGGCTCGGCCACGCCAACCATGCGGGAACGCTACCGCTGGTCGTTCCACGCGCTGCGTTTTCAACTGCGGAAAGTCCCGCGCATGATCGGAATCCGATGAGGTCCACATCCCCGCCGAGCGCCCCCATTCCGCCCAAGGTCCGCGGCCAGG
This sequence comes from Thiobacillaceae bacterium, assembly GCA_044227325.1. Lineage (GTDB taxonomy): Bacteria > Pseudomonadota > Gammaproteobacteria > Burkholderiales > Thiobacillaceae > PFJX01. The sequence continues at coordinate 136,206 of JBGAFI010000006.1, read as the reverse complement.
GGGGAAACGACCATCGCTGCCCCAGGTTGCTTTTGGCGTCGGCTGCCATCCCGGGCCCGACGCGAGAGCGGGCGTGAAACCCATCGTCATCCCTGACGGAAGCTAGCCATGGGCGGCAAACACCTCACCGTGCTGATCTGCACGCATAACCGGGCGGAGTTGCTCGCGCACGTGCTGACTTCCCTCAATGCGGCAAGCCGTCCGCCGGACTGGCGCATAGACATCCTGGTCGCGGCCAACGCCTGCACCGACGAGACCCATGCCCAACTGGAGGCCTACCAGGCGCAGACCGTCGCCCGGAACTGGCTGCCCCTGGCCTGGTTCGCCGAACCGGTGCCCGGCAAGTCCCACGCGCTCAACAGCGCATTGCCGCGCCTACAGGCGGACCTGGTCTTCCTCGAGGACGACGACCAGCGGGTAGCCGAGGACTTTCTCGTCCAGCTTTGCCGGGCGGCCGACACACACCCCGAATACGCCATCTTCTGCGGCCGCCTGCTGCCCGACTGGAGCGGCCAAGAGCCTGGCTGGATCCGCAACGACGGCCCCTACCGGATTTATCCGGGCCCGGTCCCCAATTACGACCTGGGCAGCAGCGCCCGTTGCCTGGTGGAACAGGACGATCTGCCCAGCGGCGGCAATCTGGCCATGCGCGCCCATGTCATCCAACGGGTCGGCCAGTTTTCCACCTCCCTGGGGCCCCGGGGCCACAATCTGGGGGGAGGCGAGGATACGGCCTACATCAAGAAGGCCATCGCCCTGGGGGAGGGCATCTATTACGAACCCGCCATGCTCCAGTACCACTACGTGGACCCGGAACGCCTGAAGCTGGGGTTCCTGCTGCGCCTGGCCTACAAGCGCACCTTCGCCGTGATGCGCATGGGCCAGTCCATCGGCTTCATTCCACGCTATGTCTGGCGCAAGCTGGCGACCCACCTGGCCGCCAGTCTGTTCACCCTGAGGCCGGACAAACGCCGTTTCCATCTGATCCGGGCGGCCGCCACCCTGGGTGAAATCCGGGGCTTCTCGGAACGCATGTCTCCCCGGGCGCTCGGCGCGCGCGGTGAACCCAAGGGCAACGCCGGCCTGACCCTGCGCATCGCGTTTGCGCCGCTGCTCGCCCTGGTCGGTCTGCTCCTGGGCGGCCAGCCGGAATGGGCCGGCCTGCTGGGGATACTGGGCGTCGCCAGCCTCTGGGTATTGCTCCTGCTGGTCCAGTCCCTGCGCCATTTTTCCCGCACCGGCCCCCATTTGCAGGCCGAGATCATGGCGCACAACGTCTCCTATTCAATCTATGCCCTGTCCCGGCTGGCGCTGTGGGCCTGGCTGGTTTCCGTGGCCATGGGCTTCGCCGGCGTCGCCTTCTACCAGTCCCTGGCCGCCAGCCTGCCCTTCCCTCTCACCCCCCAGGCGCAGGCCCTGTTCGCCGCCCTGGGCATCGCCCTGATCACGGGACTCCAGTTCTGCCGGCACCTGCTGTTCATACCCGGCAGCATCGAGGCATCCTCCAATTACCGGACCAGCCGCTTCTTCGGCTTGTGGGCGCTCCTGACTCCGCGCCGGATCGGATGGGCCCAGGGCTTGCTGGTCGCGGGTTTCCTGCTGGCCGCCCTGACCGGCGCCTGGGCCCTGTTCCAGGCCGGCCAGACCAGTTCGGCCCTGGGCCTGGCGCTGATGGACGCCGCCGTCCTCCTGCACTTCCTGATCTGGCGGAGCCCCGGGGAACCCGCGGCCGTCATATCCACCGGGACCGCCGAACAGCCCAATATCCTGCTCATCGGGGTGGATTCCCTGCGCCATGACCGGCTTGGCGGCAAGCGGGATCTCACCCCCAATCTGGATAACCTTGCCCGCCGCGGCATCCAACTCACCCGCTGCTTCGTGCCGTGCGCCCGTACCGCCCCCAGCCTGGCCTCCCTGCTATGCAGCCGGTGGCCTCACGTCCACGGCATCCGCGACAACTTCGCCACCGCTGCGGAAGCGGACCTGGGCCCCACCCCCCTGCCCGGCTTTCTCGCCAGCCACGGTTACCGGACCCTGGCCATCAGCGACTGGTGCGGCTCCGACCTGGGCAAGTTCCCCTTTGGTTTCGAGACCGTGGACCTGCCCGAGGACCAATGGAACATCCGCTACCTGCTGCGCCAGGGCCCCAAGGATCTGCGCCTGTTCCTGTCCCTCTTCACCCACAACGACTTCGGCCACCGCTTCCTGCCCGAACTCTACTTCCTCGCCGGCATTCCCATGACCCGCAAGCTGGGCCGGGCCACCCGGCGCGCCATCAGCGAACTGGCCCGGGACGGCGACCGCCCCTTCTTCGCCAACGTCTTCATCTCCTCCACCCACGGCCCCTTCGGCTCTGAATATCCCTACTACACCCGCTACACCGATCCCGATTACCGGGGGGACTCCAAGTTCGTCATGGGCGGGCTGAACGAACCCTTCGAGGTGGTGCACCGCCAGGGCCAGGGCAAGGCCCATTTCGATTTCGACCAGATACTCAACCTCTACGACGGCTGCGTGAAAGCCTTCGACGACGAACTGAAGCGCATTCTGGACCACCTGGCCGCCTGCGGCCTGGATCAGAACACCATCGTCGCCGTCTATAGCGACCACGGCATGGAATTCTTCGAGCGGGAAACCTGGGGCCAAGGCAACAGCGTCATCATCGACGAGGGCGCCCGCATCCCCTTTGTGCTGTACGACCCCCGCCTGGCCGGCGGCAAGCAGATCGACGCCGTCACCCGCAGCATCGACATCGCCCCCACCCTCCTGGACCTGGTCGGACTGCCCATCCCGGCCCAGATGCAGGGCGTGTCCCTGCGCGCCGCGTTGGACGATCCCCAGGCCGTCCCGGATCTGGCGGCCTACTCGGAGACCGGCGTCTGGTTCACCCGGGTTCCCAGCCTGGAGCCGGAGCACATCGCCTACCCGGATCTGCCGGACCTGCTCGAGATCCCGGACAAGAACCTGGGCACCATCACCATCAAGCGCAGTTGGAAGCGCCTGGTCATCGAGGCGAAGGACCGCATGCTCTGCACCGCCCTCTGGAAGCTGGTGCGCCAGCCCATGCGCCACGGCGTCGAATACAAGCTGTTCGACCTGAGCGCGGACCCGGCCTGCCTCCACGACGTCGCCACCGCCCATCCCGAAATCCTGGAAGGACTGCGCCGGAAGCTGGAAGCCATGGTGGCCGAGGATCCGGCCCTGCGAGAAGACAGGACAAATTCATAAAATGCCGGCCACGAGCGACCCCATCGCCCCCCTGCGCGTCAGCGTCGTCATCCCCGCCTACAACGCGGCCCGCTTCCTGCCCCAGGCCATCGCCGGCCTGCGGGCGCAGACCCGGCCGGTGGACGAGATCCTCATCGTCGACGACGGCTCCAAGGACGACACAGCCCAAGTGGTCGCGGGCCTGGGCGAAGGCATCACCTACATCCGCCAGGACAACGCCGGGGTCTCCGCCGCCCGCAACAAGGGCATCGCCGAGGCCACCGGGGATCTGGTGGCCTTCCTGGACGCGGATGACTTCTGGCTGCCGGAGAAGCTGGAAAAACAACTGGCCGTCTTCCGGCGGCATCCCGGAGTGGGCCTGGTGGCCAGCGACCGCTGCGACGTGGACGCCGAGGACCATGTGTTGCTGGCCTCCCTGTTCGAGCGCCAGGGGCTGGCCGGAGAATTCCGGAACCTGGCCGGCGCCCCCCTGCCCCAGGCCCTTAGCCGCCTGGTCCGGACCAACTTCCTGCCCACCAGCAGCGTCATGGTGCGCAAGGCGGCCCTGGACGATGTGGGCGTGTTCGAAACCGCCATCCGCTATGGCGAGGATCTGGAACTCTGGGCGCGCATCGCCGCGAAATACGGCGTGGTCTGCCTGCCCGAGGTGCTGGTGCGCTACCGGCTCCACGACAGCAACGCCACCCAGCACACCGAACGCCTGCTGCGGGACATGGTGCGGGTCATGGAACGCATCCGGGATTGGGGCCGCCCCCAGCTCAAGAACGAAGGCGTGGAGGCCGACGCCCTGGTGGCCAACGCCCTGTGGGAGCTGGGCTACTGGTATTTCCAGTCGGAACAACCCGACCGGGCCCGGGCACCCATGCTGGCCAGTCTCAAGGCGCGCCCCGGCGCGCGGGCTCTGGCCTACGCCTGCCTGAGCCTGCTGCCCGGCGGGGCCATCCGTTCCTTGCGCGAATTCAAACGACGACTGACGGACTGAGACGTGACGCAAACCCCGAAAAAGAAGCGCATTCTCTACGTGGAAAACGGCATCGGCTACGGCGGCGCCATCATCTGCCTGAGGCATCTGGTCCGCAACCTGGACCGGAACGAGTTCGAGCCCATGGTGGTCACCGGCCTGGGCAGTCCCCTCTACCAGGACATCGCCCACGATGCCCCCTGGCGCTTCCTGCCGGACCGCCGTTTCGACACCGTGGGCATGAAGCGCAATCTGGCCAAGGCCGCCTGGCCGGACAAGCTGCCCGGAGCCCGCTGGCTGGCCGGCCAGTTCCTCGCCCGCCTCGACGACCTGGGCAATTTCGTCCCCTTCTTCCTGCAATTGCTGTGGACCGCCCGCCGCTTCAAGGCCGACCTGATCCACGCCAACAACGAGCCCTCCTGCAACCGGGCCGCCCTGATGGTGGGCCGGCTGCTGGGCATCCCGGTCATCGCCCATGTGCGGGGCGATCAGGTCGGCTCCCTGTCCATGGCCTGGTTCTATCGGCTGCCGGACCACTTCATCCCCGTCTCCCACTGGGTGTCGGAGAGCATCGGCAGGCTGGGGGTGCCAGCGCACAAGCGCACCTATATCTACGACGGCCTGGAACTGGACAAGCTGGACGTGAACGCCGACGGCCGCCAGTTCCGCCAGCGCCACGGCATCCCGGACGATCGCTTCGTGGTCGGCCTGGTCGGGCTGCTGATCCCCTGGAAGGGCCAGCGCCTGTTCCTGGAGGCCGTGCGCCAACTGATCCCGAAGATGCCCGATGCCCTGTTCGCCATCGTCGGCGGCACGCCGGACGAGTGCATAGCCTACGAGCAAGAGCTGCGGGAGATGGCGGAAAGCCCGGCGCTGAAGGGCCGCGTCATCTTCACCGGCCACGTGAAGGAGATGACCACCCTCTACAACGGCCTGGACGTGGTGCTCTCCGCCTCCACCTCCCCCGAGCCCCTGGGCACCGTGGTCATCGAATCGCTGACCATGGCCCGCCCGCTCATCGCCCCCAACCACGGCGGCGCGGTGGAGATGATCGAGGACGGCGTCACCGGCCTGTTGTTCCAGGCCAACGACGCGGCCAGCCTGGCCGACGCCATCCTGCGCTTCCACCAGAATCCCGCCCTGCGCCAGCAACTGGGCCAGGCCGCCCGGAAGCACGCCCTGGCCACCTTCGAGGTGGCGGAACACGTGCGCCGGGTCTGCCAGGTCTATCGGCAGGTATTGGGCGAATCGGGCTGGCAGCCGGCCTGATCTCCAGAGAGGACTTACCGTGTGCGTACTTGATGCAATCGGCGGCCTGCTGGCCCGCAAGGTGGAAGACCGGCCCATCTTCGTGGTGGGCGGCAGCCGCTCCGGCACCAGCGCGCTGCTCCACGCCCTGGGCAAGCACCGCCGGATCTACAGCTTCAACGGCGAGGATCCGTTCCTGACCGACATCGGCGGCATGGTCTACAACCTGGAATTCGCCGACCAGCGGGAACTGGACTATTACCTGAAGTCTCTCCAGGTCAGCCACGCCTACATCTACAAGGCCTTGCGCAAGCTGGCCTATGAAAGCGCCTTCGGCCTCCGCTATGGGTTGCGCAGCATGGTTCGGGACAGCCTGAAAGGCTCCTTCAACCTTTTCACCAAGACCCATTGGTGCGCGAAGACCTTCGCCGTGCGAGAGGTGGCGGAGGGCCTGCTGAAGTTGTACCCGGCGGCCCGCTTCGTCATGATCCACAGGAGCGGCATCGACGTGGTCAACTCCCGCACCAAGTTCCACGGCTTCAAGGAACTGGACTTCCGCAGGCAGTGCGAGGAATGGGTCCGGAGCGTGGACGATTTCGTCTTTCTCACCGAGTTCGAGCGGGCCGTCACGGTCCGCCACGCGGATCTGGTGGACGCGCCGGAAACCGTCTTCCGCAACATCCAGACCTTCCTGGAACTGGACTACGATCCGGAGCCGGCCCATTTCGCCGGCACCAACCAGATCCATCCCCTGGCGGCGGTCAGCAACGAATCCAACGTGGATGTCCGGGAACGAATGGCCAAACGCCCGCCGGTCCATGAGGCCTGGACGGACCAGCAGCGCGCCATCTTCGCGGAGGTGTGCGGCGCGGCCATGCAGCGCCTGGGCTACGCCATGCCCTTCTGACGTGGCCGGCCGGCAGGCCCGGCCACGTCAGCCGTGGAAGCGTTCCTGCAGTTCCATGCAAGCCTGGCGGATATCCGGATGGATGTCCGGCTCCGGGTTCTTGCGGATGGAGCGGGCGTGGACCTTGCGGGTGATGAAGGGGGAGAAGTCCGTCAGGCCGCTGAAGCGGAACACCCGTTCCAAGGTGACGACGGGCTCGGTCACCAGATCACCGTAGTGGACAACCAGCACCCGTTCGTCCCGCTCCAGTCCCTGCTCGAAGAACAGCACGTTGCGGATGTACCAGCGCAGGGCCGAGGCGCTGGCCGAGGTCATGCCCGGCAGGTTCATCCGGCGCAGGAACGCCAGGGTTTCCCCGGACATGCCCCGGGCGAACCACCCCGGCACCGAGTCGGGATCCTCGGCCATTTCCCGGATCCGCATGGTGAAGTCCGGGAAATTGCGGATGGCCGAATTCACGGTATCGCGAAAATCCCGAACCACCCAGATGGCCTTGGCCGGCTTGAACTCCTCCAGCAGATCCCGGGTCTGTTCGGCCTCGCACAGGGCCTTGAAAGCCACGCAGGGAAAACGGGAGTCCCCGACCAGGCCATGGATCACGTCCCTGGGCAGCATCTGGTAGTCCAGGAAGGCCCGGGGGTCGGACTCGTGGAACGCGTCGGTCTGGCCGCTCCAATCCAGGCACTCCATCAGCATGTTGGTGCCGGAACGTTGAGCCCCCGTGATGAACAAGCAAGCCCGGCTGTCCGCCGGACGCAGCCGGTGGCGCAAACGCTTGCCGGCGCGCCACAAGGCCAATTCCGTGCGAAAGCGAAGGTCGCGCACGTCGCGATCGGAGGACTGGAAATCCGAGGAAGCCGGTTTGGTGGTCATAGGGCGGGAAAACTATTCTGCTTGTTTTGGATTGGCGGGCAGTTCCGGACAGAACCGGCACCAGGGGTTGGTGGCATTGCCAATCTTCTCCGCGGGCTGCTCGACGGCGGGTTCCGGCTCGGCGGCCTTCTCGGGCTGGCTTGTCGCGGTCGCGGGCTGACCTGGCCGCTGGCCCTCGGCGGCCGCTGGAGCCGGTTCCGGAGAAGGCGCCGGAGCTGCCGGAGCTTTCTCCGGAACCTTGGCCACAGGCTCGGGATAAGGCGGCTTGCCGCCCAAGCTCACATAGCGCTTCTGCAGGCTCTTGCTGTCCGGCGCGTGGCGCAAACCCTCCGTCACCACCACCAAGGCCTGATCCGGCTTTTTGAACTTGACCAGCCAATCCGCCTGGGCCAGATAGGCGCTGGCCATGTCGGGCCGGAGTTCCGCCGCCTTCTTGAAATCCGCCATGGCCAGGGTGGCGTCGCTGCCGCTCATGTATAGCCGGCCCCGGCTCATGTAGATATCCGGCATCAGGCTGAAGGTCGCATCGGCATGTTCGAACATGTACTGGAAGTTGGTGAAGGCCTTTTTCCGGAAGTAGATCCGGTCCTTCTCGTCCGGCAACCGGTAAGAGCGGGCCGCGAAGTTCATCCCGGCGCAATAGTGGTGGACGTGCAGGAAATCCTTGCCCAGGGTCTGGTGCCACTGCTGCCACTCGGGGCTGCTTTCCGGCTGCGTCATCTTCACCTTGCAATATTGCGGCAGGGAACGGAATTCGTCCTCGGTGGGGGTCCAGGGCAACTCGGCCAGCGCCCTGCCAGACCAGACCGTCAAGAGCATGATCAGCCAACTCGCGTGGAACTTCCTCAACTTGCCTTCTCCTTTTCTCGGCATCCCGGATGCCATTCGCCGGATGGAACGCCAACGCTCTCCAGGTTCGCTCGCCCCGGCGGTCGGGTTGCCTTTGCGGCCGGAAAACATACAACGGCGTCCCGCTTCTCGACAATTCACCCCGCGCGGCCAGCCAGACCCAATGCCGGCATCCCTTGCGGAAGAAGGCGCCGCGATGCCACCCGCGCCTGCCGCCGACGGGCAACTATAACATTGCCCCCGGGGCCAGGGCGGCCATGACTCGGCTGCTTAGGCGGGCTGCGCACGGCTTTTCGGGCACCGGCAAGCGCGCGGCCGAAGGACGGCTTCCGTTTGCCGGCACAGCCGGCAAAGGCTTCATCCGCCGGCACGACCGGGTTACCGGCTTCCGCCGCGAGCGGGGACCGCGCATTGCCCTCATCCGGCCACCACCGCGGCGGATCCGCCCCCCCCCGCGAGCATCAGAAAATACTTCTTGAAAACACTGGATATAGCGTCTAATAAACAAGCTCGACCATACATTTAGTTAATAAAGCCTGCTCGCAGGCACATCAGGCAAGGAGACGCCGTCATGCAGGAAGCCCTGTTCCAGGAGCTCGCAGAACAAGCCATTTCCACCGAAGTGCTGCTGGAGAAGTACGCCAAGGGCAGCGAGCAGAACGTCACCGACGTGCGCCTGCGCGTGGCCCGGGCCCTGGCCATGGCGGAACGCAAGAACGAGCGGGCCCACTGGGAACGCCAGTTCTTCCAGGCCATGGAGGAAGGCTTCATCCCCGCCGGGCGCATCAATTCCGCCGCCGGCACCGAGCTCCAGGCCACCCTCATCAACTGCTTCGTGCAGCCGGTGGGCGACGCGATCTCCGGGGAAAGCGAGGGCAAGCCCGGCATCTACGTGGCCCTGGAAGAGGCCGCCGAGACCATGCGCCGGGGCGGCGGCGTCGGCTACGACTTCTCCACCATCCGGCCCAAGGGTTCCCTGGTGAAGGGCACCCAGTCCCGCGCCAGCGGTCCCGTCTCCTACATGCGCGTGTTCGACCGTTCCTGCGAGACGGTGGAATCCGCCGGCTCCCGGCGCGGCGCCCAGATGGGCGTGCTGCGTTGCGACCATCCGGACATCGAGGCCTTCATCCACGCCAAGGACAGCGGCGACCTGAAGAACTTCAACATCTCCGTGGGCGTCACCGACACCTTCATGCAGGCCGTGGAAGCGGACGCGGACGTGGAACTGATCCACAAGGCCGAACCCGGCGCCGAGCAGAAGGCGGACGGCGCCTACCAGCGCGGCGACGGCATCTGGGTCTACCGCAAGTTCAAGGCGCGCGAATTGTGGTCCCAGATCATGCACTCCACCTACGACCACGCCGAGCCCGGCGTGCTGTTCCTGGACCGCATCAACCGGGACAACAATCTCTCCTACTGCGAGACCATCGAGGCCACCAACCCCTGCGGCGAGCAGCCCCTGCCGCCCTACGGCTGCTGTTGCCTGGGCTCGGTGAACCTGACCCGCTTCGTGCGCTCCCCGTTCGAGGCGGACGCGGACTTCGACTTCACCGGCTTCGCCAAGGTGGTGGCCGTGGCTGTGCGCGCCCTGGACAACGTGCTGGACCTGACCGCCTGGCCCCTTGAGAAGCAGCATCTTGAAGCCCAATCCAAGCGCCGCGTCGGCCTGGGCTTCACCGGCCTGGGCGACGCCCTGGTCATGCTGAACCTGCGCTACGACAGCGACGAGGCGCGGGCCTTCGCCGGCAAGGCCGCCGAGTTCATGCGCGACGAGGCCTACAAGGCCTCGGTGGAACTGGCCAAGGAGCGGGACGCCTTCCCCCTGTTCAACGCCGACCTGTACCTCTCCAGCGGCAACTTCGCCTCGCGCCTGCCGGCGGAACTGAAAGCCGACATCCGCGAGCACGGCATCCGCAACTCCCACCTGCTCTCCATCGCCCCCACCGGCACCATTTCCCTCGCCTTCGCCGACAACGCCAGCAACGGCATCGAGCCGCCCTTCTCCTGGTACTACACGCGCAAGAAGCGCATGGCCGACGGCGGCACCAAGGACTACCAGGTCGAGGACCACGCCTACCGCCGCTACAAGGAACAGGGCGGCGACATGGAGAACCTGCCGGCGGGCTTCGTCACCGCCCTGGAAATCTCCGCCCTGGCCCACATGAACATGGTCGCCGTGGTGGCCCCCTTCGTGGACTCCGCCATCTCCAAGACGGTGAACGTGCCGGAGAACTACCCCTTCGGCGACTTCCAGCAGCTCTATACCGCCGCCTGGAAGGCCGGCCTCAAGGGCATCACCACCTACCGGCCCAACGCCGTGCTGGGCAGCGTGCTGTCCGTCGAGCCCGACAAAGCCGCGCCCCAGGACTTCGCCACCGGCGACGTCAACCGCCGCATCGAGATCAAGACCCTGCCCGCCCCGGTCCTGGAAAGCCTCAAGTGGCCCGGCCGCCCGCGCCTGCCCGGCGGCAACCCGGCCTGGAGCTACATGATCGAATACCCCCAGGGCAGCTTCGCCCTGTTCATTGGTCACGTGGAGAACGGCGGCGGCCGCGCCTTCCCGTTCGAGGTCTGGGTCAACGGCGCCGAGCAGCCGCGCGGCATCGGCGCCCTGGCCAAGAGCCTGTCCATGGACATGCGCGCCAACGACCGCGCCTGGCTCAAACACAAGCTGGACAGCCTCGCCAAGACCCGGGGCGACGACGCCTGCGCCATCCCCTTCCCGCCGGACGGCGAGCCGCGCCAGGTGCCCAGCGTGGTGTCCGCCGTCGCCCAGATCGTGCGCTGGCGCCTGGAACAGCTCCACGCCCTCGACGTGGAAGCCGCCAGCCCGCTGCTGGACGCCCTGTTCAGCGCCAAGGAACCCAAGACCGGCACCGACGGCACCCTGTCCTGGACCGTGGACGTGCTCAACCCCGCCTCCGGCGACGACTTCGTCCTCGGCCTGAAGGAAATCACCCTCCCCGACGGCGTCTACCCGCGCGCCCTGGACGGCCTGTGCAAGATGCTGTCCCTGGACATGCGCGTGCTGGACCCGGCCTGGATCGGCATGAAGCTGCGCAAGCTGGTGGACTACCCCGAGCCCCTGGGCGACTTCATGGCCAAGGTGCCCGGCTCCGAGAAAAGCCAGACCTGGCCCTCCACCGTGGCCTACGTGGCCCAGCTCATCATCCACCGCTTCGCCATGCTCGGCCTGTTGACCGAGGACGGCCAGCCCATCGTGCAGATGGGCATGCTGCAGGAACCCGCCGTCAACGCCGGCGGCGGCCAGACCGCCACCCCCCTGCCGGCGCTGAAGGGCAAGCGCTGCAAGGAATGCGGCAACGACACGGTCATCCGCAAGGATGGCTGCGATTTCTGCACCGCCTGCGGAGCGGTGGGGGCGTGCGGCTGAGGGACCGCCTTTCACTCTTTTCAAACCGTTTTGCACTGACCGCGAGGAGACTTTCGTGGCTTATTCCTGGCCTGATCTGATCTTTCCCCCCATCAACCTGTGGAACGTGCCCTGGCAGCGCATCGAACGCCGGCCGGTGCGGGACCCGGCGCCGCCGGCCAGGAAGCCGGCGGTTGAGGTGGAGCGGAATCGGGAAAGGTTGGCGGCGTTGATTCGGGGGCGGTGACGGAGGGGAGGGGCTTGGCGGCTTTGGCCGGGGGTTGCCCGGCGGCAAGTTACTTTCTTTGCTGCGCGGCAAAGCAAGTAACCAAAGAAACCGCGCCCCACTTCGCCGCCCTTCGGGTTCCCTCGCCCGAGCGAAAGCTTCGGGCGGCTGCGTAACTCGCCCTTCGGGCTCAGACATACTCGCCGAAAGCCCCCGAAGCTTTCGCTCAGGCGAGGCGGCTCAGAGGGGAATAAGTACCGTGTATCTCAGCTTGAGATAGCAGCTTTAAAGGACCAATCAAATGACCGACACAAGTTTAATGGACAAAAACAATTCTGCCGGGCGTTTCCTGAAAATCTTTCACAAGGCCAAGGGCTTCGCGAATGAGGCAAGCATTCTTATGGTATGGGCCAGAGTATTTGATTTAAACAAGGGAATGCCCGCCCTAGAAATCAACCACGAAGTTTCAGTGCTACTGGCCGCAGCGAATAATGAGTTGGCAGGAATGGATGCCGCCCTTATTAGTTTTGGGACGCCCGAAGGCTTAGTAAGGCCATATATTCGCAAAGCCCGGGAGGCTTTCTCAACATCAATTGTAAATAATCGCTGGGATATTGCCAACCAATATATTACCACCGATGTCATGTTGGCCTTCGAATGGTTCTCACACCTTCTTGATGAAGATTCATCAATAGCCAAGCATGAAGACATACAGGAAATATTTTCAGAAATCAGAGAACTAGAACTAATTATTGCCAATGGTCATGTTGATAAGATCCTGGCTGACTTTATTAGTTCGCACTTGGCCACCATCCAATCGGCACTATTACAAACACCGATATCTGGAATCAAACCGCTCCAGCAAGCAATACGCTCTACGCTAACCAATTTGGAATTAGACAAAGAAAATCTTCAACGTGCGGCCGCGCAGTCAGGAAACCCAACAACAATCAATAAAGCAGGGCACCTACTTGGCACTATATGGAAAAAAGGAGCTGAAATTTCCGGAGACATTGAAAAATATACAAAGGCAGGAAAACTGCTAGGAGAAGGAGGGAGCGCGGTCATTGGATTCATTTCACAGTCTTTTTGATTCGCGTAGAGCGCAATAACCTGAGAGCATTACGCCGCATATCTCCATTCGGCGGATTACATCTACCTACTCTCTACACCCCCTTTTCAATAACCTGCCAAAACAGACCAATATAGCACGAACAGCAGGTCGATATATATTCCGCCATCTGCAACATTGGCATTTCTTAGCTTTGTTATTGTTGGCATTTGGACAGATTCCGTAGTTGCAAAAATAGCATCTGCTGCTTGTGTTGTTCTTGGGGCAGATTTTTATAGAAAAGAAGCGAAATAAGCCCGAGCAGTTCCGCATATCCCTTATCCATAAGGTTACGTGCAGGTATTGGCAATTCCCATTATCTGCGATAAATTGATCAAGAATAAAATTCAAACCTCAATTTCATAGCGAAACATGATGAGACCAAGCAAAATTGCATTAGCAGGCGCCGCTATTATTTACTGTGGCTTACCATCATTTCCTCTCTTGGCAGATGAAGCAAAACCGGTATGGCTCACGTCAGCCAGTTTTCAATTTCATCTGGGAATTCAAGACAAGCTAATGGTCGAGCAGAAATATAAGGCTAAATATTTGGTTAAACAACCTATCCTGAAACTTGCCTTTGTTGCAGAGAGAAGCGAAGGGGAGTCTGGCAATGCCTACAATGAAGTTGTGTTTCCGGATGATTTTGTAGAGCTCAAAACTGGAAGAAAAGCATGGGGGTCGGGCTGCGATCAAGAAACTTATATTTGGGAAATTTTTATTAATGGGAAACTGGTCGACAATGGCACTATAGATTGTCGACGAGCAACAAAAAGCAACAAACACTAGGTTGCCATGCGATACTTGTATCAATAATTAACAATCTAGAGATCAATATAGCCACCAATATATCTACCCTCACCAGCCTGTTAGCCTGCACTGAAACCGGCAAGTCGGTTTTCGGCGGAAGCGGGGTGGCTTTCTTTTGGTTATTTTTCTAGGCCAAGCAAGAAAAGTAACTCGCCGCCGGGCGGCCCCAACCTACAATCCTGAACCATTACATGGCAGAAAAACCAAGCAAATTCCATCAATAATTTATTTTCAACAATGCGATAAATATCATGGAGGCAATCAGATGCGAGCCGTATTGTGGTTAACCGCTTTAATTGCATTTCATTCCTGCGCCAATGACGGCATCGGTCAAATGGGACTGGGTGGGGTTATGGTACTCAGCAAGACAAATGACATAAGCATGCGCAAGGAGATGCTGGAGATCAGTGCTGACCGGATCTCAGTCGAGTACGAATTCGTCAACGAAGGGAGCAGCGACATCACGCTGCCCGTTGTCTTTCCATTACCCCCCTATTCAGCCATCCTGCCATCCAATGTCTGGGCAGGACAGCCGGGGGGGTTCAAGGTTGTGATCGACGGCGTCGAGCGTCCATTCGTAACTCATCTGCGCGCAATAGCCGGATCGAATAAGCATCAGAAAGAGGATGTCACCGAAAGGATTAGGCATGTAGGGCTGACACCTGAGCAAATAGCTCACTTTCCTGGTGCTTTTCCTGGTAACGACGTATCCCCATTTTTGTCTGAAAAAATCAAGGCAACACCGATCAACAACAAACAAATGGCCATGCTGCGTAAGCTCAAATTGGTTGCGGATGGGCCATCAGGTGAAGCCGACTACCCCGTATGGGAAGCTGTCGTCACCTATTCCTGGGATGTCAGATTTCCTACAGGGAAGGCTGTTCATGTATCCCATACCTACACTCCATTCCGAGCGGGAGGCGCCAACGCGGCACCCTCGGCCTATGAAGAAGAAAACCTCAGAACCCAATTCTGTGCTGACCACGCATACCTATCCAAGGTCAGGCAAGCTCTGAAAAGGGAAGAGCTGTTGAAACGGGAAGGCCGGACTGTTATGTACGGCATGGCCGGTACCGTAGTGGATTACATCCTCACCACCGCGAATACATGGAAAGGGCCAATCCGAGATTTCACCCTGCGATTGCGCAAGTCGGCCCCTGAGGAAATCATTTCTCTCTGCTTTCCTGGCAATTTCAAAAAGATCGACGCCCTGACATTGGAATCGCATATCAGCAATTTTGTGCCTAGTCATAACCTCAGCGTCCGGTTCATCAACCCGATGTTGGGAGATAACGACGCCAGATCTGCCGTGTATCGATTGAAAGAGAGCGACAATAGCGTCCCAACCCTGCATTGATGCCGCCCGCGTTTGGCGGAAAAGCGAAGCGCCTTCCGCCAAACGCATTTCATCCGGCGGATAACGCCTTCGGCTCATCCGCCCTACACCTGCATGTATTCCTCCCACGGCCGGCTCCGGCGGCGGCGAGGCATGCTCGCCGAAACCCCGCCTTCGCCCCCCTCTGCCGCCGCCGCGTCTCGCCCATTGCCACGGGGGAAGTCGGCGAGCGATGTTTGAGCCCGCAGGGCGAGTTTGCGAGCCGCCCGTGGCAATGGGCGAGACGCGGGGATTTAGCTCCGGCATAACGCCCGCTGCGCGGGCATTAGCCTGCACTGAAACCGGCAAGCCGGTTTTCGGCGGAAGCGGGGCGGCCTTCTTTTGGTTACTTTTCTTGGCCGAGCAAGAAAAGTGACTCGCCGCCGGGCGACTCCCGGCCTCCCGCGCTCAACAAACCACAAAGGGCAGACAAGGCCACAACCACCCTCTCCCCAACCCCTCCCCCGCCTGCGGGGGAGGGGCAGGACGCGAGAACTTCAGCGGAAGTGGAATGGGCTCCCTGCCCAAAGAAAATCAGCAACCAGCCGCGGGGCCATCTCCGGCGACGCCCCGAGTCTCACGCCCGGGCCCGGCGCCGCCGGGCAAGCAACCCCACCACCCCCAGCCCCGCCAGGAACAGGGCGTAACTCTCCGGCTCCGGCACCGCCACCACCGGCGTGACATTGAGAAACCCACCCGTCTGGTCCAGACGCAAAGCCAGGCCGCCGGCCGGCACATCCCCCGCGGTGAGCCAGATGGACTCCAGCTTCAGCATGCCGCCGGCCGAGGCGGCGCCGGCGGCACTGGCCTGGTACTGCATGAACAGGATGCCGCTGTTGCTGAACAGGCCGGAACCGTCCCAGTCCAGGGAGAAATCGAAGTCGAAGCCGCCGGCCATGCTCTGGTCCGGGCTTTGGACGCAGGATGCGCCGCCGCACGTGCGGAACGTGGTGGCGCTGGCCTGAGTATAGCCGGCACCGGCAAAGGCCTTGGCGGAATAGGCCATGGTGTAGCCGTGGCCGGCGCCGTAGCCGCCATCCTGGAAGGTGTCGTCCAGCCAGGTGGCGCCGGTCACCGAGAAGTTGAAGCGGAGGTCGATGGCCTCGGCGTTGGCGAGGCTCAGGGCGGAATCGCTGCCCAGGTCCCAGAGGGTGAAGGTGGTGTAGTGGTAGCCGTCGGCGTCGTTGTGATGCTGCTGGTCCGTGCTCTGGGTCGCGGCGAGGTCGACGCTGGTGCGGGTGGTGATCACGGCGGCGTTGCCGAAGTGGGCGCTGGCCTGGACGCCGGGCTGGCTGTCGTGGAGGGAGCCCACCAGATTCTGGCTGGCGACGGCGTGGACGTCGTAGTCGATGGCGGTGGCGGGGGCGCTGGCGAAAGCCAGGGCGAGGGCCAGCGTCGCGACGAGGGGTTGCACCGGGTTCATGTCGTGTCTCCTTGAGCAGGTATTGCCGGGTTTGATCGCGCACCCTGATGCCCGGGAGGCGCTGGAACGAACATCAAAAAAAGCCGCGCCCGGCGCGGGCGTCCCGGAAGAAGGCCCGTGGGCGCGGGTCCGCGGGTGCCCTGTCCGGGGCGGCCTACTTTGGGTCACTTTTCTCGGCCGAGCAAGAAAAGTGACTTGCCGCCGGGCACCCCCCGGCCAACCGCGCTAGACGGACAGACCGGCACGAGCAGACACGGGCAAAAACCGCCCCTCCCCAACCCTCCCCCGCAAGCGGGGGAGGGAGAGAAAGCCGATGCCGAACCGCGCGATTCAGCGCCGCCGCATGCGCCATCCCAGCACCGACAACCCACCCAGCAGCATCGCCCAGGCGCCCGGCTCCGGCACCGCGCTCAACACCACGTTGTCCAGGCCGGTGGTTTCCGCCACGCCCTGGTAATACTCGGCGCGGATGCGCAGCAGGGAGACGGCGGGCAGCACGGCGGCGAAATCCGCCGCGGTCGCGGCGTTGCCGTTGAAGCCGCCCACGGTCCAGCCGGCGCCGGCGGCCAGGGTGATGTTCACGTGGGTCCAGTCGGCGCCCGGGTTCGCGGCGCCCAGGTAGAACAGAGTGGTGCTGCCGTTGGACAGGATCAGGTCCGGATCGCCGCGCCAGGCGTTGTCGTGGGGGGTATAGAAGGTGTCGAAGGACAGGCTGCCCCCCGCGTAGGCGGAGAGGTCGCCCAGGAAGGCGGCGGAGGCCTGGAAGAAATAGGACTGGTCCGAGGGATCGGCGGCCTGGATGTAGCCGCCCGGACTGCCGCCGGCGGACAGGTATGCCAGCGCGACGGGATTGCCGGCGTCGGTGTAGGCGCCGAAGAGCACGTCAACCGCGCTCCAGCCCGCCGCATCGGCGTCGAAACCTTCGGAGACATTCGCCCAGGCGCCCGGGGCGCACAGGACCAGCAGGAGCGGGAGCAGACGGCGGGTAGGAAACGGGTGGCGCATGGAACCTCCAATACTGTTTTTAACGGGCATGTCCGAACGGACGGATCGAGTTTAAACCAGGCTTCGAGGCGCGCGCATGGGGACATGCATCGCGCCGGGCGCGCCCGCCTCGATTGATCGCCCCTTGCGCCGCCTGTAACCTGTGTTTCATGAAGTGCCTTCCTCCGCTGGTTCTTTGCTTGTTCCTGGCCGCCTGCGCGACATCCCGCTCCACGCGCGCGCCGGATGCCGATTCGTCCGATTCGGTGGACAAAGCGGAAGCGCAGATCACCGATATCGCCACCACGCCCCTGAACGATCTCAACCTGGTCCGCGTGAAGATTCCCGCGATTCTTCGTACCGCCCAGAAGAAGCCCTACGCCCCGCCGGACGCCCCGGGCTGCGCCGGGCTCGCGACCGAGATCCAGGCCCTCGACGCGGTGCTGGGCGCGGACCTGGATGCGCCGCCGAACCCGGACGATCCCGGCATGGTGCAACGAAGCGCGGTGTTCATCGGCGACGCGGCGGTGGGCGTCGCGCGTGGCGCGGCGGAAGGCGTCATGCCGTTCCGGTCCTGGGTGCGCAAGCTGACCGGCGCCGAGCGGCACGCGAAGGAGGTCGCGGCCGCCATCGCGGCGGGCATCGTGCGTCGCTCGTACCTGAAGGGTCTGGGCCAGGCCGGCGGCTGCGAGGCGCCGGCGGCGCCGCGCCCGCAGTCCTAGGCCCCTCGCGGGCAAAAAAATGGCCCGCGAAGGGCCATGAAAGAATCTGCCTGCTCGAACAACCGGCGCTTCAGCCGATCCGCTGCGTCCTGGTGCGGCGGCGCGCGACCACGCCGATCAGACCCAGGCCGGCGAGCATCATCGCGTAGGTCTCCGGCTCGGGCACCGGGGTGACCTCGAAGGAGATGCGGTAGACGTCGGTGTTCGCGCCCAACTGGGCGTCGAACGCGTAGCCGGCGGCGGTATCCAGGCCGTTGAAGGCGAAGAACTCGGCGAAGTTGCGCGCCACCACGGAATTCTGGTCCTCGTGCAACGCCGGGTTGCCCACGGTCACGAAAGCGGCGCTGAGCGGGTCGTGGATCTCCGAGCCGGCGTCCCAGATATCCCGGCTTTTCAGGGTGATGCTGGCGATCTGCAAATGCCCCGCCCCGTCGAACAGTTGGTAGGCCGTGGGGTTGTCGTTGCCGATGAAGAAATCGTTGCTGGGCACCACCATGGCGGCGAAGCTGAAGAACGGGTTCTGGCTGGTGTCCACCATGAACGTGCTGGAGGCGGTCCCCCCGGGGGTGAGCGGCCCGGGCAGCACGGAACCGACCACGGCGGTGGGATCGGCGGCCATGAAAGCCGGATTCCACAACGCGTCGCTACCGCTCTCGGCGATGAGCTGGATCGCCGCGCCGGCGCTCTCGCCCAGATTGAAGGAATCGTAGACGCCGCTGTGGAAGCCGACGCGCAGGGGCGCGACGGTGACGCTGTTGGTCGGCGCCAGATTTTCCACACTGACCTTGACCTGTACCTGGGCGGCGTCGGCGCCGGCCGTCAGGCCCAAGGTCAGGACGGCGGCCAGGGCGAGGGGAGCGTGATGGAGATGGGGGCGGGGATGGCGTGTATTCATTGGAAGACCTCCTGTGACGGGAATGGATGCCAGGGCGGGCGCCTCGGGCAGAGGCATTGAAGCCGAGGTCGCGTCACGAAGTCCTCACGGGGAGTTCAAATATTGTTTAACTTTGTGACAAGCGCCGGATGCCGCGGCCGGGGCGGGTTGGCGTCTAGGGCGGAAATGGCTTGGCATGAAAATGCGGGGATGGATTTGGCCGCGGGCCGCCCGGCCAAATCCCCTGAATACCCACTCGGAAAGCAAGGCTGCCCCCCAACCCGCCCGCGGACGGCTTGGCACGGCCGTCCGGCTTCGCCGGCGCCGAGCATGCCCGGCGCAACCCCGCCTAAGCCTCCCGCATGCGGGAGGCGGGAGATACGCGGACCGGCGGGCTCGTCAAAACCGGCCAGGCTACGTGAACGGCACCATCTGTTCCGCCGCCAGGGGCCGTCCCAGTAGGAAGCCCTGGGCGAAATCGCAGCCCGCCGTCCGCAGGAAATCCTGCTGCGCCCGGGTTTCCACGCCTTCCGCGAGGACTTCCAGCCCCAGGCTGTGGCCCAGGGAGATGCTGGCCTGGGTGATGGCGGCGTCGTTGGCGTCATGGGGCAGGTCGCGGATGAAGGCCGCGTCGATCTTGAGCAGATCGATGGGGAAGCGCTTCAGATAGGCCAGGGAGGAATAACCGGTACCGAAGTCGTCCACCGCCAGGCGCACGCCCAGGGCGGCCAGGGCGGCCAGGATATCGCCGGCCACCACCGGGTCGTGCATGACGGTGGATTCGGTGATTTCCAGTTCCAGGCCGCCGGGGCGTATGTGCTCCTCCTCCAGCACCTTGGCCACCATGTCCACCAGATCGGGATTGCAGAACTGGCGCGCGGCCAGATTCACGGCGATGCGGGGCGTGGCCATGCCCGCGTTCTGGAAGGCGTGCCATTGGGCGCAGGCGTTGCGCAGCACCCATTCGCCCACCGGCAGGATGAGGCCGCTCTCCTCCAGCAGGGGGATGAATTCGGCGGGCTGGGACAACCGGTCCGCGCCGGGCCGGCGCCAGCGCAGCAGCGCCTCGCAGCCGACGATGCGGTCGTCGCGCAGCGCCAACTGGGGCTGGTAGTGGATCTCGAATTCGCCGCGCTTGAGGGCCTGGCGCAAGCCGGTTTCCAGGGACAGCAGTTCCTGGCTGTGGGCATTCATGTTCGGCGCGTAGAACTGATACAGGTTGCGGCCCTGGGTTTTCGCCCGGTACATGGCGGTATCGGCGTTCCGCAGCAGGGCGCCGGCATCGCGCCCATCGCCGGGATAGAGGGCGATGCCGATGCTGAAGGCCGCGTAGAGTTCCTGGCCGCCGACGTGGATCGGCGCGTCGAAGCAGGCGCGCAGCTTGCAGATGACGGCCAGTACGTTTTCCAGGCTGCCGACTTCGCCGATCAGCAGCACGAATTCGTCGCCGCCGTAGCGGGCGATGGTGTCGTTGGGGCGCAGGCTGCCTTGCAGGCGATGAGCGACTTCCCGCAGCATGCTGTCGCCGGCCGCGTGGCCGAGGCCGTCGTTGACCCGCTTGAAGTTGTCCAGGTCCAGGAACAGCAGGGCGAACTGGCCGGACTGGCGCTTCGCGCGGCTGATCTCGGCATCCAGGCGGTCCGCCAGCAGGGTGCGGTTGGGCAGGCCGGTGAGGCTGTCGTGGGTGGCCTGGTGGCGCAGCTCGGTTTCGTAGCGCTTGCGCTCGCTGATGTCGCGGGCGATGGTGGAATAGAAGGCGAGTTCGCCGTTCTCGCCCCGGTGCGCCAGCACCACCTGGGAAATCGGGATGTCCTCGTTGGGGTCGCCGCGCAGGCTGTTCTCCCCTTCCCAGACCCCGTCCCGGGCGGCGGTGGGCAGGGTGTCGCGCAGCAGGTGCTGGGCGCCCCAGGCGGAATAGCAGTCGGTCAGATGCATGCCTTCGATGTTGTGCTCGTCGCCGAAACCCAGCATGCGCCGGCCGGCCCGGTTGAGGAACAGCAGCCTGCCCTCGGCGTCGGCGGTGGCGACGAAATCCGTGGTGGACTCCAGGATGGTGATGAGCCGGGCGCGCGCCTCCTCGGCGCGCACCCGCTCCGTCACGTCGCGGCCGGTGGAGACGAAATGGGAGATGCCGCCGTTCTTGCCCGCCAGCGGCGTGATGGTCTTTTCCTCGTAGAACAGGCTGCCGTCCTTGCGCTTGTTCACCACCGTGTCGCGGAACACCTCGCCGGACAGCAGGATTGCCCACATGCGCTGGAAGTATTCCGGCGAATTGCGCTCGTATTTCACCAGGGCCGGGGTCTTGCCCACCGCTTCCCGCGCGCTGTAGCCGGACAGCCGCTCGAAGGCGGGGTTGACGTATTCGATGCGGCCGTCCGGGCCGGTGATGAAGATGCTGTCGGCGGTGTACTCCACCGCCAGGGAAAGCTTGCGCAGCTCGACTTCGGCCCGCTGCCGCTCGCGCCGCTCGCGGGCGTCCTCCAGTTCGCGCCGGACGATGGGCGGCAGGCGCGCCAGGTTGTGCTTCATCACGTAATCCTGGGCGCCGGCGCGCATCGCGGCGACGGCGGCCTCCTCGCCGATGGTGCCGGACACGAACACGAAGGGCAGGACGGCGTCGTGGCCGCGGATGATCTCCAGCGCCCGGTCGCCCCGGAAACGGGGCATGGTGTAGTCGGAGAAGACGATTTCCCAGGGGCTGGCGCTCAGGGCCGCGCTCAGATCCCGCTCGTTGTCCACCCGTTTCCAATCGGTCCGGAAACCCGCCGCTTCGAGATGGTCGACCAGCAGGAGGGCGTCGTCCTCGGAATCCTCGACGATGAGGGCATGCAGGGGAATCTGGCTGTGGGCGCTTTCCATTATTGTTCTCCGTTGCCGGTCAAGGCTTGGGCGGCCGGTTCAGCAGCAGCCAGTACAAGCCCAGCTGCCCCGCCGCGAGCACGAAATCGTCGAAGTCCACGGGCTTGCGCACGTAGCTGTTCGCGCCCAGGGCGTAGCCGCGCAGGCGATCCTCCTCCTCGTCGGAAGAGGTGAGCAGAACCACCGGCAGCAGGCGGGTGCGCTCGTCGGCGCGGACGCGGCGCAGCACTTCCAGGCCGTCGATCTTGGGCAGCTTCAGGTCCAGCAGCACCACGGTGGGCAGGCAGTGGGCGGCGCCCGCGTAGGCGCCGGTATGGAACAGGTAGTCGAGCGCCTCGGCGCCGTTGCGGGCCACCACCACCTGGTTGCCGATCTTGTTGGTCTCCAGGGCGTGCAGGGTCAGCGCCTCGTCGTCCGGGTTGTCCTCCACCAGCAGGATGGATTTCTCAGTCATGGCCGGCTCCCAGGGTGAATTCGAAGGTCGCGCCCAGGCCCGGCTCGCTGTGCGCCCAGATGCGCCCGCCGTGCTTGTGGACGACGCGCTGGACCGTGGCCAGGCCGATGCCGGTGCCGGGAAACTCGCCGGTGTCGTGCAGGCGCTGGAAGGCGCCGAACAGCTTGTCGGCGTAGGCCATGTCGAACCCCGCGCCGTTGTCGCGCACGCGGTAGACCGGCCCATCCGCCTGCGCGTCCAGGCCGAATTCGATGCGCGCGTCCGCCGCGCGCGAGGTGAATTTCCAGGCGTTGCCGAGCAGGTTGTCCAGGGCGATGCGCAGCAGCTTCGGGTCGCCCCGGGCGGCCAGGCCGGGGGCGATGTCCACCGCCACGGTCCGCTCGGGTTCCTGCTTGCGCAGGGCCTCCACGACTTCCTCAGCGAGGCCGCTCAGGTTCACGCTCTGGAATTGCAGTTCGGCCCGGGTCACCCGCGACAGCTTGAGCAGATCGTCGATGAGGCTGCCCATGTGCTGGGCGGCGCGGCGCACCCGGTTCAGGCGGTCCAGCCCCTTCTCGTCCAGTTGTCCGGCGTTCTCCTTGGCCAGAATCTGGCTGAAGCCGTCGATGGCCCGCAGCGGCGCGCGCAGGTCGTGGGAGACGGAATAGCTGAAGGCTTCCAGTTCCTGGTTGATGGCGTGCAGTTCGGCGTTCTGCTGGGCCAGGCTGTCGTTCAGCTCCTGGATGCGTTTTTGCGCCGCCCTTTGCTCGGACACGTCCCGGATGTCGCTGAACACGTACTGGTCCGGACCGACCAGGAACGGGCTGAGGCTGATGGCGACCGGAAATTCGCCGCCATCCTTGCGCCGGGCGAACAGATCCGCGCCCGCGCCCATGGGCCGCGTGTGGGGATTGGCGGTATAGCCCCGGCGCAGCCCGACATGGGCCGGGCGGAAGCGCTCGGGCAGGAGCATTTCCACGGTCTGCCCCAGCATCTCCTCGCGGCTGTAGCCGAACAGGATTTCGGTCTGGGCGTTGACCAGCACGATGCGGCCGCCACCGTCGGCGATGACGATGGCATCCGGCGCCGCCTCCACCAGGCCGCGGAAACGGGCATCGCTTTCCGCGAGGAAGGCATCCGCGGGCATCGCGCGCGCTCCGGGGGATTCCGAGTTCGACATCATCCTTTTGCTTTCGCGGGGCAGTCGAGGGCTCAACTCTGTATTTCCCGAGCGGCGCAGTCAAGTATGCGCCGCGCGGTGGGCGCGGCAGCGCATTTTCGCGGGTGGCGCGATTTGTCGGCTTCGGCACAACCCCCACCCGCCGGCATGTGGACTTTGTGACAGTTGAGCACCGGAAAAATCGTCAGCCCATTAAAAAACAGAGGGATAGCTTCGTTTTCAGGGGCAGGCACGGTGTTTGCACTATCCAGGGCGTAACACTATGGAGGATGTCCCGTGGAACTACCTGTCATCAATGCCGAGCCCGAAGCTTCCGCTTCCGGCGGCTGCGCTTCCCACTCCTGCGGTTCCACCGATGACCAGTTGGGTCATCTGCCCGAGCACATCCGGGCCAAGGTGCACAACCACCCCTGCTACTCCGAACAGGCCCACCATTATTTCGCCCGCATGCACGTGGCGGTGGCGCCGGCCTGCAACATCCAGTGCCATTACTGCAACCGCAAGTACGACTGCTCCAACGAATCCCGCCCCGGCGTGGTTTCCGAGGTGCTGACCCCGGACCAGGCGGTGAAGAAGGTCATGGCCGTGGCCGCGAACATTCCCCAGATGACGGTACTGGGCATCGCCGGACCCGGAGACCCGCTCGCCAACCCGGAGCGCACCTTCGCGACCTTCCGCGAGCTGACCGAGAAGGCGCCGGACATCAAGCTGTGCGTGTCCACCAATGGCCTGGCCTTGCCGGAGTCGGTCGAGGAGCTGTCCAAGGCCAACATCGACCACGTCACCATCACCATCAACTGCGTCGACCCGGACGTGGGCGCGAAGATCTATCCGTGGATCTTCTGGAAGAACAAACGGATCATGGGCCGCGAAGGCGCCGCCATCCTCATCGAGCAGCAGCAGAAGGGCCTGGAGATGCTGACCGCGCGCGGCATCCTGGTGAAGGTCAACTCGGTCATGATCCCCGGCATCAACGACGAGCATCTGGTGGAAGTCTCCAAGGTGGTCAAGTCCAAGGGCGCCTTCCTGCACAACGTCATGCCCCTCATCGCCGAGCCCGAGCACGGCACCTTCTACGGCCTCATGGGCCAGCCCAGCCCGTCCCATGAGGACTTGCAGAAGCTGCAGGACGCCTGCGCCGGCGACATGAACATGATGCGCCACTGCCGCCAGTGCCGCGCCGACGCGGTCGGCCTGCTGGGCGAGGATCGCGGCCAGGAGTTCACCATGGACAAGATCGAGGACATGGACATCGACTACGAGGCCGCGATGGTGAAGCGCGCCGAGGTCCACGCCCAGATCGCCAAGGAACTGGAAGAGAAGGACAAGGCCCGCGCCGCCGTGGCCCAGGTCAAGGCCCAGCTGGTGTCCATCGAGGGCGGCAAGCCCAAGGTGGAGACCCGCCCGGTGCTGATGGCGGTCGCCACCAAGGGCGGCGGCGTCATCAACGAGCACTTCGGCCATGCCCGCGAGTTCCTGGTGTACGAGGCTTCCGCCACCGGCGTGCGCTTCATCAGCCACCGCAAGACCATCCCCTACTGCGAGGGCGGGGACACCTGCGGCGATGGCGAGAGCGCCCTGGACGTGACCATCCGCGAACTGGCCGGCTGCGAAGTCGTGCTCTGTTCCAAGGTGGGCTACGAGCCCTGGGGCCCGCTCGAGGCGGCCGGCATGCAGCCCAACGGCGAGCACGCCATGGAGCCCATCGAGGAGGCCGTCATGGCGGTCTACGAAGAAATGCGCGCCGCCGGCAAGCTGGCGATCGTGGCGGATTCCGCCCAGAAGGCCGCGTGATGAACCCGTGCCGTGGCCCGGAGGCGTGGAGCGGAACCGGGGAAACCCCGGCCCCCGTTCCCGGACTCGATCTCCGGGCCGCGGACCGGCCAAACAGAAAGGACTGAGCCATGGCCTTCGAAATCATCGAATCCTGCGTCAACTGCTATGCCTGCGAGCCCCTGTGCCCGAACCAGGCCATCTATCAGGCGTCGCCCCACTTCCTGATCGATCCGGACAAGTGCACCGAGTGCGTCGGCGACCACGAAGCCGCCCAATGCACCAGCATCTGCCCCATCGAAGGCGCGATCCTGGACGAGCTGGGCGAACCGGTGAACCCCATCGGCTCCCTCACCGGCATTCCGCCGGAACTCATCGCCCAATACCAGGCCGCCCTGGACGCCACCTACCAGGCGGCGGTGGAAGCGAAGACCTCGTGACGCGACACACGGTGCATTCCCGCCTTCCCCTCCCCTATACAAATGGGGGGCGGGAGGGAGTTCGTCGTAGCCCGGCCTCGCGCGCAGCGTTGCCGCCCCGCCGCTACCCGCCTTTGCCAAGGGGGGAATGAAAACCCATGGCCCTCGTCCTCTTCTACGAAAAACCCGGCTGCATCAACAACACCCGCCAGAAGGTGCTGCTGGCCGCCGCCGGCCACACCGTGCAGGCGAAGAGCCTGCTCACCGAGAAGTGGACGTCGGACCGTCTGCGCGCTTTTTTCGGCACCCTGCCGGTGGCCGAGTGGTTCAACCCGAGCTCGCCCCGGGTCTACGGCGGGGAAATCTCGCCAGACGGCCTGAGCGAGGGCGAGGCCCTGAAACTCATGCTCGCGGACCCGCTGCTGATCCGGCGCCCGCTCATGGAAGTGGACGGCGAACGCCGGGTGGGCTTCGACCAGGACGCGGTGGACCGCTGGATCGGCCTGGCCAGCAAAGCGGCCAAGGAAGACCTGGAAACCTGCCCGCGCAAGCAAAGTGAGGCGGAAGCGCACGCCTGCGCCCCGCCGCCATCATGAGCGACGGCCCGGTATCCCTCGCGCCCGGCATTTTCTGGATCGGCGCCCTCGACCCGCAACTGCGGGTTTTCGACGTTATTCTGAAGACCGCGAACGGCACCAGCTACAACGCCTACTGCGTGCGCGGCGAAACCGGCGTGGCCGTCATCGACACGGTGAAGGCGGAATACGCCGACACCTTCTTCGAACGCCTGGAACAGGTGGCGCGCTACGACGAGATCACGGTCATCGTCCTCAACCACCTGGAGCCGGACCACACCGGCGCCCTGCCCGAGTTGATGCGGCGCGCGCCCAACGCCCGGCTGTACATCTCGGTGAAGGCCCAGATGATGCTCAAGGGCCTGCTCAAGAGCGAAAACCTCGCCTACGTGCCGGTGGACACCGGTGAGAACGTCGACCTGGGCGGCCGCACCCTGACCTTCCTGAACACCCCCTTCCTGCATTGGCCCGACACCCAGTGCACCTATCTGAAGGAAGAGGCGATGCTGTTCTCCGGCGACGTGTTCGGCTGCCATTTCTGCGACAGCCGTCTGTACAACGACCGGGTCGGCGACTTCCGCTTCTCCTTCGAGTACTACTACCAGCACATCATGCGGCCGTTCCGGGAGCACGTGCGCAACGCCCTGGACCTGATCGAGCCGTTGGAGCTGAAGCTGATCGCCCCCGCCCACGGCCCCATCCTGCGCGACGCGCCGCGCGCCTACGTGCAGCGCTACCGGCAACTGGCCGCGCCCCTGCTGCACAACGAGGCGGGGGACCGGGCCAAGACCCTGGTCATCTTCTACATCAGCAGCTACGGCAACACCGCGCGCATGGCCATGGCGGTGCGCGACGGCGCCGAGGAGATCGAGGACGTGCGCGCCAGCCTGTACGACCTGCAGGGCGGCGAGGTGACGCCCTTCGTCGACCTCATCGAGGAAGCCGACGGCATCGTGTTCGGCTCGCCCACCATCAACGGCGACGCGGTGAAACCCATCTGGGATCTGCTCTCGTCCCTGGCCGTGGTCAACATCAAGGACAAGCTGGGCGCCGCCTTCGGCTCCTACGGCTGGACCGGCGAGGCGGTGCAGATGCTGGAGGATCGCCTGCGCGGCCTCAAGCTGCGCGTGCCGGTCGCCGGCGTGCGGGTCAAGCTGATTCCCACCGAGGAAGAACTGGACCAGTGCCGCCTGTTCGGCCGCCAGCTCGCGGAACACCTGACCGGCCGCAACACGCGGCGGGTCATAGATATGTCTGAACTACTCAAGGAACCCTCCCATGCCCAAGGCTAACGTCACATTCGAAGACATCGGCGTCACCGTCACCGTCCCCGCCGGCACCCGGCTCATCGAGATATCGGAAAAGGTGGGGGCCGGCATCACCTACGGCTGCCGCGAGGGGGAATGCGCCACCTGCATGATGAAGATCGTCTCCGGCATGGAAAACATGTCCGAGCGCTCCGTGCTGGAGGACAAGGTATTACAGGAAAACATGGCCGGACGTTCCAACCGTCTCGCCTGCCAGGCTCAGGTGCTCGGCGGCGAGGTGGTGGTGCGGCCGGGATAACAGCGGTCCTTTGAGAGCTGGAGGCTTTCTTTTTTTCAACCTAATGGAGTCAATCATGCCCGTCATCACCTTTTCCAGCCCCCTGCACAAGGACAAGACCGTCTACGCGGTGGCCGGAAGCTTCACCAAAACCATCCTGGAACTGGCCAAGGAAAACCACATCCCCATCGACTTCAACTGCGGCGACGGCGAATGCGGCACCTGCCTGGTCAAAGTCACCAATATTTCGCTGAAGGGCCCCATGGGCGGCCACCTGACCGACCGGGAAATCAAGGTGCTCAAGGAATTGGGCAAGATCACCCAGGAGCAGGTGGACAAGATGACCGTGGACGATATTCCGCCCACCGCCTGGCGTCTGGCCTGTCAAATGGTGTTGCGCGACCAGGACATCCTGGTGGAGTATCCCAGCAAATGAAGACGACCGGCCAAGCCTCCGCCGGCCCCCGCGCCGATGGGGCTGGCCTGTACGGGTTGCTCATGGGGCGGGCCGCCGGCCTGCCCAATGACGACCTGTTCGCCCGCATGCTGGTCAGCCAGACCCGCGCGCAGGGCGCGTTGCCCCCCGGACTGGGCCTCGGCCCCACGGAGTTTCCCGCCCTGGTGAAACGCCACTTTCCCGGCTTCACCCTGCCGGGCAGGCTGGCGGACAACAGCCAGGACGTGGAACGCCGCGCCGAGCGGGACGATCTGCTGAATCTGCTGCTGGAACATCGCGCCGGACAGGATCTTTCCGAGACCTGGATGGCGGAGATCGTCACCGCCGCCTGCATGGCCAACGATCACCTGTGGCAGGATCTGGGCCTCTGGTGCCGGGCCGACCTTTCCCGTCTCATGACCGGCAACTTCCCCGCCCTGGCGGCGAAGAACGACAAGGACATGAAATGGAAGAAATTCCTCTACAAACAACTCTGCGCCCAGGAAGGCATCTACGTGTGCCGTTCCCCCTCCTGCGAGGTGTGCGTGGATTACGCGAAGTGCTTCGGGCCCGAGGAGTAAGCGGGCCGCCGGTCATTCTTTTTTCTCCCCCCTTTGCAAAAGGGGTGCTGGCGGGTACTCGGCGGCATGCGCGGTAAGCGATCCTGGATGGACTCCCCCCTGCCCGCCCTTTTCCAAAGGGGCGCGCGCCCTGACCCGCGCCCCCGTCCATGACCCCGCTCGAATCCCGCGCAGTCGCCGCTTATCTGGGCATGGCCATCGGCGACGCGCTCGGCGCCACGGTGGAATTCCTGACGCCCCGTGAAATCGCGGCGCAATACACGCTGCACCGCGAGATCAGTGGGGGCGGCTGGTTGCGCCTGAAAGCCGGCCAGGTCACCGATGACACCACCATGGCCTTGGCGCTGGGCCGGGCCATCCTGGCGCAAGGCGGCCGCGTCGACGCCCACGCCGCGGCGCTGGCCTTCGACGAATGGATGCGCGCCAAGCCGGTGGATATCGGCAACACCGTGCGGCGCGGCCTGCTGCAATTCCGCAAGACCGGCGACCCGGTCATGCCCCCTTCCGAGCACGACGCCGGCAACGGCGCCGTCATGCGCATCCTGCCCGTGGCCTTCGCCACCCTGGACCAGCCCGAGGAAGCGGTGCGCGCCGCCTGCCGCGCCCAGGCCCACGTCACCCATAACAACACGCTGTCGGATGCCGCCTGCGCCACCCTGGTCCATATGCTGCACGACGCGCTGCGCGGCGCCGAGAAATACGCGCTGCTGCACCACCATGCCCATCCCCTCGCCGCCCTGCATCCCGAGTTCACGTTCCGCGGCGTCAAACAGGTGGGCAATCCCAGCGGCTACGTGGCCGAGACGATGCAGGCTGTGTTCCAGGCCCTGTTCGATACCGACACTTTCGAGGACTGCCTGATCGACGTGGTCAACCGGGGCGGCGACGCCGACACCACCGGCGCCATCGCCGGCATGCTGGCGGGCGCCCTGTACGGCCTGAACGCCCTGCCGCAGCGCTGGCTGCAGGCCCTCGATCCCGCCACCCGGGCGGAGTGCGAGGAGCAGGCGGTCAAGCTGGTGGGCTTCGCGGCATCCCGCTAGCCGGCGGGCGGGGGATGCGCGGGCGCGAGGCCCGCGCCTGCTTCGCGCCGGCTGTCGCGAGGCGACTGTCTCGCTGTCTCGTCTTACGCGGCCTTGGGGCGCGGGAAGGACAAGGCCTGGCCCACTTCCCTTTCCTGGCCGTTTTTCGCTTCCGGCACCACCGCGCCGGTGGGCTGGACGATGCCGCTGTCCGCCGCTTCGTGGCGGTCCAGGTGATACAGGGTGACGATCAGGCCCACGGTGGCCACGACCAGGAAGGCCGGGCCGAACAGCCAGAACACCAGGGGAATGGCGAACAGGAAGGCGCGCATGCCGATGGCGACCATGTTCCCCGCGCGCACCAGCCGGCTGGCGACCGACGCCGGCGACAGGCCGGGATGCATGCGCAAATCCTTGTTGGCGACGTTCAGCATGAACAGCACGTGGGTGGCCAGGCGCATGGACATGGCGTAGGCGAAAAACGCCACCAGGAAATCCGCGAGCAGGCACAGCACCTTGAAGATCCACAGTTCGGTGGAGTGGGAGCCGTACAGGCCGAGCACATGCCAGTTGCGCGTGATGTTCTCCGCCTGGCCGGACAGGGTGAGCGTGCCCATGATCAGCAGCGACGCGGTGGAGGCCATCATGATGCCCACCATGATGAAGTTGCGCAGCGTCTGCACCGCCATCACGTCCTTGCCCGGATTGGTCATGACGTTCTCGACCCAGAGCCGGCGCGCCAGGGCGTTCACCGCGTGGATGGTGTAGTTGGGATCGGTCAGGGCGTGGCGCCGCATGTTGAGGTAGTAGATGCCGACGAGCCCCGCGCTGAGCAGGAAGGCCAGGATGTCGGGATTGAGCCCGAGCAGCCAGGCGATGGGAGAATGGTCGTTCACGTTCATGGTGTGCAAGCTCCGGGAATCCTATCGGTCAGTTGGCGTTGTCCGCTTCGGCGCGGGTGTTCTCCGCCCGCTGGCGCCAGGCCGCGGCCGCCCGCGCGTCCCGCGCCAGGCCCAGACGGCCCGACTCGTAGGCGTTGGCCAGGGTCGTCATGGCAACGGGATTGCCATGGTTCGCGGACTGTTGCAGCCAGCCCAAAGCCTGCTTCGCGTCGGCATCCACGCCCCAGGCGCCGTCCCGGTAGCGCATGGCGAGCTGGTACTGGGCCGTGGCGTCGCCGGCCAGGGCGCGTTGCTTCAAGCCGTCCGGCGAAGCGGCGCCGGCCGTGTCGCCGAAGATCAGGCGGTAGATGTTCCCCAACAGGCTGTGTCCCTGGGTGACGCCCAGATCCCGGTCGATCTCGTCGGAAATCCGGTCGGGCATGGGCGAGTCGATGCCCAGCGCGTGCCGGGCCTGGACATCGCCCTGGGCCGCCGCGCGGTTCAACCAGCGGCGTCCCTCGTCATGCCCGGCGACATCGCCGGATTGCCCCATGAGCGCTTGGCCGAGGCGGGATTCGGCATGGGCGATGCCCGCTTGCGCGGCCTGGCGCCACCACTGTTGCGCAACCGCGCTGTCCTTGGCGACGCCGTCGCCCGCGGCGTAGGCATCCCCGAGCAGGGCGGCGGCGTAGTTCTCGCCGGAGCGGGCCGCCCGGGTGAACCAGGCATCCGCGCTTTGCGCGTCCCGCGCCAAGCCGTAGCGGCCGTCCCGGTAGGCAAGGCCGAGCAGCAACTGGGCGCGCGCCGAACCGCCCTCGGCCTGATGCAGCAGTTGGTCCCGGTCGCCCTCCTCGCCGCCGCTCCGGTTCGGCGCCGAGGCAAGCAGCAACAGCCCCAGCGCGACCGCGCCCGCCACGTAATAGGCCATCCTGGAACCCGGGCGCGGGGCGCCGTGTCCGTGGAAGGCGGAAAAGCCCGCGTCGGCGGCGATGAAACTCAGCCGAAACGGGATGGCTTGCTTGCGGAGGTGGGGAAATAGACGCATGGTTATCCTTGCCTGGTTGTGCGAATCGTGTAGTCGACAAGGCTTTAGCAAGCGCCGGGCCAAGGCTTGTTTTTATGGAAAAACCCTTTGGTTTCATCATGTTGAGTTCATTCCGAAAGACCCCGCCACGCCGGCGGAGCAACCCGGCGCGTAGCGTCCTACAAAATGCGTAGCCTTTTCGGCTTGCTCGACGCCAGGCTCGGTGCCGGCCTGATCGCCAGCCTCAGGATCAACCGCCTGCAACGCAAGGTGCTCGCGGTGGTGGTGGTGATCATCGTCGCGCCCATGCTGGTGACCGGCATGCTCACCGCGTCCTGGGTGAGCGCGCGCATGGACGCCTCCATCGAGAACTGGCTGCGCGAATCCGCGCGCATGAACCTGGACTGGCTCAGCAGCCTGCACCAGAACGGGCGCCTGTTCGCGGACGTGCTGGAAGACCTCAACCGCGACCGCTGGGAGGCCGATGCCGCCCATCCCCTGATCCCGGCCCGCCTGCAGCCCCTGGCGCGGGAACTGGGCATCAGCTTCGCCCAGGTCTACGACCTGGACGGCCGCCTGCTGTATTCGTCGACGCCGGTGCGCATGGATTGGCGGCCGCAGCAGGGACGCGACCAGGCGGTGGTGCGCGTCGGCCAGGGTGAGCGCCGCCTGCTCGCGGCGGTGACCGTGGTGGAGGCACCGCGCCGGTCCGAGGCGCGCTACCGGGTGGTATTGGGCGCCCTGTTCGACAAGCCCCTGATGCAGCGCCTGGGGGTGACCAGCGGCCTCAAGACCCGGTTGTTCTATCCCCAGGGTAACGACTTCGCCAAGGCCTTCTCCGAGGAGGAGAGCGCGCCCTTGCGCCTGCGCCTGCCGACGGAGGCGTTCGCCCAGTTGCAGGCGCGCCGGGAATACTTCAGCCCGGAGGCGGAGGAGGGCACCTACTGGGGGCTGTACACGCCGGTGGTGGATTCGGGCGGGCGCGTCGAGGCGGTGCTGTTCAGCGGCCTGGCCCAGGGCAAGGGCGACGCGCTGCTCGCCGACCGTTTCGCCCTCAGCCTCGCCATCGCCCTGCTCGGCACCCTGCTCGCCGCCGTCACCGGCCTGCTGCTGAGCCGGCTGGTGGTGCGGCCGGTGGAGGCCCTGCGCGACGGTGTGCTGCGGGTCGCGGCCCAGGATTTCCGGGCCGCGCTGCCGATCCGCGGGCGCGACGAACTGGCGGACCTGGCGAGCGCCTTCAACACCATGGCCACCAGCCTGCGCGAGGCGCGCAGCGAGCAGCAGCGCCAGTTCCAGCGCGACAAGCTGGCCGCCATGGGCGAACTGTCCCTGGCCATGGCCCACGAAATCCGCAACCCCATCGGCGTCATCAACACCGCCGCCCAGCTTCTGGACAAGGCCGCCGGCAACAGCGAGCGCCAGGCCGACCTGACCCGCATGATCCGCGAGGAGACCGCGCGCCTGAACGGTCTGCTGCGGGATTTCCAGCAACTGGCGCGCCACCGCCGCCCCCGTTTCGCCTCCATCCCACCCGAGGAGCCGCTGGAGCGGGCGTTGCGCCTGATACTGGCGGGACGCCCGGACGTGGCGGTGGAACGGGATTACCGGCACGGCGAGCGCGCGGTGATGGGGGACGCGGAACTGCTCCAGCAGGCCTGGACCAATCTCATCAACAACGCCCTGGAGGCCATCGGCGCCGCGCCCGCGCGGCTGACCCTGCGCGCCTGGATCGAGGCGGGCGACGTCTGTCTGGCCCTGGAGGACAATGGCCCGGGCGTGCCGGTGGAGCGGGTGCCGCGCCTGTTCGAACCCTTCTATACCAGCAAGACCCAGGGCAGCGGGCTGGGCCTGACCATCGCCAACACCCTGGCCGAGGCCAACGGGGCGCGCCTGGAATACGCCCCCGCGCCGGGGGGCGGGGCGATGTTCCTGATGCGATTCGCGAAGACGGCGGAGGAAAACTGATGCAGCACACCATCCTGGTGGTGGAAGACGAGCGCAACATGCTCATGGTGATCCGCATGGCCCTGGAGGACGCGGGCTACCGGGTGCTGGGCGCGGAATCCGCCGAGGCGGCCCTGGCGCATCTGGGCGATCCGGAGCTGGCGGTGGTGCTCACCGACCTCAAGCTGCCGGGCATGCGCGGCGAGGAACTGGTGGCGGTCTGCAAGCGCGAGCGGCCCGACCTGCCGGTGATCGTGCTTACCGCCTTCGGCTCCATCCGCTCCGCCATCGAATGCCTGCAGAACGGCGCCGCGGATTACCTGACCAAGCCGTTCGAGACCGAGGAACTGCAACTCGCCATCCAGGGCGCCCTGCGCCTGCACGGCCTGATGCGCGAGAACCTGCGGCTCCAGGCCGTGGTCAGCGACGCGCGCCCGCGCCGCCGCCTGGTCGGCGAGGGGCCGGTGATGCGCCGCCTGCGCGAGGAGATCGGCCGGGTCGCGCCCTACCGCAGCAACATCCTGGTCACCGGCGAGAGCGGCACCGGCAAGGAAGCGGTGGCCCGCTGCATCCACGACAAGGGGCCGCGCGCGGAGCAGCCCTGGGTGGCCATCAACTGTTCCGCGATTCCGCGCGACCTGATGGAAAGCGAGCTGTTCGGCTACGTGCGCGGCGCCTTCACCGGCGCCACCCAGAACCGGCTCGGGCGGCTGGAGCAGGCCAACGGCGGCACCCTGTTCCTGGACGAGATCGGCGACCTGGACCTGCCCTTGCAGAGCAAGCTGTTGCGCGTCTTGCAGGAGCGGGAGTTCTCGCCGGTGGGCAGCGACGCCCTGCGCCATGTGGACGTGCGCATCATCGCCGCCACCAACCGCGACCTGCTGGAACGGGTGCGGGAAGGCGCGTTCCGGGAAGACCTCTACTACCGGCTGGACGTCTACACCATCCACGTGCCGCCGCTGCGGGAGCGCAAGGAGGACGTGCTGGAACTGGCCGGCGCCTTTCTCGAGGAGTTGCGTGCCGAGATGGACAAGCCGGTCGCCGGCTTCACCGAGGAGGCCATGGCGGCGCTGACGCGCTACGGCTGGCCGGGCAACGTGCGGGAACTGCGCAACGCGGTGGAACGGGCGCTGCTGTCGTGCCGGGGCCGCTATATCGAACTGGACGATCTGCCGGAACGGGTGCACGGGAACGCCGCCGGCGGCGCCGCCCGGGAAGACGCGGGGCCCGGCGCGGAGGGACTGGATGCCTGGCTGGAGGAACGCGAGCGGCGCGCCATCGTCGCGGTGCTGGAAAGCTGCAACGGCGTGCAGGCGCAGGCGGCGCGGCGGCTCGGCATCACCGAGCGCAGCCTGTGGCACCGGGTCAAGAAACTGGATATCCGGGTGGAGCGCACCGTCCGCGAATAGCCTCGTAGGAGCGAGCCTGGGCTCGCGATCCCGGGACGGCCTACTGTGGGTGCCATCCCTCCCCGCCCCGACCCTCCCCGTTAACGGGGAGGGGGCAAACACCTCCCCCGCAAGCGGGGGAGGCTGGGAGGGGGAGCGCGGCGATCTTGCCTACCCTTCGCGAGCCCTGGCTCGCTCCTACCAAGCGTGTATCAGGCGGCCTCGGCGGTTTCCCGTGGCGCGGTCACGCGCAGGTAATGCGCCGACAAGGCCGAATCCATGGTCGCCAGATGCAGGTCGAACCACTCGGGCAGGCCGGACTTCACGTAGGCGCGGGCCAGGGCCAGACGGCCACGCTGGATGGCGCGGTTGAACTGGAGCAATTCGCCCAGCACGCGGAAGTGCTCGCCCTCGTGCTCGCCCAGGGCGGGAAACTTGCTCACCCGCATGAGACGGCCTTCCTCGGCGAAGTGGAGGCGGGAGTGGTCCACCAGCTTCTGGAACAGGAAGCGGAAGTGCTCGTCGTCCGCCTTGATCAGTTCGTCCACCAGGGCGACGAACTCCCGGTGGGTGGCGTCCATCTCGTCCACCCCCAGGTGATGCTTGCTTTCGTCCCAGCTCAACATCCCGCGACCTCGGCACCGGTGACCCGCTCGGCCTGCCAGGATTCGGCGGCGGCCATGAAATCCGCCACGTCGGCGGACACGAGTTCGAGGCCCAGCTTGTCCAGGAAGCGCTTTTCCTTGTCGTTGGCGTTGGGGATCAGCGCCCAGCCGGCGGGCTTGGCGGAGCCGAACAGGATGTCGGCCAGCACCATGCGTTCCGTGTCCCGGTTCAAGCGCATGCCCAGCAGCAGGTAGCGCAGGCCCTGGCGCTTGCGCTTCAGGAAGCCGGGGATGGCGAAGCCGCCCATCAGCTCGGTGATGTAATCGACGAAGTCCGCGTCCGAGGCGATGTAGTTGGGTTCGGGGAAGGGGGTGCCCAGGGGCTTGAACAGCACCGGCAGGGTGACGTCCACTTCCTCCTGGTCGATGGCCCGATAGCCGGTGCCGTCGTGGTGGAAGATCTTGAAGCGGTATTCGGTGCCGGAAATGCGGGCCATGCCGACGATCAGCGTGTGCGGCGTCTCGGCGTATTGCTTTTGCAGCAGCCCGTCCCGGTTGGTGTCGACGATGTAGGACAGGTTCTGCGCGGCCAGCCAGTTGTGCAGGGCGGAGGCGGACCAGGCGGTGTCCCGGTAGGTGGTGTTCAGGAAGCGGGCCAGGGCGCCGCGCCCCTTCTTCAGCTCGATGTTCATGGCGGCGCGGGGAAACTCGTACATCAGCTTCGGCGCCATGGGGCGGCCGTCGTTCATGGCCAGGATCAGGCTGTCGCTGTCGGCGGGAATGGCTTTCCCGCTGGCGGGATCGATGACGCCGGCCAGGGCGCCCGCGCCCAGATAGGGAACCACGCTGCCGTCGGCCAGGCCGGCCAGGATGGATTCGAATTCAGGGTTCATGCTCGGCTCCTTGTTGTAGGTCAGGACTGACATAGGCAAGAACCGGGCCGGGCGCCATTCCCAGCAACCACGCGGGCTCGGGCCACGCGGGCGTTGTCGCTTTTGCTCCAATGCCCCTTGTTTGTCGGTTTTTCACTGGCGAGTGGGAGCAAAAACGCGGACAAAATCGCGCCGGGAATATGCGCCGGTCCGATGTAAGCCCGCGTCTCCATTGGGGATGTTGCCTTTGAGTTAGACGCGCGCGGACGCGTGGTACGGATATTGCTGTCCGAAATGGGTAGTTATCCATTTCAACCCATCAAGGAAATCGTCATGCTGCTCGACACCTACGAACAACAGCAACAGCTCTACAACGTCAACTTCAAGGAAGCCACCAGCAAGGCCGGCCAAGTCGCCTATCGCGGCGACCTGGTCCTGGTGGACGGTGAAGTCGCGGATGCCCAGGGCCGGCGCAAGCCCCCCCTGGTGACCTTGAAGGCCGCCGTCGTGCTCGCCGACGAGGACAAGCTGAAGCTGATCGCCGGCTCCATGGACGAGATGGCCGACATGACCGCTTTCCTGGAGAAATACCAGCCCGCCTTCACCAGCGACACCTGCGTGCTGCTCTACGTGGTGAACATCGCCAAGCCCATGGTGGCCGAGATCGACGGCGTCAAGATGGTGCTCATCCCCATGACCGACGGCCTGGTCTGGAACGAACTGGCGGACGAGTTGAAGCTGGAAAAGAGCGACTTCAAGGGCCAGTCCAGCGGCGACAAGGTCGTCACCGTCTACGACGCCTTCAAGGACTACAAGCCCAAGTACGAAGTCCTGCCCCTGGCCGAGGCCATGACCCGCACCACCGACGCCAAGCGGGAATCGCGCGGTCCGGTCTGATCCCGGGCGGGCGCCTCAGTCCGCCAGTTCCAGATCCGGTTGGATGGCATTGACGCCCGCCTGGGCACAGGCGCCGTCGATGCTGTCCCGTTCCGACTTGCCGGGCGGCGCGCCGGAGACGCCGATGCCGCCGATGATCTGGCCTTTCGCTTCCACCGGCAGTCCGCCGCCCACCAGCAGGGCGCCCGGATTGTGCTGCACCTGGTTGGGGATGCGCCCCTCCCGCAGCATGGACGCCAGCTCCGCAGTGGACTGGCGGAAGCTGTTCGCCGTCCAGGCTTTGCGGATGGCGGTCTCCACGGTGTGCGGGCCGGCCAGCCGGTCGCGCAGCAGCGCCTGGACGTTGCCGCCCCGGTCCACCACCGCCACGGCTACCGAATACCCCTTCGTCCGGCAATCCCGCAGGGCGGCCCAGGCCGCCTGATCCGCGGCCTCCACGCTCAGTGTCCGGAAGGTGTACAGCGGCGCCTCCGCGCCGGCCGGCGCCGCCGCGAGCAGGCACATAAGGGCCGTAAAGCACAGCTTCGGTTGCATGCGGATTCCTTTCCTGGTGGTCTGAACAGTTGGTCGCTTTCCCTCTGCCCCAGCCCCTCCCCCGCCCGCGTGGGAGGGGCCGCCAAGGCGTTGCCCGGCTGGTTCGATAACAAGCGGGTGGCGTCTGAAACAAAAGTCACACGCGAGTCGTGCGGACCCGGGAAACCCGGCTTGGGTTCCGTTCCGCCGCTTTTCCCACGGCTTTCCCCTTGGCGCGTGGCCACCCCGCCAACCCTCGCTACGCGCCGCGCGCCAGCGCCGACGCCAGCCGTTCGCTGCTCAGCGCGCGCAGGAATTCGGCGATGTCCTTCACCTGGGCCTCGTCCAGCTCGCGCCGGGGAATCCGGTGCAGACTGCCGTCCGCCGCCGACCACAGGGTCGCGGCCGGGGTGGCCGTGCGCGTCTCGACGATGCGGTAGCCCAACTGCCCGCTGGCCATGATGCGCACCGCCTGCTCCAGCTCCTTCACCGCGCCGTTGTGGAAATAGGGCGCGGTGAGGGCCACGTTGCGCAGCGAGGGCACCCGCCACAGGCCCCGGGTCTGGCCCGCCGGCAGCTTGCCCGGGTCCCGGTCCAGGCGGTAGCGGGCGGTGTAGTCGTTGGCGAAGGCGGGAAACAGGCGATAGGGCGCCCGGGCGTCGAAACGGCTCGCCGCGCTGAAGTTGGGCCCGTGGTGGCAGGCCACGCAGTCCACGGTTTCGAACAGTTCCATACCGCGCCGCTGGGCCGGGGTGAGGGCTTGCGCGTCCCCCGCCAGGAAACGGTCGTAGGGGGCGTCGGCGGACACCAGGGTGCGCTCGTAGGCGGCGATGGCCGCCGCCACCCGCTCCATGTCCAGCGGGCCCGGGCCGAACAGCCGCGCGAACGCGGCCTGGTAGTCCGGATTCTCGGCCACCCGCGCCGCCACGTCTTCCAGGGTGTGCATGCCCATCTCGACGGGATTCACCGGCGGCCCCTTGGCCTGCTCCTCCAGGCTGGGCGCGCGGCCATCCCAGAACAGCTTCGCCTGGAAGGCCGCGTTCCACACCGTCGGCGCGTTGCGGTTGCCGAGCTGCCCGCCGATGCCCTCGGACGTGGCGCGGCCGTCCACCCCCGCGCCCTTCTCCACGTCGTGGCAGGCGGCGCAGGCCACGGATCGGTCCCGCGACAGATTGCGGTCGCGGAACAGCCGCTCGCCCAGGGCCACCCGCTCCGGATCCTGCGCGGCGGCGGCCGGCAACGCCTCCCAAACGTAGTGGGGCTTGAAGGGCGCGGCCACGCCGTGGTTCGCCGTGGGCCAGGCGTGGCGCAGCCGGTCCACCCCATGCAGTGTGCTGAGCGGCACCAGGGTCAGGTCCGGCATGGCCACCATCAGCGCCAAGGCCGCCACCTTGGTGGCGAAGGACATGACGCCCATCCCCACCGCCGCCGTCAGCAACACCCGGCCGCGGCCGCTCAATCCCCCCGTGGGGGCCAGTTCCCGGTACACCATGAACAGCAGGGCCAGGGAACCCAGGATCGCGATCCCCGCGCCCAGGCTGATGTGGGCAATCCATTCCGCGTTCATGCTCGTGTCCTCCGATCAGGGTGATGGATAGAGGATGGACGGAAAGGGTGGGGCGGTCTGTAGCAAAAGGTACGGAAGAGAGTGGCAGGCAATTGTCTTGCGGCTTGCCGGTCGAGCTTGATCCGTGTTGAATGGCCTCAAAGAGGCATTGCATGCCCCATTGATGGGTAAACGAATCACAAACAACTTCCCGGGAGAGACAGGCTTATGGACAACGTTTTAGTTGCTCAAACAGTTGATCAACGGCGCGGCTTTTTTCTGCGGTTCAAGACAGGTTGCGCATTTATTGGTGTGGATCTCGCGCTGAATCTCAATAAGAGAAGTCGCGCCTTGATCCAAAGGTCAATTTTTGTTTCCGTGATTTTTTCAATGCTTCCAGCGTTGCAATCGCAGGCGGCCAGCTTTGACTGCCGAAAGGCAGTAACGACCATTGAGAGGCTGATTTGTTCTGACCAACGTCTTTCGGAGTTGGATGAAGTGCTAACCATGAGGTATGAAGAATCATTGGCCAAGTCAAATTTGCCCGGCAAAAAAAGACTCAGAAATGAACAAAAGCAATGGCTAATTGACCAGCGCGGAAAGTGCTCTAATATAGGATGCTTGACGGATATATATGAACAGCGCATTAAAGCCATCGGGGGGTTTCCTCGTGAGATACTTGAATGTCCGCAATGTGGCGCATGGCAGATATCTGGCAGCAGTGTTCAATGGATGAGTGGCGATATTTTGCACATTGACGAATCTCATGTGGAGATTAGCGGATGCGGGGTCTTTGATGTTCTGGATGATAAAATCCTTGTGTCGGACGAGGGTGATGAGCGCAAGTCATACAGAGTCACATTAAAACTAAGGCCAATAAAGCAATTCTTGCTGTGTAATGTCAATAAATCAGAATGGCAGATGAATATCGAAGTGTCTGGACATTTTAGCGAGGGTGGCTACGCTGAATTCAGCCTGGTTAGCAACAAAGAATCGGGTTTTGAATTGGGCTTTCAGGCTTGGAATATATATCGCGAAGACCCATGCGACGCTGGTTCTGGTCGTGGCCACGCTGAGTGCATGGCGCTATCAAATGCAATCGTGACTCGGAGTTTGGTTTCGCTGGCTTCAATCGCTCGGGCAGATGCCTATAACAAGAAGCCACCCCGCCACCGGCGGTTTTTTGATCCAGAGCAATTTATTCGGCAAATTGATTCATATTGCTCTGAAAGAGAAAAAGACAGTGGCGGTGGTCTGTGGCCAACAGCGTGGGCCTTGACCTGCATAAACAACTTGCTAAGTGAAAAATACAATGAATTCGATGTTTGGCAGAAATGTGCCGCGAAAGAAAACAAGTCAGATCAATGTGTGATGCCTGGCAATAATTTTGTCAAGAGGCTCCGGGCTGATGAATAACACCTACGCGCCATTTCCTCGGTTATTCGTCTCGAATATTCAGAAAATCGGGTTTTGATGTATGCCACATTTTTATGACCTAGCAGTCAAGCCGCTCACGAAAGCTGAAAGAGAAACCCTGCTTGGCCTTGCCGTGGTCGGCCTGGTTTTTGGCGTTCTTGCAGCAACCGGCGCATGGGCATTTGACGCCGAGTACGGCCAAAATATTTACACGGGCTCAGCTTTCAGTCTTCTCTACATATCAACAATGCAGGCCCTGTTGACTTTTGTATTCGTAGCCGGAGGCATCATCCTTGTGTTCGGTGCGCTGCCAATCTTGGTGTCACGTATCTTGTCGCATGTTCGTCGCCATAGAGGCGGCCATGCATAACATTGCACTCCACCCAACCAATTACAGCGGGCTTTTCCTGCTTTCGCCGTCAGGTGAATTCCGACATTAGCACGCATCCCATGACCTACGTTCTCCGCAAAGATGGAAGCCAAGACTCAACTGAATCCTTCGTCGCGTCATGGAACCGATATCGTGAGTACTTGGTGTCTATCTCCAATCAACTCCCTTTGTCCGCGCGTGACTTCGCGCTCGCCGAATGGCACCACAATTACGAGGATTCCCGGGCGCCTCACGATGCTTGGCTCGAGTCACTCAGCGTTTACGAAACGGCTTCCGGCGAACGCCACGAGAACCGGCAAGCCCATATCAAGGTGCGTCTCCTTGGGGCTTACCATGACGGCCACATTGAAATCGAATACCTGAACGTCAAGCGCTACTCGATTGGGTCGGAATTTCCCGCCCACGGAGATTGGGACCAGGATGAAATTCGCATTTCCGAGACGGGAGCGGTTATTCACGAAATTGAAATCGGTGGCACCAGTTGGCTGATTGAGTGCGAGGACATTCGTTATGTTTGGATACCTGCGGGTTAACCCGTCATTCCACTTGGCCTGCGCGGAAAGCCGTGCAGGCCGGTGAGTTCAAACGTTGGGCACCCTGGGCGCGAGGAGAAGAAACCGAACATGGGAAACAGAGCGTGGCATTCTTTTTTTCGCCTCAGACATGTTCGCGCAAATGAGCGACATCCCCGGCGAGCCGCTTCTGAAAGTGCATTGCAGTTTGAGGCCGCAACCACCGAGGAAGCGCTATCAATTCACAATCTTCGGAAGGGGCATTGGCCCATACAAACCAATGGGAGACCCGAAGCCCTGTCGCTGCTGTGGCGCGTGGTATTACAGTGGCGAGTGCCGGCGTTGCGGCAAGGTTTGCGAGTTGTGTGTAACGTTGAATCAACTTGGTCACCCAAAGCTGGCTTGGCCAGCCGTTGACCGCCGTTCGTTCGGATTTGAGCGTCAAAGAGGTCAATCGCATGCCATGGTTTCGTACTTTCATTCGTGGTGAGAACTTCAAAATGCGTGTGGAGGGCAAAGTCCAAGCGCTTGGGTTTTATACAAACCGTTTTGTCGAAGCGGATGATCAGCGCGGTGCTGAGCTGGCGGCGCTTGCGGCGATTAAGGCAGAGCCAAAATTGCAGGGCACTCCGGTAAACGAACGCGCCGACCCGCCAAGAATTTACGTAGAAGAAATAGAAGAAATGCATGAAACCTCACGGCCGGATGTGAGTCACGGGTTGATGTTCTTCCGGGAGGATGAGTGACAACCGAACCCGATCTCAAATGGGACACCCTTCGGCGAGGGGACCGCTGCCCTTTGGCCTTGGCTCCATGTCGGCACCGTGGCTAAACAGCGAACACGCCGCCATGACTTCAAGGTTTCCGGCACCCGCGTCATCCAAGGCCGGAAGCCGGACAGGTCGGATGCGGCGGATATCGACGCCCTGGTGTCACCCTGTGGCGAATGGTTCGACAAGCTGGAAACCCGATGTGCCAGGGGTTGCTGCGGCCTGGCTGCATTTGCGCTTTCAGATCGCGAAATTCAGGAAGCCATTGGAGT
This sequence comes from Thiobacillaceae bacterium, assembly GCA_044227325.1. GTDB lineage: Bacteria > Pseudomonadota > Gammaproteobacteria > Burkholderiales > Thiobacillaceae > PFJX01. The sequence goes on along the minus strand of JBGAFI010000006.1, from coordinate 93,388 downwards.
CCAGGACCGGAGCGCGGCCGTGATCGCGTTCGAGCGACTGTCGGGCGCTGTGTCGGAACTGAGGGAACACTCGGTGCGGAGCGGCATCCTTGGCGACGTCGTTGAGCGGCAGACGTTCCTGGAAGTATTGAACCGCCTCGTTCAAGGACTGCGCGAACCCTCCGCCTAGCCATCGCGCGAACCCGGTCATGGACGGAGCCCGCCTGTTCACTCCCGGCCGCGCGGGGCCAGTTCCCGGCACACCATGAACAGCAGGGCCAGGGAACCCAGGATCGCGATCCCCGCGCCCAGGCTGATGTGGGCAATTCATTCCGCGTTCATGCTCGTGTCCTCCCATCAGAGTGATGGACAGAGGATGGACGCAGCGGGTGGGGCGGTCTGTAGCAAAAGATACGGAAGGGTCGTGCGATGAACGTTTTCGCAACTTGCCGGGCGGGGCTGATGCGTGTTCAATGTGCGGAAAAGAAGGTGTTGTTCAGAGTTCCTTCATGGAAAAGACGCATCACGACAACGCGGGAGAACAAGCTTTGGAAATAGCAAGATGTCTTGCTCAATCTATTGATCGAGAAAGCAATTTCTCCATCGAATTAAGCTAAGTTGTATTTGGCGTGCACATTACATTGGGCAGCATGGCTGGGTACCGCGATAGGATAAGCATAAGGAACGCGCATGGATCTCATGTCACAGATAGTCCCCGCAGTAATCGTTCTTGTGGCTAATTTGTTCAGTGGCCCACACTCGTCGCTACGATGGGAAACTGTCACTGCAATATTTGGCTGGGGGACCGCGATTGGTTTGGTTGCTTCTCTTTTTGTGTCTGTGTTTGCGGTGAGTGAATCAATCGCTTCTTATTTATGGCAAATCACCGCCTTCTGCTTGATTACGGCTCTTTCACGAGACTATGAGCGAATTTTTAGACCACTTCTCCCATGGAATCGCTGACATGCTTATTTCAAAGCGGCCAACCCAACAGGCGCTTCGAGTGGGACGCTCCAACAACTGCCTTCACCGTCTGTTTCCGCGCTCCTCACACACACTAGAGATATATTGAGGCCAAATGAAACCTGTTCACGTTTCCCTCAGTTGGTTGGTCATTGATTGGCATCCTGATAACACTTGGAAAAAGGTAACTTTACCTGCCCTCCTTGAGGCTGGCGTCAAACCGGATTTGATCGATCGAAGTGTCTATGTCATTCGTCTTAACGGCGACTATGCAGTCGATTACCCTGGTGGTCAGTCACCCGCTGTATACATTGGTGAGGGCAGATTCAGTAATCGTATCAACAGCCATAGAAAATGGGCATTGGAATTAAACGAACTGGTTGGTGAGTATTTGTTTCAGGTTTGCGTCGCAACGCCGAGAATTAAAAATCAAGAGAAAACTTATCGAGATTGCGAGGCAGTGTTGCTTGATCGCTTTGGCGAGAAGTTCAAATCGGCGCCTTTGTGGAATAAACAATTCGAGCCTCGGCTTTTTCCCCACCACGTCTACTCTCAGCGCAGCCTTGACTATGCTCTATGCAAGCGCAGTGGCGCAAAGTACAAATGGGCAATCCGCCCGATGCCCTCATCCCCTTTTTATCGTAGTTATGGGAAGACGCACTTCTAACTTTCCGCTCCAGAGGAGCGCTGTGCCGGCAAACCGTCCTCGCGCCCCAGTGCTTGATGATCGTTGGGCGCCATGAGCGCAGGCCATTCGATATCAGAGGAGATTAGTCTCGATAAGCTTGGCCCACCCGGGGTCAAAGGCGAACTCCACATACTGGCCATGATGGAAAACGAGATAAGGACCGATACCGAAAGGCTTCTCGACAACACCCAAAGGTCATTCAAGATCGCCGCACAGCTCGCAAAAGCACCCCAGCTCACCTGTAACATTCAGGGAGACTTTCACCCCAACGATGGTTCTTCGTACCTACAAATCCCGCCCGACTATGTGATGAGTCGTGTACGTTGTCCGGAGGGAATGTTCGAAATCAAGAAGAATGACCGGGGTGAGCAATCACTAATTGAATTTGAGTGTGAAGCGAATAGCACGGCTGAGGCAAAGGCAAAATTCATACGTGCGGTCGTGCCATTTCTCGATTACCAAGCATATCTAGCTAACTGCCCATTATTCGTCATGACCATTCGAGTTGAAGATGCCGCGAACTTGCGCACCTCAATCGACTACACTGCACCCTACAGAACTGTAGTCATCAATCCCCATATCAAGTTTCTTCCACCCGAACTTGAGCCGGTGTACGCGCTCTACCGTGATGCCAAGAACTCCCATAGTACCTTCTACACATTCCTTTGCTATCACAAGATTTTGGAAGGACTTCTTGGAACCATGCGGGCGAATTTGCGATCAAGTGCCGCCGAGAAAAATATTGAACTTACACCAAGACGTGAGTTGGTTCCCGACGCAGAGGCAATCCCTCAGACTTTCAGGAACTACATTGGCAAACCTATAAAGGCTTTCTTTGATAACGTGATGACCCCTCGGTTTCGGAACGCCGTCGCCCACTTCATTGCAAAAGACGGCAGTGTGCTGAACCTGAGTTCACCAGAAGTAGCTGACAGCTATAACTCGATCCTTTACATCTCTGAGTTATGTGTGCGGGTGGTTATTCAAGGCCATGAGGGTTGGCTCGCAGAAATGGAGACAAAGAAATGACGCCCAACAATGTGGTCAACTGGAGCGCCAAAGCATCCAGCCTCGCCGCCTATATACTCTGATCTGCCCCCACGATGACGCCGTAGAAATATCCAAATACCGAGCAATCCACCCACATCCGGAGCACCTGCCCGTAGACCTCAGCCAGCAGATAGCCGCCAGCCTGTTTAACGCAGTTCCCCCACCACCCGCCGCAACCCGAACAAATCCTTGATCGCCACCGCGCCGCGCCGGGTTTGCACCAGACCGTCGGCGACGAATTCGCCCAGCAGGCGGGCGACCACTTCCCGGGTGGTGCCCAAGTGCTGGGCGAGTTGCTGCTGGGTCATGCGCAGCACGCCGTCGGCGGCGGCCTGGATGAGGATGAAGTTGGCCAGGCGTTGGCGGTGGTGGCTGGAGTGGATCAGTTCCAGCTCGGACATGAGACGGAACACCAGGGTGGAGAGCGCGTGCACGGTGAGGTTCTGGATGCCCGGCTCCCGCTCGAACAGGCGGCGGTACACGGCGCCGGGAATGAGGCCCACGGTGGTGGCGCCTTCCGCCTGCACCCAGGCGGGATAGAGCAGGTCGTTGAACAGGCAGTTCAGGGCCAGCACGCAGGTCTCGCCGGGCTCGATGAAGTAGAGGGTGGCCTCGGTGCCGTTGGGGGCCAGGGTGAACACACGCAGGCGGCCTTCCAGCACCACGTAGGCGCCGGACACCGGCTGTCCCTTGTGCAGGGCGACTTCGGCGCGCTGGCAGGCCTTGCGCACCAGGCCCCGGTCGAGGAGCTGACGGCTTTCTTCGCTGAGGGTTTGGAAGGGTTCGAAGCGTTGGAGGTCGGCGAGGGTGGGCATGGTGGCGGCGGTGGATGATGGAAAGCCTGCCCTCTCCCGCGCTGCCGCGCACCCCTCCCCCGCAGGCGGGGGAGGGGCTGGGGGAGAGGGGAAGGCTCAGGCGCGTTGTTGGAAGAACAGGTCTCCGGGTGTGGTGGTGCTTACCTCGGTGATGGCGTCGAAGGGCAGGCCCAGCTTGCTGTGGACCCGGCGCACGGCTTCGGCGTCGGGCGCCATGTTGAAGCAGAAGGCGCGGCCTTCCTCCAGGCCCACGTGGGTGCGCAGGGGCACCACGCCTTCCGCGTAGCAGGCGGCCTCGTACTGGGCGTAGAAGCCCTTGAAGTCGTCGGCGCTGAGCTGGGGCGGGAAGGTGCCGTTGGCGCGGTCGTGGGTATCGATGAAAAAACGCATCTTTTGCATGGTGTTCTCCTGTGGACGCTCCGACATCGGTAGCGGAATACAGCCTAGCCGGGGGCCGGCCCCGGCTCCGTAGCAAAAGCTACACAACGCGGTCGGCCGGTTGCGCCGGCGGGCCGGCGCTCAGCCGGAGACGCCGGTCCAGAAGCCCAGGTTCTTGTCCAGGAACTCGTCCCAGGGCATGTAGTGGGAGCCGTCGCAGGAGAAGGTGAGGCCCACCATGCCGTTGTAGATGTTGAGGGATCCGGAGCGCAGGTACAGGGTCTCGTCCATGAAGCGCAGATCCTTGAAGCAGTTCAGCACGGCGCGCACCTTGTCGGCGGGCACGCTGGCGTCGGCGGGGTATTCCCGGCGCGGATAGGCCAGGCACAGGTCCGGATCGGCCAGGTCGGCGATGCCGTGCAGGCGGTAGCGGAACGGGTCGTCGGTCACCCACAGGGTGGCTCGGGAGCTGGAGAAATGCAGCTTGACGTGGAACACACCGTGCACGGTGACGAGTTCGTTGAGCAGGGCCAGCACCTCGTCGATGCGCTCGTCCATGGGGCTGCTCACCCGTTCCTGGTGGAACAGGCCGGCGCGGATGGCGGGGTCGCCCTTCATCTGCATCCATTGTTCCGGCTGCTGGTAGAGGGCCTGGGTGGCGGGCAGTTCGCGCAGATCGAAGTCGGCGCCCAGGTAGCCGAGCAGTTCGCCGGCTTCGCTTTCGATGCGGCGCGTGGCGGTCAGGGACGGGCGCCGCGCGTTGCGGCTGATGTAGGCGTCGGACAGGGCGAAGCGGGCGCCCGCCAATGCCTCGGCGAGGTAGGGACGCTCGCGCCGGTCGCGGCCGAACTGGTCTTCCATGAGCCCGGCGCGGGTGACGTTCGCGGTGATCTGCCGCGCCTGGGCATCCAGCACGTAGAGGTATTTGCAGTAGGGCAGCTCGTCCATGCCCCGGGTCAGGCGCGCTTCCAGCCCGGCCCGGTCCGGCCAGACTGCGCGGCAGCCGTCGGCGAGGAGGGTGAGGGAGGCGGCGAGCCAGCCCTCGAGAATCTGGCGTTGGCGCTGGATGGCTTGTTGCAGGGTGGGTTTCATGGTGCGTGGGCGTAATGGGTGTTTATCACGTTGACTGGATTTTGCGCCGGGCCAGCAGTTCGCGGACCTTTTCCTCCAACCGGGTGGCGACGATGGGCTTGGCCAGGAAGTCGTCCATGCCCGCGTCGAGGGCCCGCGCCCGGCTGTCGTCCACCACGTCGGCGGTGAGGGCGAGAATGGGCACGGCTTTGTCCAGCACGCCGTTTTCCCCGGCGCGGATGGCGCGGGCGACCTCGACGCCGTCCATGACCGGCATGCGGCAATCCAGCAGGACCAGGTCGTAGCGGGTCCGGGACAAGGCCAGCAGGCCGTCCACGCCGTTGTCGAAGGCATCGACGCGATAGCCGAACTTGTTGAGCAGGAGGGTCGCCAGGCGGCGGTTGGTGGCATCGTCCTCCAGCAGCAGCAGGCGTTCCGATTTCCGCGGCGCGGGAGCGGCGGCATGGCCGCCATGCCCGGCGCCGGCGTTGCGTTTTTCGCCGATCAGGGCCAGCAGATCCCGCTCCAGATGTTCGCGCCGCACCGGCTTGGAGAGGTGGCCTTGGAAGCCGGCTTCCATGAGCCGCTGGGCGTAGCGCCAGGCTTTCGGCGAGACCATGGCGATCAGCGGCAGGCGCGCGGTGGCGGCGTCGTAGCGCAGGGCGCGGGCCAGCTCGTCGCCGTCCATGCCGGGCATGCGGTGATCGATGATGGCCGCGTCCAGGGGCCGGGCGGCGGCGAGGTCGGCGCGGATCAGGGCGAGGGCGGCGGCACCGCTCGCGCACAGGACCGGTTCGCAGCCCAGGTCGCTCAGACAGGTTGCCAGCAATTGCCGGCTGGTCGCGTTGTCGTCCACCACCAGGATGCGCAGGCCCGCGAGTTTCGCATTGGCCAGGGGCGCATCCGGCTCGCCGGCCGCCTGGCATTCGAAGGGCAGAATGAACCAGAACTCGGAGCCTTTCCCGTCGTCGCTCTCCACGCCCACCTCGCCGCCCATCAATTCGACGAGGCGCTTGACGATGGACAGGCCCAGGCCGGTGCCGCCGTACTTGCGGGTCATGGAACTGTCGGCCTGGGTGAAGGGGGAGAACAGGAGATCCAGCTTGTCCCCGGGAATGCCGATGCCGGTGTCGCGCACATGGAAGCGCAGGTGGACGCCGGCTTCGTCGCGCGCCATCAAGCGGACGCCGAGGGCGACCTCGCCCTCCGTGGTGAATTTGATGGCGTTGTTGAGCAGGTTGAACAGGATCTGGCGCACCCGGCCCGGATCGCCGCGCAGTTTGGAGGGCACGTCGGCATCGACCAGGTAGAGGAATTCCAGGCCCTTCTGGTCGGCGTTCAGCGCCATCAGGTTGCCGACTTCGTTGAACAGCTCGCGCAGGTCGAAGTCGATCTTCTCGATGTCCAGCTTGCCCGCGTCGATCTTGGAAAAATCCAGGATGTCGTTGATGACCTTGAGCAGGGATTGCCCGCTGTGCAGGGCGATCTCCGCATATTCGAGCTGTTCCTCGTTGAGTTCGGTGGTGAGCAGCAGTTCGGTCATGCCCAGCACGCCGTTCATGGGCGTGCGGATCTCGTGGCTCATGTTGGCGAGGAATTCGGATTTCGCGCGCGTGGCCTGTTCGGCGGCCTCCTTCTTGGCCTCCAGCTCGATCATGGCCTGGCGCAGGGCCTCGGTGCGTTCCCTGACCCGTTCCTCGAGCTGCTGGTTGAGTCCGCTCAAGGAGGCCTGGGCCTCGTCGCGCTGCCTGAGGCCGCGCTGGAAGGCTTGCAGCATGGCGTTCAGGTTCTTGATCAGCGCGCCAAACTCGTTGCCGGCATGCCGGCGCGACACCGGCAGCAGGGAACGCGCGGGCGCGGCGGGGTCCAACTCGACGATGCGCCGGCTCATGTCGACCAGGGGCCGGATGATGGACAGATAGAACACCACGCCCAGCAACAGGCTCAGCAGCACCGCCAGGGTGACCGCGTGGACCATCTTGCCCAGGGCGAGATCGAGAAAGCGTTGGCCGATGACGCGTCCGTCCAGGGTGATGTCCAGTTGGCCGACATGGGTGCCGATGCCATCGCCCTTCGTATCCCGGTATTCGAGGCGGACACTGCGCCTCTCCATGCCGGCGACGAGGGCGTCGCCCAGGCGCGACGGGCCGGACGCGTCCGGCGCGCGGATTTCCTCGGCGAGCACGGTGCCGAAGTTGTCGCGCAGGACCACGCTGGCGATCTCCTCGAACTTGAGCAGGCCGTTGACGACGTTGCCGGCCTGCTCGGCGTTCAACTGGAAGGCGGCCTCGGCGGCGCTGGCCTGGACCAGCGCCAGGTTCTGTTTGGTGGTCGTGTCGATGCGCGCGCGCCAGGCGTGCCATTCGCTCACCAGTTCGATGGCGCCGGTGGCCAGGCCCACCAGCAGGGCGACCCCCAGGGTGATCAGGAGCTGGCGCGCGGCGAGCCCGCGCCAAAGCGGCATCCGCGCGGCCTCCGTGTCCGTCATGCCGGATCGGCGCGGCGGGAGGGCAATGGAGTCATCCGGCATCAATCGTTTCCCACGCCTTTTTCGACACCGTATTTCTTCTTCATCGCGGCCACCCGGTCCCGGTTCCCGCGCATCCAGTCGTTGAATTCCTCCAGGATTTCCGGGTGCTTGAGGGTGGACAGATGGTAGCTGTCGCGGCTGTGGGGCAAAACCGGCGCGAAGACCAGGGCGCCGGGCTGGTTGAGGACGTGGTCGAGCTGATAGTTGATCACGGCGACGCTGGCGTAGACGCCGTCCACGCGCCCCGCCAGGGCTTGCCGGACCAGGGCGTCCAAGCGGGTGTTTTCCGACAGGCTGACCTTGCCCGATTTGATCCGCTCCAGCCAGGACCAGGGGGTGAATCCACCCATGGTGCCGAGGCGGCGGATTTCGTCGGGACCGGCGTTTTTCCGCGCCGGCAACACGCAGGTGCCGTCCACGTAGGCGGCGACCGGGTCGCTGTAATGGATGGTCTTGCCCGCGCGCTGGTCCTGCTTCCAGTAGGCGTTGTCGGGGAACTTGAAATCCAGCCGCCCCGCGAAGAAGGAAGCGTAGAGGCGCGGCACCGGCAGCGCGCGATATTCCACGGCATAGCCTCTATCCTTGGCGAAGGCGTCGAACAGATCCCGCGCGTAGCCCCGATAGACACCGTTTTCGTAGGTCGCGACCGGCAGGTAGTACAGGCTTTCGACACCGATCACCAAGGGCTCCCTGGCGGCCGCCATGCCCGCGCAGCACAGCAGAAAGGCACCCATCCCCAGTTTGAAATCGACGAACATGAAACCTTTCTTCCAGTGTTATAACTTTCGCTATGCGGAATATATCGACCGCGGCGGGAATTGGTTTAGCCGAATAGCGAAAAAAGGACGCCGCATGCCCTCTCCCACCTCATTGAAACTGTGCCTCGCCTTGTCCTGCTGCCTCGGCGCCGGCTCCGCCCACGCGCTGGAGTGGTCGGCGACGGAAATCGAACTGCTCTACAGCGAGAATTTCCGCGAGCCCTTCAACAACAATCATGTGACCAAGCGCATCGTCACTGTCCAGCATGCGGACGGCTATCGCCTGGGGCGCAACTTCCTGTTCGTCGACGTGGTGAAATCCGGCGACCAGGAGCGGGATCTGGGCAACAACCCGGAGTCGCCCACGGAGATTTACGGCGAGGCCTACACCACGCTGTCCCTGTCCAAGCTCGGCGGCCGCGCCCTGGCGGTCGGGCCGTTCAAGGATTTCGGCCTGACCCTGGGCATCAACATCGGCGACAAGGACAGCCAGTTGCATCCCAAGACCCGGATCTATCTGGCCGGCTTCACCCTGGATTTCGCCGTCGCGAAGGGGTTCTTCAACGTGGACGTGCTGGGCTACCGGGATCGCGGCTGCTTCGACGGCATCGCTTCCTGTCCGGACTACAAGACCACCTACCAGATCACGCCCGCCTGGTCCTTGCCCTTCACGCTCGCCGCGATGGACGCGGAATTCGCCGGCTTCATCGATATCATCGGCTCCCGGGGCGCGGGCACCGCGCGCCAGGTGCTGAGCCAGCCCCAGTTGCGCTTCGACATCGGCAAGCCGCTGCTGGGCCGCAAGGGCCGGCTCTACGCGGGCATCGAGTACCAGTACTGGCACAACAAGTTCGGCAACCGGGGCGTGAACGAGCGCCACCCCCAGTTGCTGGTGCTGTGGAAGTTCTAGGCGGCCCTCACAGCAGCGAACAGCTCACTTCGTACACGCCGCCGATCACGCCGAATTCCTCCTCGCCGCGCAGCGTGCCCGGCAGCAGGCGGTGGAAGAAGAACACCTTGGGCAGAGGCACGCGGACTTCCAGGATGGTGTCGCCGAATTCGCAGGCCCGCTCCCGTTCCAGGGTGAAGGAGTTGAGGCTGTTCAGCAGCACCACCCGCCGGCAGCGGTCCACCTCCTCCAGCACCTCGTAGTCCCCCATACGGTTCACGCCCCGGTACAGGGACAGGTGGGTCTCGTCTCCCCAGCAGCGGGCGAGCTCGTATTGGCAATAGGCGTACAGCAGGTCGAGCTGGGCCTCCAGGCTGTTGGTGTTGTAGAGGCCGCCGCTGCGCTGCTCCAGATACAGCCGGTAGGTGGGTTCGGAAAAATCCCGGATCGGCCCGCCGTGGTGGCGCGGCAGCAGCCCGAAACGGGATTCCACCCAGCCCTTCAGCACCGCCCCCTCCCGTCCATCCGCGTCGAAGGCCCAGCCGCGCAGCACTTTCAGGTAGTTCGCCTTCGCCCGCCCCAGCGGCCTGTCCGCGCTGTATCCCGCCTCCTCCGGATGGGCCAGGCAGAACGACGCGTCCATGTGCGCCAGGAACGCCCGCGCCCGCTCGCCGGGCGCGTCCAGCGTATCCAGCATGGCGAAGAAGCCGTGGTGCAGATCCACCACCCCGTCCAGCTTGAGGGGCACGGGATGGCGCTGGTAGGTCAGGCTGCCCAGGATCACCGCCGGCAGGTTGCAGCGGTTGATGGGCAGGCGGGCGGCGCGGGGGAGCGAGGGGGACATGGCGGGATGGACAAGGCGAACCGTGTTTCTATACGGGTCATTGCCCGCTGTCCACCGCCACGCGCCAACCATCCCGGGCCGGCCCGGCGCGACGCCATCCCTCCCCCGGCTTGCGCGCCGGTAACCATTGGTTACATCCGCTCACATCCGCGACACGTTCGGCTTACACGGCGCGCCCAGACTGCACTCACCGGCACAGCGGTGCCGGCAACCGAGACCAAGGAGTTCAACATGAAAACCGCGAACATCGCCAAAATCCTCGCCACCGCCGCCCTCGCCTCTCTGGGCCTCGCCGCCGGCGCCAGCCATGCCGACAGCTACGGCTTCTACGCGAAGGTGAACGCGCCCGAATTCAACCGCCCCGACTTCGGCCCCGCTTTCTGTCCGCCCAAGACGAACGCGTCGTCCATCGACCAGCGCCAGAACGTCCAGATGGAGCGCATCTTCGAAGGCGTCCGTTCCGGCCAACTGACCCGCTACGAAGCGCGCGAATTGATCCAGGAACAGAAGCGCATCGACCAGCTGCAACGCCGCTATCTGGCCGACGGGCGCCTGGACCGGGGCGAATGGGCGGACCTGGAGCGCCGTCTGGACGAGGCTTCCCGCGACATCCGCGCGGAGAAGCACGATGACGACCGCTACGGTTACCGTCGCCAGGCATGGCGCTGAGCATCCGGCCCGGGATGCACAATGAAAAACGGGGGCGAAAGCCCCCGTTTCCGTTTGCGCGCCGGATTATTCGGTGCTGCCGCAGGCGCAGTCGCCAGGTCGACCGGGATCGCTGTACTTGTCGTCTTCCCGCAGTTCCCGGTTGGTCAGATATTCCTCGCGCACCTTCTCGGCCTTGGCCTTGAGTCGCTCCATGCGCGCCTCGTAGGCGCCGTCCCGCTCCTCCAGGAATTTTTCGTTGAACAGGGTGTGCTTGAGGAAGTTGTAGCCGAACTCCAGCAGGGCCTCGTCGTCGGCCAGCAGGGTCGCCATGACCTCCAGAGGCACATCGTAGGTCTGGTTGAACGAATCGCTGGAGACGAAGGCACGGAAACGGTCGACGTCGTAGCTGGCCATGAAGAACAGTTGGTTGGAAACGGCGGGCGGCTTGCCGATACCGGGCCCGGCGGACTTGCGTTTCAGCACCAGTTGGCGCCAGCCGCGGCCTTTCTCGTCGTAGACGTCCACGCCTTGCTCCTGGCGATATTCGTCGATGGTCAGCGAGCGCGGTTCCTGGTGGCCCAGGCAGTGCTTTTCCTGCACCAGGGCGTAGGAGGTGCGGTCGGTGAATTCGTCCTGGTTGCGCATGGACAGCAACGCCACCGGATAGTAGCGGCAGGCGGTGGGGCGGTCCTCGTACACGCCGCAACCTTCCGGCTTCATGAACTGGCAGGCGGTACCGCCTTCGACGGCGCGCAACTTCACGCCGGGCATGCCGTCCTGGTCCATCTCGTAGGGCACGGTGTATTGCTTCAGAAAGTCGCCGGAGGACATGTCCAGCCGGTTCTTCAGACGCAGGATGTCATAAGGGGTGAGGGTGATGTCGATGTTGGCGCAACAGGCGTTCCAGCATCCCACGTCGCGATGGCAACGGAACTGGATGACCTTGTCGCCGGCCAGCATGTTGGGCATGACCGGACTCAGCTCGAAAGGAGCCTCATCGGCGAGATTCTTGAATTGGCTTTCGTCCATGGGGGGCCTCTTGTGACGCGCTTGCCGGGTTGGCGGCTGGGTTAAATGGGGGTGAAAACGTCGATTCGCAAGGGTGGACGGTCATTTCCCTTGCGGATCGACGCTGAAGCGCTCATGGCAACAAGGTTATCCGGGCTCAAAAGAAAACCGGGCGCCTTGTGGGCGCCCGGTTCCTTCAGCTACAGCGCCCGATTAGTGAGGGGCGGCTGCCTTGAACAGCTTGGACTTGTCCACCAGATCGAAGTGAGCACGCTTGAAGTTGGTCCACTTCTTGGTGTTCTTGTCGTAGATGGAGTTGCCGAAACACTTCCAGTTTTCCTCATCGACGAAGTTCTTGTCGGTGCGGTAGTAGAAGCCGGGATAACGGCTTTCCTCGCGGAACTGGATGTGCTTCATGTGGGCTTCCGCCGTCAGGATCCGGTGGTAGTTTTCCCAGGCGCGCAGCAGTTCGTGCAGGTCTTTCGCACGCATCTTCATGGCGTCTTCCTTCAGCATTTCCAGCTTCTGCTCGGCCACTTCCAACATCTTGTCGTTGGTGTTGTAGTAGGTCGCGACACCGGCAACGTACTCGTCCATGATCTTCTGCAGACGGAACTGCAGCATCTTGGGGGTGATGTAGTTGGGGTTGACGTCGATGGCGGTGGTGTAGTCCTTGAACTCCAGGTAGGTACGCACCGGACGGTAGATGTCTTCCACCAGTTGTTCCACGGAGGTGTCCAGCTCGACCTTCATGTCCTTGTTGTCGATGCAGTACTTGACCATGGCCTTGGCGGCCAGGCGACCCTCGGTGTGGGAGCCGGAGGAGAACTTGTGGCCGGAAGCGCCCACACCGTCACCGGCGGTGAACAGACCCTTGACCGTGGTCATGCCGCGGTAGCCCCAGTTCCAGCCCTTGGGCAGGTGGGCGGGGATCTTGTCCTTGTCGGCGTGCATTTCGTCGGTGGGCGCGCCGACGTCGGACGGGCCGGAAACCCAGATACCGCAGCAGCCGGAGTGGCTACCCAGCAGGTAGGGCTCGGTGGGCATCAGCTCGGAGTTCTTCTTCTCGGGCTCGACGTTCTCGCCGACCCAGATGCCGCACTGGCCAACGCACATGTCCAGGAAGTCTTCCCAGGCTTCGGCTTCCAGGTGCTTCACTTCGCGGGCGGACAGGGTGTCGCGCAGCTTGCCGAGGGCGGTCACGGTGTCCATCCAGATCGGGCCGCGGCCTTCCTTCATTTCCTTCAGCATGACGTGGTTACGCAGGCAGGAGGCGGGAACGGCGGCCTGGCCGTACGGGGGGTACTGGTCCAGCATGGCCTTGTTCTTGGTCAGATAGTCCTCGCCGTAGCCGTTGGTGGCGCGCGCCTTGAACAGCAGGAACCAGGCGCCGACCGGGCCGTAGCCGTCCTTGAAGCGGCAGGGCACGAAGCGGTTTTCCATCATGGTCAGCTCGGCGCCGGCTTCGGCGGCCATGGCGTAGGTGGAACCGGCGTTCCAGACGGGGTACCAGGCGCGGCCGGTGCCTTCACCCACGGAACGGGGACGGAAGATGTTCACGCAACCGCCGGCGGCCAGCAGGATGGCCTTGGCCTTGTAGACGTGCAGGGTGTGGTTGCGGGTGGAGAAACCGACGGCGCCGGCGATGCGGTTGCTGTCGTTCTTGTCGTTGATCAGCTTGACGATGAAGATGCGCTCTTCGATGCGGTCCATGCCCAGGGCCTTCTTGGCGGCCTCGGCGACGATCCACTTGTAGGATTCGCCGTTGATCATGATCTGCCACTTGCCGGAACGCACGGGCTTGCCGCCATCCTTCAGGGCGGGCAGGCCTTCGCCGATGGCGGCGGCGCCGTCATGACGCTCGCCGTTGGCGTCGGTCTTCCAAATGGGCAGGCCCCACTCTTCGAACAGATGCACGGAATCGTCCACGTTGCGGCCCACGTCGTAGGCCAGATCGTCACGGGTGATGCCCATCAGGTCGTTGGCGACCATGCGGGTGTAGTCGGCGGGATCCTGCTCGGTGCCGATGTAGGTGTTGATGGCGGACAGACCCTGGGCCACGGCGCCGGAACGGTCCATGGCGGCCTTGTCGACCAGCTTGATCTTCAGGTCGATGCCGGCTTCGGCCTTGGCGGCCTCGGACCAGCGCATGACTTCGTAAGCGGCGCCACAGCAAGCCATGCCACCACCAATCATCAGGATGTCGACTTCTTCCTGGATGACGTCGGGATTTCCAAATTCAGCCATTTCTCTTACCTCTTCTCGATTACTTGCGGATCAGTTCGGCGGGGTTGCCGGAGCGGTAGCCGCCCGTGACGTCACGGGTGAAGGAACCGACAGCCTCGATGTCGGCCAGCTTGGGCATGGGCTTGCCGCCGAACGGATCGATGGAACCTTCCGGGGTGGTGCGGATCGGGAACTTGAAGCGCTTCAGCACGCCATTGCGGAACTTGATGGTCCACATGATGGAGTCGGAACCGCGCAGGGGCTGCACGGAGCCGCCCAGGGGCACGACGTCGGCATAGTGGCGGCACTCGATGGCCTGCTGCGGGCAGATCTTCACGCAGGAATAGCACTCCCAGCACTGCTCGGGTTCCTGGTTGAAGGCGCGCATGGCGTGGCCGGTATCGGAACCATCACGGTCCAGCTTCATCAGGTCGTGCGGGCAGATGTACATGCAAGCGGTCTTGTCCTGACCCTTGCAGCCGTCGCACTTGTCGGTACGGACGAACGTAGGCATTGATATCACTCCTTGTTAGCTAACAACCCGCGTGCTCACCACGCGGCCCATTCAGTCATTCCGAGCCCCACCTTGGCCGGGGGGCGTATCGCGAATCCGCTTCCGGCGGGCTCGAAATCCCAAATTCGTTGAGGTCGGGCGGTGGCCCGACCCGGATGCGTCAAGCGGCCGAGTGGCCCTTGAGTTCCACCTTGACGTTCTGTTCGGCGGTCAGGCTGGCGTAATACTTTTGCAGCACCTTGGCGACTTCCGGACGGCTGAATTCGACCGGCAGGTCCTGGCCTTCGGACAGCATGGCGCGCACCTTGGTGCCGGACAGCAGGATGCGGTCGTCCTTGGTGTGCGGGCAGGTGCGCTGGGAGGCCATGCCACCGCACTTCTTGCACCAGAAGGTCCAGTCGATGTTCATGTTGACGGTTTCCAGCGAGCCCTTGGGAATCTCGTCGAAGATCTTCTGGGCGTCGAAGGGGCCGTAGTAGTCGCCCACGCCGGCGTGGTCGCGGCCGACGATCAGGTGGGAGCAGCCGTAGTTCTGGCGGAAAAGGGCGTGCAGCAGCGCTTCGCGGGGACCGGCGTAACGCATGTCCAGCGGGTAGCCGGCCTGGATCACGGTGTTGGGGGCGAAGTAGTTGTCCACCAGGGTGCTGATGGCCTCGGAACGCACCTCGGCGGGGATGTCGCCCGGCTTCAGGGCGCCCAGCAGGGAATGGATCAGCACGCCGTCCATGGTCTCGATGGCGATCTTGGCCAGGTACTCGTGGGAGCGGTGCATGGGGTTGCGGGTCTGGAACGCGGCAACCTTGGACCAGCCGGCCTTCTCGAAGGCGGCGCGGGTCTCGGCGGGGGTCATGAACTGGTCGCCGTACTCTTCCTTGAAGGTGCCGGTGGACAGCACCTTGACCGGGCCGGCCAGATTGATGGGGCCCTGGTCCATGACCATCTTGACGCCGGGGTGGGCGATGTCGGTGGTCTTGTAGACCTGCATGCACTCGTGGCCCTTGTCGATGCCGTAGATCTCGGTCACCTTCATGGTGCCCATGACCGCGCCGCTCTCGCCGTCCACCAGGGCGACGTCCTGGCCCAGACTGAGGGTCTCGGCGGTCTGGGTGTCGGTGGACAGGGTGACGGGAATGGGCCAGAACAGGCCGTTGGCCATGCGGAAACCGTCGCAGACGCCAGCCCAGTCGGCGTGGGTCATGAAACCTTCCAGGGGTGTGAAGCCGCCGATGCCCATCATGATCAGGTCGCCGGTCTCGCGGGAGGACATCTTGATCTTGGGCAGGGACTGGGCACGGGCCAGTTCGGCTTCGCGGGCGGCGCCTTCAAGCAGCAGAGGCTTCAGTTCACCACCGCCGTGGGGTTTCACGAGACGGGACATGGGGGCTCCTAGGACGTGTTGATTAGAATAGGCTGATAAGCCGAATGGGCCGCGAGAATAGCACCCCCCCCACCCCCTCACTAATCAGAGTTATTTCTTTGCAAATAAAATTTTTTTGGGAGAGTCGCGTCCGGATTGTTGGCGGAACGGCGCGCGCCCGCCGCCCGCATTCCGCCATGTCGGCGCCAGCCAAGGCCTGGCGCAGTGCCATCCACGAACAGGCTGGATATGGGGATGGCGGATGGCCGCCGCGGCGCCCGCATATCTAAAGTTCTCCCCTGGGGAAAACACGCAGGCGGACAAAAAAATTCAATGGGCTCGGCGGGGTTGATGCCATAACGCCCCCGCTTGCCGCCGACGCGGCGTCGCCGGACGGAGCATGCGCAACGGATCAGCGCGGGTAATGCCTGGCGCCAATGCCCGACGCCAATGCCTGACGCCTATTGCCCCAGACCGCCCAGGAATTCCTTGCGCCCGAGCATGGAAATCCTCACCGGCTTCACTTTCCAGATTTCATCGCAGTACTGCTGGATGGTGCGGTCGGAGGAAAACTTGCCGCTGCGGGCCACGTTGAGGATGGACATGCGCGTCCAGTGTTCCTTGTCCCGGTAGGCTTGGCCGACCCGGGACTGGCAATCCACGTAGGAACGGAAGTCCGCCATCAGCATGTAGGGGTCGTGGAACAGCAGGTTGTCCACCAGGGGCTTGAACACCTCCCGATCGCCCCGGGAGAAGCAGCCTTCCCGGATCAGGTCGATGACCGCCTTGAGTTCCGGATTGGAGTGGTAACAGTCCATGGGCCGATAGCCGCCGTTCTTCAGTTCCTGCACTTCCTCGGTGCTGAGGCCGAACAGGAAGAAATTCTCGGCGCCGGCCTCCTCGCGCATTTCCACGTTGGCGCCGTCCAGGGTGCCGATGGTGAGCGCCCCGTTCATCATGAACTTCATGTTGCCGGTGCCGGAGGCTTCCTTGCCGGCGGTGGAAATCTGCTCGGACAACTCGGCGGCCGGATAGATGCGCTGGCCATTGGTGACGTTGAAATTGGGCAGGTACACCACCTTGAGCCGGTCGCGCACCGCCGGATCCTTGTTGACCACGTCGCCGACCGCTGTGATCAGCCGGATCATGAGCTTGGCCATGTGGTAGCCGGGCGCGGCCTTGCCGCCGAAGATGAAGGCGCGCGGTGTCAGGTCCAGGTTCGGATCGTTCTTGATGCGGTGGTAGAGGGCGATGATGTGCAGCACGTTGAGATGCTGGCGCTTGTATTCGTGGATGCGCTTCACCTGCACGTCGAACAGGCTTTGCGGGTCCACGTTGACGCCCACGCGGCGGCGCAGGAAGCCGGCGAAGTCCTCCTTGACGGCGCGCTTGATGTAACGCCATTCGGCGCGGAAGGCGCTGTCCTCGGCGTAGGGCTCCAGGCCGCGCAGCTCGTCCAGGTTCTTGATCCAGCCTTCGCCCAGGGTCTTGTTGATCAGCCCGGACAGGCGCGGATTGGAAAGCACCATCCAGCGCCGGGGCGTGACGCCATTGGTCTTGTTGCTGAACTTCTCCGGCCACATGGCGTGGAAATCCGCGAGCACGTCGGCCTTGAGCAATTCGGTATGCAGGGCGGCGACGCCGTTGATGGCGTGGCTGCCGACGCAGGCCAGATGGGCCATGCGCACATAGCGTTCGCCGTGCTCGTTGATCAGGGACAGGCGCTCGAGCCGCTCGTGGTCGCCCAGGAAGCGGATGCGCACGTCGTCCAGATAGCGCGCGTTGATCTCGTAGATGATTTCCAGATGGCGCGGCAGGATGCGGGCGAACAGGGTCACCGGCCACTGCTCGAGCGCTTCCGGCAACAGGGTGTGATTGGTGTAGGCGAAGGTCTTGCGGGTGATATCCCAGGCCAAGGCCCATTCCATGCCCCGCTCGTCCACCAACAGGCGCATGAGCTCGGCGATGGCCACGGCCGGATGGGTATCGTTGAGCTGGACCGCGTACTTCTCGTGGAATTTTTCCAGTGGGATGTCCTGCACCTCCATGATGCGCAACATGTCCTGGAGGGAGCAGGAGACGAAGAAATACTGCTGTTGCAATCGCAGCTCCTTGCCCTGGATCTGCTCGTCGTTGGGGTACAGCACCTTGGTGATGTTTTCCGACACCACTTTCTTGTTCACCGCGCCCCAGTAGTCGCCCCGGTTGAAGGTGGACAGGTCGAAGGATTCCGGCGCCTCGGCGCGCCATAGACGCAGGGTGTTGGCGGTGTTGTTGTGGTAACCCAGGATCGGCGTGTCGTAGGGGGTGCCGATGACGACCCAGGACGGCACCCATTGATGGCGGGTGCGGCCCTTGTCGTCGACATAGCGATTGGTATGGCCGCCCAGTTTCACCTCCACCGCCCATTCCGGCCGGGGCAGTTCCCAGGGATTGCCGTAGCGCAGCCATTTGTCGGTCAACTCCACCTGCTGGCCGTCGACGATATCCTGGGCAAAGATGCCGAATTCGTAGCGGATGCCGTAACCCAGCGCGGGGATTTCCAAGGTCGCCAGGGAATCCAGGAAACAGGCTGCGAGCCGGCCCAGGCCGCCGTTGCCCAGGCCCGGCTCTTCTTCCTGGCCGAGCAGTTCCTCATACGTGAGGCCCATTTCCCGCACGGCTTGGCGCGCGGTTTCCTCGATACCCAGGTTGACCAGGTTGTTGCCCAGGTGGGGGCCCAGCAGGAACTCGGCGGAGAAGTAGGCCACGGTGCGGGAACCCAGGCGGGTATAGGTTTCCGCGGTGCTGATCCAGCGTTGCAGCATGCGGTCGCGCACCGTGTAGGCCAGGGCCATGTAGTAATCGTTCTTGGTGGCCAGGGTGGGGAACTTGCCCTGGTCGTAGAGCAGGTTGTCCAGGAAGGCGCGTTTCAGCCATTCCTTGTCCATGCTGGTCCGTTCGTCGGGGATTTCGCAGAGGTCCATGGGCGGGGCGCGGGTCATGTCGGATGTCATGACCATGCAATAAAGATGCCCGCTTTTTCGCCCTTCCCGGCCGCGCCAAGACGGGGCTGGGCGCTGGCCAAGCCGGACAGAACGCCCAAATTGGGCGCGAACGCACCAGGATGGCGCGTCACCGTCACGCTTGTCCGCGTGATTCGCGACCGGCTGGCCGCTCAAACGGGTGTGCTCAACGCCCGGTCGCGCGGTTTTGGAAAGAACGCACCACGGCGGCCACCAGCGCTTCGATTTCGCTGGCGCTCAGGTCCGGGTAGGCGTTGTGCAGTTTGGTCATGGCCCGGTAGAAAGCCGTGCCGTTGTGGGAACTGGGATTCCCCAGCAAAGGGGTGAGCAAAGTTTCCGCCGCGTCGAAGCGTTCCCGCAGCAAAAGATTGATACGTCGTTCAGCGCGCGGGTGATGGGCGCGCTTCTCCACGATACGCATGTCCACAAAGTCTCCTTCCGTCTAATTATTTAAGCCATCCCCCGGGTGGCCAGGGAGGGAACTCTATCGGGTATCCATGACAGCTTCATGACTGTCCTGGTAGTTGTTTACCATTACCCAGAAAGGGGCGCGATTGTGCCTGAATTCAACGGCTTCAAACAATTTCCCAATGATTTGCTTGATCCAAATCATGTAACCGCACTCCGGCGATCAACTATTTCCCGGCCGCCGCGCCTGGCCTGTCCGCCGAAACAAGCCTTCGAGCCAACGCAGATCCTCCTCCAGAAATTCGGCGCGGCAATCCCGCATTCCCTGGAACGGCACATGGATCGAGGCCGCCGCCAAGGCTTCCGCAAGCGCCTGCATCAGGATGCCGGAATCGGCCTCGAGGCGATCTTCGCCAGGCGCGGAAAGATGCACCGCGCAGCCGGGGCTTTCCGGGTTGCCGCCCAGAATGGCCAGCAGTTCGACCCCCTGGTCCAGGTAACCGCGCACCCGGGCGACCACCTCGTCGCCGATGTCCCGGCAACACTGCCGCCCGGACGGCGTGTCCAGACATTCCCGGATACCGGTGCCGGCGGGACGTTCCCGCTTGGGGCCCAGAGCCCGTATTTCCGGGCAAGGCATCTGCAACAGGCCGACGCCGTGGCGCGCGCACAGCGCCAAGACGGCGGCATTGACGGCGGGAGAGTTCGCCGCGCCCTGGTCGCGGGCGTTCTGGTTGAGGATGCATTCGATCACGGCGACGAAGCGCTTGCCCCGGGCATCCCGCGCGGCGGGCCGGAAATGGGAGAGCAGGACGGAGACGAACGGGAGCGAGGGGGACACTTCAGCGTCTCATCAAGGCCGGCTGCCCGCCTCGGCCCGCTCCAGCCGCTGCTTTTCCAGTTCGGCGGCCGCATCCAGCCGGGACTGGATATCGGCCTTGAGTTCTCCGGCCTGGCGCGCCGCGTCGGCCTGAGCCGCGGCGCCGACCGCCGCGGTGCCCGCGGTTTCCGCCCCGCATCCGGCGAGAAAAACAATGGCGACGAGAAAGAGATTCCGCGGCATGGCACCCTTCCGGTTCGGGCGGCTGCCCGCAAGTTCCAGTCTAGGGGCTGTTTCCGGCGCGCGCCAGGCTGGCGAAGCGGTGCAGCAGTCCGGCGGATGCCGGGGTCGCCGCCACCCCGGCGCGGATCGCTTCGATATCGCAGCCTGCGCAGCGCGCGTCGTGGGCGAGATGGTCGATGTACATGCCCATGCGTTCCGGATTGAACTCCGGATGGAACTGGATGCCCCAGGCGCGGGCGCCGACCCGGAACGCATGGGTGGCCTCGAAGTCGTTGCCCGCCAGGAGGACGGCCCCGGGCGGCAGTTCCCGCACGCTCTGGGCATGCACCGCGTGGGCCGGGAAACGGGGCGGCAGCGCGGAGAACAGGGGGTCGTCGGCCGCGGCTGGCGTCAGTTCGATGGGCACGGTACCGATCTCGCGGCCGCGCGGATGGAAATCCACCCGGCCGCCCAGGGACTGGGCCAGCAATTGATGGCCGAAACAGATCCCCAGAAACGGCACGCCGTCCGCCACCAGCCGCCGCAGCCACTCGGCCAGACGTTCCATCCAAGGCAGCCGGTCGGTCACCATGGCATGGGAGCCGGTCACCACCACACCGGCGCATTCCCCGGGCTCGGGCAGGCTGTCGTCGCTTCCGGCGTCCAGCACGCGCACGGCGCCGCGCGGCAAATCCAGACCCGCGATCACCCAATCCTCGAAATCCCCAAACCGGCCGACTTCCTCGGGATAGGTGCCGCCGGCCTTGACCAGGCAGAGCGGGCAGGGATCACGCCCGGACAATGCCAGCCACCTCGCCGCCCGCCACCCTGTCGTCCCCGTTCGCGATGCGGCTCACCGTCACGCCCACCGTCAGGCTGTGGGTGCCGCCACCGTAGATGACGCCCTTGAGGGGGGCGACGTCGCCGTAATCCCGGCCCCAGGCCAGGGTGAGATGCCCGTCGGCCGTGGGCACGCCGTTGGTGGGATCGAAATCGAACCAGCCCAGATGAGGCAGATAGACGCCGATCCAGGCATGGGAGGCATCCGCGCCGACCTGACGCGCCACCCCCTCCGGCGGCGTCGTTTCCAGATAGCCGCTGACGTAGCGGGCGGCCAGGCCCAACCCGCGCAAGCCGGCCAGGGCCAGATGGGCGAAGTCCTGGCAGACGCCGTGGCGCTCGGCCAGGACTTCGGACAGGGGAGTATCGATTTGCGTGGCCGCGGGCCGATAGCTGAATTCGGCATGGATGCGCGCGGTCAGGTCCGCCACCGCCT
Source organism: Thiobacillaceae bacterium (assembly GCA_044227325.1). Taxonomy (GTDB): domain Bacteria; phylum Pseudomonadota; class Gammaproteobacteria; order Burkholderiales; family Thiobacillaceae; genus PFJX01. The sequence goes on along the minus strand of JBGAFI010000006.1, from coordinate 71,936 downwards.
CCAGCAGCGGCCGCCCGGGCGGGAAGCTGGCGCGGGCATAGTCGATGGCGCCGCTCTCCAGGGGAATGTAGGGCGAGAACAGGCGGAATTCCCGGGCGCCCACACAGTCGGGAATCCGCGCCTCCTCTCCCACGAGCGGCAGGGTCAGGTGTTCCACGACTTCCTCCCAGGCCGGGGAATCCGCCGGCATGGGCTTCACCTCGCGCTCGAGCACGCTGGTCGCGCCGACCACCAGATCCTGGTGCGGCTTGCGCAGCGTGAACCAGGCCACCCGGTTGCCGTAGGGATCGTCCCGTTCCCGGTAATCGTCCACCTGGGGCGTGAGCGCCAGGGCGCGCTCCAGCACCTTCTGGCCTTCGGCATCCCGGGGCAGCAGACGGGCCTCGCCATAATTGAGGCCGATCTGATGGCCGTAGTGGTAGCTGTTGACGTGATCGACGCGGAAGCGGGTCATGGCTCATCCAGCCTGGGCATGGCGCGCACCGCGTGCAGTTCCTGCACATGGGTGAACCAGGTGTGGGCGATCGCATCGGACGCGCCGATCAGGTGGCCGGTCAGCTCGCGCAGGGTGCGGATCAGCAATTGCCGTTCCTCCGCGTCCACATGCAGGTCCGAGACGGTGAATTCGGCGGCGTAGAGGCGCTCTTCCGCGCTGAACAACATTCGCTCGGCATTGCCGCGATGGCTGAAGTGGGTGAGTTCGGCCAGATGGTGCCGCGCGGTATGCAACTGGTAGCTCAGAGAACGGGGGCTGTCGCTATCCCACAGCAGCAGTTCCAGCACGCCGGCCAGGAACGGCTCGGCGCGGTAGCGGCGGCGGAAGGTGATCAGGCTGTCCGCGCTTTGCAGCGTCAAGGACAGGCTTTCCCGCTCCGCTTCGCCGGTCAGGCGCGATTCCAGCGCCTGGGAGATCAGCGTGGTCTGGGTCAGGCTGCGTTCGATGCGCCGGCCCAGGTCGAAGAAGCGGAAAGCGGCATGGCGCGGCAGAGTTTCCGAGGCCAGACCGGCCAGGCCGGCGAGGGAATCGATCAGGCGGCCGAGCCAGAGGTCGGTGCGTTCCTGGCTGGTGGCGGCATTGCGCGGCCGGGTGGTCGCGCGCTTGCCCCAATCCCGCTCGACCCGGTCGAGCAGGCGCCAGATCGCCACCGACCAGTATTCCCGGGTGCCGTAGGCGCAGCTCAGCAGGGCGCGCACGGTCTGCGCCAGATTGCCGGGCTGCTCGCCGTGGGTGGTCACTTCCCGCACGCAGGCGGCCAGATCGGCACGCTCGGCGCAGCCACAGGAACCGGGCGCGTAGCCCATGAGCCGCATCAGGGCGTCCAGCACCGGCGCCAGCCCGGGCGCGGTTTCCTCTTCCCAAAGGCCGTCCAGCACCGCGCGCAGCAGGCGCGCGACCGCCTCGGCCCGCTCCAGGTAGCGCCCGGTCCAGAACAGGTTGTCCGCCGCCCGGCTGGTGAGGATGCTCTTTTCCTGGTGGCGCGGCGAAACCAGCGGCACCGTATGGACGGCGGGCGACGGCGTGATCCAGGTGTCCTTGTTGATGGCGCCGCGCTGGCCGGACAACATGGTGCCGGTGCTGGTGCAGCGCGTCAGTCCGCCGGGCAGCGCGGCATAGCCCTCGTCGTCGTTCCGCCCGACCAGGAAGGCGCGCAGGCTGGCCCGGTGCGGCGCCATGTGGCCGCCGTGGATGGCGGGCACCGTGGACAGGCACAGGGGTTCCTGGCCGACATAAAGATAGGGCTGGGCCTGGATGCGCGCGCGCCATTCGGCCAACTGCTTGCGGTCCAGGTCGCCGCCGAACACGGTTTCGCCGGTAAGGCCGCGCTTGATGGGCTTCAGCACCAGGCGCGGCAGGTTGGCCAGCACGTATTTCTTTTCCTTTTCCTGGCCGCACCACCAGGTCGCCGCCGTCGGCAGGATCAGTTCCTCGCCCAGCAGGGCTTTCGCCAGGGCGGGCAGGAAGGGCATCAGAGCCGGATTCTCCAGCAGGCCGCTGCCGAGGGGATTGGCCAGGGCCACGTTGCCGCGCCGCACCGCCTCCACCAGGCCGGCGCTGCCCAGGCGGGAATCCTGCCGCAGTTCCAGGGGGTCGCACCATTCCTCGTCGACCCGGCGCAGGATCACGTCCACCGGTTTCAGGCCTTCCACCGCCTTCAGCCAGACGCGGCCGTCCTTGACCGTGAGGTCGTCGCCCTGGGCCAGGGTGTAGCCCAGGCGCGCGGCGAGATAGGCGTGCTCGAAGTAGGTCTCGTTGGCGGGGCCCGGCGTCAGGACCACCACCTGGGGCGTCTCGCGGATGCCGACGGCGAGACCGTTCAGGGTCGCCTGCACGGTATCCAGCCAGGGATTGAGCCGGGCGACGTCGGAACCTTCCAGCAATTCCGGGAAGGTGCGCGCCATCACCGAGCGGTTCTCCAGCGCGTAGCCGGCGCCGGAGGGCGCCTGGGTGCGGTCGGCCATGACCCAGACGCGGCCATCCGGCCCGCGCACCAGATCGGCGGCGTAGAAGATGAGCTGGCGCCGGTCCGAGGGCAGCGCGCCGAGCAGCGGGCGCAGATAGCCGGCGTGGGCCAGGATCAGTTCCGGCGGCAGCAGGCCTTTCTTGAGCAGGGTCTGGGGACCGTAGATATCCCGCAGCACCAGGTCCAGCAGGCGCGCCCGCTGTTCCAGGCCGGTCTCGATGGCGCTCCAACTGTACGCCTCCAGCACCATGGGGATCGGGTCCAGTTCCCAGGTTCGGGAATAGCCGCGCGGGTCGTTGTAGACGTGGTAGGTGACGCCGTTTTCCCGCAGCAGCCGCTTGATGCGCTGGTTGCGCGCCGACCAGTCCCGCGCCGAGAGCGAGGCCAGGTTTCCCACCAGATCGCGCCAATGGGGGCGCACGCCGGCTTCGGGATCCCACATCTCGTCCCAGGTGTCCGGGAGGGTGTGGTAATCCGAGGTGGCGGGAAACAGGTGACTCTGTAGCTGACTCATTCAGGCTGGCGGCGCAAATCCAGCGTGTAAGGATACTCCTTGAGCAGTTCTTCGGGCGGCGGCGCCATGGGACCGAGTCGGCTGCCCTCCGGGTAGAACTCGGCGAGGCGGGCCAGGTCCGGCGGCACCGGCAGGGAACCCGGGGTGTGTCCCCAGGGCCAGTAGCGGTTGACCCGGCGCGATTCGGCTTCGAAGGCGTTGACCGGGAACACGTCGTAGCTGCGGCCGCCGGGATGGGACACGTGATAGGTGCAGCCCCCCACCGCCTTGCCGCTCCAGGTGTCTATGAGGTCGATGATCAGGGGCGCGTGCACGCCGATGGTGGGATGCAGGGCCGAGGGCGGCTGCCAGGCCCGGTAGCGGATGCCGGCCACGTATTCGCCGTGGCGGCCGGTGTTGCGCAGGGGCACGCGGCGGCCGTTGCAGGCCAGCACGTAGCGGTCGTCGGTGAGGCCGGTGACCTTGACCTGCACCCGCTCCACCGAGGAATCGACGAAGCGGGCGGTGCCCACGTTGGTGAGTTCCTCGCCCAGCACGTGCCAGGGTTCCATGGCGGTGCGCAGCTCGATCTCGATGTCGTCGATCTTCACCGTGCCGATGCGCGGGAAGCGGAATTCGATGAACGGATCGAGCCATTCGTCCTGGTACGGATAGCCGGCTTCCCGCACGTCGCGCAGGGCGTCCAGCACGTCGGCGCGCACGTGGTGGGGCAGCATGAAGCGGTCGTGCAGCTCGGTGCCCCAGCGCACCAGCTTGTGCCGGTAGGGCTGCTCCCAGAAACGGGCCACCAGGATGCGCAGCAGCAGTATCTGGGCCGCGCTCATCTGCCAGTGGGGCGGCATCTCGAAGCCGCGGAACTCCAGCAGGCCCTGGCGGCCGCTGGGACTGTCGGGGGAATACAGCTTATCGATGGAGAACTCGGAACGGTGGGTGTTGCCGGTCAGGTCCACCAGCAGGTTGCGCAGCAGGCGGTCCACCAGCCAGAGCTGGCTGGTCTCGCCGGGATTGTTCCCTTTGGGCATCTGCTGGAAGGCGATCTCCAGTTCGTACAGTTTTTCGTTGCGGCCCTCGTCCACCCGGGGCGCCTGGCTGGTGGGGCCGATGAACATGCCGGAGAACAGGTAGGACAGGCCGGGATGGTGCTGCCAGAAGGTGACCAGGCTCATGACCAGATCGGGACGGCGCAGCATGGGGCTGTCCGCCGGCGTGGCGCCGCCCAGGGTGACGTGGTTGCCGCCGCCGGTGCCGGTATGGCGCCCGTCCAGCATGAATTTCTCGGTGGTCAGGCGGGACAGGCGGGCTTCCTCGTAGAGATCCCGGTTATTCGCCACCAGCTCGTCCCAGCCGGCGGCCGGGTGGATGTTGACCTCGATGACGCCCGGATCCGGCGTCACCATGAGACGCTGGATGCGATAGTCCCGAGGCGGCTCGTAGCCTTCCAGGATGACCGGGGTTTGCAGTTGGCCGGCCACCGCTTCCACCGCCTCGGCCAGCGCCAGATAGTGTTCGAGCACGGACAAGGGTGGCATGAACACGCGCAGAACGCCGCCGCGCGCTTCCACGCACAGGGCGGTATGGGGCACTTCGACCAGGCCGGGACGATCGGCAAGGGGCTGGGCCTGGATTTCCGGATGGCTGTCCCGGGCCGGCTCGAAACCGGAGAAGCGCCGGGCGATTTCGCCGTAGCTGTCGGGCAAGGCCTCGCGCGGCGCGAACATGTCGAGAGGCCAGGTCAATTCCCGCTTGTCCTCCGCCACCCAGGGCAGGCTGGACAGGGGCAGGCGCAGGCCCATGGGCGAATCGCCGGGCGTCAGGTAGAGCCTGCCGCGGCGGAATTCCCAGGGACCGGTCTTCCAGGCGCCGCCGATGGCGTTCCAGGCGATGGGCAACACATACCCCACCGGCTCGTCGAGGCCGCGCGACAGCTTGTCGGCGAGGCTGCGCCGTTCGATCGGATCTTTCAGGTTGGCCAGGACGGGGTCCAGGTTGGCCGGGGTTTCCGCTTCCTTCAGCAGGTAATAGAGGGCGTCCTCGTAGCCGGCCTGGATCGCGTCGGCGGGCAGGCCCAGGCGCTGGGTCAGGGCATGGATGAAGGCGGCGGCGCGGGCGGCGCTGTGGCCGTAATCGCGCCCCTCGTCGGCGAGCAGGGCCGGGTTCTTCCACAGCGGCACGCCATCGGTGCGCCAGTACAGGCCCAGCGCCCAGCGCGGCAAAGGCTCGCCGGGATACCACTTGCCCTGGCCGGAGAAGCGCAGGCCGCCGGGAGCGAAGCGGTCGCCCAGGCGCTTCCAGAGCTCCTGGGCCCGCTCCAGCTTGTGGGCGCCCAGGGCGGCGCTGTTCCACTGGGCCGACTCCATGTCGTCGATGGAGACGAAGGTGGGCTCGCCGCCCATGGTCATGCGCACGTCCATGGCGCGCAGCTTGTCGTCCACGCTGCGGCCGAGGGCGTCGATGGCGGCCCACTGGTCGTCCCGGTAAGGCTTGGTGACGCGCGGATCCTCGTGGATGCGGGTCACCGTGTTCTCGAAGCTGAAGCTCACCTCGCACTTGTCGGTGGCGCCGGTCACCGGCGCGGCGCTGACCGGGTCCGGCGTGCAGGCCAGGGGGATGTGGCCCTCTCCGGCGAACAGGCCGGACGTGGGATCGAGGCCGAGCCAGCCGGCGCCGGGCACATACACCTCGGCCCAGGCATGCAGGTCGGTGAAATCCGCCTCCGGGCCGGAGGGACCGTCCAGGGACTTCACGTCGGCGGTCAACTGCACCAGATAGCCGGACACGAAGCGGGCGGCGAAGCCCAGATGGCGCAGGGCCTGCACCAGCAGCCAGGCGCTGTCGCGGCAGGAACCGCTGGCCCGCTCCAGGGTTTCCTCGCAGGTCTGGATGCCGGGCTCCATGCGCACGTTGTACTTCAGGTCGCCCCACATGCGCCGGTTGAGCTCCACCAGGAAATCCTGGGTCGGACGCGGCTTGCGGTCCACGCCTTCCAGCCAGGCCATCAGGCGCGGGCCGGATTCGACCAGCTCGCAATAGGGCACCAGTTCCTTGGCCAACAGCGGAGCGTATTTGAAGGGGTAGTCCTTCGCGTATTCCTCCAGGAAGAAATCGAAGGGATTGATCACCGTCATGTCGGCGATGACTTCCACCTCGATGTCGAAGCGGGTGGTCTTCTCGGTGAACACCAGACGGGCCAGGAAGTTGCCGAACGGATCCTGCTGCCAGTTGATGAAGTGCTTGGTGGGCGTGATGCGCAGGGAATAGCCGAGAATCGGCGTGCGGCTGTGCACCGCCGGGCGCAGACGCAGGATGTGCGGCCCCATGTTCACGGGGCGGTCGTACGTGTAATGGGTCTTGTGGCGGAGGGCGACGCGGATTGTCATGGGGTGGCGCTGGGTGGAATGAACGGGACTTGCGCAGCAAGATTCGAGCCCAGTGTAGCCCATCGACGTTTCACCAAAACACTGGAGCCGGCGCGGAAAAAGAAAACGCCACGCGAAGAAGCGTGGCGGGAAGGGAGGAGATCGTGCCAGTTGTCGTTATGAGGGGACCAATCACAAAACCTGCGCTCTATCAGCAAGAGGAATGCCACCTGGAAAATTCCCGAGCATATTGCTCGGAATCGCGCGCCTAAGCGCCCTCCCGGGCGGGGCCGCGGACCGAGGCCGATCCGCTTGGGCTTCCGCGCCGCACCAACGCGGTGCGGCAAATCCCGTCCAGGCATCGTCGCGGGGCGGAACGGCGGCCCTCAATCGCCCCGGTAGACGCAGCCCGATGCCGCGGTTTCCATGACCACGACCTGGCTCAGGCCGGGCAGATCGGCCTTGAGCCTGGACCAGAGCCAGCGGGCCAGATGCTCGCTGGTGGGATTCTCCAGACCGGGGACATCGTTCAGGCAACGATGGTCCAGGGTCGCGTGGATGGGCTGCCAGGCCCGCTGGATGTCGGCGAAATCGATCACCCAGCCCAGCGCCGGGTCCAGGGGGCCGGAGACGTGGACTTCCACCTGGAAGGAATGCCCATGCAGGCGGGAACAGGGATGTTCCGCGGGCAGATGGGGCAGGCGGCGGGCGGCTTCGAGGGAAAAACGATTGAAGATGTCCATGGCGGCGAGGAAACTGAGGAAGGAAAGCAAGACTGGAAACGAATGACGAAAATGAATAACGAAAATGAAGCGCGGCCATTCTCGCGCAAGCGCGAAATTTCGTCGTCGGGCTTAAGCTGGCACCCTGTTTGACGATAAAGTCGCTAGGAAATTACCACTTCCCGGAGAGGAGCGATGCCGAATCCGCAGGACTTGTCCAACGCTCACGTCCTGATCGTGGAGGACGATCCCATCCTCCGCACCCAGTTGCAGCGCATGGTCGGCAAGCTCGGGGCCGAAGTCAGGACCGCCGCCAACGGCATGGAGGGCGTGCGCGTCTGGCACGCCTGGCGTCCGGATCTGGTGCTCACCGATATCCTGATGCCGGTGATGGACGGCCTGGAGATGAGCCGGACCATCAAGGAAGCGGATGCCGATGCCCAAATCGTCGTGGTGACCGCCTCCTCGGAATCCGCCCACCTGCGCCAAGCCCTGGATATCGGCATCGACCGTTACGTGCTCAAGCCTGTGGACGATCTGCTGCTCGGCGACGCCCTAGTAAAAAGTCTGCGCGACGCCCATCGGCTGCAGGAATTGCGCTTGGCCCACCTGGTCTTCGAAGCCGCCGGCGAGGGCATGCTGGTCACCGATGCCCACGGCATCATCCTGACCGTCAACCCCGCCTTCTGCGAAATCTCCGGCTACCGGGAGGACGAGGTGGTCGGCAAGACGCCGGCCCTGCTCCATTCCGGCCTGCAGGACGAGGAGTTCTACCGCAACCTGTGGGAGGGTCTGCGCGCCATCGGCCGCTGGTCCGGCGAAATCGTCAACCGGCGCAAGAACGGCGAGCTCTATCCGGAATGGCTGTCCATCGTCGCGGTGGAGGACACCGCCCAGCGGGCCACCCGCTATGTGGGCCTGTTCTCCGACATCACCGAGCGCAAGCGGGAGGAGGAGCGCATCCGCCGGCTGGCCCACTACGATGTGCTGACCGGCCTGCCCAACCGCATCCTGTTCGCGGACCACCTCAAGCGGGCCGTCGCCCGAACCAGCCGCAACGGCGGCAAACTGGCGGTGCTCTATCTGGATCTGGACCGCTTCAAGCCGGTCAACGATCTATACGGCCACGAGACCGGCGACCTGGTGCTGGCGGAAGCGGCGAAGCGCATGACGGGCAGCATACGCACCGGCGATACCGTCAGCCGCCGGGGCGGCGACGAATTCGTGGCCCTGCTCGAAACCGACGACGCGAAGAACTCCGCGGCCATGGTCAGCCGCAAGCTGATCCAGGCCGTCTCCCAACCCTACGAGATCAACAACCGCCGGCTCAGCATCGGCGCGAGCATCGGCGTGGCCGTCTTCCCGGATGACGGCGACAGCGCGGATGCCCTGCTCGCGGCGGCGGATACTGCCCTGTATTCCGCCAAGGAGGAAGGGCGCGGCGACTTCCGCTTCTTCCGCCTGGAAGACCAGCGCGCCACCCACGCGCGCCTGTCGCTGGAAGAAAGCTTGCGGCGCGGCGTCGCCGAGGATGCTTTCGAGTTGCACTACCTGCCGGAATTCTCGCTGCGCGGCGGCCGCCTGGAACGGATGGAAGCCCTGCTCCGCTTCAGGCATCCCAGCGAGGGGCTGCTGGAACCCGGCCGTTTCCTCGACATCGCCGAACGCCTGGGCCTGATGCCGTCGCTGGGCATGCGCTCCCTCGCGGAAGCCGCGCGCGCGATCGGAACCCTCGCGCGGGAAGACCTCGGCCTGAGCCTGGACATGACCGCGCAACAATTGATCCATTTGTCCAGCCCCGGACAGTTCGAGGAAATCCTGCGCGACTATGGCCTGGCGCCCGCCACCCTGACCCTGGAGTTTCCCGAGGACGCGGTGATGGACAACGAAATCGGCCTGCGCCATCTGCTCGATCTCTCCCACGCCGGGTTCAAGCTCGCGCTGGACGATTTCGGCGCCGGCTTCTGTTCCTTCAGCCAGCTCCAGAAACTGCCGCTGGACACCATCAAGATCGATCTGTTCTTCGTCGAGGAGATCGAAACCAACATCCAGAGCCGGGAACTGGTGGGCGCCCTGATCGCCTTCGCCAAACGCCTGGGCATCCGCACCGTGGCGGAAGGGGTCAACAGTCCGGGCCAGTTGGCGTTCCTGCGCGAATGCGGGTGCGACGCGGTACAGGGTTTTCTGTTCGGCGAGCCGCTCGCCACCGGGGAACTGGAACCTTACCTGCGCCAACAGTCCTGGCTCGCCCGGTTTTAGGCGCGGCGCCCGCCTGCTGCAACCAAAAAAAAGCCGGGTACGCGTACCCGGCCTCTTGCCTCGTCGTTGCCTTGCGGCTTAGCGGCTGGCTTCGACCATGCGCTCGATGATGGGACCAAGGATGACTTCCATGGCGAAACCCATCTTGCCGCCGGGCACCACCAGGTTGTTGGGGCGGGACATGAAGGAACCGGGAATCATGGAGAGGAAATAGGGGAAATCCACGCCCTTGGGATTGCGGAAGCGCACCACCACCAGGGATTCGTCCGGGGTCGGGATGTCGCGGGCGATGAAGGGGTTGGAGGTGTCCACCAGGGGCACGCGCTGGAAGTTGATGTCGGTGCGGGAGAACTGGGGCGTCACGTAGTTCACGTAGTCCGGCATGCGGCGCAGGATCGTGTCGACGATGGCCTCGGCGGAGTAGCCCCGCTCGGCGGCATCCCGGTGGATCTTCTGGATCCATTCCAGGTTGACCACGGGCACCACGCCCACGGCCAGATCCACATACTTGGCCATGTCCACTTTATCGGTCACCACCAGGCCGTGCAGGCCCTCGTAGAACAGGATGTCGGTGGGGGTGGGCAGATCCTGCCAGGGGGTGAACTCACCCGGCTTCAGGCTGGTGCCCAGGGCGGCGTTGTGCTCGGCGGCTTCCTCGTCGCTGTGGATGTAGTAGCGGCGCTTGCCGCCGCCGGTCTCGCCGTAGGTCTTGAACAGGTTCTCCAGGGCGGCGAAATCGTTGGCTTCCGGGCCGAAGTGGCTGAAGCTGTGGTTGCCGGCGGCCTCGGCCTTCTTCATGGCCTCCTTGAACTCGACCCGGCCCAGGCTGTGGAAGCTGTCGCCCTCGACGACGGCGGCGGACAGGTTCTCGCGCGTGAAGATGTGCTCGAAGGCGCGTTTGACGGTGGTGGTGCCGGCGCCGGACGAACCGGTGACAACCACGACGGGATGCTTCTTGGACATGGAAATTCCCCCTAGAAAAAACCAGCGTAAAGTGAAAAGCGATGTGCGAAGTGAAACGTGAAATGTGCGGTCGCAGCAAAGCAGGACGCGGGTCACAGCTCACGTTTCACTTCGGCGAAACGGTCGTTGAGTATAAACGCCACCCCCCGGCCTGTCACCCGAGCGACAGGTATAATCCGCCCTTCTATCAAGCACATCCGAGAAGTCAGAGCACGACATGGACGCCCATTACCGCCCGGAAATCATCGAGCCGGAAGCCCAGCAGAACTGGGAAGAAAAACACATGTTCCGGGCCACGGAAGATTCGACCAAACCCAAGTACTACTGCCTGTCCATGTTCCCCTACCCTTCCGGGAAGCTGCACATGGGCCACGTGCGCAACTACACCATCGGCGACGTGCTGGCCCGCTACCACCGCATGAAAGGTTTCAACGTCCTGCAGCCCATGGGCTGGGACGCCTTCGGCCTGCCCGCCGAGAACGCCGCCATCGCCAACGACGTGGCGCCGGCCGGCTGGACCTACGCCAACATCGATTACATGCGCGGCCAGTTGAAGCGCCTGGGCCTGGCCATCGACTGGTCCCGGGAGCTGGCCACCTGCAGGCCCGACTACTACCGCTGGGAGCAGTGGTTGTTCACCCGCCTGTTCGAGAAGGGCCTCATCTACAAGAAGATGGCCACGGTGAACTGGGATCCGGTGGACAACACGGTGCTGGCCAACGAGCAGGTCATCGACGGGCGCGGCTGGCGCTCCGGCGCCCTGGTGGAGAAGCGGGACATCCCCATGTACTTCTTCCGCATCACCGCCTACGCGGAAGAGCTGCTGTCCGAACTCGACAACCTGCCCGGCTGGCCCGAGCGGGTGAAGACCATGCAAAGGAACTGGATCGGCAAGAGCTTCGGCGTCGAGATCCACTTCCCCTTGCTCCCCTCCCCCCCCGGGGGAGGGGCTGGGGGGCTCGAAGGGGATTTCGCTGAGCATGCTCAGCGCCCTTCGAGCGGCCCCGGAATGCAGTCCGGGGCGCGCTCCGCAGGAGAGGGACATGTCCCAAGCGATCAGGCTTCGGTCCTCAAAGTCTTCACCACCCGCGCCGACACCCTGTTCGGCGTCACCTACGTGGCCGTCGCCGCCGAGCATCCCCTGGCCCAGAAAGCCGCCGAGTCCAACCCGGCCCTGGCCGAGTTCATCGCCGAATGCAAGCGCGGCAGCGTCGCCGAGGCGGACCTGGCCACCATGGAAAAGAAGGGCATGGATACCGGCCTCAAGGCCTACCACCCCTTCACCAACGAACCCATTCCCATCTATGTCGCCAACTACGTGCTGATGGGCTACGGCGAGGGCGCGGTGATGGCGGTGCCGGCCCACGACGAGCGGGATTTCGCCTTCGCGCGGAAGTACGGTTTGCCGATCAAGCCGGTGATCAAGCCCGTGGACGGCGCGCTGGCCCTGCCGCTGGAAGCCGCCTACACGGAACTCGGGCTGCTGTTCGACTCCGGCGACTTCTCCGGCCGCGCCTCCGAGGACGCCATCGACAAGATCGCCCTGGTTCTGAAGAACCTGAAGCTGGGCGAGAAGCGCACCACCTTCCGCCTGCGCGACTGGGGCATCAGCCGCCAACGCTATTGGGGCTGCCCCATCCCCATCGTCCATTGCCCCACCTGCGGCGACGTGCCGGTGCCGGACGACCAGCTTCCCGTGATCCTGCCCGAGGACGTGAAGATCGACGTGGGCTCCCCCATCAAGAAGATGCCGTCGTTCTACGAGACCACTTGCCCGACATGCGGCGGCAAGGCGGAACGGGAAACCGACACCATGGACACCTTCGTGGAGTCCTCCTGGTACTACGCCCGCTACGCCTGCCCGGACAACGCCGGCGCCATGCTGGACGAGCGCGCCAACTACTGGCTGCCGGTGGACCAGTACATCGGCGGCATCGAGCACGCCATCCTGCACCTGCTGTACGCCCGCTTCTTCCACAAGCTGATGCGGGACGTGGGTTTGGTCACCAGCAACGAGCCCTTCGCCAACCTGCTGACCCAGGGCATGGTCATCGCCGACACTTACTACCGCGATCTTGGCGAGGGCAAGAAACAATGGATCAACCCCGCCGACGTGGAAACGGTGGACGGCGTCACAGTGCTCAAGGCCGACGGCCAGCCGGTCCAGGTGGGCGGCACCGAGAAGATGTCCAAGTCCAAGAACAACGGCGTCGATCCCCAGGCCCTGATCGACCAGTACGGCGCCGACACCGCGCGCCTGTTCATGATGTTCGCGGCGCCGCCGGAGCAGAGCCTGGAATGGTCCGATGCCGGCGTCGAGGGCGCGAACCGCTTCCTGCGCCGCCTCTGGAAAGCCGTCCACGAGCACGTGGAAGCCGGCATCACCGAAGCCTATGGAGGCGGCGACCTGCCGGCCGCGGCGAAGGACTTCCGCCGCCAGTTGCACCAGACCATCGCCAAGGTCAGCGACGACATCGAGCGGCGCAAGCAATTCAACACCGCCATCGCCGCCATCATGGAACTGATGAACGCCCAGGCGAGGCTGGAAGCGGACGATCCCGCCAGCCGCGCGGTCAAGCAGGAAGCCCTCGAAGCCGTCGTGCTGATGCTGGCGCCCATCGTGCCCCACATCTGCCGTACCCTGATCAAGGCCTTGAAACCGGGCGCCTGCCTGGTGGGCTCCCCCTGGCCGGTGGTGGACGAAGCCGGCCTGGTGCGGGACGAGATCGAGCTGATGCTCCAAGTCAATGGAAAACTGCGCGGCAAGATCCGGGTCGCGGCCGATGCCGGCAAGGACGCCATCGAGCAGGCCGCCCTGGCCAGCCCGGATGTGCAGCGCTTCATGGAGGGCAAACCCGCCAAAAAGGTGGTGGTGGTGCCCGGCCGTCTGGTCAACGTGGTGGTTTGAGATGTTGGACATGAGCAAGGAGATGGGCGTGAGACGTTTACTGGCAAACATCCTGATCGGCCTGATCCTGGCCGCCGGCCTGGCGGGGTGCGGCTTCAAGCTGCGCGGCCAGGCCCAGCTGCCATTCACGGCCGCCTATGTGGATGCCGCTTCGGGCTCGTCCCTGGCCGCCACCCTGCGCCAGTCGCTGACCAGCCAGGGCAAGCTGGCCGCGAAGCGGGAGGATGCGCCGGTGCGCATCGTGCTGGCCCAGGAGGAGCGCACCAAGAGCATCCTGTCCCTGTCCGGCGCCGGCAAGGTCAAGGAATACCGTCTGGCCTACAAGGTCGTCATGTCCGTGGTCGACGCGGATGGCAAAGAACTCATCGCGCCCTCGGAAATCCTGTTGAGTCGCGACTTCTCCTACAGCGACGCGGAAATCCTGTCCAAGGAGGCGGAAGAAGCCAGCCTGAACCGGGCCATGGACCAGGACGCATTGCGCCAGGCGTTGCGCCGGCTGTCCTATCTGAAACGATGAAACTGCGCGGCGAGCAGCTCGACAGCGTCCTCGGCAAAGGCCTGGCCGGCGTCTGGCTGATCAGCGGCGACGAGCCCCTGCTGACCGATGAAGCCGTCGTCCGCATCCGCGCGGCCGCGCGCGCCCAAGGCTACGACGAACGCCAGTCGTATCAGGCCGAGACCGGCTTCGACTGGCGTGGCTGGCTGTCCGGCTTCGACTCCCTCTCCCTGTTCTCCAGCCGCCGTCTGATCGAGTTGCGCCTGCCCACCGGCAAGCCCGGCGTCGAGGGCGGCAAGACCCTGGAGGCCTGGGCCGGCAACCCGCCCGCCGACACCCTGCTGCTGGTGACCACGCCCCGCCTCGACAAGGCCTCCCAATCCACCAAGTGGGCGACCGCCCTGGAACGGGCCGGCGTGTTCCTGCAGACCGCGCCGCCGCCCATCGACAAGCTGCCGGACTGGATCGGCGAACGTCTCGGCCGGCACGGCCTGAAGGCGGACCGGGAAACCCTGGCCTGGCTCGCCGCCCGGGTCGAAGGCAACCTGCTGGCGGCGCACCAGGAAATCGAGAAGCTCGCCCTGCTGCTGCCGCCCGGCATCCTGGACATGGCCACCGCCCGGTCCGCTGTGGTGGATGTGGCACGCTATGACGTGGGCGACCTGTCGGAGGCTTTCCTGAAAGCCGACGCGGCCCGGTTTTGCCGCATACTGGACGGTCTCAAGGCGGAAGGCGAAGGCCTGCCCCTGGTGCTCGCGGTGGTAGGCAACGAAATCCGCACCCTGTACCGCCTGGCCGTCGGCCTGGCCCAGGGCAAGCGCCTCGCCAACCTGATGCAGGAAGCCCGCGTCTGGGACAGCCGCCAGGGCTTGGTGGAACGGGCGCTCAAGCGGGCCGGCCCGGACAGCCTGGCCCTGGCCATGCGCGGCCTGTCCCGTCTGGATCGGGCCGCGAAGGGTCTGCTCAGGGAAGATGCCTGGGACGAATTGAAGCAACTGTGCCTGGCTCTGATGCATCGGGGCAAGGCGCCGGCGTTCAGCGAGATTTGAGGATGTGAAACGTGACTCGCCGCGTTGCGGCTCAAGTGGAACGTGCCATGCTGGTCCACGTTCCGCTTATCACATTTCACTTTTCACGGAGCACGAGATGGACATCAAAACCTACATGCAAACAGTCGGCCGCCAGGCCCGGGAAGCCTCCCGCGCCGTCGCCCGCGCCGACACCAACCAGAAGAACCAGGCCCTGCTGGCCATGGCATCGGCCATCGAGCGGGATGCCGACAAGCTCCTGGCCGCGAATGCCAAGGACATGGCCGCCGCTCGCGAGCATGGTCTGGACGAGGCCCTGCTGGACCGGCTCAGCCTGACCGCGAAGGGCGTCGCCGGCATGGCCGAAGGCCTGCGCCAGATCGCCGCCCTGCCCGATCCCATCGGCGGGATGGACGGACTCAACTACCGCCCCTCCGGCATCCAGGTGGGCAAGATGCGGGTGCCCCTGGGCGTCATCGGCATCATCTACGAGGCGCGCCCCAACGTCACCGCCGACGCGGCCGGCCTGTGCCTGAAGTCCGGCAACGCGGCGATCCTGCGTGGCCGCCGCCGGCCTGCCGGAAACCGCGGTGCAGGTGATCGAGACCACCGATCGGGCCGCGGTGGGCGAACTCATCACCATGAAGGACTACGTGGACGTCATCGTTCCGCGCGGCGGCAAGGGCCTGATCGAGCGCATCTCCGGCGAGGCGCGGGTGCCCGTCATCAAGCACCTGCACGGCAACTGCCACGTCTACATCGACGACGACGCGGACATGGCCAAGGCGGTGCATATCGCCGACAACGCCAAGACCCAGCGCTACGGCACCTGCAACACCACGGAAAGTCTGCTGGTGGCGCGCTCCGTCGCACCGGTGGTGCTGCATCGCATCGCCGAGGTCTATTCCGCCAAGGGCGTGGAGATGCGCGGCTGCGCCGAGGCGCGCGCCCTGGTGCCGGCCATGGTCGCGGCCACGGACGAGGACTGGGATACCGAATACCTGGCCCCCATCATCGCCATCAAGGTGGTGAATGGCCTGGATGAGGCCATCGAGCACATCAACCGGCATGGCTCCCACCACACCGACGCCATCGTCACCGACGACTACGCGAAAGCGCGCCGCTTCCTGCGCGAAGTGGATTCCAGTTCGGTCATGGTGAACGCCTCCACCCGCTTCGCCGACGGCTTCGAATACGGCCTGGGCGCCGAGATCGGCATCTCCACCGACAAGATCCATGCGCGCGGCCCGGTGGGCCTGGAAGGCCTCACCAGCCAGAAATGGGTGGTGCTGGGCGACGGGCATGTGCGCGGCTGAGTCGGCGCGAGGCGGGGAGTAAAGGTGGGGAGAAACGGCAAAACCCGCGACCCGGGCGCGCCGCCCCGTCCGGTCGGCGTTCTCGGCGGCACGTTCGATCCCATCCATTTCGGCCATCTGCGCATGGCCGAGGAAATGGCGGAGGCCCTCGGCATCGCCCAGGTCCGCTTCATTCCCGCCGGCACGCCGCCCCATCGCGGCCAGCCCCGGGCCGAGGCGAAGCACCGCCTGGAAATGGCGCGCCGGGCCGTGGCCGGCAACCCCCGCTTCGTCCTTGACGACCGGGAGATCGGCAAGGACGGCCCCAGCTACAGCGTCGACACCCTGACCGCCCTGCGCGGCGAGCTTCCCGTCGGCACGCCCCTGGTGCTGTTCATGGGCAGCGACGCCTTCCTGGGCCTGACCACCTGGCACGAATGGCGCAAGCTGTTCGAGCTGGCCCACATCGCCGTCGCCCATCGCCCCGGCTTCTCCCCCGCCGTCTGGGAAGAAGCGCTGCCGGACGCCCTGCGCAAGCAGCTCGCCAAACGGCGCTCCGACCAACCCGGCGAGACCGGCAACGACCCGTTCGACGCCCCCGCCGGCCGCGTCTTCCTGCACGGCATCACCCAGCTCGACATCTCCGCCAGCCGCATCCGCGACCGGCGCCTGCGCGGCAAGAGTCTGCGTTACCTGCTGCCCGATTCCCTCATCGACTACATCACCGAGAACCATCTCTATGAATGAACCCCATGCCCACCCCCTCGCCACCGAACAACTCACGAAGATCGCCGTCTCCGCCCTGGAAGACATCAAGGGCAAGGACATCACCGTGCTCGACGTGGCCCATCTCTCCTCCCTGTTCGAGACCATGATCATCGCCAGCGGCGACTCGAACCGGCAGGTCCGCTCCCTGGCCGACAACGTGCAGAAGAAGCTGAAGGAAGCCGGCGCCGAGATCATCGGCATCGAGGGCGAGCAGGTGGGGGAATGGGTGCTGGTGGACGCGGGCGGCCTGGTGGTGCATGTCATGCATCCGGCGGTGCGGTTGCATTACAACCTGGAGGAGCTTTGGGGGGCGGCGAAGAAGATCAAGCGGGCTGCTTGACCGGGGTAGCCTGCTTTCCGGATGTTGGCCGCTTGCCTCACTGAGATTGCGGACGAGCTTATTCGTGTTTCCGTGCTTTTCCACCCGACTCGGTTTTTCTAAGCGGCTTTGGCCGGGGGTTGCCCGGCCTATGCCCCTACAACACCCTAAGCCGAATCCGGTGAAGGACTCATCCCCGGTGTCGACACACTTTACACATCTCGGCTCCCTCCCATCTCCCAAGCCGCCACATCACGCTGAAAGCACACCCGCCCTTCCCCGCAATCGCCGAATACATAGGGCCTCTGGGCACACACGGGTTTTTCCGGTGGCCAACAAATATTTTGTTGGCATAATTTCTGCTGACCAACCGAGACTCGAACGTTCAAAGGCCTTGGACCATGCATCCCTTCTCCCGCACCTTCAACTTCAAGACCCTCGCGATGGTGGCCACGCTGCTGGGCCTCTCCGCCAGCCCGGCGGCCCAGGCCTGGGACGTGGACGTCTCCCTCTACAACTTCAGTTCCAGCTTCTACGTCAGCAGCTGGTCCGGCAGCAGCGGCACGCCTTGGACCTGGACGACGATACGGGAAGGCGTGAGCGCGACCTTCAACGACAACGGGACCACTCCCGACGACTACGTCTACCAGAACTGGGATGGCGGCGCGTGGCCTGCCGCCGATTTTTCCAACGAACTCAACCTGCCCGGCTACCAGGCCACGGCAAAAGCCTATTGGAGCCGCTACGAGGCGGAGACGGAGTTCGCCGACAGCGCCGATGCCTTCGTCTACGGCACATTGAGCAACGGCGAATCCATGGGCGCCAAGTTCGTCTACGATTTCCAGTTCACGCTGGATCCGTACTCGTTCGCCACCATCACCTACGCGGACAATGATGCCTCGGTCTATCTGGAAGCCCTGCCGGGAGAGGAAGGCAACGCCTTCGCCGGGCTGAAGCTTTATTCCACCGATGTGGACATCAACGATCCCGACGGCGCCAACTATGCCTACTTCAACGAATACATGGGCCTGACCGGGTCGTCCGCGGGCGGTGTCACGGAAGGCTATCTCACCGGCATGGAACACACCTTCAGCAACCTGACCGGCGAATCCCAAACTTACAATTTGCGTCTGGAAGGGTTTGCCTACGTCTTCACCACGCCGGTGCCGGAGCCCGAGAGCTACGCCATGCTGCTGGCGGGGCTGGGTCTGCTGGGTTTCGTGGCCAGGCGGCGCGGGAAGGCCTGAACGGCCGATGCCCGCCAGGCAACAAAAAAGCCGGCAATTGCCGGCTTTTTTGTTGCCTGGGTATGCGTGTCAGCGGGGCAGTTCCGACCGTCCCATCAAAAACGCATCCACCTCCCGCGCGGCCTGCCGGCCTTCGCGGATGGCCCACACCACCAGGGACTGGCCCCGGCGCATGTCGCCCGCGGCGAACACCTTCTCCACGTTGGTGGCGTAGCAGCCTTCGCCGTCGGTGGTCGCCCTGGCGTTGCCGCGAGCGTCCTTCTCCACGCCGAAGTTCTCCAGCACGCTGGCGAGGGGATGGGTGAAGCCCATGGCGAACAGCACCAGATCGGCCTTGATCTCGAACTCGCTGCCGGGCACTTCCTGCATCTTGCCGTCCTTCCATTCCAGGCGCACGGCCAGGGCGGCGCGCACGTTGCCTTTGCCGTCGTCCAGGAAGGCCTTGGTGGCGATGGACCAGTCCCGCTCGCAGCCTTCCTCGTGGGAGGAGGAAGTGCGCAGTTTTAGCGGCCAGTAGGGCCACACCAGCGGCTTGTCCTCCTGCTCCGGCGGGCGCGGCATCAGTTCGATCTGGGTGATGCCGGCGGCGCCGTGGCGGTTGGAGGTGCCGACGCAGTCGGAGCCGGTGTCGCCGCCGCCGATGACCAGCACGTGCTTGTCCTTGGCAGAGATGGGGTTGGGGGCGTCGCCCGCGTTCTGCTTGTTCTGGGGAATGAGAAACTCGAGGGCGAAGTGCACGCCCTTGAGATCCCGGCCGGGGACAGGCAGGTCGCGCGGCACTTCGGCGCCGCCGGCCAGCACCACGGCGTCGAACTCGGCCATGAGCTTGGCGGCGGGGATGACTTCCTTGGCGTCGTTGACGATGCCCACCGGCGTGCTGTCCGCGCCCACCAGGCAGTTGGGCCGGAAGCTGACGCCCTCGGCTTCCATCTGGGCCATGCGCCGGTCGATGAGGCCCTTCTCCATCTTGAAGTCGGGGATGCCGTAGCGCAGCAGGCCGCCGATGCGGCTGGCCTTCTCGAACACGGTCACCTCGTGGCCGGCCCGGGCGAGCTGCTGGGCGGCGGCGAGACCGGCGGGGCCGGAACCCACCACGGCGACCTTGCGGCCGCTCTTGCGGGCGGGCGGCTGGGGCTGCACCCAGCCCATCTCCCAGCCCTTGTCGATGATGAAGTGTTCGATGGACTTGATGCCCACCGGATCGGCGTTGATGCCCAGGGTGCAGGCGGCCTCGCAGGGGGCCGGGCAGATGCGGCCGGTGAACTCGGGGAAGTTGTTGGTGGAATGCAGCACGTCCAGGGCCTGCTTCCAGTTGCCCCGGTACACCAGGTCGTTCCAGTCCGGAATGATGTTGTTCACCGGGCAGCCGTTGTTGCAGAACGGGATGCCGCAGTCCATGCAGCGGGCGCCCTGGGTCTTCGCCGCCTCGTCGCTCAGCGTGTGGACGAACTCGCGGTAGTCGTGCAGGCGCTTGTCGACGGGTTCGTACACCTCGGGTTGGCGTTCGAACTCGAGGAATCCGGTCATCTTGCCCATCAGGCGGCCTCTTTCAGTTGGCCGGCGGCAATTTCCTTGAGCGCGCGGCGATATTCGTTGGGGAACACCTTGACGAAGCGGTCCCGGTAGTCGCCCCAGTTTTCCAGGATGTCCCGGGCCACCTGACTGCCGGTGGCGTCGACATGCTTCTGGATCAGGGCCTTGAGCAGGATCTCGTCGGCGCTGTGCTTGTGGCGCGTGCCGTCATCCGGCTGCTGCTCGGCGGGCAGCACCTTCTCCAGGGTGACCATGGACAGGTTGCAGCGCTTGTCGAACATGCCGTCCGCGTCCAGCACGTAGGCGATGCCGCCGGACATGCCGGCGGCGAAATTGCGCCCGGTCTGGCCCAGCACCACCACGGTGCCGCCGGTCATGTATTCGCAGCCGTGGTCGCCAACGCCTTCCACCACCGCGGTGGCGCCGGAGTTGCGCACGCAGAAGCGCTCGCCACCGACGCCATGGAAGAACACCTCGCCGGCGATGGCGCCATAGAGCACGGTGTTGCCGACGATGATGTTGTCCTGGGGCACGCCGCGGAAGGCCTTGGGCGGCTTGACGATGATGCGGCCGCCGGACAGGCCCTTGCCGACGTAGTCGTTGCCTTCGCCGGTCAGCTCCAGGGTGACGCCCTTGGCCAGGAAGGCGCCGAAGCTCTGGCCGGCGGTGCCGGCCAGGTTCACGTGGATGGTGTCGTCGGGCAGGCCGGCGTGGCCGTAACGCTTCGCCACCTCGTGGGACAGCATGGTGCCCACGGTGCGGTTGACGTTGCAGATGGGGCTGTCGATGACCACCTTGTCGCCACGCTCCAAAGCCGGTTTCGCCTGGGCGATGAGGCTGTGGTCCAGGGCCTTGTCTAGGCCATGGTCCTGGGTCTCGCGATGGCAGCGGGCCACCTCGGCGGGCACCGGCGGCATGTGGAAGATGCGGGAGAAATCCAGGCCCTTGGCCTTCCAGTGTTCGACGCCGTCGCGCATGTCGAGCAGGTCGGAACGGCCGATCAGGTCGTCGAAGCGGCGGATGCCCATGCTCGCCATCAGTTCGCGCACTTCCTCGGCGACGAAGAAGAAGTAGTTGACCACGTGCTCGGGCTGGCCGGTGAAGCGCTTGCGCAGCACCGGGTCCTGGGTGGCGACGCCGACCGGGCAGGTGTTCAGGTGACACTTGCGCATCATGATGCAGCCTTCCACCACCAGCGGGGCGGTGGAGAAACCGAACTCGTCGGCGCCCAGCAGGGCGCCCACCACCACGTCGCGGCCGGTCTTCAACTGGCCGTCGGTCTGCACCCGCACGCGGCCGCGCAGGCGGTTCAGCACCAGGGTCTGCTGGGTCTCGGCCAGGCCCAGCTCCCAGGGGGTGCCGGCGTGCTTGACCGAGGAGATGGGAGAGGCGCCGGTGCCGCCGTCATGGCCGGCGATCAGCACGTGGTCGGACTTGGCCTTGGCCACGCCCGCCGCGACGGTGCCCACGCCCACTTCCGACACCAGCTTGACGGAGACGTCCGCCTCCGGATTGGCGTTCTTCAGGTCGTGGATGAGCTGGGCCAGGTCCTCGATGGAGTAGATGTCGTGGTGCGGCGGCGGCGAGATCAGGCCGACGCCGGGCACGGAATGGCGCAGGAAGCCGATGTACTCGGACACCTTGTGGCCGGGCAGTTGGCCGCCCTCGCCGGGCTTCGCGCCCTGGGCCATCTTGATCTGGATCTGGTCGGCGTTGGACAGGTACTCGGCGGTGACGCCGAAGCGGCCGGACGCCACCTGCTTGATGGCGGAGCGCAGGCTGTCGCCTTCGTGCAGCACGTAATCCCGCTCGATGCGGGAGGCGCCGATCAGGTCGGAAACCTTGGTGCCGGCCTTGACCGGCTTGAAGCGCATGGGATCCTCGCCGCCCTCGCCTGTGTTGGACTTGCCGCCGATGCGGTTCATGGCGATGGCCAGAGTGCT
The DNA here is from genome assembly GCA_044227325.1 of Thiobacillaceae bacterium. Classification (GTDB taxonomy): domain Bacteria; phylum Pseudomonadota; class Gammaproteobacteria; order Burkholderiales; family Thiobacillaceae; genus PFJX01. Next base: position 50,123 of record JBGAFI010000006.1, on the reverse strand, counting down.
GTGGGCCTCGGTGGAGATGGAGCCCAGGGACATGGCGCCGGTGGCGAAGCGCTTGACGATCTCCTTGGCCGCTTCCACTTCCTCCAGGGGCACGGGCGGGCCCGCCGGCTTGATCTCGAACAGGCCGCGCAGGGTCATCAGGCGCTTGCTCTGGTCGTTGATGATGGCGGCGTATTCCTTGTAGGTGGCGTACTGGTTGCCGCGCGTCGCGTGCTGCAGCTTGGCGATGGCGTCCGGCGTCCACATGTGTTCCTCGCCGCGGATGCGGAAGGCGTATTCGCCGCCGGCATCCAGCATGGTGGCGAGCACGGGGTCGCTGGAGAAGGCGGCCTCGTGGGTGCGCACGGCCTCCTCGGCGACTTCGGTCAGGCCGACGCCTTCCACCTGGGACACGGTGCCGTTGAAATAGCGCGTCACGAAGTCCGTGTTCAGGCCCACCGCCTCGAAGATCTGGGCGCCGCAGTAGGACTGATAGGTGGAGATGCCCATCTTGGACATGACCTTGTTGAGGCCCTTGCCGACGCCCTTGATGAACTTCTTCTGGGCGTCCTTATAGTCTTCACCGGAGAAGTCCTTGATGGTCTCCAGGGCCAGCCAGGGGCATACCGCCTCGGCGCCGTAGCCGGCGAGCAGGGCGAAATGATGGGTCTCGCGCGCCGAGCCGGTATCCACCACCAGGCCGGTGCTGGTGCGCAGGCCCTTGCGCACCAGGGCGTGGTGCACGCCGGAGCAGGCCAGCAGGGCGGGAATCGCGACCCGGTCCTTGGAAACCTTGCGGTCCGACAGGATCAGGATGTTGTAGCCATCGCCCACGGACTGCTCCGCGACGGCGGCCAGGTAGCGCAGGGCGCTCTCGCAGCCCTCCGCGCCCTCGCCCGCGTCATAGGTGATATCCAGCACCAGGGATTTGAAGCGGCCATGGGTCAGCGCGGCGATGTTCACCAGGCGCGCCATGTCGTCCAGGGTCAGCACCGGCTGGGTCACTTCCAGGCGCGGCGTCAACGCCTCCGAGGGATCGGTCAGGCCCATGAGGTTGGGGCGCGGGCCGATGAAGGAGGTCAGGGACATGACGATCTCTTCCCGGATCGGGTCGATGGGCGGATTCGTCACCTGGGCGAACAACTGCTTGAAGTAGTTGTAGAGCGGCTTGTTCTTGCTGGACAGGACCGGCAGGGCCACGTCGTTGCCCATGGAGCCGGTGGGCTCCTCGCCGTTTTTCGCCATGGGGAACAGAATGACCTTCACGTCCTCCTGGGTGTAGCCGAAGGCCTGCTGCACGTCGAGTAGGGGCGCCTTGAGTTCCAGCTTGGCTTCCACCGCCGGCAGGTCGCCCAGGTAGACGCGGGATTCGTCGATCCACTTGCGGTAAGGCTCGGCGGTGGCCAGGGTCTGCTTCAGCTCGGTGTTGTCGATGATGCGGCCCTGCTCCAGGTCGATGAGGAACATCTTGCCGGGTTGCAGGCGCCACTTCTTGACGATCTTTTCCTCGGGGAAGGTGAGCACGCCCATCTCCGAGGCCATCAGCACGATGTCGTCCTCGGTGACCAGGTAGCGGGCCGGACGCAGGCCGTTGCGGTCCAGGGTGGCGCCGATCTGGCGGCCGTCGGTGAAGGCCACGGCGGCGGGGCCGTCCCAGGGCTCCATGATGGGCGCGTGGAATTCGTAGAAGGCGCGCCGGTCCTCGTCCATGAGCGGGTTGCTGGCCCAGGCCTCGGGAATCAGCATCATCATCGCGTGGGCCATGGAATAGCCGCCCATGACCAGCAGTTCCAGGGCGTTGTCGAAGCAGGCGGAATCGGACTGGCCTTCCTCGATCAGGGGCCACAGCTTGGCAAGATCCTCGCCCAGCACGGTGGAGGACATGGCCTTCTGGCGCGCCGCCATCCAGTTGATGTTGCCGCGCAGGGTATTGATCTCGCCGTTGTGGGCGATCATGCGGAAGGGATGGGCCAGGTCCCACTTGGGGAAGGTGTTGGTGGAGAAGCGCTGGTGCACCAGGGCCAGGGCCGAGGTCAGACGCTCGTCCTTCAGGTCCAGGTAGTACTCGCCCACCTGCTTGGCCAGCAGCATGCCCTTGTAGGCCAGGGTGCGGCAGGACAGGGAGGGAATATAGAAATGGTCCACGTCGGCCAGGTTCAGGCGCGCCACTTCCAGTTCGATGCGGCGGCGGATGACGAACAGCTTGCGCTCGAACACGTCCTGGTCTGGGCAGTTGCCGCCGCGGCCGATGAACACCTGGCGCACGATGGGTTCCTCGTCCCGGGCCGCCTGGGCCAGGCCGCTGTTGTCGCGGGGCACGTCGCGCCAGCCCAGGAAGTGCTGGCCTTCCTCGTAGATGATGCGGGCGACCACGGATTCGCAGGCCACCTGGCCGTTGGCCGACTGGGGCAGGAACACCATGCCGCAGGCGTATTCGCCGAACGGCGGCAGGGCGATGCCCAGGCGGGTCGCCTCCTCGCGCAGGAAGGCGTCGGGAATCTGGATCAGCAGGCCGGCGCCGTCGCCCAGCAGCGGATCGTAGCCGGTGGCGCCCCGGTGGGTCAGGTTCTCCAGGATGCGCAAGCCCTGACGGACGATGTCGTGGCTCTTCTTGTTCTTGATGTGGGCGACGAAGCCGACGCCGCAGGCATCGTGCTCCAGGGATGGATCGTACAGACCCTGCCGACCGGGCGGGCCTCCCACGGGGGTATCGCAGTGCATCACGCTAGCATCCTCAAATTCTGTCCAGCTATCCGGCGGGCCGGAAAAAAAGCCGGTGCGAGCACCGGCTGCAGCGGTTCGTGGAATTCGGCCGAATCGACCGGAATCCCAATAACGGGTTTGAAATTTTAGCGTGTAGGACGTACATCGCCAACCGCGCCCCTCGGGGGCTATATCCAGGCCGATGCCGGGGATATGTCAGCGGGCGACGCCGAGGATGGCGCCCTGGCGCCGCAGGTCGTCGAGCAATTGGGCGCCGTGGGCCAGCAGCGCGCCGGCGGGGAGCGCCATGTCGGCCTCGAGCAACCCCAGCGCGGCCAGGCCGGTGAGGCTGTCGTTTTCCTGCAACAGGGACAGCAGCCGGGCGGTGGCGGAGTTGATCAGGGTGAATCGGACGCGGTGTTCAGCGTCCCGGAACGCCAGGGTGAAGGTGGGTTGTTCCGGCGGTTCCGCGGGCTTGTACCTGGGCGAGAGCTGGTGCACCGGCCAGCGATAGGCGAGCACGCGCATGACCGGGTTCAGGACCGGCCGCCCCGCCAGCGGGTCGCCCGCCGGGTCGAAGGCGGAGACGCCCACCTCCCGGTCCGAGGTATCCAACTCCAGTTCCACCCATTCGTAATGGGCCAGCTCCGGCAGGAAGGCGGGATAGTCGTCGCCCGGCGTCCATTCCTCCTGGAGGTATTTCAGGAATTCGTCGGGAATCTGGCGGAAGTAGGGCGTGTGGTTGGCGTGATCGCGGAAGAAGGCGCGCACCAAGCGATCCCAGCGGCGCTTGCCGAGCACCTCGCGGCATACCGGGAAACAGGAGAGCAGGAAACCCTCCATGTTGTTGTAGAGCAGCGCGTTGTAGACCTTCATGCGCCGCGCCGGCACGCCCTTGGGACGGCTCGCGCCTTTCGGGTCGCGGATATGGGCGGTGAATTCGCGCTGATAGCGTTGGAAGTCCATGCTCAGGCGGCCCGGGCGGAGCGGGCATTGCCCCGTTCGTGGGCGGACTGGATGTGGGCGATGCGTTCCACTTCCGGCATCAACTCGGCCAGGGGCGGAATATTGAAATCCCGTTCCAGGCAGGTGGGATGCACGCCCAGCAATTCATAGGCTGTGTCCAGCAATTGCCAGACCGGATCGATCACCTCGGCGCCGTGGGTGTCGATGACCAGATCGGGCGCTTCCCGGTAATGGCCGGCCATGTGCATGTAGACGATGCGCTCGGCGGGCATCCGCTTCAGGTACTCGACCGGGTCGAACTTGAAATTCACGCTGTTCACGTAAATGTTGTTCACATCCAGATGCAGCAGGCAGTCCGCCTCCTGCAGCACGGCGTTGACGAAGGCGGGCTCGTCCATCTCGTTGATGGGCGCGGCCACGTAATAGCTGGCGTTCTCGATGGCGATCTTCTGTTCCAGGATGTCCTGCACCCGGCGGATGCGGCCGGCCACGTATTTGACCGCCTCCCAGGTGGCGGGAATGGGCATCAGGTCGTAGAGATGGCCGTGGTCGGAGCAATAGGACAGATGCTCGGTGTAGAGCGGCATCCGGTGCTGGGCCATGAAGGCCTTGATCTTGCGCAACAGAACCTCGTCCAGGGGCGTCATGCCGCCCAGGGACAGGGACAGGCCGTGGCAGACGAAGGTGTGGCGCTCGGTGAACTGGCGCAGATCGCGGGCGTAGCGGCCCCCCATGTCGATCCAGTTTTCCGGCGCGAGCTCGAAGAAGTCGATGGCTTGGGGAACCTCGGATTTCAGCGCGGCGATGAGATCGCGCCGAAATCCGAGCCCCGCGCCGGTCGGACGCGGGAGGTCAGGCATGTCGGCTTACTTCTTGGCGCCGCACTTGCCTTCGTCGGCCTTCTTGCCGTCACCGCATTTGCCTTCCTTCAGCTTCTTGACGCCGCACTTGCCTTCGCCGCACTTGCCTTCCTTCATCATCTTCTTGTTGGCGGCCTCGTCCTTGCTGCTCTTGCCGTCACCGCACTTGCCTTCCTTGGCCTTGGCGCCGCCGCACTTGCCCTCTTTGGCCTTGGCGCCGCACTTGCCTTCGGTGGCCTTGTCCATCTCGGCCACCATGTAGCCCTTCTCCATGGACAGGGCGGCAAAGGGGCTTTCCGCGGCGGAAGCGGGGGCGGAAAGGGACATGGCGATGGCGGAACCCAAAGCCAGGGTCAGGGCGGTCTTCTTGGTGTTGTTCATGACAAACTCCTCTTCGATAACGGTTTGTAGTGCACGAGTGTTTTATTCGCCTCGGTTGCCGACACCGCATCGGTCGATGTCGTTTCGGCGACTGGCGGGGCGAAATTTAGGTCCGTCCACCCCGCGCGGCAAGTAACTTTTTGTTTATGAATTAATAAGATACGTATGTCTCTAAAGACGCTTGAATGTCGCGCGAGACGATCCATATTGAAAGCAGGAGGGCGAGATACCCCACCCCCCATCAACGGAAAGGAGGACATGATGAGCAACATTGTTCGCCGTGATCCCTACGCCATCGACGACATGCTGGGCGACCTTTTCAAAGGTTTCTTCGTGCGCCCCATGGCTTATACCGGGGAAATGCCGGACATGCAGTCCATGCGCGTGGACATGAAGGAAAGCGACAAGGATTACACCGTTCATGCCGAGTTGCCCGGCGTGAAGAAAGAGGACATCCACGTCACCATCGACGGCAACACGGTTTCCGTCAGCGCCGAAGTGAAGAAACAGACGGAAGAAAAGGAAGGCGATAAGGTTCTGCGGAGCGAGCGCTATTTCGGCAAAGTGTTCCGCAGCTTCCACCTCGCGCAAGAGGTGGACGAAGCCGGCGCCAAGGCCAGATTCGACAGCGGCGTGCTGGAACTGGTGCTGCCCAAGAAAGCACCGGCGGCCACCAGGAAGCTGGCCATCGAATAACGCCCCGCGCCGGCGGAAGGGCGGCTTCGGCCGCCCTTTTTTCTTGGTACTTTGTAGAATCCGCTCACTTTGTCACCGCGAAAGCCCGCCATGTCCATCGCCGACCTCACCCCCACGGAAAAAGCCCGGGTCATCGCCGAGGCTCTGCCCTATATCCAGCGTTTCTGGGACAAGACCGTGGTCATCAAGTACGGCGGCAACGCCATGACCGACCCGGTGCTGAAGGCCGCCTTCGCGCGCGACGTGGTGCTGCTCAAGCTGGTGGGCCTGAACCCGGTGGTCGTGCACGGCGGCGGTCCACAGATCGAGGATCTGTTGAGACGGGTCGGCAAGAAGGGCGAATTCATCCAGGGCATGCGCGTTACCGACGCGGAAACCATGGATCTGGTGGAAATGGTGCTAGGCGGACAGGTCAACAAGGACATCGTCAACCTGATCAACCAGGCCGGCGGCAAGGCGGTGGGCCTGACCGGCAAGGACGGCATGTTCATCCGCGCGAAGAAGCTGATGATGGCCTCGAAGGACAAGCCCGGCGATGTCATCGACATCGGCCAGGTGGGCGAGATCACGAAAATCGACCCCAGCCTCATTTCGTTCCTGGATTCCGGCGACTTCATCCCGGTCATCGCCCCCATCGGCGTCGGCGCCCAGGGGGAGACCTACAACATCAACGCGGACGTGGTGGCGGGCAAGCTGGCGGAGGTTCTCAAAGCGGAAAAGCTGGTGCTGCTCACCAACACGCCCGGCGTGCTGGACAAGGACGGCAAGCTGCTCACCGGCCTGACGCCGCGCCGGATCGACGAACTGGTGGAGGAAGGCACCCTGTCCGGCGGCATGCTGCCCAAGATCGCTTCCGCGCTGGATGCGGCGCGCAGCGGCGTGAAGTCGGTGCACATCATCGACGGCCGCGTGGAACACGCCCTGCTGTTGGAAATCATGACCGACCAGGGCGTCGGCACCCTGATCCAGTCGTCCTGATCAGTGGGCGGCCGCGCCGGCAGCCGGCAAGGATTCCATCCAGGCTTCGATCTCGGCGCCCACGCCCTCGCCCCGGCGGCCATGCCAGGCGATGAACTCGCCGGACTGCGCCGCCCAGCGGAGCAGCCCGGCGGACGCGGTTCCCCGTAGCGACGCCAGATCGCCGGTTGCCACCCAATGCCGGTAAGCCGCCATCAATTCCGGAAAAAGCTGGCGCCGCATGCCGGTGAAGTTGGCGAAGAAAAAGTGGATCGCCGCGGGTTCTTCGTATTCCAGTAGCCCGGGCAGCGTGGACAGGCAATCGGCGTAGAGATCGCGCACCGCGCGGACGACGATCTCGGCGCGGGTGCGCATCACCGCGCTCAGTAGCTCCGCCCAGGACTCGCCCAGCAAGGCGCCCACCCGTGCCTCGCCCAGTTCATGCAGGATGACCGATTCGGTTTCCGTGCGGGTCATGGACTCCAGGGCGGCATCCGGATCCCGCTCGAAGCCGTGGCAGGCGACCGCCCGGCCCATGGCCTCGTTGCGCTTGTTCCAAAGCCATTCCTCGTATTTTTCCCACAGCCAGCGCTTCAGGGACTCGGTGCGCACGAAAATGGTGTTGTCCAGCATCATGCCGGGTGGCGCGTCCAGGTCGCGCGCGAACTCGCAACCGGAGACGTAGACCTTGAAGCCCTGGCGGGTCTCCTCCCGGACCAGGTTGCCCAGGAAGAAATGCGGCTTGCAGGAGCGCCCGAAACCGCCGGAATAGACCAGGCCGTGGCGCGCCAGATCCTGGTTCGCGGCGGCGACCTCGAACGGGTCGATGGCCGAGCCGGGCAGGGGCAGGGCCTCGAAGGAAGCGGTCTCCACCTGGTCCCACAAGCGCTGCCGCTCGTTCATCCAGTCGCCCACCGCGCTCTTGGGCATGTCCTGGGTCAGCGGGATGTCGTGTTCCCAGCGATACAGCTCGCGCATTTTCAGCAGGAAGGTGCAAAGCGTCAGATCCCCTGCGAATTGGGCATCGGAGATATGGCAGTTTTTTTGGACGGCGCTGACAATGGCGCCCACGTTCAGGTCGTTCATCGCAATCCCCCATTGAATAGCCAAGTGATTTTGTCGGATTATGCGCCGACGTTTTTCAACAAGGAACCCGCCATGCGTTACTGGCTCATGAAATCCGAGCCTTCGGAGTTCAGCATCGACGATCTCGCCCGCGACGGCCATGTGGCCTGGTTCGGCGTGCGCAACTACCAGGCGCGCAACTTCATGCGCGATCAGATGAAGGTGGGGGACGGCGTGCTGTTCTACCACTCGAGCTGCGCCGAACCCGGCATCGCCGGCCTGGCGGAGGTGAGCAAGCTGGCCTATCCGGACGAAAGCCAGTTCGAGGCGAACGGCAAGTATTTCGATGCCAAGGCCACCCGGGAGAATCCGCGCTGGTTCAACGTGGAAGTCAGGTTCAAGAAGAAGACCCGCCTGCTGTCCATCGGCGACTTGCGCGCTTGTCCGGAACTCGCCTCCATGCGCATCCTGGCCAAGGGCAACCGCCTGTCCATCACGCCGGTGGACCCGGACGAGTGGAAATTCATCCTGGCGAAACTCGACGCGTGACATGGAGCCGTTCCTGGCCGTCTACCTGGCGCTGGGATTGTTTTCCGGATTCGTCGCCGGCCTGCTGGGCGTGGGCGGCGGTCTCCTCATGGTGCCGGTGCTGGCCTGGGCCTATGCCGCCCAGGGCTTCACCCCCGCCTACAACATCCATCTCGCCCTGGGCACCTCCCTGGGCGTGATCGTGTTGACCTCGATCTCCAGCCTGCGCGCCCACCATGCCCACGGCGCCGTGGTCTGGATGGCGGTGCGCCGCATCGTCCCCGGCATTCTCGCGGGCACCCTGCTGGGCAGCCTGGCGGCGGTCTGGATTCCGGATACCGGCCTGAAGATCTTCTTCACCGTCTTCCTGTTCTACGCGGCCACCCAGATGCTGCTGGGCTTCAAACCCAAACCCAGCCGGGAAATGCCGGGCTGGCCCGGCATGTCGCTGGCGGGCGGTGTCATCGGCGTGGTATCGAGCTGGGTCGGCATCGGCGGCGGCACGCTCAGCGTGCCCTTCCTGACCTGGTGCAACACCGATTTCCGCCGGGCCATCGGCACCTCGTCGGCCATCGGCTTTCCCATCGCGGTGGCGGGCACGATCGGTTATATGGTTTCGGGCCAGGCGGTACCGGCGCTTCCTTCCGCGAGCCTGGGCTTCGTCTACCTGCCGGCCCTGGCCGCCATCGCCGCGGGCAGTTGGCTGACCGCGCCGCTGGGCGCGCGCGCGACCCACCGCTGGCCCGTGCAGGTGGTCAAGAGAATCTTCGCCGGACTGCTTTATCTGCTCGGCGTACGAATGGCCTATGGCCTTCTGGCCGGCTGAAGCAACAATGCGCAAATACCTTGAGAGGAGTCCCGCCATGCGCCTGTTCGTTTTGATCTTTTCGTTCGTGCTTGCCCTGCCCGCGTTCGCCGCGGATTACGCCCGGGAAAAAAACTGGGCCGACGAGATACTCCCCGCCGTGCTGACCGGCGATCCGGTCTGGCTGGAACAGAGCGGCGGCCACAAATTCCTGACCCTGTATACCGAGGCGCCCAACGCGAAAGCCGGCGTCATCGTCGTGCACGGCATGGGCGTCAATCCGGACTGGGGCTTGATCGCTCCCCTGCGCCAGCGCCTGCCGGACCTGGGCTATGCCACCCTGTCGGTGCAGATGCCGGTCCTCAAGGCCGACGCGAAGGGCGAGGATTACCCCGCCACCTTCGACGAGGCCGCCGAGCGCCTCAAGATCGCCCTGGATTTCATGAAAGCGAAGGGCTATCAGAAGATCGCCGTGGTCTCCCACAGCATGGGCTGCCGCATGACCGCGCACTTCTTCGAAAAAAACCCGAAAGCGGATGTGGCCGCCTGGGTGGCCATCGGCGCGCCGGCCGCGCTGAACTACGCCAAGCTCAAGTTCCCAGTGGTGGACATCTACGGCGAACACGACCTGCCCCAGGTGCTCGCCGCCGCGAAGGCGCGGGCCAAGGGGCTCGCCGGCAACAAGAAATCGGTCCAGGTCGTCGCGCCCAAGGCGGACCATTTCTTCGAGGGGCGGGACGAGCAGTTGGTCGGCCTGGTGCGCGAGCATCTGGATAAGGCCCTGTAACGCAAGGCCCTGTAACGCGGCACCGGGCGCGGCTCGCTCCGCGCCCGTGGGAAACCTCAGACGATGTCCAGGTGATCCAGACCGGACAGGGGCGATTCGCCGCTGTTGTCCTTGAGGTGCAGCTTGATCTTGAGGCGCAGGTCGTTGAAGGAGTCGGCGTTGCGGAGGGCATCCTCGCCGGTGATGATGCCGATGCCGAACAGGTCGAACAGGGACTGATCGAAGGTCTGCATGCCCATGTCCCGGGAGCGGGACATGATGTCCTTGATCTCGTCCAGGCGGCCTTTCATGATCAGGTCGGTCACCAAGGGGGAGTTCAGCAGGATTTCCACCGCCGGGATGCGGCCCTTGCCGTCGGTGCGGGGGATCAGACGCTGGGACACGACGGCGCGCAGGTTGAGGGACAAGTCCAGCAGCAACTGCTCTTTCCGCTCCTTGGAGAAGAAGCTGAGGATGCGGTCCAGCGCCTGGTTGGCATTGTTCGCGTGGATGGTGGACAGGCACAGGTGGCCGGTTTCCGCGTAGGCCATGGCGTACTGCATGGCGGCCTGGTCGCGGATCTCGCCGATCATGATCACGTCCGGCGCCTGGCGCAGCGTGTTCTTTAGCGCCGAATCCCAATCCTCGGTGTCCATGCCCACTTCCCGCTGGGTGATGATGCTCTTGCCGTGGGTGTGCACGAACTCGATGGGGTCTTCCACCGTGATGATGTGATCCTGGGCGTTCATGTTGCGGTGCCCGACCATGGCGGCGAGGGTGGTGGACTTGCCCGATCCCGTCGCGCCCACCATGATGACCAACCCGCGCGGCATCATGGAAATGTCCTTGAGGCCGGGCGGCAGATGCAGATCCTCCAGCTTGGGAATGGTGGTGTTGATGTGGCGCATCACCAGTCCGGTGCGGCCCTGCTGCTGGAACACGTTGACCCGGAAGCGACCGATCTCCGGCTCGTAGACCGCGAAGTTGGCCTCGTGGGTGCGGGCGAATTCCGCGTTCTGCCTTTCGCTCATCAGGACCTTCGCGAACATCGCGCTGTCCGAGGGCGTCAGGCTCTGCTTGGTGATGGGCGTCACCTTGCCGTTGAGCTTGATGGCGGGCGGAAAGCCGGCCGTGAGGAACAGATCGGACGCCTTGCGCGCGACCATGAAACGCAACCACTCGTGAACTTTCGTCAGGGCATCCATATCGGGCTCGGGAATTCGTTTACAGGAACATGTCCTTGTTGACGGCAATGGCGCGAGCGTCGGCGGAATCCACCACGTTGCGCCGCACCAGCTCCACCAGGGCCTGATCCAGGGTCTGCATGCCGAGGGACTGGCCGGTCTGGATGGAGGAATACATCTGGGCCACCTTGGCCTCCCGGATCAGGTTGCGGATCGCCGGGGTGCCCAGCATGATCTCGTGGCAGGCGACGCGTCCGCCGCCGTCCTTGCGCTTCAGCAGGGTCTGGGAAATGACCGCGCGCAGGGATTCCGACAGCATGGAACGCACCATTTCCTTCTCCGCCGCCGGGAACACGTCGATGATCCGGTCGATGGTCTTGGCCGCCGACGAGGTGTGCAGGGTGCCGAACACCAGGTGGCCGGTTTCCGCCGCCGTCAGGGCCAGACGGATGGTTTCCAAGTCGCGCATTTCGCCCACCAGGATGACGTCCGGATCCTCGCGCAGGGCGGAACGCAGGGCTTCCGCGAAGCCATGGGTGTGGGGCCCGACCTCGCGCTGGTTGATCAGGCACTTCTTGCTCTTGTGCACGAATTCGATGGGATCCTCGATGGTGAGGATGTGGCCGTATTGGTTTTCGTTGACGTAGTCGACCATGGCCGCGAGGGTGGTGGACTTGCCCGAACCGGTGGGGCCGGTGACCACGACAATGCCGCGCGGCGTGTCGGAGATGTCCTTGAATATCTTGGGCGCCTCCAACTGCTCCAGGGTGAGCACCACGCTGGGAATGGTCCGGAACACGGCGCCCGCGCCACGCTCCTGGTTGAAGGCGTTGACCCGGAAGCGGGCCACGTCGCGCAACTCGAACGAGAAGTCCACCTCCAGGTGCTCCTCGTAGGACTTGCGCTGGGAGTCGCTCATGATGTCATACACCATGGCGCGAACTTCCTGGTTGTTCAGCGGAGGGACGTTGATGCGGCGGATATCCCCGTGCACGCGGATCATCGGGGGCAGCCCCGCCGAGAGGTGCAGATCGGAGGCCTTGTTCTTGACCGAGAAGGCAAGGAGCTCGGAAATTTCCATTATAATTCCCCGAGTTACGTGATTTTCCGAGGGAGCGCGGGGCATTATGGGCGCAATCGCCGCCGCCTTGCAAGCTTGCCAAAACCGGATTTCGGCCGCCTGTCTCGCCTCGGGACGAGGCCCTGATTGTGCCCAACTGTTGGCGGTGAGCAAGACCTTTCCAGCAGAAGCAATCCGGGAGGCCCACGCAGCCGGACAAACCCGGTTCGGCGAAAGCTATATCCAGGAAGTCCTGCCCAAGCTGGCCGTTCTCGCCGACTTGGCCCTGGAATGGCATTTCATCGGCCCCCTGCAAAGCAACAAGACCCGTGCCGTCGCCGAGCACTTCGCCTGGGTGCATAGCGTCGAGCGGGACAAGATCGCGCGCCGGCTTTCCGAGCAGCGTCCCGCCCACCTGCCGCCCCTGAATGTCTGCGTCCAGGTCAACGTGAGCGGCGAGGCCAGCAAGAGCGGCGTCGCGCCGGAACAGGCCATTCCCCTGGCCAGGACGGTGGCCGAACTACCCGGGCTGCGCCTGCGCGGCTTCATGGCGATCCCCGAGCCCAGCGACGATATCGCCCTGCAACGCGGCCGCTTCCGCATGCTCGCCGGGATACTGGACCAGGCGCGCCGTCTCGGCATGGCGCTGGACACGCTGTCCATGGGCATGTCCGCCGACCTGGAGGCCGCGATACTGGAAGGTGCGACAATAGCGCGCGTGGGCACCGCCATCTTCGGCGCCCGCGACCACACCACTACGAATCAGGAACAGACATCATGAAACTGGGATTCATCGGCGGCGGCAACATGGCCGCCGCCATGATCGGGGGACTCTTGCAGAAGGGCTTCGAGCGCGAAGCCGTCAGCGTGGTGGAACCCCAGGCGGAACGGCGCGCCTGGCTCGCGCGGGAATTCGGCGTGGTCGTCGAGGAGCGCGCGTCCGCCGCCCTGGCGGCCGATCTCATCGTGCTCGCGGTCAAACCGCAGCAGCTTTCCGATGTGTTGCGCGCCCTGCCGCCCTTGAAACCTGAGCAGTTGGTGGTCTCCATCGCGGCCGGTGTCCGCGCCCTGGATATTTCCCGTTGGCTGGGTGGACATTCCGCCGTGGTGCGAGCCATGCCCAACACCCCCGCCCTGGTGGGCGCCGGCATCGCCGGCCTGTTCGCCCTGCCGGACGTGAGCGAGGAACAGAAAGCCCAGGCTGGCCGCGTGCTCGAAGCGGTGGGCGGCGCGGTCTGGGTCGCGGACGAGGCGCAGATCGACATCGTCACCGCCATCTCCGGCAGCGGCCCCGCCTATGTGTTCTATTTCATCGAGGCGCTGGAACAGGCCGGCGTGGAGCTGGGTCTGCCGCCGGAAACCGCCCGCCTGCTCACCCTGCAGACCTTCTTCGGCTCCGCGGCATTGGCCATCAAGGACCAGTCGCCGCCTGCCGAACTGCGCGCACGGGTCACCTCCAAGGGCGGCACCACGGAACGCGGCATCCTGGCCATGGAGGAGGGCGGCGTGAAATACGCCATCGCCCTGGCCGCCCGCGCCGCCGCCGAGCGGGCCAGGGAAATGGGCGACATCCTGGGGCGCGACTGATGTTCGCCGACGCCGCCCAATTCCTGTTGCGCACGGCCTTCGACCTGTTGGCCTGCGCCTTCTTCATGCGCTTCTGGATGCAATGGGCGCACGTGCCCTTCCGCAACCCCTTCGCCCAGTTCCTGATCAAGGTCACCGATTTCGCGGTGCGGCCGACGCGCCGCGTGGTGCCCGGCCTGTTCGGCCTGGATCTGGCCAGCCTGCTGTTGTTTTATCTGGCGGAGCTGCTCATGGTGCTTGGCATCCATTGGGTCATGGGCTATCCCTTCGCCGTCGCCGGCATCGGCGTCGCGCCGGGCTTCCTGCTGCTCGCCCTGGCCGCCGCGCTGCGCCTCGCGCTGTACGTGCTGATGGGCTTCGTGCTGATCCAGGCGTTGCTGTCCTGGCTCAATCCATTTTCCCCCCTGGCTCCGGTGATCTACGCCCTGGCCCGCCCCGTCCTGGCGCCGTTCCAGAAGTTCATCCCGCCCATGGGCGGCCTGGACCTGAGCCCCCTGGCGGCCTTGATCGTGGTCCAGTTGATCCTGATCGCGCCGGTGGCGGGCCTGGAACGCCTCGCCCACGGGATGGTGTGGTGACCGACTGGCTGCGCGTCGCGGACGACGGCGTCGAGATCGCCCTGCACATTCAGCCCGGGGCGTCCCATTGCGAGGTCTCGGGCTTGCACGGCGACGCCCTCAAGATCCGCGTCGCCGCCCGGGCGGTCGAAGGCGCGGCGAACGGGGCACTGCTGGATTTCCTCGCGCGACAGCTTGGCTTGGCGCGGAAGGAGGTTAGAATCCTGCGTGGTGAAAAATCCCGTCGCAAGGCGGTCTGGGCCGCGATAAGCCTGGATGAGGCACGGCGGCTGCTCATGGGGAATACTTGATGAATTATGGTCTGGAAAGCGGCATCACCCGGTTCAAGAACCGGCGGGATCGGCTGGTCAAGGTGGTCACGGCCTACAAGGAATGGCTGGAACACCATACCGAAGCCGAACCCGAACAATTGCTGCGCCTCTACGACCTCACCGAGAACCTGAAGCGGGACCGGTTGATGGTGGCCTTCGTCGCGGAGTTCAGCCGCGGCAAGACCGAGCTGATCAATGCCTTGTTCTTCTCCGATTTCAAGCAGCGCCTGCTGCCTTCCGATGCCGGCCGCACCACCATGTGTCCGACCGAGATTTACTATGACGTGGACACCGAGCCCTACATCCGCCTGCTTCCCATCGAGACCCGTTTCCGCGACGACAGCATCAACGCCCTGAAGCGTCTGCCGGTGGAATGGAGCACGATCAAGCTGGACGTGACCGATCCCAATGCCATGGTCACCGCCATGCGCAAGCTGGCGGAGACCAAGGTCGTGTTCAAGGTGGAGGCCCGCGCCCTGGGGCTGTGGGACGAGAACGACCCCAACCTGGGCTACATGGTGAAGGACCAGGACCGGGTCGAGATTCCCGCCTGGCGCTACGCCATGATCAACTACCCGCATCCGCTGCTGGAATCCGGCTTGGCGATTCTCGACACTCCCGGCCTCAACGCCATGGGCGCGGAACCGGAACTGACCATTTCCGCCATCCCCAACGCCCACGCCCTGCTGTTCCTGCTCGCCACCGATACCGGCGTGACCCAGTCGGACTACGAAATCTGGAACAAGTGGGTGTCCAAGCACGCGAGCCAGCACTACGCGGTGCTGAACAAGATCGACATGCTGTGGGACGACCTGAAGACCCCGGAAGAGATCGGCCGCACCATCCAGCGCCAGATCGAATCCACCGCGACCCAGCTCAACATCTCCGCCTCCAGCGTCATGGCCATCTCCGCCCAGAAAGCCCTGGTCGGCAAGATTCGCGGCGATCAGGATCTGCTCAAGCGTTCCGGCATCCAGGCGCTGGAAGTGATGCTGGCGCGGGAGATCATCCCGTCCCGGGAAAAGATCATGCGGGAATCCGTGACCCGGGAAGTGGGCCCGCTGCTGACCGAGGCGCGGGAAACCGCCCACAACCGCATCCAGGCCGCGCGCCAGAACCTGCTCGACCTGCAGGCCCTGTCCGGCAAGAACCAGCAGATCGTCGGCCAGATGCGGGAGAAGATGCTGTACGACAAGCAGATCTACGACGAGACCACACGCAACTTCAACGTCACCCGCAAGGTGGTGGCCCAGCAAGGCTGGGAATTGCTGGCCCGGCTGGACGACGACCGCATGGACAAGATCATCGAGGAGTCGATGATGGCCATCAACGACAGCTGGACCACCGCCGGCCTGATCAAGGGCATGCACCTGCTGATCCGGCGCATGGGCGCGGAGTTCGATTTCGCCCACCAGCAATGCGGCGGCATCAAACAACTGCTCAATTCCTCCTACCAGCGCTTCCACGACATCCACGGCCTGGAGCGCATGGACCCGCCCGTTCTGGACCTGTCCCGCTACCGCGCCCGTCTCGACGAACTGATGGTGAGCACCCAGGAGTTCTGCTCCGACCCGCTCAACATCATGTTGGAAAAGCGCTTCATGGTGAAGAAGTTCTACATCGCCCTGGTGACCCAGGCCCGCATCCTGTTCCAGCAGGTGCGCATCGAAACGGAAACCTGGCTGCGCCTGACCCTGGATCCCATCGTCGTGCGCATCACCGAGCACAAGGCCCAGCTGGAACACCGCCTGGAGAACCTGAACAAGGTGCACGCGAATCTGGGCTCGATCCAGGAGCGCAGCGCCGTGGTCAGCCGCGACATCGTCAAGATCAAGTCCCAGGTGGACCAGATCGAGGCCATCGCCAAGGAATTCTCCCTGCTCACCGGCGTCGCCTTCCGCGCCATCGAAGTCACCGGCAGCGAAGCGCCCGCCAGCGCCTGACCCCCTGCCCGGGCTGGGGGCGGCGGCCCCTCACAACAGGATGATGTCGTACTGCTCCTGGGTGAACAGGCTTTCCACCTGCAGGGAAATCGGTTTGGCGATGAAATCCGAGAGCTGGGCCAGGCTCTGGGATTCCTCGTCCAGGAACATGTCGATCACGGTCTGGGAGGCCATGATGCGGTACTCCCTGGCATCGAACTGGCGCGCCTCGCGCATGATGGCGCGCAGAATCTCGTAGCAGGTGGTCTGGGCGGTCTTGATCTGGCCACGCCCCTGGCAGGTGGGACAGGGTTCGCACAGCACCCGGGTCAGGCTCTCCCGGGTGCGCTTGCGCGTCATCTCCACCAAGCCCAGCGAGGTGAAGCCGTTGATGGTCATGCGCGTGCGGTCCCGCGCCAGGGCCTTGGACAGTTCCGCCAGCACCGCCGCCTTGTGATCCTGGCTGTCCATGTCGATGAAGTCCAGGATGATGATGCCGCCCAGGTTGCGCATCCTGAGTTGCCGAGCGATGGTCTGGGCCGCTTCCAGGTTGGTCTTGAAGATGGTCTCGTCGAAGGTGCGGCCGCTGGTGAAGCTGCCGGTGTTCACGTCGATGGTGGTCAACGCCTCGGTCTGATCGACGATCAGGTAGCCGCCCGACTTCAGATCCACGCGCCGGCCCAAGGCCTTCTCGATCTCCTCCTCCACGCCGTAGAGGTCGAACAGGGGTCGCTCGGCGACGTAGTGGCTGACCTTGCCCGCCACGTTGCGGGTGAACTCCTCGGCGAAGGCGTCCATGCGCACGAAGGTCTCGCGGGAATCCACCAGGATGCGCGAGGTTTCCGTGGTGGAGAAATCTCGCAGCACCCGATGCGCCAGGTCCAGTTCCTGATAGATCAGCGCCGGGCCGGGACGGTTTTCCGAGCGGGCCTGGATCGCGTCCCACAGGGTGCGCAGGTAGTCCACGTCGGCGGCCAGTTCGGCGTCCTCCGCCATGTTGGCCATGGTGCGGATGATGAAGCCGCCATGCTCGTCCAGGGGCAGCACCCGGGTCAGGCGCTCGCGCAGAAGCTCCCGCTCGCCCTCGTCCTCGATCTTCTGGGAGATGCCGATGCGGGTTTCCTGGGGCAGGTAGACCAGGAAGCGCCCCGCCATGCTGATCTGGGTGGACAGGCGCGCGCCCTTCGCGCCGATGGGATCCTTGATCACCTGCACCAGGATGCTCTGCCCCTCGTGCAACACCTTCTCGATGGGGCGCGGACAGTTGTCGCAGCGCGCCTCGACGATGTCGCCCACATGCAGGAACGCGGCCCGGTCCAGGCCGATGTCGACGAAGGCGGACTGCATGCCGGGCAGCACCCGGCTCACCTTGCCCAGATAGACGTTGCCCACCAGGCCGCGCTGGCTGGTGCGCTCGATGTGCAATTCCTGCACCGCCCCAAGGTAGATGACCGCGACGCGGGTCTCCTGGGGCGTCACGTTGATGAGAATTTCCTCGCTCATAGAATTTCGAAGCCCACGGTTTTCAATAATTCGGATGTCTCGTACAGGGGCAGCCCCATGACGCCGGAATAGCTGCCCGAGAGATGTTCGACGAACAGGGCCGCGCGCCCCTGGATGCCATAGCCGCCGGCCTTGCCGAAGCACTCCCGGCTGGCCACGTAGGCCTCGATCTCGGCCTGGGACAGTGTCTTGAAGGTCACCACGCTTTCCGAAAGCACCGCCTGGATCTGCCCCAGGTGCGCCGCCGCGACCGCGGTCAGCACGGTATGCGAGCGGCCGGAGTAGCGGCGCAGCATGGCGGCGGCCGCGTCAGCGTCGGCGGGCTTGCCGAGAATCTGGCCATCGATGGTGACCGTGGTGTCCGCCGCCAGGATCGGCCAGAGCGGCAATTTGCGGCTCTCCTGGGCGCTGACGCCGCCCGCGGCCTTCAGGCGCGCCAGGCGCAGCACATAATCGTTCGCGGGCTCGTCGGGCAAGGGTGTCTCGTCCACGTCGACCCGGCCGGGGACGGAGCGCAGCAACAAGACCGTGGGCTCCAGGCCGATCTGGCGCAGCAACTCCAGACGACGCGGCGATTGGGAGGCGAGATAGAGACGTTTGCTCATGGCTTTCGAGTTTAACCGCGATTGCCGCGCCAGCCCTTGATTCGAACACCATCCGGCCAGCCAGTCGTTCCGACCCGGTCGCGGGCCGCGGAAGCACGTGGTCCGCGTGAACGCGACCGCGTCATTCGCGGTGATAGGGATGGTTGTTGAGCAGGCTCACCGCCCGGTACAGCTGTTCCGCCAACAGCACCCGGGCCATGGCGTGGGGCAGCGTCAGACGCGAAAGGGCCAGGGTGGTCTCCGCCTTCTCCAGAATCGCCGGCGCCAAACCGTCGGCGCCGCCGATCACCAGGCAGGTGTCCTGGCCGGAGCCCAGCCAGCGGGTCAGCAGATCGGCCAGTTCCCGGGTACTGACCTGGCGGCCATGCTCATCCAGCGCCACCAGCCGCGCGCCGGCGGGGATCTTGTCCAGCAGCCGCGCCGCCTCCGCCAGCTTGAGGCTGTCCGGCGACTGCCCGGCGCGCTTCTCCGGCTTCACCGTCAACAGCTCGACCCGCGCCTCGCGCGGCATGCGCTTGAGGTATTCGGCGGCGGCCTGCTCGGCCCAGGCCGGCATCTTGTCGCCCACCGCGAGGATATTCAGCCGCATCGGCATTCCTCCAGCAGGGCCAGCACCGCCGCTTCCTCCCGGGCCGGCTCGAACAGGGCCGCGCGGGCGGCGCATTGCTCGGCCAACTGGCCGTAGAAGCCCGGCGCGGTTGCCGCCAGATTCATCAGGTCGGCCAGCACCCGCTCGTCGCCGACGGGGAAATAACCGAAGTAATCCTCGCCCAGCATGCCCACGTTTCCGGCGATACAGGAAGCCAGAACCGGCGTGCCGCACACGGCCGCCTCGCAGATCACGTTCGCGCCGCCTTCCATGCGCGAGCTCAGCACCAGCAGGTGGCTGCGCGCGATGACGCGGCGCGCCTCGCCATGCGGAAGCGCGCCGAACCAGCGCCAGCGCGGACACTCGGCCTCCAGCTCGCGCGCCCGCTCCGCCATGCCCGGCGCGAGAGCCGCCCCCACATGCCGGATACGGACGCGGCTGCCAGCAGGCAGCAACCGGGATGCGAAAGCGGCGCGGAAGGGATCCTTCTCCTCGCGCAGATGGGCGATCACGCAGATGTCGAAGGTGCGCGCCGGCCTCGACGCCGGCTTCAGGCGGGGCGCCGACTGATAGACGACCCGGGCCTTCCCGAGCAGGTCTTCCGGCAGTTCCAGCAGTCCACGCTCCTGCAACACCACGATGCGGCTTGCCAGCCGCAGGGACGCCTGGGCCTGGGCATCGAAACGGATATCGCGGTAAAGGTCGGTGCCGGTCAACGCCAGGATCAAGGGCCGATCCGGATGGCGGGCGGCAAAGCGGGCAATGGCGTCATGGCTGCGCCGGGCATGCAGGGCGATCATCAAATCGGCCGGGCGGCCATCCCAGGCGAGCGCCATCTCGACCCGATGTCCGGCTTTGCTCAGGAAGCGCCGCCACCGCGCGGCGGTATGTGCGTTGCCGTTGTTGGCTGCTTGGGGATGCGGCGTGATCAGGGCGATGCGCATGGGGGAGACTATATCGCGATGGAAAAAAATCTTCTCGCGGACAATGCCGAGCCTCTTTACAACACACGATTCGATCCATAAAATGCGCGACTCTCGTGTGGGGGTATAGCTCAGCTGGGAGAGCGCTTGCATGGCATGCAAGAGGTCAGCGGTTCGATCCCGCTTACCTCCACCAGAAACACGGGAAATCCGGGCAACCGGGTTTTCGGCCTCATAAGTCCCTATCGTCTAGAGGCCTAGGACATCGCCCTTTCACGGCGGTAACCGGGGTTCGAATCCCCGTGGGGACGCCAGCATCAGCACACGGCTCGCAGCAATGCGGGCCGTTTGTTTTTGCGCTGCGGATCTAGCCGGTCCCGGACATCGCGCCGCGCGGAAATGGAAAAGGCCCCCGGGTCTCCCCGGGGGCCTCGTTTCAAACCGAGCGGCGATCAGTTGAGGATGCGCAGTTCCACCCGGCGGTTTTCGAAGCGGCCTTCCGCCGTGCCGTTGTCGGCGACGGGGCTGGTTTCGCCGTAGCCCTTGGCGTTCATGCGGTCGGCCTCCACGCCCTTGCTCAGGAAATATTCCATCACGGTCTGGGCGCGGCGCTGGGAAAGTTCCAGGTTATGGCTATCGCTGCTGGCGTTGTCGGTATGGCCGGCGATCTCGATCTTGATGGCGGGGTAGCGCTTCAAGGTCGCGACGGCTTGGTCCAGGATGGCGCCGGCCTCCGGCCGGAGCGTGGCCTGGTCGTTGTCGAAATTCACGCCCTTGAGGTTCATGACGTTGAGCAGGGAACAGCCGTTGCCGTCGACCCTGTCTCCCGCCGGCGTGCCGGGACACTTGTCCATGGTGTCGACGACACCGTCACCGTCGCTGTCAAGATCGCAGCCTTCGGCGTTCACCTTATGGCCGTATAGCGTGGTCGGGCACTTGTCGAGGCCGTCGACGACACCGTCGCCGTCACCGTCCAGTTCACAACCCTCGGCGTTCACCTTGCGGCCGGGCGGCGTGGTCGGACACTTGTCGAGCGCATCGACGACGCCGTCGCCGTCGCCGTCCAACTCGCAACCCACCGCGTTCACCTTGCGGCCCGCGGGCGTGGTCGGGCATTGGTCGAGACGATCCACGACGCCATCCCTGTCGCCGTCCAGTTCGCACCCCCTGGCATCCACCTTGGCGCCCTGGACGGTGCCCGGGCAGCGATCCACGTCGTCGGCGACGCCGTCACCGTCGCTGTCGGCGGTCTTGGCCATGGGCGCGGGCATGGCCTTGGCTTCCACAGGCGCGCTGCAAGGCGCGTCGAGAATGCCGCGGCCCGGGCAGCCGATGGTTTTGTACAACTCGTAGCCCAGGGTCTTGCCGCTGCTGCTGGCCGCGTTCGACGGGTTGTAGTAGGGGGACTCCGCGGCCTGGGCGTGCATGATGCCCACGGACATAAGCGCCGCGCCGAGAGTGCTCAAGACGGTGAGGGTTGTACGCATTGTTTGCTCCTGTTCATGGTTGTTTAAGGTGCCGCGACGATCCGCGACGGAATGAATCACTGCCTAAATCACTTGAGCAATCCGAACACCTTGCCCATGGGGCTGCCGGCGGATTGGCCCGGATCGGCGCGCAGCGCCCGCTCCTCTTCCGCCATCCGGACAAAGATGCCAGCCAGCGCCCGCTCGTTCACATACGCCTCCACCGTGGCCATTTCGCTTTTGATGCCCGCGAGGGAGAACAATGTTTTCGCGAGGGCATCGTAGGCGCGCGTCATATCGCTTTTTTCCGACACACTCCGGATGATCGGCAACAACTGCTCGCTCAAACGGGCTTCGCTGACCTTGCGGAAGTACTGGGTCGCGGCGTCGTCTCCAGCGGCAAGAATCGTCTTCGCGTCCGTCACGGCGATTTTCGCGACCGCCTCCACGAACAGCGCCTGGGCTTGGGGAGCCGCGGCCTCCGCGGCCCGGTTCATGGCCAGGATCAGATCGTCCACCTTCCTGCCCTGGCCCAGACCGCGCAGGATGCGATCCGCCTTGCGGAAATTTTTCGGCAGGGCGATCTTGACCTTGGGATCGGCGAAATAGCCGTTTTCCTTGCCGAGCCTGGCGAGGGCCGCGCGGGCGCTCTTGTCCAGGCTGTCGCGCAGGGCCTGGCCGGCCTCGCCGCCGGTGACGGCATCCAGCCCGCCCGCGCCGGCCCAGGGCGCAAGGACGAGCAGCGAAAAGGCCAACAGGAAGCGGCGGCGGTTCGGCATCACTTTTTCAGCGCATCCCGGATTTCGCGCAGCAGGAGAACGTCTTCAGGCGTCGGCGGGAGCGCGGCCGGCGCGGCATCCTCCTTGCGCTTGAGGGAATTGATGGCCTTGACCGCGACGAAGATGGCGAAGGCGATGATGGTGAAGTCCACCAGGCTGTTGATGAAGGCGCCGTACTTGACCAAAGGGGCGCCGGCTTTTTCCGCCGCATCCAGGGTCTCGTAGGCAGTCGTGCCGAGATTGATATAGAGCTGCTTGAAATCCACGCCGCCCATGAGCGCGCCGACGGGCGGCATGATCACGTCCTTGACCAGGGAATCGACGATCTTGCCGAAGGCGCCGCCGATCACCACGCCCACCGCCAGATCGACCACATTGCCGCGCATGGCGAACTGTTTGAATTCCTGCATGAAGCTCATTGTCTGCTCTCCTCGTCGGTGATTGAGCACGATGCGATCGTGCGGATATGAACACAGCGCCCTGGCCGGCACTGTGAACAAACTCACTATTGGAAGGCACTGGTACAAATGGACAGGTCAGTCCCCGCTACGGCCGGCGACGGGGATACCCGTCCGCCCCGCGAATTCCAGCATGCGATTGATGGAGACCACCGCTTTGCGGCGTATCCCCTCCTCCACGTGTATCTCGTTATCTCCGGTTTCCAGGACATGGCTCACGCCGCGCAGGCCATTCATGGCCATCCAGGGACAATGGGCGCAGGACACGCAAGTGGCGCCGAGCCCGCCCGTGGGCGCCTCGAGGAACAGCTTGCCGGGCGCGGCCGCGCGCATCTTGTGGAAGATGCCGTTGTCCGTGGCGACGATGAGGGTGGGATTCGGCAGATCCGCCGCGGCGCGGATCAATTGCGTGGTGGAGCCCACCACGTCGGCCATCTCGATGACGCTCGCGGGCGATTCCGGATGCACCAGCACGGCGGCCTCAGGATGCAGCGCCTTGAGTTCGCGGATGCCCTCGGCCTTGAAGCGTTCGTGCACCACGCAACTCCCCTGCCAGAGCAGCATGTCGGCGCCCGTGGTCTTCCGCACGTAGTCGCCCAGGTAGCGGTCCGGCGCCCAGATCAGTTTCCTGCCCAGGGCCTTCAGATGGGCCGCCACCTTGACCGCGATGCTGGACGTGACCATCCAGTCGGCCCGCGCCTTCACCGCGGCGGAAGTATTCGCGTAGACCACCACTTCCCGGTCCGGATGGGCGTCGCAAAACCGGTTGAAATCCTCGGCCGGGCAGGACAGGTCGAGCGAACACTCCGCGCGGAGGTCGGGCATCAGCACCCGCTTTTCCGGATTGAGGATTTTCGCGGTCTCGCCCATGAAGCGCACGCCGGCCACCACCAGGGTGCGCGCCTTGGCGGCGTTGCCGAAGCGGGCCATCTCCAGGGAATCCGAGACGCAGCCGCCGGTTTCCTCGGCCAGTTTCTGGACCTCCGCCGACGTGTAGTAATGGGCCACCAGCACCGCGTCCTGGCTCGCCAGCAGGGCCTTGATACGCGCGGCAAGGGTTTCTCCCTCGCCCGGCGCGAGCTCCTCCTCGACCACGGGGGGGACATCGATGACGGGCCTGGCGAGGGGCAATTCAGGAGAGGCTACGGCGATGGTCATGGCAAGGACTGCGCAACAGACGGGAAAGTGGGTTACTTGTAGTGGCGGGGTATCGGCCTTGTCAAGTCGGAGCGCCCACCCGGGCCGGGCGCCCTGGACTGGTAAACTTCCGACATGCGCCAATTGATTCTCGACCTCCGTCCCGACGCCCTCCCCGATTTCGACAACTACCTGCCCGGCTCCAACGCCGAGCCGCTGGCGGTCTTGCGCGAACACGCGGCCGGCTTGCAACCCGAACCTGTCGTCTATCTCTGGGGCGAGGCGGGCACCGGCAAGAGCCATCTTCTCGCGGCCTGGTCCGCCCTGACCCACGCCCATGTCTCGACTCCCCTGCCGGAACCGCCCGTCCCCTGGCTGGCCGTGGACGACGCGGATCGCCTCGACGCGGAGGACCAGGTACGCCTGTTCAACCTCGTCAACGCCGCCCGGGAAGGCACCGGCAAGGTGCTGGCCTGTGGCTCCGCGCCGCCCGCCCAACTGGCCCTGCGCGCCGATCTGGCCACCCGCCTGGCCCAGGGCCTGGTGTTCCGCCTGAACCCCCTGAGCGACGCGGACAAGGTCGCCGCCATCAATATCCGGGCCGAAGCCCGGGGCCTGCGCCTGGGCGAGGAGGTCGTCCGCTATCTGCTCACGCACAGCCGGCGCGACCTGCCCAACCTGCTGGCGATGGTGGATGCCCTCGATACCCATTCCCTGAGCCGCAAGCGTCCGGTCTCGATCCCCCTGCTCAAGGAACTGCTTCAGCGGCCCTGGTCATGAAACTGCTGGCCGCCGTGAGCCACCACGGCCTCGGCCATCTGGCCCAGGCCGCGCCGGTGCTCAACCGCTTGAAATCGATCCAGCCGGACCTGGACCTGACCGTCTGGTCCGGCCTGAGCCACGCCGCCCTGGCGGCTCGCATCCCCTTCCTGTTCCGGCATCGCGCGGAAGCCGCCGACGTGGGACTGGCCATGATCGACGCGCTCAGCGTCGATCTGGCGGCGAGCCACGCCGCCTATCTGGACTTTCATCGGGACTGGGACCAGCGCGTGGAGCGGGAAGCACGGTGGCTGCAAGACCAGGGATTCCATGGCGTGTTCGCCGATGTGGCCTACCTGCCGCTGGCGGCCGCGGAGCAAGCCGGCATTCCCGGCGTTGCCCTGTGTTCCCTCAACTGGCGTGACATCGCCGGCGCCTATCTCGCCAAGCTTACCGGCATGGACCAAGTGCTAGAGCAGATCGCGCGCGCCTATCGGCAAAGTCGCGCCTTCCTGCGGCCTATTCCGGCCATGCCCATGCCCTGGCTGGAAAACCGTGTGGAGATCGCGCCAGTCTCCGCGCGGGGCACGGAGCGGCGCGAGGAGATGGCGCAAGCGCTGAACCTCGGCAAGGACATCCGCCTGGTTCTGGTCGGCTTCGGCGGTATCGGTTATCGCGGCGCCCTGCCGGTCATTTCAGGCGTGACCTGGCTGGTCCCCGACAATTGGGAAAGCGGCGCCCGCTCCGACATCGCAAGCTTCAAGACGCTGGGCGGCCGTCCCTTCCTGGACATGTTGGCGTCCTGCGACGCCCTGCTCACCAAGGTGGGCTATGGCAGCTTCGTCGAGGCCGTCGTGCACGGCATCCCGCTGCTCTATATCGACCGGCCGGATTGGCCGGAAACGCCCTTCCTGGCTGACTGGCTGAAGCGAAACGGCAACGCGCTGGCGATGACCGAAGCGGAGTTCGCTGCGGGGCACGTCAAAGACCGCCTCGATCGCCTTTGGGCCATGCCGGCCCGGCCGAAGCCCATAGCCGACGGAGCGGACGTCGCCGCTCGCCAAATCCTGGAGCGGATGGCCTAACGGAACGATCAGGCCTTGTTCTTGGCCTCTTCCGCCGCGATTTCGGCATGGACCTGGGCCATGTCCACTTCCTTGGCGCGCGCGATCAAATCATCGAACCCGCTGGCGGGCATGGCGCCGGGCTGTGAGTAGATGATGACTTTTTCGCGGAAGATCATCAGGGTCGGAATGGAGCGGATCTGGAAGTGCGCCGCCAATCCTTGCTGCTCCTCGGTGTTCACCTTGGCGAAGGTCACACCTTCGTGCTTGTCGGACGCCGCCTCGTAAACCGGCGCGAAGCCTTTGCAAGGACCACACCAGGGCGCCCAAAAGTCGATGACGACGAAATCATTGTTGAGGATGGTCTCCTCGAAATTCTGCTCGTTGAGTTCCAGGACTGCCATGGGAATCCCCTGCTGTTGGGTAGGTTCAAAAAAAAAGGCCGACTTAACGTCGGCCGAGGCATGTTACCACGCTCAAGGAGGGATGAATCTTTCAGGCCGGCTTGGCCCGGTGCATTACCTCGCCGTGACCAGGCGGGCTTGGGGCTCCCCCTGATAGACAGGAGCCTCCACCGGACGGGGTTGATTGTTGCCGGACCGACGCCACAAATTCGGGCTGGTTTTCAAACTGGCTTTCACTTCCGCGCGATTAACCGCCGTGATCAGATCGGTGGCCAGCGCTCGGGCTTGGGCGGGTGTCAAGACCATCACGTTTTCCAGACCATCGGCGATATTGAGGGCGACCCGGTCGGAACCGTCGTCACCAGAAATCAGGGAAACTTTCACTTGGTTGGACTCGATCTGCTTCATTTCCTACTCCCTAGGCTAACTTCCTGTCGCATACCTGTGAGCAGGAAACGTGCCACAGCCGGGGCACGCCACGATATTGCGTGAGCGCCCATTAAATCAGGGGGATTTGAATTTTTTATGATGGGGGAGACCGGCATGGCCGGCATGGGCTCGACAGACCTGTCGGACTTTCGTCACAGCGTCCGATCCATGCCATGAAAGCGGATACGCACATCCTTTGCAGCCAGCCATGCGCGCGGGGAGCGGGGCAACGAACGGGGCAAACGAATGGGGCAAATCTAACGAAAACGTGAAGATCGAAAGACGAACTTTTCAAACAGACTAGCCGTCCTCCCCATACACCCGAATGGAGACAGCCATGCGAATCCTGCACCCCTCCGACATCCCCCCTTCCGAGATCACACCCGAGGCCATCTATCGGCAACGCCGTGAATTCATGCGCGACGCCGGCGCGCTGGCTCTGGCCGGCGCCCTTTCCTCGGCGCTGGTCATGCCCGAGGCCAGGGCGGCCTTGCCCGCCTTCCGGAAGAGCCCGCTCATGAAGGGCCTGACGCCCAACTCCTGGGAAGAGATCACCACCTACAACAACTTCTATGAATTCGGCACCGACAAGAGCGACCCGGCGAAATATGCCCAGACCCTGCAACCACACCCCTGGACCGTCAGCGTGGAAGGCGCCTGCCTGAAGCCGCGCGTCTGGGACATCGATGCGCTCACCAAGGCCTTTCCGCTCGAGGAACGCATCTATCGGCTGCGTTGTGTCGAAGGCTGGTCCATGGTGATTCCCTGGCTCGGTTTTCCCCTTGCCGACTTGCTCAAGGAGGCACAGCCGACGGGCAACGCGAAGTACGTCGAATTCACCACGCTGCACGATCCGAAACGCATGCCCGGCCAACGCCGTTCGGTGCTGAACTGGCCCTATGTGGAAGGCTTGCGCATCGACGAGGCGACGCATCCGCTGGCTCTGCTCGTGGTGGGCCTCTACGGCCGCGAACTGCCGAACCAGAACGGCGCGCCGATACGTCTGGCGGTGCCCTGGAAATACGGCTTCAAGAGCACGAAATCCATCGTCCGCATCCGACTTGTGGAGAAGCAGCCCATGACCGCGTGGATGAATGCCGCGCCAAGGGAATACGGCTTCTACGCAAACGTCAATCCCAGTGTCGACCACCCGCGCTGGAGCCAGGCCAAGGAACGGCGCATCGGCGAGTTCTTCAAGCAACCGACGCTCATGTTCAACGGCTATGGCGATCAGGTGGCTTCGCTCTATCGCGGCATGGATCTGCGGACATACTTCTGATGGTCGCGACCAGCTCACTCAATACGCGCTGGCTGAAACCCGCGGCGCTGGCGTTCTGCCTGTATCCCGCGGCGCGTCTGATCTGGTTGGGGTTCAGCGGCGGACTGGGGGTGAACCCCATCGAATTCATCACCCGTTCCCTGGGCACCTGGGCCTTGAGTTTTCTGCTCATCACCCTGAGCGTCACCCCCCTGCGCAAACTCGCCGGCTGGAACGAGTTGCTGCGCGTGCGCCGCATGCTGGGCCTGACCGCTTTCTTCTACGCGCTGCTGCATCTGACGAGCTATCTCTGGCTGGATCAGTTCTTCGACTGGAGCGCCATCTTCAAGGACATCCTCAAGCGGCCCTTCATCACCATCGGCATGGCCACTTTCCTGTTGCTTCTCCCCCTCGCGCTGACCTCCACCAACTCGGCCATGCGCCGCCTCAAACGCAATTGGCAACGCCTGCACCGGCTGATCTATCCAGCCGCCGTTTGCGCGGTCCTGCATTACTTCTGGCTGGTGAAACAGGACATCGCCCAACCCACTCTCTATGCCTTCGTCCTGGCTGTCTTGCTGGGCTTCCGCGTGTGGTGGCGAGTGCGCATGCCGGCCCCGGCCCGGGCATGAAAAAAGGCGGGACAAGCCCGCCTTTGGAAACTGGAAAATCCAGTTCAGGATTTCTTGGCGGCAGCCTTCTTCGCGGGAGCGGCGGCCTTAGGCGCGGCGGCCTTCTTCGCGGGCGCGGCAGCTTTCTTCGCGGGAGCAGCGGCCTTGGGCGCGGCGGCTTTCTTCGCGGGAGCAGCGGCCTTGGGTGCGGCGGCTTTCTTCGCGGGAGCAGCGGCCTTGGGTGCGGCAGCCTTCTTCGCGGGAGCAGCGGCCTTGGGTGCGGCGGCTTTCTTCGCGGGAGCAGCGGCCTTGGGTGCGGCGGCTTTCTTCGCGGGAGCAGCGGCCTTGGGTGCGGCGGCTTTCTTCGCGGGAGCAGCGGCCTTGGGTGCGGCGGCCTTCTTCGCGGGAGCAGCGGCCTTGGGTGCGGCGGCCTTCTTCGCGGGAGCAGCGGCCTTGGGTGCGGCAGCCTTCTTCGCGGGAGCAGCGGCCTTGGGCGCGGCGGCTTTCTTTACTGGAGCAGGAGTTGCTGCCGCGGCTGCAGGTGCTGCGGCTTTTTTAGCGGTGGATTTGGCAGGGCTTTTTGCAGTTTTTGCAGCGGGCATATCAGACTCCTCTGGTGATGAAGGGGTAATCGGCCGGAAAGCCTTATGCCTCAAGCATTTCCACGCACTCATGAGGCGTGGCCTGATTGTAGAACAAAAAAAAGCGCGTACAGCAAGTGTCTATGCGGGTTCCAGCGATATTTTGTTGCGCAAACGCCGTCAGGACGCCAATCGTTCCAGCGAGTACAAGGACTCGATGCGCTCTCTTGCCCTGATTTCACTGGCCTTCGCGCCGTTCACCATGACCTCGGACGCACGTGGGCGCGTGTTGTAATTCGAGCTCATGCTCATGCCATACGCGCCGCTGGAACACACCGCGAGAAGGTCGCCTTCGCCCAGTATCAGCGGCCTGTCGTGGCCCAGGAAGTCGCCGCTTTCACAGACCGGGCCGACGATGGAGTAGGTGCGCGATGCGGCGCCCGTTTCGTCTTCGCGCAAGGTGACCGGCAGGATGTCGTGCCACGCGTCGTACAAGGCCGGCCGCATGAGATCGTTCATCGCCGCGTCGACGATGGCGAAATCCTTCGCCTCGCCGTGCTTGAGATACTCGACGCGCGTCAGCAGCCAGCCCGCGTTGCCCACCAGTGAGCGGCCCGGCTCGACGATGAGCGTCTCATGGCGGCCGGCAAGACGGCTGGTGAGGATGTTCGCGTAGTCGCCCAGCGCGGGCGGCTCCTCGTCGCGATAGCGGATGCCGACACCGCCGCCGATGTCGATGTGTTCGAGCCGGATGCCCGCCGCTTCCAGCGCCTCCACCAGCTCCAGCACCCGCTCCAGCGCCTCGGCGAAAGGCGCGGCCTCGGTGAGCTGGGAACCGATGTGGCAGTCGATGCCCACCACCTTCAGATGCGCCATGGCGGCGGCCTCGCGATACACGCGCAAGGCCAGATCGTGGGCGATGCCGAACTTGTTTTCCTTGAGTCCGGTGGAGATGTAGGGATGGGTCTTCGCGTCCACGTTGGGGTTCACGCGCAGGCTGACCGGCGCGACGACGCCCATCGATCCGGCGACGCCATTCAGCCGCGCCAGCTCGCTTTCCGATTCCACGTTGAAGCAGTGGATGCCGGCCCGCAGCGCCTCGCGCATCTCCTCGCCGCGCTTGCCGACGCCGGAGAACACCACCTTCGCCGGATCGCCGCCCGCCGCGAGCACGCGCGCGAGTTCGCCGCCGGAAACGATGTCGAAACCGGCGCCCAGGCGCGCGAACAGATTGAGGATGGCGAGACTGGGATTCGCCTTGACCGCGTAGCAGATCAGATGCGCGTGGCCCGCGAGCGCCTGGTCGTAGGCGTGGTAGGCCGCTTCCAGCGCGGCATGGGAATAGACGTAGCAGGGCGTGCCGAACTCGGCGGCGATGGCTTCGAGCGGCACGTCCTCCACATGGAGCGCGCCGCGCCGACGGGAGAGGACGTTCATTTCTGGGCGGGCTGGGTGGAAACGAGATGGGCCGGCTCGTCGGGCAGATACAACGGGCCTTTCTTGCCGCAGCCGGTCAGGAGAAACAGAGCGAAAAAGAGAGCAATCAATCGCATGGCAAACCCTTAAAATCCGCTCGGAGTCTAGCATGAGGAAAGCCGAAAACCATGGATGAACGCGAGTATCACGAGCGGGCCGACGCGGCCCTGACAGCCATCGAGGCGCGCCTGGAGGCCGCCGACATCGACTTCGAATTCGCGGCGGGCGGCATCATGGAAATCGATCTGGAAAACAGCACCCGGATCATCGTCAACAAACAGGCGGCGGCCCAGGAAATCTGGGTGGCGGCGAAGAGCGGCGGTTTCCACTACAAATGGGACGGCGCGAACTGGGTGGATACCCGCGGCGGCGAGGAATTAAATGCCGCCATCGACCGGCTGGCCGGACTGTGAGCAAAACGGAAAAAGCGTCCTAGACTGCGAGGGAACGGAATCGCCATGATCGAACAAGCCCTCTTCAAACACCTGCCCGAACTCACCGACCAGCTTGGCGTCGAGCATATCAAGCCCCTGCTGGATCGCATCACCATCCACGGCATCTCCGCCGGCACCGTGCTGGTCCAGGATCAGGCGCCCATCGACGCCTTCCACTTGGTGCTCTCCGGCCGCCTGTCCCTGGCGGTGGAGGCGGGCGAACACAGCATCGTCCTGGGCGAGTTGCTGCCCGGCAACTGGTGTGGTGAATTGGGCTACTTCAGCGGCGTGCGGCGCGCCTCCAGCAGCGTCACCGCCCTCGAGGAGACCGACGTGGCGCGCCTCACCTTCGCGGACTTCGAGGCGCTCATGGCGGAGGATTCCATCGCCGTGTGCCGCCTGACCCACGCCTTCATCCAGATGATGATGCGACGCCTGCACGCGGCGGCGAACAACCCCATCATCGATCCCCACGGCCAGATGCTGATCATGGGCGAGCTTTCGATCCCATGGTCGGAACTGGGCCAGCATCCCCACGGCGTCGTCGAATTCATCAAATCCTTGCTGGGAGTGCACTGATGCTGCTGCGTAACTTCCTGCGATCACTGCCCAGCTTCCAATACCTGTCGGATTCCGATGTGGACCATGTGGCCGCCGCGATGCGCGTGGACGAGTACCCCAACCACCACGTCTTCATCTACCAGGACAAGCTCAACAAGGATCTGTTCCTGCTGCTGGACGGCAGGATCAAGGTGGGACACTACGGCACCGGCGGGCGCTACTACACCCTGAAGACCATCGAGTCCGGCGAGTTCTTCGGCATCCCCTCCATCTCGGAAGGCAAGCCCGCGGACGCGACCTGCCAGGCGGACGGCCCGGTCACCGTGGCGAGCATGCCGTTCTCCGCCTACCTGCTGCTTTACCAGCCGGATTCGGACATCGGCTGCCGCTTCCAGTTCGTCGTCGCCAGCCAGTTGGCGAAGGATCTGCATGACCGCCACGACGCCCTGCGCAAGCTGCTGGTCCAGGTCTATGGCGACGCGCCGCCGACGCCGCCGGCGGACTGAATCCGTGCGCGCGGGCGCGCGCCGGACCGACTGAGTCGACGCATCGGAAACCGCCGCGCGCCACGTCATGAGCATCGCGCTCATCATCCTGCCCATCTTCGCCCTGATCCTGCTGGGCGCGCTGCTGAAGCGGATTTCCGGGATCACCGAGGATGGCTGGCGCGGGCTGGAACGGCTGATCTATTTCGTGTTCTTTCCCGCCCTGCTGTTCCACTCCCTGTCCCGCGCCCACATCGATTTCGGCGCGGCGCTGCCCATGTTGATCACCGGTGTGAGCGTCACCCTGTTGGGCATGGCCCTGGGCTATTTCAGCCAGCATCTGTTCCACGATCCGCCCAAGGTGTTCGCCTCGGCGTTCCAGTGTTCCTTCCGCTTCAACAGCTATGTGGGATTGGCGGTGGCGGGCGCGCTGCACGGCCAGGCCGGCATCGCCGCCATCGGCCTGTTGATGGGTTTCACCGTGCCCCTCGCCAACGTGGCCTCGGTGGTCATGCTGGCGCGCCACGGCGAGGCGAGTTGGCTGCGGGAAATCCTCGGCAACCCCCTCATCATGGCCACCGCCGGCGGCGTCGCCTTCGCCCTGCTGGGCTGGTCCCTGCCCGACCTGCTGGTACAGACCATCGGCCTGCTCGCCCAGGCCTCCCTGCCCATCGGGCTGGTCGCGGTGGGCGCGGGCTTGCGCCTGGACAGCCTGTCCCATGCGCGCGGCCATCTCTGGTACGGCGTCGCCGTCAAACTGCTGGCGCTGCCCGCCCTGGCCTGGGGGATCGGCGGCCTGCTCGGCATCCGCGGCGCCCACTTCGAGATCGCCATCCTGTTCGCCGCCCTGCCCCTGTCCACCGTGGCCTATGTGCTGGCGGTGCGCATGGGCGGCGACGGCCGCATCACCGCGACCCAGGTCGCCCTCACCACCCTGCTCTCCATGGTCACGCTGCCGCTGTGGCTCGCGCTGGCGCGCGGCTAGCCGCGCCAGGCGCGGCTCAGAGGCGTTCCAGCAGCATCTTCTCCAGCTTGACCTGATCCACCGTGAAGTTGCGGATGCCCTCGGCCAGCTTCTCCGTGGCCATCGCGTCCTCGTTCAGATCCCAGCGGAATTGCGCCTCGCTCATGGCCGCGGGACGCGCCTGGATCGGCCCTGTGTATTCCAATTGGCGCGGCACCGGCGCCTCGCCCGCATCCAGTTCGTCCAGCAGGTTGGGGCTGATGGTGAGGCGGTCGCAGCCGGCCAGGGCGAGGATCTCGCCCTTGTTGCGGAACGAGGCGCCCATCACCGTGGTGGGGTAGCCGTGCTCCTTGTAGTAGCGGTAGATGGCGCGCACGGACTTCACGCCGGGATCGTCCTCCGGCGTCACGTTGGCGTCGCCGCCGTGGGATTTGCTCCAGTCGAAGATGCGGCCGACGAAGGGGGAGATGAGGGTCACGCCCGCCTCGGCGCAGGCGCGCGCCTGGCCGAAGCCGAACAGCAGGGTGAGGTTGCAGTGGATGCCCTCCCGTTCCAGGATTTCCCCGGCGCGGATGCCTTCCCAGGTGGAGGCGATCTTGATCAGCACCCGCTCGCGGCCGACACCGGCCGCCTCGTACAGGGCCATCAGCCGCTTCGCCTTGGCGACGGTGGCGGCGGTGTCGAACGAAAGGCGCGCGTCCGCCTCGGTGGACACCCGGCCGGGCACGTGCTTGAGGATCTCCAGGCCCGCGTTCACCGCGAGCTTGTCCAGCGCATCCACCAGTTGCTTCGCCTTGTCGCCGCTCTGGCCGCGCGCCCAGGCCACCGCCTCGTCCAGCAGCGGCGCGTAGCGCGGCGACGCCGCCGCCTTCAGCAGCAGGGAGGGGTTGGTGGTGGCGTCCTCGGGACGGTGCTGGGCAATGGCGTCGATGTCGCCGGTGTCGGCGACGATGGCGGTCATGGCCTTGAGTTGGTCGAGTTGGCTGCTCATGGTGACTCCTGGTTGCTGTTGTGGGAGGTTGTCGCTATGGACCCGCGCGGCGGCGGCCGACGCAGGTTGGATGCGATTATGGCGCGCCGGTTCGCGCGCCAGGAAGTTAATCGCCGTCGCGCCGTCCCGCGCCGGCACGGCCTTCCCCCAGCATGCCCCGCTCGCGAATGAAGGCGACGATGTCGTCCAGCCCTTGCCCGGTCTTCATGTTGGAGAACACGAAGGGCCGCTCGCCGCGCATGCGCCTCGCGTCCCGCTCCATCACTTCCAGGGACGCGCCCACCAGGGGCGCGAGATCGATCTTGTTGATCACCAGCAGGTCCGACTTGGTGATGCCGGGGCCGCCCTTGCGCGGGATCTTCTCCCCCGCCGCCACGTCGATCACGTAGATCGTCAGGTCCGACAGCTCCGGACTGAAGGTGGCCGCCAGATTGTCGCCGCCGCTCTCCACGAAGATCACGTCCAGGCCGGGGAAGCGCGTGTGCAGCCGGTCCACCGCTTCCAGGTTGATGCTGGCGTCCTCGCGGATCGCCGTGTGCGGGCAGCCGCCGGTTTCCACGCCGATGATGCGCGCCGGCTCCAAGGCCTCGTTGCGCACCAGGAACTGAGCATCCTCCTCGGTGTAGATGTCGTTGGTGACCACGGCGATGTCGTAGCGGTCGCGCAGGGCCAGGCAGAGCGCCAGGGTCAGCGCCGTCTTGCCGGAGCCGACCGGGCCGCCGATGCCGACACGCAGAGGTTGGGAAGCATGGCTCATGAGCGGAATATCCGGGTGTACTGGGTTTCGTGGCGGCTGCTGGCGATGGCGAAGGCCGGCAGGAAGTTGTGCGTGTTTTCGATGGGCGTGGCGGCGGCTTGCCGCGCAAGCTCGGGCAGGCGCTCGCCCAGAGCCAGCAACAGGCGCTGCCCGGCGGTCTGGCCGAGGGGCACGGCTTTCAAGGCCGCCATCACCTGGTTCTCGGCCCAGGCCCAGAGATAGCCGGCGACGGCCTCCTCGGCGGGAATGTTCCATTGGGCGGCGATGCCGCTCCAGGCCAGGGGGAAGCTGAACGCCGTCGCCCCGCCTCCGCCCACGGCGGAGGGATCGGGGAGGG
Organism: Thiobacillaceae bacterium; assembly: GCA_044227325.1. Lineage (GTDB taxonomy): Bacteria > Pseudomonadota > Gammaproteobacteria > Burkholderiales > Thiobacillaceae > PFJX01. The sequence continues at coordinate 15,204 of JBGAFI010000006.1, read as the reverse complement.
GGAAGGCGGCTTCGTCGGACGCGGACAAATCCCGCATCAGCTTCACGAGTGAATGGCCCATCTGCAAGGTTTCCGCGCGCAATTCGGCGGTCTCCCGGCTGGCGAGAAATTCAGCGTCGAGTTCGGCCAGGCGCGCCTGATCATTGGTCCGCCAAGCCGCCAGCATGTGCGCCAGATAGACCGCCTCGAAGCGGGCGACGCCGTGTTCCAGACAAGCGCCGATCCAGTCCAGGGCATCCGCTTCGTTCTTCACCGCGCCGCTTTCCACCGCCCATTCCAGGCCCTGGGAATAAGTGTAGGCGCCCACCGGCAGGGTGGGGCTGGCGAGATGCAGGAGACGGACGAGGGCGAGGTTCATGTCAGCCACACCGGATGGAAACCACCACCCCGGTTTTCCTCCCCCTTTGGAAAAGGGGGACCGAGGGGGATTCCGTTGCCAGGTGGAATGCGAGCCTCGTCAAATCCCCCCAGCCCCCCGTTACGAAAGGGGGGAGTCGGTGGCGGGCGGATATCCGCCTCATCGCCCGCCCTTGAGCAGCATGTCGTGGATGCGCGGGCCCCGGCCTTCGCCGTCGGCGCTGTGGCCATGGGGATGGGCGTGGCCGCCATGGCCGCCGTAGGCGCCGCTTTCCGGCTCGAAGGGCGCCTCGATCTCGCTCACGGCCAGGCCCAGGCCACGCACCATCTCGCCCAGCACGTGATCCCGGCCGAAGCGCAGGAAGCCCGCGCCCACCTGCACCGGCACGTGGCGATTGCCCAGGTGGTAGGCGGCGCGGGCAAGCAGCGGGGCATCGCCGGCGCGGGCTTCCATCACCGCTTCCGGAACGGCCACCACCTCGACCACGCGGCCGTCGTTGCCGAGCAGCCGATCACCGGCCCGCAACACCGTGCCGCGCGCCAGGAACAGGCCAACCTCCTCGCCGGATGCCAGGCGGGCGCGCAGGCGGCTCTTGCAGCGCAGTTCGAAAGGCAGCGGGAGCCTTTCCGCGGCGGCGGCATCGGCGGGGGCGTGTTGTTCGATCAGCAGCATGGATTCAGCGGGCAGGCGGACCCAGGTCAGAACAGGAAGTAGCGTTGCGCCATGGGCTGCACGGCCACCGGATCGCACACCAGCAACTCGCCGTCGGCGCGCACCTGATAGGTTTCCGGGTCCACCTCGATGCGCGGCATGGCATCGTTGTGCAGCATGTCCTTCTTGCCCACCCCGCGCGTGCCTTTCACCGCGACCAGCGGCTTGGCCAGGTTCAGTGCGGCGACTTCCGGGTTCTGCAAAGCCGCCTGGGAAACGAAAGTCACCGCCGTTTTCAGCCCGCCGGCGAAGCTGCCGAACATGGGCCGGTAGTGCACCGGCTGGGGCGTGGGAATGGAGGCGTTGGGATCGCCCATGGCCGCCGCGGCGATCATGCCGCCCTTGACGATGAGGCTGGGCTTGACGCCGAAGAAGGCGGGCTTCCACAGCACCAGGTCGGCCAACTTGCCCGGTTCCAGGCTGCCCACCACATGGGCGATGCCGTGGGTGATGGCGGGGTTGATGGTGTATTTCGCGATGTAGCGTTTGACGCGGAAGTTGTCGTTCGCTGAGGTCGCTTCGCTCCCACGCTCTCCCTCTCCCCCAGCCCCTCCCCCCCAGGGGGAGGGGGGTAACCAGCCGCGCTGAAGCTTCATCTTATGGGCGGTCTGCCAGGTGCGGATGATGACTTCGCCCACCCGGCCCATGGCCTGGGAGTCGGAACTCATCATGGAGAAGGCGCCCAGGTCGTGCAGGATGTCCTCGGCGGCGATGGTCTCGCGGCGGATGCGGCTCTCGGCGAAGGCGATGTCCTCGGCGATGGAAGCGTCCAGGTGGTGGCAGACCATGAGCATGTCGAGATGCTCGTCGATGGTGTTCACCGTGTAGGGCATGGTGGGGTTGGTGGAACTGGGCAGCACGTTGCTCAAGCCCGCCGCCTTGATGATGTCCGGCGCGTGGCCGCCGCCCGCGCCCTCGGTGTGGAAGGTGTGGATGGCGCGGCCCTTGAACGCGGCCAGCGTCGTTTCCACGAAGCCGGATTCGTTGAGGGTGTCGGTGTGGATCGCCACCTGCACGTCCATCTCGTCCGCCACGCTCAGACAATTGTCGATGGCGGCGGGCGTGGTGCCCCAGTCCTCGTGCAGCTTGAGGCCCATGGCGCCGGCCCGCACCTGTTCGCGCAGCGGTTCCGGCTGGCTCACGTTGCCCTTGCCCAGGAAGCCCAGGTTCATGGGGAAGGCGTCCGCCGCTTCCAGCATGCGATGGATGTGCCACGGTCCCGGCGTGCAGGTGGTGGCGTAGGTGCCCGTCGCGGGGCCGGTGCCGCCGCCCAGCATGGTGGTGACGCCGGACATCAGCGCCTCCTCGATCTGCTGCGGGCAGATGAAGTGGATGTGGCTGTCGATGCCCCCCGCGGTGACGATCATGCCCTCGCCGGCGATGACCTCCGTCGCGGCGCCGATGGGAATGGTGACGCCGGGTTGCACGTCCGGATTGCCCGCCTTGCCGATCGCCTGGATGTGGCCGTTCTTGAGGCCGATGTCCGCCTTGACGATGCCCAGCACCGCGTCGACGATCAGCGCGTTGGTGATGACCGTGTCCGCCACCTCCGCCGCCACCTTCTGGCCCTGACCCATGCCGTCCCGGATCACCTTGCCGCCGCCGAACTTCACCTCCTCGCCGTGGATCGTGTAGTCCTGTTCCACTTCGATCCACAGGTCGGTGTCCGCCAGGCGCACCCGATCGCCCACCGTGGGGCCGAACATTTCCGCATAGGCTTGTCTGCCGATTTTCATAGCGCCCCCATCACCTTGCCTTGGAATCCGAACACTTTCCGTTCGCCGACATAGGCCACCAGTTCCACCGTGCGGGTCTGCCCCGGCTCGAAGCGCACCGCAGTGCCGGCGGCGATGTTCAGGCGCATGCCGCGCGCCAGTTCCCGGTCGAAGGCGAGGGCGTCGTTGGTCTCGAAGAAGTGGTAATGGGAGCCCACCTGGATGGGCCGGTCGCCGGTGTTGGCGACTTCCAGCGTGACGCTGGGCCGGCCGGCGTTGAGCTCGATGTCGCCGGGTTGGATGGCGTATTCGCCTGGAATCATGGCGCGCTCCTCGGGTGTTCCCCCCTTTGCGAAAGGGGGGCTAGGGGGGATTTGTCGTGGGTGGCTTCGGGACCGTACAGGGGAATCCCCCCCGGCCCCCCTTTCGCAAAGGGGGGAGCACACCGTCGTTGAGCAAGCCGCATCGCGCTTCGCTCACACAATCGGATGATGCACGGTCACCAGCTTGGTGCCGTCCGGGAAGGTGGCTTCCACCTGGATCTCGGGGATCATCTCCGGCACCCCTTCCATGACCTCGTCCCGCTTCAGCAGCGTGGTGCCGTAGCTCATCAGGTCGGCGACGCTGCGCCCGTCCCTGGCGCCTTCCAGGATGCCGGCGGTGATGAAGGCCACCGCCTCCGGGTAGTTGAGCTTGAGGCCGCGCGCCTTGCGCCGTTCGGCCAACAAGGCGGCGGTGAAGACGAGCAGCTTGTCCTTCTCTCGCGGTGTCAGTTCCATCAGCGTTCCCTCAGGTGTTCCAGATGCGCGGCGTGCGCGCCTCGCATCCTATCAAGGCCGGGCGCAACACTTGCCACAGCCGGGTCAACCAGTGCCGCGCGGCTTCCGACGAATGGCCCAGGTAGCGGGCCACCAGCAGGTCCGGCAGGCGAGTGATGCCCTGCCGGGCGCCGGGCTCGCTCGTGGCGACGGCGCGGCACGCGGCCAGCGCGTCCGCGTCCAGCGCCGGCCCGCACGCCAGCAGCGTCGCGCCGACGCTGTAGCCGGCGAGGCCGGCCGGCGCATCCAGCAGCGCGCCGCCGCCCGCCAGACTTCCCCGCTCCAGCCAGATGGGCCGCCCCTCCCGCCGCACCCGGGTCTCCAGACCCAGGGCGCCGCGAGCGAAACGCTCGCCGGCGGCCCGGCGTCCCAGGCAGAGCACTTCCCAGCCGATGAAGCGGGCATCGGCGGCAAGCTCGACGCGGCTCCGCATCGTCGCGCGGGCGCCGTCGAAGACGATGCTTTCCTGGGGCAGCCATTCCAGCGCGGCGCCCGCCGCCACGCGGAAGTCGAGTGTCTGGCGCGCCTCGGCGCCGGCGCTGCGATACCACTTGCCGGCGCCCGGCGTGGTCAGCAGGGCGTGGGCGCCCGCCTCCAGCGCCACGCGGATGGCCAGTTCATCGCCGCCGGCGATGCCGGAGGGCGGATGCAGGACGATGGCGTGACAGATGCCTTCACCCTCGGGATAGAGCGCCTTCTGCACGCGCAGGGGGCCGAAGTGTTCGCGCCGGGACAGGATGGTCGCCGCCCCGCGCCGTTCGAAGCCCAGGTCCAGCCTGGCGCGCCAGCCGGACTCCCTGCCCCCGCAGGCGGGGGCGAGGTCGGGGGAGAAGGCGGGAAGGTGGAGGTTCGCCGCCTCTGGCAGGTGCCAGGCGTTCCCCTCTCCCCGGCCCTCTCCCGCCGGCGGGAGAGGGCCGGGGAGAGGGGGAAAAACTGCGCGGCGGGAAGTCATGCCGGCCATCATACCGACAGCAGTTCCCTGACCCCGTCCTTGTCCATGTCGGCGCCGGCGCCGCGCTTGATGATCTCGCCCCGCTCCATGACCAGGTACTGGTCGGCCAGGGCGCGGGCGAAGTCGTAGTACTGCTCCACCAGCAGGATCGCCACCTCGCCGGTGGCGGCCACCTTCTCGATGGCCTCCATGATCTCCTGGCGCTCGGCGCTCTTCTTCGCCACGTCCAGCTTGGGCCGGCTCGCGGCCACCACGCGGATGGCCCGTTCGATGTCCTTGATGATGGAAGGCTGGATGCCCTCGGTGGGCTCGTCCAGGATCAGCAGGCGCGGGTTCAGGGCCAGGGCGCGGCCGATGGCGAGCTGCTGCTGCTGGCCGCCGGAGAGGTCGCCGCCGCGCCGCTTGAGCATGCTTTTCAGGACCGGGAACAGTTCGAAGATGCGCTCGGGCAGCGTGCTGCCCCGGGGCAGGCTGGCCATGCCCATGAGCAGGTTCTCCTCCACGGTCAGGCGCGGAAAGATTTCCCGGCCCTGGGGCACGTAGCCGATGCCGGCCTTGACCCGGGCGTGGGAAGGCGCCGAGGTGATGTCCCCGCCGTCGAAGACGATGCTGCCGGTACGGGCCGGCACCAGGCCCATCAGGCATTTCAGCAGGGTGGTCTTGCCGACGCCGTTGCGGCCCAGCAGGCAGGTGACCTGGCCGGTGGGCGCCGCGAAGGACAGGTCGCGCAGGATGTGGCTGCCGCCGTAGTATTGGTTGAGGTTCTCGACTTTCAGCATGGGCATGGCTCCCGATAAGTCCGCACGGCAGGCCCCACGGCTGTTGGAGCGCCCGCGACGGCGAGGACGGAAGCTGGCCGATGGTGTTCTCCCCCCTTGGCCAAATGGGGAGCGGAACGCCGCAGCGGGAGTTCAGCGGCCAAGGTACACCTCGATCACGCGCGGGTCCGCCTGCACCGTGGCGAGATCCCCTTCCGCCAGCACCGAGCCCTCGTGCAGCACGGTGACCTTGCCGCCCAGTTGCTCGATGAAGGCCATGTCGTGTTCCACCACCACCAGGCTGTGCTGGCCGGCGAGGGACTTGAACAGCTCGCCGGTGCGCTCGGTCTCGTCGTCGGTCATGCCGGCGACGGGTTCGTCCAGCAGCAGCAGTTGCGGTTCCTGCATGAGCAGCATGCCGATCTCCAGCCACTGCTTCTGGCCGTGGGAAAGCAATCCCGCCTGGCGGTCCGCCTCGCCGTCCAGGCGGATCAGCTTGAGGGTGTCGGCGATGCGGTCGCGGCCTTCGCTGGACAGCCAGGCGAACAGGCTGGTCCAGGCGCGCTTGTCCATCTTCATGGCCAACTCCAGGTTCTCGAACACGGTGTGGTTCTCGAACACCGTGGGCTTCTGGAACTTGCGGCCGATGCCCGCGTGGGCGATCTCCGGCTCGGTCATGCGGGTCAGGTCGATGGTCTGGCCGAAGTAGCAGGTGCCCGCGTCCGGCCGGGTCTTGCCGGTGATGACATCCATCATGGTGGTCTTGCCGGCGCCGTTGGGGCCGATGATGCAGCGCAGTTCGCCCACGTCGATGGACAGGCTGAGGTCGTTCAGGGCCTTGAAGCCGTCGAAGCTGACGGTGATGCCCTCCAGGTAGAGGATGACCTTGTGGGAGGCGTCCAGGCCGGGCTGGAGCATATGGGTGCCGGCCGGCGCGTTGCCGTCCCAGCCCGGCCCTTGCACTTGCTGGTTCATGGATTGCTCCGGGTTGTCACGCGTTTCCACAGTCCCACCACGCCCTCCGGCAGCCACAGGGTCACGCCGACGAACAGGGCGCCCAGGAAGAACAGCCAGTATTCCGGGAAGGCGACGGTGAAGTAGCTCTTGAACAGATTGACCAGGGCCGCGCCGATGACCGGGCCGATCAGGGTGCCGCGCCCGCCCACCGCGACCCAGATGGCGATCTCGATGGAGTTGGCGGGGGACATCTCGCCCGGGTTGATGATGCCCACCTGGGGCACGTACAGCGCGCCGGCGACGGCGCACAGCATGGCGGAAATGGTCCAAATGAACAGCTTGTAGTGGAGCGGGTTGTAGCCGATGAACATGACCCGGGATTCGGCGTCGCGGATCGCCGCCAGCACGCGGCCGAACTTGGAGGTGACCAGATAGCGCCCGCCCACCAGGGCCAGCATCAGCACCAGGGCGGAGAGGGCGAACAGGGTCGCGCGCATCTCCGGCGAGGTGATGTCGAAGCCCAGGATGCGCTTGAAATCGGTGAAGCCGTTGTTGCCGCCGAAGCCGGTCTCGTTGCGGAAGAAGAACAGCATCGCCGCGAAGGTCATGGCCTGGGTGATGATGGAGAAATACACCCCCTTGATGCGCGAGCGGAACGCGAAGAACCCGAAGATGTAGGCCACCAGCGCCGGCACCGCCAGCACCAGCACCAGGGACCAGAGGAAGGAATCGGTGCCGATCCAGTACCAGGGCAGTTCCTTCCAGTCCAGGAACACCATGAAGTCGGGCAGATGGGAATGGTAGGAACCGTCGGTGCCGATCTCCCGCATCAGGTACATGCCGAAGGCGTAGCCGCCCAGGGCGAAGAACACCCCATGGCCCAGGGACAGGATGCCCGCGTAGCCCCAGATCAGGTCCATCGCCACCGCGACGATGGCGTAGCACATGATCTTGCCGCCCAGGGTGATGACGTAGCCCGACACATAGAAGGGACTGCCTTCCGCGACGAACAGGTGCAGGGCCGGCAGCAGCACCACGGCGAGGGCGGCGAACAGCGCGAGGGCGATCCAGCCGGTGCGCGGCATGGCGGAGAGGAAGCGGATGACGAAGGGGGTGCGCATGGCTCTAGTTCTTGGCGGGGGAGTCCACGATCTGTTCCCCCCTTTCATAAAGGGGGGTCGGGAGGGATTTGCAACCGTCCGCCCAGGCTAGCCACGACGAATCCCCCCCAGCCCCCCTTTTGCAAAGGGGGGAGCCGGTGGCAACGCGGATCGGGGCTATCGGGATCATCAGGGCCATCTCAGTTCTCGACGAACCTGCCCTTGAGGGCGAACAAGCCTTGGGACGCTTCTGGCTATGTCCCCCCCCTTTCATAAAGAGGGTCAGGGGGGATTTGAAACCGCCCACCCAAGCCACCCACGACGAATCCCCCCCAGCCCCCCTTTTCCAAAGGGGGGAGCCGGCGGCGGCGCGGAGCGGGGCCCTATAGGTCATATGGGTCATATGGGCCCTATGGGACATATTGGCGATATGGGCCATCTCAGTTCTCCACGAAGCGGCCCTTGAGGGCGAACAAGCCCTGGGGCCGTTTCTGGATGAAGATGATGATGATCACCAGCACCACGATCTTGGCGATGACCGCGCCGGCCCAGCCTTCCAGGAACTTGGTCACCACGCCCAGGCCGAGGGCGGCCCAGACCGCGCCGGCGAGCTGGCCGACGCCGCCCAGCACCACCACCATGAAGGAATCGACGATGTAGCCCTGGCCCATGTCCGGGCCGACGTTGGCGATCTGGGACAGGGCCACGCCGCCCAGGCCGGCGATGCCGGCGCCCAGGCCGAAGGCCAGGGTGTCGATGCGTCCGGTGGGCACGCCGACGCAGCCGGCCATGGGCCGGTTCTGGGTGACGGCGCGCACGAACAGGCCGAGGCGGGTCTTCTGCATCAGCGCCCACATGAGGGCCAGCACGAACAGGGTGAAGCCGATGATGACGATGCGGTTCCAGGGCAGCACCAGGCCGGCCATGACTTCGACGCCGCCGGACATCCAGGCCGGGTTGCCCACTTCCACGTTCTGGGCGCCGAACAGCACGCGCGCCGCCTGGATCAGGATCAGGGACAGGCCCCAGGTGGCCAGCAGGGTTTCCAGGGGACGGCCGTAGAGGCGGCGGATCACCGCGCGCTCCAGCGCCATGCCCACCAGGGAGGCGGCGAGGAAGGCCGCGGGAATCGCCGCCAGCACATACCAGTCGGCGTAATCCGGCAGGTAGGCGCGGAACAGGGTCTGCATGAAATAGGTGGCGTAGGCGCCCACCATGAGCAGTTCGCCGTGGGCCATGTTGATGACGCCCATGACGCCGTAGGTGATGGCCAGGCCCAGGGCCGCGAGCAGCAGGATGCTGCCCAGGGACAGGCCGGTGAAGACCTGGCCCAGCAGCTCGCCCACGGCCAGGTGGGATTCGATCAGCTTCACCGAGTGCTGGGCCGCCTCGCGCACCTTCGCGTCCGGCTCGTTCGCGGCCTCGGTCAGCGGCATCAGCAGGCTCTTGGTATTGGGGCTGGCGCTTTCCGCCAGCGCCTCCACCGCCGCCAGGCGCTGGGCCGCGTCCGGGCTGGCGAGGTTGGCCTGGGCCAGGGCGAACTTGAGCAGTTTCTTGATCTCGCCGTCGCTTTCCTTGGCAAACGCCTGCGCCAGGATGGGTGCCAGCTCGATGCCGGCGTTGGTCTGCAACTCCCGCGCGGCGGTCAGGCGCACGGACTTGTCCGGATTCATCAGGCGCAGCCCGGCGAGGGCGTTGGCCAGTTCGGCGCGGATGCGGTTGTTGATGGTGATGGATTCGTATTCCTCCGGTTCCGGGCCGATCTCCGCGCCGGTCGCGGCGTCGATGGCCTTGTCTTCCGGCATCAGGAACACGCGCCCGTCCGGCGTCGTGAACAGGGCGTCGTCGGTCAAGGCCTTGAGCACCTTCACCGCGTCCCGGTCGCCGCTCGCGCCCAGTTGCTGGATCGCGGCGATCTTGGCGTCGGAATCCTCGGCGGCGAGCTGCTTGACCACGTCCGGATCGAGGGCGGCGAGGGCGGAGAGGGCCGGAAGCCAGAGGAGGAAGGTGAGCAGTAGCTTTTTCATGATGTGCGGTCGGTCATTCCGGCGGGGTCTTCCGCAACCCCTCATCCGCTGGCGGGAGAGGGGCGAGAACCCCGCTGGAATGACGCCCCTCGCGGGGCGCCAAAACCTGGCTTACATGCCGTCGGGCACGTCCTTCTTCTTGTCGTTGCCGGGGATGTACGGGCTCCACGGCTCGGCGCGGATCGGACCCTTGGTCTTCCACACCACGTTGAACTGGCCGTCCGCCTTCACCTCGCCGATGAACACGGGCTTGTGCAGGTGGTGGTTCTTCTCGTCCATCTTCACGACAAAGCCGGAAGGCGCCTTGAAGCTCTGCCCGCCCATGGCGGCGATGACCTTGTCCACGTCGGTGGACTTGGCCTTCTCGACGGCCTGCTTCCACATGTGGATGCCGATGTAGGTGGCTTCCATCGGGTCGTTGGTGACCACCGTGTTGGCGTTGGGCAGTTTCTGCTTCTTGGCCCAGTCCTTGTACATCTTGATGAACTTGCTGTTGGTGGGGTTCTTGATGGACTCGAAGTAGTTCCAGGCGGCGAGCTGGCCCACCAGAGGCTTGGTGTCGACGCCGCGCAATTCCTCCTCGCCCACGGAGAAGGCCACCACCGGGATATCCGTGGCCTTGATGCCGGCGTTACCCAGTTCCTTGTAGAAGGGCACGTTGGAATCGCCGTTGATGGTGGACACCACGGCGGTCTTCTTGCCCTCGCCGGCGAACTTCTTGATCTTGGCGATGATGGTCTGGTAGTCGCTATGCCCGAACGGGGTGTACTCCTCCATGATGTCCGCGTCCTTCACGCCCTTGCTGTGCAGGAAGGCGCGCAGGATCTTGTTGGTGGTGCGCGGATAGACGTAATCGGTGCCCAGCAGCACCCAGCGCTTGGCGGAGCCGCCGTCCTTGCTCATCAGGTACTCGACGGCGGGGATGGCCTGCTGGTTCGGCGCGGCGCCGGTGTAGAACACGTTCTTCTCCAGTTCCTCGCCCTCGTACTGCACCGGGTAGAACAGGAGGCCGTTCAGCTCCTTGAACACCGGCAGCACGGACTTGCGGGACACCGAGGTCCAGCAGCCGAACACCACGTCCACCTTGTCCTTGGACAGGAGCTGACGCGACTTTTCGGCGAACAGGGGCCAGTTGGAGGCGGGGTCCACCACCACGGCTTCGAGTTTCTTGCCCATGACGCCGCCGGACTTGTTGATCTCGTCGATGGTCATCAGCGCGGTTTCCTTCAGCGCCGTCTCGGAGATGGCCATGGTGCCGGACAGGGAGTGCAGGATGCCGACCTTGATGGTGTCGGCGGCCAGGGCGGACAGGCTGGTCAGGCCGGCCGCGGCCAGAGCCACGGTCAGCGTGGCGGCCTTGATGAAGTTGCGTCGTTGCATGGAGGGCTCCTGTGGGTGATCGGGTCGGACCGGGCTTGGATTCCAGTCGGGGCCAGATTACGGAGCCGGCGCGCCGGACGGTATACGTCAGATTGCGTAGTCGCCAAGTCGGGTATTCGGGGAAGGGACTCCCGACACCAAGTCATACTCAAGCCATGCCGGCCGCCGTCCCCCTCACACCGCGGGGGCGGCATCCCGATCAAGGCGACCCCGCGCGCCCGACCCGGCTGCGATGGCGCGCCCAGGAAAATCAGGCGCTCCACGCCTGCTGCGGAGCAGCAAAAATACCCTACTTATTCACACTGGGGCGCTTGACATCCCCTTCCCCGGGGGTTAGGACAAAACCCCCAATAACGTTCTCTAACCTGTTGTTTTGTTGGACTAAATTGACTGCGTAAAATTTGAGCCCCGGCTCTAAACCCTCGTTTCTTAACCGTTTTTTACAGTTTTGTAAGGAGTTTTCAACACACTTATCCACAGGTCTGGTGGACAACCCGGAAACCTCCTGTCGGATTAACCGCTTCATCCCCACTTCTGCGAAACCACTTGAAGAAACGTCGCCAGATCGGAATGCGTTTCTCCGGCGCGCCTCCCTCGCCCGCCTCCCTATAATCCGCCGATGTCCATCCCGCCGACCCCCACCTTTGCCCGCGCGCGGGAAACCCCACCATGATCCCCGAGCGTCTCGCCTTCATCGACCTGGAAACCACCGGCACCAACCCGGTGCTGGACCGCATCACCGAAATCGGCGTGGTGGAAGTGGACGGCGACCAAGTCAGCACCTGGAGCACCCTGGTCAACCCGGAACGGGCCATCCCCCAGTTCATCACCCAGCTCACCGGCATCAGCAACGCCATGGTGGCCGGCGCGCCCACCTTCGCCCAGGTCGCGGACGAACTCGCCGAGCGCCTGCACGGCCGCCTGTTCGTCGCCCACAACGCCCGCTTCGACTACGGCTTCGTCAAGAACGAATTCCAGCGCCTGGGCCGGCGTTTCCGCGGCGACGTGCTGTGCACCGTGCGCCTGTCGCGCAAGCTCTACCCGGAACATTTCAAACACAGCCTGGACAGCCTCATCGCCCGCCACGGACTCGCCCTGGAGAATCCGGAACATCGCCACCGCGCCCTGGGCGACGCCGACCTGATCTGGCAGTTCTGGCGCCTGGTCCGGCGCGACAAGGGCGCGGCCGCCGTGGAGGAAGCCGTCGCCCACCAGCTCAAGCGCCCCAGCCTGCCGCCCCACCTGGACCCGGCCCTGCTCGACGACCTGCCGGAAACCCCCGGCGTCTACCTGCTGTACGGCGAGAACGACGTCCTGCTCTACGTGGGCAAGGCCATCAATTTACGCAAGCGCGTGCTCGCCCACTTCGCCGCCGACACGCGGGAAAACAAGGAAATGCGGCTCGCCCAGGAAACCCGCCGCATCGACTGGCGCGAAACCGTCGGCGAACTGGGCGCCCTGCTGCTGGAATCGAAGCTGGTGAAGGAAGGCCAGCCCATGCACAACCGCCGCCTGCGCAAGCCCGCCGACCTGTGCGCCTGGACCCTGGAAGAAGTGGCGCCGGGCGACTTCCGCCCCCGCCTGATCCACGGCGAAGACCCGGACTTCGGCCGCGCCGGCGACCAGTTCGGCCTGTTCGCCAACAAACGCGTCGCCACCAACACCCTGCGCAAGCTCGCCGAAGCCCACGCGCTCTGCCCCATCGTCCTCGGCCTGGAGAAAGCCGCGAAACCCGGCCGCCCCTGCTTCGCCCACCAGGTCGGCAAATGCCGGGGCGCCTGCGTCGACAAGGAAACCCCGGGCCAGCACAGCGCCCGCCTCATGGCCGCCCTGGCGAAACTCAAGCTGAAAGCCTGGCCCTACCCCGGCCCCATCGGCCTGGTGGAACGGGACGAGTTCCTGGGTGTGGAGGAAGTGCACCTGGTGGACGGCTGGCGCTACCTGGGCACGGCGAAGAGCGAGGCGGAGGTCCACGAACTGCTGGAACAGGCGGGAACGGTGCGCTTCGACATGGATGTGTACACGCTGTTGAAGGGGCAGTTGGGGAAGGGAAAGGTTGGGGTGCGAGTTTTCTGAACGGGAGAATGCACCCGAATCGTCGCGGGCAGCGGGACAGACAAACGTGTGGCGGCACTTCGCGATAAGTTACAGGAATCGCGGACAAGGCGAGACTCTGTGTGGATGCCGGCACGTTGCCCACCACCGCCAGACGAGTTGAATCGACCCATCCTCCACCTTGCCCATCTCCGCCGGATGACGCTTGCCGTGGAAAATAATGAAGCGTTTAATCCAACGCGAATAAGACTGCTCGGTACGCTTTGCGTCACCCATGCGGCGAACACGGTCACGAACTTGGTCCAATAATTTTAGTGGAGGCTCAGAGCGCAATGGCGGTGGATAATCTGGCATGTCGCACCCATCCCTTTGATTTATTTTGCGAATCATCCCCAAAAGCGGCCCAGTATGTACACCATTTGGTGTGCACATCACGTTAGGGTGAGATTGGGCTGACCATGCCAACCATTCAACAAACAATCGAAATTGCCATTGTGGTAGCTACGTTCACCACGACCGCTATGTCGATATACCACCAGTCTGCTTTCAGCATCCTTATATGACGAGAAGGGCAACTATCATCGTGTGAGGTTCGGGTGGTATTTCTCGGGTGCTCTCGCTTCTTTTCTTATTCTCATGTTGCTAAGCACATGAATAGCGAACTACACCCTAACAAGCGCTTCGAGCGGGACTGTCCAAAAGCTGGCTTCGCCAGCTTCCGGCCAGCCCCTCAAGCTAAACGTTCGGCCCCATGAAATCGCTCGGTGATCTTCCCGCTCTGCTCAACGACTTCCGAAAGGTTGTCGCCCTTGCCGGCGTCGCCTTACCTCCTGCCGCCGTTTCATTTGAGACTTTGGCCGCCCCACACAGGCCGCCGTCCGTGCTCCCAAGTGGCAAGATGGCTGTTTACGTTTTCGTCTGGAATGGCCGCTGCCTGAAAGTCGGGAAAGTCGGCCCAAAGAGTCAGGCCCGCTTCACTAGCCAGCACTACAACCCAGCCAGTTCAAACAGCAATCTGGCGAAGTCCCTCGTTGCCGGCCATGGAAAGCTCGGGCTATCCGGCATCACGGAGTCGGACGCAGGCGCCTGGATCAAGGCAAACGTTGATCGCGTGAACTTTCTCCTCAACGCCGAATGTGGCATTAACGTTGACGCTGTAGAAAAACCCCCAAAACGCGGCAAATCCGGCGCCTCGGCGCTGGCATAATTCTTAGAACGGAATTGCGTCCTGGGAGGTTCGCGAATGCCCCGCTTCAAACCCATCCACCAGGGCCTGAAGCTCCTGCCGGTGGACTTCGACAAACAGGTGCAGCCCGGCAGTTTCGAATACGCCCTGTGCCAGCTGGTGGACCACGAGCTGGACCTTTCCGCCTTCCACGCCCGCTACAAGAACGACACCGAAGGCGCCCCCGCCTACCACCCCGCCGTGTTGTTAAAGCTCATCCTCCTCGCCTACAGCCGGGGCATCGTCTCCAGTCGCAAGATCGAAGCCGCCTGTCGCGAGAACGTCGTCTTCATCGCCGTCTCAGGCGACAGCCAGCCCAACTTCACCACCCTGGCGAGGTTTGTCTCGGAACTGGGCGACCTCGCCGCCAAACTGTTCGCCCAAGTCCTGGTGGTCTGTGATCGGCAAGGTCTCATCGGCCGCGAGATGTTCGCCATCGACGGCGTCAAACTGCCCAGCAACGCCAGCAAGGCCAAGAGCGGCACCCGCGCCGACTACCGGCGCCAGTTGGAGAAGATGGAGAAGGCCGCCAGCAAGATGCTGGCCCAACACCGGGACACGGATGCCACCTCCACGGAACCCGAAGCCCAGCGCCAGGCCAAAAAGCTCGACCGGCTCCAGCAGGAAGCGAAGCAACTGCGCGACTGGCTGGAGGCCCACCCCGAGGATCGCAAAGGACCTCGCGGCGGAGTGCGCCTGTCCAACCTGACCGACAACGACTCCGCCAAGATGGCCACGAGCAAGGGGGTGATCCAGGGCTATACCGGGGTGGCCACGGTGGACGCCAAGCACCAGATCGTCCTGGACGCCCAGGCCCACGGGACCGGCTCGGAACAGGAACTGCTGATCCCTGTCATCAAAGCCACCCAAGACCAGCGCACCCCGGACACCGTCATCACGGCGGATGCGGGCTATCACAGCAAGGCCAATCTCCAACACTTGGCCGAAGCCGGCATCGATGCCTATCTGCCCGACAACGGCTACCGGAAACGGGATGAACGCTACCGGGGCCAGGACGTCCACCAGGCCAAGCCCGACCCGCTGCACGACAAACGTCCCCATGACAAGAAAGCCAAGCTTTACTCCCCCGAAGACTTCACCCTGGCCCCGGACCAGCAAAGCTGTATCTGCCCGGCGGGCCACACCTT
>JBGAFI010000027.1:0-37373 GCA_044227325.1 Thiobacillaceae bacterium | reverse complement strand
TCGTGCAGGACGTTGACGCCGCGCTTCTTGAGGCCGTCGTAGCCGACCTGCAGGGTCTTGATGTCGCGGTGGCCGGCGATGACTTCGTTGGACAGGGGGCAGGAGGTGTAGGTCTTGTTGGGTTCGATCAGGGTGACGTCGATGCCGCCGTCCAGGAGCTTGACGTACTTGGCGGCGGTGGCGCCGCCGTAGCCGCCGCCGATGACGATGACGCGGGCCTTGCCCTTGGCGTGGGCGATGTGGGGGAAGGCCAGCGCGGTGGTGGAGGAGGCGGCGAGAACCTTGATGAATTGACGACGATTGAATTGGCTCATGCTGTCTTCCCCTTACTTGCTCTGGGCGCCGTAGAACTTGGCGGCGGTCGATACATCGCCCTCTTCCATCTTGCGGGCGTTCTTCGTCATCTTCTTGTGCACCATCTGGAAGCCTTCGTCCCGGTACTTCATGAGTTCCAGTTCCAGATACTTGGCCCATTGGCCGTTCAGGCGCGGGGTCTGTTCGTCGTCGGGCTGGCCGCCGGTGGCGCCGTGGCAGGTCTCGCAGCGCTCGGTGACTTCCTTGCCGCTCTTGAGCACGTCGGCGGAGGCGGTCTGGACCACCGGGGTCCAGGGCTGCTTGGCGAAGTACTTGGCCAGGCCGGCGATCTCGTCGTCGCTGTAGCCCTTGATCAGGCGGGTCATGTTGGCGGAGGCACGCGCGTCGCTCTTCCATTCCATCATGATGTTCTTGAGATAGGTCTCGGAAAGTCCGGCGATGGAAGGCATGGAGTGGCCGACGCTGACGCCACCCGTTCCGTGGCAGTTGTAACAGGTACGGGCCAGGCCTTCGATCGGGTCGGCGGCTGAAACTGGCTGAATGGCGAAGCCAAAGGCCGCCAAGGCAATCATCACGTTGCTACGCATTGTCTCCTCCTTCATGACACAACAGACGTGGAATACCCACATCTGCCATCAGGGTGCCGATGGTAGGAATGAGCTAGGGGTGGCTGCCTTGATGGGTATCAAATTTTTTCGATATCCCGAAATATGATTTGCCCCGGAAAGCGCGTGGCGTCGGGTTCCGACGAAAAAAAAGCGGCCTGGGGCCGCTTGTTTTGAAAGTTCGCTTGCGCGCGTCGATGGGCGGGCGACTTTCAGGCCGACTCGCGATGGCTGCGGCTGGCGACCTGGTTCTCCTTCTCCAGCCATTTCTTGATGCGCTGGGCGTCGCCGATGCGGGTGAATTTACCCCAGGAGTCCAGCAGGACGATGATGACCTTGCGTTCCGCGATGCTGGCCTGCATGACCAGGCAGCGTCCGGCCTCGTTGATGTAGCCGGTCTTGGAAACGCCGATATTCCAGTCCTCGTCGCGGGTGAGACTGTTGGTGTTGTGGAAGGCCATATGGCGCTGCACCTCCCGCATCACCCGATGAAATTTGCCGTTTTCCCTGACGCGGACCACTTTGCGGCCGGGAACGGAGACATCGTAGCTGCCGGTACTGGTGATCTCGCGGATCAGGGGATAGCGATAGGCGGCATCCACCATCTTCACGAGATCGGAGGCGGTGGCCTGGTTCCGGCTGTTCAGGCCGGTACCGTCGACGAAGGTCGCGTCTTTCATGCCGATTTCGTGGGCCTTGCGGTTCATCGCGGCGACGAAGGCCGGCCGGCCTCCGGGATAGGCGCGGGACAGCGCGGCGGCGGCGCGGTTTTCCGAGGCGATCAGGGCCAGATGCAGCAACTCCTCGCGGGTCAGCCGGGTGCCCAGGGCCAGGCGGGAACCGGTGCCTTTGAGGCGGTCCATGTCTTCCGTGCCGATGGTGATTTCCTCATCCAGGGGCAGGTCCGCGTCCAGGGTCACCATCGCGGTCATCAACTTGGTGATGGAAGCGATGGGCGTCGCCACATCCACATTCTTCGCGTACAGCGCTTCGCCGCTTTTCTGGTCGACCACCAGGGCGGCGGCGGATTTCAAGGCAAGGTCGCTGTCCTGCAAGGCGGCGTCATAACTCACGTTCATGACGCGCAAGGGTGTGTTGGGGTTGTAGCTGACCTTGACGCGCCTATGGGCCTTGACGGATTTTTTGCCCGACTTGAACGAGGCTGTCCTGGCCTTGCTCTTCACGGACTTGAGCTTGTGGGAGCGGGCCTTATGGGCCTTGGCGCTCCCTTGCTCCGCCGCCTGGGCGTCCATCATGCTCGGCAACGGTGCGGCTAGGAAGGCCGACAAGGTTAGGAGCAGCAGTGCCTTTTTCAATTTTTCACCCCTATAGCAGTGCCGTTTTCATACCAGCAATGTAGCAAATATCGGTGCTTGAAGTGAAATCTTTAGATATCACTTTAACTATTTCGTCGGATAGGAACACGGAAGGCTTCACGCAGGATTCGTGCCGGTATTAAATCGGAAGCTGTCGCGCCGGAAAAGCCCGGATTAGCGACGGCTGCCCAGCATGCCTTCCAAGGTTTTCATCAGGTCGCCGGGCAGGAGGACCGTGCGGCTGCCGTCCGCCCCGGCCAACTCCTTGATCGCGTGGATGTATTTCTCGCCCAGCAGGTACATTGCCGGCAGATCCTTATCCGGCAGGGCCAGGGCGACCAGCTTGATGGCTTCGGCGCTGGCGGTGGCGAGACGCACCTGCACCTCGGCGTCGCGCTTCGCGGATTCCAGGCGCGCTTCCGCCTCCAGGATCGCGGCCTGTTTGTCGCCTTCGGCCTTGGTCACGGTGGCCTTGCGTTCCCGCTCCGCGGCGGCCTGCAACTCCATGGATTTCTGCATGGTGGGGGAGGGCTTGATGTCCTGGATTTCCACTGATTTTATGGTCAGGCCCCAGTCCGCCACGTCGTCGGCAATGGAGGCCTTGAGCTTGGCCTTGATCTGGTCCCGGCTGGACAGGGCCTGGTCCAGGTCCATGTCGCCGATGATGGCGCGCAGGCTGGTCTGCACCAGGTTCATCACCGCCATCTGGAAGTTGGTGATGCCGTATACCGCGCTCTGGGTGTCGGTGACCTTGACGAAGGCGATGGCGTTGGTGATCAGCACCGCGTTGTCGCGGGTGATCACCTCCTGCTGGGGGATGTCCATGATCAGATCCTTGGTGGTCACCTTGTAGGACACGTTGTCGATGTAGGGCACCAGGATGTGCAGGCCGGGCATCAGGGTCTTCAGGTATTTGCCGAGCCGCTCGACGACCCATTCCTCGCCCTGGGGCACGATGCGCACCCCTTTCCACAGGGTCAGGAACAGGAAAAGGATCAGTACGATGGAAACGATTTCGCCGCCCATGCAGGCCTCCTAGATTTTCTCGATTTTCAGGGTTTGTCCCAGCACGTCCACGACCCGCGCCTTGTCGCCGGCGGGAATCGGATCGTCCGCGACCACGGGCCAACGGTCGGAACCCAGCACCGGGCGCTGGAAAAGGATTTCGCCCTGGCCCTGGCCCAGTTCGCCGGCCGCCCGCGTGACCAGACCGACCACGCCCAGCGCGCCCTCCTTGGCCTGGCCCGCGCGGGTGCGATCCGGATTGCGGAAGAATTTCAGCCAGGCCGCGACCATGGCCGTGGAAGCCACGCTCCACAAAATCAGTTGGCCGGTCAGATTCAGTGGCAACACGGCCACCACCAGGCCGGTCAACAGGGCGCCGAGGCCAAACCAGATCAGGTAGAACGCGGGCAGGATGAGTTCCGAGCCGATCAACAACAGCCCCAATGCCACCCAATGCCACCAAAGAAGTTCCATGCGCGCGCCTCGCGTTGCCAGTCCGGCGTATTCTGCCTGACTCGCGGGCGTTGGCCCGCGACAAATTCGTGAAGGCCGTTCATCAAGGCCGTTCTTGATCGCCGTCAAATCATCGTCGCGTAGGCATGCAAAGCGTTCACCTCAGGCGTCGTCGCCTGGGTATCCTTGGCGCGTTGTGTTTTCGACTGGGA
The DNA here is from genome assembly GCA_044227325.1 of Thiobacillaceae bacterium. Lineage (GTDB taxonomy): Bacteria > Pseudomonadota > Gammaproteobacteria > Burkholderiales > Thiobacillaceae > PFJX01. The sequence continues at coordinate 33,467 of JBGAFI010000027.1, read as the reverse complement.
TTCCGATGACATCGCATCGATTCGGCCGTCTGGCCGCCTGGGCATTCCTCCTCGTTCCGCTCATGACCCCCTTGACCGCGTCGCCCGGCGACGCGGCGAAAGCTATCGGGCTGGCCGCGAATCTGTGTTCCTCCTGCCATGGCGAGGACGGCAACAGCGTGGTGCCCACTTTCCCCAAACTGGCCGGTCAACAGGCCGTGTATCTACTTCGCGAATTGAAGGACTACAAGAGCGGCAAGCGGGTCGGCGAGGTGATGGCGCCCATCGTCGCCGGCCTGACCGAAGAGGACGTAGACAATCTGGCGGCGTTTTACTCCACCCAGCAGACCGCGCCCGGCACGGTTGCCGAGCCTTCCTTGCTGGCCGCGGGCAAGGCCCTGTACCTGAACGGCAATCCCAAGCGCGGGGTGCCGAGTTGCGACGGCTGCCACGAGGAGGACGGCAAAGGCGGCGGTAAATTCCCCCGTGTCGCGGGACAGCATGTCGACTATGTTCTGGAGCAGTTCCGCCTGTACGCGGCAGGCAAGCGCACCAACGGCGCCCGCGTCATGCAGGCGGTCGCGGAGCGTCTGACGGAACAGGAAGTCCGCGCGCTCGCCGAATACATGGCCAGCATGCCCTAAGCCTTACGAGGACGAACACCATGAACCGCACACTGATTGCCGTATTCCTGTCCGCCCTGGGTTGCGCGACGCTCGCCGGCGCCCACGATTCCATCACCAAGCAGCCCCATGCCAGCGGCATCGAGAGCAGGGGCTATGTCTGGAATACCCCCGACCCGGACCTCAACCGGGCGCTGGCTTACAAGGCCAGCGCGAAACGCGGCAAGGTCGCCTACAAGATCTGCAAGGGGTGCCACCTGCCCAACGGTGTCGGCCAGGCCGATACCGACTATCCGCAACTCGCCGGCCAGCATCCCAGCGTGCTGCTCAAGGAGATGATGGACATCCGCGCCGGCCGCCGCGACAACCCGCGCATGTTTCCCTTCGTCGGCGACTGGATCGTCAGCGCGGAAGAGCTTGCCGATATTTCCGCCTACCTGAAGAGCCTGCCGCCGCCCACCGGCAACGGCAAGGGCGACGGCGCCCACCTGGACCGGGGCGCGGCGCTGTACGAGAAGGACTGCGCGACCTGCCACGGCAGGAACGGCGAGGGCGACGCGAAAAAGTTCTACCCCATGGTGGCGCACCAGCATTTCGACTATCTCAAGCGGGAAACCCGGGAGAGCCGCGACCAGGGCCGCCGCAACGCGAACCCGGACATGGTCGGGGTGCTCAAGGGCTACAGCGACGCCGACGTGGAAGCCGTCAGCGACTACATGTCGCGCCTGACGCTGCCGAAGAAATAACGCTTCCTTGGGCGCGCCTCGGCGCGCGAGGGCAAGGGTGGGTCGCGCACCGAGGCGCGCGCCTACGGCGGTTCGCCTTGTTCAGTGGCTGGCCACGGGAATCTTGCCGATCTTCACGCGCCATTCCCGCGGCCCGGTGTCGTGCACCGAGTCGCCGGTGCTGTCCACCGCCACGGTGACCGGCATGTTTTCCACCTGGAACTCGTAGATGGCCTCCATGCCCAGTTCCGGGAAGGCCAGCACCTTCGCCGCCTTGATCGCCTTGGCCACCAGATAGGCGGCGCCGCCCACCGCGATGCAGTAGACGCCGCTGTGGGCCTTGATGGAAGCGATGGCCTCCGGTCCCCGTTCCGATTTGCCCACCATGCCGATCAGACCGACCCGGTCGCCCAGCATCAGGTCGGTGAACTTGTCCATGCGCGTCGCGGTGGTGGGGCCGGCGGGGCCCACCGCCTCGCCGGCGACGGGGTCCACCGGGCCCACGTAGTAGATGAAGCGGTTCCTGAAATCCACCGGCAGGGGCTGGCCGTTCTTCACCAGATCCGCCAGCTTCTTGTGGGCGGCGTCGCGGCCGGTGAGCAGTTTGCCGGACAGCAGGAGCTGTTCGCCCGCCTTCCAGGTCGCGGTATCGGCGCGCGTCAGCGTGTCCAGATTCACGCGGCGGGCGGTGGCGGGGCCGTTCCAGGCGATCTCCGGCCATTCCGACAGGGCCGGCGGGGTGAACGCCGCCGGGCCGGAGCCGTCCAGGGTGAAGTGGATGTGGCGCGTCGCCGCGCAGTTGGGGATGAGGCCGACCGGCAGGCTGGCCGCGTGGGTGGGGTAGTCCTTGATCTTCACGTCCAGCACGGTGGTGAGGCCGCCCAGGCCCTGGGCGCCGATGCCCAGGGCGTTCACTTTTTCCAACAATTCCAGGCGCAGTTCCTCGACCTTGGTGCGCGCGCCGCGCGCCTTCAGTTCCTGGATGTCGATCGGGTCGAGCAGGGCTTCCTTCGCCAGCAACAGCGCCTTTTCCGGCGTGCCGCCGACGCCGATGCCGAGGATGCCGGGCGGGCACCAGCCGGCGCCCATCTCGGGCAACACCGAGAGCACCCAGTCGACGATGGAATCGGACGGATTCAGCACGGTGAAGTGGGCCTTGTTCTCCGAGCCGCCGCCCTTGGCCGCCAGCTTCACGTCCACCGTGTCGCCCGGCACCAGGTCCATGTAGATCACCGCCGGCGTGTTGTCCTTGGTGTTCTTGCGGGCGCCGGCCGGGTCGGCCAGCACCGAGGCGCGCAGGGGATTGTCCGGGTTGGTGTAGGCCCGGCGCACGCCCTCGTTGACCATGTCGTGGATCGACATCTCCCCGTCCCATTTCACGTCCATGCCGATCTTCAGGAAGACCACCGCCATGCCCGTGTCCTGGCAGATGGGCCGGTGGCCCTCGGCGCACAGGCGGGAATTGATCAGGATCTGGGCCATCGCGTCCTTCGCGGCGGGGGAGGCTTCCGCGTCGTAGGCCGCTTTCATGGCGCGGATGAAATCCAGCGGGTGGTAGATGGAAATGAATTGGAAGGCGTCGGCGACGGACTGGATGAAATCGTCCTGGCGGATGGTGGTCATGATGGGCTCCTTCGTTATCGGCCAAGTATGGTCCTACAAGGTTTTTCGGAAAAGCCGACTAAATTATTGGGTTTTTCAATAACCATGCTTGAAATATTTGTGCGGCGCAACAGGCGATAAGGGGCTAGCTTTCGGGGTAACGAGGAAACGGGCGACGACTTGTTTCCAAGATTGACCGAGATGCGAGGAGTTCGATATGGCGATGGCCAGCCGCGTGCTGGGCGCGAGTCTGGGTGATTTCTGGCCCGGAATTCAGCTCTACTACCCGCCGGTGAAATACGCGCCGGCCCTGGGCCTGTACGAGGATCTGGAGGCGGCGGCGCAACGTTTCCAGAAGCACGCCCGCCACTGCCACGCGCAAACCCTGTTGTTCGACCTGGAGGACGGTTGCCGCCAGAAGGCCCTGTCCCGCGACCTGCTGCGCCAGGAGCTGCCGGGGCTGAACCGGGACGATCTGGCCGTGGCGGTGCGCATCAACCCATTCCGCACCGACGAATACGTGAAAGACCTGGCCATGGTGCGCGACCTGGCCGAGCACATCGACGTGGTCATGCTGGCGAAGGCGGGCGAGGCCTACGGCGCCGCCGAGATCCGCGACCTGTCCGCCTGCCTCGCGGGCATGAACCCGCGCATCACCATCCAGCCCATCATCGAGCATCCCAAGTCCCTGAAGATCGCGCCGGACATCATGGCCTACCCCACGGTGCACCACGTGGTGTTCGGCATCCACGACTTCTCCAAGGCCATGGGCATCCACATCACGCCCCGGGGCTGGACCCAGGAACTGTCCTACTTCCTGCACCAGATCATCTTCGAGGCGCGCATCGCCGGCGTCGGCGTCATCGGCGGCGTCGAGGTGCTGATCGGCCAGGCTTCCATGCCGGAGAACTTCCTGGAACCCCACGACATCCGCCGCTGGCTGGACCTGCATGGCGACGAGGAGTCCCGCGTGGTGTACGGCCATGCCTGCGAGGAAGCGGCCATGGGACTGACCGGCAAGCAGGTGATCCATCCCAGCCATATCCACCTGTGCAAGGTCGCCTACACGCCTTCGCCCACCGAGGTGGCGCGCAACATCCGCATTCTGGATGCCGCCGTCGAGGCCGACGCGCTGCTCGGCGGCGCCATCAAGTTCGAGGGCGAGATGCTGGATCCGCCCATGTTCGGCAAGGCGCTGCAAGTGCTGCTGCGCGCCCACGCCCTGCGCGCCCTGTCCGAGCAGGACACGGATTTCGCCCTGAGGGTGCTCGGCATGCTGCCGGCCCAGGTGGTCAGAGAAAATTGGCCGTACGGGGTCATTCTGTGATGGGCGCCCTCGTTACCGCATCCCTGAAAGGAATTCACCCATGAATGCCCCGGAACGCACGGAAAATCTGGAGAACGCCATGCCTTTCCCCCCTTTCGAACCCTGGGTGTGGTCCCTGCCCACCCGCTTCAATATCGGCGCGGCCTGCACCGATGCCCATCTGGGCACACCCACCCAGGACAAGCTGGCGATGATTGTGGAAGACGACAACCTGGGCGTTTCCACCACCACGTATAAACAGCTCGCGGAATCCACCTCCCGCTTCGCCCAATTGCTGCGCAACCTGGGTGTGCGCCTGGAGGAGCGGGTGCTGATCCGCCTGCCCAATTCCCTCGCCTATCCCACCGCCTTCCTCGGCGCGATGAAGCGCGGCGCCGTCGCCGTGCCCACCTCCACTCTGCTGACGCCGGAGGAGGTGCTGTACTTGGCGAAGGATTCCGGCGCCACCGTGCTGGTGACCGACAAGACCATGTGGGCCGGGCTGCGCGACAAGCTGGAAGGCCTGGACAACCTGCGCTACGTGCTGCTCGCGGGCGAGGGCGTGTCCCCCTTCTACAAGGTCGGCGAACTGACCGTGCTGGGCCTGGAAGCGGCCCTCGCGGGCATCGACGAGTGGAGTCCGGCGCATCCGAGCAATTCCCACGATCCCGCCTACCTGGTCTACACATCGGGCACCACGGGTTATCCCAAGGGCGTGCTGCACGCGCACCGGGCCATGATCGGCCGCGAGCCGGCGGCGAAATACTGGTTCGATTTCGGCACCGAGGGCGCGCCCGAGGACGACCGCATCGTGCATTCCGGCAAGTTCAACTGGACCTATGTGCTGGGCTCCGGCCTCATGGACCCGCTTTATCGCGGCAAGACGGTGATCGTGCACGAGGGCAGGAACGACGCGGAGGGCTGGATCAAGCTGATCGCCAAGCACAGCGCCACCATCTTCATCGGCGTGCCCACCATCTACCGCCAGATCATCCAGAAGACCGCCTTCACCGGCGCCGACGTGCCCACCCTGCGCCACTGCATGAGCGCGGGGGAGCATCTGTCCGACGAGATGCTGGGCCTTTGGCGCGAGCGTTTCGGCGTCGACATCTACGAGGCGGTGGGCATGTCCGAGGTGTCCTACTACCTGTCCGAGAACAAGTTCCGGCCCATCCGCCCCGGCTCCGCCGGCTTTCCCCAGCCCGGCCACGACGTCAAATTGCTGGACCCGGAAACCCTGCGCGAGGTGGAGACCGGCGAGGAGGGCATGATCTGCATCCCCGCCGAGGATCCGGGCTTGTTCATGCGCTACTGGAATCTGCCCGAGGAGACCGGCAAGGTGTTCAAGGACCGCTGGTTCCTCACCGGCGACTACGCGCGCTTCGACGAGGACGGCTATATCTGGTTCCTGGGCCGCAAGGACGACATCATCAACTCCTTCGGCTACCGGGTCTCGCCCCACGAGATCGAGCGGGTCATGAAGACCCACCCCGCCGTGGCCGATTGCGCCGCCACCGGCGAGGTGCTTTCCGCCGACAAGGTGCTGGTGGTGGCCTACGTGATGCTGCATCCGGGCGCCACGGCCAGCGCCGACGAACTCGCCAAGTTCGGCCGCGAGCATCTGGCCGGCTACAAGGCGCCCAAGATCGTCTACCTGGCGGCGGATTTTCCGCGCACCAAGAACGGCAAGATCATCCGCAAGCAGTTGCGGCCCGAAATCGCCAGCGCCCGTTCCAGCCAGTAAGCCATGAACGACCGTCTGCCATCCGCCGTCATCCCGCTTGCCGAGTCCCGCGTGGATGGTCTGCCGCAAGGAGTTGCCATGTCCCAATACCGACCCCGCCGATCCATGCTCTACATTCCCGCCTGCGTGCCGCGTTTCCTGGCCAAGGGGCGTGAACTCAAGGTGGACACCCTGATCTTCGACCTGGAGGAATCCGTCCTGGTCGCGCGCAAGACCGAGGCCCGGCGCAACGCGGTCGCGGCCCTGAAGGAAGGCGGCTACGGGCACCGGGAAGTGGTGGTGAGGGTGAACCGGCACGACTCCGCCTGGGGCCTGGACGATCTGACCGCCGTCGCGCCCCTGAAGCCGGACGCGATCCTGTTTCCGCGCATCCAGAACCGGCAGGATGTGCTGGATGCCTTGAACGCGCTGGACCAGACGGGCGGCGCCGGCATCCCCATCATGGTCATGATCGAGACCCCCATGGCGGTGCTGCGCGCCGAGGAGATCGCCGGCGCCTCGGACCGGCTGATCTGCCTGGTCATGGGCACTTCCGACCTCACCAACGAACTGCACGCCCGCATCACGCCGGAGCGGCTGCCGATTCTGTACAGCCTGTCCCATTGCCTGCTCGCCGCGCGCGCCCACGGCCTGCCCATCGTCGACGGCGTGCACCTGGACATGAAGGACATGACCAGTTTCGAGTTCGCCTGCCGCATGGCGCGGGATCTGGGCTACGACGGCAAGACCGTGATCCACCCGCACCAGATCCAGTACGCGAACGATGCCTTCACGCCGCGACCGCCCAGCGTCGAGCGGGCGCGCAAGATCATCGACGCTTTCGCCGAGGCGAATGCCGAGGGGCGCGGCGTCACCGTGGTGGAAGGCCGTTTGGTGGAGAATCTGCACGTGGAGGCGGCGCGCCGCACCTTGATGATCCACGCCATGATCGAGAAGATGGAAGCCGATGTGCCGGCATGAGCGCCGGCTAACCCGGAGAACCCCATGAGCAAGACATCCGCCGGCAATTTCTTCGAGGACTTCAGCCTCGGCCAGACCTTCCTGCATCCCACGCCGCGCACGGTCGGGGAGGGGGACATCGCCTTGTATCTGGCCCTCACCGGCTCCCGCCACGTGATCGGCTGCGCGGCGCCGGTGGCCCATGCCCTGGGCTATTCGAAACGGCCCCTGGACGAAATGCTCGCCTTTCACCTGGCGTTCGGCAAGACCGTGTCGGACATCTCCCTCAACGCGGTGGCCAACCTGGGCTACGCCGATGTGCGCTTCCTGTCGCCGGTGTACGTGGACGACACCCTGGCCGCGGAATCCACCGTGATCGGCCTCAAGGAGAACAGCAACGGCGAATCCGGCGTGGTGTGGGTGCGCTCCACCGCGGTGAACCAGGACGACAAGGAAGTGCTCACCTGGATCCGCTGGGTCATGGTGAAGAAGCGCGACCGCAACCACCCCACGCCCAAGCCGGTGACGCCGGAAACCCCCGCCTACGTGCTGCCCCACCGCCTCGTCGTGCCCGGCTTTCTGGACGCGCGCGACTACGAAACCCGCCTTACCGGCGGCCCTTGGTTGTGGGATGACTACGAGCCGGGCGAGCGCATCGACCACCCGGCCGGCATGACCCTGGACGAGCCGGACCACACTTTCGCGACGCGCCTGTACCAGAACCCGGCCCGCTTGCATTTCGACGCCCACATGATGAAGGACAGCCCCTTCGGCCGCCGCCTGATCTACGGCGGCCACGTCATCTCCATCTGCCGGGCGCTCAGCTACGAAGGCCTGGAGAACGCCCTGTTGGTCGCCGCCATCAACGGCGGCACTCATTGCAATCCCAGCTTCGCCGGCGACACCCTCTACTGCCGCAGCGACGTGCTGGAGAAGTGGAACCTGCCGGACCGTTCCGACCTGGGTGCCCTGCGCCTGCGCATGCTGGGCCTGAAGAACATGACGCCGCACCATCTGGACGACCCTATGGTGGAATCCGCCGGCAAGAAGAAATACCACCCCAACGTGGTGCTGGACCTGGATTACACGGTCCTGATGCCGCGCCGATACTGAACGAGGAGAAACGATGTCCCACGCCGTCCACCCCGATGCCGCCCTGTTCGCCGGTGAGAAGCCGTTCCCGGTGATCCCCGCCTGCGAGCATTTCGCCGGCAGCGAGAAGCTGATCCTCAAGGCCCTGGAGCAGATGGAGAAACTGGGGCCGGTGTTCAACATCACCTGCGACTGCGAGGACGGCGCCCCCGCCGGCCGCGAGAAGGAACACGCGGAAATGATCGTGCGCGTGCTGGCCACCGACGCGAATCGCCACCGCATGGCGGGCGCCCGCATCCACGATTACAGCCACCCGGCCTGGCGCCAGGATGTGGACATCCTGGTGGGCGGCGCCGGCAAGCTGCTGGCCTATCTCACCATCCCCAAGAGCACCGAGTACGACCACGCGGCCGAGATGATCGGCTACATCCAGACCGTGGCCGCCAGGCATGACATCCAGCGGGAAATCCCGATCCACATCCTGATCGAGACCCACGGCGCCCTGCGCGATGTGCACCGCATCGCCACCCTGCCCTGGGTGCAGGTGCTGGACTTCGGCCTGATGGACTTCGTCTCCGGCCACCACGGCGCGATTCCCGCCAGCGCCATGCGCAGCCCGGGCCAGTTCGAGCACAAGCTGATCGCCCGCGCCAAGACCGAGGTGGTGTCCGCGGCTCTCGCCAACGGCGTCATCCCCGCCCACAACGTCACCCTGGATCTGAAGAACCCCTATACCACCTACCAGGACGCGCGCCGGGCGCGCATGGAATTCGGTTTTCTGCGCCAGTGGAGCATTTATCCGACCCAGATCCAGCCCATCGTCGATGCGATGAAGCCGGACTACTCGGAAGTGGAAACCGGCGCCGCGATCCTGCTCGCCGCCCAGAAGGCGGACTGGGGGCCTATCCAGCACGCTGGCGAACTGCACGACCGGGCCACCTACCGGTATTACTGGGAGGTCTTGCAGAAGGCGCGGGTCACCGGCGTCAAGTTGCCGGTGGAGGCGGAAGCGGCGTTCTTCGGTTAGCGCTACACACTTCCTTTACATACGCGCTACGAGGCGGTGGCTATTCCTCCCCCGCACGCGGGGGAGGTTGGGAGGGGGAGAGACCACCCTGGGCCGCATTTATCTCTCGCCAGATGGCCTCCAGCACTGAATCCAAATTTCCTATCACGTCGTGGTTCCAGAAACGAAGTACTGTGAAACCTCTGGATCGGAGAAAGGCGTCGCGTTGAGTATCGTAGTCAACTTGCTCGGCATGCTGCCCTCCATCCAGTTCGATAAGAAGCGCGATGGAAATGCAGGCGAAATCCGCGATATAGGGGCCGACGGGATACTGTCGGCGGAATGCAACACCAAGTTGCTTAACACGTAAGCGTTGCCATAACCGTCGCTCCGCGTCGGTCATGTTGTTTCTAAGCGCCCTTGCTTTTTGGGTCGTTAAGTTTGACACGCATCTCACTCCCGTACCGCAGCCCTCCCCTCCCCAGCCCTCCCCGTGCGCGGGGAGGGAAGAAGGCGTTTCTCGCAAATTGGGCTGGCGCTTACGCTTTGACCCGGTCGCGCCAGACCAGCAGGCCCTGGGTGTTCAGCTCCACGTCGTTCGCCAGCAGTTCCTTGCACATCGCATCGTCCAGGGTGCAGCCGTGGGCGCGCAGGCGTTTCAGCAGGGCATATTCCAGCGCCTGTTTCAGCCAGTCGTGGCGCCCCGTGCCCGAGCCGGGCGCCATGCAGGTCATGGCGACGAATTCGTCGATCATCGTGTGCAATCCCGGCGCCAAATCCGCCAGGCCGGTGATGCGGCCGTAGTGGGTGAGGAAGGCCGCTTCGGCGCCGGTGGCCACCAGGCGGTCGACGGAGGCATGCAGGGCATCCGGCTCGAACTGCACCGGCGTGGTGGTGGGGAACACGAAGGGTTTGCCGGCCACGTCGAATTCCCGGTAGGAGAGGCCGAAGGTGTCGCCGGTGAACAGGCTGTTGCTGGCGGAATCGAGGATGCAGAAGTGGTGGCGGGCGTGGCCGGGGGTATCCAGGAAGGTGAGCCGGCGGCCGTGGAAATCCAGTTGGAAGCCGTCGTCGGCTTCGAGCACACGTTCCGCGGGCACCGGCACGATGTCGCCGTACAGGGCGAGAAAGTGCTCCCGGCCGTAGACCTCGATGGAGCCCGCCACCAGCTTGGCCGGGTCGATCATGTGGCGAGCGCCCTTCGGGTGGGCCACCAGTTTCGCGTTCGGGCAATTCTGAATCAGCGCGCCCGCCGCGCCGGCGTGGTCCAGGTGCACATGGGTGACGATGACGTAATCCACGGCGCCACGGTCCAATCCCAGGCTTCTCAGCTCCGCCAGCACCATGGGCACCGACTGGTTGGTGCCGGTGTCGACGATGGCCACGCGACCGTCCTGGACGATGAGATGGATGGCGGCCAGGCCCGGGCGCAGGTAGTCGGCGTCCAGGGTGACGATGCCATGCGCGTGTTGGATCGGGGGAATCATCGTTTCGGCTCCGGGGAGGTTTCGATCTGGAAAGACGCGCTATCGGCCGCGGCCAAGCTGGACTTGAGCACGGGCATGCACTGGCGCAGGGTCTCGCTCAGGGTCCAGGGCGGATTGACCACGAACATGCCGCTGCCGCTCATGCCCGGGTCGCCGGTGACCGGTTTGCGCACCGACAGGTTGACATCCAGCCATTCGACGCCGCGGATGGCGCGCAGGCGTTCCGGCAGGCGGCGCGCCTCCGGTCGCGACAGATGGGGGTACCACACGGCGATCGTGCCGGTGGGGAAGCGCTTGAGGCTGTCCTTGACCGCTTCCACGACATGGGCGTAGTCGCCCTTGTCCTCGTAGGAGGGGTCGATGAGCACCAGGCCTCGGCGCGGCGGCGGTGGCAACAGGGATTTGAGCCCCGCGAAGCCGTCACCCCGGGTGACCATGACCTGCTTGTGATCGTCCTGGAAGGTCTTGCCCAGCAGTTCCACATCCGTGGGATGCAGCTCGTACAGACGCAGCCGGTCCTGGGGGCGCAGCAGTCTGGCCGCGAGATAGGGCGAGCCGGGGTAGAAGGCGAGCTTGCCGGAGGCGTTCATGGCGCGCACCAGTTCCACGTAATCCGCCAGGGCCGGCGGCAGGTCCGCGCGCGACCAGAGGCGGGCGATGCCACCCTCGTATTCCGCGTTCTTGGTGGCATAGCCCGCGTCCAGTCCATAGGCACCGGCGCCGGCGTGGGTGTCTATGACCCAATAGGCCTTGTCCTTCAAGGCCATATGGCGCATCAGGCAGACCAGGACGAAATGCTTGAGCACATCGGCATGATTGCCGGCATGGAAGGCGTGGCGGTAGCTGAGCATGGAGGATACGAGTGGGGTGAGGGGCGAACCGGTGAAATTGTCCCATGCCGGGGACGGATTCAGTCGGGAAGGGCAAGAGAGATATGCCGGGCAATCGTGTCGCGCAGGCCGGGCTCGGCGCATTCCAACCTGATCGCGCCGTCCCAGCCGCGCAGCCAGGTGAGCTGCCGCTTGGCGAGTTGCCGGGTCGCGGCGGCACCCTGCTCATACAAGGCGGCGGCGTCGATGTCCCCGTCCAGATGGCGCCAGGCCTGGCGGTAGCCGACGCAGCGCATGGACGGCAGGCCCGCTTGCAGGTCGTAACGGATGCGCAAGGCCGCGAGCTCCTCGACCAGACCCATCTCCAGCATTTGCGCGAAACGCAGCGCGATGCGCCGATGCAACCAGGCCCGGTCGGTGGGGAACAGGGCGAATTCCAGCCAATCCGGTTTCGCTGGATCCGGCGGGGATTGCTGCAGCAGCTCGGACATGGGGCGGCCGGTGGCGAGGCACAACTCCAGGGCACGCTGGATGCGTTGGGCGTCGTTGGGTTTGAGCCGCGCCGCGCTGGCCGGGTCCAGCCTGGCCAGTTCCGCATGCAGGGCGGGCCAGCCCTGTTCGGCGCCGCGCGTCTCGAGCGCCGCGCGCAACGCCGGGTCGGCTTGCGGCAGTTCGTCCAGGCCACCGCGCAGGGCGTGGAAATACAGCATGGTGCCCCCCACCAGCAGGGGCAGCTTGCCGCGCTCGGCGATCTCCGCCATGACCCGCGTCGCGTCCCGTTTGAATCGGCCGGCGGAATAGGTCTCCGTGGGGGCGACCAGATCGATCAGGTGATGCGGCGCGCGCGCCAGGGTGGCGGCATCCGGCTTCGCGGTGCCGATGTCCATGTCCCGGTAGACCAGGGCGGAATCCACGCTGACGATTTCCAGCGGGAAACGCTCGAGCAGCCAGACCGCGAGATCGGTCTTGCCGCTGGCGGTGGGGCCCATGAGGCTGATGGCTTGTGGAATCATGCTGGCGCGGTGTCGAAGGCGAAGGTAAGGGGACGGCTTATCCGGGAGGCAAAAATCGTGGCGCGTAAAACGCGAATTGCAAGAGTTTCTTTCCCGAAGCGGGGCGGGACGGAATAATACGGCCAGCCGGCCGGACTCCGACCGGAGGGAGTGCCCGGGGCCGACGGGTTTCGCGTTGTCCCCACATAAGCAAGGAGAGTCTTTTGGACGACCCGGTTACCCAGCAAATCGTTCCGGTCCTGGCCGGTGGCGGCACGCGCCTGCCTGCGCATGTGGGCGTGCTCACCGCGCTTCAGGATTTGGGCATCGAATACCGGCATCTGGTCGGCGTTTCGGGCGGCAGCGTCGTCGCCTCGCTGGCGGCCGTGGGCAAGAGCACGGACTATATGAAGACGCTGTTCCGCGACGTGGATTTCAGCCAGTTTCGCGGCTATTCCCTGATCAACCTGCTGTTGCGCGGCGGTCTATCCACCGGGCGGCGTTTCGAACGCTGGATGGACGGCGAGTTGCAGGGCGCCTGCTTCAAGGATCTGGACGTCGATCTGCACGTGGTGGCCACCGATGTGCGCTCCGGCATGCCCTTCGTCTTCAGCCGCCGCAACGCGCCGGATCTGCCGGTGGCGAAGGCTGTGCTGTATTCCATCTCCATCCCCCTGCTGTTTCCCTTTCACCATTACCGCAACCATGTCCTGGTGGATGGAAGCATCCTGGCCGAGGACGGCCTGTTCCGCGACTGGGCCGGCGACCGCACGCCGGTGGTGTGCTTCCGTCTGCGCGACAAGCGCGTCGCCGCGGACCATTTCTCGCGGCGCCTGCTGCCGGTGGCGGATTACATGTTCATGTTGATCCGCACCTTCATGAGCACCCTGTCCCGCGAGTACCTCAGCGAGGCCCTTTGGCTGAACACGGTGCTGATCGAGACGGAAGGCATGTCCCCGCTGGAATTCCGCATGACCCACGCCCAGAAAACCATCCTGTTCGACACCGGATACCAGACCACCCGCGAGTACCTGCCCATCAAGCTCGCACGCCTGCAAAACGGCTAGGCTTGGCAGCGGATTTCGCGTTGGTTCCGATTTTTCCGCGAGATGCAAGGCCACGATTTAACTTTTTTTATGCGTGGCTTAATGCGTTGTTGCAGCCCCGCAACAACACTCTTGAGAAATTACTTGAAATGGGATTCCGGATTTGGCGCTCCTATTAAGACATGTTCAGAATGCGCTCCAACTTCTCGCGCGAGAGGTTTTTTAGGCCCCCCACTCATGGAGTGGGGCGGAGGCAGGGGAAGTCCTCGCACAATGGGGAAAACCGGGCCGCCGCGTTAGGGCAAGCAGTTTCATCAACCTGATAGGAGTATGAACATGAAGAAGTCCCTGATCGCTCTGGCTGTTGCTGGCGCCGTGTCCGCCCCCGCTTTTGCCGCCACTTCCAACGTTGACATCTATGGCATCATGAACATTGCCATTGAGGACATGAACCACACTCCCACTGGTGCTGCCGGTGCGAATCAAAAGTACACCCCGTCTGTGGTCAGCAATACCAGTCGGTGGGGTTTCAAGGGTACTGAAGATTTGGGTGGTGGTCTGAAGGCCGTCTGGCAAATTGAGTCCAAGCTGGACAATAACGGCACGACCATTGGTGGTACCACTGTGGGTGACCGCAATACCTTCATCGGACTGGCTGGTGATTTTGGTACCGTCGTTGCGGGTAGGCATGACACCCCCTACAAGCTGGGTACCGGTAGCCTGGATATCTTCGGTGACACCATTGCTGACTACAACTTGGGTCGTGCTGACGGTGTTGAAGTGCTGATGAATGCCCACGATGCCCGCGTAGGCAACGCCCTGGCCTATATCTCCCCCACTTGGAGCGGTTTTCATTTTGCCGCTGCCGTCGTTCTGGCTAACGATCCCACCAGCAACAATGATTCTATCGACGCCACCTCTTTGACTGGTGTGTATGCCAATGGCCCTCTGTTCGGCTCTTTGTCCTATCAGAATGTGAAGGATGTGGTTGCAGTTGGCGCCGATTCCAAGGCTTGGAAACTGGGTCTGGGTTATAGTTTTGGCGATGCCAAGGTTGGTTTCATTTATGAAAAGGTTTCCGCTGATACCACCGCCAAGGATCGTAAGAGCTACTTGGTGAATGGTTCTTATGCTATGGGCCCGATCGTGCTGAAAGCTCAATACGGCAAGGTTTCTGATGCCTACTTCTCTGCTGGTTCTGACGACCAGAACATGTGGGCTTTGGGCGCGGACTACAATCTGTCCAAGCGCACCACGGCTTACTTCGTGTATGCCAGCGCGGATAGCGACATCACCAAGGCTGCTACTGTTCTGACTGGCGCGACTCTGTCTGCTTCCAATACCAGCGGTGCGGATGGCTGGAACATTGGTATCAAGCACAGCTTCTAATCTGACCTAACCGTCGGATCTGAAGTTTGAAACGGGCGCGGGAAACCGCGCCCGTTTTGTTTTTCCGGCACAGATTCATGCCGCTATAACTTTCGACAGATTTTCAAGGTTTTCCGCTTGTCGTAGATTGCTTTCGCGCCAATTCGGCGCGAATACAACCTGCGGAGGCATCATGAAAAAGTGGTTTGGGAGTTTGTTGGCGGGGTTGCTGTTTTCCGTGTCGGCTTGGGCGGCGGTGGATCTGAATACCGCGACCCAATCGGAATTGGAAGCGGTCAAGGGCATCGGTCCGGCCAAGGCGAAGGCGATCATGGAATACCGTCAGAAGAACGGAGCCTTCAAGAGCCTGGATGACCTGGCCGGGGTCAAGGGCTTCGGCAAGGCCAGCGTCGCCAAGTTGAAAGGGTCGCTGGCGGTCGGCGCCGAAGCCAAGAAGTAGTCGCCGGATTTGCAATCACTTCTCGCGGGCGCCTTGTGCGCCCGTTTTTCATATTGCCGCCGGCGTGGCCGGCTCGGTAAAATCGCGCCAAGAATTTCTGGAGAGAAACATGAATCTGCTCAGCAAAACCAACCTGCCGATGACACTGGTCGTCGCTCTCATCCTCTGGGCTTGGTTCAGCCTGTTTTCCGTCGTGTTGGGCTCCCTGTTCTGATGCCCGGTACGATTCGGCCCAACAAAAAGCCCCGCATCGCGGGGCTTTTTGTTGGGGCAAGGCTGGTTAAGCAGCCAGTACGCCCTTGAGTTTCTGCAAGGCCTTTGCCTCGATCTGGCGCACCCGTTCGGCGGATATGCCATAGACCGCGGCGAGTTCGTGCAGGGTGGCGGGATTCTCTTCTTCCAGCCAGCGGGATTCGACGATGTGGCGGCTGCGTTCGTCCAAGGTCGCCAAAGCGCGGGACAAGCCCTCGTTGGCCATTTTTTCCCGCTCCGCGATTTCCAGATGCTGAGTCGGTTCCGCGTTGGGCGCGGCCAGATAGGCGATGGGAGCGAAGGCATCCTCGTCGTCGTCCATGCTGGGTTCCAGGGCCATGTCCTGGCCGTACATCCGGGTTTCCATTTCCCGCACATCGGACTCGTGGACGTTGAGCACCTTGGCCATTTCCTCGACTTCGCCGGCGGAGAGGGAGCCGCTGCCCTGCTTCATGCTGCGCAAATTGAAAAACAGCTTGCGCTGGGCCTTGGTGGTCGCGACTTTGACGAGGCGCCAATTCTTCAGGATGAACTCGTGGATTTCGGCCTTGATCCAGTGGACCGCGAAGGACACCAGACGCACGCCCCGCTCCGGGTCATAGCGCTTGACGGCCTTCATCAGGCCCACGTTGCCTTCCTGGATGAGATCGGCGTGGGGCAGGCCGTAGCCCAGATAACCCCGCGCGATGGCCACCACCAAGCGAAGATGGGACAACACGAGCTGCCGGGCGGCTTCCAAGTCGTTGTCATCACGCAGCCGGACCGCCAATTCATGTTCCTGTTCCGCGCTCAACAGCGGGAAACGGTTTACCGCCTGGACATAGTTTTCCAGACTTCCCAAAGTGGATGGGACGGGAAAATTCAACGCCTGAGCGTTCATTGGATTCCTCCTTATTGCCAGTCAATCAAATTTTAGCACTCGGTCTGAGAGAGTGCTAACCGGCGGAAAGTTCCCGAGGTGCTCGGTCAGGCATTCTCGGACTGGCGCAAGGCCTGACCAACCGCGAAATAGGCGCCGAGCCAGCCCAGGAGGGTACTGAGGGCGACCAGCACGATGAGGTCGATGGGCGACAGGCCGGCCAGGACGAACTCGGCGCCGTAGGCGGTGGCAACCCGTTCGACGCTGGCTTCCAGCAGATAGGCGCCCAGGGCGACCAGCAGACCGCCGGCGATGCCGCCGACCAGGCCCTGGATGCCGCCGAAGTAGAGGAAGGGGCGGCGGATGAAGCGATCGGTGGCGCCGATCAACTGGGCCACTTCGATTTCGGCTTTCTGGGCGTAGATCTGCAAGCGAATGGTATTTGCCGTGATGGCGGCCAGAGCCAGACCCAGAATGACGGACAACATGAAGACCAGATCGTGCCCCAGGCCCATGAGCGCGGACAGGCGTTTGATCCAGTCGGTGTCCATGATCACCCGCTCGGCGTTGTCCATCTGTTTTAACCGGGCACCCAGGGCGTCCAGTGCCTGGGGCGTGGTGTCCTTGGGGGAGACCACCAGAGCGTGGGGGAGGGGGTTGTCCGGCAAGCCGGCGGCGATGTCGGACAGGCCGGAGTCCTCCAGTTTCTTGACGCCCTCGGTCTTGCTGACGAAACGCACCGAGGCGATGTCGGCCTGGCTGGCGAGGGCATTGCCCAGGGCCTTGGCCTGGGTTTCCTCGATGTCGCTTTTCAGGAACAGGGTGATTTCCGCCTGGGGCTTGATGCCCGCCGCCGCCCGGTCGAGATTGTCCAGCAGCAGATAGAGCCCGGCGGGCAGGGCGACGGCGACACCGATCACCAGCACGGTGAACAAGCTGGCCAGCGGCGCGTCGTGGAAGCGGTGCGCGGCGATCTTGAGGCTGTGGAAATGATGCGCGAGCCAGGCCTTCATGACACCAGCTTCCCATAGGCCAGATGCACGTTGCGTCCACCGTAGCGCTGGATCAGATCCTGGTCGTGGGTGGAGATGAGCAAGGTGACGCCCACTTCGTTGAAGGCCCGGAACATGTCCATGATGTCCTTGGCGTAGGCGTCGTCCAGGTTCGCGGTGGGTTCGTCGGCGAGTACCAGGGCGGGGCGGCTGACGATGGCCCGGGCGATGCACAGGCGCTGCTGTTCGCCGCCGGAGAGAGTGATGGGGCGCGCTTTCTCCTTCTTCAGCAGGCCCACCTTGTCCAGGGCCGCGCGCACCCGCTTGGCCGCGTCGTTGCCGGTCAGACCCTGGATGTGCAGCGGCAGCAGCACGTTGTCGAACACGCTGCGGTCGTAGAGCAGTTTGTGGTCCTGGAAGATGAGGCCGATGTTGCGCCGGAAGAAGGGCAGGGCGGGGCGCTTCATGCGGCCCACATTCTGGTTGTTGACGACCACGTGGCCGACGGTGGGGCGTTCGATGGCGGCCACCAGCTTGAGCAGGGTGCTTTTGCCCGCGCCGGAATGGCCGGTGAGGAAGACCAGTTCGCCTTGTCCTATGGTCAGGCTGACATCGGAAAGCGCTTCGTGGCCGCCGGGATAGCGCTTGGTGACGCCGGACAGCTCGATCATGTGAACAGGGCGTCCACGAATTCTTCGGCCTTGAACGGCTGCAAATCCTCGATGCCTTCGCCGACGCCGATGAAGCGCACCGGCACCGGCTGCTTCTTCGCCAAAGCCGCGATGACGCCGCCCTTGGCGGTGCCGTCCAGCTTGGTCATGACCAGACCGGTAAGCCCCAACGCCTCGTCGAAGGCTTTCACCTGCATCAGGGCGTTCTGGCCGATGTTGGCGTCCAGGACCAGCAGGACTTCGTGGGGCGCGTCGGGGTCGGCCTTCTGCAACACACGTTTGACCTTGCGGATTTCGTCCATGAGATGCAACTGGGTCGGCAGGCGCCCGGCGGTGTCGGCCAGGACGATGTCGATGCCGCGCGCCTTCGCGGAATGCAGTGCGTCGAAGATGATGGCGGCGGGGTCTCCGGCCTGGGACTGGATGACTTCCACCTGGTTGCGCTTGCCCCATTCGCCCAATTGTTCCCGCGCGGCGGCGCGGAAGGTATCGCCCGCGGCCAGCAGCACGCTCTTGCCTTCCGCCTGGAAACGGCGCGCCAGTTTGCCGATGGTGGTGGTCTTGCCGGCGCCGTTCACCCCGGCCAGCATGATGACGAAGGGTTTCGCGATGCTCACATCCATCGGCTTTTCCAGCGGCGCGAGCAAGGCGATGAGTTCGGCCTTGAGCGCGCCCTGGAGCTGTTCCGCTTCGGTGAGCTTGTCCCGCTTGACGCGGGTGCGCAGGCGCTCGATCAGGTGCTGTGTCGCGTCGACGCCCACATCGGCGGTGAGCAGCACCGTTTCCAGATCCTCGTACAAGGCCTCGTCGATCTTCGCGCCGGCGCGGAAGAGTCCCGCGACCTGGCCGGTGAAGGCGGTGCGGGTGCGGGCCAGACCCTGCTTCAGTCTTTGCGCCCAGGAAAGCTTGGGCACCTCTGCCTGGATGGGAGGGGATTCCGGCGCGCCTTGCTCGGCGGGCACGGAGGAGGGTTCGGATTTACCGGACTTGAAGAAACCAAACACGGGAGGGGTCAGTCACAGGCTGCGTTATTAGCCTGGAAATTCTATCATGCGACCCCTTCTCTCCATGTGCGCTCCCCCCAATATGAAACGAATCCTGGCCTTGCTCGGTTTGACCCTGGCGATGGCGCTGCCGGCGCGCGCGGAAATCGTGGAACAGACCCTGTCCAACGGCATGAAGGTCATCGTCAAGACCGATCGGCGGGCGCCCGTGGTGGTCTCCCAGGTCTGGTACAAGGCCGGCAGCATGGACGAAAGCTATGGCACCACCGGCGTCGCCCACGTGCTGGAGCACATGATGTTCAAGGGCACCAAGGACGTGCCCGCCGGTGAATTCTCCAAGCGCATCGCCGCCGCCGGCGGCCGCGAGAACGCCTTCACGTCGCGCGATCACACCGCCTACTTCCAGACCTTGCAAAAGGATCGCCTGGAACTCGCTCTGAAGCTGGAGGCGGACCGCATGGCCAACCTGCTGCTGTCGCCAGAGGAGTTCGCCAAGGAAATCAATGTCGTGATGGAAGAACGGCGCATGCGCACCGAGGATAGTCCCCAGGCCAAACTGTACGAGGCGCTCATGGCCACGGCCTACGAAGCCAGCCCCTACCGGCATCCGGTGATCGGCTGGATGGACGATCTGAAGAACATGACGGTGGACGACGCGCGGCATTGGTACGCGACCTGGTACGCGCCCAACAACGCCACGCTGGTCGTGGCGGGCGATGTGGACCCCACCCAGGTCATGAGCTGGGCCGAGAAGTATTTCGGTCCCATTCCCGCCCATGCGCTGCCCGTGCGCAAACCGCAGCGGGAACCGGAACAGCTCGGCATGAAGGAAGTCACGGTGAAGGCCCCCGCGAAACAGCCGGTGGTGGCCCTGGCCTGGCAGGCGCCGCGTCTGAACGATCCGCGGCAGGACTGGGAGCCCTATGCCCTGGAAATCCTCGCGGGAGTACTGGACGGCCATGCCTCGGCACGATTGAACCAGTCCCTGGTGCGGGAAAAACGCCTGGCCACCGAGGTGGGCGCGGGCTATGACGATGTTTCCCGCGGGCCGGCCATGTTCATCGCCGACGCGGTGCCCGCCGAGGGACAAAACGTCGCGACCCTGGAAACCGCGCTGAAGGAAGAAATCGCGCGCATCGTCAAGGACGGCGTCAGCGAGAGCGAGCTCAACCGGGTCAAGGCCCAGGTGCTGGCAGGGCAGATATTCCAGCAGGACTCCCTGTTCTACCAGGCCATGCAGATCGGCGAATGGACCACGGCGGGGCTGGATTACAAGGCGCGCGACATCCGCTACGCGAAACTCAAGGCGGTGACCGCGGAACAGGTCAAGGCGGTCGCCGCCAAGTATCTGGTGGACGACCGGCTCACCGTCGCGGTGCTGGATCCCCAGCCCATGCCGGAAGGTCAACCGGAATTCCAGCGCAACCTGATGGGAGCCGGCCATGTCCGCTAAAACCCTGCTGGCTTTCTTGTTCTGCCTGCTGCTTTCCCCCGCCGTCTGGGCGGGGCTCAACATCCAGCACTGGATGACGCCCCAGGGCGCCCGCGTCTATTTCGTGGAAAACCACGATCTGCCCATGCTGGACGTGAGCGTGGATTTTTCCGCCGGCAGCGCCCGGGACAGCAAGGAAAAATCCGGCCTGGCCAGCCTGACCCGCCATCTCATGGGCTTGGGCGCCGGTCCCTACTCGGAACGGGACATCGCGGAAAAACTCGCGGACGTGGGCGCGATCATGTCCGGACGCCTGGACGCCGACCGGGCCGGTTTCACCTTGCGCACCTTGTCCGGCAAGGCCGAGCGGGACCAGGCCGTCTCCCTCCTGGCGGCGATTCTCGCCGCGCCCCGTTTCGAGACGACCATCCTGGAACGGGAAAAGACCCGGGTCGTCGCCGGCATCGAGGAGGCCGCGACCCAGCCGGAGAGCATCGGCGCGAAGGCCTTCCAGGCCGCGATCTACGGGAACCACCCCTATGCTCTGGATGAAAGCGGCGAGGTGGCCACCGTGAAAACCCTGACCCGGGATGATCTGGTGGCCTTCCACGGCGAGTACTACCGGGCGAAGAACATGGCGGTGGCCATCATGGGCGACATCTCGCGCCAGGAGGCGGAGGCGCTGGCATCCAAACTGGCCGCCGGCCTGCCGCCGGGCGAGGCGCCGGCGCCGATTCCGCCCGTGGTCGAGGCCGACCACGGCGTGGAAACGGTGATTCCCCACCACGCGACCCAGAGCCATCTGTTCATGGGCAAGCCGGGCATGACGCGGGAGGATCCGGACTACTTCCCCCTCTACGTGGGCAACTACGTGCTCGGCGGCGGCGGTTTCGATTCCCGCTTGACCGAGTCCATCCGCCAGAAGAAGGGGCTGGCCTACAGCGTCTACAGTTACTTCGCCCCCATGGAGCGCAAGGGGCCGTTCATGATCGGCCTGCAGACCCGGCGCGACGCGACGCGCGAGGCGGTGGATACCGCCAAGGATGAACTGGCGCGCTATCTCGCGGAAGGCCCCAGCGAGGCGGAGTTGGCGCAGGCCAAGAACAACCTGATCGGCGGTTTTCCCCTGCGCATCGACAGCAACAAGAAGATCCTGGAGTACTTGGCCGTCATCGGTTTCTACAGGCTGCCCCTGGATTGGCTGGATACCTATTCCGACAAGGTGGCGGCGGTGACCCGGGACGACATTCTGCGCGCGTTCCGGGCCCGGGTGCGGCCGGAGTCCATGATGACCGTGATCGTCGGCGGGCAGAGTGAAGGCCCGGCAAAGTAATTCGGTGCGCATCATCGGTGGCGAATTCCGCAGCCGCATCCTGCACTTTCCCGACCAGCCCGGCCTGCGCCCCACACCGGACCGGGTGCGGGAAACCCTGTTCAACTGGCTGGGCCAGCGCCTGGACGGCTGGTCCTGCCTGGATGCCTTCGCCGGCAGCGGCGCGCTGGGCTTCGAGGCCGCCTCGCGCGGCGCGACGCGGGTACTCATGCTGGAACGGGACAGCCGGGGCGTCGCCGCCCTGCGCGCCCACGCCTTGGCGTTGCCCGCGCCCGCGGTGGAAATCCGACAATCGGACGCGCTGGCCTATCTCGCCGGTGCCGGAGAGGGCTTCGATCTGATCCTGCTAGACCCGCCTTTCGACAGGGATTTGCTCGGCCCCGCCCTGCAATGCGCGGCGACACGGCTGAATCCCGGCGGTAAAATCTACGCTGAATCTCCACGGCCCCTGACACCTGACGGTTTTGCCGTTTTGCGCCAGGGACGCGCGGGTCTTTCCCATTTTTGCCTGTTGGAGCCTGCTTGAAACGCTTGATCGTCTATCCCGGGACCTTCGACCCGATGACCCGGGGCCATGAAGATCTGGTGCGGCGCGCCCTCGATCTGTTCGATGAGGTGGTGGTCGGCGTGGCGACCAATGCCCCGAAGCAGCCGTTCTTCAACCTGGAGGAGCGGGTGGCCATCGCGCAAGCGGTGCTGGGCGGGTTGTCCGGCGTCCATATCGTGCCTTTCTCCGGCCTGCTGGTGGATTTTGTGCGCGCCCAGGGCGCCCGCATGGTGCTGCGCGGCCTGCGCGCCGTGTCGGACTTCGAATACGAGTTCCAGTTGGCCGGCATGAACCGGCGTCTGGACCCGGAACTGGAAACGATTTTTCTCACGCCGGCGGAACAACACATGTTCGTTTCCGCCAGCATGGTGCGCGAGATCGCGCGGTTGGGGGGGGATGTGCGGCCGTTCGTGCACCCTCTGGTGGCCGAGCGTCTCGCGCATCGTTTTGCCCAGAGCCTATTGACGTAGGCTCCCAACACAACTGAAAAGGAAAATGCCATGGCTCTGATGATCACAGACGAGTGCATCAACTGCGATGTGTGCGAACCGGAGTGCCCGAACGGGGCGATCACCCAGGGGGAGGACATCTACATCATCGACCCCAACAAGTGCACCGAATGCGTGGGCCATTTCGACACTCCCCAGTGCCGCGAGGTCTGCCCGGTGGATTGCATCCCGGTGAACCCCGGCTACGTGGAGGACAAGGATGCGCTTTACGCTAAGTATCTGCAGTTGACCGGCGCGAAATAAGCGCCTGCGCCGCATAAAAAAAGCGCGGCCGGACCGCGCTTTTTTTATTGATGCGCCGGGTCAGGCCGCGAGCGCGCGAACCTGGCCTTCGATGGGTTCCAGGGCGGCGCGGATGCTCCTGGTCAGGTCGTCGAGTTCGCCGGTCTGGCGCTGGACCTCGGTGTGCATCTGGTCCAGTTCGCCGATGCGGTCGTCCAGGGTGTCCGCCGCCTTGTGGATGCGCTTGACGCTTTCCAGGCGCCGGCGCAACTGCATCTGGTGCTCCCGCACCTGGCTCTCCATGGGGGACATGATCGACTTGAGCCAGTTCTCCACATCCTTGTTGAGGATCTCGAAAACCTGCACCACCCGGCTTGCCAGGGTCTCGAAGAAGCGCGACGTCAGGGTGTACTGTTCCGTGGTCAGGAAGGTGTAGAAGGTATTGAACTTCTGGTCGTAGGCCTCTTCCAGGCGCTGCATCTCCTTGCGGTAGCGCAACATGGAGAAGGGCGGGATGGTGATCAGATTGATGCCATGCTCCAGGTTGAGCTTGCGGTACATGGCTTCCATCATCTTGTTGATTTCCTCGATCTGGCCATTGGCGCTTTCCAGGCGCGCATCCACCTGCTTGAAGAAGCCGCTCATCGCGTCGCGGATGCCCTTGGTGAAGCGGCTTTTCACCATGGCTTCGCGGGCGTCGCGCACTTCGTTGCGCAGGATGTCCATGCCGATCTTGGAAAACAGCTTGATGCTCTGCTGGGAATAGACGGAGCGCAGGGCCTGGAACTGCTGGAGGCCGCGCTCGAAGGTGTCCTTGTCGCCGGAGATCTTCGCCATGATGTGTTCCACCACATCCTGGTTCTTGCCCTGCAGACCCTTGAGTTCGCTCAGTTGCTCCTCGATGCCTTTGCGGCGGGAGTCCAGCAGGGCCAGGCTGTTATCCAGCAGGTCGCCCAGTTCCGCCTCGGTCTGGTCGCGCACGATGGTCTGCTTGGAGGAGATCAATTCCTCGGAGAGGGCTTTTTCCAGGGCGGCGAGCCGGCTGCGCTCCAGCAGTTTCTGGTCGCCGTTGATTTTCGCGAGCAGGCCCTTCTGGGCGGAAACCGGGTAGATCTGGCTGGCGTCCACGCCCAGGAGTTCGGCGCAGGAGCGCACCTGGCCTTCCAGTTCGGTCTGGATTTGGGCCTCGGTCTTGAGGTCGTCCCAGAGGCCGTCGATCTTGTTCAGGGCCACCAGCCGGCCCCGGTTGTTGCCGCGGGCGTAGATGTGGTCGCGCCAGACCTCGATGTCGGATTTGGTCACGCCGGTGTCCGCGGCGAGCACGAACAGGACGGCGTGGGCGTTGGGCAGCAGGTTGAAGGTCAGTTCCGGTTCCACGCCGATGGCGTTGAGGCCGGGGGTGTCGTACACCACCAGGCCTTTTTCCAGGAAGGGATGCGGGAAGTTGATGATGGCGTGGCGCCAGGCGGGGATGGTGACACTGCCGTCCTCGTTCAGGCTGAAGCCCAGATCCGCATCATCCTTGGTGTAGAGGCCGAAACGGGAGGCTTCCTCCACGCTCACGTTCTTCACCCGGCAGACTTCCTGCATGGCCTGGGCCACGCTGTCCGGGGAGGTGGTGTCCATGCCGACCTGGGTCCACTCGTCCGGATAGCCTTTGTATTCCGCGATGGTGGCGTTGGAACCGCGCGTCTCGATGGGCAGCAGCTCGATCATGGCCGGCTTCGCCGGGTCGTACAGCAGTTCCGTCGGGCACATGGTGGTGCGGCCGGCGGTGGAAGGCAGCAGGCGCTGCTTCAGGTCGGACAGAAAGATGGCGTTGATCAGCTCGGACTTGCCGCGCGAGAACTCGGCGATGAAGGCCACGTGCAGCTTGTCCTCGGCGAGGCGGTCGATGAGCTGCTGCAAGCGCAGATCGCGTTGGGAGTCGTTCAAATCTTCCCGGTTCAGCCATTGGCGATAATTCGCGATGCGGTTCGAGAGTTCCAGTCGCCATTGGCTGTAGGCCTCGAAGTCATTGACGAGTGAAGCTGTGGTCATCGTTTCCCTCCAGCGTACGCGGTGTCCGGCGCGGTTTGACGGGTTGGACTCTAGCACAAAAGGGCTATTTCCCTAGCAACTCCAGGGGGTTGTTCAACGCTTCTGGCAATTCGGGCAAAAGAAGGTCGAGCGCGCGCCCTGGCGGATCTGGCGGATCGTTCCCGCGCAGCATCGGCATGGCGCGCCGGCGCGGCCGTAAACGAAGTAGGTCTGCTGGAAATAGCCGGGCTGGCCATGGCCATCGACGAAATCGCGCAGCGTGCTGCCGCCGGCGGCGATGGCCCGGGTCAGGGTGTCCTTGATCGCGGCCGTGAGCCGCGCGCAACGGGGCCGCGACAACTGGCCGGCGGCCAGACGCGGATCGATGCCGGCATGGAACAGTGCTTCGTTCGCATAGATGTTGCCGATACCCACCACCAAGTGGGCGTCCATCAGCAGAGCTTTGACCGCGCTGGTCCGCCCACGGCAAAGCGCGTGCAGATGGGCGCCGTCGAATTCCGGGGCGAGCGGTTCCACCCCGAGCGAGGCGATGAGCGGATGCCGGTCCGGATCGTCGCACCAGAGCAGCGCGCCGAAGCGGCGCGGATCGCGATAACGCAGGACGCGGCCATCCTCCAGCAGCAGATCGACATGGTCGTGTTTCTCCGGGGCGACGCCGGCCTCGACCAGGCGCAGGCTGCCGGACATGCCCAGGTGGCAGATCAGGCTGCCCGAGTCGAGGCGCATCAGCAGGTATTTGCCGCGCCGGGTCAGCGTGTTCACGGTCTGGCCGCGCACCAATTCGTCGAGATGGGCCGGGACCGGCCAGCGCAGGCGCGGCTCGCGCGCCCGGGCGCCGAGAATCCGGCGCTGTTCCAGGTGGGGCGCCAGTCCCCGGCGCACGGTTTCGACTTCGGGTAATTCAGGCATGGGATCGCTTATCTCGACAGGCAGGCATGGTAGTTCAGGCAACTTCCCAGGGGGGTGACGGTCTTGCATAATGCCTCGACATCCATTGGATTATCGCCATGAACGCCAAGCTCCTCTGCATCGCTTTGCTCGCCACCTCCGTTTCCGCCTGTGCCCAGTCGCCGGTGGTGGAGCATCCCGCCGTGGTGCCCCTGGCGCCTCCGCCCCAGGGCTTGACGTCCCAAGTACTGTACCAATTCCTGCTCGGAGAGATCGCCGGCCAACGTGGCGAATTGAAGCTCTCCGCCGAGGCGTATGCCGATCTTGCGGCGCGCACCCGGGATGCCCGGGTGGCCCGGCGCGCGACCGAGGTAGCCCTGTATGCCCGCCAGACCGCCCTGGCCCTGAAGGACGCGAGCCTCTGGCTTGAGTTGGAGCCCGATTCCATCAAGGCGCGGCAAACCGTCGCGTCGCTGCTGGTCAGCGCGGGCCGCCTCGGCGACGCCAAGCCCCATCTGAATGCCTGGATCAAGACCGGCAAGGGGGGCGAGATTTTCATGCAGTTGCACGGCCTGTTCGCAAAGCAGAAGGACAGGCAGGCGGTGCTGGATCTGGTCACTGATCTCGCGGCCGCTTATCCCGGCGTTCCCGAGGCCCGTTTCGCCGTGGCCCAGGCGGCCTGGCAGGCCGGCCAGCCGGCCAAGGCGCTGGAGGCGTTGAACGATGCCTTGCAACTGCGGCCGGATTGGGATGCCGCCGCCCTGTTCAAGGCTCAGGTGGTGCAGAAGGCGGAAAACGAGGAGGCCATGCTGGCCTTCTTCAAGGACTATCTGGCCGCGCATCCCACCGCGCGCGAGGTCCGGCTCGCCTATGCGAAGCAATTGGCGCGCGCGGGCAACTTCGCGGATTCCCGCACCCAGTTCGAGTTCATCACGCGGGAAACGCCCGACGATCCGGAGGCGCACTTCGCCATCGGCTTGATGGCCATGCAGACCAACGATCTGGACGGCGCCAAGGCCAGTTTCCTGAAGGCGCTGGAGTTGAAACATCCTGAAGAGGGCAATGTCCGCATCTACCTGGGGCAATTGGCCGAGGCGCGCGACGCCCTTGACGAGGCGCTGACCTGGTACAAGTCCGTGGACAGCGGGCGCATGCAGTTCGACGCCCAGTTGCGTTACGCGCTGGTGCTGGCCAAGCTCGGGCGTCTGGACGAGGCTCGCGCCTGGCTGGCCGGGTTGGCGCCCTCCAGCGATATGGAGCGCTTGCAATTGGTGCAGACCGAAGCGCAGATGCTGCGGGAAGCCCGGAATTTCCAGGGCGTGTTCGAGGTCCTGTCGAAGGCGCTGGAGGCCATGCCCGACTCGCCGGAGTTGCTGTACGACCGGGCCATGGCGGCGGAGAAGGTGAACCGCCTGGACGACCTCGAAAAGGATCTGCGCCGCCTGATCCAACTCAAGCCGGATTACGCCCATGCCTACAACGCGCTGGGCTACACCCTGGCTGATCGCACCACGCGCATCCCGGAAGCCCTCGAGTTGCTGGACAAGGCGCTCAAGCTGGAGCCGAACGATCCCTTCATCCTGGACAGCATGGGCTGGGCGCTGTTCAAGGCGAAGCGCTATCGTGAGTCGGTGGATTACCTGCGCCGCGCCTATGCCGCGAAGTCCGATCCGGAAATCGCCGCCCACTTCGGCGAGGCGCTCTGGATGAAAGGCGACAAGGACGAAGCCCGCCAAGTCTGGAAGAACGGCCTCCAGGTCCATCCGGACAACGAGACCCTGCGCGAAGTCGCCTCGCGCCTGATGCACTGATGTGCCGCTCGTGGCGCGGCGGCGTGGCCGCGCTGGCGTTATCGCTGGCCGGCTGCGCCCAGTTGCCGGGATTCGCCCCGGAGGCGCCCCGCGCGAAATTGGCTTTGAGCGCGGCTCCCAAGTCCTTCCGCTTGGAGGGGCGGGTGTCCGTCAAGGCCGGCGAGGAGTCCTTTTCCGGCGGCCTGGCCTGGCATCGCGAGTCAGGCGCCGAGGAATTGCTGCTCAGCACGCCCCTGGGCCAGGGCGTCGCCGAGCTGCGCGGCGATGCCGATGGCGTGGTTCTGACGGACGCGAAGGGCAAGGTCTCGCGCGCTCCGGATGCCGACGCCCTGGTGCGCCAGGCATTGGGTCTGGAATTGCCCTTGCGCGGCCTCGCCTGGTGGGTGGTGGGCCATCCCCGGCCGGATGCGCCGTTCCGCGCCGAGGCGGACGAGGCGGGACGCCTGGCCGGCTTGGACCAGGACGCGTGGCACATCGACTTCAGCCGTTATGCGCCGCAAGGCAACACCGTGCTGCCGGGCAAGCTGGTCGCCCGGCGCGGCGAGGATCTGGAAGTGCGCCTGGTGGTGGACCACTGGGAGTTGCCGTGACGCCCGCCGGGGACGCGGGCTGGTCCATGGCGGAGTATCCGGCTCCCGCCAAGCTCAATCTGTTCCTTCATGTGGTGGGGCGGCGCGCCGACGGCTACCACCTGCTGCAAACCGTGTTCCGTTTTCTCGACATCGGCGACAGCCTGGAGATCGTTCCCCGCGCCGATGGCGAAATCCGCCTGCTGTCGCCTCTTCCCGGCGTGCCGCTCGAATCGGATCTGTGCTGGCGCGCGGCGCGTCTATTGCAAAGCCACGCCGGTTGCCGGCTCGGTGCCGACATCCGGCTGGTCAAGCGGCTGCCCATGGGGGGCGGGCTGGGAGGGGGCAGTTCCGACGCGGCGACCGTGCTGCTGGCCCTCAACCGGTTGTGGAATCTGCGCCTGCCCCGCGCCGAATTGCAGGTTCTCGGACTGTGTTTGGGCGCCGACGTGCCGGTGTTCGTGTTCGGGCGAACCGCCTTCGCCGAGGGGGTGGGTGAGGTGTTGACCCCCTGGCTGCCCGCGCCCGCCAGCTATGTGGTGCTGACGCCACCCGCCCACGTCTCCACGCCTGCCATCTTCGCCCATCCGGGATTGACACGAAATACGCCACCCGTCACAATCGCGGCCCTCTCGGAAGGCTATGGGCACAATGATTTGCAGCCCATCGTCTGCGCGCAGAATCCCGTGGTGGCCGACTATC
The DNA here is from genome assembly GCA_044227325.1 of Thiobacillaceae bacterium. Lineage (GTDB taxonomy): Bacteria > Pseudomonadota > Gammaproteobacteria > Burkholderiales > Thiobacillaceae > PFJX01. The sequence goes on along the minus strand of JBGAFI010000027.1, from coordinate 4,437 downwards.
TCGGCTGGTTGAAAACCCGGGGCGACGCGCGCATGACCGGTTCGGGCGCCTGTGTTTTTGCCGGCTTCCCCGAGCGCGCGATGGCGGAAAAGGTGTTCGCCGAGCGTCCCGGGCATATGAGCGGTTTTGTCGCCGACGGCATCGATCGACATCCCCTGTACGGGTTTGCGGATTGAGGCGGTTGGTGAATTTGGGGAGTCGCCAAGTGGTAAGGCACCGGATTTTGATTCCGGCATTCGTAGGTTCGATCCCTACCTCCCCAGCCAGATAAGGCGCCCGCCGAAATGGCGGGACGACAAGCGTGCTGCGAGGGCTGCACGCTTTTTTGTTTTTGTGTGGTTTTTTCGTATCGCGACTGGCATTCGCGCGCCCCGGTTGGGCGAACGAGGGCCGAATATGGCGGCAGGGCTCGAAAATGGCATATGACAGCTTGATGGTGTTCACGGGCAACGCCCATCCCAAGCTCGCCGAGGATGTGGTGCGTCACCTCAATATCCGCATGGGGCGCGCCACCGTCGGCCGTTTCTCGGACGGCGAGGTGAACGTGGAAATCCTGGAGAACGTGCGCGGCAAGGACGTGTTCGTGCTCCAGTCCACCTGCGTGCCCACCAACGACAGCCTGATGGAAATCATGCTCATGGTGGACGCCCTGCGCCGCGCCTCCGCCGGCCGCATCACCGCGGCCATCCCCTATCTCGGTTACGCGCGCCAGGACCGCCGCGTGCGCTCCGCCCGGGTGCCCATCACCGCGCGCGTGGTGGCCGACATGCTCACCGTGGTCGGCGTGAACCGGGTGCTCACCATGGACCTGCACTCGGACCAGATCCAGGGGTTCTTCGACATCCCGGTGGACAACATCTATTCCACGCCCATCCTGATGGGCGACATCTGGAAGCAGAACTACGACGACCTGATGGTGGTGTCCCCCGACGTGGGCGGCGTGGTGCGCGCCCGCGCCGTGGCCAAGCGCCTGGAATGCGACCTGGCCATCATCGACAAGCGGCGTCCCAAGCCCAACGTGGCGAAGGTGATGAACATCATCGGCGACGTGAAGGATCGCACCTGTCTGATCATGGATGACATGGTGGATACCGCCAACACCTTGTGCGAGGCCGCCAACGCCCTGAAGGAACAGGGGGCCAGGAAGGTGGTCGCCTACTGTACCCACGCCGTGCTGTCCGGCAGCGCGGTGGAGCGGGTGAGCAACTCCTCCCTGGACGAACTGGTGGTGACCGACACCATCCCCCTGCGCGACGACGCGAAGGCCTGTTCCCGCATCCGCCAGTTGTCCGTGGCCAATCTCATGGCCGAAACCATCCGCCGCATCAGCGACGAGGATTCCGTGAGCTCGCTGTTCAGCGAGTAGCGAGCTCGCAAAAACCGGGTCGCCTGGTCGCGGGCGGCCCTTCATCAACCGCAAGGAGTCAGTCATGCATATCGAAATCAACGCAAGCAAGCGCGAAGCGCAGGGCACCGGAGCGAGCCGCCGCCTGCGTCGCGCCGGCCGGGTTCCCGGTATCGTCTACGGGGGCGGCAAGGACGCCCAGTCCGTGGACATCGACCACAAGGAACTCTATTTCTCCCTGAAGAACGAGGCCTTCCATTCCTCCGTGCTCAGCATGAACCTGGACGGCGCCAAGGAAAACGTGCTGCTGCGCGATTTCCAGATGCACCCCTACAAGCCCCTGGTGCTGCACGTGGATTTCCAACGCGTCGACGCCACCCACAAGGTCCACATGAAGGTGCCCCTGCACTTCGTCAACGCCGATGTCGCCCCGGGCGTGAAGCTGGGCGGCGGCGTCGTCAACCATGTGCTGACCGAGGTGGACGTGAGCTGTCTGCCCAGCGCCTTGCCCGAGTTCATCGAGGTGGATCTGAGCGCGTTGGAAGCCGGCCAATCCCTGCATCTGTCCGACCTGAAACTGGCCGGCGATGTGGAATTGACCGCCCTGGTGCGGGGTGACGACCATGTCGTGGTCAACATCCTGACCCGTGGCGGCGGCGCGTCCGAGGCCGAAGGCGAAGGCGGCGAGGCGGCGGCTTCCTGAGCGGGCGCCGACTTCCTGAACGGAACGCGGGGAGCCGATGCAGGCAGCCGTTCGCCTGGTCGTCGGACTCGGCAATCCGGGCCGGGAGTACGCCGACACCCGGCACAACGCCGGGTTCTGGTGCTGCGAACGCCTGGCCGACCGGCTGGGCGTTTCGCTTTCCAACGAATCCCGTTTCCATGGTCTGGTCGGTCATGGCCGTCAGCAGGGCGTGTGGCTGCTGTTGCCGCAGACCTTCATGAACCGTTCCGGTCAGGCGGTGGGCGCGCTCGCCCGTTTCCATCGCATCGCCCCCGCGGAAATCCTGGTGGCGCACGATGAACTGGATATCCCGGCCGGCCAGTTGCGCCTGAAATTCGGCGGCGGCCTGGGCGGCCACAACGGTCTCAAGGACATCGCCGCCCATCTCGGCACCCAGGACTTCTGGCGTCTGCGCATCGGCATCGGCCATCCCGGCGACCGCGACGAAGTCGTCAATTACGTGCTCAAGCCGCCCCGGCGCGAGGAACAGGACGAGATCGACGCCGCGCTGGCGCGCGCCCTCGAACTCTGGCCCCTGATCCAGGCGGGCGACTGGAACGCGGCGGTCAAGCGCGCCAATACGAAACCCGCCAATACGAAGCCCGCGCCTCCCCCCATCTCCAAAACCACACCGGAAAAATCATGAGCCTCAAATGCGGCATCGTCGGCCTGCCCAACGTCGGCAAGTCCACCCTGTTCAACGCCCTCACCAAGGCGGGCATCGCGGCGGAAAACTACCCCTTCTGCACCATCGAGCCCAACGTGGGCGTCGTCGAGGTGCCGGATCCGCGCCTGCAGCAGCTCGCCGGGATCGTCAAACCCCAGCGGGTGGTGCCGGCCATCGTCGAATTCGTCGACATCGCCGGGTTGGTGGCGGGCGCCTCCAAGGGAGAGGGGCTGGGCAACCAGTTCCTCGCCAACATCCGCGAGACCGACGCCATCGTCAACGTGGTGCGCTGCTTCGAGGACGACAACGTGGTGCACGTGGCGGGCAGGATCGATCCGATTTCCGATATCGAGGTGATCGGCACCGAGCTGGCCCTGGCCGATCTGGCCACGGTGGAAAAGGCCCATGCCCGCGACGTGAAGAAATCCCGCGCCGGCGACAAGGAGGCGCAGGCGCTGATCGCGCTCTACGACAAGCTGCTGCCCCACCTGAACGAGGCCAGGCCGGCGCGCAGTCTGAACCTTTCCGCCGAGGAAAAGGCCCAGCTGGCGCCGCTTTGCCTGATGACCATCAAGCCCGCCATGTATGTGGCGAACGTGGCCGAGGACGGCTTCGAGAACAACCCCCATCTGGACCGGCTGCATGCCCTGGCTGACGCGGAGGGTGCTCCCGTGGTCGCGGTGTGCGCCGCCATCGAGGCGGAGATCGCTACCCTGGACGAGGGCGACAAGGCGGAATTCCTGGAGTCCATGGGCTTGCACGAGCCCGGACTGAACCGCCTGATCCGGGCCGGCTACGACCTGCTCGGCCTGCAGACCTACTTCACCGCCGGCGTCAAGGAGGTGCGTGCCTGGACCATCCACAAGGGCGATACCGCGCCCCAGGCGGCCGGCGTCATCCATACCGATTTCGAGCGGGGATTCATCCGCGCCCAGACCATCGCCTTCGAGGATTTCATCGCCTTCGGCGGCGAACAGGGGGCGAAGGAGGCCGGCAAGATGCGCTCGGAGGGCAAGGAATACGTGGTCAAGGACGGGGATGTGCTGAATTTCCTGTTCAACGTCTGAGGGCTTGCGCAGGCGTGGAATCGGCTTGCGCAATGCAATAAATATGCGGCTCCATAATTGACAAGAGGCGCGAAGGCCGGAATAATGCCGCGCTTTCCCGGTGGGGTTCCCGAGCGGTCAAAGGGATCAGACTGTAAATCTGACGGCACTGCCTTCGAAGGTTCGAATCCTTCCCCCACCACCAGATTTATTGAGTTGATATGCCGCGCCATTGAGCGGCCCCCGGGTTCGGGAAAGCAGTCCAAGCGGGTGTAGTTCAATGGTAGAACCTCAGCCTTCCAAGCTGATGACGCGGGTTCGATTCCCGCTACCCGCTCCAGTTCGGAGTGGTGGTTGTGAATATTTGGGTTTAACCGCCCATGTAGCTCAGAGGTAGAGCACTCCCTTGGTAAGGGAGAGGTCGACAGTTCGATTCTGTCCATGGGCACCATGGTTTTTGTGTTTTTATTGTTGACTGGGTGTTAAGTTCATCCGTTTTTGCTAGGGGATAGACGATGGCCAAGGAAAAATTCGAGCGTACGAAGCCGCACGTGAACGTTGGGACGATTGGACACGTTGACCACGGCAAGACGACGCTGACGGCGGCGATCACCACGATTCTGTCGAAGAAGTACGGTGGCGCGGCGAAGAACTA
>JBGAFI010000005.1:0-304198 GCA_044227325.1 Thiobacillaceae bacterium | reverse complement strand
GTTGGCGGAGGTCAGGGTGTAGCTGTTGCCGCCTTCCCCCGTCAGCGTCAGCTTGCCGACGTCAATGGTGTCGCCGCCGGTCATGCCGCTTCCCGTCACCGACAACACATTGGTGGAGGCGTCGTAGGTGGCGGAGGTAACGGTGGGACCGAAGACCGGTGCCGGAGTGACATCCTTGAAGACGATGCTGGAACCGGCGGCAACTCCTCCGACCCCGGTGACCGCGACGAGTTGTGCCACGCCCGGACTGCTGATGACTGTCTTGTAAATCTGCGTGGAATTGAAACCATCCATCCAATAGAGAACCTGATTGGCCGTATCGATGGTCAGGTCCATCGGAACGTCGCCCGACCCCGAGTAGTCTGCGAGCTGGGTTTCGCCGCTCCCGTTCAGGGCGGCGTAGTAGATGACCGAGCCCTCGCCGTAATACATGCGGTTATTGGCGACGTCCAAAGCCAGGGCCGTCGGGTACGTCCCGGAAAAGCTGCGCAGTGTCTCGACGCCGGAGCCGTCAAGATTGGCCCTGCACAGCAGGCCATTGCCGCCGCCCCAATCCATCTGGATCCAGTAGAGCTTGCCGTTGACGGTATCCGCCTCCATGGTCACCACCGGCTGGGTCAGACCGGAGATCAACACCCCGTCGCCGCTTCCGTCCAGATTCGCCATGCGGATGGTGCTGTCGGTGGTGCCGTAGAAGACGCGGCCGGTGCCACCGTACAAAGGCGCCACGGCTACGCCCTGGCCCGCGTTGACGCCGCTGACGATGGCGTGCAGACCGGAACCGTCGGCGTTCGCCTTGCCCAGGGAGCCGTCGTTCTGCACGACGAACATGGTGTTGTTGACCTCGTCCAAGGCCAGACCCAGTTGGCCAATATCCCGGGTGGAGTATGTGTCCACCAGGGTAACGTCTCCGCCGGTGGTTTTGACCGAGCGGATCGTTCCGCTAATCCAGTCGTCGGTCCAGACCAGCCGGCTGGCCAGATGATCGTAGATCAGCTTGTTGCCGGAGGGGTTGGTGACTGTGGGGTTACGCGCAACCCCGCCCACGGTGAGCGAGGTCACCTGGGCATCCACCACATTGTCCACGGTGGCTGCCGCACCGGTCTTCATGGCTAGCCAGAAAATATTGAACTCGGTGGTCAACGCCTGGGAGCCGATCACCGTGAAGCTCCCATTGGGGCTTGTCACGTCGCTACCCACCTGGACCGCGGAATTGAACCACTGAGCCTCGCCCGAGTAATACAGCGCCGCCGCATCCAGGTCGGCGGTACTGGTTGTCCCTGTGGTGTTGAAGGTAAATGACGTCGCGCTCAGGGGTGAGGCTTCGCCGTTGGTGCCCACCACGATACCGATCACGTCGCGGTAGTACTCCCGCGACACAACGCCCGCATTCTGGATCGCCGTGGTGAATCCAACACTCATCGCCCCGGTCTGCTCCGCGCCGAACAGCTTGACCAGAGCGCCGCTGCTCACCGAAGCGCTTTCCTTTACTTGCCCCAGCACGATGATGTCGTCGCCAGGCGTGACGGCCACACCGGTGTAAGAGGAACCCTTCAGGTTGAGGTGAGGATAGACGATGGATTTGGCGCCGTTGTTGCCGAAGGTCGTATCGAGAGCACCGGAAGCGGAGAACCTGGCGACTTTCAAGGCCGCCGCCGAATTGGACGACACGACGATGGAATCGTTGCTGGTCAAGGCAGCGCGCACGCCACTGTCATCATTCGCGGCACTCTGGAGATGAATGGTTGAGTAACCACTGGTTCCGAAAGTCGTGTCCAGGGTGCCATCGGTATTCAAACGCATCAGCGTGGTGGATCGATGCGCGCCGCCGTCCTGCTGGGTAGACAGGGCCAGGACCATCTTGCCGTCCGCCTGGAACAGGGGGGTTGGCGACAAATCCAAGCTGCCGAGGGTCGCGGATGACACGCTGAAATGTCCCGAACTTCCCCAGGTGGTATCCAGGGTTCCGTTGCTGGCGTCGACGCGGGACACCTGCAGCCCGCTGGCCGAGATACCGACGGCGTAAAGGTAGCCGCCATCTACCGCTACGCCGCCGAAATTCTCGTAGTTGGTGGATGCGGCCAGTTCCTCCGAATAAATCCCATCGCCGCTGAAACTGGTATCCAGGTTGCCGGTACTTGTGAACTTGGCCAAAGTGGACCTTGGGTTGAATCCCGATTGCCCCGCCAGGACGATGGAGTTGTCGGCGAGGATGGTCATCGAAGTCACCGAGTGGGTGCTCCCGCTATCGCCGGGACCATCCAGGTCGAAGGCGGCCTTGCCGTCACCGGAAAAACTGGTATCCAGGCTGCCGTCGTCGTTCAGGCGGGCGACGGCGAAACGGGAGTCCCCGTTGAACCCCTGGGCCGCGACGACGATCTTGCCGTTGCTGTCGATGCCGACGGCCCGGGGAGAGTCCCCCGTGTCGAATATCTGGAACGCGGTTTTACCGCCGGTGCCGAAGGCCGTATCGACGGAGCCGTCGGCATTGAAGCGCTGTACGACGATGTTGTTGTCGGCACTGCTCTTGGCAACGGTCAATATCTTTCCGATGTTGCCCCCGGAATCGTAGACGTGCACGTCCGAGACGGAATAGGAGCTGTTGCTGTAGGTGAGGGCGGCATAGGCATCGGTACCGAAACTGGTGTCGATCTGGCCCGCTTGGCCGGTGGCCAGGCGGCCTTCGTAGCCGTCGATGGACAGTTCGTCGCTCTGCACCAGGCCGATCCGGGCCTCCAGCAGCCAGTCGCCGCCTACCCCGGTCAGATCCACCGAGGCCGCCACGTCCGCCCCGGTCGCCTCCGCCAGATTGGCGACGAAGGCCAGACCCGCATCCCCCGAGGCTACCGAACAGCCATAGATCAGCAGATCGCCGTCGTCCGTCAAGGCGCCGCCCAGTAAGGATAGCTCCGCGCGCACCGTGACGTCCGCCAGACTGGCTTCTGTGAGCGTGTCGCGCCCCAAGGCCAGGGTACCCTCGGCACCGTGACTGAGCAGATGGATTGCGTCGTAGCCGGAGTGGGTCTCGGCCCACTCGGCCATCTGGGCCAGACCGCTCGCGCTGGCATCGATCAGTACGACTTCCACACCTGGGCGGATGCCGCTCAGTAGACTCTGATATTCGGCCACCGAGGTGTCGATGAAAGCGACTTCCCTGCGGCCGCCGTTCTGAACCGGGTCGGCCTCGCGCACAGTTACCGGCGCCGGCACGGTTTCCGCTGCCGGGACATCATGGACATCCACTCCATGCACCGTGTCGGCCGCTGCCCCATGGTCAGCGGCGATGACCACCTCGACAGCGGCATCCACCGCCGCGCCATCGAACACCAGCCGGGGCTCCAGGCGCATCATGCCGGGCCGGCTGGTGACCAGCTTGCGGTGTGGCCGGGGTGTGCCGGGCGAACACTGCTCCACCCGGGTTTCCCCAGGCTGGCCACCGTTGCTACGCTTGCCACGTCTCTTGACGTTCTCCGCCACGGCGACAAAGGTTTGGGTGATCTCGTTCCAGACGGTGCGGTACAGGTGGTTCACGATTCGGTCTCCGGATGTTTCGGGAGGGGCTTCTGGAAATGCCGGGGCGGGCGGCGCGCGTTACTGCCTTCTCGGGGGTGTGAGCAGGACGCGGCCGCTCATGCCGGCGATGAGTTCCGGGAAGCGCCCGTCGACGACGGCGACGGCCTTGATCGACTGGCTGACCGGGTCGGCCTTGGCGGCGATGCGCAACAGCCTGACCGGATAGGTCTTGCCGGTCTCGTCGATGCGGACATTGAACTTGTGGCCGGGCTTCAGCCACACCAGCCAGCGCGAGGGAGCGATGAATTCTAGTTCCAGCGCGCTGTCGTCGATGATCTCCAGCAGGGCTTGGCCGGGCTGCACGTATTGCTGTTCGCGCGCCTTCTGTTCCGAGGCGCGGCCGTCGAAGGGGGCGGCGATCGCGCACTTGTCGAGGGTCGCTTGCAGATAGGCGACGTCGGCCCGGGCCTTCATCACCTCGACTTCGCTGTTGCGTAATTCCACCTGGCCCACGGCGTTGAGATCGGCCAGCCGCCGGTTGCCGTCGCGGCTGTTTTCGGCGCCGGCGAGTTGCGCCCGGGCCTTGTCCAGTTGCGCGGCCTGCAAGGCGCAGTCGAACTCGATCAGAACCTGGCCCGCGTTGAAGCGCTCGCCCTCCTTCACCGCGATACGGCTGATCTTGGCCCCCAGTTCCGCGGACAGGATGGTGTAGCGCTGGGGGGTGAGCTGGGCGCGCATCTCCATGCGTTCCAGGGCGTATTCGGCGCCGGCGGGGGCGGCGAGCGAGAGAAGCGCCGGCAACAGCAGGGCGGCCGGGAACCGGCGCCGCGCAGGCCGGTCGCCCATGACGCCGTTGCCGCCGAAACGCAGCGACTTCATCGCGCGGTATTGAATACGACGCTGGTCGGTCTGACGGCGCCCTTGCCGAGCCTTTCCTGGGGAAGCCACCAGGCGTCGGTCGCCGCGACCGGGGTCACGCGATCCCCCGGCTTGCTCGCGGCGGCGGCCTGGGCCGGTTCGGCATGGACCACGCCGGGCTGAGCGGCGACGGGCTGAACCGCGCCGGATGGGGCCGCATCGGGGTGAGCCGCGTCGGGCTGGGCCGGCGCTTCCAGCCGCGTCCAGTGCTTGAGGCTCTCGCCGATGCGTTTTTCCAGCGTGGGCAGGTCGATCTCGTCCAGGCTGCCGATCTGCGGCTCCAGGCCCAGGGTGGCCTGCACCCGGCTGGCGGCTTCCTGCACCTTGGCCATGGCGTGGTAGCGCCGCACCGAACTGAGGATGGCGGAGACGTTGGCCGCGTTGGCGTCCAGGCGGCTGGCCATCTGGCTCTGCTCCTGGCTGGTCGTCAACCGGGCGAGGCGATTGTCCACGTCCCAGATGGCCTCGGCGCGCTGTTGCTGGCGCAGGGCATCGTCATACTGCTGGCGCGCCAGATGCACCTGGGTCAACACCGCCATTTGCAGGGCCATGCGGCGTGCCTCGGCGACCTTGGCCCCCATCTCGGCGGCCTTCATCTGGCTGGGTCCGGAAAGCAGGTTGAACAGGTTGAAGCTGACCCGCAGCCCGGCTTCCTGCCAACTCTGGTTCACCAGGTATTTGTCGTCGTCATGCTTGTAGCCGTAGTCGAAACTGATGCCGGGCAGCAGCTTGAGCAGGGCCTTGCGCGTGTCCGTGGCGGCGATGCGGGCGTTGTAGAACTGCTCGCGCAGGTCGGCGTTCTGGGTGAGGGCGATCTCCTCCATGCGCGCGATCGGCATTTCCAGCGGCATGGGCTTGGCATCCGCGGGCTCGACGAGCTGGATGCGGCTGCCCGGATCGATGCCCATCAGGCTCGCCAGTTCGATGCGCGCGCTGGCGAGTTCCCGATCCACGCTTTCCAGAAGGCGCAGGTTCTCCAGCAGGTTGCGCTGGTAGCGCAGGGCCTCGCCGGGGGATTTGATCAGCTCGCCGGATATCTTGCGGGAATCCGCCAAGGCGGCTTCGGCTTCCTGGATGGCGCCACGCACCTGATCGCCCAGTTTTTCCGCCGCCAGGGCGCGCCAATAGCTGGTGCGCACGTTCTGGATCAGGGTGTGCATCGCTTTGCGCCGGCGCTCCTGGGCGATCAGCAAACGGTCGGCGTTCTGTTTCGCGGCGTAATAGCTGGCGCCGAAATCCAGGATGTTCCAGGTCAGGCCGATGTCCCAGGTGCTATGGGATCTTTCCGAGGAGATGTAGGGGTTGGCCAGGGAGGGCAGGCCGGTGACCGAATCGGTGGCGCGCCGGACGTTCTCCTCGTCGCGCCAGTTGTAGCCCGCGTTGGCCAGCAGCCGGGGCAGCATGTCGAAGCGGCTGGCGTCCAGTTGGCCGGCGGCCAGGGCCTGCTCCAGCATGCGGGTGCGGTGTTCCAGGTTGTATTTCAACGCCCGGGCGATCGCCTCGTCCAGGCTGACCGCGCCGTTGATCGCCGGCACCCCCGCGTTGGCGGCTTCCCGGTCGCTTCGATTGATGCTCGCCAGCTCCTCGCTGGTGAACGGCTTCGGCTGGATGGCGCAGCCGCCGGTGAGCATCAATGCCGACAAGGCGGCGCCCAGCACGGTCAGACGCAGGACGGGTTGCATCCGGGGCGAGGTCCGCCCGCCACATGTTTTCATGGAAGTCTCCAAGATTCTCTCCTTCGTTGTTATCGGGCTTCGTTGTTATCGGGCTTCGCTGCCCGCGGGCTGGTCTTGACTTGAGAACGAGGCGGATATAGCAGGCCTCCCGGTATCTAAGCAATCCTTGTCATGAAAAAATCCCCTGGGGTGTTCCTTGCGTTTTTTTGGATGTTAGCAGGGTCGCATCACCTAGGGGCTTGTTCCTAGCGTCCGGACAAAGCCCACCGGGTCATCCTCAAGCCAAGGACGCTTTCCGGGGGGGACGGGAAACAGGAAAAAGGGAGAAAAGCGGGCTGCGAATGAAAATGGGCGCCGTTCAAGGCGCCCATTTTCATGCCGGATTGGCGCCCCCGACACGAATCGAACGTGTGACCCTCCCCTTAGGAGGGGGATGCTCTATCCACTGAGCTACGGGGGCATAATGGGGCGCGATATTACCTCAGGCCGCGCGATTCACCTTCCTTCCCGGGGCATCTTCCTTGATCAAGATTCTGCTGTTTCTTCTGATTCTGGCCGGCGCCGGTTTTCTGCTGCTGCGCTGGGCCGGGCGTGGGGAAGTGCCGAAAACCGGGCAGGCCGCGCCGGACTTCCGGTTGGCGGACGCGCGCGGCGCCACGCACAGCTTGTCGGATTACGCCGGGCATTGGCTGGTGCTGTATTTCTATCCCAAGGACGAGACCCCGGGCTGCACGACGGAAGCCTGCAACCTGCGCGACGGGATCGCCGAATTCCGCCGGCGCGATGTGGCCGTGCTCGGTGTTTCGCTGGACGACGCGGCCAGCCATGCCGCCTTCGCGGCAAACCACAACCTGCCTTTTCCCCTGCTGTCCGATGCGGACGGCAAGGTGGCCGCCGCCTACGGCGCGCTCTGGGATTTCGGTCTGGCGCGCTTCGCTAAGCGCCAGACCTACCTCATTGATGCGCAGGGCCGCGTCGCGGGCGTGTTTCTCTCGGTATCCCCCGGCCGGCACAGCAGCGACCTGCTGGCCGAAATCGACCGGCTGCGACTTGAAGGCCGCCCCGCCGCCGCCAATAATCAGGATGTGCCCCGCCAATAACCGCCATCTCCCAATCGGAACCAACATGAGCCATCTCACCAAGAACGATCGTCTCGCCGTTCGCGCCGCCCTCGAAGCGCAACGCGCGAACTTGCTGCATGGATTGAAAGCCGCGCTGGAACAAAGCGGCCAGACCCAATACGCCGAAGTCCTCGGGCGCGCCTCCGGCGACAGCGCCGACGAGGCACTGGCGGTCACCCTGGGCGATCTCGCCGCCGCCCGCATGGATCATGAAGTCCGCATCATCCAGGCCCTGGAGGACGCGGCCGCGCGTCTCGATGCCCCGGATTTCGGCATATGCGAGGACTGCGGCGCGAACATTCCCGCCGCGCGCCTGGTCGCCAATCCCACCGCCACCCGTTGCGTGGCCTGCCAGGAACGCCACGAGCACACCCATAGCGGCCAGTCGCGCGGCTCGCTGTAAGCTTCCCTGTCGACCCGGCCGGTGACGCCGGCTGGCGCGCTGGGCGACGTTGCGATCGGCGGCGTCAGCGGAGAGAATGCCTCCCGTTGGCCGGGATCCAGGCGAGATCCGGAGATAAATCAACGATGCGAGGCGACGAGATGAGTTTGGCACCCTTGGCAGTCACGGCGCACAGTCATACGGGCATGCTCCGGGATCACAACGAGGACAGCTTTCTGGCGGACCCGAAATCCGGCCTCTGCCTGGTGGCGGACGGCATGGGCGGCCATCTGGCCGGCGAGGTGGCGAGCAAGCTGTGCGTGGAGACCATCCAGGCTCGCCTGCTCGGCCAGTTGCAGATCGCGGATTCGAGCATCGAGACGGTCAGTCGGGCGGTCAAGGACGCCATCGAGGCCGCGAACCGGGAAATCCGCATCAACGCGAAGAGCGCCGCGGAGCGGGCCAACATGGGTACCACCGTGGCCCTGCTGCTGCCCTGGAAGGAACAGGCCGTCGTCGCCCACGTGGGCGATTCCCGCGTCTACCGCCTGCGCGACGGCCACCTGGCGCCGCTGACCAAGGACCACTCCCTGCTGCAGGAGCAGGTCGGCGCGGGCTTCATCACCAACGAGGAGGCGCGCCTGTCCCACAACCGCAACCTGGTGACCCGCGCCCTGGGCGTGGAGGACCAGGTCGAGCCCGACCTGCGCGTGGTCGATCTGCGGGCGGGGGACATCTTCCTGCTGTGCAGCGACGGCCTCAACACCATGGTCGCCGACGGCGATATCGAACTGGTGCTGTCCAAGCTGGAGGCCAACCCGTCCCTGGCGGCGAGAGTGCTGGTCTCCATCGCCAACGACAACGGCGGCCAGGACAACGTCACCGTCGCCCTGGCCTGGTCGGCGACCGAGCCGGCCGCGCCCGCCGCCAGATCGGCGGCGCCGGCCGCGCCGGGTGCCGCGCCGGGTTCAGCAAATAAACCCGCGACGGAGCGCGGCCTGTTCGCCAAGTTGTTCGGCTGGCTGTTCGGCAAGTAATCGGGAGAGATCGGAATGGCGAAACTGCTTATCACCCGGGCCGGCAAGAACCCGATGCATTTCTTCATCGAGGGCGAGCGCATTGTCGCGGGCCGCGTCGAATCCTGCGCCCTGTTCCTGGACGCCCCCGGCGTCAGCAAGGAGCACGCGGCCATCCTCACCGTCGGCAACGACCACATCCTGGAGGATATGGGCAGCACCAACGGCACCCTGGTCAACGGCGAGAAGATCCAGCGCCACATCCTGCAGAACCGGGATCTGATCGAGATCGGCCCGTTCCGCATCCAGTACGTCAACCAGCGCGCCCTGAAGACCATGGACTTCGACCAGACCATGATGTTCGAAGGCGAATCCGTGGGCGAGGAATCGGCAGACGCCCCCGCGGTGGAAACCGCCCGCGCGCGCCAGATGACCGGGCCCGGCGCCAGCCTTCGCTTTCTGAAGGGCGCCAACGAAGGCCTGGAAGTCGACCTGGACCGCCTCATCCAGACCTTCGGCCGCCCGGGCACCCAGCTCGCGGCCATTCTCCGCCGGCCCCAGGGCTATGTCCTCATGCACGTGGCGGGGCGCGGCAGCCCGCGCGTCAACGAGCGCGCCATCGGCGAGAACTGGCAGGAACTGGCCTCCGGCGACAAGCTGGAAATCGATGGCGAACGCTATGAGTTCAAAGCGGGCGAAGAGGAAACCATTCCGTCCGCCTACCCCCGGGATGAGCTGTGAGGCGCGGCCACCGGCCGCGCTGAACGGGACGAGCATGTACCGCGCCCTGCTCGTCTTCCTGTTGTCGTCGCTGACCCTGCGCGCCCTGGCGGAAAACGCCTACGAGCGGGTTGACCAGCGGGTGGCCTGCCTGGTCAGCGAGTTCCCCGACGGCAGCCAGGCCATCGGCTCCGGATTTTTCGTCGCCCAGGGCGTGCTCGCCACCGCCCGGCATCAGGTCGAGGGCGCGCGCCGCATCCAGGTCCACATGCCGGCGGGCGGAACGGTCCAGGGCCGCGTGCTGGCCCTGGACAAATCCCGCGACGCGGCGCTGATCCGCGTCGCCGTGCCGGGCCCCGGCCCGCTGTCCTTGAGCGGCGGCAAGCCGGCCCTGGGCGAGGCGGTGTTCACCGTCGGCTGCCCGCTGGGCCTGTCCCACACCCTGACACGCGGCGTGGTCAGCCAGCCGGACCGGTTCCTGCGCGGCCAGCACCTGATCCAATCGGACCTGGCCACCAACCAGGGCAACAGCGGCGGTCCGCTGGTCAACATGAGGGGCGAGGTGATCGGTGTCATGCACGGCCGCCTGACCGAGTCCAACGGCATCAACTTCGCCGTGCCCGCCGAGACCGTCGCCACCCTCATGGCCGAAGCGGGCCTGGCCGCGAACGGCGACGCGGCCCGCCTGGCCCGCCTGTGGTCCGAAGCCGGCGCGGCGCAGGACGCGGAAATCCGCGCGCAACGTTATCGTGACATCCTGGTCCTCGCCCCCTGGGCGGTCGAGGCCTACTACAACCTGGGCCTGGTCCGCCTGGAGCAAGGCCGCCTGGACGAGGCGCGGGAGCATTTCGAGACCGCCAGCCTGAAGCGCACCCCCTATCCGGAAGCCTTGAACAATTTGTCCCTGGTGCTGTACCGGCAAGGCAAGCATAGTGAGGCGCGCGACACCCTGGTGCGGGCGATCTCCGCCGCGCCCGGTTTCGCCCTGGCTTACCTGAACCTGGGCATCGTTTACGCGGAAGGACTGCGCGATCGCGAATCGGCGCGCGCCAGCTTCCGGCGTTTTCTGGAACTCGCGCCGTCGTCGCCGCAGGCGGCGGCCGTGCGCAACTGGTTGGGAAATAACCTGCACGCACCATGAATGACGAGCTACAAAAACTAGGCAAATACCAGATTCTCGGCGAGCTGGGGCGCGGGGCGATGGGCGTCGTGTATCGCGGCTTCGACCCGCTCATCGAGCGGGAAGTCGCCATCAAGACCCTGCGCGCCGACCTGCTCGAAGGCAACGAGAAATCCACCCTGCTGGCCCGCTTCAAGCACGAGGCCCAGGCGGCGGGACGCCTCAACCATCCCGGCATCGTCCAGGTCTACGACTACGGCGAGGAAAACGACCGCGTCTTCATCGCCATGGAGCTCATCCAGGGCAAGGAGCTGAAGGAGTTCATCGCCGAGGAGGCCCGCTTCGACCTGCCCGGCATCGTGCGCTTGATGGAAGAGCTGCTCGACGCCCTCGCCTTCGCCCACAGCAAGGGTGTCGTGCACCGGGACATCAAGCCCAGCAACATCGTGGTGCTGAAGGACGGGCGCATCAAGGTCACCGACTTCGGCATCGCCCGCCTGGAATCCTCCACCCTGACCCAGGCCGGCAACGTGCTGGGCACGCCCAGCTACATGTCGCCGGAACAGTTCATGGCGCAGCGAGTGGACGGGCGCTCCGACCTCTTCTCCAGCGGCGTGCTGCTGTACGAACTGCTCACCGGGGAAAAGCCGTTCATCGGCAACTCCTTCGCCACCATCATGCACAAGGTGCTGCGGGAGACACCCATCCCGCCCTCCGAACTCAACATCACTCTGCCGGCGGTCTTCGACGCGGTCGTCGCGAAAGCCCTGGCGAAGCGGCCCGACGATCGTTTCCAGGACGCGCGCGCCTTCTCCCTGGCGTTGAAGGCCGCCCTCGCCGGCAAGCCCATGCCGGCGGACACCGCCTCGGACGCGACGGTCATGGTGTCGCCCGCGGCCACCGTCGTCGTCGCGCGCGACGCGACGCCCGACGCGACGGTGGCGATCACCCCCGCCAGCGCGCCGGACAAGACCATCACCATTAGCGGCCAGCGGCCGGTGGTCAGCGACCCGATGGCCACGGTGTTCGCCGCGCCGGAGGCGACGAAGAAGAAGCCCTTTCCCATGGGCATCGCCGCCGCGATCGCCGCCGTGATCGTGGTGTCCGGCGCGGCCGCCGTCTTCGTGCTCGGCGGCAAGGAAGCACCCCCGGCGGCGGCCCCCGTCCCCGCCGCGAGCGCCATGGGCTGGGTCGCCATCGAGTCGGATCCGCCGGGCGCGGTGGTCCTCATAGACGGTGGACGTTTCGGCGGCGTGACGCCCGCGAAAATCGAGGTTCCCGTCGGCGTGCACCAAATCGTGATACGCAAGGAGGGTCATAATCAGCTTGAATCCAGCGTCGAGGTCGTCCACGATCAGGAAACGCCGTTCCAAGCCGTTTTGACGCCCATACAGTAAATATGCGAGCCTTATCAAAGAGTTGACCCATTTAGCCGGCACAAGCATTGCCAAGGAGGACATCATGCGCATGAAAACAATCGCCCTCACCCTCACCGTTCTGCTCGGCAGCAGCGTTGTGTTCGCGGCACCCAAAAAAGGGGACTCGCTCCCCGCGTTCAGCCTCGATTCGACCAGCGGCGCGAAAGTCAGCCAGAAAGCCCTGGAAAGCACCGATCTGGGCATCGTCTATTTCTTCTCCACCCAGAACTGCCCGGTCTGCCTGACCGGCCTGGAACAACTCAAGCAGATCGCCGCCAAGCATCCGGGCGACACCCTGCGCATCCTGGCGCTGGGCAAGCAGGACATCTCCACGCTCAAGAAGGCGCTGCCGGTACCCGAGGGGAACATCCAGATCCTCGCCGCCGATCCCGCCACCCTGGCCAGCTACAACGCCATGTACGTGCTGCCCACCACCTATGTGACCGGACCGGGCGGCGAGATCATCGGCGCGATGCAAGGCGGCGGCGCCTCCACCCAGGCCATGCTGGTCAGCATCGCCGAGAATCAGCTCCAGCGGAAAAAGCCCGCCATCGCCAAGGATATCTTCGAGTCCGCCGAGAAGGCGGGCGGCGGCTCCCTGGCCCGCGCCGGCACCGGCTACAGCCTGCTCAAGCAGGGCAGGTTGGACGAGGCCGAGAAGCTGTTCGCCAGCCTGATGACGAGCACCAACAAGGAAGCCGCCCTGCGCGGACGCGAAGGCTACGCGGAAACCCTGCTGGCGAAAGGCCAGGCCGCCGAGGCGCTCAAGGAGGCCGACGCGATCCTGGCCCAGTCGCCCAAGCGGGTGGCCGCGAACCTGATACGCGCCCGCGCCCTGCACCAGCAGGGTGAAAACGCGAAGGCCGAGCAATCCCTGGCCGTGGCCACCAAGGAAGACGCGGCCGGTGATTTCAGCTTCCAGCGCGCCGAGGCCAACCTCGCCCAGGGCAACCTGCTGCGCAAGAAGGAACCCAGGATCGCCCTCGCTTCCTTCAAGACCGCGGCGAAGGAAAATCCCCATTCCGTCGAGGCCATCAGCAACCTGGGCGCCCTGCAGAACGAGACCGGCGATCCCAAGGCCGCGCTGGAAACCCTGAAGAAGGCCCAGGTGCTGGACCCGGGCGACAAACTGCTGCACGGCCTCATGCGCCAGGCCCAGGAGGCCATGGCCCAGAAGCAGGACATCGAGCGCCAGCGCTACATCGACGAGACCGTCAAGGATCTGGCCGCCCGTTTCAAGGACCAGCAGGCGCGCAAGGCCCAGGCGCCGTCCGACGACTGGACCTCGCCGCCGGTGGTGGTGAGCATCCTGGGCTTCCGCGAGGAAGGCCCGACATCCCTGGAAGGCCGCATCGGCCTGGAGGGCGTGCTTCAGCATGAATTGCAGTCCGCCCTCGCCGCCAAGGGCATCCAGGTGGTGGACCGGGCGCTGCTGGACAAGCTGCTCGCCGAACTGCGCCTGGGCTCCTCCGAACTCGCCGATCCGGACACCCAGCTCAAGCTGGGCCGCATTCTCGCCGCGCGCCTGACCGCCGTGGGCAGCGTGCGCGACGGCGAGCACGGACAGGCCAGCATGCGCATGATCGACACGGAAACCACCGGCATCGCCCTGTCGGTTTCCGAGAAGACCGCCGGCGCGCCCGACCCGGCGGAACTGGCGGCGAAGATGGCGGCGGCGATGGAAAAGACCATCCACGAGAAATACCCGCTCAAGGGCCGCATCGCCATGGTGGACGGCGACACGGTCATCCTCAACCTGGGCAAGAAGCACGGCGTCGTCGCCGGCCAGGAATTCAACGTGCTGGGCAAGCCCGAGCCGGTGGAGCTGAACGGCAAGATACTGGGCTACAAGGAAACCCGCCTGGGCCAGTTGAAGGTCACCGAGGTGCAGGACGGTCTGGCCTATGCCAAGCCGGTGGACAAGGCCGGCGCCTGGGAAAAAAGCCAGCGCGTGATCCAGAAGGACTGATCCCATGCGGCGTTTCCTGCTCGCCCTCGTTGCCCTGTTCGTCATTCTCCCCGCGCGTGGCGAGGACACCCTGGTGCTGTGGGACTTCGACAACAACACCATCGGGCCCATGGAGGCGATCCAGGGCGCCGAGCACCTGTCCCGGGTGCTGCCCGAGGCCTTGACCGCCAAGCTCTCGCAGAACCCGGGATTGCGCATCGTCGAGCGCGTGCATCTGCGGGAACTGCTGGAGGAACAGAAGCTGGGAGCGAGCGATGTCGCCGACCAGGGCGCGCGCCTGCGGCTCGGCAAGATCCTGGGCGCGAGCAACATGATCTTCGGCGAATACATCGCCCTGGGGCCCGTGATCCGCGTCGACGTGCGCCTGGTGGACGTGGCCACCTCCCAGATCCTGCTGTCCGAGCCCATCACCGGCAGCGAGGACGACCTGCTCGAAGGCATGGACACGCTGGCGGCGTTGATCGTCGAGAAATACGGGCAGCACTACACCAAGGGAAAGGGCGGAAACCCCTTCCCGGCCGGCGCCTGGATGACCTACGAAAGCGGATTGCGGCAGATGGACGACAAGCAGTACGACGCCGCCATCGAAACCTTCAAACAACTGCTGGGCCAATACCCCGGTTTCACACCGGCGGAACGCCAGATCGGATTGGCGCTGGAACGGCTGGCACGGAAGAACTGAGAGGCATCATGATCGAATCCTGGTATCTCGAAGGCGCGGCGGCCAGCGGCAACAGCCTGCTCATTCCCATCGAGCACCTGCCCTTCCGGGTCGGGCGCGACGCGGCCTGCGAACTCGCGGTGGCCTCCCGGGACATCTCCCGCATCCACGCCCAGATCGAGGCGGACGGCCAGGGCGGACTCCGGGTCATGGACCTGGGCAGCACCAACGGCACCTTCGTCAACCGCATCCGCATCGAGAAGGACGCCCCCCTGAAGGAGGGCGACATCCTGCACTTCGGCACCTCCGAGTTCCGCCTCAAGCGCAAGGCGGTCATGAAGCCGGAAGAGGCCGGCGCCCACGCCGACCACACCATGTTCTTCAACCGCAGCATGGACCTGCCGGAAAGTTTCCTGATCCAGGAGAAGGAATTCCTGGAGATGCTGGAAAAGGATCTGCTCACGGTCGCCTACCAGCCCATCGTCAATTTCAGCGACCGCTCCATCGCCGCCTACGAGGTGCTGGGCCGCGGCAACCACAGCGCCCTGCCCCAGGCCCCCATCCGCTTGTTGTCCCTGGCCACCACCCTGGGCAAGGAAGTCGAGCTGAGCCAGGCGTTTCGCGCCGCCGGCGCCCGCGCGGCGGCCCTGCGCCCGGAAAAACTGCGCCTGTTCATGAACAGCCATCCCAAGGAGATGTTCACCGAGGCCTTGTACCAGTCCCTCGCCGATATCGGCGCCCTCGCCCCCAACATGGAGATCGTGCTGGAAGTGCACGAGACCGCGGTCGCCGAGGTGGACAAGATGAAGGTCATGGCGCAACGCCTGAAGGACATGGGCATCCTGTTCGCCTACGACGACTTCGGCGCCGGCCAGGCCCGCCTCAACGAACTCGCGGAAGTGCCGCCGGACGTGGTCAAGTTCGACATGGCCTTGATCCGCGACCTGCACCGGGCCTCGGAGAAGAAGCAACAGATGGTCGCGCGCCTGGTCAACATCGTCCTCGAGGTCGGTTCCATCGCCCTCGCGGAAGGCGTGGAAACCGAGGGCGAGGCCGACCTCTGCCTGGACATGGGCTTCCAGCTCTGCCAGGGCTATCTCACCGGGAAGCCGCAACTGGTCTGAGTTCCCAGCGTCGCGGACAAAACCCGCGACGGTTCGCCAGGGCTTATCATCGGGGCCGCGCGCGCCGCCGCTCGAAACGCCTCCAGCGTCATTCCGCCCCGCCGTTTTCATCCCTTTTCCTTTCAGACGCCCCGTCCCGCCCATGCCCCTCGCCATCCTCGACAAGCTGGAACTCGCCTATGGCCATTGGCCCCTGCTCGACGGCGCCTCCCTGGTCATCGACAAGGGCGAGCGCATCGGCCTGATCGGCCGCAACGGCACCGGCAAATCCAGCCTGATGAGGCTGGTCGCGGGCCTGATGCCGCCGGATGCCGGCGAGGTCTGGAAGGCCCCCAATCTGCGTCTCGCCTTCGTGCCCCAGGAACCGGCGTTCGGCGCCGGCCACACCGTGTTCGACGCGGTCGCGGAAGGCGCCGGCCCCGCCCACGGCCTGCTCGCCGCCTATCACACCGCCACCCTCGCCGCGGGCGGCGGCGAGCCCGCCGCCCTGGCGGAACTGGCGCGCCTGTCCCACGAACTGGAGGTGCACGACGCCTGGCGCCTGAACAGCCGCGTCGAGGAGACCATCGCCCGCCTGAGCCTGGATTCGGACGCCCTGGTGGAAACCCTCTCCGGCGGCACCAAGAAGCGCGTCGCCCTGGCCCGCGCGCTCGCCTCGGAGCCGGAACTCCTGCTCCTGGACGAACCCACCAACCACCTGGATTTCAGCGCGATCGAGTGGCTGGAGAACCTGCTCGCCGAATTTCCCGGCGCGTTGCTGTTCATCACCCACGACCGCGCCTTTCTCGACCGGGTCGCGAACCGCATCGTCGAACTGGACCGGGGCCAGCTGCGCCAGTACCAGGGCAACTTCTCCGCCTATCAGGCCAAGAAGGCGGAGCAACTGGAAGTGGAAGCGGCCCAGAACCGCAAGTTCGACAAGTTCTGGAAACAGGAGGAAGTCTGGATCCGCAAGGGCATCGAAGCGCGCCGCACCCGCAACGAGGGCCGCGTGCGCCGCCTGGAATCCCTGCGCCGGGAACGCTCGGAACGGCGCGAACGCCTGGGCCAGGTCGGCTTCGCCCTGGCGGCGGGCGACCGCTCCGGCCAGATGATCGCCGAGTTCTTCGACGTCAGCCACGGCTACGGCGGCAAGACCCTGATCCGCGACTTCTCCACCCGCATCCTGCGCGGCGACAAGCTGGGCCTGATCGGCCCCAACGGCGCCGGCAAGACCACCCTGATCAAGCTCATCCTGGGCGAGATCGAGCCGGACCAGGGCCGGGTGAAACGCGGCACGCGCCAGGAAGTCGCCTACTTCGACCAGTTCCGCAACCAGTTGAACGACGAGGCGACCCTCATCGACACCATCTCCCCCGGTTCCGACTACGTGGAGATCGGCGGCCAGAGGAAGCACGTCATCGGCTACCTGGAGGAATTTCTGTTCCCCGCCGAGCGCGCCCGCGCCAAGGTCTCCGCCCTCTCCGGCGGCGAGCGCAATCGCCTGCTGCTGGCGCGCCTGTTCGCCCGCCCCGCCAACATCCTGGTGCTGGACGAACCCACCAACGACCTGGACATCGACACCCTGGAACTGCTCGAGCAACTGCTCCAGGACTACGCCGGCACGGTCATCCTGGTGTCCCACGACCGTGCCTTCCTGGACAACGTGGTGACCCAGTCCATCGTCTTCGCGGGCGCGGGCAGGCTGCTGGAAATCCCCGGCGGCTACGCCGACTGGCTGGCCTGGCGCGAGCGCGTGAAGGTGGAAGCCGTTCCCGCCGCCAAGCCTGCGCCGACGAAACCGGCCGCGCCGGCGGCGGCCCCGCCCAAGCCGAAAAAAAGCGGCCTCAGCTACAAGGAACAAAAGGAACTCGAGGCGCTGCCCGCCGCCATCGAAGCCCTGGAAAGCGAACAGGCCGCCCTCGCTGCCCAGCTCGCCGACCCCGCCGTCTATGCCGACCACGCGCAGGCCGCGCGCCTCAACGCCCGCGCCTCGGCCATCGAGGAGGAATTGATGGACCTGCTCTCCCGCTGGGAAACCCTGGAAGCCAAATCCCGCGCGCCGGCTTGAGCCGCGCGCCGCTGCCGCGAACCCGGAATACTTAAATAAAACGGAATTCCGTTCATTGGAACGGACATTCGGTGATATGCAACTGAATCGGCGTCCGTCACCGGGCTGCCCTCGGCCAAGCCCGCGCCGGCAAGGGCGCCAGCCCCTGGCATCGAACTTGCGATGGCCTGTATCCGCGGACCGGAACCTTCTCCGGCCCGGCCAATGCGCAGGAGACAGCATGAAACCGTTACGCCACCGCATCGCACACACCCTCGCCCCGACCCTCGTCCTGCTGGCGACGATCCTGAGTCCGACCCTGGCCTCGGCCGCGGAAGCGGCGACCCGCACCCTCACCCTGGGGGCCTACACCACGCCGCGCGAGGTTTACGGCAAGGCCATCATCCCGGCCTTCCAACGCTACTGGAAACAGAAGACCGGCCAGGACGTGCGCTTCCAGGAATCCTATCTGGGCAGCGGCGCCCAGGCCCGCGCCATCGCCGGCGGCTTCGAGGCGGACGTGGCGGCCCTGTCCCTGGAAGCGGACATCGACAGCATCGCCCGCGCCGGCCTGATCCAGCGCGACTGGCGGCGGGGAGCGAACCAGGGCATGGTGACCCGCTCGGTGGTGGTCATCGCGGTCCGGGCGGGCAATCCCAAGGCGGTGCGCGACTGGGACGACCTGCGCCGCAAGGGCCTGGAGGTGCTCACGCCCAACGTGCGCACCAGCGGCGGCGCCAAATGGAACATGTGCGCCCTGTACGGCGCGGCCCTGCGCGGCGGCACCGGCGCCAAGAAAGGCGACGCGGCGGCGGCCGAGGGCCTGTTGCGCGACGTGTTGCGCAATGTGACGGTGATGGACAAGGGCGCGCGGGAATCCATGATCAACTTCGAGAAAGGCGTGGGCGACGCGGCCATCACCTACGAGAACGAGGTGCTGGTCGCGCGCAAATCCGGGGAGACTTACGAATACGTGGCGCCCCGCGCCAGCATCCTGATCGAGAACCCGGCGGCGGTGGTGGACAAGTACGCCGACAAGCACGGCAACCGGGATCTCGCCGACGCCTTCGTCCGCTTCCTGGTCACGCCCGAGGCCCAGCGCGCGTTCGCGGCCTACGGCCTGCGCCCGGTGGATGCCGGTGTCGCGAAAGAGGTGGGCGCGAGCTTCCCGGCGGTCGCCGACCTGTTCACCATCCGCGACCTGGGCGGCTGGGCCCAGGTGGAGAAAACCCTGTTCTCGCCCGCCGGCGCCTACGAACGGGCCATGGCCGGCGCCCGCTGAGCCCGGGAACGGCGAATCATGGAACGCGTCAACATCGCCCTCGACCCGGAACGGGGCGGCCGTCTGGTCCGCGCCGGCGTGCTGGCCTACATCGGCATCCTGGTGCTGCTGCCCCTGGCCGCCCTGGCCCAACATGGCCTCGCCGGCGGCCTGTCCGGCCTCTGGCGGGCCATCGCCACGCCGGGCGCGTTGCGCGCCCTCTGGCTCACACTCTGGAGCGCGGCGGCGATGACCCTGATCAACGCGCTGATGGGCACCGCCACCGCCTGGGCCCTGGTGCGCTACGACTTCCCCGGCCGCGCCGCGCTGTCCGCCCTGGTGGATCTGCCCTTCGCGATTCCCACCCTGGTGACCGGCGTCATGCTGGTCATCCTGTACGGCCCCCAGGGCCTGATGGGCGGTTGGCTGGCGGCGGGCGGGGTCAAGATCGCCTTCGCGGCGCCGGGCATCCTGCTGGCCCTGCTGTTCGTCACCCTGCCCTTCGTGGTGCGCGCGGTGGAGCCGGTGCTGATGGAGCAGGACCCGGCCGAGGAGGAGGCCGCGCGCACCCTGGGCGCCGCTTCCCTCACCATCTTCCTGCGCGTGCTGCTGCCGCCCCTGCTGCCGGCCATCCTGTCCGGCGGCGTGCGCTCCTTCGCCCGCGCCCTGGGCGAGTTCGGCTCCATCGTCGTGGTGTCCGGCAACATTCCCTATCGGACCCTGACCGCGCCGATCTACATCTTCGGCGAGATCGAGGCCGGCAATCCTGGCGGCGCGGCGGCGGTGTCCCTGGTGCTGTTGCTGCTGGCGGTGGCGTTGACCTACCTGGCCCGCGTCCTGGAAAAACTCGCGGGAGCGCGCCGTGAGCGATAGAAAATCCCTTTCCCCCGGCCAGGGCGTGCTGCTCGGCCTGGTGCTGGTTTACCTGGGCCTAATCCTGGTCCTGCCGCTGGGCGCGATGGCGCAACGCGCGCTGGAATCCGGGCCGCGCGTGCTCGCCCAGGCCTTCGCCGACCCGGCCGCGCGCCAGGGCCTGGCCCTCACCCTGGTCCTGGCCCTGATCGCCCTGGTCGCCAACGGCCTGGTCGGCATCGGCGCCGGCCTGGTGCTGGTGCGCCACCGCTTTGTCGGCCGGCGCCTGCTGGACGTGCTGGTGGACCTGCCCCTCGCCGTCTCGCCGGTGATGACCGGCCTGGCCTTCCTGCTGGTGTTCGGCCGGGGCGGCTGGCTGGAACCCTGGCTGGACATCGCCGGACTGAAGGTCACCTTCGCCTTCCCCGGCCTGGTGCTGGCAACCCTGTTCGTCACCTTCCCGTTCACCGTGCGCGAGGTGGCCTACGTGCTGATCGAACTGGGCACGGACGAGGAGGAGGCGGCCGTCACCCTGGGCGCCTCGCCCTGGCAGGCCTTCCGCCTGGTCACCCTGCCCAACATCCGCTACGGCCTGGGTTACGGGCTGGTGCTCACCCTGGCGCGCGCCCTGGGCGAGTTCGGCGCGGTGCTGGTCATCGGCGGCGCGATATCCGGCCATACCCAGACCGCCACCACCTTCATCTACAACGCCCTGGAAGAACGCCAGGAAGCCGCCGCCTACGGCATGGCCCTGGTGCTGGCGGCCGCCAGCGTGGCGTTCCTGCTGCTGCTGGAATGGATCAAGCGGCAAAGCCGAAAAGAGAAAACATCATGAGCATCCGCGTCAGCCATCTGAACAAACGTTTTGGTTCCGGTGACAAACAATTCGTCGCCGTGGACGACGTCTCCCTGGAAGTGGAAACCGGCGAGCTGGTCGCCTTCCTCGGCCCATCGGGCAGCGGCAAGAGCACCATCCTGCGCATCATCGCCGGCCTCGAGCAGGCGGATTCCGGTTCCGTGTTTTTCGCTGGCCAGGCCGCCGACCACCTGCACGCCCGCGCCCGCGGCGTCGGCTTCGTGTTCCAGCACTACGCCCTGTTCCGCCACATGACCGTCGCCGAGAACATCGCCTTCGGCCTGCGCGTGCAGGGCAAGCCCCGGCCGGCCCAGGAAAAACGGGTGGCGGAACTGCTCGATCTGATGGGCCTGACCGGCCTGGGCGAGCGCTACCCGACCCAGCTATCCGGCGGCCAGCGCCAGCGCGTCGCCCTCGCCCGCGCCCTGGCGCCGGAGCCGCAAGTGCTGCTGCTGGACGAACCCTTCGGCGCGGTGGACGCCCGCGTGCGAGAGGAACTGCGCCACTGGCTGCGGCGCCTGCACGACGAGGTCCACGTCACCTCCATCTTCGTCACCCACGACCAGGAGGAAGCCTTCTCGGTGGCGGACAAGGTCATCGTCATCAACCGCGGCCGCGTCGAGCAGGCCGCCTCGCCCGCCGAAATCCTGGATCACCCCGCGACCGAGTTCGTCGCCCGCTTCATCGGCGACGCCAACGTCTACGACAGCGTGGCCCGCGCCGGCCACATCTCGGTGGGCGCGCTCAACATTCCGGTGGACGGCCTGGCCGACGATCAGCCCGTCAGCGTCGTGCTGCGCTTCTACGACCTCAAGTTCTGGCGCGACGAGCGGGGCATCGCCCGCGTGGTGCGCATGATGACCCTGGGCGACCGGGTCAAGGTGGAAGCGCTCATCGACGGCGGCCAGACCATCTTTTCCCAGTTCCCGCGCCGCAGCAGCCTGCTCACCGGCATCGAGCCGGGCTGCCGCATCCACATCGAAGCCACCCTGGCGCGGGTCTATCCCCAGGGCGGGGACAGGGCGGCGCTGACCATCCAGCCGGGAATGGCGGGCTAAGACACAAGGGCTTTGTGGCGGGGAAGGAAAGCGCGACGGGAGCGCGCATTCAACCCCGCTCATTCCCGCCAATACCGCCTGTCCACCTCCACCCATCGCGCCACCGACATCCCGGCGGGCTCCAGCTTGACCTCCACCGCCCCTTCCCTGTCCGTCCGGGCGATGTCCACGCCCAAGGCGCGGTAGCGCGCGAGCACCTCGGGATGGGGATGCCCATAGCGATTGCGGTGGCCGACCGGGATGACGATCAGGCGCGGGCTGACGGCGGCCAGGAAGCCGGGGGTGGAGGATGACTTGCTGCCGTGGTGGGGGGCGACCAGGACATCGGCTTTCAGCGGCATGTGCCGCTCCGCCAGGTTCATTTCCGACAGGCGCTCGATATCGGCGGCCAGCAGGACGCTTCCTCCGGCGGTCTCGACGCGGATGACGCAGCCCAGGTCGTTGTCGGAATAGCCCGGCTGGGCATAGTGGTGGGCGGGCGGATGCAGCACCCGGAAAGTCACGCCGTCCCAGTTCCAGGCCTGGCCGGCGGCGCAGGAAATGACCCGCGCCGAGGCCTGCAAAACCCCTTTTCCGGTTTCGCTCAGCCGCTCCGGCGCCATGCCGGCCAGCGCGGTGAGCAGCCAGCCGGGATGGTGGCTGGCCGCGATCGAGGCCGCGCCGCCCGTGTGATCCAGGTCGTCGTGGGTCACCACCAGGCCGTCCAGGCGGTTGATGCCCTGGTGCCACAGGGCGGGCGCGACCACCCGGCCGCCCGCGTCCTCGCCGGAGGCGTAGCGGGGGCCGGCATCCACCAGCAGGGCGCGATGGGCGGTGCGCACCAGCAGGGCTTCGCCCTGGCCCACATCCAGGACACTCAGCCAGGCCGCGCCGGGTTGCGGGGCCGGCAAACGGGGAAACAGCAAAGGCAGGAACATGACCAGCCCCAACCAGCGCGCGGGAAATCCCCTGGGCAGGAGCAGCAGGGCGGTGCCGAGCAGGGCGAGCAGCAGGACAGGCAACGTGGGCGTCGCGGTATGGAAGACCGGTTGGGGCAGCCCGGCGAGGATTTCCAGATACCTCATGACGACGGCGATCACCGCGTGGGCCAGTTCGGCCGGCCAGGCCCAGGGCAGCAGGGCGGCGAGCAGGGACAGCGGCACCACGACCAGGCTGACCAGGGGAATGGCGATGGCGTTGGCCAGGGGCGAGACCAGGGAAACCTCGTGGAACAGGGCCAGCAACAAAGGCGCGAGGGCCAGGGTGACGGCCCATTGGGCGTGGGCCCAGGCGCGCCAGACGGGCCGGGGCGCGTGGCCGCCCATGCCCGCGTACAACAGGGCCGCGACGGCGCCGAAGGAAAGCCAGAAACCGGGCGCCAGGGCGGCCCAGGGATCGGCCAGGACCACGGCGAGCAGGGCCGCCGCCAGCAAGCGCGAGGGCGTCGGCAGCCGGTCCAGCAAGGTCACGGCGGCGGCGCCGGCCAGCATGTACAGGGTGCGTTGCGCGGGAATGCCGAAGCCGGAGATGGCGGCGTAGCCGGTGGCCGCGAGCAGGCCCAGGGCGATGCCGGCCCGGCGCGCGGGAACGCGCAGGTTGAGGCGGGGAAAGCGGCGCCAGAGCAGGCGCGCCAGCCCCAGCACCAAGGCCGAGAACAGGGTGATGTGGAGCCCGGAGACCGAGAACAAGTGGCTGGTGCCGGTCTGGCGGAACAAGGTCCACTGGCTGGATGGGATCGCGTCCTGGTCGCCCACCGCGAGGGCGATGATCACGCCGGCGTAGGGCGCGGCGCCCAGCCCGGCGCGCAAATGGGCGCGCAGGTTTTCCCGCGCGCGGTCCAGGATGGCGCCGGCATCCCCGCGACAGCCGGTGCCGGCGGCCGGCAAGCCCACCAGGCTGCCGGTGGCGCGGATGTCCCGCTCCAGCAGCCAGGCGGCATAATCGAAGCCGCCCGGATTGAGATTGGCGTGGGGGCGGCGCAGGCGGGCGATCAGGGCGACGCAGTCGCCGCCGGCCAGGGTTGGCGCCGGTTCGCCCGGCCGGGCGAACCAGCCGAGTTGCACCCGTTCCGGCACTTGGGCGCCCGGGGTGTGGACCGCCGCGATATCCAGCACGAAGCGCAACCCGTTGGGCGTGGTTTCCGGCAAACCGGCGACGCGCCCGACCAGGGCGACGTCCCGCCCTTCCCATTGGGCGGACAGATGTTCGGACAGGCGCAGATCGGCGCGCCAGGCCGCATAGAAAAAGCCCGTCAGAAACGCCAGCGACAGCAGCGCCAGCAGCGCCAGACGGCGGACCACCAAGCCAGGCTTTGGGAACCTATTCGCGCCGGGCCACCCCAACGCCAGCAGCCCGAGCAGGGGCAAGGCCGCGCTCCAGAGCAGGGGCGGCAATGCCGGCCGGGTTTGCAGCCAGGCGGCGCCAAGGGCGAAGGCCAGGATGTTCCAGCGCAAACTACAATCTCCCCATGCCCCGTAAATATTTTCGCAAGTACCTGCCCGACCACGAGACGATGCGCGAGCATCGTCATCTGCGTCTGTTCCGCCCACTGCTGAAACATCCCAACCTGTGGCACCTGAATCGCCACTCGGTGGCGGGCGGCGTCGCGGCCGGCATGTTCGGCGGCTTGATTCCCGGCCCGCTGCAGATGCTGACGGCGGGCATTCTCGCCATTGTCTTCCGGGTCAACCTGCCGGTGGCGATGGTGACCACCTTGTATACCAATCCCATCACCTGGGGGCCGCTGATCCTGGCGGCCTACCAGATCGGCCGCTGGGTCACGGGCGACAACGGCCAGCCGATGGCCAAACTGGAATTCGACTGGTCCAACGAAAGCTGGACGGATTTCCTCCCCGCCTTCTGGCACTGGTTCCTGGGCCTGGGCGAGACCTACCTGATCGGCAGCCTGATCCTCGCCACCGTCTTGGCCGCCCTGGGCTATCTGGCCGTGCAACTGGCCTGGCGGCTCTACATCCTGGCCTATGTGCGCCGGCGCAAGAAACGGCCGCCGTGCGTCAAGCCGACCGCCTGAGCCCTATCCATTTCGGTCAGTCCCGTTCGCTGGGCACCGTGACCGGGTAGCCGTTGGTCAGGGCGGTCATGAACACCTCCAGGTCGGTATAGGCCCGGCTGCCCGGCACCAGAGGCTGGATCCGGGTATCCAGGTTGCACTCGATGAAGCGCAGGTGCAGGGATTGCAACTGGTAGCGGGTGCGGTACACCGGGTAGTGGGCCACGTCGCCGTAGGGCGTGGTGACCACGGTGCCGCGCAGATGCAGGCCGATCTGATGCGTGTGGCAGGAGGAGCAGGCCAGGTTCAGCTTGCCGGTGCGCATGTGGAACAGCTTGCGGCCCCGCTCGAAGGCATCCCGCATCACGCCCTTGCTGACATCGATGTCGATGGGCATGCCGTTGCTCTTGCCGGCGACGTACAGGGATACCGCGCTGTTGTCGTAGCTGCCGTTCTGCAGCACGCGGCCTTCCTTCGCCGCGCACATCTCGATGACCTCCTCCAGCCCGGCGATGCGCTTGAGGTCGGCGCGGTACATCGGGTAGTGGGCGCGCAGGCCCTTGAGCTTGCCTTTGCGGGCGCCCAGGCAACGCGCGAAACGGCCCTTGACGTTGAGCTCGCCGAACAATTCCTCGCCCCGGTCCATGGCGAAGTGCCCGCCATGGACCGCCGAATTGAAGGGCGGGTCCATGAACTTCCAGTTCATCTTCCAGTTCTCGTCCGGATTGCCCGCCAGGCGCCAGTCCAGGTGCTTGGGGTCGGCCCAGTAGTGGTAGCTGCCCGACAGCTTCATGTCGCCGCGCACGTTGGGCTGGTATTTCTCCATGAGGTCGTATTCGCGGTACGGCTCGGCGCCGCGGGAAAGGGCGGGGGCAAGGCCGAGGAGCAGGCCCAGGAACGCGATCGGTAATGTGGTTTTCATCATGGCCGCCTCACTCGATGCTTTGCAGGTAGGCCACCAAATCCCG
Source organism: Thiobacillaceae bacterium (assembly GCA_044227325.1). Lineage (GTDB taxonomy): Bacteria > Pseudomonadota > Gammaproteobacteria > Burkholderiales > Thiobacillaceae > PFJX01. The sequence continues at coordinate 278,547 of JBGAFI010000005.1, read as the reverse complement.
GATTTCCTGCTCGGTGAGGATGTTGTTGGCCCCGTAAGGCGGCATGACGGAGTAGGGATAGGTGACGCGGGCGTCGAAAATCTGCTGGAACACCGCGGCATCCGGGTACTTGTGCAGTTTGAAGCGCATCAAGCTGGGCCCCACGGTGCCGGGCCAATCCTCGCCGGGCATTTGATGGCACACCACGCAGTAGCCCTTGTCCGGCCGATGGGCGAGTTCGCTGCCCCGCGCCGGATCGCCGTTCAGGGGCGGGACCAGCTTGACCTTGCTCGGTTTCACCGTGGAGCGCTTGTCCTCGTAACTGAGGGTGGGCCAGGGTGTCAGATCCCGGTTGTAAGGCACCCATTCCAGACGGCCGCTGTTGACGACCACCTTGGGTTCCAGGGTCTTGGTGGGGGCGGCCGGGTTGACCGCGGCATCGGGGGGCAGATCCGCGCCGAACGCGGGCGCGGCCAGCGTCAGGCAAAGCCAGATCCGGGCCGTGCGACACGACATGATGCTGTGCGACATGTCTTTCTCCTCGTCCAGATCGTTGTCTGGATGCTGCGCCATTCGTATGGCGCTTCTTGCGCGACTTTACCAGATTAGGCCAGGCCGCCGTCCGACAGCCGCAGCACCCGGGTCATGCGCGCGGCCAGGTCGGGATCGTGGGTGACGATGAGGAAGGCGGTATGGTGGCGCGCGGACAGGGCCATGAGCATGTCCTGGATGCGCGCCGCGCTGTGCCGGTCCAGGTTGCCGGTGGGTTCGTCCATGAGCACGCAGGCGGGCCGGGTGACCAGCGCGCGGGCGATGGCGACGCGCTGGCGCTCGCCGCCGGACAGCTCGCCGGGCCGGTGGCGCATGCGATGGCCCAGGCCCACTTCCTCCAGCCAGACGGCGGCGGCGGCCAATGCCGCGTCCTTCGTCTGGCGGCGGATCAGCAAAGGCATGGCGACGTTTTCCTGAGCGGTGAACTCGGGCAGGAGATGATGGAACTGGTAGACGAAACCCAGGGCGCGGTTGCGCAGACGGCCGCGCGCCGCGTCGGAGATGGTCCAGAGGGAGACGCCGGTCACCTCCACCTCGCCCGCGTCGGGCCGGTCCAGGCCGCCGAGCACGTGCAGCAGCGTGCTCTTGCCGGTGCCGGAGGCGCCCATGATGGCGACCTGTTCGCCGGCGTGGACCGCGAGGCCGACGTCGTTGAGGACCGGCACCTCCGTCCTGCCCTGCCAATAATGCTTTTTCACGCCGGTGCAGACCAGCACCGCGCTATCCATTTCTTGCCTCCCGCCTGCCGCTTCACTCATAGCGCAGCGCCTCCGCCGGCTGCACCTTCGCCGCGCGCCAACTGGGATAGAGGGTGGCGAGGAAGGCCAGCACCAGGGCGACGCCGCCGATGGTCCAGACATCCGGCCAGTTCAGCTTGGAGGGCAGTTCGGAGATGTAATAGACGTCGGCGGGGAACAGATCCCGACCCACCGCCTTCTCGATCCAGGGCACCACGGTTTCCACATTGAGCGCCAGGATCACGCCGGACACCACGCCCAGCACGGTGCCGATCACGCCGATCAGGCTCCCCTGGATCATGAAGATGCTCATGATGCTGTTGGGGCTGGCGCCCAGGGTGCGCAGGATGGCGATGTCGGCCTGCTTGTCGGTCACCGCCATGACCAGGGTGGAAATGATGTTGAAGGCGGCAACGGCGACGATGAGGGTGAGGATGATGAACATCATGCGTTTCTCGATCTGCACCGCCTGGAAGAAATTGGCGTGGCTCATGGTCCAGTCGGAAAGGTAGTAGTCGCCTCTCAGGGTCCGGGCCAGATCGCGCAGCACCCAGGGCGCCCGTTCCATGTCGGCGAGTTTCACGCGCAGGCCGGACACGGAATCGCCCATGCGGTAGAGCTTCTGCGCGTCCCGCATGTGGATCAGGGCAAGGCCGGCGTCGTACTCGAACATGCCCATCTTGAAGGTGCCGACCACGTTGAACTGCTTGATGCGGGGCAGCATGCCGGCGGGCGTCACCACGCCCTGGGGCGCGATCACCGCCACCTTGTCGCCGGGGAACACGCCCAGGGAGCGGGCCAGGTCGTTGCCCAGGATGATGTTGAATTCGCCGGCCTTGAGGCTGTCCAGGCTGCCGCTCTTCATGTGGCTGGCGAATTCCGCCACCTTGCCCTCCTCCTCCGGCAGCAGGCCGCGCACCAGGGCGCCCTTGGTCTCGCTCCCCACCACCATCAGGGCCTGGCCGGTCACATAGGGCGCCGTGCCGCGCACCTCGGGGTGCTTGACCACCTGGGCGGCGAGAGCCGGCCAATCCGCGAGTTGCTCGCTCGGCCCGGTGATCTCCATATGGGAGGCCACGCCCAGGATGCGCCCGCGCAATTCCTCCTGGAAGCCGTTCATGACGGAAAGCACCACGATCAGCGCCATGACGCCCAGGGCGATACCCGCCATGGAGATCACGGAAATGAAGGAGATGAAGTGGTTGCGGCGCTTGGCGCGGGTATAGCGCAGGCCGATCAGGAGTTCGTAGGGCAGCACGGGGCGCAGTCTGCCACAGTCGCGCCGCCGACGTCAGGCCAAGACGGGTCCTACTCCCCGATCAGGTGGGCGGCGACCTGGCGCCGATGCGCCGCGCGCCGGTGCTCGAACAGGTAGATGCCCTGCCAGGTGCCCAGCACCATGCGGCCATCCCGCACGGGAATCGACAGCTGGGTCAAGGTCAGGGCCGCGCGCACGTGGGCCGGCATGTCATCCGGCCCTTCCAGGGTATGGCGGTAGAGCGGATCGTCCTCCGGCACCAGGCGGGCGAGAAAGCGGGAAAGGTCGCTCTGGACGTCGGGATCGGCGTTTTCCTGCACGATCAGGCTGGCCGAGGTGTGCCGCGCGAACAAAGTCAGCAGGCCGTCACGGATGCCGCTCGCGGCCAGCCAGCCGGCCACCTCGGTGGTGAAGTCGTACAGGCCCTGGCCGCGGGCGGCGATCTCGAAGCTGTGATGGAGTTGGCGCATGGCAGGATTCTATGTCGAGCGCCCATGCGCAAAAAGCCGGGCAAGCCCGGCCGCGCCAGTCACGCCGAGGTTCAGTGTCTGGCCACCAGATCCCGATAGGCGTGCCAGGTGGCATGGCCCATCACGGGGAAAAGCACCACCAGGCCGATCAGCGCGGTCAACACACCGACCAGGGTCAGGGCCGCGATCAGGCCGGCCCAGACCAACATGGGCAGCGGATTGCGCCAGACCACCAGCAGGCTGGTGATGACCGCCGTCACGGTATCCACCGGCCGGTCCAGCATCATGGGGAGGGACACCACGGAAAGCGCGAAGACCAGGCCGGCGAGGACCACGCCGAACACCAGATAGGCGACGACGAATCCCGCATGGTCCCCGTCGAACAAGGCGCCCAGGCTGAAGTAGCCGGAAATGATCAGGTCGTTGTTCAGGAAGATGCCCACCAGCAGGGCCGAAAGGCGTTCCCAGGCGCTCAGGATGAAGGCCAGCATCAAGGCGAACAGGCCGACGGAAGCGGCGTTGCGCCGGATGGTGGCGAGATCGTGGAAAAACGATCCCGCGTCCAGCTTGTGTTCCAGCCGGCTGGAGATCGAATAGAAACCGATGGCGAGGAAAGGCGCCACCAGCGCGAACCCGGAAATCAGGGTCATGGTCAGGTGCGAGCTGTCGCGCGCCCAGAGCATCAAGGACCAGCCCAGCGCCGCGAAGATCACCCCGTAACTCAGGGAGATCGGCCAGCCGCGCAGGAAATCGCGCCAGCCCTGGCGCAACCAAAGCAGGGGACGGGATGCGCGGACCTGCTTGATGTTGGGGACCGTCATCCCCGAATAATGCGGCTTGTAGGAGATTGTGCTCATGGTCGGCTCCTCGCTGAAGGCACACTACAGTCATACCACCTGCGCGGGAAATAACCAGAGTTATTTTGTCAACTATGACTTGCCGATAGCGGAAGGGGCGCCCGGATTCGCATAATCGGCCCATGCAAAGCCTACATCTGCTCCTCCCCCTGCCGGTTCCGCTGGATGCTTTTCTGGACAGCGCCGGCAAAAACGCGCCCGGTCTTCTCGCCTTGACCCGGCGTGGCGACGCCCAGGATCTCGCGCCGAGCCTGTCCGGCCTGTGCTGCGAGGCCTTCGCCCTCGACAAGCAGCGGGACTGGCCCGTCGCGCCGCTCAGCGCCAAGGCGGATGGCCTGGATGCGGACGACGGCTTCTGGCTGCGCGTCGACCCGGTCCATCTGGAGGTCGGCATGGGCGGCCTCATGCTCCAACCCGCCCGGCAATTGGCCCTGACCCAGGCGGAAACCGAAGCGTTGACGGCGGCCATCAACACGCATTGGCGGGAAGAGCGATGGGCAATCCAAGCGACCAGCCCGACCCGCTGGCATCTGCGCCTGCCCACGGCGCCCGACCTGTCGACGACACCGCTGGACCAGGTCGCGGGGGAATACCTGACCCCCCACCTGCCCACCGGCGGCGACGCGAATCGACTGATGCGCCTGGTCAATGCCGCCCAGATGCTGATGCACGAGCATCCGGTCAACCAGGCCCGGGAACAAGCGGGCAGGCTCATCGTCAACGGCCTGTGGCCTTGGGGCGGTGGCGTTCTGCCGCCGCCGGCGGTGCGCAATATCGGCGTGGCATCGGACATCGACGAAGTCCGCGCGTTGGCCGCCGCGCTGGATCTGCGGCCGGAGACGCCCCCCCCGCGCTGGCGGGATCTGGCGAACGCGATGGACGCGCCCCATGTCCTGGCGACCCTGTCGCCCGGAACCGACGACTACGGGCTGGAAGACTTCCTGGCGCGGCTGGAACGCGACTGGTTCCGGCCGCTGCTGCGCGATATGACGCTCGCCCGTGTGCGGCGGGTCCGCCTCGATCTGCTCACGCGGCCCGGCCGGCGTTTCTCGCTGGACACGCGGCGGGCCTGGCGTTTCTGGCGCTGACCGGGCCAGGCGCGATCAGCGCGGCACGATGGCCTGATGCATGCGCGCGGCGATGACGGCCTGGCGCTTGAGCAAGCCGCGCGCGCTCCGATGGGTTTCGTAGTAGCGCGGATTCGGGATCATCGCGGCCAACAAGGCGGCCTGGTCCGAACCCAGTCTGGCGGCCGAGGATTTGAAATAGCGCCGGCTGGCCGCCTCGGCGCCGTAGATGCCGTTGCCCCATTCGATGACGTTGAGATAGACCTCGAGAATGCGATGCTTGCTCCACAGGTTCTCGATCATGACGGTGATGACGGCTTCCTGGAGCTTCCTGAATGGATTGCGCGAAGCGGACAGGAACAGATTCTTCGCCAATTGCTGGCTGATGGTGGAACCGCCGGCGACGATGCGCCCCTTCTTCAGGTTCTTTTCCACCGCCTTTTCGATGCCTTCCCAATCGAAGCCCTCGTGTTCCAGGAAACGGCTGTCCTCGGCGGCGACGACCGCGCGCTTGAGGTTCATGGACACCCGGTTGTAATCCACCCAGCGGTAGCGCAATTCCGCTTCCGGTTTCTTCTCCTGCAAGCGTTCCAGGCCGGCTTCCATAAAGGCGGTGGAGGACGGATCGAAGACTTTCCACCACAGCACGTGGGCCAGGTACCAGCACTGCATCAGCAGGAACAGGGCCGCCAGCAGCAGCAGGCCGCGCCAGATCAAGCGCCCCATCAGAGCGCTTTCAGCATCCGGATCACCGGCGCGGTGTCCGGCATGACGCCGCGCCACAGGAAAAACGCCTCCGCGGCCTGTTCCACCAGCATGCCCAGGCCGTCCGCGGTTCGGGCGCCGCGGGCGCGGGCGAAGGCGAGAAAGGGCGTGTCCTTGCCGTACATCATGTCGTAAGCCAGGGCGCCTTCGGCGAACACATCGTCCGGCAGGGGCGGCAGGTCGCCCGCCAGACTGGCGGCGGTGGCGTTGATCACCACATCGAAGCGGCCGGACAAGTCGTCGTAGCCGCCGCCGGCGAGCATGCGGCCGGCGGCGAAACCGCCCGCCAGCGCGGCGGCCTTGTCCGGCGTGCGGTTGGCGATGAACAGGCTGGCCGGCGCATGCTCCAGAAGCGGCAGCACGACGCCCCGGGCGGCCCCGCCCGCTCCCATGAGCAGAATGCGGCGATCCTTCAGATCCAGGCCGAGGTTCCGGGTCAGGTCGCGCGCCAGTCCGGCCCCGTCCGTGTTGTCGCCGAAGACATCCCCGTTTTCGAACCGGAACGTGTTGACCGCCCCCGCCATTTCCGCGCGCGCGCTACGGCGGTTCGCCAGGGCGAACGCCTGTTCCTTGAAGGGCACGGTCACATTGGCGCCGCGCCCGCCCGCCGCTCTGAAGGCGCGCACCGCCTCGGCGAAGCCGTCCAGGGGCGCGAGCAAGGCGGAATACACCAAGTCCTGGCCGGTCTGGCGCGCGAACTCGGCATGGATGAGGGGAGACTTGGAATGGGCGATCGGATTGCCGAACACGGCATAGGAATCGGGCATGGGGATTCGCTGTCTGGGAACCCTGAAATTGTATTAGCGGGATAGGTCGCATATACCGATGAAATGAAACAAACATCGCACCATTAATGCGCCTTGCGCACCATTATGGTTCACATATTTTCCCAAAAATGGCTCGAATCCTTGTGGCACAATGCTTTGCCCCTTTACGGAGCGTGGCATGGAACCTGCTTTCCAGCCTCCCCGTGGTACACCCAGAGTTGATTCGTACTTTCCATTGAGGAGTTTGAAATGGCTGTTGCCGATGTTATGAAGATGGTCCAGGAAAACGACGTCAAGTTCGTTGATTTCCGTTTCACCGATACCCGTGGCAAGGAACAGCACGTTTCCGTGCCCGTCAGCGCCTTCGACGAGGAAAAATTCACCGATGGCCACGCCTTCGACGGTTCCTCCATCGCCGGCTGGAAAGGCATTCAGGCCTCCGACATGCTGCTGATGCCGGACCCGGACACCGCCAACATCGACCCCTTCATGGATGAGCCCACCCTCATCCTGAGCTGCGACGTCATCGAGCCCGACACCGGCAAGGGCTATGACCGCGACCCGCGCTCCATCGCCAAGCGCGCCGAGGCCTATCTGAAGTCCACCGGCATCGGCGATGTCGCCTACTTCGGCCCGGAACCCGAATTCTTCATCTTCGACTCCGTCACCTGGGGTGACGACATGTCCGGCTGCCACGTGAAGATCCAGTCCGAGGAAGCCGCCTGGTCCTCCGGCGAGCAGACCGAAGCCGGCAACATCGGCCACCGTCCCAAGGTCAAGGGTGGCTACTTCCCGGTCCCCCCCATCGACTCCCTGCAGGACATCCGTTCCGCCATGTGCATGGCCATGGAAGAAATGGGCGTGCCGGTGGAAGTGCATCACCACGAAGTCGCGACCGCCGGCCAGTGCGAAATCGGCACCAAGTTCGCCTCCCTGGTGCAGCGCGCCGACTGGACCCAGATCCTGAAGTACGTGGTCCACAACGTCGCCCACAGCTACGGCAAGACCGCGACCTTCATGCCCAAGCCCATCGTCGGCGACAACGGTTCCGGCATGCACGTGCACCAGTCCATCTGGAAGGACGGCAAGAACCTGTTCGCGGGCAACGGCTACGCCGGCCTGTCCGAGACCGCCATCTATTACATCGGCGGCATCATCAAGCACGCCAAGGCCCTGAACGCCATCACCAACCCCGGCACCAACTCCTACAAGCGCCTGGTCCCCGGCTTCGAGGCGCCCGTGATGCTGGCCTACTCCGCCCGCAACCGTTCCGCCTCCATCCGCATCCCGCACGTGTCCTCCGACAAGGCCCGCCGCATCGAGGTGCGCTTCCCCGATCCCATCGCCAACCCCTATCTGGCCTTCGCCGCCATGATGATGGCCGGCCTGGACGGCATCCAGAACAAGATCCATCCGGGCGACCCCGCCACCAAGAACCTGTATGACCTGGAGCCGGAAGAAGAAGCCAAGATCCCGACCGTCTGCCACAGCCTGGACATGGCGCTGGCCGAACTGGACAAGGATCGCGCCTTCCTGACCGCCGGCGGCGTGTTCAGCGACGAGTTCATCGACGCCTACATCGAATTGAAGATGGAAGAAGTCACCCGCATGCGGATGACCACCCACCCCATCGAATTCGACATGTATTACAGCGTGTAACGCAGATCGGCATAAATTTTTTCTCTGGCTTGCCGTAATAAGGGCGGGGTTGTCCCCGCCCTTTTTTTCGCGTCGATTCCGCGCAGGATTCGCGGCCGAGCCTGGAGAATGCAATGCATCTTCTGAACAATCTCAAGATCGGCACCCGCCTGATCGCCCTGACCGTCATCACCTCCCTGCTGCTTCTGATCGTCGGCATCATCGGCATCTGGGGCATGCAGCAGGCCAACCAGGCCCTGGCGCAAATCTATGACCGCCACCTGCTGTCCATCAATCAGCTGGAAAAGATCCGCATGACCCAGTTCCAGATCCGCAACGACATCTTCCGGGCGCGTCTGGCCAGGGACAGTTTCGCGGCCCAGGAAATCTTCGACGTGGTGGACAAGCGGGTACGCACCATCAACGAAACCCTGGAGACGTACCAGAAACAGCCTCTCTCGGCGGAAGAGAAGAAATTGCTGGAGACCTATCTGGCGGTGCGCAAGAACTTCGGCATCAATGGCATCGGCGTGATCCGCGATCTCCTCAGCGGAGAAAAATTCGACGAGGCGGAAAAACACAGCAGGGAAGTGATGGACCCCTCCTTTGGCCTCGTGCAGACCGCCACCGACGCGCTGATCGACCACCTCACCGGCGAAGCGGGCGCCTATCGCGCGCAAATGGAAAAGCTCGCCAAGGTCCTCAACCTCACGGCCATAGGCGGGATCGTGATCGGCCTCGCCTTGTCCATCTTCCTCAGCCTGGTGATCCGCCAGTCCATCGTGCGCGGCGCGAAAAATCTCGAGGCAGCGGCATCGCGGCTGGCCCAGGGCGATCTGTCCGGCAACATCCAGGTCCAGGGCAAGGACGAAATGGCCCAGGTGGGCAACACCTTCAACAACATGGCGCGGGAATTCGGCCTGCTCATCGGCGAAATCCGCCAGGCGGCCGGCGAACTGGAAGAGGCGGCGACCCGCACCACCCAGAACAGCCGCAGCGTGGTGGAAGCTTCCGACCAGCAGCGGCAACTGGCGGAGACCACCACCGCCTCGGCCCATGAAATGACCAACGCGTCCTCCCAGGTGGGCGACAACATCGCCTCCATGATCCAGGCCACCGACCGCGCCCGCGATCTGGCCAAGGATGGCCATCGCGTCGTCAACGAGGCCGCCGCCAGCATCGACGGCATTTCCCAGTCGGTCAGCCAGACCTCCAGCACCATCGCCTCCCTGGGCAATCATTCCGAGGAGATCGGCCGCATCGTCAGCGTCATCAAGGACATCGCCGACCAGACCAACCTGCTGGCGCTCAACGCCGCCATCGAGGCCGCCCGCGCGGGCGAGCAGGGCCGGGGCTTCGCCGTGGTCGCGGACGAGGTGCGCAAACTCGCGGAACGCACCGCGAAAGCCACGGACGAGATTTCCTCGACCATCAGCACGATCCAGAACGAGACCACCACGGCGGTGGTCGCCATGGAACAGGTCCACAACCAGGTCGCCCAGGGCGTCGAAAAGACCCGGCAGGGCGACCGCGCCATCGCCGAGATCACCGCCGCGGTGGGCGGGCTCAGCCAACAGATCCACGCCATCGATTCGATCCGCTCGAACCAGGACGGCGCCTGCCGGGACATCTCCGGGCGTGTCACGGATATTCTCGACATGGCCTCCACCAACCACCGCGCGGCGGAGAGTTCCGCCAGCGCGGCCCAGGTGCTCGGCGAGCTGTCCGCCCGGCTATCCGCCGCCGTCAGCCGATTCAAGCTCGGCAATGGCTGAAGCGGAGCGGCAAATCGGGCGGGCGCGGCGCCAAACAGGCTAAACTTAGCCCCGTTGCGACCCGTGATCGACCGATGCGCCGTATAGTCTTCACCCTTGCTTTCGTTCTTGTGCCGCCAGCCCAGGCGGAAATCTACAAGTTCGTCGACGACAACGGCATGGTGACCTACACCAACATGCCGCGTCCGGGCAGCAAGCCCCAGATGGTCATACCCGATACCGGCGCGCCCATCCCGGCCGCGCCGAAAGCCGGCAAATCGAAGTCGAGCGGCCGCATCGCCACGCCCAGCTATTTCCCGAAGGTCGACGTGGGCACGCAACGCAAGCGGGACGACATGCGGCGCCAGCTTCTGGAACAGGAGATGCGCAGCGAGGAAAGCAACCTGGCCGCGGCCCGCAACGAGTTGTCCGCGAGCCGCAGGCAGCCGGGCGCGGATATCGGAAAGCTGACGGATGCCGTGCGCATGCACGAAAAGAACATCGAAATGCTCAACAAGGAGCTTTCCCACATCCGCTGAGCCGCCGAATCGACGGCGCAACATCAGGGTTTGCTAAAATGCGCCGCTCACCCCAACGAGTCGGATGCCATGCGGATTTCCCAGTTTTTCCTGTCCACCAGCAAAGAAGCCCCCGCCGAGGCCGAGCTGGTCAGCCACAAGCTCATGCTGCGCGCGGGCCTGATCAAGCGCCTGGGCTCCGGCCTGTATACCTGGATGCCCCTGGGCCTGCGCATCCTGCGCAAGGTGGAAGCCGTCGTGCGCGAGGAGATGAACCGGGCCGGCGCCATCGAATTACTGATGCCCGCCGTGCAGCCCGCCGAGCTATGGCAGGAATCCGGCCGCTGGGCCGTGTTCGGGCCCCAGATGCTGAAGATCAAGGACCGCCATGAGCGCGACTTCTGCTTCGGCCCCACCCACGAGGAGGTCATCACCGATCTGGCGCGCAAGGAAATCCGCTCCTACCGCCAGTTGCCGGTGAACTTCTACCAGGTGCAGACCAAGTTCCGCGACGAAATCCGGCCCCGTTTCGGCGTCATGCGCGCGCGGGAATTCCTCATGAAGGATGCCTATTCCTTCCACGCCGGCGAGGACAGCCTGGACGCCACCTACCAGGTCATGCACGCGGCCTACAGCCGCATCTTCACGCGCCTGGGCCTGAAGTTCCGCGCCGTCGCGGCGGATACCGGCGCCATCGGCGGCTCCGGCTCCCATGAATTCCACGTGCTCGCCGATTCCGGCGAGGACGCCATCGCCTTCTGCCCGGACTCCGATTACGCCGCCAACGTGGAGATGGCGGAGGCGGTGGCGCCCGCCGCGCCCCGCGCCGCCGCCGCCGCCGGCATGGAAAAGGTCGCCACGCCGGGACAGCACACCATCGAGGAAGTGACCGCTTTCCTGAAGGTGCCGGCGGGCAAGGTCGTGAAGACCCTGGTCGTGCGCGGCGAGGAAGGTCTGGTCGCCCTGCTGGTGCGCGGCGATCACCAGTTGAACGAGGTCAAGGCCGGAAAATTGCCGGGCGTGCTGAATCCCATGGAATTCGCCAGTGATGCCGAAATCCGGACAGCCTTGGGTTGCGGCGTCGGCTCTCTCGGCCCTGTCGGCTTGAACATTCCCGTCTTCGCCGACCGTTCCGTCGCCAACCTGGCGGACTTCGTCTGCGGCGCCAACGAGGACGGCTTCCACCTCGCCGGCGTCAACTTCGGCCGCGACCTGCCGGAACCCCAGGTGGCCGATATCCGCAACGCGGTGGCGGGCGACCCCAGCCCGGATGGCAAGGGCAGCCTCGACCTGTGCCGCGGTATCGAGGTGGGCCACATCTTCAAGCTGGGCAGCAAGTATTCCCAGGCCCTGGACGCCAAGTTCCTGGACGAGAACGGCAAGTCCCAGGTCCTGGTCATGGGCTGCTACGGTATCGGCGTTTCCCGCATCGTCGGCGCCGCCATCGAGCAGGGCAACGACGAGCGCGGCATCGTCTTCCCCCAGTCCATCGCGCCGTTCGAGCTGGCCATCGTGCCGCTTGGCCTGAAGCGCAGCGATGCCGTCCGGGAAGCCGCCGAGAGTCTCTATAATCAAATGGTTGCCGCCGGCATCGACGTGGTGCTGGATGACCGGGACGAGCGTCCCGGCGTCATGTTCGCCGACATGGAGCTCATCGGCGTGCCGCACCGGGTCGTGGTCAGCGACCGGGGATTGAAGGAAGGGATGCTGGAGTATCAGGGACGTACCGATGCTTCCGGCACGAAGATTGCTCAACAGGAAGCAGTCGGATTCATCGAGGAACGGGTCAAGTCATGTCGAAGCGCGGTTTGAAACATCTGCTCTGGTTGCTGGCGTGGTTGCCGATGTTCGTGGCCGGTGGCGTCATGGCCGGCGCCCAGGTCTACGAGCCCCTGTCCGCCAGCGTCAAATCCCAGTTGTCCAAGGCCGTCTCCGACGCCGCCGTGGAAAGGGCCGCATTCGCCGATTCGCCCTATGTCCAGGCCTGGCTCGCGGAAATGTCGCGCCGCCTGGCGAAACGGATTCCGGACCAGGAATACCGGGAGGATTTCCTCAACACCGTGCATTACGAATCCATCCGCGCCGGCCTGGACCCGGAAATGGTGCTGGGCCTGATCGAAGTGGAAAGCGGCTTCCGCAAGTACGCGGTGTCTTCCGCCACGGCCCAGGGCTACATGCAGGTCATGCCGTTCTGGACCAAGCTGATCGGCACGCCGGACCAGAACCTGTTCCACCTGCGCACCAATCTGCGCTACGGCGTGACCATCCTGCGCCATTACATCGACATCGAGCGGGGCGACCTGTTCCGCGCCCTGGGCCGCTACAACGGCAGCCTGGGGCGGCCCGAATATCCCAGCGCGGTCTATGCCGCCTGGCGCAACAAATGGACCTACGGCCTGATGCCCAAGTCCGGCCCCAAGGCGAGGCAGGCGGAAGCGAACGGCATCAAGAAGGGGACTTGAACAGCGGGGAAGTGAAGGTGGGGTGACGGATGGGACTCGAACCCACAACAGCCAGAATCACAATCTGGGACTCTACCAATTGAGCTACCGCCACCACCGGGAAAAGCGACTTGCCGTCGGAGACTGAGCCTCGTTGAAAACCAGGCCGGCCCCGCGCGAAGAGGCGAGATTATACCCGAACTCGGAATGGACTCCAGCCCTATGAACGCTTGAATTCAGGCGTATTCCAAAAGTCCGGCGCGTGTGGCCTGCCCACGGCCGGCACCAAGCCCCGGCCGAGTTTGCGCAGCGCCAGATAGCCCCAATCGAAGCCGGTTCCGCCAATGCGGACCACGTCCGCCTGATCGCCGCAAGCCGCATACGCGTGCGCGGCGCGGCCCACTCCCGGGATTTCCAGGTCCGGCGCGATTTCCAACAGGGGCGCGAGCACGAAGGAACGGAGGTGCATGCGCGGGTGGGGCAGGATCAGGAAGCCCTCGTCGCGCCGCTCCTCGCCGTACAGCAACAGATCCAGGTCCAGGGTGCGCGGACCGTTGCGCGCGCCGCGCACGCGGCCGTGCTGGGTTTCCAGGGCCAGCAGGGCTCGCATCAACTCGCCGGAAGGCAAGCCGGTTTCCACCAGGGCGACCGCGTTGACGAAATCCGGCTGCTCCGCGTAGCCCACCGGCGCGCTGCGGTAGAGGGACGAGGCGCGCAGCAGGCGGGTGCGGGGGAACTCGTCCAGCTCGGCCATGACCGCCAGCAGGCGCGCTTCCACGGCGCCCAGGTTCCCCCCCAGGGCGACGAAGGCGCGGCTCATGACGGCTCCTTGCGGCCGACCAGGCGCCCGCGGTGTTCAGCGAGCGCCTCCCGCACCAGCGGCTTGAGGCCTTCCCCGTCCGTGCCGTCCAGATGCGACAGGATCGAAGCGCGCATGCGCGGCTCCCAGAATTTGGCCAGATGGTCGGCCACACCGTTGCGGGCGGCGACACGATCCGGTTCCGCCTCGAAAAAAGCGCCGATCTGGTTGGCCATCTGGATCAAGCGGGCGATATCCATGCGTTACGGTCCTCTGTTTATCTACTTATGCGTTCGGGATGGCTGTACAGCGTGTAGCGGTCGGCGCGCACGAAACCCGCCAGGGTCAGGCCCACATCTCCCGCCAGGCGGATCGCGTAGCCGGTGGGCGCGGACACCGCGGCGAGCAGGGGAATGCCCACCGACGCGGCCTTCTGCACCATCTCGAAACTGGCCCGGCTGGTCACCAGGGCGAAACCGGAACGGGGATCGAATCCGCCGCCGATCAGGGCGCCGATAAGCTTGTCCAGGGCATTGTGGCGCCCCACGTCCTCGCGCACGAATTGGATGTCGCCGGCGGCATCGGCCCAGCCGGCGGCATGCACGCCGCCGGTGCGGTCGCGCAGGGGCTGGCGTTGCTGGAGCCCGGCCAGGGCGCGCCGCAAGGCGGCGGCGGCGATGGGCGTACCGGACGGCAACGGCGCGAGCGGACGCGCCACCTGGTCCAGGCTTTCCACGCCGCACAGGCCGCAACCGGTGCGGCCGGCCAGGGCGCGGCGGCGGCCCTTGAGGGCGAAAAAGCGTTCCTCGGCGATGCGCATGCGCACCACCACGCCCTTATCGCCGGCCTCCAGTTCCAGGTCGTACAACTCCGAAGGACTGGCGAGGATGCCCTCGCTCAGGCTGAAGCCCAGGGCGAAATCCTCCAGGTCGGCCGGACTCGCCAGCATCACCGCGTGGGAGATGTCGTTGTAGGCCAGCGCCACCGGCACCTCCTCCGGCACCGTGTCCATGCGCATGCCCTTGGCCTCGTGGGCGGCGGTCTCCACCAGGGGCGGCGGCAGGGCCATGTCGATAGCGGACAATTCAGACGGGCGCATGGTTCGCGGTTTCCCTCGCCCTCGCTTCCGCCTTCAGCAATTCCAATTGCTCCTCGCTGAAGCGGGCGAACTGCTTCTGCCAGACCGAGGGCTGTTCCACCCGCGACACCTGCACCGCGGTGACCTTGTATTCCGGGCAGTTGGTGGCCCAGTCGGAATTCTCCGTGGTCACCACGTTGGCGCCGGAACCGGGCCAGTGGAAGGTGGTGTAGACCACGCCGGGCTGCATGCGCTCGCTGATCAGCGCGCGCAGCACCGTCTCGCCGGCCCGGCTCTGCACGCCGACCCAGTCGCCGTCGCGGATGCCCCGGTCTTCCGCGTCCACCGGATGCAGTTCCAGGATGTCCTCCGGATGCCACACGGTGTTCGCGGTGCGCCGGGTCTGGGCGCCCACGTTGTACTGGCTGAGGATGCGGCCGGTGGTGAGCAGCAAGGGGAAGCGGCGATTCACCCGCTCTTCCGTGGCCACGTATTCGGTGAGCATGAAGCGGCCCTTGCCGCGCACGAACTCCTCCACATGCATGGTGGGCGTGCCGGTGGGATGCATCTCGTTGCAGGGCCACTGGATGCTGCCCAGCTCGTCCAGCTTGGCGTAGGAAACACCGTGGAAGGTCGGCGTCAGGCGGGCGATCTCGTCCATGATCTCGGACGGGTGCGTGTAGTTCATGGGATAGCCGAGGGCGTTGGCCAGCAGCTGCGTGGCCTCCCAGTCCGCGTAGCCGGCCATGGGCCGCATCACCTTGCGGATGCGGGAGATACGCCGTTCCGCGTTGGTGAAGGTGCCGTCCTTCTCCAGGAAGGACGCGCCGGGCAGGAAGACGTGGGCGAACTTCGCGGTCTCGTTCAGGAACAGATCCTGCACCACCAGGCATTCCAGAGCCTCCAGGGCGGCGGTGACGTGCTGGGTGTTGGGGTCGGACTGGGCGATGTCCTCGCCTTGCACGTAGAGGCCCTTGAAGCTGCCGGAGACGGCCGCGTCGAACATGTTGGGGATGCGCAGGCCGGGCTCGTCGGACAGCGTCACGCCCCAGGCGGATTCGAACAGATGCCGGGTCGCGTCGTCGGACACGTGCCGGTAGCCGGGCAGTTCATGGGGGAAGGAGCCCATGTCGCAGGAGCCCTGCACGTTGTTCTGGCCGCGCAGCGGGTTCACGCCGACGCCGGGCCGGCCGATGTTGCCGGTGGCCATGGCCAGGTTGGCGATGCCCATGACCATGGTGGAACCCTGGCTGTGCTCGGTGACGCCGAGGCCGTAGTAGATCGCGCCGTTGCCGGCGCCGGCGTACAGGCGCGCGGCCTCGCGCACCTCGACGGCGGGCACGCCGGTGACGTCTTCCGTGGCTTCCGGGCTATGGCGCGGGTCGGCGACGAAGGCGCGCCACTTGGCGAAGGATTCGCCGTCGCAGCGGGCCGCGACGAAGGCCTCGTCCAGCAGCCCCTCGGCGACGATGACGTGGGCCAGGGCGTTGACCAGGGCCACGTTGGTGCCGGGCCGCAGCTTCAGGTGATGGGCCGCGCGCACGTGGGGCGTGTCCACCAGATCGATGGCGCGGGGATCGGCGACGATCAGCTTCGCGCCCTGGCGCAAGCGCTGTTTCAGACGCGAGCCGAACACGGGATGGCCGTCGGTGGGGTTGGCGCCGATCACCAGCACCACGTCCGCCATCATGACCGAGTCGAAATCCTGGGTGCCGGCGGATTCCCCCAGGGTCTGCTTCAGGCCGTAGCCGGTGGGGGAATGGCAGACGCGGGCGCAGGTATCCACGTTGTTGACGCCGAAAGCGGCCCGGGTCAGCTTCTGCACCAGATAGGTTTCCTCGTTGGAGCAACGCGAGGAGGTGATGGAGCCGATGGATTCCGCGCCGAACTGGCCTTGCAGCCGCTTGAATTCGGACGCGGCGTGGTTGACCGCCTCCTCCCAGCTCACCACCCGCCAGGGATCGCGGATGGACTTGCGGATCATGGGCGTGGTGATGCGGTCGGCGTGGGTCGCGTAGCCCCAGGCGAAGCGCCCCTTGACGCAGGCGTGGCCCCGGTTCGCGCCGCCGTTAAGGTCCGGCACCATGCGGATCACCTTCTCGCCCTGCAACTCGGCGTTCAGCGAACAGCCGACGCCGCAATAGGCGCAGGTGGTGGTGACGCTGCGCTGGGGCTGGCCCAACTGGAGCACGGACTTCTCCATCAATGCCGCGGTCGGGCAGGCGGCGACACAGGCGCCGCAGGACACGCATTCCGAATCCAGGAAATCCGCGCCGCCGGCCGCCGCGATGCGCGAATCGAAACCCCGCTCGGTGGTGGTCAGGGCGAACGTGCCCTGGATGTCCGAGCAGGCGCGCACGCAGCGGGAGCAGACGATGCACTTGGCCGGGTCGTAGGCGAAATAGGGGTTGGAAACGTCCGCGTCCTCCTCCAGGTGGTTGGCGCCGTCGGCGTAGCGCACCTCGCGCAGACCGACGCGACCGGCCATGTCCTGCAGTTCACAGTTGCCGTTGGCGGAACAGGTCAGGCAGTCAAGGGGATGGTCGGAGATATACAGCTCCATGACGCCCCGGCGCAGACGGAACAAGGCGTCGCTCTCGGTGGTGACCTCCATGCCTTCCTCCGCGAGGGTGGTGCAGGAGGCGGGGAAACCGCGCCGGCCCTTCACCTCCACCACGCACAGGCGGCAGGAGCCGAAGGCTTCCAACTGCTCGGTGGCGCACAGCTTGGGCACATCGATGCCCGCCTCGGCGGCGGCATGCATGAGCGAAGTACCGGCGGGCACGGTGACCGGCACGCCGTCGATGCTCAGGGTGATTTTTTGCGTCGAGACGCGGGCCGGGGTGCCCCGGTCGTGATGGCAATGCAGGCTCATGTCGCGGCCTCCTCTCGTTTCGGCGCCAGGCCGAAGTCTTCCGGATAGTGGTTCAGGGCGGACAGGACCGGATACGGGGTCATGCCGCCCATGGCGCACAGCGAACCTTCCAGCATGGTCTGACACAGGTCGCGCAACAAAGCGTCGTCGTTGGCCTGCTTGGGCCGTTCGGCCAGCATGCCGTCGAGGAGTTCCACGCCGCGCACCGAGCCGATGCGGCAGGGGGTGCACTTGCCGCAGGATTCCACGGCGCAGAAGTGCATGGCGTAGCGGGCCATCTTCGCCATGTCCACCGTGTCGTCGAAGGCGACGATGCCGCCGTGGCCCACGGTGGCGCCGGCGGCGGCGAAGGCCTCGTAGTCCAGGGGCAGGTCGAACCCGGAGGCCGGCACGAAGGCGCCCAGCGGCCCGCCCACCTGCACCGCGCGGATCGGCCGGCCGCTGGCGGCGCCGCCGCCGTATTCGTAGAGCAGTTCACGCAGGGTGACGCCGAAGGGCGCCTCCACCAGGCCCGGGTATTTCAGGTTGCCGGCCAACTGGTAGGGCAACGTGCCGCGCGAACGGCCGACGCCGTATTCCCGGTAGGCCGCGCCGCCGTGGGCCAGGATCCAGGGCGCGCAGGCCAGGGTGATGACGTTGTTCACCACCGTCGGCTTGCCGAACAGGCCTTGCAGGGCCGGCAGGGGCGGTTTCGCGCGCACCAGGCCGCGCCTGCCCTCGATGCTCTCCAGCAGCGAGGTCTCCTCGCCGCACACGTAGGCGCCGGCCCCCTTGAACAGGATCAACTCGAAGCGCCGGCCGGAGCCCAGCACGTCGTCCCCCAGCAGACCTTCCCGGTTCGCGTTGATGATCGCGCTCTCCAGCACCTCCCAGGCGTCCGGATATTCCGAGCGCAGATAGAGGTAGCCGGTGTCCGCGCCCACCGCCAGGCCGGCGATGACCATGCCCTCGATCAGACAGTAGGGGTCGCCCTCCATCAGCATGCGGTCGGAGAAGGTGCCGGAATCGCCCTCGTCGGCGTTGCAGACGATGTACTTGCGGTCGCCGGGCGCGCCGAGCACGGTGCGCCACTTGATCGCCGTGGGGAACCCCGCGCCGCCCCGGCCGCGCAGGCCGGCGGCCTCGACCTCCGCGACGATGGCCTCGGGCGTCATGGCGAGCGCCTTTTCCAGGCCCGCGAGGCCGCCATGGGCGCGGTAGTCGTCCAGGGACAGCGGATCGGTCACGCCCATGCGGGCGAAGGTGAGCCGGCTTTGCGCCCGCAGGTAGGGGATGTCGGCGGTGGGGCCCAGCGCCAGGGGATGGGCGCCGCCCTCCAGCCAGCCGGCCGCGAACAGCCCCGGCACGGCTTCCGGCGTCACCGGGCCGTAGGCGTGGCGGATGCCGGCGACTTCCACTTCCACCAGCGGCTCCAGCCAGTACAGGCCGCGCGAGCCGTTGCGCACGATCTCCAGATCCAGCCCGCGCCGATCGAGCTCGGCGGCGACCGCGTCGAGCACCGCGTCCGCGCCCACGGAACGGGCGCCGGCATCGCGCGGGATGAAGATGCGGGCGGTCATCGGGACACCGCCTCGGCCAGCAAGGCGTCCAGGCGCTCGGCGGTGACCCGGCCGAGCAGCCGGTCGTCCAGCATGACGGCGGGGGAACAGGCGCAATTGCCCAGGCAATAGACCGCCTCCAGGGTGACGGCGCCGTCCGCGGTGGTGGCGCCGAACTCGGTGCCCAGAACCTTGCCCGCGTGTTCGGCGAGGGCCTCGCCGCCCATGGCCTGGCAGGATTCGGCGCGGCACACGCGCAAACGGTGGCGGCCTTGCGGCGCGCGATGGAAGTCGTGATAAAAGCCGATCACGCCCTCGACCTCGGCCCGGGACAGGTTATGCGCCTTGGCCAGTTCGGCGACGGCCTCGTCGGAGATATGGCCGCGCGCATCCTGGATCTGATGCAGGGCCGGCAATAGGCCGGATTGAGGCGCCGCGAAAGGGGATTCAGTGGACATATCGAAACGGCGTGGTGGTGGATCACTACTGTCCAGCAATTCGCATGCCAGCATGAACCACCCTTGGAAACACCGAATAACACCATATATTTCAATGGGTTAAAAGCGGACAAAAAAGACTTTTTTCAGGGTGTGGTCATCTGCCGGGTGTTTCCTCGTGACACACTGTCACGCCCATAGGAATCACGCGTCCCATCCCGCCCGGCGCGATGCGAAGGGGGGGTCGCCAGGAATTTTCGCGACTTTCGCGAAGCGGATTCGCGCAGGTCGCCGGCAGGAGAAAACGGCCTGTCTCCGCGACAATTTGTCACACCCCCGCAATGTCAATCTGTCACGGCGCGAGCACGGCCGCCTCCTTAGCAAATTCTTTAATACATTGATTTAGTTATGTTAATTCTCGTGGCATGGTAATTGCCTACCAGTCCTTCGCGTCGCTTTGCTCGCACTCCGGCCGTCATCCAGGCGACCCCGGAACGTTGCATCAGTGCGCTTGGAAACTATGGATGATGAGGAGACTGACATGACTAAATGCAATACCCGTTTTTCCGTTAAGACCCTGGCTGCCGCTGTATCCACCGTTGTCGCCCTGGGCGTTACCGCCCTGCCGACGATTTCCCATGCCGACGAAACCAGTTGTTCCCCGTTCACCCCCCTGATCAAGGGCCAGGAAGACTTCGTCTACGTCTGGACCCTGGGCGTGGAGGGGATCGGCGACGGCTCCGACAAACTCGTGACCGTGGACGTGAATCCCAAGTCCAAGCACTTCGGCAAGGTGATCGCCACCCTGTCCGTGGGCGGCCGCAACGAGGCGCACCACGTGGGCCTCACCGACGACCGCCGCTATCTCTGGGGCGGCGGCCTGGACAGCAGCAAGATCTTCATCTTCGACGTCGCCAGCAATCCGGCGAAGCCCAAGCTGGTGAAGACCATCACCGACTTCGTCGAGAAGTCCGGCGGCGTGGTCGGCCCACACACCTTCTACGCCACGCCCGGCCGCATGATCATCACCGGCCTGTCCAACAACAAGGACCATGGCGGCGTCACCGCCCACGTGATCTACAACAACAAGGGCGAGTACGTTAAGACCGTCAACATGCCCACCACCGACATCGGCGGCACCAAGGGCGACGGCTACAACTACGACGTGGCCATCAACCCGAAGAAGAACGTCATGCTGTCCACGTCCTTCACCGGCTGGAACAACTACATGATGGATCTGGGCAAGATGGTGAAGGATCCGGAGGCCATGAAGCACTTCGGCAACACCTCCGTCATGTGGGATTACAAGACCATGAAGCCGCTCAAGGTCTTCGACACCCCCGGCGCCCCGCTGGAAGCCCGCTGGTCCTGGAACAAGGGCGACAACTTCGCGGTCTCCACCACCGCGCTGACCTCCAAGATCTGGGTCTACAAGCAGGACGCCAAGGGTGAATGGCAGGCCCACGATGTCGGCACCATCGGCAACCCGGCCGATATTCCCCTGCCGGTGGACATCTCCATGACCGCCGACGGCAAGGGCATGTGGATCAACACCTTCATGGACGGCACCACCCGCTACTGGGACTTCGCCGACCCCATGCACCCGAAGGAAACCTACAAGATGAAGGTGGGTTCCCAGGTCAACATGGTGTCCCAGAGCTACGACGGCAAGCGCGTCTACTACACCACCTCCCTGCTGGGCAACTGGGACAAGAAGGGCAAGGACGACGAGCAGTTCCTGAAGATGTACAACTGGGACGGCAAGGAGCTGAAACTGGCCTTCTCGATCGACTTCTACAAGGAGAAGCTCGGCCGCGCCCACCACATGAAGTTCCAGGCGCGCGACATGCGCACCCTGCAACCTCTGCAAGCCCAGGCCGAAGGCCTGGACAACCTGAAACTGGCCGTGAACAACGACCAGTAAGCAGGCAATGGGTTCGTTCCGCGCAAGACTCTCCGCGCTTATTCGCCTCCCCCTCGGGGGAGGCGTTTTTTTCGCGCGCCTCATACTCTGCCTGCTGATCGGTTCCGCCCCCGGCCTCCGCGCCGACGAGCTCAAACCCATCGACACGGCCCCGCCGACCGAACTCGGCTTTGCGCTGCCCGCCGCCGGCAGCTATGAACTCCAGCACATCATGACCGCCGGCGAAGGCCGGGTGCTGGATATCCACGGCGAAACCCGCAAGCTGTCCGACTTCACCGGCGGCAAGGTCACCCTGCTGTCCTTCATCTACACCACCTGCGCCGACCCCAACGGCTGCCCCTACGCCTACATCGTGTTCCACAACCTGCAAAACCGGCTGGAGAAAGACCCCCGCCTGCATGGCAAGGTGCGTCTGGTCAGTCTGTCCTTCGACCCGAAGCGGGACACGCCGCAAATGCTGCGCCTTTACGCGGGCGACAACTCCAAGCCCGGCCAGCCCGTCGAATGGGATTTCCTCACCACCGCCGGCCTGCCCGACCTGCTGCCCATCCTGGACGACTTCGGCCAGGACGTGTTCGTGGAAATGGACCCGGACACGAAGCAACCGCGCGGCACCTTCAGCCACGTCCTCAAGATCTTCCTGATCGACGAGAAGCATGTGGTGCGCGAGATCTACACCACCGTCTATATGCACGCCGACATGGTCTACAACGACATACTTACCCTGTTGATGGAAGAAGGCTTGAAGTGATGGGCATCAGGAACGGTTGGCGTTTCCCCCCTTTGCAAAAGGGGGGGTGGGGGGATTTGAACCCGGCCTCCGCTCAGACTCGCTCGCTTATTGCCAACCAGCGGAAGAATCCCCCCCAGCCCCCCTTTTCCAAAGGGGGGAGAGGATTGGTCGTCGGTAGCGAACCATGCTTTTCCCCTCCTTTGGCAAAGGGAGGGAGTCGGTTCGCGGACAGCCTCAGCACATGCCTTTTCCCCCCTTTGGGAAAGGGGGGCAGGGGGGATTTAAAGCCGGCTTCCTTGAAGACACGCTTTCCATTCTCCCCAGCATTGCGAAATCCCCCCCCACCCCCCTTTAAAAAAGGGGGGAGTCGGCTGGCGGGCGCGCTAGGCGCGTTGGCGCTGGGCTTGGCCCTGCTGCTTTCCGCGCAAGCCGCCCGCGCCGACACCCCGGTCGCCCTGGCCCCGCCCCTGGGCTTGCCGCAGGTGCCGGTTCCCGCCGCGAACCCGCTCACAAGGGAAAAGATCGACCTGGGCCGGCGCCTGTTCATGGACCGACGCCTGTCCCACAACAACACCATGTCCTGCGCCATGTGCCACGTGCCGGAACAGGGCTTCACCTCCCACGAACTGGGGGCGGCCATCGGCATGGAGGGGCGCAGCCTGCGCCGCAACTCGCCGGCCATGTACAACGTGGCCTACCAGAAGAGCCTGTTCCACGAGGGACGCGAGCCCCACTTGGAAGACCAGGTCTGGGGCCCGCTGCTGACCAAGGTGGAGATGGACATGCCCTCCATCGGCTATGTGGTGGAGAAGGTGCGCCGCCTGCCCGAATACAAGGGCCTGTTCGAGGCGGCCTTCGGCGGGCCGGTGACCGCGGAACGCATCGGCCAGGCCCTGGCCAGCTACGAACGCACCCTGCTGTCCGGCAATTCCCGCTTCGACCGCTGGTTCTTCGGCGGCGACAAGACCGCCCTGAATGCCCGCGAGCAAAGCGGTTTCCAGGTGTTCATGGGCAAGGGCCGCTGTTCCACCTGCCATCTGGTGGACGAGAAATCCGCTCTGTTCACCGACCACACATTCCACAACACCGGCCTGGGCTGGGAACGCACCATGTTCCCGGAACGCAGCAGCTACAAGGTCCAGCTCGCCCCCGGCATCTTCGTGCAGGTCATGGGCTCCCTGTTGAAATCCTTCGAGCCGCCCCAGCCCGACGTGGGCCGTTACGAGGTCACCATCGACCCGAAGGACCGCTGGGCCTACAAGACCCCCATGCTGCGCAACGTGGCGGTCACCCAGCCCTACATGCACGACGGCTCCCTGGCGACCCTGGAGGACGTGGTGGAGTTCTACGACAAGGGCGGCATCGACAACGAGAACAAGTCGCCCCTGCTGGTGCCGCTGCATCTGGATTTCCAGGAGAAAGCCGACCTGGTCGCCTTCCTGAAGACCCTCACCGGCGACAACATCGACGCCCTGGCCAGCGACGCCCGCACCGCGCCGGTGACCCTGCCGCTGCCGGACCAGGATGCGTCCGACGCCTACATGGAAGACAAGTTGCGCGAACCCTAGACGATCCACAACGCTTCTCCCCTAACATAGGGCTTTGCGCACCCGGACCCGCACCATGCACAAGATCGTCATCGTCGGCGGCGGCGCCGGCGGCCTGGAACTCGCCACCCGCCTGGGAGACACCCTGGGCAGGAAGGGCCTGGCCCACGTCACCCTCATCGACGCCGCCCGCACCCACATCTGGAAGCCCCTGCTCTACGAAGTCGCCGCCGGCACCCTGGATTCCTACGCGGACCAGTTGGAATACCTGGCCCAGGCCCGCTGGCACCACTTCAAGTTCCGCGTCGGGCGCATGTACGGCCTGGACCGGGCCAACAAGGAAGTGCTGGTGGCCGCCACGAAGGACGCGGACGGCGCGGAGATCACGCCCCAGCGGCGCATTCCCTACGACACCCTGGTGATCGCCGTGGGCAGCCTGGCCCACGACTTCGGCATCCCCGGCGTCAAGGAACACTGCGTCATGCTGGACACGCCGGAGGAAGCGCGCGCCTTCCACGACAAGCTCATCAACGCCTGCCTGCGCGCCAACACCCAGCCCGGCCCGATCCGTCCCGGCCAGCTCACCGTCGCCATCGTCGGCGGCGGCGCCACCGGCGTGGAACTGGCCGCCGAACTGCACGGCACCACCCGCCAACTGCCCGCCTACGGACTGGAACGCATCGACCCGGACAAGGACGTGCGCATCGTCGTCATCGAAGCCGCCGACCGCCTGGTCTCCGGCCTGCCGCCACGCTTGTCGCAAGCGGTGGAAGAGCGCCTGCGCGAGCTGGGCGTCGAGGTCCACACCGGCGAACGGGTCACCGAGATCGACGCGAAAGGCCTCTCCACCGCCGCCGGCCTGTGCGTGCCGGCCAGCATGATGGTGTGGTCCGCCGGCATCAAGGCGCCCGACTTCCTCGCCGACATCGACGGCCTGGAAAGCAACCGCATCCACCAACTCGTTGTGCGCCCCACCCTGCAAACCACCCGGGACGAAGCCATCTTCGCCTTCGGCGACTGCGCCGCCTGCCCCATGCCGGGAAGCGACCGCAACGTCCCGCCCCGCGCCCAGGCCGCCCACCAGCAGGCCAGCATGCTGGCGAAATCCATCCGCCGCCGCCTGGCCGGCCAGCCCCTGCCCGAATACGTCTACCGCGACTACGGCTCCCTGGTGGCCCTGGGCCGCTACAGCACCGTCGGCAACCTCATGGGCGCCCTCACCGGCGGCAGCGTCATGATCGAAGGCGCGGTCGCCCGGCTGGTCTACTGGTCATTGCACAAGATGCACCAGGTGGCGCTGAACGGGTACTACAAGACCGCCCTGGGCACGCTGGCCAACCTGATCAATGCGCCGAACAAGCCGACGATCAAGCTGCATTGAGGGAAAGCAAAACAAAGTGGGCGATCAGGCTGTTTTGTCCCTGGTATGGGAACAGAATGAACACGGACATTGAACATATCGGAACCATCGGGCTTTTATCCACCTGATCGGCCACTGGCTCTGACCTGGGGCCTAAATAATTTCTTATCGAGTGAAAAAATGGCAGACTGGCCACTTGAAGCAACACATCCAATGCCACGGAGGCAGCTCTGAATATCGTCGAGCGTACATTTGAACTGAGAGGTACTGGAGGCTTGGGCGCGAAGCCACGTCCAGAGCTTATCGGTCCTGTCCTGGGCAAGGTACATGAGACACTCTTGGCATCAGTACGAATGGGCTTCCTGCATTCCAGCCGGACACGCGGAAGAGTCCCGAAGGGGTTGCAGCGGGCGGCAGACGTCCACTTCATCGGCCACAAGGAAGGTAGCGATGGCTCCACGATCTTGCGCTTCGAGGTGCCGCAATTCGGTTACGTCGCGCATGAATTGTTCGCCCAAGGCCAGCTATGGGATACCGGTCCTAAGCCCGAGCAGACAGCTTTCGACCTGCTTTCCGCTTCGCTGCACGATATTAGGGCTAAGGCAACAGATAGCGCGCGATTCGACCATGCCATGCTGCATCAATTCGCCAGTTATGGCCGTTTGCTTCGTCATGGCTTGAAGTCCATTTCATTGCCTGACCAGCACATGCTAGTGCCGGAAGCCATTGATGAGCCACTAAGCATCGCAGCCAATGAACTGTACCGGTCCACTCCACCCGCACGGAGGGTCCGGATTTGCGGCCGACTCGATCTTATGGGCGTCAGCAAGCAAGTGCTGGGGCTGGTGCTTGAGGATGGCTCCCCTGTCACAGCGGTTTGGGCCTTGGATGGGATTGTCGACTTGGCCAACCTACTGGACCAGCAAGTCGTGATCGAAGGGCTGGCTGAATTCCGGCCGTCTGGATCGCTGCTTCGTGTGGACGCGGACGCCATTCGCCTCGCCGTTGCCGGAGATGCTGCTTTCTCAGTCCTGCCGATGCCTGAAGTGCAGCGCAATTACTTACAGGCTGCCACCGCCCTGCGATCAGGGAACAAACCGTATGCAGCGATCTTTGGCCTGATCCCCGCCGACGAATCAGATGAAGAATTCACGGCCGCCGTGGAAGCCATGAGCTGATGCGGGCCAGCGAATCATGGTTGCTGGATACAGGAATCCTGTTGCACTGGATTCGCGCTAGCAAGGCGGCGGAAACCATAGATGCTCAATTCCACCTACGTGAATCCAGCTTCCACCCTTTGATTTGTGAGGTCAGCCTGGGGGAAATTGAGGCTTTTGCCCGCGACAACCGGTGGGGGCCAGAGAAGCAAATTGCCCTCAAGAAGTTGAAAAGAGAGCTGGTGTCAGTCGATATTTCTGATACGCGACTAATCGATGCCTATGCAGATTTCAGTTCCTTGGCCAAGGCAAACGGCTGGCCAATCTTCCACGATAAGAACGACCTGTGGATCGCCGCAGCCACCCGCATTTCAGGCGCCACCCTGTTGACAACAGACAGCGCCGGTTTCAAGCCGCTACGTGATGGCAACCATTTGGACGTTGTATTGATTGATCCCCGTACCGGAATGCAACAACCCTAAGCAGTCCCCGTAGCATCACCAAAGCTGCCATATACCTATGGCCAAAGCCGTGGCACGCCGAGCTAGGTAATTTCCCGCATCGCCCCATCCAGCCACGCTCAGCATAATGAGCGCTGCCCGCCGCAGTCGGTGCGCGCGCGAGTTCCCACTCGCAAGATGCTCCTGTTAGCCCTGAGCGGCGACCGTGGGGCCAGCCCAGTCGGCACGCCAACATCCCAACAAACCCGCCATCCCACCCCATCGAAAGGAATCCCCATGAGCAAAATCGTCTTCAAATCCGGCGAAGCCACCGTCCTCGCCAAGGAGGGCCAATTCACCGACGCCATGCCGGAAATCCTGATCGGCAGCGTGGACGGCCCGGTGGGCCACGCCTTCGCCACCATGATGGGCCAGAGCGCCGGACACACGCGCATGTTCGCCATCCGCGCCTGCAATCAGCAGGTGCGGCCGGCCACGCTGATGGTGCCCAAGGTCACCATGAAGACCATGGCCTACGTGGATCTGTTTGGCGGCACGGTGCAGTCCGCCACCGCCGACGCGGTGCTGGATTGCGTCATCGACGGCACCCTGCCCCGGGACCAGGTCAACGAGCTGTGCATCGTCAGCCTGGTGTGGATCGACCCCCGCTGCGCCACCGATCCCAACCTGGACCACAAGGACCTGTACCGGACCAACTACGAGGCCACCAAGCTCGCCATCCGGCGCGCGCTGAACGACGAGCCGGGCATCGATGAGTTGATCGCCAATCGACACAGCATCAAGCACGACATGTTCGATCCGGAGGGGTGAGGTGGCGGGGCGTGCGTTTTCGCGCGTGTCATGAGCGTTCCCGCTTGTTTTCCCCCCACCCGCGCTGTCGCGCACCCCGCCCCCGCTTGCGGGAGAGGGGCGGTGGGGAAGCGTCTGCATGGCTGCATGCAAGAGGGCGGATGCAAACCCCGTAGAACTCCGGGTATCCGGGCGGACTTCCCCCAATTGGCGTCACGAACGCCCCACTCGACAATCCCTTCCAGGTGCCCGCCGCGCGGGTGCCCCCCATTAGCCGAGATTCAGCCAAGGAAGGAAGCCCTATGAAAGTCGCATGGAATGACCAAGCCTGTTGCCACAGCGGCAACTGCGTGAAGACCCTGCCCCAGGTGTTCAAGGTGGAAAACGGCCAGTTCCTGATCCAGCCGGAAAACGCCACGGCGGAAGAGGTCCGGCAAGTGGTCGCCGCCTGTCCCGGCAAGGCCCTGAAAGTCGAATAAACACGTCCTATCGCTCTCCCTTTGGGCGGACTGTTGCTTCCAGTCCGCCCTTTTTTTCGTCCGCGCGTTTCTCCATGAACCGCCCCACGCGATAAAGTCGGCACCCGATTCAACCCAGCGCCCACCCCGCGCGCACGCCGATGGACCGACTAGAGGCTTCAGCCCCCGAACCCCGACCGGAAAGTCTCGATCCGGAAAACCCGGACGCCTTGCGCGCGCTCGCCCACCGCATGGTGGACGACGCCTTCGCCTACCTGAACGACACCCTCGATGGCCCGGTCTGGCGGGCCGTTCCCGCCGACCTGGAGGCCCGCTTCCGGGAACCCGCGCCGCGCGCGCCGCAAGGCATGGAAGCGGCCTACCGCGACTTCGTGGAAACCGTGCTGCCCTACCCCATGGGCAACCCGCACCCGCGCTTCTGGGCGTGGGTGATGGGCAACGGCAGCCTAAGCGGGGCGCTGGCGGAATTCCTGGCGGCGGTGATGAACAGCAACGCGGGGGGCGGCAACCACGCGGCGATCCGGGTGGAGCGGCAGGTGGTCGACTGGATCAAGGCCATGATGGGCTTTCCCGCCGGGGCGGGCGGGCTGCTCACCAGCGGGGCGTCCATGGCCAACCTGATCGGGCTGGCGGTGGCGCGCCATGCCAAGGCCGGCTTCGACGTGCGCGCCGAGGGCATGGCGGCGGCGCCGCAACCCCTGGTGGTGTACGCCTCCAGCGAGGCCCACAGCAGCAACGCGCGCGCCCTGGAACTGCTGGGCCTGGGCCGGGCCGGGCTGCGCCGCATCCCGGCGCGGGCGGATTTCACCTTGGATATCGCCGCGCTGGAAGCCGCCATCGCCGCCGACCGGGCGGCGGGGAAGCGGCCGATCTGCGTCATCGCCAGCGCCGGCACGGTGAACACCGGCGCCATCGACGACCTGGCCGCGGTGGCGGACCTGTGCGCGCGCGAGGACCTGTGGTTCCACGTGGACGGCGCCATCGGCGCGGCGGGCATGCTGGCGCAGCGCGTGCGGCCGCGCTTGGCCGGGCTGGAGCGGGCCGATTCCCTGGCCCTGGACCTGCACAAGTGGATGCACATGCCGTTCGAGGCGGGCTGCGTGCTGGTGCGCGACGCGGCCCTGCACCATGCCGCCTTCGCCATGGCCGCGGAATATCTGGAACCCTGCGAGCGAGGCATTGCCGGCAACAAATCGAGCTTCCACGAATACGGGGTGCAGACCTCGCGCCAGTTCCGCGCCCTCAAGGTGTGGATGGGCATCAAGGAACACGGCCTGGACCGCTACGGCCGGCTCATGGACCGTAACGTGGACCAGGCATGCCGTCTGGCAGAGCGGATCGGGGCGGAACCGGAACTGGAACGCCTCTGCCCGGTGAGCCTCAACATCGTCTGCTTCCGCTACAACCCGGGCGGCCTGGACAGCGCCGCCCTGAACTCGCTCAACCGGGAAATCATGATCCGGCTCCAGGAGGAAGGCACTGCCGCCCTCTCCGACACCACCCTGGGCGGGCAACGCTGGCTGCGCGCCGCCATCGTCAACCACCGCAGCCGGGACGCGGATTTCGCCCTGCTGGTGGACGAGACCCTGCGCCTGGGCCGGCTGCTGAAGGCGCGCGCATGTTCCTAGGCCATTTCGCCGTGGCCTTCGGCGCCAAGGCCGCCGCGCCCAAGGTCTCCCTGGGCAGCCTGTTCCTCGCGGCCCAGTTCATCGACCTGCTCTGGCCCAGCCTGCTGATGCTGGGCATCGAACAGGTGCGCATCGCGCCGGTGCATCCCCCCGGCCCGCCCCTGGAATTCACCCACTACCCCTTCTCCCACAGCCTGCTCGCGGTGCTGGGCTGGTCCGTGCTGATCGGCGCCGCCTATTTCCTGTTGCGGCGCGAAGGCCGGGGCGCCCTGGTCATGGGCCTGGCCGTGCTCAGCCACTGGCTGCTGGACCTGCTGGCGCACTATCCGGATTTGCCGCTCTATCCCGGCGCCTCGCCGCTGCTCGGCTTGTCTCTGTGGTCCTGGCCCGAGCTCGAAATGCTGTTCGAGCTGGGCATGTTCGCGTTGGGGGTCGGCCTTTATTTGCGTGTCACCCGGCCCGGGGATCGCACCGGGAAATGGGCGCTGGCGGGGCTCGCCGTGTTCCTCATCGCGGTTCAGGTTTCCAACAACCTCGGGCCGCCGCCGCCCAGCGTCACCGCCTTGATCTTAGTGGGTCAGGCGCAATGGCTGCTGGTGATTTGGGCTTACCGGGTGGACCGGCACCGGCGGCCAGTGACGAGTTTCCGATAGGGAATCGTTGAATTATTCGGTCATCGCGAGGAGCGAAGCGACGTGGCGATCCATCCGCTTTTGATTCTGTCTGCCTTATGGATTGCCACGCTGCGCTCGCAATGACCGTTTTCAGATAACGCCGTGGTTCCATAGAACCCCATAGCCTGCCGTAGTCCGGAGGCGCACGACGAGCCCGGGCAATGGGACGCGCTGGAATCCCCTCCGTCCCCTTTGCGAAAGGGGGCAGTGCCTTGCGCTCGCGTTGGCACTGACATTGGCCTTCCGGCTGGCTCGGGTTTGTCGGGTATGCCACAAGCGGGCTGCTCCGACCCGGCCTGCGGAAACCCGGAAATTTCAATCAATTTCATTGGCTTAGCGCTCCCGGCGCGCATGCCGGGCGGCCTGGCACCATTCCTGCGATAAGCCAGGGAACGCCATCCCCGCGACGACCCCATCCATGAAGCTGACCCTGGAACGCGCCCATGCCGAGGCCCTGGCCGACGCCTTTCCCGACCTCGCCGCCCTGAAGGAGCAGTTGCGCTTCGGCAACCGGGCCGAGGTGGCTTTCTCCAAGCTGTCCGGCGCGGCGCTGGACCTGCTGGAATCCCTCTATCTGCAAGGCAGCCCGGACCTGCGCGCGCGCGCCGCCCAGCTCGCCACCCTGCGCCGGGCCATGGCGGACGACGACACCCGCTTCGAATCCGAGGACCTGGAACTGCTGGTGCCGGCCATCGCCCGCTACCTCGTCAGCAACGCGACGCGCGGCTGGCTGTTCACCGCCCACATCACCGGCAAACCCCTGGCCTGGGTGGTGAGCCGGCTGGACTACGTGCCCGCGTCCGACGAGGAAACCGGGAAGGTGCTGATCGAACTGAAGGCCAACGCCAAGGCGCGCCTGGCCAACACCACCCTCCGCATCGTCGCCGCCGACATCGAACACCGCACGGTGGGCGAGCTGTTCGCCGCGAAAGGCTATGTGAAGGAAACCCCGGAACTGCTCGCCGCCTACGACGAGGCCGCCGGCCGTTACTTCGACTGGCGCGCCCGCTACGGCGAACAGTTCTCCGGCAAGGGCACCGGCTACTACGCCGAGAACCCCACCGCCACCCATCGCGACACGGATTGGGCGCGCAAGGACGTGGTGGTGCTCTCCTCCAGCGGCGGCAGCGCGCGCCTGGTGAACGACGAGGGCATCCTGGGCGAGCGCGTGGTCGCCCTGGACGCCAGCGGCGACATCCTCGGCAAGTACCTGCGCCGGGCATCGAAGAGCCTCCGCTTCAAGGCGGAGGACGCGGTGGAGGCGTCCCGGGACGAAATCCCGCCCGGCATGTTCACCGAGCTGCCGGTGCACTTCTACCTGCTCATGTTCCATCTGGACCTGCACCATTACCTGTGGGTGCACGTGGACGACATCGAGCCCTACCGCTACCAGCCGGAACTGAAGGACAAGCTGGTGCTGCCGCCGGAACAGACCGACCTGATCGACATCCTCACCGCCGAGATGGACGTGCTCATGGACGACATCGTCGCCGGCAAGTCCGGCGGCACCACCGTGCTGTGCGCCGGGCCGCCCGGGGTGGGCAAGACGCTCACCGCCGAGGTGTATTCCGAGATCATCCGCCGCCCCTTGTACCGGGTGCATTCCGGGCAACTGGGCCTCAACGTCGCCGCCATGGAGACCGCGCTGAAGGACGTGCTCACCCGCGCCCAGCGCTGGGGCGCGGTGATGCTCATCGACGAGGCGGACGTGTACATCAAGCGGCGCGACGACAACATCACCATGAACGCCGTGGTGGGCGTGTTCCTGCGCGTGCTGGAGTACTTCAACGGCCTGCTGTTCCTGACCACCAACCGGGTCGACGACATCGACGAGGCCATCGTCTCCCGCTGCATCGCCCTGATCCGCTTCCACCCGCCGCACCGGGAGGATCGGCGCAAGATCTGGCGCGTGATGGGCGAACAGTTCGAACTGAATCTGGCGCCGGCCCTGGTGGACGCGCTGGCCGACACCTTCGACAAGGCCTCCGGCCGCGACATCAAGGGCCTCGCCAAGCTCACCGCGAAGTACTGCAACCAGAAGCAGGTGGCGCCGGACCTGGAGGCGTTCAAGCGCTGCGCGGTGTTCCGGGGGCTGGATCTGGAGGAAGCGGGGGCGTAGAGCGCGGCGTCGCGTGCTAGGCAGGGTTGACGCAGGAAGTCCAACAAGCTTCTGCCACCGCGACTTTGGGCTTCGCGCAGCCCAAGCTACCCACCACCTCTATCGGACCGCGGCCTCCCCCTCCGCGCTGCCGCGCCCCCTCCCCCGCCCGCGGGGGAGGGTTGGGGTGGGGGATGGCGCCACGCTTTGCTTGGCATATCAGGACGCTACGATATGGCGGTTGGCAGGTTCCGCACCTTGTACCACTGGGCCTCTGTCGACACCACGCCGCTGGAACACCCCGCACCCACCGGCAACAGTCAGCCCTCTCCCGCAAGCGGGGGAGGGCGCGCGGCAGCGCGGAGGGGGAAACCCCGCGACAATAGCCACGCCCCCACCCGACCCTAAGGAGCCCCCATGTACCAAGGCGGCTGTCTGTGCGGCGCCGTGCGCTACGAAATCCACGGCGGCATCCGCAACATCGTCCATTGCCACTGCTCCCTGTGCCGCAAGGCCCAGGGCACCGGCCACGCCACCAACGGCATCGTCGCGGCGGCGGAATTCAAATTGACCGCCGGCGCCGACCGGCTCACCGGCTACGAGTCGCCCCCGGGCCAAACCCGCTACTTCTGCGCCACCTGCGGCTCGCCCATTTACAGCCGCAACGCGCAGCGGCCGGACCAGGTGCGGGTGCGCATCGGCGGCATCGAATCCGACATCGCCGAGCGGCCCGAGGCCCACATCTTCGCCACCTCCAAAGCCAACTGGGAAGATATCTGCGGCGGCCTGCCCCGCTACGAGGGCTACGAACCCGGGCGCTGAGGCGGCGCGGGAACTCGGGCCGGACGGGCCCGCCTGATAGCATTGCCGAAACCCCCGTTACGCCCCATGCCCCACGACATCTCCCTCATCACCACCCTGGCCGCCAGCCTGGGGCTCGCCCTGGTGTTCGGCTTCCTGGCCCTGCGCGTGGGCCTGCCCGCCCTGGTGGGCTACCTGGTCGCCGGCGTGCTGATCGGCCCGGCCACGCCGGGCTTCGTCGCGGACATGGAACTCTCCGCCCAGCTCGCCGAGATCGGCGTGATGCTGCTGATGTTCGGCGTCGGCCTGCACTTCTCCCTGGAAGACCTCATGGCGGTGCGGCGCATCGCCCTGCCGGGGGCGGTGGCCCAGATCGCCATGGCCACCGCCCTGGGCATGGCGCTGGCCCACTTCTGGGGCTGGAGCCTGGGCGCCGGCCTGGTGTTCGGCCTGGCCCTGTCGGTGGCCAGCACGGTGGTGCTGCTGCGGGCGCTGGAACAGCGCGGCATCCTCAAGTCGGTGAACGGCCAGATCGCCGTGGGCTGGCTGGTGGTGGAGGACCTGGCCATGGTGCTGGTGCTGGTGCTGCTGCCGCCCCTGGCCGGCTGGCTGGGCGGCACCGGCGCGCCGGCGGCGCCGGACGCCGGGGCATTGCTGACCACCCTGGCGCTGACGCTGGGGGAGATCGCCCTGTTCGTCGCCCTCATGCTGGTGGTGGGCAAGCGCGTCATGCCCCGGCTGCTATGGCTGGTGGCGGAGACCGGCTCGCGGGAGCTGTTCACCCTGTGCGTCATCGCCACCGCGGTGGGCATCGCCTTCGGCTCCGCCAAGCTGTTCGGCGTGTCCTTCGCCCTGGGCGCCTTCTTCGCCGGCATGGTGATGCGGGAGTCCCACCTGAGCCACCGGGCCGCAGAGGAATCCCTGCCGTTCCGGGATGCCTTCTCGGTGCTGTTCTTCGTCTCCGTGGGCATGCTGTTCGACCCCATGGTGCTGGTGCGGCAGCCCGTGGACGTGCTGCTGGTGGTGGGCATCATCATGCTGGGCAAGTCCCTGGCCGCCTTCCTGCTGGTGCTGGCGTTCCGCTATCCGCTCAACACCGCCCTCACGGTTTCCGCGAGCCTGGCCCAGATCGGCGAGTTCTCCTTCATCCTGGCGAGCCTGGGCGTGCAACTCGGCCTGCTGCCCGGCGAGGCCCAGAGTCTGTTGCTGGCGGGCGCCCTCATCTCCATCTCCCTGAACCCCTTCCTGTTCGGCCTGGTGGGCCCCATGACCCATCGCATCCGCGAGAACCGGGCCATCGCCCGCCTGCTGGAGCGGCCGGCCGATCCCCTGGCGGAACTCCCCGCCAGCGTGGCCTCGGAGCAGGTCACCGGTCACGTCGTGCTGGTCGGCCACGGGCGCGTCGGCCGCCGCATCGCCCAGGCGCTGGGCGAGCGGGGTATTGCCCTGGTGGTCGCCGAACAGAACCGGGAACAGGTGGAGAAGCTGCGCGCGGCGGGCATCCATGCGGTCGCCGGCGACGCCTCGACGCCGGACATCCTGATCCAGGCCCATATCGCCCGCGCCCGCATGCTGGTCATCGCGGTGCCGGACCCCGAGCGGGCGCGCCGCATGGTCGAGGTCGCGCGGATGCTCAACCCCGGCGTCACGGTACTGGCCCGGACCCACAGCGACGAGGAAGCGGCGCTGCTGGCCGGGGAGAACGTGGAGCACGTTTACCAGGGGGAACAGGAACTTGCCGCCAGCATGGTGCGCGGCGTGCTGGATGGCTTCGAGACGCGCGGCCGCGCGCCGGCCGGCTAGGGAATTGCCGTTTTATTCGGTCATCGCGAGGCGCGCAGCGACGTGGCGATCCAAAGGCCGTTGGTCCTGAATGCCGGATGGATTGCCGCGCTTCGCTCGCAATGACCGCTTACAAATAAATCGGCGGTTCCCTAGTCGGCGCGCACCGCCCGCGCGTCCTCCGCTTCCGGCCAGGGCCCGCGCAGGTGCAGATCCCGCTGCGGGAAGGGGATGGTGATGCCGGCGTCCTTGAACAGGCGCCAGATGCGCACGTTGACGTCGGAGCGCACGTTCATCAGGCCCTGCTGGGGATCGTTGATCCACACCCGCAACTCCAGTTCGATGCCATTGTCGCCGAAGCTCAGCAGCCGGGCCACCGGCGCCGGCTCCTCCAGCACCCGGCTCACGCCCTGCGCGGCCTGGATCAGCAGGGCCATGGCCTGTTCCGGATCGTCGCCGTAGCTGATGGACACGGGAATCTTCAGGCGCACGTTGCGGTCGGTGTAGCTCCAGTTGATCACCTCGTTGATGATCAGGCTTTCGTTGGGGATCAGCCGCTCCACTCCGTCCCGGTCGCGCACGACGATGTAGCGGGCGTGCAGCTCCTGCACCCAGCCGAACTTGTCGCCGATGGTGATGACATCGCCGGGACGTATCGAGCGGTCGAACAGGACGATGAAGCCGCTGATGAAGTTGCTGGCGATGCGCTGCAGGCCGAAGCCCAGGCCCACGCCCAGGGCGCCGCCGAACACGGTGAGGGCGGTGAGGTCGATGCCCGCCGCCTCCAGGGCCACCAGGGAAGCCAAGGTGAGCAGCAGCACCTTGCTCAGCTTGACCAGGGCCACCTGCATGCCCGGGTTGACGTAGGTGGAGCGGGTGAGGCGCGTCTCCACCAGGCGCGCGAGCCACAGGGCCAGCAGCCAGGTGAGGGCCACCGCGAGCACCAGCTTGAGGGTCTCCAGCAGGGAGATGCGCACCTTGCCCACCTCAAGCGCCAGGCTGTCCATGGCCTCCAGCACGAAGGGCAGCCAGCCCAGCAGGTGCAGGGCGACGATGATCCAGGCGGAGGTGGAGATGAGCCCCTCCCAGGCCTTCATGGCCGGGCCGGGCCGGAAGGTCTTGCGCAGGAAATACACCGCCATGCGGATGCTGGCCAGGGAGGTGAGCAGGGGCACGGCCAGGTTGAGCAGCTTGATCTCGTGGCCCATGTGGCCCAGCAGCGCCCGCCCCGCGAACACGCCCAGCAGCATGCTGATGGGGAACAGCAGGCGTTGCAGGCTGCGCACCGTGATTCGGCGCAGGTCGAATTCCTGGCTGCCCGTCTGCTGTTCGTCCAGGCTCTGGCCCAGGGTGCGGTGCACCAGCAGCGCGCCGCCGGCGGCCAGCAGCAACACGCCGACCTGCCACCAGAATCCCGGAGATTGGGGCTGGGCCAGCCAGCTTTGCAGCAGGGCGCCGAAGTCGTCGGGCAGGGCGAAGGGCGGGTTGGCGCTTTCCATGGAGCGGACCTTACCGGAAACCGCCGGGTCGCCGCAAAGCCGGCGCGCGCCCGGCACGCGGATCGGCTAGGGCGATGCCATGGCGAAAACGACCGGCGCATGCGCCGACCCCCGCGTTTCCCCTGGCTGTAAATAGGGTCTTCGCCCTAGCCGCTTAGCTTTTCGAGCGCATATCAAAGGGGCGGGCGCGGGCCTAGATTGTGGTTCATGGACGGCATGGGCCGTCCGCGAGCCAACCCGATCCGAAGGAGTACACCATGCGCGCGACCACCCCCAACCTGCTGCTGCTCACCCTGCTTTCCCTGGCCGCCGCCGCTGTGGCGCCCGCCGCCGCCCGCGCCGATGAAAAAGCCGAGAAGGCCGAGAAACCCGAAAAGGCCGCCTGGAGCGTGCCCGACATCGACAAGCTGCCCGACGACATCTACGGCCGGACGGTGCGCCACGGACGCGACCTGATCCAGAACACCGCCCGGTTCATCGGCCCCGAGGTGAAGAACCGGAAGCTGCGCTACGCCGGCAACAACCTGGCCTGCGCCAGTTGCCACGCGGAGGCCGGCACGGTGAAGTTCGGCGCGCCCTTCGTGGGCACCTTCGCCGACTATCCCCAGTACCGCATCCGGGAAAACGACGTGCAGACCATCGAGGGCCGCATCAACGGCTGCATGGAGCGCTCCATGAACGGCAAGCCCCTGCCCGACGAGAGCCCGGAAATGCTGGCGATGGTCGCCTACATGAAATTCCTGTCCGGCAACGTGCCGGTGGGCACCGCGCTGGAAGGCCGCCTGACGCCCAAGATCAAGATCATCGACCGGGCCGCCGACCCGGCCAAGGGCAAGCTGGTGTACGAGGCCCAGTGCGCCTCCTGCCACGGCGCCAACGGCGAGGGCGTGCGCGTCGGCGTCAAGGGCGACGCCCAGGGCTACACCTTTCCGCCCCTGTGGGGGCCGGACAGCTACAACACCGGCGCCGGCATGAGCCGGGTGATCCAGGCCGCCCGCTACATCCGCTTCAACATGCCCAAGGGCGTCACCCACGACGCCCCCGTCCTGAGCGAGGAGGACACCTTCGACGTGTCCGCCTACATCAACAGCCAGAAGCGGCCGGTGAAGAAGGGCCTGGACAAGGACTTCCCGGACCGCCGCCAGAAGCCCGCCGACGCCGCCTTCGCCCCCTACCGGGAAGGCTTCACCGCCGAGCAGCACAAGTACGGGCCGTTCAAGCCCATCATCGCGGCGCGCAACAAGTCGCTGGCGGCGGACAAATAAGGCGAACGGGGCGGCGGATCTGTCGCTCCAACCAGTTGAATCGTAAACAACTTCCCTCTCCCCCAGCCCCTCCCCCGCATGCGGGGGAGGGGTGCGCGGCAGCGCGGGAGAGGGGAAGCCCGCTCGGGCCGGGTCAGTGGCCGCCGTCCTGCTCAGCGCCCATGAGCAGTTGCGCGAGCTGGGCGGCGGAATGCACGCCCAGCTTTTCCAGCACATGGGTGCGGTGCACCCCCACGGTCTTGTCGCTGATGTCCAGTTCCCGGGCGATGAGCTTGTTGGACAGGCCCCGGGCCACCAGGGCCGCCACCTCCCGCTCCCGCTGGGTGAGCTTGTCCAGCAGGTGGCGCACCTCGGCCTGGCGCCGGTCGCGCACCTTGCGGCTGGCCGTCACCCGCACCGCCTGGGCGATGGCGTCCAGCAACTGCTGGTCCTTGAAGGGCTTCTCGATGAAGTCCTGGGCGCCCAGCTTCATGGCCTGCACCGCCATGGCCACGTCGCCGTGGCCGGTGATGAACACCACCGGCAGGGACGCCGCGCGGCGGATCAGTTCCTGCTGCAGTTCCAGGCCGCTCATGGTGGGCATGCGGATGTCCAGGATCAAGCAGCTGCCCTGCTCCGGTCGCGCTTCGTCCAGGAAGGCCTCGGCGCTGGCGAAGGCGCGCACGGTCCAGCCCACGGACTCGGCCAGGAACACGATGGAGCGGCGCATGGCCGCGTCGTCCTCCACCACGTAGATCAGGTCATCCGGCACCGCTGTCTCCCGTCTCTTCCGGGTTGTCTTGCGCCGTATTTTCCGCCAGGGGAATGGTGAAGCACACCGCCAGGCCGCGTCCGCTCCGTTCCGCCTCCGCGGCCGGCTCCGCCCACAGGCGGCCGCCGTGGGCCTCGACGATGCTTTTGCACAGGCTGAGCCCCAGGCCCATGCCGTCCGGCTTGGTGGTGTAGAAGGGCTCGAACAGGTGGGCGCGGCCGCTTTCGTCCAGGCCCGTGCCCCGGTCCACCACGCACACCCGGCACTGGCCGCCGTCGTCGCGGCGGCATTCGATGCGCAGCGCGCGCTCGCCGGCGGGCGTGTCCCGCATGGCGTCCATGCCGTTCTTGAGCAGGTTGAGCAGCACCTGCTCCATCTGCAGGCGGTCCGCCAGCACCACCGCCTCGGCATCCACCTCCACCGCCACCCGGGGCGCCCATTCCCCCATGCCGGCGAACAGGGTCACGGCGCTGGCGATCACCTCGCCCAGGCGCACCGGTTCGCGCCGGCTCTCCCGCTTGCGGGTGAAGGCACGGATACGCTGCATGATCTCGCGCGCCCGGTCCGCCTGTTCCGCCACTTCCCGGCTCGCCTCCAGCAGGGGTTCCGGGTCCAGGCGGCCGGCCTCGATGCGCCGCTCCATGCCGCGGGCGAAGTTGCCGATGGCGGACAGGGGCTGGTTCAGCTCGTGGGCCAGCATGCTCGACAGCTCCCCTAGGATGCCCAGGCGCGCCAGGTGGTCCAGCTTCTCCTGCTGCCGGCGCGACTGGCGTTCCATCTCGGCGCGTGCGTCCAGGGCCTCGCGCAGCTCGCGGGTGCGCGCGTGCACCCGCTGCTCGACCCGCACCGTGTGCACGACCCAGCCCAGCAGCAGGGCGGCGGCGAACAGGAAGCCCATGCGGTAGCGCTCCAGGAAGGCGCTCAGGGAGTCTTCCCGCAGGTAGGCGTAGGGGCCGGCGCGCAGTTCCCGGAACAGGGCGTGGATGGGCTGGTAGTCGGTGGGCACGGTCCAGCTCAGGCCGTCCGCGTCGGCCGGCATGGCCAGCAGCGCCGCCGCCACCCGCTTGGCCAGGGCGTGGGGCGTGTCGCGCAGGGCGGCGAAGGGCCAGTCCGGATAGAGTTCGGTGGAACGCAGGCAGGGATAGCCGTCGCCGGCCGGCGCGTCCAGCACCCGGAAGTCGGCAGGGCGGATTTCGCCCCGGGCCGCCATGGCCTCCAGCACGCAGGCCCGCACCACCCCCGCGTCCGCCCTGCCCTGGGCGACGCCCTGGACGATGGCCTGGAGCGGAAAGCCGGTGAACGCCACGCCGGCCAGATCCCGCGCCGGCTCGATGCCGCGCTGGTGCAGGGCGTACCAGGCCAGTTGGTAGCCGCCGAAGGCCTGTTCTCCCACCGCCAGCAGGCGCTTGCCGCGCAGATCGCGCAGGTGGACCAGGTCGCGCCGGTCCGCCCGCACCACCAGCGCCGAGGCCACCGCCCGGTCCGGGCTGGGCAGGCGCGCGTTCTCCAGGGTGGCGATGCGGTGGATGCCGTAGGCGGCCTCCAGCTCCACGTAGTGGCCGCTGTTGGTGATGGCGAAGTCCAGCCGCTTGGCCGCCACCGCGTCGCGCAGGCCGTCCAGGGTGAAATACGCCAGCCGCACCGGATGGCCGGGCACGCTCCCGGCCAGGTAGTCGCCCACATGGCGCCAGTTCCTGAACGCCTCCGCTTCGCCCTCGGGGGCCAGGATGCCGATCCGGATCGGCCCGGCCGACGCGGCGAATGCCCAGGCCGCTCCGCACAGCGCGCCGATCAGCGCGATCAGAGAAAACGCGCGGGGCCGCCTCACGGACGGTTCCCGCCGGCGCTGTCCGCGAGCGCCGCCGCGATGAACGCCGACCACACCGCGTCCGGCTTCCACACCAGATCCATGACCCGGCGCGCCGCCGCGTCATCCTCGCCCAGGCGCAGGCGACGGTACAGGTGGACGAAGACGGAGACGCGCATGTTGAGCGCGCAATGCACCCACAGCGGCATGCCCCGGAAGGCGTCCATGAGACGGAAGAAATCCGCCAGGTTCTCCGGCGTCGGCACTTGCCATTCCACCGGGATGTGGAAGTAGTTCATGCCCAGGTTGGCGACCATTTCCGCCTCGCCCGGCAGGGCGTTGGAGGAAGTCGGCAGGGCCAGGTTGATCACCGTGCCGATGCCCAGGTCGGCGATGGCGCGCAGATCGACCGCGGAAGGCTGGCCCGAGGTCCACAGCCAGTCGAAGATCCGATGGGTGTTGGGCGCGGAGAAAGTGTGGGGCATGATCAGTCTCGTTTGCGCGGCTTCTCACGCAGGTTGGAGAGCGTCCGCAACGCGGCAACATACGCCAGCCGGCTCGCACCGTAAAACCCCCGCGGCCCTCCCCCGCACTCCGCTAGCGGCTCACTTCCGCGAACACCGCCCCGGTCAGGCGCGCCAGATCCGCCGGTGCCAGCTCGCTTCTTCTGTCCCAGTGGACTGATGCCGCCGAGCACGTAGCCGGTGGCGCGTTCCGCATCCTTGCGCGCCGCCATCTCGCATTTCTTCGCGCCCAGGGCCGCCGCGCAGTGCTTCAGGTCCAGCAGGCCGGACACGGGTACCACCGCCACGGCCAGCTCCCCGCCGTCCAGGCTCACCACCAGGGTCTTGAACACCCGCGCCAGGGGCAGGCCCAGCTTCTCCGCCGCCTCCTCGCCGTAGGACTCGGCCTTGGCATCGTGGACGTATTCGTGGATCTGGTACGGCACCTTGGCTTGCTTGGCGGTGTTGATGGCGGGAGTCATGGCGAATACATGGTGGAAACGCGCGCAGGAAATGCCGGCATTGTCCGGCCCGGCCGAAAAACTACAATGTCCCTATCGCCCGATGGTCTTCCACCATGCCCAGCCTCGACTTTCTCCTCACCGCCCTCGTCGTCGTCCTCATCCCCGGCACCGGCGTCGTCTACACCCTTTCCGTGGCCCTGTTTCTCGGCTTCCGCGCCGGCGTCTGGGCCGCCCTGGGCTGCACCCTCGGCATCCTGCCCCATCTGCTCGCCAGCATCCTCGGCTGCTCAAGTACGCCGGCGCCGCCTACCTGCTCTATCTGGCCTGGAGCCTGTGGCGGGAGAGTGGCGAACTAAGTAGCGGACTGGGCGGCACCCTGGGCATCGACCACACCGGCCGCGAACAACGCGGCCGGGACATCGTCGCCAAGGCCATCCTGCTCAACCTCCTCAACCCCAAGCTCACCCTGTTCTTCCTCGCCTTCCTACCCCAGTTCATCCCGGCCGGCGCCGCCTCGCCCCTGACCGCCCTGCTCCTGCTGAGCGGCATATTCATGGCCATGACCTTCGCCGTGTTCGCGCTCTACGGCCTGATCGCCAGCCGGGCGCGCCATCTGGCGCTGGGGTCGCCGGGTTTCCTGACCGCCATGCGGCGCGGATTCGCGGGGGTGTTCGCGTTGCTGGGGGTGAGGCTGGCGTTGGCGGAACGGTGAGGGAGTCGAGCCGCAGGCTCGCGTATTGACCCGGTTGGGGGCTTTTCCATCTCCTCTCGGGTCGCCCTCGATCAACCCATGCTTGTCACCTTATAGTCACGGCGCTATAGCGACATAGCACTATGAAAACAGGAGGAACGCCATGGAATCGGGAACCACGCGCACCACGGTTTATCTGGACACTCCCCTGCATCAAGCCCTGCGCCTCAAAGCCGCCAGCACCCGGCGCAGCTTGTCGGACATCGTCAACGAAGCTGTCCGTGCCGCCTTGCGCGAAGACGAAGAGGATTTTGCCGCGTTCGCCGAGCGATCCCAGGGAAAGCCCCTCGGCTACGAGCAATTTCTGGCCCAACTGAAAACCGAGGGAACGCTATGAACTGCGGGTTCGCCCATCAGTGGCGAAGGACTTGCGCGGTTTGCCCAAGGAAGAGGTGAAACGCATCCTGGTCCGGATCGAAGCCTTGCGCGACGGCCAGCGACAGTCTGATCGGGAAATCTCTCGGCCAGGAACGCTACCGGATCAGGCAAGGCAATCACCGCATCATCTACGGCATCGAGGGAGTTGAGGTGGTGGTCGAGATCGTGAAGGCCGGACACCGGCGGGAGGTCTATCGGTAATGAAGTGGATGCAGTCGCACATGAGATGTCGAACCAATTCGAAGCTGTCCCATTAATATTTCAAACCTTTTTAGGAGGATCTATGGCTCAAGCCACTTCAACGGTGCGTACAAGAGCTCTTAGTATCGGCGATCGAGTTCGATATTCAGCATCCCTAATTCTTCAAGCCGGAAAACAATTCTACAGTCTAACCATGCCCACTGACGTGTTGTCAAACTGCTGTTATGTCACAACGCGTGACGAGGATCGCGACACTGGATTTCAGCGCGTCCTCGATAGGAAACGCGCAATGGACATTGCCCAATACATTGACAATGAAGCAGGAACAATCCCTGGATCGGTAATCCTCTCAGCCCAACCTGAAGCAGCACTAAGACTTATAGGAGGAGGGAAAACGATTGAATTCACATTCACGCCAAAATCATTTCTCGTATTAGACGGGCAACACCGTGTCTATGGGTTTTCTTTGGCTGAGACAGCCCTTCGGGTGCCAGTTGTAATATATAGTGGATTAACCCATATAGAGGAAGCAAGGTTATTTATCGATATCAATACAAAGCAGCGGCAGGTTCCAAATGAATTGCTGTTAGACATCAAGCAATTGGCCGAGCGAGAAGACGACAGGGAAACCTTATTAAGGGAAGTTTTCGATTATTTCTCTGAAGAGGGAAATAGCGCACTTTTAGGCTTGATGAGCTCAGCCTCACGCCAAAGAAGCAAAATATCCCGGGTTACATTTAATTTGGCATTCAAGCCGGCGCTGACAATATTTAACTCACCAGAGCCAAAACATGTGTATGAGGTTACTAATGCATATTTAGCTGCCTTCAGCGATGTACTTGAGCAAATCGACCTCAAAGACAAGATTACATCACCGACAGTGTTTCGAGCCATTATGGATGTATTCCCCGAAGTCGCAAGAATTTATGCTGCACAGCATGGCAAAGCATTTACCAAATCCAAGTTCGCAGCACTTCTATTACCAATTAGCCAGCAACACTCTCCAGCAAAGTTTGAAAAGAATCTAAAAACCGTTAAAGATCTGTCTGCGATGTTCTCAAAATCAATCAAAAAGGACTTCAGTATTTAAACATGTCTACCGCCGATGCATTGAGACCGCTCTGGCTTGCTGGCATCACAGAATGCAAAGGGGCTAGAAAAATAACAACCGATAAGTTTATCAAATCCGGGGCCAGCCATTTAAACAGCAAACCCAAATCTGGCAGATTTACATTATATGTATCAAATCAGACAAAAATTATTGAATTTTTTTCACATGAAGCAGATAGATTTTCATCTGCATCATTTGAAAGCTTGGCAGCCGAAATGCCAAGAGCCGAATTTCCCAGATCAACCGGATGGCTCCTAATACGTGGGTATTACTCGGCATTTTTTGCCCTTCATTCCCTATTGCGCCTACATGGTTGGGCTTGCACTCGGCTAAACAAGGAAAGCTCCGCCAACTTGGAGAAAGAAGCAAAGCTATTTTTTCCTAACGGAGAAAAAATTGAGGCTGGGCTTTACCTAATCAAGGCAAGCGACAACAACCCAGAACTCGCATTCACATGTTTGAAAGATGCCAATCATGGAGGCACTCACGAGGCACTTTGGCAACTTATGTTCGAATTTCTGACGGAAGTCACAAATGCCTCTCTTGATAATGCCATCGATATTGAGTCCAGCCAGGAATTGGTCGCATCAGTAACGAGATTCCGCGAATTAGTAAATTATCGAGGTGGCCCTCTATGGCTAACCAGACTAAGAAATAGTGTCACCTATTCTCATGAATATGGCGCATGGCATCCTTATACACAATCGACATGCGATGCAACCA
The DNA here is from genome assembly GCA_044227325.1 of Thiobacillaceae bacterium. Lineage (GTDB taxonomy): Bacteria > Pseudomonadota > Gammaproteobacteria > Burkholderiales > Thiobacillaceae > PFJX01. Next base: position 234,131 of record JBGAFI010000005.1, on the reverse strand, counting down.
GAATTGTTAATGTTTTAAACCGGTGGAAAGAAGCACCTTCTCAGGTGCTGTCGCCGGGCATATCAGATGAACTTCTGCAGTTTTGTGAAGCCTGTGTGTTTATCGTATCTCTTTGCCGCACGACTATGAAGGACTTGGTGTTCCGTTCAAAACACAACTCTCCATTCAGACTTTCATCAGGAAGACTATTGAATTAATAGTTACATTTAGAGTGGTGGTAGGCAAGGATACAGACATGCAATTCTTCTCATTGAGAAGGCACAATCATATTTTTATATATTGCACACCACAACTGTAGTCTTACCCCGCCACTCCTGGCTCAGGAGCAGTGATAAGGGCCAGTTACACATTCATCTTTGTATGACTGTGCACTTGAACTGAACCAATGTTCTCTCTTGTCAATGAGGTAAATCCCCACCACAATCGCTCCACATTCCGGAGCGATTAACCCATGCAAACGCATCCCCCCTGGATCTGGCAACACCCCGACTGGCCCGCTTTTCGCTGGGATGCGGCGGCCATTGCCCCGCTTCACGGCAAAGCCAGGCTCGCCCAAGGCAAGGTGTTGGGCGCGGCGCGCATGCTGGATGACGGGCTGAGCCTGGAGGCGGTGGCGGCCATTCTGGTGGAGGACGGTTTGACCACCAGCGCCATCGAGGGGGAGCGCCTGGATGTGGAGGCGGTGCGTTCCTCGGTGGCGCGCCATCTCGGCCTGCCGACGGTGGGTTTGCCAGCCGCGCCCCGCGCGGTGGATGGGCTGATCGAGGTGCTGCTGGATGCCACCCGGGGCCATGGGCAGCCTTTGAGCGTCCCTCGGCTGTGCGGTTGGCAGGCGGCGTTGTTTCCCACCGGCCATTCGGGCTTGTATCCCATCCGGGTCGGTGAGTTGCGCGGCGATGCGCCGATGCGGGTGGTTTCGGGCGGGGCCGGGCGGGAACGGGTGCACTTTCTCGCGCCGCCCCGGGACGAGTTGGAATCCAGGCTCGAAGCCTTCCTCGGCTGGTTCAACCAGCCACCCGCCGACCTGGACGGGCTGGTCCGCGCCGGCCTGGCCCATCTCTGGTTCGTGACCCTGCATCCCTTCGAGGACGGCAACGGCCGCCTGGCCCGCGCCATCACCGACATGGCCCTGGCCCAGGACGAGAAGCAGTCCGGCCGGCTGTTCAGCCTTTCGGCGCAAATCCTGCGGGAACGGGAAAGCTATTACGACATCCTGGAGCATACCCAGCGCGGCAGACTGGACGTCACGCTGTGGCTGGGCTGGTTCCTGGTCCAGGTGGAAGCCGCCGCGACGGCGGCGGAAGCCACGGTGGCCAACACGCTGGCCAAGGCCCGATTCTGGTTGCGGCACCAGAACGCTTCCCTCAACGATCGCCAGCGCAAGGCATTGAACCGCATGCTGGATGCCGGCCCCGGCGGTTTCGAGGGGGGCATGAACACGCGCAAGTACATGGGCCTGACCAAGGCCAGCCGCACCACGGCCTACCGGGAACTGGCCGATCTGGTGGCGCGGGGCTGTCTCGCGCCGACGGGCAAGGGCGGGCGCAGCAGCGGGTATGAGATCGTCTGGTGAGCATGTCCGCGTTTAGACTGGCTGCACGTCCAATTCCAACGGTTCAAGCATGCTCAGCCTCGAAGAACGCATAGAACGCCTGGAAACCCGCCTGTCCCGCATCGAGCGGCTGCTGGTGCTGAAGAACGCCCGGCAGGACGAAGCGGTCGCGGCCGACCGCCCGGAATCCGGCGTCGACCTCGCCACCCACGCCGAATCGGCGCCCCATGCCGCCATGCCCGCCCCGGCGTCCCGTTCATTTCGGCAAGCCGCCCACGACCGCTTCGCGCCTCCGGACCTCTCCATCACCAAGATCCTTGGCTGGACCGGCGCCACCGCCTTGGTGCTGGCAACAGCCTACCTGATCCGGCTGGCGGTGGATTCGGGCTGGCTGACGCCGGAGCGGCAGTTGGCCCTGGCGCTGTTGAGCGGCTTCCTGCTGATCGGCGCGGGCCTGCGCCTGCGCCAGGCGGACCGGGAATACGCCGGCTTGCTGCCGGCCGGCGGGCTGGTGGTGCTGTTCCTGTCCATCTACGGCGCCCATCTGTATTACCACTTCATCGGCGTCGCTCCGGCGGCGGGGGCGGTGGTCCTGACCTGCCTCGCCGCGCTCTGGCTGGGGCGGCTGTTCGAGAGCGAGCTGTACAGCCTGTTCGCGGTGGTGGGGTCCTATTCGGCGCCGTTCCTGCTGGCCGCCCTGTCGGCTTCGGTGCTGGATCTGGCCGTCTATTTTTCCGCCTGGAGCGTGCTGTTCTGTGTCTACGCGATCTGGACCAGGGTGCGCCGGGTCTACCTGCTGGCCGCCTACCTGGCCCTGCTCGGCTTCCAGATCATCCACGACTTCAACGGGCTGTCGGCCTGGGTCGCGGCCTTCGCCTTCCAGTCCGCGCAGTTCCTGGTGTTCCTGGCCGGGGCGATTGTCTTCTCGATACACCACAACCGGCCCATGGACCGCACCGAGGCCCTGGCCCATCTGCCACTGCTGCTGATCTTCTACGCGCTGCAATATCCCCTGTTGGAAACCAACCTGCCGGGCTGGGCGCCGTGGATTTCCCTGGGCAGCGCGGCGTTGTTGCTGGCGGCCTATCTGTTCGCCAAGTCGAGGATGGCGGCCACGCCCCAGGCGGGCGGACTGCTGGTTAGCGCCTATGCGTCCCTGGCCTTGTTCCATGCCGGCTACATGGAGCTGATTCCCCATGATCTGGCGCCCTGGCTGGTGTTGCTCCTGTTGCCGGCGGTGGCGCTGTACCTGCGTCTGGCCGGCCCGGGCGCGGCGCTGCAATGGCCGTTCCGCTGGCTGGTGGGCGGCGTGTTCGCCCTCAATTACCTGCGCGTGGTGGTGGAAGGCGATTACACCTCGTTCGGCGCCGCCGGCCCGGATCATCCGATCCTGGCCCTGTTCTACGCGGCCGAACTGTATGCGGCCTACCATTTCGTGAAACGCCTGCCCGGCCTGGAGGCGCTGACCGCGCCGGTATTGTTCGCCGGGCATATCGCCCTGATGGGCGCGGCGGTGAACATCCTGGACGAACGCCTGCTGGTCTCCCTGGCCTGGGGCGCGGTCGGTCTGGCCTGCCTGGCCCTGGCCTTCCGCCTGGCGGACAAGCTGCTGGGCAAATCGTCCCTGCTGATCTTCGCCGCATCGGCCGCCAAGGTGCTGTTGTTCGACCTGTCCGACGCCACGCCCCTGGTGCGTATCGCCTGTCTGGCGATCCTGGGGGTGACGCTGTACGCGGGCGGCTGGATGTACCGCAAGGTGGATGGGATCGAGGATGAGGCGACGACATGACCACAAACGGAAAGGTAGTCGTGATGAGGAAATCGGCGATGGCCCATCTCTCCAACCGGGGCGCAGGCCTGCTCGCGGGACTGGTCCTGGGGCTGGGCGCGGCGAGTCCGGCCTATTGCGTCGACGCCGTCGGCGTGCAGGTGGAAACCCTGGCGAAGTCCGCCACCAGTTGGGATGGCGCTTCGCTCCCCGCCTATCCGCCGGGCCGGCCGGAGGTCACCATTCTGCGCATCCGCATCCCGCCGGGCACGCAATTGCCCCTGCACAAGCATCCGGTCATCAATGCCGGCGTCCTGACGAAAGGGGAGCTGACGGTGCTCGCCGAGAGCGGGCAGACCTTGCATCTCAAGGCCGGCGACGCCCTGGTCGAACTGGTGAACACTTGGCACTACGGCCGCAACGACGGCGACGTACCGGCCGAGATCGTCGTCTTCTACGCGGGAAGCGAGAACGCGCCGATCACCGTGCGGAATCCCAGTCCCGAGCCCGGGCGCTAACCGCCCTTGTCCTTGCCTCGTGCCCGGCACGGGCCAGGGCCGGCCAAAGCGATGGATTGCCGCGCTTGGTTCGCGACGACGGCGGCACGGTTCACGTGCGCTGGTTTATTTTGGCGCGGACGGTGACGCGGACGGTGGCGCGGACGCGGGGGCTTTGTCGCTGGAGGCCGCGCTCCGCAAGCCGTCGGGCGGGGCGCCCACTTTGGCCAGATGCGCGTCGATGCGCCGGTCCAGGTCGGGGCGCCAGGTCGGCGGCATGCGCGCCAGCACCTTGTCCAACAGCGCGCGCGCCTGTTCCGCTTGCGGACTATTGGACAGTCTGCGCGCGGCGGCGGCCGACCACAGGTAGGCCTTGGCCAGATCCGGCGCGGACAGCAAGCCGGTCTCCGGGTCCGGCGGCGCGTTGAAATAGAGTTCGGCGGTGGGCAGATAGGCGGCCAGCCAACCCTGGCTGGCGGCGGCCTCCATCCACGGGCGCGCGGCAAGCGCATCCGCGGGCTGGCCGAGGCCGTCGCGCAGCATCAGCGCCAGGCGGTAGCGGGCCTCGCCGTCTCCGGCCCGGGCGGCCGCCCGCATCCAATGCAGACCCGCGCCAGGGTCGCGCACCATCGCGTCGCCTTCCAGCAACAATTCCGCGAGATGCCTCTGGCCTGCGGGAATGCCCTTGTCCGCCGCCGCGCGGCAAAGCGCGATCGCCTTGCGCGGATCCTTCTCCACCCCATCGCCGGCCATGTAGAGATCGGCCAGGGAACAGGAGGCCATGAGCATGCCCGACATTGCGGCTTGCTCATACCAGTGCGCCGCGGCGGCCGGGTCGGCGGCGCGGTGTACGCCCTGGCGCAGACAGTCGGCAAGCATCTGCTGGGCCGCCGGAATGCCTCCCTGGGCGGCCTTTTCCTGCCAGCGGCAGGCCTCCGCCGGATCGCTGGGACGGCCCCAACCATATTGATGGAACAGGCCCAGGGTGAACTGGGCCAGCGGGTTGTCGTCCGCGTGCTCGAGAAAAGCCCCGTAGGCGCGGGGATAGTCCGCGTCCGCGAGCGCGGCCTGGGCCGACCGCAGCTCGCCCGCCAGGTCGCGGCCCGCCGCGGCCGGCGGAACGCCCGCGACCAGGCCCAGCGCCAGCCCGAGGGCGGCCAGGCGGCGCATGCCCTGGCCTTGCGTGCCGCTCAATTGCGGGACGGGAAGATGCCCTGCAGGGCGATGATGGGGTTGAGCACCAGATAGGGCTGCACGATGCTGAAGGGCTGGCTGCCGCCGGTGAGGCCGATCGTGGTGCTGGCGCCCGCGACCTCGATGGCGCCCGCCGCCATGTCCACATTCGGCGCCGCGTTGCTGTACAGGGTGCCCCGGGATTTGGCCGCCCAGGCGTTGCCGCTGGGGCTGTCCGCGTTGCCTTCCGTGCTTACGCCGCGCGCCTTGACGGCCACCGTCGTGGTGGCCGCATGGGTGTGGGCGGGCATCTGGTTCACGGTGAGGGTGACGTTCTCGGTCCCGCCCATCTGGCCGAGCTGATAGTCGCTCGTGCCCGGGCTTTGCCCAGCGCCGACGATCACCCGGCCGCGCGTATCGGGCAAGGCGAAAGTCTGGATGCCGTTGCCGCCGTAGGTCGTTCCCAGCAGGGCGAACAGGGCGCTGTTCTGGGCGATGGACATGATCTGGCCGTTGGTGAAGGCGTAATTCCGCGGCGCGAAGTTGTAGGGGACGATGCAGATTTCCCCGAGGAACGGCTCCAGGCCGCAGGCGTGGACGGCGGGGCTCCAGGTGGCGCCGCTCAAACAGAGGGCGGCCGAAAGCGTGGAGAGGGTCAGACGGGTGCGTGGCGACATGTTGTTTCCTCCAGTTGTGATACCCGGCCGGATGGCCGAATGCTTGGATCAGCGGATTTCATCGCAATGGGAACTGTGACCGGTTGGCTCGGTTTGCGCCTCTCGAAACAGGCGCAAACCGCTGCGAGACCGGTCTGGCGGAGCGGCTACGCCGCCGGGTGGTGTTCAGGCCCGGGGCTTGCGGCGAGCCAAACCCAGGCCCAGCAGTCCCAGGCCCAGCAAGCCGAGGGTCGCCGGTTCGGGCAGAGGACCGGGGCCGGTGCTCGTCGCGGATGTCTTGACGATGTCGTCGATTTCGAAGAAAGCGCCGCTACCGCCAGGCGCGCCGAATTGGAGGTCGGCGGAGGTGAAGGTCGCGGCGGAGTCCACGATGCCCACGAACAGGGCCGCGACATTGTTGGCGCCGACCAGGCTCGCCACGTCGCTACCCGAATTGGACAGCGTTGTGCCGGCAAAACTCAGGTTGATGTCGTTGTCGAAAAAGTCGAACGAGGTCGTGCCGACGATGATGTACATGCCGAAGGCATGGCTGGCGCCGAAACTGAAATTGATCAAGTCGCCCAAGGCGAAATTGGCGAAATTGGCGCCGTTGTCGTTGGAGACCTTGAGCGTGTGGGCACCCGAGGTGCCCGGGTTGGTATCGTCGACACCGAGTTCATAGCCACCCAGGTTGTACGTGAAGGTCACGCCCTGATGCGCGGTTGTGGTCGGGAAGATCGTGCCGGCCGCCGTGCCATCGAAATTCAGGGTGTCGGCGCTCACGCCGCTGATGGCCGCGATGGCCGCATCGAAGGCGGCGCGATCCGTATAAGTGATGGGAGCCGCCACCGCGTTCGCCGTACCCAGAAGCGCCGCGCAGGCGCCGACCAATAGACGGATACGACAGGGCATAACAATACTGTTCATGTTCATCTCCTCCAGACGGGAATTTGTTGATTGTTGATCTTGGAACCTCGACCCTTGAACACGGCATTCCGCTCTTGTTGTTCGTGCCTGCATGGGGCGTGGCAAAAGAAGCAACATCCACGCCAACGCGTCAAACCGTTGTTTTTAAACGGCCCCTTAAATATGCGCTCGGCCGACTGTAAAATTACCCGACAGAACCGCTGGGCCATTCGGTCCGTATTGACTGAATTTTGACTTGCGTGCCGCCAGTTTGACGCCTTAGGGATGAGGTGGAGCGACCGGCGGCACGGCCCTGGCCATCACGCACATTGAGCACATCGCATGGAGGCACGATGCCCATCCCCTGGCTTGTCGTACTGAAGAGCGTTCCCTGGACCGAGGTCATCAGCAACGCGCCGAAAGTCGTCGATGGCGCGAAAAAGTTGTGGCGCAGCGTCAGCAGGAAACCGGTGACCCAGGCGCCGTCCGCCGGGCGCGCCGAGCGCGCCGAGGCCGCCGCGACACCGGAACCGGTTTCCCGACCCGGTCCCGATCCGCATGCCGAGGCCATCGCCCGGCTCCAGGCGCGGCTTGCGGCCGCCGAGAGCGCCGCCGCGGAACTGCACGAACAGATGCTCGCCTCCACCGAATTGATCCAGTCGCTGGCCGACCAGAACGCCCAGCTCATCAAACACCTGGAGGATCACCGCAAGCGCATCAAGTGGCTGACGCTGGCCGTCATCGCGCTGATCGTGACCGGACTAGCGCTGGCGTTCGCGCGCTGAGACTGAAAAAGTCGTCGACCGGAGGGACGGCGCGGGATCCGTCATCGCGAGCGGGGCGCGGCGATCCATGCGCCGGGAACAGCCCCCGGTGGGCCGGATTTATTGGATCCAGAGCAGGCTTTTCGCGATCCAGCCTTCGTTGAACACCTCGTCGTGGACCTTCACCCACGAGCCCTTCGTCTCGATGACCTTGAAGGAATAGTATTTCTCGACCGGGCTGAGCGGTGACTTGGCATAGCCGGTGCCCGGGCCGGTACGCACGTTGGTCTTGTCGCCCTTCACCACGGCGCAGCTCATGGCGTCGGTCACCAGTTTGGCGTGGACCCAGTGCGTGTCGCCGTCCACATCCACCACCTGATGCCAGTCGCCCTTCTCGCCGATCTTCTTCAGCGGCATGAATTCGTAGACCTCCCAGCTTTTCGCGTAGCTGGTGCCCGGGCCCTGGCGCAGGTTCGCCTTGGACACCTTGACGCATTCCGCGGACGCCGCGCCGGATAGCGCGAACAGGGCGGCGCAACACAGCGCCATGGGGGCAATGGTTCGTTTTGCCATGCATGATCTCCTTGGATTGAAAAACAGAGCGGGAGCGGTCCGACTGCGCGATTTCGCGCGGCTCCCTGAGTCCTGCATAGGAACAAGCCTATAACAAAACCCGACGCGGCCTGATTTCAATAGTTCCGCCGGCGGCCGCGATCGGCGCGTAAAGCGCGCGCTCCACGGGTGGGGAGAAAGAGGGAAAGCGCCGCGGCGCGCGGCGCTAACTTCCTGATTTCTAGGCGTTCAGCGGAGGCCGACCGGACATCGGCCAGGCCGGAACCAAGGGGGGGAATCGCGCCTGAAAAAAATTTTTGGCCAATAACTTATTCCGGCGTTTTTCCCGACTTGTCCCTGCCAGGGGAAAAACGCCGGCGACCGTTCCCGAACGGAAATGCCTCAATCGGCGACGCCCAGATACGCCGCATATTCCCTGGCGCCGAGCAGTTCCCCCACATTGTCCGGCGCATCCAGGCGCATGCGCAGCACCCAGCCCTCGCCGTAGGGATCGTGGTTGACCAGGCCGGGCTCGTCGCGCAGGCGCGGGTTGACGGCGAGCACGACGCCGCCGGCGGGGGCGATCATGTCGGACACCGCCTTGTGGGATTCGACGGTCCCCAAGGGCGCGCCGGCGCCGAGGGCGGCGCCCGGCCGGGGCAGGTCCAGGTAGACCACCTGGCCCAGGCTTTGCTGGGCGTGGTGGTTGATGCCCACCAGGGCCTCGCCGCCGTCCAGCGTTTTCAGCCAGAGAGCGTCCCGGTGGTAGTAGCGGTCGTCAGGGTAGCGCGGATGCATGGCGGATCTCTTGTTTCATGGGTTTGTGCACGGCCTGGCCGAGGGCGTCCTCGGCGGCCTCCAGCAGGGCCTCGGAGAGGGTGGGATGGGCGTGCACGGTCTGGGTGATGGCGTGCACCGTGGCGTCCTGGCGGATCAGCACCGCCGCTTCGTGGATCATGTCGGCGGCGTGGGCGCCGATCAGGTGGACGCCCAGCAGGCGGCCGCTGACGCGGTCCGCCACCACCTTGGCGAGGCCGGTCAGCTCGCCCATGGCCTGGGCCCTGCCCAGGCCGCGCAGGTCGAAGCGGCCGCAGCTCACGGCGAGGCCTTGTTCCCGGGCGGCGGCCTCGCCGAGGCCGACGCAGCCGATCTCGGGCAGGGTGAAGACCGCCCAGGGCACCGCGTTCTCGTCCCAGGGCGGCGATTCCATCCCCAAGGCATGTTCCACGGCCAGCTTCGCCTGGGCCGAGGCGGCGTGGGCCAGGGCCAGGCGGCCGTTGACGTCGCCCACCGCGTACAAGCCCGGCAGGTTGGCGCGCATGAGTTCGTCGGTGACGATCTCGCCCTTCGCGCCCAGGACCACGCCCGCCTCCTCCAGGCCCAGGCCGCCGCTGTTGGGACGGCGTCCCACCGCCACCAGGGCGCGTTCCGCGCTGGCCACGGCGCGGCCTTCGGACCAGGCGGTCACGCCGGCGTCCCTCGTCTCCAGGCGTTCCACCGGACAGCGGTGCAGGAATTCGATGCGCCGCTTGCGCATCTCGCGCCCGACCACGGCGGCGATGTCGTGGTCCAGGAAGGGCAGCGGCCGCTCGCCCATGCCTGCGAGGGTGACCTCCACGCCCAGGGCGTTGAGGATGAAGGCGAACTCGCAGGCCACCACGCCGTCGCCGACGATGAGGATGGACGCGGGCAGGGTTTCCCACTGGAGCAGGTCGTCGCTGGTGGCGACGCGGGCGCCGTCCACACGGAGGCTGTCCGGACGGATGGGCGAGGAGCCGGTGCAGACCAGCAGCGCGTCCGCGTCCACGGCGGCGTGGCCTTCCACGGCGACGCGGCGTCCGCTCAGCACCCGGCCGTAGCCTTGCAGATGGGTCACCTTGCGGTCCGCCATGAGGCCGCCGATGCCCCGCTCCAGCACGTCGACGACGCGCCCGGCCTTGTCGCGCAGGCCGGGCCAGTCAACGGCGACGCTTCCTGCCATGCGCAGGCCGTAGGACTCGGCCCGGCGCATCTTCTCCAGCAGATTGCAGGCTTCCACCAGGGTCTTGGTGGGAATGCAGCCCCGGTGCAGGCAGGTGCCGCCCAGGGGATGCGGATCGATCAACGTGACCCGCGCTCCCAGGGCGGCGGCGTGGGAGGCCGCGACGTAGCCGGCGGGGCCGCCGCCGAGGATGGCGAGGTGTTTTGACATGGTGGGCTCCGGTGGGGGGCGTTTGGAGGTGGCTCCCCCTCCCCAGCCCTCCCCCGTGAACCGAGGAGGGAGTCAGTTGCCAAGGTAAGCGGCAGCCCTCCTCCGCTTGCGGGGGAGGGTGCGCGGCAGCGCGGAGGGGGGAAACCAGAGAACCAGGAATCGCAGCTAGAAAGCCGCGCCTACGCCGCCAGCGCCTCCGCCTCCAGCACCCGCCCGTTCAGCTTGACGCTGCCGCTGATCTCGATGGCGCGCGTCAGGGTGTCCAGCACGGGGCAGTGGCTTTCCACGGTTTGCACCAGTTTGCGCAGGGTGTCCTCGTCGGCGGAGCTGGTCACTTCGGTTTCGAAGATGACCTTCTGATAGCCCGGGGGAATACTCGCGTCCATGCCGAACAGGCCGCGCAGGTCCAGGTAGCCGCGCAGGCTGACCTTGACGCTGTCGAGCTGCACGCCCATGACCGAGGCGTAGGCGCTGTACATGATCTCCTGGCAGGCGCCCAGGGCCACCAGCAGCAGCTCCACCGGGTTGGCGCCGGCATCCTGGCCGCCCAACTCGGGGGGTTCGTCGACGATGATGGGGGCGAACTCGCGCACCCGGGCGCTGCACCGCACGTCCTCTTCCAGGCGGGTATCGGCGCGGAACACCACCTTGGCGGCGCCGGGGTTGCCCTGGATGCCGGCGATGGATTGCAGCAGGGCGGCTTTGACGGTTTCTTGCGACATGGGCCTGTCTCCTTCGGATGGATTGCCGTGGTCCGGAACAGCCGGTCACGTGGGAAGGATTAAAGGCTTGCCGCGCGCCCCGGAACATTCGGTCGAACCGCCGTTCCGGGGAGGGATTTCCCTGGCTCAGACGCGTATTTGCTCCTGGGCGCGAGCGCGGGCGGGCAGCGGCGCATCGTCGAACTCCAGTTCTTCCCGGCCCTGCTCCAGCAGCATGAACATGCGCACCAGCTCGGACAGGGTGCGCGCCTTCATCTTCTCCATGGCGTTGGCCCGGTGCGCCTCCACGGTCTTCGGGCTGAGACCCAGGTCGATGGCGATGACCTTGTTCGCGTTGCCGTTCACCACCATCTCCGCGACCTCCCGCTCGCGCGGGCTGAGCATCAGGTAGGTGGCCTGGATGCGCGCCAGCTTGCGCCGCTCCAGGCTGCGCTGGGCGCACAGCTCCAGGGCGCGCTGGATGCTGTCCAGCAGCACCTGATCGTTGTAGGGCTTCTGCAGGAAATCCACCGCGCCGCCGCGCATGGCCCGTACCGCCATGGGCACGTCGCCATGGCCGGTGACGACGATGACCGGCAGGCACCAGCCGCGCTCGCGCAGATGTTCCTGCAACTCCAGGCCGCTCATGCCCGGCATGCGCACGTCCAGCACCAGGCAGCCCGGCGCCGTGCCGTCGTATTCGTCCGTGAAGGACTGGGCCGAGGTATGGCAGCGCACCCGGTGGCCCACGGATTCCAGCAGCCAGCGCAGGGATTCCCGCGCGGCCTGGTCGTCGTCGACGACGAAAACGGTCTGTGCTTCATTCATGGTCAAGCTTCTCCTCTATGCCCGGCAGATTGAAACGAAACACGAGGCCCGGACCGGGCTCGTTGGGTCGGACGCGCAGGGCGCCGCCGTGGGCCTCGACGATGGATCGGCAAATGGCCAGGCCCATGCCCATGCCGTTCGCCTTGGTGGTGAAAAACGGTTCGAAGATGGGGTTGAACATTTCCGGCGGCAGGCCGGGGCCGCTGTCGCCCACCTCCACGGTGGCGACCCCGTGCGCGTCCGGAAACACGCGGATGCGCAGCAGGCGCCGTTCCGGGTCCACCTCGTCCATGGCCTCGACGGCGTTGCGCGCGAGATTCAGGATGACCTGCTCGATCTGGATCGCGTCCCCCGGCACCGGCGCCAGACCGGTCGCCACCTCCGTCTCGATGCGCACGCCGTGCTGGCCGGCCTCCGGCTCGGCGATCAGCAGCGCCTCGCCCAGCACGGCGGCCAGATCCACCGGCCGCGGCGGCGCCTCGTCCTTGCGCACGAACTTGCGCAGACTGCGGATGATCTCGCCGGCCCGGTCCGCCTGGTCGCACACCTTGGCGATGGCGGTGGCCAGCTCCTCGGTCGAATCCTTGCCGGCGCGCAGGCGGCGCAGGCAACCGCGCGCGTAGTTGGCGATGGCGGCGAGCGGCTGGTTGAGTTCGTGGGCCAGGCCCGAGGCCATCTCGCCCATGGTGTTCACCCGCGCCGCGTGGGCCAGTTCCCGGTAGTGCAGGCGCACCTCGTCCTCGGCCCGCTTGCGCGCGGTGATATCCCGGGTGATGCCGAGCAGGGCCACCACGCGGCCGCGCGCGTCGGTGAGCGGCACCGCGTGGGTTTCCATCCAGCGTCGGCGCCCCTTCAGGCTGATGATCTGGAACTCCAGGATGCCTGTTTCGCCCTGAAACACCTTTTCGCTCAGGGCCTGGTAGGCGGCGCGGAACTCCGGCGCGATGACCCGGAACACCGAGGTGCCGACGATCTCCTCGGGATGGCCGGCCTCCACCAGGCGCAGGCCGGCCGGGTTCATCTCCAGAAGGATGCCGTCCAGGGATTGCAGCTTCACGCATTCCGGCTCGGAGGCGATGATCTGGCGCAGGCGCTGCTCGTTGTCCGCGAGCCGCTCCTCGGCCCGGCGCCGTTCCGCGATCTCGCCTTCCAGCACCCGCTTGGAATGGCCCAGGCGCAGGTTGAGACGGACCACGTAGGCCAGCACGGACGCCATGAGCAGCAGCGCGGCCATCAGGGCGGCCCAGGGTGGAAAGGCGGCGGAAGCAACGGCATCTTGCAAAGGCATGGCGCGACTGGGGTTTCTGTGGGATTGGCACGGGTTTCCGGTGCGGAGTTGCAAAGCAAGAAACGCACCGCTTGGCCGCGACCGGCGGAATACCTTGACCGGCGCGGGATTCGCGCGAAATCGGCTCGGGCTGGCGGGCCGGGTCGTATACCGGCGTGACAGTGGAAGAGGACAGATCGTCCTGTTTATTGCACAGGGGAGGTTCCCCCTCCCGGCCGCCCCCCCGCTCGCGGGGAGGCGGGACCGCTTGCGGCGGGGAGAGGGGCGGACTAGGCGCGGCCGCCGGGGAGGTGGGAAGCGTCCAGGAACTTGTCGTAGAAGATGTGTTCCTGGCGCACCCCGGCGCCGGTCAGGCATTTCACGGCGCTGTCGATCATCGCCGGCGGGCCGCACAGGTAGGCGTGGCTGTTGGGGATGTCGGCGAAGCGCTCGGCGGAGAGGATCTCCGTGCAGTGGCCGCGCAGGCCGTCCCAGTCGCTGCCTTCCGGTTCCCGGGACAGCACCGGCACGAAGTCGAAATGGCCGTTGCCTTTGGCCTTGATCTGGCTCATCTCGTCCAGGCAGTACAGGTCTTCCCGGGTGCGCGCGCCGAAGATGTAGGTCACCTTGCGCTGGAAGCCCTGGCGCGAGACCTGTTCCAGCAGCGCCTTGATGGGCGCCATGCCGCTGCCGCCGGCGATGCACAGCATGGGCGCGTTGGACTCCCGCAGCCAGAAGGAGCCGTAGGGGCCGGTCACCGTCACCTTCTCGCCGACCCGGTCGGCGGCGTGCAGCCAGCCGGTCATCTCGCCGCCGGGCACATGGCGGATGTAGAAGCCGACATGGTCCGGCGCCTCGTTCTCGGGATCGTTGGCGAAGGAATAGGAGCGCGGTTTCTCGACCACGCCGGGCACCGCCAGTTCCGCGTACTGGCCCGCCAGGTAGGGCGGCATGGCCTCGTCCAGGCGGATACGCACCTCCTGGATGTCGTGGGTCAGTCGCCGGGTGCTGGAGATGCGGCCGGTCACGGACTTGGCCACGGACAGGGCGACGCCGGGCTGGTCCATCTGGACCTCGATTTCCACGTCGCTGCGCAGACATGTCTGGCAGGTGAGGATCATGCCCGCGTCCATCTCCTTGTCGTCCAGCACGTAGCTGAAGTCGTTGAGCGGTTTGATCTTGCCGCTCACCAGCCGGGAGCGGCACTGGCCGCAGGAACCCACGCGGCAGTTGTGTGGCCAGGGCAGGCCCGCGTCGAGGGCGGCCTTGAGCAGGTTGTCACCGGCCTTGACCTGGATGCTTTTGCCGCAGGGCGACAGTTTCGCGGTGAATGGCCCCTTGCGGGCGAACAGTCCGAACACGGTTTGCTCCTTGGTTGTTGGGGGTGTGGGATGCGGGAGACGCGCCGCGATATCCCCTCCGCGCTGCCGCGTCCCCTCCCCCGCGAGCGGAGGAGGGGTGGGCGAATTCCGTGAATCTCCGATGGGTGACCGGCGCTCCCTCCCCCGCGAGCGGGGGAGGGTTGGGGTGGGGGAGCCCGCAGAGCTTCTACTCAGCCCCGCCCCCGTACCCGCTCACTGATAAACCACGTCGCCCTTCAGCGAGTACAGGATGCACAGGATCTCGTCCTTCTCCCGCTTGCCCACGTTGTGCATGTCCAGGGCCTTCAGCACGTCGTCGCACACCGCCACGAACTCGGTGTCGTTGATGTTCATGCCCTTGTGGGCCGCGAGCATGTCCTTGCCGGAGTAGGTCTCCGGGCCGCCGAAGCCGGCGCAGCACATCTCGGTCACCAGACGGATCACGGTGGCCGGGTCGCTGTTGGCGTAACGCTTGTTGATGAGCGGGTTCTGCAGGTGGTTGTTGAAGATGTCGGTGGCGATGGCCTCGATGCCGGGACGGCCGCCCAGGCGGGCGTAGAGCGTGTCGTTCTGGACGACGGCTTCGGTGGGTGCGTTCATGTCTGTCTCCTAGTCGGATACGCGGACCGGGAACATCCCGGTCCGCCGGCCGCCTTCCGGCGGCGAGGGTTCAGGCGTCAAAAAGCGTAGCTGACTTGCAGGCGGCGGCCGCTGATCTCGCTCGGGTCCACCTCATAGCCCACCTTGCGGTTGATTTCCTGGGCGATCTTGCGCTCCTCGGGGGAGGCGAAATCCCGGTCCCAGATGGCCAGCTTCTTCTTGTAGACCGCGTGCCACAGGGGCGGCACCAGGGCCAGCACGAACTCGGTGTAGTAGCCGATCATCGCGTTGGGGGCGCCGCCGGGAGAGGAAGGCTGACCGACGCTGGACAGTTCCCAGAAGTGGGTTTCGCCGCGGTCGTGGTGGTCCGCCTGGCGGCCGATCTCGATGAAGGCCCAGCTGGTGAAGGCGTTGTCGTTGTCCCAGGAGTGGCGGTACTCGATGGGCTGGCCCTTCACCCGGATCAGGCCGTAGTGCTCCATGTAGTTCAGGGCTTCCAGCTCGAAGTTGGAGATGACCCACACCACCAGCATCGCCGCCAGGCCGATCAGGAGGCCGTCCGTGCCGCCGCCCAGGTAGCCGGCGCCCAGGAACAGGGCCACGGTGGGCAGGCTCATCAGATAGCCGCGAATCCAGCGGTTGGACAGGGACAGGAAGGACTTGCCCATGCGCTTCAGCCGCTTCTTCTCGGTCATGATGCCGAAGTAGGACTGGCCGATGTGGGAGATCAGGAAGTGGGTGTACAGGCTGCGGCCGCGCGGCGCGGTGGCCGGATCGGTGTCGTCGCCCATCTTGTTGCCTTCCGGACCCATCCAGGCGCGGCCCAGTTCCAGATGATGGTTGTAGACGTGGGCGAAGCAGAAGTGGGCGGTGCCGGATAGCGACATCATCCAGCGCGAGATCAGGAAGCCGATGCCCTTGGTGTGGGACAGCTCGTGCCCGAACATGATGCCCAGACCCTGGTGCAGACCGGCGCCGATGGTGGCGATGACCAGTTGCAGGCCGGTGATGCCGCTCTGGTATTCATAGCCGTTCCAGACCATCGTTTCGATGGGCGCCCCGGAGACGTACTGGAAGATGCGCCAGGCCAGGGCCAGTTGGAGGCCGACGAAGCTCACCAGTTGGAAGTACATCATCAGGTTCAGCAGCGCCCCGGAGCCCACCGGCTGGCCGCGCTGATCGGTGGCCGCGCCCTTGGTGTGCAGCGCGGAGGTAAGGGTATCCATGGCGATGTTGAAGCCGAAGATGCCCATGCCGATCCAGACCCAGTCACCCCCCTTGAGGATGCCCGCGAGACACGCCAGGATGCCCAGCGGCGTGTAGAGATAGACGAGATGTCCAAAGATTAATTTGCGCATTGTTTTGACTCCTTCAGTCCTCGAATCGGTGAGTGATCGCGGACGGAGACCGCCTCCCGCCGGGCTGCCCTCGAACCGCTTGCGAGGACCGCGCCGCGCGGAATCGGCTACCGTCTGGACTGATTTATACGCAGCGGAACACGCGGGAAAAATCCGCAGAAATACGGGAAACCACGTGGTTTTACGGGGGTAGGCCTTGAATCCCGGCGCGGCGGCCCGAAGGGAATGGGTGTCGACGGACGTGGGCGGAAGGCAACGCCGCGCGAAAGCTCCGGCGTAAGCCCGGCGCCAGGAGGAAACGGCTGGTTTCCGCCTATGCGAAGACTACCGGGGCAAGGACTCCAGCAACTCGTTCATCTTCTTGAAGCGCGGCAATTGCATGCTCTGGGCCATTCCCTTCGCCTTGTCCCGCGCGCCGGCGAACAGCGCCGGAATGATTTCCTCATCGCGGGTTTTCTTGAAAGCTTCCCAGACCGCCTTGAACTGGGACAAGGTCGGTTCCGCGGCGTGCAACGACTCGTCCTGCAACGCGGCGGCGAGCAGGGCATCCAGGCCCTTGCTCGACTCCAGGGCCTCGTCGTAGCGCATTTCCAGCACCACACGGTCCGCCTCGCTCAACATGGCCATGGTGTGTTGCCGGGTCATGGCCAGCATGGCTTTGATGTCGCCGACCTGGCCGGCTTGAGCCGCCCACGGATAAACGAAGCCGGCAAGAGAAACCAACAGAAGGACAAGGGCGTTTTTCATCGTGGTTTCCTTGAGGTCGCTGACCGTGGCGAAGGACATCACCCTAGACAGTCCGGCGCGCCATTGAGCACGGGCACAGAACCCGTCCAGCGGCAACGATGCCCGCCGGCCAAACGCACTATTCAGGGGGATTCAGGAATGCTTGATCACCATGGGAACCACGTCTCCCGCGTGTTTCTTCTGCATCTTGGCCGCCTTTTTTTCCTTGGGCGACAGCAGGGGTTGTTTCTTCGCTTCCTTGTTGGATTGCTGGGACTTGGACATGGTGTGCTCCTGATCGGTTGATGGAACGCTCTGGGCGCCATGGGAGAGGGAGGCGCGGGCTTTTCGCCGGCTGTTCCGATCAGACATGCGCCGCTGGACGCTGTGCTACGCCCCGAGTATAGGCGCGCGGCCGGGAAGGGAAGGGAATTTCGCCGGGCGGGAGGCGGCCGGGAAAGAGGCCGGCCCGGTCGCCGCCCCTACTTCACCTTCGCGCGGATGCGCACCAGCAGGAACAGCGCGGAGAGAACCACCGAGATGGGGAAGGCCATGGCCAGCAGGGACCAGCTCGGCGGCATGGGCAGCACCTGCACCACCGCGAACAGGGAGACGAAGAACAGGATGCCCACCTCCACCGCCTCGGCCTTGAACAGGTCGAGGAAGTCCCGGCGCACCTTGATGGCGTCGCCCTGTTCCAGCTTCAGGCAATCGCGGATGTGGGCATCCAGGAACACGCCGGCGATGTCCGGCCGGATGCCCAGCAAGGCGCAGGCATCCACGTAGCGCGCGCTCCATTTCGCTTCGAGCTGGGCCGCGCGCGCCGCCAGCATGTCGTCGGACAGTTCGAAGGCCTTGATGGAGGTGTTGCGCAGCACATAGGGCTCGCCCGGCCCCTGCGGCACGCAGGACACCAGCACCACCCGGTTGCCCTCCGCCGTGCCCAGCAGGCGCAACGCGTCCAGGGGCACGCGGCAGAGGTTCTTCTCGATGTCCGGCGGGTTCAGCTTGGCCACGCGCAGGAACAGGTAACGCCGCCCCAGCCAGCGGGTCACGGTTTCCAGCAGCGTGCCGCGCAGCCCCATCTTCAGCGGGCAGACTTCCAGGGGATAGGTCTGGCCGCCGCCCAGATCGAAGGGGATGCCGATGGCGTTGCGCAGGGTCTGGTCCAGGCGGATCTCGCCCGGGTCCAGGCGCTCGTCCGGCAAGACCCTGCCATAGACGCGCAGGACGCGGCCGTCCGCGCGGCGATGGTTCACCACGGCGAAGCGCTTCAGGCCGCGGGCGCGCGCGAAGGCGGGATGGACGGCGATGACGTAGTCGTCCCGCGCGCGTTCCCGGTGGCGGGTTTCCGTGGGCCGCAGCAGCAGTTCGGCCGGCGCCGCTTCACCCGTCGACCCGCTCATACCGGGATGTCCTCGTGGGGAAACTCGGCCGGCGCCGAGAAGGCCGCGAGCGCCAGGATATTCGCCGCGCGTTGCTCGGGCGAGGCGATGTTGGCCGCGATGAAAGCGTCCAGATCCCGCTCCGGCGCGAGCCGGCGCCGCACCCAGTCCAGCGCCCCGGCTTCGTCCAGGGCCGGGAACACCCGGCCCCGCGCGGGAATCGCCGCCAGGGCGATGGGGCGGCCGCCCTCCATCAACACGCCGCCGCAACTGCGGTAGAAACAGAGCGAGCGCATGACCGTCCCGCCGTCCAGCTCGAGTTCCACGCCCTCCAGCCGGCTGAACGCGTAGTTGCGGCCGACGCCCTCCGAGCGGTGCATCTCCCGCAACTGCGCCGCGTCCAGCAGATTGACGAAGACCCGCACCGCGCAGCCGGGCGAGGCCGCCAGGGCGGCGGGCACGCTGCCGTAGCGGGCGATGTGTGCGGAATACACCGCGTCGAACCCGGACAGGGTGCCGCGCAGCACCGGGATCAACACCGGGCCGGGCATGCCGGAGAACTTGCGCGCCAGTTGCTCGGGCGAGGCGTTGGAGCCGAAGGACAACACCGCCGTCCGCTCCGTCAGCAAGGCCGCCGGGTCCACGCCGGCGGCGCGCGCGACCTGGGCCAGCGGGCGCGCCGCCCCGTCGACATGTAGCGTCGCCTCCGCGAGGCCGGCGCCGGCCCGCATCTCCAGCTTCATGCCCTGGCCGTCGAGATAGAGAAAACTGTATTCGGGAATGGCGAACGGATAGCGTCGCGCCCGCTCGATCGCGTCCCGAGGCACCGATTCCACCAGCATGCGCGGAGCTGCCGACACGTCAAGAATCCCAGAAGAAATGAAGGAAACAGACTAGCACAAGCCGCGCCGCCGGCCGCCCGCCCCGGGCCGGGACGCGGCCGCCGGAACCCTGCCCGCTTCCGTCGCATCCCGGGTTGGCATACCTTTGCCGGCCCGGCGCGGATACCCGGTCCGCGCGTATCCGGGCAAAATCGGCCGCCGCTCAAAAGGATCGCCATCGATGTCCCTTGTCCGCACCTTCGCCCTCACCACCCTCGCCATGGTCGCGTTCGCCGGCAATTCCCTGCTGTGCCGGGCCGCGCTGAAGCACACCGCCATCGACCCGGCCAGCTTCACCGCGATCCGTCTGCTCTCCGGCGCGGCGATCCTCTGGCTGGTGGCGAGCGTGGGGCGGCGCGCCCATGCCGGCAGGGGCAGTTGGCCGTCGGCGTTCGCCCTGTTCGCCTACGCGGCCGGCCTCTCCTACGCCTATGTGAGCCTGCCGGCGGGAAGCGGCGCCCTGCTGCTGTTCGGCGCGGTGCAGGCCACCATGATCGGCTACGGCCTGTGGAAGGGGGAACGCTTCCGGCAATGGCAACTGGTCGGCCTGGCGCTCGCCCTCGCGGGCCTGGTCGGGCTCCTGCTGCCGGGCCTGTCCGCGCCGCCGCCGGCGGGATCGCTCCTGATGCTGGGCGCCGGCATCGCCTGGGGTATCTACTCCCTGCGCGGGAAAGGCGCGGGCGACCCCACCCGGGTCACGGCGGGCAACTTCCTGCGCGCGGTGCCCATCGCCGCGCTGCTGAGCGTTTTGATGCTGCGGAACGTCTCCCTGGACCTGGCCGGATTCGGCTACGCGTTCGCCTCGGGCGCCCTCGCCTCCGGCATCGGCTACGCCATCTGGTACACCGCCCTGCCCGCCTTGAAGGCCACCTCCGCCGCCACCGTGCAACTCAGCGTGCCGGTCATCACCGCCCTGGGCGGCGTCCTGTTCCTCGGCGAGGCGGTCACCTTGCGGCTGGTGCTGGCCTCGGCGGCCATACTCGGCGGCATCGCCCTGGTGATTCTGGAAAAGCGGCGGAGTTGTTGATCCAGTCCGGATCAGCCGGCGATGGCGGCTTTCTCATGCTCCTGGGAAGTCGCCGATTCATTTCGTCATCGCGCGGCGCGTAGCGACGTGGCGATCCAACGCCCGTCGATTCCGTCCATCTTATGGATTGCCGCGCTCCGCTCGCAATGACGGCTTGAAAAAAACCGCGCCGCCCTAGAACTTCACCGACACGCTTACGGCGCCGAACTGGTCGCCTTTGCCCTGGGTCTCGTATTCCCGCGTGCGCAGCACGTGGGTGAAGCTCAGGCGCAGGCCGGGCCAATCCAGCACGAAACCGACTTGCAGGTCGCCCACCAGGGGTTTCCTGTCCACGCTCCGGCTGTCCCGGAAGGTGTTGCCGTCGAGGAAGATGTTGCGCGCCACCGCCCGCCCCTCGACCCCCGCGAACAGATACCAATTGAAGCCGGATACCGGCGCGAACTCTCCCGAACCCAGCAGGCTGGGCTGGATGCGCGGCGGACCGAAATCCCGCGGCAGGTGCTTGCCGTAACGCAGCGTCAAACCCGCGTTGCCGTAGGTGAACACATTGCCGATGGCGGCACCCACATGGGGCGTGAGATCCAAGGTGTTGCCAAGGCGGGTGGTGGTGGCCGCCTCGCGCCAACTGCGCTGGTAGGTGGCGACGATGCCCGGCTCGTTGCCCAGCTGGGTGTCCCAGCCCTTGGGGTCGGGCGAGCCGATGGCCTTGTGCACCGTCTTCTGGCTTTGTTCCGCCAGGGAAGCGGGCCCCACCATGCCCAGGGTGAGGGCGAACAGGTCGAGTTGCTTTCCCGTGGCCCGTCCCAGGCCCACCGTGCCGTACAGCCAGCCCGCGTAGGGCCGTTCCGACAACGGCGGGTTGGCGACGGAGATGTCCTTGGGCGTGAACATGCTCTGGCCGAAGGCGTAACCGTGGCGCAGCTCGCCTTCCCTGGGAAACCACGGCACCAAGCCCGCCAGTTTCACCGCCCATTCCGGCTGGGCGACGCGCTTGTCCGGCACCCAGATGACGCCCACCCCGTTGGTGTAGTGGCGGTCCTGGTCATAGAACATGTCGTTTTCCAGGATGAAGCTCAAGGTGCCGGACAGGGGCGGCTCGTCCGCCCGAACCATGCCTGGGCAGGAACAGGCGAGGGATAGCGGTAAGGCGAGTCGGGTCAGTCGCTTCATGGTCGGAGTGGTCAAAGTTTCTCGGAGTCTCGCCGGGTCATGGGTGGCGGTCTGGATCGAAGGATCGGAAAGGGGCTTCCACGATGGGGGGCGAATCCGTCCCCCAGAATATGGGGATATTTAATATCCGCCATTTGTGACGATGACAAACGCACCTGATACAAAAATCGATTTTTCGATACCTTTTATTTTCCTTCAATTTGCCATTCATGCCGCGTCCATATGGAGGTTTTGTGCTTCAATGCCATCGCGGAAGGTAACGGCAGGACTTGGCGGTGTTCCCGGATTTTCCGACTTGGCAGTCTTTGCAGCCGTCATACCCTTCACATCCGAACCGAGATTGAGCTAGCCCTCTAAATGTCAAATATCTATCAATCCATTTTCGAGAGCGTTTCGTTCAAAACCGATATGGCTTTCTCCGGTAACTACTGCGCCCTCAATCATGCCTACATCGAACATAAAACGGGATTCATCCATTTTGTAAAGTCCGGTAAGGCTGAAATAGTGATACCCAGCCTGCCATCCATCTTTGTTGTGAAGCCTTCGCTGGTCTTCTTTCCCCGTCCGCACACGCACAGCCTGAGGGCCGTCGATGATTCGGGCGTCGACCTGGTCTGTGCCCGGACGACGTTCAACACGGGGTTTGACAATCCTCTCGCTTTTTCATTTCCCGATGTCGTGGCCATTGAATTGAGAGAGATTTCGGCAATCAGTGGAATCCTGAAAACCTTGTTTGCCGAAGCAACCAATGACGATCTGGCGCGCAAGGTGGTGATCGAGAACCTGTGCACGATCCTGCTGATATACATGACCCGCCACCTTGTTGAAACCGGTGCTTTCAAAACCGGCATCATGTTTGCGCTGGGAGATAAAAAACTATCCAAAGTACTGCAACTGATGCACGACAAGTTCTCTGATCGTCTGACGGTCGACGATCTGGCGGGGGTGGCCAGCATGTCAAAATCGCGTTTCTCCGATTACTTCAAAAAAGTTGTTGGACAGACGCCTTTGGAATATCTGGCGTATTACCGAATCATGACGTCGCAGAAACTATTGAGAAATAACCAACAGGTAAAGCTTGTTGCGTCGGAGGTTGGTTACGACAGTACCTCGGCTTTTTTACGCAAGTTCAAGGAGATCGTCGGTGTGACGCCAGGGGAGTGGGCGCGCCAGTGTCAGGGCTTGTAGCGATTGAAGTACGCAGGAGCAAGCGAACGGGGGTTTCGAGCAACCGCGCGTCGGTTCGCCAGCGCACAGTCACTTCGCCATCGCGATGGAACCACATCGTGATGCACCGCCCGACTTGGGCAAGCAAGCTGACCCTACATTGGAGAATCGACATGAACACCAACAATAGCGCCCTGACCCTCGCCCTCACCGTCGCACTTGGCGCAGCCACCGGTGTCGCCAACATCGCCCGCGCGGCGGACAACAATCCTTTCGCCATTCAGGCCTTGAGCCAGGGCTACATGGTGGCGGCCGCCGACAGCAAAGTGAATGAAGGCAAATTTGGCGGTGACAAAGCCAAAACCGCGGAAGGCAAGTGTGGCGCGAGCAAGGCCGTTGAAGGCAAATGCGGCGGCGACAAAGCCGGCCCGGGCAAGATGACGATGATGGAATTCTGGATCAACCAGGATGAAGCTGGCGGATTCAGCTTCGCGGAGTTGTCCAAAGGCATTCCCGTCATGATGATGATGAAGGACGGAAAGATGGTGCTGGTCCCCGTCTGGTCCAATCCCGACCAGGCCGGCGGCTTCAGCCTCGAGGCCCTTTCCAAGGGCTTGCCGGTGATGATGAAAGGCGTGATGAAGGACGGAAAGATGATGCTCGTCCCCATCTGGGCCAACGCCGACCAAGCCGGCGGCTTCAGCTTGGACGATCTCTCCAACCACCGTTTCAGCAATTGACATGAGGGATACGCCGCGGGTCCGAGCCCGCGGCGCGCGCCCATCGACGTCGGCCAGGACGCCTGGCGACAGCCTCGATCACGTTCCTCCGAACAAGCTCGGAAAAGTGATTGGGCAGACAAGCTTATCGACCTCTCATCCCACCAAATCCATTGGAGAAGACCATGAATGCTCAACGCCCTCCTATCGGCGGCGCGATTGCCGGCCTGTTCGCATCCCATGCATGCCGCGCGCATCGCTATATCCCGCAAGTGGAAAGCACCCGCTCCACCTCCCGTGTCATCGGTTCCGTTCTCGCGACGGTCCTGACCCTCGGCTTGACGGCCGGCGCCAATGCCGCCCAGGTCAAGGTCACGGTCAACGTGGAGAACCTCGCGCCCACCAACAGCATCACCTTCGCGCCCTTGCGGGTTGGATTCAACAGCGGCGTATTCGATGCCTTCAACATCGGCGCAACCGCCGGCGCCGCGATCCAGCGCATCGCCGAAAGCGGCAGCGACGCGTTGTGGCGGCCAGCCTTCGAAGCCGCCGATCCCACCGCCGTGGTCGGCTCCGTTCTGCCCGGTCCGATCAACCCCGGCATGACGGCTTCCGCCGAATTCATGGTGGACACCACGCAAAATCCCTTCTTCACCTTCGCCGCCATGGCCGTGCCCAGCAACGACTTCTTCATCGGCAACGACGACCCCATGGCCTATCGCCTGTTCGACAATGGCGGTCATCTGCTGATCAGCGAAATCACCTTGAAAAGCAGCGCCATCTGGGACGCGGGCTCCGAAGTCCACGACCCGCTCACCGCCGCCTTCGTCACCGTGGGCAATGCCGCCGCCCACGCGGACCAGAACTCCGTGGTGGCCCTCAACTTCGCCGAGTACTACGCCTTCAACGGCCTGCCGACCCCCGCGGGTTATATCTTCGACAGCCAGTTGACCGCCAATACCGACGTCTACCGCATTTCCTTCAATGTCACCCCGGTACCCGAACCGGAGACCTACGCGATGATGCTGGCCGGGCTGGGGTTGATCGGCCTGATCACGCGTCGCCGTGCGAGAACCCAGCGCATCGGTTGACCCATGCGGCGGACGCGCCGCGCTTTTTGAAATTGGCCCTTCGCGGGCCATTTTTTTGCTTCGGATTTTGCCTCGGCCCGGCGCGATCCAGCCGTACTCGTCGTGCTGTCCGGAGCGACGGTTCCGATGGCTCGAGTGGGCGTCGCTTCAAGCAAAGCGGGCACGCCACCGGGGAAAGCGGGCGGCCGTGCCAGGGTATTTGGCGATGCGGTACTCGAGAGCAACTGAACGGGGGTTTCGAGCAACCACGCATCCACTTGTAGCCCCACAGTCACTATGCCCCGTGATGGATCCCATCGCGGTGCGCCGCCCGTCTTGGGCAAGCAAACCGAACCTACATTGGAGATCGACATGAACACCAACAATACCGCCCTGACCCTCGCCCTCGCCGTCGCGCTTGGCGCGGCCACCGGTGTCGCCAACATCGCCCATGCGGCGGACACGCCTTTCGCCATGCAGGCTCTGGATCAGGGCTATATGGTGGCGGAGGCCGACGGCAAAGCGAAGGAAGGCAAGTGTGGCGGCGACAAAGCCAAGGCCGAGGAAGGCAAGTGTGGCGCCGACAAGGCCAAAGTCACCGAAGGCAAATGCGGTGGTGGCAAGGTGAAGGCCAAGGAGGGCAAATGCGGTACCGGCAAAGCCAAAGCGGCGGAGGGCAAGTGCGGCGGCGACAAAGCCAAGGTCAACAAAGTCAAGGAAGGCAAGTGCGGCGGTAGCAAGTAATCCGCCGGCGTTCCGACCATGCGCGATACCTCACCGCATGGCGCCGGCCTCGGCCTGAGGCGGGAGCTCATCCCCGCCCTCAAGGCCGCGATTCCGGATGCCATCGACTTTTTCGAACTCGCCCCGGAAAACTGGCTGGACATGGGCGGCGCCTGGTGCAAATCCCTGCGCCATCTCGCCGAGCGCCGGCCCCTCGTCGCCCACGGCTTGTCCCTGAACCTGGGCGGCCCGGCACCGCTGGACGAGGTTTTCCTAAGGCGCGTGAAGCGTTTTCTCGACGAATACCGGATCGGCCTGTTCAGCGAGCATCTGTCCTGGTGCGGCGACGCGGGCCACCTCTACGACCTTTTGCCGATTCCCTTTACCGGTGACGCCGTGCATCACGTGGCCCGCCGCATCTGTCGCGCCCAGGAAATCCTGGAGCGGCGCATCGCCATCGAAAACGCCTCCTACTATGTCGCGCCCGTCCTCGCCGAGATGAGCGAGATCGATTTCATACGCGCCGTGCTGGACGAGGCGGATTGCGACCTACACCTGGACGTGAACAACGTCTATGTGAACAGCGTCAACTTCGGCTTCGATCCACGCGGGTTCCTCGATGCCATGCCCGCCCAGCGCATCGTCTATCTGCACATGGCGGGACATCAGCGCGAAACCGACGATCTCATCATCGATACCCATGGCGCGGCGGTGATCGACCCGGTCTGGAATTTGCTGCGACACACCTACGCCCGCATCGGCACCCCGCCAACCCTGCTGGAACGGGACTTCAATCTGCCGTCGCTGGATGTGCTCGCGCTGGAAGTGGCGCGCATCAAGCAGATGCAAGCGCAAACCGCCGAGGCGCGCCGTGTCGCCTGAACCTGTCCATTTCAGCGCCTACCAGGCCGCCTTCGCCGCGCGCATACGCGCCCCCAAGGGCGCGCCGCTTCCCTTGGGCGCCCCGGGAAAACGCATGCGGGTGTACGAGGAACTGTTGTTCAACAACCTGGAAGGCTTTCTCCTCGCCTGTTTCCCCATCACCCGCGAACTGCTCGGCGCGCGGGAATGGAAACAGACCGTCAGGCGTTTCTTCCGCGAACACCGCTGCCATTCGCCCTTGTTCCGCGATATCCCCGGCGCTTTTCTGGAATGGCTGGGGCCGCGGACCGAGGCGCTGTTTCCCGCGCTGCCTTTCCTCGCCGAATTCATGCATTACGAATGGCTGGAGTTGAGCGTCTCGGTCGCGCCGGAAGAACCCGATCCCGCCGCCATCGAGCCGAACGGCGATTTGCTGCTGGGGAGCCCCGCGTTGCGCCCCGGCGCGCGTCTGGCCCGCTACCGCTATCCGGTGCATCGCATCGGACCGCGCTGCAAGCCGGGCGGGCCGGATGGCCAGGCCTGGTGTTATCTGCTGCACCGGGATGAGGATGACGTAGTGCGCTTCACGGCGCTCAACGCCGTCTCCGCCCGTCTCGTTGAAATGACAATGCGGACGCGGCCCACCGGCTGGGAAGCCCTGACACGCATCGCCACTGAAAGCCACCACCCACACCCCGCCGCGTTCGTCGAAGCGGGCCATCAACTGCTCCGCGATCTGCGCCAAAGCGGCGCGATCATGGGAACCTGGAGATAAGAAAATGAACCTAGCCAACTCTGCCATGCGTCTGACCAGCCATATCCTCGGCGGACTCGACCGCATCGGCGAATTCCTTCCGCAATTCGGCCTGAGGTTGTTGCTGGCCTATGAATTCTGGCTATCCGGCGTGGAAAAATGGGAAGGGATGAACTGGTTCGGGGAAATCATGGGCATGTTCCCCTTTCCCTTCAACGTCATCCCGGCCGAAGTCAGTTGGCAGATCTCCACCTGGAGCGAGCTGGGCGGCGCGGTCGCCCTGGTGCTCGGCCTCGCCACCCGTTTTTTCAGCTTCTCACTGATCGTCGTCACCCTGGTGGCCTGGGCCAGCGTGCATGCCGGCCTCGGCTACAACGTCTGCGACAACGGCTGGAAACTTCCGCTGATCTATTTGGTGATGTTCCTCCCGCTCCTGTTCAGCGGCCCGGGCAAACTCAGCCTGGATTACCTGATCGCACGGCGTCTGGGATTGAAACCGCGGGGTTGAATGGCCACCGGGGCACATCGCTGACGTGCGCATGCGTCGTTGGCGATGTGCCCCGGCGTATTCCCGGCGCAGGCGTGGATCGACGTTCCGCATGCGAACCGCGACACCATCGCCCTTTGTCTATTCCATCCCGAACACATTGCCCAAACCCACCTGCCAATTGTGGCGCTACGCGGCCTTGTGGCGACGGGCGAAACCGAGCCCCGCGAGACCCAGCCCCAGAAGCGCCAGCGTGCCGGGTTCCGGGACGCTCTCAATCGAATAGTTGTCGAAATAGGCCGTGCTGTTGGGACCACTCGATCCGTTGATGCCCCAGCCCCCGACCTGTACCAGGCGCGTCGCCGGATTGGCGAAAGCGCTGGCGAAATACTGAATCGACCGACTGGTCTTGCATCTGCGTCGCGAAATGTAGCGCCAGCTCGAGCCGATACCATGTGTCGGCGGACAGCTTCGGGCCAGCCCCACCAAGTTGCCCCACGCCTCCGTTGACATTGAGGCCATAGACTTGGCCGATAAAGCCAACAGCACCACCAGGTCCAATAGCGGGAAGGCTCTCAAAGTACGTGCAATAAGAGGCTTGCCCGATGTCGGCGAGCAAGATGTCGATACCGATCGATGACTGTGCTTTCCGGGTTGCCGGCGGAATCGACTTCTTTACGGTCAACCTGCTCGAACGCGGGAACACCCTGCTGCTCGAACTCCCCGTTCTCGTTGCCCTAGCTGAGGAATCATTGGCCGCCGCTGTCGTGCCTTAGGTAGGCAATGCACACGGCGTGCGGTTGCCGAGTTCGCGTTGCCACTTGCGGGTCAGGAAGGCCTCGATGGCGTCGCGACCGCGCAGAAACGCCGCGCGGTCGCGCCATTGACTGTCGGGGTATGGGCAAGAGCGGGGCGGGCGGCTCATGGCGGCTCATGGCGGATCACCTGGTCGCGCCATGGTGAGGAAAACGCCGCCGGCGTGGCGTTATGCCGGCGGCGCTTGGGCGCGTTCGCCCGTCAGGTGGCGCTACGCGGGAGGACGACGGGAAAATCGATGTCGGTCTTGCCCACCAGGTTGATGTAGTTCGTCCAGGTATTGAGGGCGACGTGGAGCACCATCTCGACCACCTGGGCATCGTCGTAACCCGCCGCTTTCACCGCCGCGAGATCGCCCGCCGCCACGCGGCCGCGTTCTTGCGTGACCCGAACGGCGAAGCGCACGGCCGCGTCCGCCTTGGCATCGGCGGAGCCGCCGTCGCGGTTCGCGGCCATTTCGGCGTCGTCCAGCTTGGCGACGTGCTTGCCGAGATAGGTGTGGGCGGAAAGGCAATAGCCACAGCCGTTGATTTCCGCCACCGCCAGGGCGATGCGTTCGTGGGTCGGCGCCGGCAGGGTACCTTTGGCCAAGGCGGCGGACAGACCGAGATAGCCTTCCAGGGCGGCCGGGCTATGGGAGACGAGACGGAACAGGTTGGGCACGACGCCCAATTGCTTGTTGACGGCGTGTAGCAGAGCTTGCGAAGCGGCGGGGGCGTCGGCGATGGTGGCGGGGGTGGGGATAAGGGACATGGTGGCTTCCTTTCGTGGGTTGTTGTCGGATGACGGCACGAACGTTAGTCGCTTCCATTCATAAAGATAATTAAGCAAAATCAGGAATAATATTTCCATTGAATGAGAATATGACCGATCGTCTCGAGGCGATGGCTCTCTTGGTGGCTGTCGTGGAAGCCGGCGGTTTTTCCGCCGCCGCGCGTCGGCTGGACGTGCCGCTCGCCACGGTGAGTCGCAAGGTCGGCGACCTGGAAGCGCACCTCAACTCGCGACTCCTCCATCGCTCGACCCGACAACTTTCCCTCACCGACGCCGGCCAGTCCTACCTCGAGGCGTGCCGGCGCATACTCGAACAGGTCGGCGACGCCGAGCGCGCCGCGTCCGGCGAGTACGTCGCGCCCAAGGGCGACCTGCTCATCACGGCGCCGATCGTGTTCGGCCGCCTGCACGTCATCCCGGTGCTAGTGGACTTTCTCAAGACCTATCCCGACATCAACGTGCGCATGCTGCAATCGGACCGCTTGGTGCATCTGCTGGACGATCACATCGACGTCGCCGTGCGTATCGGCAACCTGCCCGACAGTAGCCTGGTCGCTCTCGGCATCGGTGGTATCCGCCGAGTGGTTTGCGCCAGCCCGGCCTACCTTTCCGCGCGCGGGACACCGACGCGCCCCGAAGAACTGATCGCCCACGATTGCATCAGCTTCGAGGGGGTGACGTCCGCGCGGACCTGGACTTTCCAGTTGGGCAAGTCCGAGCTATCGGTCCCGATCAATCCGCGCCTGATCGTCAACACCGCCGAAGCCGCGGTCGACGCGGCGGTGGCGGGAGCGGGCCTCACCCAGGTGCTTTCCTACCAAATCGCCGACGCCAGGCACGCTGGCGCGCTCAAGGTCGTACTGGAGGCGTTCGAACCGGCGCCGTGGCCGGTCAATCTCGTCCACGCCGGCCAGGGGCTGCTACCGCTGAAATTGCGGGCCTTCCTGGACTTCGCCGGAGAGCGCCTACGCACGCGGTTGGCGACGGCAATCGCGCCGGATCGGGGCGAGGCACGGTTTTAGTCGATTATTGCGGCGTGCCGGGTGCCTGATCGAGGATCAAAAGGGCAGAGAGAAATCATTCTCCCGGCGGATTCTCGATCAATCCGACTCTGGAACTTTTTGCAGAGCGATTGCCCCGGCACCGCTACTGCGCGCCTTTGGGCCGAGCGGCAGCGAGTAGGGCGGAAAGGCGCGGCGCCTGCCGCCGCATGCTCTACCCGGGTGAAATCCCAACAGGCCCGACTACCACCGCAACCGGGTTCCCGGCGGAACCTTCTTCTTCACGGTCAACCTGCTCGAACGCGGGAACACCCTGCTGGTCGACCCTATCGACGCGCTGCGCGACGCTGTTCGGCGGATTCGCGCCACGCGCCCTTTCCACATCGATGCCTGGGTCGTGCTGCCCGAGCACATGCGCGCCGTCTGGACCCTACCACCGGGCTACAGCGATTATTCCGGGCGCTGGAAAGCCATCAAGATCGCTTTCGCCAAATCCCTGCCGAAGGTCGAAGTCCTTTGGCCGGTCCGCGCCGCCAAGGAAGAACGGGGAATCTGGCAAAGACGGTTTTGGGAGCACACAATCCGGGACGAATTCGATTACGCGGCCCACGTCGATTACGTTCACTTCAACCCGATGAAGCACGGCTTGGTGCAGCGGGTGGCGGATTGGCCGTATTCCTCGTTTCACCGATGGGTTGAACGAGGGGTCTACGCGTTGGATTGGGCCGGGGAGGGGGTTACGGAAATGTCAACGGGGGAACGAGGTGGATAAGGCTGGCTACGCATTCGGCGAAGGCGCTGCGCTATTCCTTTCGACGTGTACGACCAGAGCATTGCCCGGCTATGACCCGCCTCCATCACTGCAGTCCCCCATATTGGTACTACACGGATTCTGTGTAGTTCCTTGATCCAGCAGTGCTTATATTGAGTTTATGTGTTGATTTTTAAGTGTTTTCCGTAATTTTGGTGGCGGAAAATTAGTGTGATATCAAGAATCCGTGTAGCACTGATATACAAGATTCTGTTCAATCAACTGTTGGGCACCATGATTCAAACCGAGGTTCTACCCTATCAGCGCGAAGGTGCGTGGTTCAGCATGCATGGCCTTCACTACGCAAGCGCACACAGATATCGTCGCGAATTCCTAAATGCGCAGGCATCTCTCTCTGCAAAAGAGGCTTCACTCTCGCCGAATGTCGCCGACATACACGAGGAACACCGTGGCAGCTTCATCTTTCACGAAACCATGGGCCTTCGTAGTCTTGTCGAACAAGCGTTTGTGTCATCGATCCTTTATTCGTGCATGGCTGTTGAGGCATTCATAAACAACTACGGGGTTCGGCGGCTCGGAGAAGATTACTTTCGGCGAAATTTGGAACGTCTTGGGATTACAGAGAAGTACTCTCTTCTAATGCTTGCGTGCTACGGCCATTTGATTTCTCAAGACGATCCTGAACGCATGAACCTTAGAGCGATGTTCGATACACGAAATCAGCTTGTTCATCCCAAGGCCCGCGAATTCCGCTTTGAACTCCTGGAGAAGGAACGACAGGAGCTCCCCTTGGAAGATCAACTCTCACTTCACTTCGCGAACATGGAAGGCTTGATTGACCGATTTTGCGCCTTAGATGATCACGTCCTTCGTGATTTCGAGTTTCGAAAGCCAGCTGAGTTGGAATGATGGGGATGCTCCATGTTGCCCAACCCGTCATTCCACCGGACCTTGCGCATGAAGCCGCGCAAGGCCGGTGAATTCAGACGTTGGGCGCCTAATACGGTGGGACGAGACACTAACTTGACAACGCCGTTGCGCTCGCCAGCAACGGCCTAGATGGGGAACACAATGAAACTCTCAATTAATCGAAATCAGTCCGAAAGCTCTAGCATGTTCGGGGGTAAGAAATTTTCCTACACACTTAGGGTTGTAGCAGTCTTAACAAACGAAGAAGTTGAGATCCTAAACAAGTATGGTTATATTGCGGAGAGCTTTATTATTGATCCCGATATTTCGGCAAACATCGAAGTAAGAAACGAAACCAAAGGCCCGCATGAAATCAGCATCTCTCAACTACAAAAAGGCATTGAATGGTCGTGCGACCATTTGCCAAGCTATTTTGCTGACATACCTGGCGCCATACATGCTCGATTAACGCAAATGCTTGGGGTGGCATTGGCTAGAGAAAACTGGAAAGGCGAAGAAACCATCGAAAGTTGATTTTATACAAACCATTTCTCCCAGAATGTTTTAATTGGTGAATATGAACTCATAATCAGTTGGTACTCGAATGCAATCTATTATATCTAGCAAGGAGTTCGGAAATGTCTAAACGTATTTGCGATGCTTGCGGCAAAGAGAAAGATATCGACGGTGGTAAAACGTGTGAAAAAGGGCATTTTATTTGTAAAAGCTGCTCATTTGATCACGGTCTTTTCGGGCCGTCGGCAAAGAAAATCTGCCCAATATGTAAAAAACCTCTTAGATAGCAGATAACGCCGACAGTATTGTGCAATGCACGCAGTGCTATGATATTCAGAGCAGAAATATAATTGTGGAATTTGAATTATTTTGATCCATTTCTTTTGTTTCCTACCATAACGTCCAACATGGCGCTCAACCGGAGCGCGCGAAATGCGGGTTCACTTCGTGGTTGCCTGCTCGCGCGCGCCCGGTTAGCTTTTTCGTTGACGCTGTAGAAAAACCCCCAAAAACCCCGAATTAACCTGTTTTTCGTCCGGCATCATCCGTCGAACGGACTTCGCCCAGGGAGGCCCGAAATGCCCCCGCTTCAAACCGGTTCAAAAGGGACTGAAGCTGCTCCCGGTGGACTTCGACAAACAGGTGCAGCAAGTAGGGCGGAAAAGCGAAGCGCGTTCCGCACTATGTTTGGTTGGATAGACCAGCAATTCATTCGTCGGAACGCGCTTCGCTTTTCCGCCCTACCCAGGCTGATTCTGCCGGGCCACCCACTTCTCCTACATCGCGACTGTACCGCCTGACGCGGGACCACCACGATGCGCTCCAGGCGACCCCGCCAGCCCCTGGGTGGAGCCCCTCACCCCCCCGGCTCCGTCTTCACCACCATCTCGATCAACTGCCCCAGGGTGCGGGCGCCCATCTTCTCCATGATCCTGGCCCGGTGGCCAGTTGCTCCAGCACTTCCCGTTCGCGCGGGGTCAGGGTGGCCAGGCTGCGGCTGGTCTGGCTCATGCGGTCTTCCTGTTCCCAGACCTGGCCGAACTTGTCCAGGGCGGCCTGGATCGCGTCCAGCAGGGTCTGGTCGTTGAAGGGCTTTTGCAGGAATTCGAAGGCGCCGGCTTTCATGGCGCGCACGGTGATGGGCACGTCGCCGTGGCCGGTGACGATGATGACCGGCAGGTGGGCGCCTTCCCGCGCCAGCTTTTCCTGGAGTTCGATGCCGCTCAGGCCGGGCATGCGGATGTCCAGCACCAGACAGCCGCGCGTGCCGGGGCGGTAGGCGGCGAGGAATTCGTTGGCGCTGGTGAAGGTTTTCACGTTCAGGCCGACCTGTTCCACCAGCCAGCGGATGGCGTCGCGCACGGCGGCGTTGTCGTCGACGACGAACACGGTGGGTTTGGGCGTTTGCGCGGGTTTATGCACTTGAGCGGCTTTCATCAACATGGGCTTGCTCCTCGCCGGGCAGGGTGAAACAGAAGGTGGCGCCTTGTTCCGTATTGGCTTCCAGCCAAAGCCGGCCGCCGTGGGCCTCGATCAGGCTCTGGCTGATGCCCAGGCCGATGCCCAGGCCGTTGGGCTTGGTGGTGTAGAAGGGTTCGAACAGCCGGTCCGCCGTCTCGGCGGGGCAGCCGCGGCCGCCGTCGCCGATGCACACGCGCACCGCGCGCCGGGCGTGGCGGCTGGCCTTGATGACCAGGCGGCGGCGTGCCTCCGGCAGGCCGGCCATGGCGTCCATGCCGTTGCGCACCAGATTGAGCATGACCTGTTCGATCTGGATCGGGTCCACCCGCACGCGCGGCAGGTTGCGGGCGATCTCCAGGCTCACGCCGATCTGATTCTGGCGCACCTCGGATTGGATGAAGCCGGCCACCTCGTGGATCACGTCGCGCAGCTTGACGCGCTGCCGGGGCGCCTCGCCCTTGCGCGCGAAATTGCGCAGGCGGCGGAAGATCTCGCCGCCCAGTTCCGCCTGGCGCACCACCTGTTCCAGGCCGTAGCGGATCTGCTCGCTCTGGCCCTCGCCGGCTTGCAGGATGCGCAGGCAGGTCTGGGCGTAGGTGGTGATGGCGCACAGGGGTTGGTTCAGCTCGTGGGCCAGGCCGGAGGTCATCTCGCCCAGGGTGCTCAGGCGCGCCACGTGGGCCAGCTCCAACTGATGCTGGCGTCCCCGCTCCTCCGCCTTCACCAGGTCGGTGATGTCGTGGCCGGTGGAAATGTAATGGGTGATGCGGCCCTGGGCGTCCTTGAGGGGGGTGATGGTCTTCTGCTCGTGGAACAGCTCGCCGTCCTTCTTGCGGTTCACCAGGATGCCCCGGAACACGCCGCCGGCGCTGATGGTGCGCCACAGTTCCGCGTAGAACTTCTCGTCGTGCACGCCGGAACGGAGGAAGTAGGTCTTGTGGCCCATCACTTCCTCCTGTTCATAGCCGGTGAGTTGCTCGAAGGCCGGGTTCACATATTCGATGCGCCGATCCAGGTCGGTGATCATGACCGAATCCGCGGTCTGCTCCAGGGCGCCGGAGAGCTTGCGCATGTGGGCCTCGGCCCGTTCCCTTTGCAGTTCGCCGCCCACCCACTGGGACATGAGCTTGAGGATTTCCCGGTCGGCGGAGCCGAACGGCTTGGCGCGCGGCGCCTGGCTGGCGAAACAAAGGGTGCCGTAGAGGCCGCCGTCCACCTGCACGCGCATGCCGATGTAGGCCTCCAGGCCATGGCGCACGTAGGTGGGGTGGGTGCGCCATTCGGTGACCGCGGCGTGCTCGAAGGCCACCGGCTCGCCGGAGAACACGGTGGAGGCGCAATACGTCTCCTCCAGATCCTTGCTGACGCCGGCGCTGTATTCGGGATGTTCGCTGACCGCGTCCAGCACCTCGAAACACTGGCCGTCGATGTGGGAGAGGATGCCGATGGGCAAGCCGAATTGCTCGCAGCCCAGCATGAGCAGCCGGTGCAGTTTTTCCTCCAGGCTCAGGGTGGGCGCCGAGCTGATCTCGTGGAAGGCGCGCAGCACCGTGGCGTGCAGGCGTAGTTCCTCCTCGGCCCGCATGCGTTCCCGCTCCGAGGCGACCCGGTCGGTCACGTCCTGGAGGATCAGCATGACGCCGCGCTGGCCGGTGCGGTAGGCCAGCGGCGCGGGCGTCGCCTCGACGAAGCGGAGGCCGCCGCCGGCGGGCTCGAGTTCCAGGATTTCCGGCGCCAGCCGGTCCATCGCTTCCAGGCTGCGCGCCAGCAGGTCGCCGAGCCGGGCCCGCTCGCCGATGGGGAACAGTTCCACCAGCGGGCGGCCCAGGGCGCCCCGCTCGCTCACACCCAGGGTGGCCAGCGCCTGGCGGTTGAGGGTGAGGATGGCGCCGGCCGGGTCCACCGTGAGCACGCCCACGGGCGCGTGATCCAGCAACTGGTCCAGGTAGTGGCTGGCCTCGGGTTGCAGCAGGGGCAGCTTCTCCAGGCGGATCTGGGCGTTGGCGATGGTGTTGAGGTAGCGCGCGCGCTGGCGCCGTCGCTCCACCGCGTCGCGGATCGCGCCGGGCAGCTCCTCCAACTCGGCCGCCGACCAGGGCGCCACCTCGTTGCCCAGGAAGGGGCTGAACATCAGGGTGCGCTTGAGCTGGGCGCAGCGGGCCGGCGCGCTGAGGATGAGGATGGGCACGTGCTTGTCGTAGGCGTGGATGCGCTGGGCGACCCGCACCGGCTCCTCCAGGTCCAGGCCCAGCAGCACCGTGTCGGCCGGGCGGCGGCCATCCTGAAAGGCGTGGTAGAGGCGCTCCTGGCAATCCAGGGAAACCACCTTGAGCCCGGGTTCAAGCTGCGCGCGCAGGCTCGCGGCCAGGGCATCCTCGATGCCCACCAGATGGATGACGCTGTCCATCGGCGCGGGAGGGGCGCTCATGCCGCTCAGTCCGACAGCAGGGGCTGGCCCAGCAGCGCGCGCCCGATCCACACGCGCAGGATGTCCGTGGTGGGCGACATCAGGTGGGCGGCGCGGGCGTCGCGCAGCAGCCGGTGCATGCGCGAGCCGTTGCGGTAGCCGATGCCGCCGCTCAGGGTCATGGCCTCGTTGACCAGGTTCACCGCGCAGTCCGCCACCTCCACCTTGGCCGCCATCACCGCGGTGAGGGCGTCCGGTTCGCCCGCGTCGAAGCTGGCGGCGGCGTGGTAGGTGAGGCGGCGCGTGCGTTCCAGCACCGCCCACAGGCTGCCCAGGCGGTGCTGCAGCACGGAGGACTGGGCCAGGCTGGAACCGGTGTGGGTGTGATAGCGCCGCACCAGATGGCGCCGCGCCTCCTCCAGGGCGGTGGTGGCCACGCCCAGGAAGGTGCCGGCCATGGCGATGAGGAAATAGGGCGTGACCACGTTGAAGATGTACCAGATCTGGTCGCCCTCCTTGCCCAGCAGGTTGTCGCGGGAAATGCGGGCGCCATGGAGTTCCAGGGTGCGCGAGGAGTTGCCGCGCATGCCCAGGCCGTCCCAGTCCGCGCCCCATTTCATGCCCTCGCAGTCGGCGGGCAGCACCACGCAGGAGAACTGGCCGATGGGCGCCTCCGGCGACGCCGCCACCGCCGACACCACGTAGGAATCCGCGTGGCCGCCATTGGTGACGAAGGTCTTGCTGCCGGTGAGGCTGTATTCCTCATCGGACACGGCCTCCAGCGCGGTCTGGGGCAGGTAGAAGTGGGCGCCGGTGCCCGCCTCGCTGAGGGACAGGGTGGTGATGTGGCGGCCCGCGCAGATGGGGGTCAGGAAGCGTTCCTGCTGGTCCGGCGTCGCGTTCGCGGCGATCACCGAGGCGCCGACGCAATGCATGCCCCAGCAGATGGCGGTGGAGGCGCATTCCTGGCCCAGCAGTTCGCACACCTTGGCCAGGGCCAGCAGGCCGTGGCCGTTGCCGCCGTAGGCGCTGGGCACCACCAGACCGCCGAAGCCCGCGCCCTGCATGGCGCGGATGCCCGGTTCCGGCCAGCGCGCCTGGGCATCGATGGCGACCGCGTTGGGCGCGACCACGTCCTTGGCGATTTCCTGGACCTTGTACAACGTTGCCTGGAAATCACTGCCGTGCATGGGGGACACCCGATTCGGTTCGCGGCTGGTCAGGGAAAGGACCGGCATGACGCCTCCTGGATGCTACGCAGGCGGCCGGGCTCGAACAACCCGGCCGCCTCAATGGAAAAAACCCCCGATGCCGGGGGCGTCGGGGGATCGTCGCGCCGGCGACCTGGTGGCGCGGCGGCGACGGCCGGAGAGGGGATCAAGCGGCCGTCAGCTTGGCGAACTTATCAATGGTGCTCAATAAGGGAAAACGAGAGTACCTTTTCCACAGACTCGATGCGGTTCGCGTTGGTCCCCACCAGGCAGGAGCCCCGCTTGTCGCAGCCCCACAGGTGATAGGCGCGGAAGCTCAGCAGATCCTCCGGCAGTTGCTCGCGATGGGGCATGGCGCGGGAATCCAGGGTCTCGGTGGAGTTCTCCTGGCGCAGGGCCTGCTTGATGCGGGCGATCTCGCCCATCAGGTCCTGGGCGCTGTCGCCGTTCCAGCGGCCGACCACGCGGCCGGTGTTGGTCTTGATTTCGTCGGACATGGTGTACCCCCGGTCAGAAACGGTCGGCGATCATGCGCAGCACAGCCCGGGGAATCACCCAGTTGCTGCCCTGCTTCTGCTCCTGCACCGCGATCAGCAGTTCGTCGCGGGAGAAGTGGATGCCGTTGCTGGCCGCCAGCTCCCGGTACAACTGGATGAAGCTTTCCTTGTCCGGCGAGCTGTCCAGCTTTTCCAGCAGGGCCGGATTGCCCATCACGGTTTCGCCGAAGCGCTTGATGTTCTTCTCGAAGGGACGCGCCTGGGCGTCCCGCTCCTGTGCGGCTTGCAACATGTCAGTCTCCTCTTCCTCGGATGATCTCGTTCCGGCCTCGCTGCCGGACCCACGACAACCCCTGCATGAACAGGGTTGGAACATTTATACCTAGAGCGGGGCGCGGGAAAAATCCGTAGGTCTACGATTCGGCACCCGTACTTCTACGCGCCCGACCCCCATCTCAGAAATGCCGCCCCACCGCCAGGCCCACCAGCAGCGGGTCCAGGGTCAGGGTCTCGATCTTGGCGCCGCCGCCGCCGGGCAGCACGTCGGTCTTCAGGTAGAACTTCTTCACGTCGAAGTTGATGAAGTAATCCTTGTTGATGGCGTAGTCGAAGCCCACCTCCAGCACCGCCCCGGTGTCGGCGGGAAAGCCGCGCAGGGTGTCGAAGGTGGTGCCGTTCTTGTCGAAGAACACGGTGTGGTGGATGCCGGCGCCCACGTAGGGGCTGAAGTCGGACTTGGGCATGAAGTGGTATTGCAGCATGAGGTGGAACGGCGCCATGCTCGCCTTGCCCAGCACCACGCCGCCCGCCGAGAAGGTGTGGCGCGTGATGCCCGCCGCCGTGTTCAGGGCCAGGTTGTCGTTCAGGTAGTAGGTCAGGTTCAGGATCGGCTTCACCTCGTTGGTGGCGCTCACGCCCACCACCGGGGAATCGATATCCGGGCGGACATTGGTCAGCCCCAGGCTCACGTCGAGCGTGTTGCCGGCGCAGGCCCAGGTGGCGGTGGCCGCCAGGTAGGCACCCAGCAGCGTGGAAAGAATGGCGGATGTTTTCATTGCGGCTCCTCGTGGCGACGATGGGTTTCGGCGCGCCGTGCGGACAACGGCGCACCCGCATCGATTACAGGCGCCGCGCGGGGGGGCGTAAATTGGTGCCATTCCGGGTCGGACACCGTATTGCTACCTAGCCGCGCACGGATTACCCGAAACCGGGCGGGCGGATTGCCGGGGTGGCGGGAAAAGCCCGGCTGTGCCGAAAATGGCGGAACCAAAGCGGGCTGACACCGCACAATCGGAAAACCCTCTCCCGCGCCGCCACGCCTCCCCGCCAGCGGGACCGGGGGAGAGGGTGAAGCCCATCACGCCTCATGGACCGCGAAAATCCCCGGGAGTCCCCATGACCCTGCTTGTTCCCATGCGCGCCGAGTTCTACCCGGCCTACCTGGAAGCCGCCATCGCCGCCTACGCGGAAGACAAGGCCGCGGCCGGCGGCTGGCCGCCGGACGACGCCCCCGCCTTGTCCCGCGCCGAATTCGCCCGCCTGCTGCCGCAAGGCCTCGCGACGCCGCGCCACCATCTGTTCGAGATTCTGGAGGCGCCCGGCGGCGACCACGTGGGCGTGCTCTGGGTCGCCGAGGTCGCGGAAAACGGTGTCCGCTTCGCCTTCGTCTACGACCTCGAGATCGCCCCCGCGCGCCGGCGCCGGGGCCACGCCACCCGCGCCCTCGCCGCCCTGGAACCCATCGCGCGCGGGCTGGGGCTGTCCCACGTCGGCCTGCACGTGTTCGGCCACAACCCGGGCGCCCTGGCGCTGTACCGCAAGGCCGGCTTCGCCGTGACCGACCTGAACATGGTGAAGCGCCTCGACGCGGACGCGCCGGCGCCGATGCCGGCGCGCGACGCCGCCTGCCGCTGTTCCGTGTTCATCGCCACCAGCCTGGACGGCTTCATCGCCCGGGAGGACGGCAGCCTGGATTGGCTGGACCGGGCCAACGCCCTGCTGCCGCCGGGCGAGGACTGCGGCTACCAGGCGTTCATGGCCGACATCGACGCGGTGGTCATGGGCCGGCGCACCTTCGAACTGGTGCAGACCTTCCCGGACTGGCCCTTCGGCGAGATGCCCGTGGTGGTGCTGTCCCGGCGCGGCATCGCGCTTCCGGAACGGATTCCCGGCAGCGTCTCCGTCTCCGACGAGGCGCCGGCCGCGCTGGTGGCGCGCCTGTCCGCCCAAGGCCTGAAGCGCCTGTACATCGACGGCGGCCAGACCATCCAGGGCTTTCTCGCCGCCGGCCTGATCGACACCCTGACCGTCACCGTGATCCCGGTCCTGCTGGGCGGCGGCCGGCCCCTGTTCGGTCCGCTCGCGGCGGACATCCGCCTGACCCACGTCGCCACGCGCGCATTCGCGTTCGGCTTCGTGCAACAGCGCTACCATATCGTCCACACCGACTGACCCTACCGCCATGCCCTGCAACTGCGACCACGACTGTTCCCTCGACGGCCTGCGCGAGCGCCAGCGCGGCACCCTGCGCATGGTGCTGGGCATCAACGCCGTCATGTTTTTCGTGATCGCCGGCGCCGCCCTCTACAGCGGCTCCGCCGCGCTGCTGTCGGACAGCCTGGACAACCTGGGCGACGCCTTCACCTACGGCCTGAGCCTGTACGCGGTGTCCCGGGGCGCGACGGTGAAGGCCCGGGTCGCGCTGGTGAAGGGCGCGCTGATCCTGCTCGGCGCCGGCGCGGTCGCGCTCCAGATCGCCTACCGCCTGGCCGTGCCCGGCACGCCCCTGTTCGAAGTCATGGGCGCCTTCAGCCTCGCCAGCCTGGCCGCCAACAGCCTCTGCCTGTTCCTGCTCTGGCGCCACCGGGACGAGGACGTGAACATGAGTTCGGTGTGGGAATGCTCGCGCAACGACATCGCCACCAACCTGTCCGTGTTCGCCGCGGCGGGGGCGGTCTGGCTCACCGGCTCCGGCTGGCCGGATATCGCCGTCGCCGCCGCGCTGGTGGTGTTGCTGACGCGTTCCGCGTGGCGCGTCATCGGCAACGCCCGGGCCGAGCTGCGCGGCCCCGCCCTGGTGAGGATCGGCCTGTGAACGCGGGCGCTCAGCTTTCCAGACGGTAGGCCACGGGGATTTCCAGCAGGCTTTCGTCCCGGGGCGCCAGTTGCCCGGTCAAGGCGGCGATCGCCTCCTCGAACAGCTTGACGGCGGCCCGGTCCAGGGCGGCGTAGCCGCTGCTCCGCTTGACGTTGGCGGCGGCGCGGCCGTCGGTCTGGATACGCGCCTCCAGCACCACCACGCCCTCCTGGCCCAGGCGCCGGGACAGGGAGGGATAGCGTTTCAATTCCCGCAGCTTGGCGGCGAGCAGCGCCTGCCAGCGGCGCTGCGTGTCGATGTCGGGACGGGCCGGCGGCGGCGCCACCACGGGCCGGTCGGCGGGCGCGGGCGTGATTGCCGCCATGGTGGCGACGGCGGGCGCCGGTTTCGGGCGGACTTCGGCCTCCGCCGCGACGATGGCCGCGGGAGGCAGCGCGGGAGGCAGCGCGGGAAGCGGCGCGGCCGGGCGGACAGGCTCGGCCGCGGGCACCGCAGCGGCCTTTTCAGGCGGCGGGCGCGGCGCCGGCGCGGGCTGGTCGTCGACGGCGGCCTTCCGCTCGGGCTCGGTTGCTTGCCGCGTCTCGGTTTGCGCCTTGGTCCGGGGCTTCGTCTCAAGCTGAGGCTTCGTCTCGACCTGGGGCGGGACGCTCGGCGCCGGCGCCACCAGCGCCACCTCCCACCGCAAGGGCGGCGGCGGCACGGCATGGCTCCGCGTCAGCAGGAACACGCCGGCGAGTAGCAGGCCGTGCAACGCCAGGGAGGCCGCCCAGCCGCGGGCGCCGGGCAACGGCGCGCTCACCGCCGGCTCACCTCCAGGCTGACGCGTTCGAAGCCCAGGGACTTGACCCGGTCCACCAGACCAACGAAGGCGTTCAGTTCCAGGCCGCCGTCGGCGCGCACCAGCACGCTCGCTGTCCGCGCGACGCCGGCGAGGGCGGCGGCGAGATCGGCGACCGGCTTGTCGTTCAGGAACACGCGCCGATCCAGGGTCAGCGTCAGCACCACGGGCGCGTTCTGGCGCGGCGCGGCGTGGGGCGCTTGCGCCAGATCCACGGGGATGCGGCCGGTGGCGATGAAGGTGGCCGTGGTCAGCACGATGGTGAGCAGCACCAGCATGACGTCCACCAGGGGCACCACGTTGATCCCATCGATGTCCTCATCCATGCCGCGCGTCCCCCGCCCGCTCCCGCGCCGCGTCGAATTCGGCGAGCCGCTCGCGCACCCGGCGGCGCAGGGCGTTGTTCAGCGCCACGCAGGGAATCGCCACCAGCAGGCCGGCGGCGGTGGCCTTCAAGGCCAGGGCCAGGCCGGTCATGATGCTTTTCACGTCCATCTCGCCACTGGCGCCCATGCTCTGGAAGGTGAGCATGATGCCCAGCACCGTGCCCAGCAGGCCGATGTAGGGCGCGTTGGCCGCCACCGTGCCGATGACCGTGAGGCCTTGGGTCAGGTCGGTTTCCAGTTCCACCCGGGTGGGGAAATCCGCCACCCGCACGCGCCGGTAATAGGCGAAGCGGCCGATGGCCACCGCCACCGCCCACACCGAGAGGGCCAGAAGCAGCCCGATGACGCCGAATTCCACCGCCGATTTCATGCCGTCCATGGATTTTCCTGTATGCCTCGAAGCGGCGGCCGGCCGGGGTCGGGCGGCGCCAAAGCGGGAATGCTAGGGAATGGCGGGGAGGATAGGCCGCGACAAATTGTCGCAGCCCGCGCCCTCCCCCTCCTCTCCCCATCGCA
Organism: Thiobacillaceae bacterium; assembly: GCA_044227325.1. GTDB lineage: Bacteria > Pseudomonadota > Gammaproteobacteria > Burkholderiales > Thiobacillaceae > PFJX01. The sequence continues at coordinate 191,786 of JBGAFI010000005.1, read as the reverse complement.
ACCCCGATGCCGCGTCACTCCGCCGCGGCGGGCACCGTCAGGGTGACGGACACGTTCTCGCGGGCGCCCTTCGCGTCCTTGACCGTGAGGGTCAGCGGCACCTTGTCGCCCGGCTTGATGCGCGCCTTGAGGCCGATCAGCATGACGTGCATGCCGCCCGGTTCCAGGCTCACCTTCTCGCCCTTGGGCAGGTCGATCTTGTCCAGTTCGCGCATTTCCATCATGCCGCCGTCCATGCGCATGAAGTGCAGCTCCACGGTCTTCGCCGCGGGCGAGGCGCCCGTCACCAGGGCCATGTCCGCGTCGGCGGTGATATCCATGAAGGCGCCCGCCACCTGCTGGCCCGGCGCGGTGGCGCGCACCCAGGCGTTCTCCACTTTGATCCCGGCGGCCTGGGTCAGGCCGGACAGCAGGCAGAGGCTGAGGGCGGTAAGAAGGGATTTGCGCGTCATGAGGGACTCCTTGGACAGGGAAGCGGGAAGGGCCGGCGGCCATCCCTAGGGGGAAATCTCGAACTCCAGGGTTTCGCCGTTGCCGACCCAAACCTGCCACATGCGCGCCGGATCCAGGCCCCGGTAGCGGCCCGCGATGGCCTGCATGGGCTCATGGTGGGACACCACCAGCACCAGCGGCGCGGGGTCGCGCTCCAGCTCGGCGAGGAAGCCGTGCACGCGCGCCACCATCTCCCGGTAGGACTCGCCCCCCGGCGCCTTCCAGGCGAAAGGATCGGCGGCTTCGGACATGGCTTGCAGGTAGTCGGTGACGGATTGCCCCTCGTAGCCGGTGCGCCGGTCGTCCAGGCGCTCGTCGACGACGATCCGGGCATTGTGGCGCAGGTTGACGATCCCGGCGGTTTCCTGGGCCCGCTGCAGGCGCGACACGTAGATGTGGCGGATGGGCAACGCCCGCAGCCGGTTGGCGGCGCGGCCCGCCTGGGCGCGGCCCTCCTCGGTCAGCGGCACCGGCACCGCCGGATCGGCGTTGCAGCGGCCCAGGCGGTTATAGGCGGATTCGCCGTGGCGCAGGACGAGCAGCTTCATGCCGCCACCAGGATTTCCCCCTTGCCGCCGCGGGCCAGGTCGCCGATGTGGCGGCGCGCGCGCGGACCGGCGAACACCGCGCCCGGCAGCAGGGTTTCCGCGTGGCTGCGCAACAGGCCCAGGTAGGACAGCTCGGCGATGCCGGCGTCGTTGAAGGTGGCGGGCAGGGCGGCGGGCGCCCGGCCCAGGAGCAGGGAGCCCCGGCGCAAACCGAAGCCCGCCATCGCCCCGCACGCGCCGGCCACCGCGATGGTGCCGGCCAGCAGGCGAGCGCCGCAGTAGTCGCCCGCGTCGCCCCGGATCAGGATCAGGCCCCGGCGCATGCGGTCGCCGGCGCGGGCGCCGACGCTGCCCGCCACCGTCACCACGCCGCCGGCCATGCCGTTGCGGTCGCCGATGCGCGCCGCGCCCAGCCAGTCGCCGGCGCGGCCCTCGATGCGGATCAGGCCGTTCCTCATGCCGGACGCGGCGAAGTCGCCGGCGCCGCCGCGCAGAATCAGCTCGCCGCCGCGCAGGCCCTGGCCGGCGAAGTCGCCCGCCGGCCCTTCGACGATGAGATGCCCGATGTCCATGCCGGCCCCCAGAAAGTCCAGGCAGGGCCGCTCGCAGCGGATGACGAGGGGCGCCGAATCGCCGGGCTGGATGTGGAACAGTTCGCCCAGGGGCAGCGCTTGGCCGTCATGAAGCACGGGCAGGGCGGCGATGTCCGTCGCCGACAGGCCCGCCAGGGTCGCCGGCAGGATGCCGGTCATATCCACCCGGCCGGGAAGATTGGAGCGCAGGGTGAGGGTGGTCATGGATTGGTCTCGGCGTGGGTCTTGGTGTGGGTCTTGGTGTGGGTCTTGGTGTGGGTCTTGGCGCGGGTCTCGAATAAGCTGGCGGTCGAGGAATCCCCCCCACCCCCCTTCATCCCCGAATGGGGGCTTTTGCAAAGGGGGGAGTAACCGTAACGGATCGCCTGAGCGTTCCCCCCTTTGGAAAAGGGGGAACAGGGGGGATTCAACCCGCGCGGAACCATCGAAAACCTCCCTGGCAAAACACCCTCCAGCGAAAACCGCGCACCGCACCTCATGCCAATATCTCCCGCAAGCGGTAGTGGAACTGCCCCAGCTTGCCGCCGTAGTTGCCCGCCGACAGGCGCAGGATGCCGCCCGCCGCGCCGATGGCGCAGACCGCGTCGAGACCGGCCTTCATGGCGACCTTCATGTCCGCGTCGGTGACCGCGTCGATGACGATCTCCAGCACCGCGCCCACGTCCTGGGTCAGCTCGCTCTTCGCGACGCCGCGCAAGGTCGGGCAGAAGGCGTCGTTGGTGGAGGCGGGCAAGGCCTTGTACTTGGAGCCCACCTTGGAGCCGGAACGCACCACGCCGCCGGGGAAGGGGGCGATGGCGCCAGGCACGGCCTTGATGGCTTCCACCGCCGCCTCGCAGGCGGCCAGCGCCTGGGCACGGGAGCGGGCCAGCACCAGGAAGTTGCCGCCGCCGACGGAACGCAGCAGGCCGGTGGATTCCTCGGCGAGGAACTCGCCGTCCATGACCGGGATGCGCCAGTAGCGCTTGCCGGCGATGACCTTCGACATCTGCCAGCCGTCGCCGAAATAGCGCAGGTTCTTGCCCAGGGGCAGTTGCTCCTCGCCCTCGCAGCCGGCGAACACGGCGGTGCTGGGGCAGGTGAGCACGCATTGGCCGACGCGGCGTTCCAGTTGCTTGGCCAGTTCCTTGGTGGACACGGCGAACAGCAGCCCGGCGACGCCCGGACGGCCGTCCGGGGTTTCATCGGGCGTCAGTTCCCGCTCGATGCCCGCCTCGCAGCCGCAGGCGATGACCGAGGTGGCGAAGCCGAACGCCGCGTTGGCCGCGTGCTTCGCCCAGGTCAGGGAATCGGCGGTGATGAGGATGCGGGTGGCCTTCATGCCGAAGGCCTCGGCATAGGTGTCGTCGATGGAGACGCCGTTGATGATCATGATGCGGAGGCTCCGAAGCTGGCGTGGGTGAACATATCGGAGGCGGAGAAATCCCCCCTGTCCCCCCTTTTCCAAAGGGGGGAACCCCCAAGCAGACCGGCTCGCCGACTCCCCCCTTTGGAAAAGGGGGGCTGGGGGGGATTCACCCCACGTCCGAGCAGCGCCAAGCCCTGAATTCCCCACCCCGCCATCACGCCCGCCTCCCGCCGCACTTGTGCGGAATCAACTTGCTCGCCCCGCAGGCGCACACCTCGCCGTCGCTCACCTTGATGTGTTCCATCTTCACCGTCATGTAGCGGTCGAAATAGTCCTTCAGCGGCTTCTCGATGCCCTTGTCGTATTCCGGCTTCACCGCGTGCAGGGCGCCGTTGACCACTTTCACCACCTTGCCGTCGCGCACGATCAGCTCGCCGTCCTTGAACACGTATTCCGGCTTTTCGAACATGGCCTCCCGGTCGGCGTCGTCGCGGTACACGACGATGTCGGCGGCGGCGCCTTCCCCCAGGTGGCCGCGATCCGCCAGGCCCAGGGAGCGGGCCGGCGCGGCCCGGGTCATGATGGCGATCTCGTACAGGCTGTATTCCCGCTCCAGACTGCGCAACTGGCTGTGGGCGGCGGCCTCGGCGTTGATCTCGTCCAGCTTGCCGTTGCGGAAGCCGCGATCCATGAGCAGGCGGATCAGATGCGGATAGCTGGTGAAGGGGGCGCCGTTGGGATGGTCGGTGGTGAGGAAGATGCGCCAGGGGTCGCTCACGCGCAGGAACAGTTCCAGGCCGATGGCCCATTGCAGGGCGTTGACGAAGTTCTTGTCCTTGTACTTGAACGGCACCACGCCGCAGCCGGCGTCGCACTCGATGTCCATCACCACCCACTTGTCCGGGCTGGCGTGGCGATGGTTGCGGTGCTGGCTCATGGTGTCGCCGGAGGCGGTGACGGTCTGGCCGAACAGGATCTGGCCCACGTCCGCCGAGACGTTGGCCATGCGGTTGATGGCGTCGGCGATGCGTTCCGCTTCCGAGGAGAACTTGCGCTCCCCCTCGGTGCCGTAGCTGTGGAACTGGATGTGGGTCAGGTGGATGGGCAGGCCCTCGGCGGCGGCCATGGTCGCCAGGGTCGTGTCGGCGTTGCCGGGAATGCCCAGGTTGCTGGCGTGCACGTGCAGGGGATGGGCAACGCCCAGCTCGTGCACGGCCCGGGCCAGGGCCTGGATCACCCGGCGCGGCGTGACGCCGTAGTGGGGATGGGCCTCGTCCAGTTCCAGGGCGCGGGCGTTGAACTTGAACGCGGAGATGCCGCCCGGGTTGACCACCTTGATGGCCATGGCCTGGCTGCTCTCCAGGGTCCAGCCCACGTAGTCGTTGATCAGGCGCTGGTCGGAGCCGGATGAGAGCAGGCGCAGGAAGAAGTCGTCGCTGCCCAGCATGGCGTAGGCGCCCTTGTCCACCATGGGGATGTCGCCCATCTCCAGGTGGGCGTGGCGCGCGTTGGCGGGCAGCATGGCCGGCTCGAAGCAGGCGGTGTAGCCCATCTCCGCGTAGCGGTAGCCGGTGGTCCAGGTGGAGGGCGCGGCGTGACCGCAGCCGGCATGCAGATAGCCCCCCTCGCCCAGGCCCACGGCGGGCACCGGGTCGCCGCGATGGTCCTCCGGCAGCAGGGCGCGGGCGATGTTCATCTTGCCGCCGCCGATGTGGGTGTGCAGGTCGATGGCGCCCGCCATCACCACCTTGCCGGTCAGGTCGATCTCGCCGTCGATGGCCGCGTCCGGCCCGGGCGCGGCGACGACGCGGCCGTCTTGCACGTAGATGTCGCGCACCAGCCCGTCGATGCCGTGGGCGGGGTCGTACAGGCGTCCGCCCTTAAGCCGCAGCATGGCGCAACTCCTCTTGGATCGTGGCGAGAACCTGGGCGACGCCGGGCAGCCCGCTGGCCAGGGGCGCGGCCAGGGGCAGGGCGACGACGCCGTCCATGCGGTGCAGGAAGCCGGCCTGCTGCACGCCCGGCACCGCGACCGGGATGAACACGTCGGGCGCCTGCGCGAACACCATGTCGGCGCGGCCCAGGACGATGCGGGGACAGGCCGCCTCGGGAGGCGCGCGGGTCGGATCGAACGCGGCAATCCACACCAGGGCGTCCGCCTCGCCGCTCGCCAGCAGGCGACCGCTCTCGTGGCGGATCGGGTCGTAATGGGGGCCGGTGGCGTTGAAGGCGGCGCGCAGGGGAAAGCCGGTCTGCCACGTGCACACCTGGGCGGCGCAGGTGTCGCCGTCGTTGCCGGCCAGGGGCAGGCCGGACCAGCGCGTGTCCCGGTTCAGATCCTTGACCAGATCCACCATGGCCTGCACGGCCAGGTCGGCCTGGGGGAAGTCCAGTTCCGCCGCGTTCCAGACCAGCACGCCGTAACGAGCGGCGCGCATGGCCGCCAGCAGTTCGTCGAGTTGGGGAAGGGGGATGCCGGCCACCTCGGCCGCGTCGATCCGCGAGCCGGCGAGGCGCGCGCGCAGGGTGGCGAACACCTCGCCCAGGCGCTCGGGTTCACAGGGGATGGCGAGCTCCGCGCCTTGCCCCGCCTGGGAGGGGAGACTGGGAGAAAGCAGGGCAATGACGCGCCGGCGCGGTTCGCCAAACTGGGATTCGCCCGCCAGCAGGCGGTCGAAGAATCGGGGGAAGCGGGATGCGTCGGTGCCCGCGAGCACCACCAGGTCGGCCCGGTTGCGCACCTCCGACAGGGTCGTGGTCATCCAGCCGCCGTCCTGGAAGGCCAGGGTGTTGCGGAACTGGGCGCGGCCGTTCATGTGGTCGAGCACGCCGCCGACCCGCTCCGCGAGGGCGATGGCGGCGCGCTGGCCGGCCACGTCGCAGGCCAGGCCGCCGATCAGGGGACGCCGGGCGCCGGCGAGCAGACGCGCGGCGGCGCGGCAGGCGGCGCCCATGTCCGCGGGCTGGCCGGCGACGCGGGGCTGGCCCGCGGCGGGCACTTGGAACAGGCGTTCGGCGCGGGCGCAGCCGCCCGCCTCGAAGCGGAGGCGGCCGTCGGCGAGGGCGACGCGGGTGTCGTCGCAGAGCAGACCGCAAAAGGGACAGGTGATATCGGGCACGGAGCGGGGTGTCTTTCGATTAAGGCCAAGGCGTTATGCAGGGATCGTGCCATGTCCGCGCAAACCGCGCGAACGGCGCCGCGTCCGTCAACGAATCAATGTCTTCCGCGCGCCCCGGCGCCGCGCGCCGTCCGGCCGGCGTGTCACGGTGCTGGCACAAGCCTCGTGACAGTGTGTCACAGCCGGCTTCGGGGCATCTTGCTATGGGTTTGATTGCCAAAGGATTTTCCCAATGGCATGGGGCTTGCTATGGTTGTTGCCCGAACCCGACTACCGATCCAACCCATGTCCCAGGCCGTATTCGAAAGCGTCACCGTCCATGCTCCGGCAAGGTTGCATATGGGGTTTCTCGACCTCAACGGCGGCCTGGGCAGACACTTCGGCAGTCTGGGTCTGGCCCTGGACGAAATCGCCGCGCGGGTCACCGCGAGCCCCGCCGGGACGGTCGCCGTCCGCGGCCCGCAAGCGGTCCGCGCCGCCGATTACGCGCGCCGCGCCCTCGCCGCCCTGGGCCTGGAGTCGGGCACCCATATCCAGGTTGAACAGGCCATCCCGGATCACGCCGGCCTGGGCTCCGGCACCCAGCTCGCCCTCGCGGTGGGCACGGCCGTGGCGCGCCTGCACGGCATCGACTGGTCGGCCCGGGATATCGCCCGCGCCCTCGGCCGGGGCGGCCGTTCCGGCATCGGCCTGGGCCTGTTCGGCCAGGGCGGATTCCTGGTGGACGGCGGCCGGCGTGGCGACCAGGACGAGCCGCCCACCGCCATCGCCCGCATGGATTTTCCCGCCGCCTGGCGCTTCGTCCTGGTGCTGGACCACGGTTTCCAGGGCCTGCACGGCGAGCAGGAGAAACAGGCCTTCGCCGAATTGCCCAGGTTCTCCGAGGAAAGCGCCGGCCACCTGTGCCGCCTGGCCTTGATGGGCGCTCTGCCGGCCCTGGCGGAACGGGACGCGGCGGCGTTCGGTGGCGCCGTCGAGGCCATACAGAACGTGGTGGGCGACCATTTCGCCCCGGCCCAGGGCGGCCGCTACGCCAGCCCCCGCGTCGCCCGCGCCCTGGCCTGGCTGCGCGAGCGGGGCGCGGCCGGCATCGGCCAGAGTTCCTGGGGCCCCACCGGCTTCGCCCTGCTGGATTCGGAAGTCGCCGCCCACGGCCTGGCCCGGGCCGCGCGCCTGGAACTGGCCGGCGAGGGCCTGGAATTCCTGGTCTGCGCGGCGCGCAACCGGGGCGCGGACATCCGCGTCGAGCGGCGTTCGGCGCGCGCCCTGGCCGGCTGACCTCACAAGAACAACGGAAACAGAACATGGAAAAACCCTACCTGCTCCACTTCGCCACCCCCGGCGCCCGGGTCAGCCCCTTCGACGTGAACATGGCCTACGACGCCGGCTGGGACGCGGTCATCCCCTACGCCGGCGTCGGCCTGGAGGACATCGCCGGCTTCAGCCAGGACGCGATCTTCTCGCGCGGCCCCAAGGGCGTGAAACGCACCGGCATCTTCATCGGCGGACGCGACGCGGTGCTCGCCAGCGACATGCTGGAGGCGGCGCGCAAGGCCATGGTGCCCCCCTTCGAGGTGTCCGTGTTCGCCGATCCCAGCGGCGCCTACACCACGGCGGCGGCCATGATCGCCAAGGTGGAACAGGCCTTGGCCAAGTCCCACGGCCTCACCCTGGCCGGGCGCCGCGTCGCCGTGTTCGGCGGCACCGGCCCGGTGGGCATGGTGGCGGCGGTGCTGGCGGCGCAGGCCGGCGCGGAAGTCACCATTCCCGGCCACGACGGCATCGCCCGCGCCCGCGAGACGGTGACCTTCCTGAACGCCCGTTTCGGCACCGCCATCGCCGCCGCCGACGCGAGCGGTGACGCGGAGAAGAACGCCCTGGTCGCGGAAAGCGAAGTCCTGCTCGCCACCGCGAAGGCGGGCGTGCAGGTCATCGCCCCGGCCCATCTCGCCCTGGCCTCGCGCCTGCTGGTGGCGGCGGACATCAACGCGGTGCCGCCGGCCGGCGTCGAGGGCATCGGTTTCATGGACGACGCGGCGCCCCTCGCCGCCGTTTCCGGCAAGGCCGCCGGCATCGGCCCCCTGGCCATCGGCAACGTCAAATACAAGGTGCAGCAGGGCCTGCTGCGAAAGATGCTGGCGGCGGAAAAACCCCTTTACCTGGGCTTTGCCGACTGTCTGGCCGAGGCGAGGCTGCATGCCGCCTGACACCTTCCTCCTGGTTTCCCTGTCCGGGCGCGGCCTGGCCCAGGCGGCGGCGCGCGCCGAGCACGCCGCGTCGGGCATGGACGCCTTCGCCGACCGGGATACCTGCGATCTGGCGCGCGCCTGGGAAAAAGCCCCCCTCGACGACGCCTGGGAATACGAGGCCGACGCCCTGCTGGCCAGCGCCGAGCGGCTCTGTCCGGCCAGCCGCTGCCTCGGCCTGGTCTACGGCTCCGGTTTCGAGGCCCGGCCCGACCTGCTGGACCGGCTCGCCCGGGGCCGGACCTTGTACGGCAACACGCCGGAAAGCCTGGCGCGGGCCAACGACCCCGCCTACTTTTTCGATCTGGCGCGCCGCCTCGGCCTGCCCCATCCGGAGACGCGGACGACTCCCCCCGCCGATCCCGCCGGCTGGCTGCTCAAGCGGGCCGGCGCCAGCGGCGGCCTGCACATCCGCCGCGCCGCGCAAGCCGGCGCGCGGCCGGACGATTATTTCCAGCGCCAGGTGCCCGGCACGCCCTGTTCCCTGCTGTTCCTCGCCGACGGCCGCGCCATCCTGCCGGTGGGCTTCAACCGCATGCTGCCGGTGCCGCCGGCGGCGCCGACGCCCTGGGCCTATGCCGGCGCCGTCACCCTGGCCGGCTTGCCGGAACCCGCGCGCAGCGGGGTGCTGGACGCGGCCCGCGCCCTGACCGCCGAGCTGGGCCTGGTGGGCCTGAACGGCCTCGATTTCATGCTGGACGGCGCAAGCTGGAACCTGCTCGAACTCAATCCCCGCCCAACCGCCACCCTGGAATTGTGGGACGCGGACCCTCTGCCCGCCCTGTTCGACCTGCACGTGCGCGCCTGCCGGGGCGAATTGCCGGAAAACCTGTCCATGCCTGCCGGCGCGCGCGCCGTCGCGGTGGCCTACGCGCCGGCGCCGGCGCGCATTCCGCCGGGCTTCCCCTGGCCGGAATGGTGCGCCGACCTGCCCCGGAGCGGCGTGATCATCCCGCCCGGCGAGCCGGTATGCAGCGTCCGCGCCCTGGCCAAGGACGCCGCCGGCGCGGAAACCCTAGCCCTGTCCCGGCGCCGGACCATTCTGGAACGCCTGGTGCACATCCATTCCGCCTGTCTCGCGAACCGCCCATGAACAACCGACCCAGCATCAACACCCTGACCGCCCCCCTGGTGGAACGCCTGGTGGAACAGGCCGGCGAACTGCGCCTGGGCGTCTCGCGCCAGGACAACGGCACCCGCATCGTCGATGCCGGCATCCACTGCGCCGGCGGCATCGAGGCGGGCCGGCGCATCGCCGAAATCTGCCTGGGCGGCCTGGGCCGCGTCGCCCTCCATCCCGGCGGCGCCCATCCCGACTGGCCCTGGGAACTGGCCGTGAGCACCGCGCAGCCCGTGCTGGCCTGCCTGGGCAGCCAGTACGCGGGCTGGAGCCTGGCCCACGGCGAGGGCAAGGGCGCCTTCTTCGCCCTGGGCTCCGGTCCCGGCCGCGCCCTCGCCGGCAAGGAGGAACTGTTCGCCGAGCTGGGCTACAAGGACGCGGCGGCGAGCGCATGCCTGGTGCTGGAAACCGACAAGATCCCGCCCCTGCCCCTGCTCGACAAGATCGCCGACCAGTGCAAGCTGGCACCGGAGAACCTGACCCTGATCCTGACCCCCACCACCAGCCTGGCGGGCGGCGTCCAGGTGGTGGCGCGGGTACTGGAAGTGGCCCTGCACAAGGCCCATTTCCTCGGCTTTCCCCTGGAACACATCGTCGACGGCATGGGCAGCGCGCCGGTCTGCCCGCCGTCCCCGGATTTCCTCGCCGCCATGGGCCGCACCAACGACGCGATCCTGTTCGGCGGCCGTGTTCAATTGTTCGTGTCCGGCGATGAGGGCGCCGCCGAGGATCTGGCGAAACGCCTGCCCAGCGAGGCCTCCGCCGACTACGGCCAGCCCTTCGCCCAGGTGTTCAAGGCCGCCGGCCACGACTTCTACAAGATCGATCCGCTGTTGTTCGCCCCGGCCCGGGTGACCGTGACCAGCCTGGCTTCGGGGCGTAGCTTCCGGGCCGGGAAGCTGGACGCGGAACTGCTGGAAAGGTCGTTTTCGTGAGGGGCCTCGTTTTCTCGGATCTTGGGCGGTCTGCGCCAGGATTCAAGGAATCCCCCCCCACCCCCCTTTTGCAAAGGGGGGAGTCCCCGGATTGCCCCACTGCGGCGTTCCCCCCTTTGCAAAAGGGGGGACAGGGAGGATTTGACGACGCTCTATTGCGTGCCCCGGCATCGTCCGAAGCGCACGCTTGCTCCGGAACCGCCCCATGAGCGGCCGCATCGCCATCTTCACCGACGACCCGGGCTGGCACGGCAAGCGCCTGAGCAAAGCCTTCGCTAGGCGCGGCTTCGAGGCGGTCCACGTGGCCCTGGCCGACTGCCGGGTGGACCTGGAGGCGGGCGAAAACCTGGGCGGCATCTTCATTCCCGGCTTCGAGGATCGCCTGCCGGACGCTGCCTTCGTGCGCGGCGTGTCCGGCGGCAGCCTGGAACAGGTGGTGCTGCGCCTGGACTTCCTGCACGCGCTGCCGGCCCTGGGCGTGCCGGTCTACAACCCGGCCCGGGCCATCGAGAAGAGCGTGGACAAGGCCATGACCAGCCTGCTGTTGAAGATTTCCGGCGTGCCCACGCCCGCCACCTGGGCGACGGAATCCGAGGCCCAGGCGCGCGCCGTGCTGATGCGGGAAAGCGCGCGCGGCAACGAGCTGGTGCTGAAACCCCTGTTCGGCTCCCAGGGTAACGGCCTGCGCCGCCTGGCCGCGCCCGCCGACCTGCCGCCGGTGTGCGATTGCCAGGGCGTGTATTACCTGCAACGCTACGTCGGCCCCACGGACGAGGCGGCCGGCTGGGAGGATTACCGGGTGCTGGTGGTGGGCGGCGAAGCCCGCGCCGCGATGACGCGCCGGGGCGCCTCCTGGATCAACAACGTGGCTCAGGGCGCCGCCTGCGCGCCGGCGCCCGAGGACCCGGCGCTGTACCGTCTGGCGGAAGCCGCGACCCGCGCCCTGGACATGGATTACGCCGGCGTGGATCTGATGCGCGATCGGGACGGCCGCCTGACCGTGTTGGAAGTGAACAGCATCCCCGCCTGGCGCGGCCTGCAATCCGTGGTGGAGGGCGACATCGCCCAGATGCTCGCGGACGACCTGCTGGACCGGCATGTGCTGCTGCCGCGCCGGGAGTTGCGGGCATGAAGCGGTCGTTGGGGAATCCCCCTTGTCCCCTCTTTTGCAAAGGGGGGGGTGCCCGCATCGGCATGAATTGGCGTTCCTCCCTTTGCAGAAGGGGGGACAGGGAGGATTTGTCGTTCTCCTCGTCCATCCATTCGCCGTCCCCCGCCTCCCCGCCCCGGAGCGCGTATCCATGAACCCCTGCGCCATCGCCTTCCTGCGCGCCTGCGAACTGGACGTGCTGGCCCTGAAGCCGGGCAACGTCGGCGTGCATGCCGCCGGCCACGGCATGACCGCCGAGGACTTCCGCGTCAGCGCCAAGGTCGCCGCGCCCATCCTGTGCGATACCGGGCTGGCGGTGGGCGAGCGCGTCTACTGGGCCATGGAGGCCACCTGGGACGCGGTGGGTTGCAACACCAACCTGGGCATCCTGCTGCTGGCCGCGCCCCTGGTGCACGCCGCCCAGCACCGCCTGCCCGACGAATCCTTTCTCCAGCGCCTGCAACGCACGCTGGCCGGCCTGGGACGGGAGGACGCGGACTGGGTGTATCGGGCGATCCGGCTCGCCAACCCGGCCGGCCTCGGCCGCAGCGAGCGCCACGACGTGGCCCAGCCGCCCGCCGTCAGCCTGCTCGCGGCGATGCGCGAGGCCGCCTCGCGCGACCGTGTCGCGCGCCAGTACACCTGCGCCTACGCGGACGTGTTCGAGATCGGCCTGCCGCGCCTGCGCGAGGGCCGCGCCCGCTGGAACCACGAGGAAAGGGCGGTGAGCGCCGCGTTCATGGGTTTCCTGACCGCCTTCCCGGACAGCCACGTGCGGCGCAAATACGGCGCCGCCTCGGCGGAGGCGGCGCGGGAACAGGCCATGGCCTGCCAGGCCGGGCTGGCGCGGTGCGCGGACTGGCCCGCGGCCCGCGCCCAACTCATGGAATTGGACGCGGCCTTCAAGGCCGCCCATATCAACCCCGGCACCAGCGCCGACCTGACCGTGGCGACCTGCCTGGCGGAGCGCCTGTCGATGGCGGATTTCGATTCACAGCGTGTACCGGTGGATGGCTCGGCGCCGGATCACACTTTTTGGCAGGCCGAGCCGACTTTCATTGTTTCATCTCAAGGAGGATGTCATGGCAAAGATTGATCGCGTAATGGTAGGCGAGGCCCTGGTGGGCGACGGTAACGAAGTGGCCCATATCGATCTGCTGATCGGACCGCGCGGCAGCGCGGCCGAGACGGCGTTCTGCAATGGCCTGGTCAACAACAAGGACGGTTTCACCAGCCTGCTGGCGGTGGTGGCCCCCAATCTGCCCTGCAAGCCCAACACCATGATGTTCAACAAGGTGACCATCAAGGGCGCGAAGCAGGCGGTGCAGATGTTCGGACCGGCCCAGCGCGGCGTCGCCATGGCGGTGGCGGATTGCGTGGAAGACGGCACCATTCCCATGGACGAGGCCGACAACCTGTTCATCAGCGTGGGCGTGTTCATCCACTGGCAGGCCGAGGACGACGCCAAGATCCAGGACTACAACTACGAAGCCACCAAGCAGTCCATCAAGCGCGCCGTCGCCGGCACGCCCACGGCCGCCGAAGTGGTTGCCAAGAAGGGCAGCACCGGCCATCCCTTCGCCGCCCACAACTGACCAGCGACAGGCCATGCGCCGGGACCGGATGTTCTGGTCCGTCCCGTCCGGGGTTCCGGGCGGGCGGCGTCGCCTACGGGAGGCCGTCCCGCTAGGTGTTCCCGAAACCTGCCAGCTCGGTCCGGCTCAGCCGGCCGTCATGCAGGGCGCTGGCCAGCAACACCCCCGCCGCTCCCGTCCGCTCCAGGGCGGCGAGATCGGCGCCGCCGCGCACCCCGCCGGCGGCATACAGATTCCTGCCCGGAGCCCTCGCCCGCAACGCGGACAGGCGCTCCAGGTCCGGCCCGAGGCCGCCGCCCACGCGCGCCAGGGTCATGACGATGACGTCCCCGGGCCACAGCCCGGCGTCGTCCAGCATGTCGCGCGGACCGATGAAGTCCGCGCCGCGGAAATCCAGGGACAGAATCGCGTTCCCGGACAGCGGGCGCGCCGCGTCCAGGCTTTCGCTGCCGACCACCGGCCGCCCCAGCCGGGCGGGCCAGGCGGCGAGAGAGGCCGCGTCGCCCAGGCCCGCGTCCACCCAGAACTCGATGTCCGGATGGGCGCCACACAAGCCGGCGATGAGCTCGCGATGGCCGCCGCGTCCCAGGATCGCGTCCAGGTCGGCGATGTAGCAGCGCCGGAACGGATGCAGCGCCAGCAAGCCCGCCAACACCGCTTCCGGCGCGCTCGATGCGCACAAGCTTGACACCAGCGGCCGATAATCGTCGCGCCGGCCTTCCCGGGCGCGCACCACCTGGCCGGCCATCAGGTCGAGCACGGGAATCAGGGCGAGTGAGGGCATGAAAGTCTTCGTCTACGAATTCGTCACGGGAGGCGGCTGCGCCGGCGCGCCGCTGCCCGACTTCCTGGCCGACGGCGAATTGATGTGGCGCGCGCTGGTGGACGATCTTACCGCCATCGCCGGGGTCGAGGTCGTCACCCTGCGCGACGCGCGCCTCGCCCAGCCCGAGTTGCCCGGCGCGCGTCTCGTCGCCACGGACGCGGCCGGCTTCCCCGAGGACTTCCGCCGCTGCCTGGAAGAGGCGGACGCGGTGTGGAGCGTGGCGCCGGAAAGCGGCGGCATCCTGGAAGCCATCAACCGGGACGTGCTGGAAGCCGGCAAGCGTCTGCTGGGCAGCCGGCCCGCGGGGGTGCGCATCGCCGCGAGCAAGACCCTGACCGCGCGCTGTCTGGCGGAGTTCGGCATCGAGACCATCCCGACCTACACTTCGCCCTATCTCATGGAAGAGGAATGCCCGGTGGTCACAAAACCCGACGACGGCGCCGGCTGCCAGGACACGCGCTTGTTCCCGACCCTGGCCGACGCCGAGGCCTGGAACCTGATGCGCGCCTGCCCGGGCCACGTCTACCAGCCCTACGTGCCCGGCGAGGCCCTCTCCCTGTCCCTGCTGTGCGCGGAGGGCCAGGCCCAATTGCTCAGCGTCAACCGGCAGCAGGTGGTCGCGCGCAACGGCCAATTCGGCTTCCACGGCGTCACCGTCAACGCCCGCGCCGACCAGGGCGGCCGCTACGCCGACCTGGCCGGCCGCGTCGCGGCGGCGATCCCGGAACTGTGGGGCTACGTGGGCGTGGACCTGATCGAGGCGGCCGGCGGCCACCCGGTGGTGGTGGAGGTGAACCCGCGCCCCACCGTGTCCTACGCGGGCCTGCGCGCCGCCCTGGACTGCAATCCGGCGGAACGCCTGCTCGACCTGCCCGCCTTCACGCCCTGCCGGGGCCGGCGCCCCGTGCATCTGGCCAGCGCCCATGGCCGCTGACAGCATCATCGGCTGGGACGTGGGCGGCGCCCACCTGAAGGCGGCGCGCCTGGACGCCGACGGCCGCGTCACCCGCGTCTGGCAGGAAATCTGCCCGCTCTGGCGCGGCCTCGACCACCTCGACGGCGCCCTGGACCGCATCCTGGCCGGCCTGGAATCGGCGCCGGCGCGCCACGGCGTCACCATGACCGGCGAGATGACCGACCTGTTCGCCGACCGGACCCAGGGGGTGCATGCCCTGGTGGACAGCCTGTGCCAACGCCTGGGCGCCGAGAAGGTGCGCTTCTATGCCGGCGCCGAGGGCTGGCTCAACGCCGGTTCCGCGCGCCTGCGCCCGCGGCGCATCGCCTCCGCCAACTGGCACGCGAGCGCGGCCCTGGTGGCGAAGCGCCTGGGCGAGGCCCTGCTGGTGGACATCGGCAGCACCACCTGCGACCTCATCCCGGTGCGCGGCCGCGAAGTCGCCACTTCCAGCCTGGGCGATGCCGACCGGCTCGCGGCGGGGGAACTGGTCTACAGCGGCGCGGTGCGCACGCCCCTCATGGCCCTGGCCGACGCGGCGCCGGTGCGGGGACTCTGGGTTCCCCTCATGGCCGAGCACTTCGCCACCAGCGCCGACGTGTACCGCATCCTGGGCTGGCTGCCGGAAGGCGCCGACCTGCACGACAGCGCCGACGGCGGCCCGAAGACGCCGGCCGCGAGCCGCGCGCGCCTGGCGCGCATGGTGGGCCGCGACGCGGGCGAATTGCCGGAAAGCGCCTGGAACGAACTTGCCGCCTGGTTCGCCGACGCCCAGTTGGACAAGATCACCCGCGCCGCGCGCCAGGTGCTGTCCCGGGGCCTGCTGCAGGCCAACGCGCCGGTGGTGACCGCCGGCGCCGGCGCCTTCCTGGCCGAACGCCTGGCGATCCGCCTGGGCCGCCCCGCCGTGGATTTCGCGTCCCTGCTGGGCGCGCTGGAGGAGCCGGCCTGGAGCGCCTGGTGCGCCCCGGCCATCGCCGTCGGCTGGTTGTTGAAGGAGGAACGGACATGAGCGCCTTTCCCGGTCTTTCCGATCTCCCCGTGGGGCCGGGCCGCGCGCCGGTTCCGAGCGCGCCATGACTTACCGCCTGCACCCCCTGCCCTACCGCCCGGACAGCGCCGAGTTGTTCGAGGCCATCGCCGACGAGCCCTGGGCCGTGTTCCTGGACAGCGGCCGGCCCCGCTCCACCGCGGGGCGCATGGACATCCTCGCCGCGCGCCCTTTCGCCACCCTGGTCACCCGGGGCGGCATGACCGAGATCCGCCAATCCGGCTCCGGCCCCCTGGCCGACGCCAGCCTCTCCCCCGCCGACCCCTTCGAGCTGTTGCGCCAGACGCTCGCGGCGGACGGCCTGGACAGCCCGCTGCCCTTCGCCGGCGGCGCCATCGGCTACTTCTCCTACGATCTGGGCCGGCGCGTCGAGCACCTGCCGAGCCGGGCGCTGGACGCGGAGGCGATCCCGGAGATGGCGGTGGGCATCTACGACTGGGCGGTGGTGGTGGACCACGAGACGCGCCAGAGCTGGCTGGTTTCCGCCGGCCGCGACGCGCGCACGGAGGCGGGTTGGGACAGGCTGGTCGCCCTGTTCTCCGATCCGCCCCTGCCTGGTTCGGCGTTTCCGCAACGCGCGCCGTTCCAGGTCACCGGCCCGGTCTCGCGCAACTTCGACCAGGCCGCCTACCAGCGCGCCTTCGCCCGCATCCAGGGCTACATCCGCGCCGGCGACTGCTACCAGGTCAACCTTGCCCAGCGTTTCTCGGCCCCCGTGTCGGGCGACCACTGGCTCGCCTACCAGGCCTTGCGCCGCTTGAATCCGGCGCCCTATTCCGCCTACCTCAACCCGCCCGCCTGCCGCGTCCTGTCCTCGTCGCCGGAACGCTTCCTGGAGGTGAAGGGGGGGCGGGTGGAAACCAAGCCCATCAAGGGCACCCGGCCGCGCGCCGCCGCGCCGGAGGCGGATTCCGCCCTGGCCCGGGAACTGGGCGAAAGCATCAAGGACCGGGCGGAGAACCTGATGATCGTCGACCTGCTGCGCAACGACCTGGGCAAGGTGTGCGCGCCGGGTTCGGTCGCCGTGCCCCGGCTGTTCGCCCTGGAAAGCTTCGCCACCGTGCACCACCTGGTCAGCACCGTCACCGGCAGGCTGGCGGACGGGCTGGACGCGGTGGCCCTGCTGCGCGCCTCCTTCCCGGGCGGTTCCATCACCGGCGCGCCCAAGCTGAGAAGCATGGAGATCATCGAGGAGCTGGAGCCGAACCGGCGCGGCGTCTATTGCGGCGCGGTCGGCTGGCTGGGCTTCAACGGCGACATGGACAGCAACATCGCCATCCGCACCCTGGTCTCCTCGGAAGGCCGCATGCGCTTCTGGGCCGGCGGCGGCATCGTCGCCGACTCGCAAGCCGACGCGGAATACCAGGAATGCCTGGACAAGGCGGCGGCCATGCTGCGTCTCATGCGCCAGCACCAGAGCGGCGAGAGCGAGCAGGCGGCGAATTGAGGGAAGAACGGGAGAAGGAATCGCGGGTTTTCCTCCCCCTTTGGAAAAGGGGGATCGAGGCGGATTCCGCCACGTCCACGCCGACGCTTGAATCCCCCCCGCCCTCCTTTTGGCCCCCCTTTTCCAAAGGGGGAAAAAGCGTCGCCCATGGCGTGCGTGGGCGGGGAACGAATTGATCCGCGTCGTCAAACTGGGCGGCAGCCTGCACGACGCGCCGGAACTGCCGGACTGGCTCGGCGCGCTGGCCGACGCGGGCGGCCGGGTGGCGCTGGTGCCGGGCGGCGGTCCCTTCGCCGATCGCGTGCGGGAGGCTCAGACGCGCTGGCGCTTCCACGACCGGATCGCCCACCGCATGGCCCTGCTCGCCATGGAGCAGTACGGGCTCATGCTGTGCGGCCTGGAACCGGGGCTGGTTCCCGCCGCGAGCCGGGAAGACATGCTCGCCATTCTGGCCCGGGGCGACACGCCGGTATGGCTGCCCACGCTGCTGTGCGCCGACAACCCGGAGATTCCGGAAAACTGGGAAGTGACTTCCGACAGCCTGGCCTTGTGGCTGGCCGGCCATCTGGGCGCCGAGGCCCTGGCGCTGGTGAAGCACGCGGCGCCCGGCGAACCGGCGCCCGCGGCGGCGCTGGCCCGGGACGGGCTGGTGGACCCGGCGTTTCCCGGCTTCCTGGCGCACCGGCCGCTGGCCCTGCGCCTGTTCGGGCGGCGCGATGCGCGGGATTTCGCGGCCTGGCTGGCCGCGCCGGCCTGAACCGCCGGCCGGCGCCTCACTCGTTGTGGTGGCAGCGCTCCGGCTTCAGGCTCAGGGTCCGCCGCCACAGGCAGGCGGAACGGCTCATGCCCGCGATCACCGCGTCGGCGAGGAACAGCGAACCGCCGCGCCAGAGCCGGTCATGCAGGTTGAACCAGGGATTCAGGCCGCTCAACTCCTCCACGCGCGCCTCCCGCTCCAGCAAGGCGCGGAAATGCGTCATGGATGCTTTCCAGAAGGTGGCTTCGTCCACCCCGGCGCCGTCGCCCGTGGCCTCGTCCAGGGCCTGATGCCATAGCGCCAGGGCCCGCTCGTCGCTGACGCCCGCGCGCCGCGCCAGCCAGGGCAGCAGCTTGGGCGGCTTGGTATCGAAACTGATCGTCCTCATCTCGTATTCCTTTCCTGTTTGCGTAGGGCTATGACAGCGATACGCGAGATTTGTTGCATTGCACAATTCCTTTATACACGAATCGGCGACGGGCAGGCCTACCGTTCGGCGCGATCTGGGATTTCCGGAAATAGTCGTGCGAAAACAACACATTGCCTGCATCGGAATGACGAAAGTCCGACACCCGGCATGACGGTTTTGCCGGCCCCGGGGACTCAGCCGGCGGTGCCGAACCAGAATGCGTTGCCCTTGTCGAGGAACTCGTCGTGGCGCATGTAATGGGTGCCGTCGCAGGAGAAGGTCAGGCTGATCATGCCGTTGAACAGGTTGATGGAGGACATGCGCAGGTAGATGTTCTCGTCCGCCATGCGCAGGGCGCGCAGGTGCTCCAGGATGCGCGGCACGTCTTTCGGCGGCACCACCGCGTCCTCCGGATAGGGACGCGACGGATAGACCAGGCAGATGTCCGGATCGCTCAGGGCCTCCTGGTCCAGGATGCGGTAGCGGTAGGGGTCGTCCAGGGTCCACAGGGTGGCCTGGCTGCTGGCGAAGTGGACGATGCACTGGAACACACCCCGCTCGGTCAGCAACTCCTCGAGGATGGACAGGGACTGCACCAGGGTGCGGTCCATGACGCTTTCCGCGCGGCTCTGCTCGAACAGCATGCCGCGGATCGAGGGGTCGCCCTTGACCTGGCGCCAGTTGCCCGGCTCCTCGTACAGCTCGGCGGTGACCGGCAGGTCGCGCAGGTCGAAGTCCGCGCCCAGATAGCCCAGCGGCCGGGAATCGCCGTCCCGCACGATCTGCAGGGCGGTCAGGGACGGCCGCTTTTTCTGCAGGCTGATGTAGGCGTCCGAGAGCAGAAAGCCCCAGACGGGCACCGCCTCCTGCATGTAAGGCCGCTGGGAACGGTCGCGCCCGAAGTGCTCCCGCGCCAGCCCGAGCCGGCCCACGTTGTCGCAGACCTGCACCCCGTCGAAACCGATGCAATACAGGTAGGTGCAATGGGGAATGTCGGGAAACCCCGCCGTCAGCACCGCGTCCAGATCCTCCCGGCAGCCCCAGGACGGCGCGCACTTGTCCGCGAGTTGGGCGAGCGGCTCGCGCAACAACTGCGCGAGTTTCTCGCGCTGCAAATAGATGCTCTCCTTCCAGGACCCCTGCATGACAAGCCTTCCGCTTATCCATTCGTTGCGCGTAGGTTAGCGCGAGAAGGTTGAGGAAGATACTGGGTCAAACCCCGTGGGCAGGTCCGGATTGTGCTTTGCAGCATTCCCACCGTTTCCCCAGATGGCGGCACGGCCCGCGCCATCGGACAGGTCGCGGCAGGGCTTGGTGGCGCGGAACTCATACCGGTTCGCACACCCCGGCCAGGCGTTCCGATATCGCCGCCAGCGCCACCGGGTCCAATTCCGCGACGCGGGCATGGTCCCGGCACAGAGCGCCGCGAAAGCCCAGATAGTCGGGTTCGAGGGGTAGCAGGCGGTCGATGTCGGCGAGTTTCAGGGAACCGGCGAGACCGGTGAGCAGGCCATGGCGCCGGGCTTGGCGGACAAACCCGGCCAGGATGTCCGGGGATTGGTGGGCGAGCAGGCCGCCGCCCGCCTTGCCGGCGGTATCCAGCATGACGCCGGCAAAGCCCAGCTCGGCCAGACGGGGAATCAGCGACAGGTCGGGTTCCCGGTCGGCGAACAGCACCGCGACCAGGGGCTGGCGCCGGGCGATGGCGGCCAGGGCGGCGAGGCAGTCGTCCAGATCGGGGGCGGGGAACAGGCCGATCTTCACGTAATCCACGCCGGTGTCCGCCATGGCCGCGACGGCCCCGCCAACGGCGGCCGGGTCCATGGCCGGGAAGTCGCCGATGGTGGCGCTGACCGGGGCGCGGCCGGCGACGGTCGCCACCACGGCGCGCACGATTGCGGTGGGCAGGGCGCCGAGGGCGCCGGCCCGGGGATTCTTGCAGTCGATGATGGTGGCGCCCGCCGCGATGGCCAGGCGGGCCTCCTCGACGCCGGTGATGCTGGCCAGCCAGCCGGTCATGCCGCCGCCTCCCGCCGCGCCCGGTGCGCCGCGATGCGCTCCCGCAGCCAGTTCCAGGCTTCCAGTTCGCGCGGACCGGCGGTCTTGTCGATGGCGATGCTCAGGTAGTCCATCTCCCGTTCCACTTTGTCGTCGGACAGCATGGCCAGGCGGCTGACCAGGATGCAGGCTTCGATGACCGCGGCCTGGGCCCGGTTGTGGCCGGGGAAGGGGGCGTGGTTGAAGACGCCCACCTTCCGGCAAAGGAAGCGGGGCCGCACCGGGTCGTCCTCCACCCGCGCGACCTCCAGTTCCACGTGGCTCAACGCGCCAGCCAGCCGGCCGCAGGCGATGCGCTCGCAGGGCAGCAGCGGCCAGTCGCGCCGGCCGGTGAGGCAGCCGGCGAACACGCGCACGTCGTCGCTGTGGTTCAGCGCCGCGCGGCCGGTGGCGCGCAGGTTGTCCAGGGTACGCGACGGGTGGAAGGGGGCGAGGACGACGAACTCGCCCTCGCGCCGGAAACCCAGGGGCGCGAGGTGGCTGCCGCCGTCCGGAGTGGCGGTGGTGAGGAGGGATTCGTGGATCAGGCTCATGGTTCGATGGCGTTGCTCCCCCCGTTGGGGAAGGGGGGCTGGGGGGGATTTTCAGGAGGCTTTGGCGCGCGTGTCGACGACGAATCCCCCCGGCCCCCCTTTTCCAAAGGGGGGGAAGGATCGGCTGATTTTGCCAGCGTGCTGCCGGGGCCGCACTGGACGTTCAGGTCGTCGTTCCGGCGCGGGAGCATGCAGCCCCAGGCCAGTTCCTCGTCCTGGTTGTAGCGCTTGCCCAGTTGCCAGGCGATCTGGGCGCGGGCGAGTTCGACGCCCAGGTAGAAGGCGTGGCCGCCGTCCTGTTCCAGCTTGAGATACGGCCAGAGCGCGAAGGGATCCGTGGCGGTATGCAGACCATCCCGGTTGTAGACGTGCACGCCGGCCGCGCTGACCTGGACGCGGAAGCTGGGGTCCTTCACCGCACCGGCCATCGCGGCGATATCTTCCGGGCCGTAGGGGAAAGGCTTGCGCTGGCGCAAACCGAGCAGGGCGTCGGAAAAATCCCGGGGCAGGCTTTGCGCCTCCTTGGCCGCGAACATCATGCGCCGCGCCGCGTCGATCTCGCGCACCGCGCTCCGGCAATGGGGGCTGACCTGGGTGGTGAGCAGGGCGCGGATGTCCAACTCCGCCATGATCCCCAGCAGCAGGGCGTGGATGCCGGCGGTGTCGGCATCGGTGAGTTCGGACACGTTGCCGGTGCCCATGAGGATCTCCGCCTCCGGCTTGCGCCTGCGCAGTTCGTGGTAGCGGGCGATGGAGGCGGCGAAGCCGAAGGGCAGCGGGTCGAGGATGGGATCGGCGAGATAGGCGCGGCCCTTCGCCTCGAGCTTGTCCATGGACGCGATCAGATCGTCCAGGTCGCCGTGGCGCGCGGGGATCAGCACCGGCGTGGCCGCGACCTCGTCGGCCAGATACAGGGTCTCGCTGGTCAGGGAAAGCAGGTAGTCGGCGCCGGCGCGGCCGCCGCGCAGCAGTTCGTCCGGATCCAGGGAATCGACGCTGACCTGGTGGCCCGCCGACTTCAAGGCCCGGACGCTGTCCTCCAGATGGGGAAACGGCGTCTGCGGCAGGCCGCCGATGTCGATCACATCGGCGCCGTCGGCGGCATAGGCGGCGGCCTGGGCCAGGATCGCTTCGACGCTCATGCGCGGCGCGTCCACCAGTTCCGCGAAGATGCGCGTGTCGTGGCGCGACAAATCCGGCGCCGCGCGGCGACGGCCGAAGAATTCCGGCAGGTCCATGAGCTCGTCCGGCCCCCGCTCGACGGGAATGCCGAGGTGCCCGGACAAGGCCGCCAGGTCGCCCCGGCAGCGGCCGGGCACCAGGATGCGGTCGGCCGGGCCGGGATTCTCCAGGCGGCGGCGGATCATGTCGGCGGTCATCAGGGCGGCGACCTGCACGCCCAGCACGCGCACGTCCCAGGTGAAGCCGGCCTCCTCCGCGCCGCCCAGGCCGCCCAGCACGCGTTTCAGTTGGGGCTCGGCGAGGCGGCCGGTCAGGAACAGGATGTGCTCAGGCATGCCAGGCGCGCGTCGATGGCGGCCTTCAGCGCGTCGACGGTTTCCGCCACCGTGGTGTAGGGAAAGGCCTTCAGCTTCTCCGTGTTTTCCAGGTCGATGGGCCGGGGATACAGGGTGACGCTGCCGCCGGGCGCCTCGGTGACGACGGTGGGCTCGCAGTCGCAGGCGAACACGATGCTGGGGATGCGGCACTTGCCCGCCTGGGCGTACAGGTTGGTGACCAGGGTGTCGGAGATGCCGGCGACGCACTTGGCGACGGTGTTGGAGGTGGCCGGGCCGATGATCAGGGTGTGGTAGTGGCCCGAGTAGAGGAAGCCCACCGGCACGCTGCTGGCGGTGTGGTCCTGGTAGATGCGGTGCTTTTCGCGCAGGGTCTTGAGGGGGACGCCGTACATGCTGAGCACCTCGTCCGCCGCCTTGGTGACGAACAGGTCCACGTCGGCCAGGCTGTCGATGATCTCCAGGCTTTCGCGCAGGTAGTGGCCGGAGCCGGTCAGGCCCCAGGCGATGCGGGGAGTGTCCGCCAATTCATTCCTCCCCTTCGACGCGGATGTTGAGGTTCTTCATCTTGCGGTACAGGGTGTTGCGGCTGATGTTGAGGTTCTTCGCCGCCAGGGTGACGTTCCAGCGGCATTTTTCCAGGTTCTGCAGGATGGCGCCCCGCTCCGCGCTTTCCAGGGCGGTGAGGTGGGTGTCCGGGCCGGCGCCGGACGCGCTTTCCAGGCGCGGCGGCTGGCCGGGGGCGAGGCGGCTGATCTCCTCGGGCAGGTCGTGCACGGTGATCTCGACGCCGTCGCGCAGGGCCAGGGCGATGCGCAGCACGTTGCGCAGCTGGCGGATATTGCCCGGCCAGGCGTAGGTCTCCAGTTGGCGCAGGGCGGCCTCGCTCAGGTTCACGGCGTCCTCGCCGGCGCATTCCTGGGCCAGGATGTGGCGGATCAGCTCGCGCTTGTCCTGGCGCTCGCGCAGGGACGGCAGGTGCAGGGTGATGCCCTGCAGCCGGTAGTACAGGTCTTCCCGGAAGCGGCCGTCCGCCACCAGGGACTTCAGATCCCGGTGGGTGGCGCTGATCAGCTTGATGTCCACCTTGACCGGCGTCTCGCCGCCCAGGGGGATCACCTCCCGCTCCTCCAGCACGCGCAGCAGGCGGGCCTGCAGCATGAGCGGCATGTCGCCGATCTCGTCCAGGAACAGAGTGCCGCCGCTGGCCTGGAGGATCTTGCCGCGCCGGCCTTCCCGGTTGGCGCCGGTGAAGGCGCCGGCCTTGTAGCCGAACAGCTCGCTCTCGATCAGGGATTCCGGGATGGAGGCGCAGTTCACCGCGACGAAGGGGCGGTTGACGCCGCTCTGCTCGCAGTGGATCGCCTGGGCGAAGATTTCCTTGCCGGTGCCGGTCTCGCCCGAGAGCAGGATGGGGATGTCGCGCGCCAGCACCCGCTTCGCGCAGCGCACGTTGTATTCCATGCTCTGGTCGCCGAATTGCAGGTCGTCCAGGCGCACGCTTTTCGCCTCGCCCTGGCCGGAAGCGTTGACCACGGCCCGGCGCGCGGGCGGCGCCAGGGCCACGCTGCGGTTTTCCGGCGGCCGGATCAGGCCGAAGAAACGGTTGCCGTGCTTGGCCTCGTACAGGGGCACCGGGTTGAGCCAGCCCTGGGTCTTGCGCCCCAGCAGGGCGGCCATGTTGGTGTTGAACAGTTCCGGCAGCATGCGGCCGACCAGGTCGCGCGGCTTCTTGTAGCCCAGTTGGAACAGGGCGCTGCGGTTCGCCGCCAGGATGCACCCCTCCTCGTCCAGGGACAGGGCGCCTTCCCACAGGGTGCCGATGAATTCGGGACGGCTGTGGAAACGCAGCGCGAACTGCTCGCGGAAGCGGCACAGGAAGGACCGGTTCTCGATCATCTGGGCCGACATGTTGACCAGCACCAAGGTGTGCTGCTGGGCCATGTGGGAGAAGCTGGAGGCGTCCAGCACCGCGAGCAGGTTGCCTTCGTGGTCGAAGATGGGCGCGGCGGAGCAGGTCAGCCCAACGTTGCGCGACAGGAAATGCTCGTTGTGATGGACCAGGATGGGCCGCTGCTCGATGGCGCAGGTGCCCATGCCGTTGGTGCCCTGGTGCCGCTCGTTCCACCAGGCGCCTTCCACCATGCCGCATTCGGCGGCGGACTCGGTGAAGGAGGGATCGCCCAGAAAATCCAGCACCACGCCTTCGTGGTCGGTGAGCAGCACGGAGAAGCCGGAGCCGGAAAGCTGCTGGTACAAGGTGGCCATCTCGCCCTGGGCGATGGCGCGCAGACGCGCCAGGGGCTCCTGGCGGCGCTTGAGTTCGCCACTGTCCAGTATCACCACGGGTTCGTCGCGCACCGGGTCCAGGCCGAACTCGTGGGCGCACCGGTTCCAGGAACGGGCGATGGCCGGCATCACCTCCACCGGCTCCATCGCGCCACCCAGGCCGACCACCGCATTCACCAGACGGGCATGTTCCAAGATTTCCTGCCTCTGCATCGCTCCATCCTCGAAATAGCAATATCCAAGCCAGACCGGTTCGACGGGAATTTGTTCGGGCGACCCGCGGCGGAAAGGGAATCCGCGGCACAAGCCAACTCACGGAATCCCAAGGAAAAACCACGGCGCGGCGGGGAAGGCCGGGAAGAAATCGCGGCGGCCTATCCCACGCGCGCTGGTCACACGTCAATATACAGAACCCGGCGCCGGTCGTGAGACAAACTGTCACATATCCGGGACACCCACGCCCGCCACCGCGCCGCACACCCGGTGTGGGACGC
Source organism: Thiobacillaceae bacterium (assembly GCA_044227325.1). Lineage (GTDB taxonomy): Bacteria > Pseudomonadota > Gammaproteobacteria > Burkholderiales > Thiobacillaceae > PFJX01. Next base: position 166,304 of record JBGAFI010000005.1, on the reverse strand, counting down.
GCCCGCATGGCGCGTCCGAGCGGGCGCGGCATGCTTCCTGCTAGAGACGAAAGACTTCCCGATCCAGGTTCCGCGATGAAAATGCTCCGCCTCTGGCTGCTCGCCCTGCTGTGCCATCCGTTCCTCGCCCTCGCCAGCGCCCCCGGCGCGGAAACGCCCCTGGGCGGCGATTTCACCCTGCGCACGCCGGCGGGCAAGCCGTTCTCCCTGTCCTCGCAGAAGGGCAAGGTGGTGCTGCTCTACTTCGGGTTCACCTACTGTCCCGAAATGTGCCCCACCGAACTGCTCCAGTACCAGACCCTGCTCGGCCGGCTGCCGGCGAACAAGCGGAACCGGGTGCAGCCCGTGTTCGTCAGCGTGGACCCGGGCCGCGACACGCGGGAGGTGCTGGAGCCCTACATCGCCCATTTCGGCGGCGGCATCCTGGCGCTGACCGGCGAGGAGGCCCAATTGCGGAAGGTGGCCGCCCAGTACGGCGCCACCTTCCGCTACGTGCCCACCGGCTCCAGCTATACCGTGGACCACACGGTGAACACCTATGTGGTGGACCCTCAGGGCAAGCTGGCGCGGGTGTTCATGTATGGCTCCTCCACCAAGGAAATGACCCAATACGTGCTGTCGCTGCTGCCCGACTAAGGGGAAAACTGGCCTGCCCGACAGGGATCGAACCTGTAACCCCCAGCTTAGAAGGCTGGTGCTCTATCCAATTGAGCTACGGGCAGATTGATGTCCCGGTGGTTCGGGCCGTTGGATGCCGGGATTTGATCGTGGTCGGGGTGAGAGGATTCGAACCTCCGACATCTTGCTCCCAAAGCAAGCGCGCTACCGGGCTGCGCTACACCCCGACGGGGCCGGGAAATGTAACCACCACACCGGGAAAAAGCAACGCCGGGACCATGGCCTTGGCTAGAATACGGGGCTTCCCCACCCGGTCCATTTCAGCCTCCCATCGCGCCATGACAGCCCGCATTCTCGACGGAAAATCCATCGCCGACGCTCTGCTCCAGGACATCAAACGCCAGGTTTCCGAACGCGCCGCCGCCGGCCTGCGCATCCCCGGCCTCGCGGTCATCCTGCTGGGCGGCGATCCGGCCTCCTCCATCTACGTGCGCAACAAGCGCCGGGCCTGCGACACCGTCGGCGTGCTGTCCGTCTCCCACGATCTGCCGGAAAGCACCACGCAAGCGGAACTGCTCGCCCTCATCGACAAATTGAACAACGACCCCACTGTCGACGGCATTCTGGTGCAGGCGCCGCTCCCCCATCACATCGACGAGGAAACCGTCATAGAGGCGATCCGCCCGGACAAGGACGTGGACGGCTTCCATCCCTACAACATCGGCCGCCTCGCGGTGCGCCTGCCGGTGCTGCGCTCCTGCACTCCCTACGGCGTCATGAAGCTGCTGGAAGCCAGCGGCGAACCGCTGCGCGGCAAGCACGCGGTGGTGGTGGGCGCCTCCAACCACGTGGGCCGCCCCATGGCCCTGGAACTCCTGCTGGCCGGCTGCACCGTCACCGTCTGCCACTCCGCCACGCAAGACCTGCCCGGCCACGTGGCCCGCGCGGACCTGGTGGTCGCCGCGGTCGGCAAGCCGGAGATGGTGAAGGGCGCCTGGATCAAGGAGGGCGCCATCGTCGTGGACATCGGCATCAACCGGCTGGACAGCGGCAAGCTGGTGGGCGACGTGGAATTCGCCACTGCCGCCGAGCGGGCCGCGTGGATCACCCCGGTACCGGGCGGCGTCGGGCCGATGACGGTGGCGACGTTGTTGCAGAACACGCTGGAGGCGGCGCTGCGGCACGCGCCTTAAGCGGGTTATCGCAGGGGACGCTTTTCTCCCTCCTCCGCTCGCGGGGGAGGGCTGGGGAGGGGGGAGGATTCTGGTTTTCGTTGCCTCCACCGCGTAAGGCTTGTGCCTTTAGCCGGGGGTTGCCCGGCCTCCACGCTTTGCACACCGCATCGGGATGGCAAGACCACAAGCCTCCCTCTCCCTGACCCTCTCCCGCCTGCGGGAGAGGGAACACAACACCACTACCCCAACCGGGCCCGCACCCGCGCCACCGCCGCTCTCACCTGCGCCGGCGCCGTCCCCTTCCAGCGTCAGCACGTCATACACGTCCTCTCCCACCAATCCGGAGAACGCCTGTAGCTCCTCCAGCGACAGATCCGCCAGATCGCAGCCCTTCTGTTCCGCCGCCCGCACGGCGCGCGCCACGGCTTCGTGGGCCTCGCGGAAGGGCAGGCCCTTCTTGACCAGGTAGTCGGCGAGATCGGTGGCGGTGGCGAAGCCTTCCACGGCGGCCTGGCGCATGCGCTCGGCGCGCACGACGATGCCGGGCACCATTTCGGCGAAGATGGCGAGGGAGTCCACCAGGGTGTCCACCGCGTCGAACAGGGGTTCCTTGTCCTCCTGGTTGTCCTTGTTGTAGGCCAGGGGCTGGCCCTTCATCAGGGTGAGCAGGGCGATCAGGTGTCCGTTCATGCGGCCGGTCTTGCCGCGCATCAGTTCGGGCACGTCCGGATTCTTCTTCTGGGGCATGATGCTGGAGCCGGTGCAGAAGCGATCCGGCAGGTCGATGAAGCCGAAACGGGGCGTCATCCAGATCACCAACTCTTCGGACATGCGCGACAGATGGGTCATGATCAAGGCGCCGGCGGCCAGGAATTCGATGGCGAAATCCCGATCCGACACGGCATCGAGGGAGTTTTCGCAGACGCCGTCGAAGCCCAGTTGCTCCGCGACGAATTCCCGTTCGATGGGATAGCTGGTGCCGGCCAGCGCCGCCGCGCCCAGGGGCAGGCGGTTGACCCGCTTGCGGCAGTCGGCCAGGCGTTCCGCGTCCCGGGTCAACATTTCCTGCCAGGCCATGAGATGGTGGCCGAAGGTGACCGGCTGGGCCGCCTGCAGGTGGGTGAAGCCGGGCATGACGGTGTCCGCGTGGGCTTCCGCCTGGTTCAGCAGGGCGAAGCGGGCGGCGCGGATCAGTTCCTGCAGGCGGTCGATGGCGTCGCGCAGCCACAGGCGCACGTCGGTGGCGACCTGATCGTTGCGGGAACGGCCGGTGTGCAGGCGCTTGCCGGCATCCCCCACTTTCCGGGTCAGTGCCCGCTCGATGTTGAAGTGGATATCCTCGTCGTCCAGGTTCCAGACGAAGCGGCCGGCTTCGAAGTCGGCGAGGATTTCCGCGAGGCCCCGGCGGATGTCGGCCAGATCCTGTTCCGTGAGAATGCCCACCTTGTGCAGCATGGCGGCGTGGGCCAGGGAGCCCTGGATGTCGAAGGGGGCCAGGCGCCAGTCGAAGGGGATGGACGCGGTGTAGCGCTTCACCCGTTCGGAAACCGGCTCGGAAAAGCGGCCGGACCAGGCGGCGGGAGCGGGAGTGTCGGCTTGACTCATGGGATGCTGGCTTGCGGGCCGGGAGTTTCGGTAAGGTAGCCATTATGACAAAGGAGACCGCGACCTCCCTCCCGGATTTCCGAAACCTGGGCATCCAGTTGCGGGTGGCCCTGGCCGTCCAGGCGCTGGGCCTGGCCGCCGCGCTGGTGGATGCGGGCCGGCTGGGCGAAGTGGTCGGCGTGTTCCTCGGCTATGCCGCCTATCTGGAACCGCCCCTGCTGGGTAGCCTGCTGCTCCTGTTCCTCGCCGCGCCCCGGCTGGCGGCCATGCCAACGCGCCCGGCCTGGGCCGCCTGCCTGGGCATCGCCCTGCTCTCCACCGCGCTCTGGCATGGACTCTTCCTGAAAAGCTTTCCCGACATGGCCGCGGGCGGTCTGCCGCGCGCCCTGCTGCTGACCGCGGCGGTGGCGGCCGGCATCCTGATCCTGCTCGACTGGCGTGCCCGGCGCCTCTCCCCGGCGCTCGCGGAAGCACGGCTCCAGGCTCTGCAGGCGCGCATCCGGCCGCACTTTCTGTTCAACAGCCTGAACAGCGTGCTGTCCCTGATGCGTTCCGACCCGGGCCGGGCGGAGAACGCCCTGGAAAATCTGGCCGAGCTGTACCGCATGCTGATGGCGGACAACCGCCAGCTTTCCACCCTGGGCAAGGAAATGGAACTGGCCCGCGCCTATCTGGACCTGGAAGGACTGCGCCTGGGCGAGCGTCTGATCGTCGACTGGCGCGCGGACAACGCCCCCGGCCAGGCCCTCATGCCGGCCCTGGTGCTGCAACCCCTGCTGGAGAACGCGGTGTGCCACGGCATCGAACCGAACACCAGCGGCGGCCGCATCGGCGTGGACATCTTCGCCCGCGACGGCCAGCTCAACGTGGTGGTGCGCAATCCCTACCAGCCCGGCCAGCCCGCCGCGCCGGGCGCGGGCCGGCGCGGCAATCGCATGGCGATCTCCAACATCCGCGAACGCCTGGCCCTGCATTTCGACGCCGAGGCGCGCCTGTCGGCGCATCAGATCGGCGGCGAGTTCGTGGTGCAGATGGTCATGCCCTTGAAGGAGGCGCCCCGTGGCCGCGCCGCTTAGGATCATCGTCGCCGACGACGAGGCCCTGGCCCGGGCGCGTCTCGCCAGCCTGTTGGCCGATCTGGCCGGCGAGATCGCCACGGAGGTGGTGGCGGAGGCGTCCAACGGCGAGGCCGCCCTGGCCCGGGCGGCGGACACCCCCGCCGATGTCATCCTGCTGGACATCCAGATGCCCGGCATGACCGGCCTGGAGGCGGCCCGGCACATCGCCGCCCTGCCCGACCCGCCCGCCGTCGTCTTCGTCACCGCCTACGACGAACACGCCCTGCGCGCCTTCGAACTGCGCGCGGTGGACTACCTGCTGAAACCCGTGCGCCTGGAGCGCCTGCGGGAGTCCCTGGCCCGGGTGCGCCCGCCCGCTCGGGAGGACGCCCCGGCGCCGCGCCGCGACTGCTTCTCGGTGCTGGAGCCGGGCCGGCTCTGGCGCGTGCCGGTCGCGGATGTGCTGTATCTGCGCGCGGAACTGCGCTACGTCACGGCGCGCACCCGGGAGCGGGAATATCTGCTGGACGAGTCGCTGATGAAACTGGAAGAGGAATTCAAGGAGGAATTCCTGCGCATCCACCGCAACTGTCTGGTGGCGCGCCGGCATCTGGTGGGTTTCCAGCGCCAGTCCGACGAGGGTGACGGACGCTGGCTGGCGCTGTTGCGGGACTGGCCGGAACGCCTGCCGGTATCCCGGCGCCAGGCGCACGTGGCGCGGGAATTCGTCGCCGGGGAGATCAGGGAGTGAGCAGCGAACCCAGGGAGGAATGGCGCACCTTGCTCAGACCCTGGTCGATGGCCTGATCCAGGTAGTAGCCGTAGTAATCCACCGTGGTCAGGCCGACCACGGGCTTGGACAATTGGCGGCCCTCGCTGTCGAACACCACCACGGTCGGCACCATGCGCACGCCGCTTTGCCCCGCGAACTTTCTCAGGGAAATCTTGTTGCCCTGGAAGTCCTTGATTTCCATGGTGCTGGTGGTATCCACCTTGCGCATGACCAGCTTGGATTGGTAGTCCGCGTTGCGGCTCATGGGAATGAGGAATTCATTGAGCACCGTCTCGCAATAGGAGCAAAAGGCGCTGGAGAACACCACGAGCACGACGCCGTTCTTCTCCTTCGCGGCCTGCGCGTCCTTCTGCAAATCCCGCGCGTAGGGCACGCCTTCCTCCGCCCAGGCCGGGCAGGAGCCCCATGCTACAATCGCCAGCAACCACGCAACCGCTTGTTTCATCGTCGTTTTCCTCGCATCCGTCGGCCATTGTAGTAACAGGTCGCGACCAATAGAAATAGTCCAAACATGCTTAACAAAATAGTCATCGCCACCCGGGAAAGCCAACTCGCGCTCTGGCAGGCCGAGCACGTCAAGGCGCGCCTGATCGCCCTGCATCCCGGCCTGGAAGTGGAACTTCTGGGCATGACCACCCAGGGCGACCAGATTCTGGATTCTCCCCTGTCCCGCATCGGCGGCAAGGGCCTGTTCGTCAAGGAACTGGAAATCGCGATGGAGGAAGGCCGCGCCGATCTGGCGGTGCACTCCATCAAGGACGTGCCCATGGACCTGCCGGCGGGCTTCGAACTGACGGCCATCTCCCAGCGGGAAGACCCCCGCGATGCCTTCATCTCCAACAAATATCCCAGCCTGGAGGCCCTGCCTTCCGGCGCCCGGGTCGGCACCTCCAGCCTGCGCCGCCAGGCCCAGTTGCGCGCGCGCCTGCCCCATCTCAACGTGGACACCCTGCGCGGCAATGTGAACACCCGTCTGCGCAAGCTGGACGAGGGCCACTACGACGCCATTCTTCTGGCCGCCGCCGGCCTCAAGCGGCTGGGCTTCGACCAGCGCATCACCGCGATCCTCGAGCCCGAGGAAAGCCTGCCCGCCGTGGGTCAGGGCGCCCTGGGCATCGAAATCCGCACCGGCCGGCCCGAGCTGGCCGCCCTGCTGGCGCCGCTGAACGATCCGATCACCGCCGCCTGCGTGCGCGCCGAGCGGGCCATGAGCCGCCAGTTGCAGGGCGGCTGCCAGGCGCCCATCGGCGGCTACGCGGTGGCGCGCGACGGCCGCCTCTATCTGCGCGCCTTCGTCGCCGACCTGGAAGGCATCCGCTTCTTCCGGGCCACGGCGGAAGGGCCCATGGACGCGCCCGAACACGTGGGCCTGGCCGCCGCCGAGGATCTGACCCTGCAAGGCGCCGACCGGCTGCTGGCGGAACTCATCCACCGCAATCAATGAAACCCATCCGGCCCCTCGCGGACGTGGGGGTGCTGGTCACCCGACCGGCCGCCCAGGCCGCCGGCCTCGCGGCCCGGCTGGAAACGCTGGGCGCCGCGCCGATCCTGTTCCCCGCGCTGGAAATCCTGCCGCCCGCCCGGCCCGATGCCCTGCGCGCCGTGCTGGACAACCTGGCCGGCTACCATCTGGCCATCTTCATCAGCCCCACCGCGGCCGAACTGGGGCTCGCCGCAGCCGGCGCCTGGCCCGCCGGCGTCGAGGTCGCCGCGGTGGGGCAGGGAACGGCCCAGGCCCTGCGCGAACGCGGCATCACCCGGGTACTGACCCCCGCTTCCGGCGCCGACAGCGAGCACCTGCTGGCATTGCCCCAACTGGCCGACCTGGCGGACAAGCGCATCCTCGTCTTCCGCGGCGAAGGCGGCCGGGAACAACTCGCGGATACCTTGCGCGAACGCGGCGCCCGGGTCGACTACGCCGAATGCTACCGGCGCGGCCGCCCCGAGGCCGCGCCGGCGCCGCTCCTGGCCGAGCTGGCTGCGGGCCGGATCGGCGCGATCACCGTGTTCAGCGGCGAAACCCTGGACAATCTCGTGGCGATGCTGGCGGGCGCCGAACCGGGCGGGCTGCGCGCCATCCCCCTGTTCGCCCCCCATCCCCGCATCGCGGAGCGCGCCCGCGCACTGGGTTTCCGGGCGGTTCACGTTACCGAGGCGGGAGAAAGCGGCTTGATCGCCGGGCTTGTGGAATACTTCACCCATGTCTGAAATCGTTCCCGACACCCCCAAGCGCGGCTTCTGGTCCTCTCCGGCCGTCGCCGTGGCCGCCTTGCTGCTCTCCCTGCTCGCCGTCGCGGCGGGCCTGGGGTTCGCCTGGAACAGCTACGACCGCATGGGCCAGCTGGAAGTCCAACTGGCGCGCCGCATCGGCGAGTTCGACGCCGCCAGCCGGGAGGCGCGCATCGCCGCGAAGGCCGCGAACGACGCGCTAGCCGACTTGCAGAACCGTCTGATCGCCCTGGAAACCCGCGCCCAGGACACCCAGGACCAGCAACTGGCGCTGACCGCGATGTACCAGGATCTGGCGCGCAGCCAGGACGAGCGGGTCATCGCCGACATGGAGCAGACCCTGCTGCTGGCCCAGCAGCAATTGCAGCTCGCGGGCAACGTGCGCGCGGCCATCATCGGCCTGGATGCCGCCCAGACCCGCCTCGAGCACCTCAACAAGCCCCAGTTCGCGAACCTGCATGCCGCCATCGCCAAGGACATGGAACGCTTGAAACTGCTGCCGGCCGCCGACATCGAGGGCCTCAACGCCCGTCTGGAGGCGCTGATCCAGGGTGTGGACCACCTCAAGCCCGAATCGGATACCGAACCGCCGCGCAGCGCCGCCGCGCCCGCGCGTTCCGGCGCCAACGACTCCCTGACCCGGTTTTCCAAGGAGGCCTGGGAGGAATTCAAGAGTCTGGTGCGCATCCGCCGCCTGGACCACCCGGAGCTGCCCCTGCTGAGCCCGACCCAGACCTATTTCCTGCGCCAGAACCTGAAGCTGCGCCTGCTTTCCGCCCGGCTCGCCCTGCTCCAGCGCGACGAGGCGACCTTCCGCGCCGACCTGAAGGCGGCCCGGGACTGGACCTCGTTCTACTTCACCCGCCTGGATGACGGCAGCAAGGCCTTCGTCGGCAGCCTGGACGAACTCCTGCGCGCGCCGGTGGCCCTGAAGGACGCCCAGATCGCCGCCAGCATCCAGGCCGTGCGCGCCGCCCGAAAAGGCCAGTGATGCGCGCCGTGCTCTGGCTCCTGGCCCTGTTCGCCCTGGCGGTGGCCTTCACCCTGGTGGCCCAGTTGGACCAGGGCTACGTCATCGTCGTCTATCCGCCCTGGCGCATGGAGCTGTCCTTCATGCTGGCCCTGATGCTGCTGATCGGCATGCTGCTGTCGGCCTACATCGCATTGCGGCTGATCGGCATCGCCCTCAATCTCTCCGGCGACATGCGCGCCTGGCGCGCGAAACACCGGCGCGACAAGGCGGACAAAACGCTGCTGGAGGCCCTGCGCGCCCACCTCGACGGCAACGCGGAGCAGGCGCGGAAACTGGCGGAAAAGGCCGGTGACGACAACATGGCGCCGGATCTGGCGGCGCGCCTGAAGCCGCCGCCCCAGCCCGCGCCCGCCCCGGAAGAACCAAGGAATGCCTGATTCATCCGGCCGTCGCGAGACGCGCGGCGGCAGGGCGCTCCATGACCTGCCGATCGCGCATGCCTGATGGGTTGCCGCGCTGCGCCCGCAACGGCCGGGTCCGGTAAATCGGCGCTTCCCTGAAGGCCTGGGCGGCGCCGGTTTAAGCGCCGCCCTGGAAGTCGAAGGAATCGGAGAAGAACGCGTCTTCCGGCAGGCCCCGCGCCAGGAAATCCCGCCTCGCCGCGCTCACCATGGCCGGCGCCCCGCACACATAAGCCTCGTAGCCGGACAGATCGGCGAAGTCCGCCAGCACCGCTTCGTGCACGAAGCCTTGGCGGCCCGGCCAATGGTCCTCGGCTTGGGGTTCCGACAGCACCGGGATGAAGCTGAAGTTCTTCCGGGTCTGCTGCCACTGTCCCGGCAGGCCCGGCTGGTAGAGGTCGGCCAGGCTTTTCGCGCCCCAGTACAGGACGAACTCGCGCTCGATCTCATGATGGAAGGCATGAGCGAGCATGCTCTTGATGGGCGCGAAGCCGGTGCCGCCGGCGACGAAGATGGCCGGCTTGTCGGATTCGCGCAGGAAGAAGCTGCCGTAGGGGCCGGAAATGCGCATGATGTCCTTCACCTTCATGGCGCCGAACACGTGGTCGGTGAACTGGCCGCCGGGCACGTGGCGGATATGCAGTTCCAGCAGGGCATCCTCCTCCGGCGAATTGGCCAGGGAGAAGCTGCGCCGCTTGCCGTCCTTGAGCAGGAAGTCGATGTACTGGCCGGGCAGGAATTGCAGGCGCTCGTTGGAAGGCAGCTTGAGCCAGATGGCCATCACGTCCTCGGCCAATTTCTGCAAGCTCTCGATGCGGCAAGGCAGGGTCTTGATGGGGATGTCCTTCGCCGCGCCGACTTCCTTCACCTCGATGGTCAGGTCGGTCTCGGCCTTGGCGCAGCAGAACAGGGCCAGTCCCTGGAGCTTGTCCTCGTGGGTCAGCGCGCCTTCCTGGTGGATGCCGTAGTCCACCGACCCCGCCAACACCTTGCCCTTGCAGGCGCCGCAAGCGCCGTTGCGGCAGCCGTAGGGCAGGGAGAAGCCCGCGTTGAGGGCCGCCGACAACAGGGTTTCGCCCTCCTTGACGGTAAACTGGTGGCCGCTGGGCTGGATGGTGACCTGTTTTGACACAATCGATTCCTCTCGAACGAATATGCGAATTCTAATTGTCGGCTGCGGCGACGTGGGCCTGAGAGTGGCCGGGCGCCTATCCGGCCGGGCCACACTGTACGCGCTAAGCCACTCGCCGGAGCGCTTCGCGGAACTGCGCGCCGCGGGCGTCACGCCGATTCCCGGCGATCTGGACCAGCGGGCCGGCCTGCGACGCGCTTCCGCGCTCGCGGACATTGTCCTGCACTTCGCGCCGCCGCCCGGCGCGGGCGAATCCGACCCGCGCACACGCCGGCTGCTCGCCGCCCTGGCCCGCGCGGGCGGCGGCAAGACCCTGGTCTACATCAGCACCAGCGGCGTCTACGGCGATTGCGGCGGCGCGCTGGTGCCGGAAACCCGCCCGGCTCGCCCCAACAACCCCCGCGCGAAGCGGCGCGCCGACGCGGAAGCGCGGCTGCGCGACTGGGGCCGGCGCGGCAACCGGGCCATGATCCTGCGCGCGCCCGGCATCTACGCCCAGGACCGCATGCCGGCGGAGCGGGTGCGCAAGAACCTGCCCGCCATCGTCGCCGAGGACGACGCATATACCAACCACATCCACGCCGAGGATCTGGCCCGCCTGGCCCTGGCCGCCCTGTTCCGGGGCCGGCCCAACCGGGTCTACAACGCGGTGGACGACAGCGGCCTGAAGATGGGGGACTGGTTCGACGTGGTCGCCGACCATCTCGGCTTGCCGCGCCCGCCGCGCCTGCCCCGGGAAGAGGTCATCGCGGCGGTGACGCCGGCCATGCGCAGTTTCCTGAGCGAGTCGCGCCGCCTGTCCAATCGCCGCGCGAAACGGGAGTTGCGCTTCCGGCTGCGTTATCCGGACGTCAGGATCGGGCTAAGCGCTCCCCTGAGCGCATACCCCTAAAGTACTAAAGTATTCGTGGCGGCATCCGTTATTGGCAGCACCCGCCGAATGACCGAGCCGGCGGAATTGCCCACGAGGAGAACTGAAATGACACGAGTGCCGTTCCGGGATGTTTCCCTTTTTGCCGCGCTGCTGTTGCTGACCGCTTTCTGCTTCCAGGCCTCCCTGGCCGTCGCGGCCCTGCCGGCGGACATGCAGGCGAAAGTGGAGGCCTACAAGAAGAAGCTGGTGGACTGGGCGGCCAATCCCGTCATCGTCAAGGCGGTGAAGGAAGCCAACGCCAAGGGCGGCATGATTCCCGGCATGAACAACGGCAAGTGGGACGAGCTGGCGGATAGCGATCCCCTGGTGACCGGCATCCTGTCCACCCCGGCCAGCAAGCTGGTGAAGCAGTGGGAAGCGGACAAGGGTATCAACAAACTGTTCGTGCGCGACGAGAAGGGCAACATGGTGGCCGGCTCGGCGAAGTCCCTCATCTACAACGCGGCGGCGCGTCCGCCGGTGAAGGAAGCCATGAAGGGCAAGGCCTGGAACGCCGAGGAAATCAAGCCCGACCCCACCACCCAGATCAAGAGCGTGCACGTTTCCGCGCCGGTCCTGGACGGCGGCCAGGTCATCGGCGTCATCCACACCGCGGTGACCGCCGAGTAACACGGCGCGCCATCATCCGACGGGCGGCGGCAAAAGCCGCCGCCCGATAAGCAATCAGCCTCAGGGTTAGGGAATGGAACTGCTCACCCGTATCCGCGTCGGCCCGCGCCTCATGTTGGGCTTCGGCATCGTGCTGGCCATCATGCTGGCGATGCTGCTGATCGGCATCAGCCGCCTGGCCATGATCCAATCCAACCTGGACGACATCGTTCAGGGCGACTACGCGAAGATCACCCTGCTCAACACCATGCGGGACTCGGTGCGCTTCCGCGGCATCGCCCTGCGCGACGTGGTGCTGCAGGAGGACATCGCCTTCAAGCGTGGCGAATTGAAGCGCATGCGCGAGGCGTTGAAGGCCTACAAGGATGCGGACGCCACCCTGGCCACGCTGGTGAACGACGCCGACGGCAAGGCCTTGCTGGAGGCCATCCGCAAGGCGGAAACCGACTCGGCGGACAAGATCACCCAGGTCATCGACGCCAGCCTGTCGGAGGACATCGCCACCGCCCAGATCGGCATCCGCGACGCGGTGCGCCCCTCCCAGATCACGCTGATCGGTCAGTTGGACGCCATGCTGGCCAAGCTGGAACAACAGAGCAAGGCGAAAAACCTGGAGGCCGCGCAAGCCTATCGGTCGGCGCGCCTGCTCATGCTGGTGTTGGGCGTGCTGGCCATCGCCATCGGCGCGGCCATCGCCCTGGTCATCACGCGCAGCCTGACCACGCCGCTGGCGCACGCGGTGGACCTGGCCCAGCGCATCGCCAACGGCGACCTGTCCGGCCACGCCCGCGTGGGCGGCAACGACGAACTGGCCCAGTTGGGCGCGGCCCTGGAGCGGATGACCCAGTCCCTGTCCGGCCTCATCGGCCAGGTGGCGAACACCTCCCGCGAGGTGGCCCATTCGGCGGACCAGCTCACCGTGAACGTTCGGGATGCCTCCGGCCTCGCCTATAGCCAGACCGAGCAGATCGGCCAGGTGAACGCCGTCATGAGCGAGATGGGCGTATCCAGCGCCGAGGTCGCGCGCAACGCGGACGCCGTATCCGTGGCCGCGAACCAGACCCGCGACGTGGCCCAGGAAGGCAACCGCCAGATGCGCGAAAGCGCGGCCGCCACGGAGCGCATCGTCCAAAGCGTGGCCAACTCCAGTGACGCGATCTCCGACCTGAGCCAGCACATCGAGCAGATATCCCAGGTCACCCAGGTCATCCGCGACATCGCCGAACAAACCAACCTGCTGGCCCTCAACGCGGCCATCGAAGCGGCCCGGGCCGGCGAGCAGGGACGCGGCTTCGCCGTGGTGGCGGACGAAGTGCGCAAGCTGGCGGAACGGACCGCCGCCAGCACCCTGTCCATCCGAGAGACCGTGGAAACCGTGGGCGGCAAGACCGCCCAGGTGGTGAGCGCCATGGCCAAGGTCAGCACCGACGTGAACGACAACGCCCAGGTAACCCGGACCACCCGGGATCTGCTGGAGAAGATCGTCGACGCCGCCAGCCAGGTGGATCGCCTGGTGGCGGGGATCGCCGAGGCGGCTCACAAGCAGACCGAGGCCAGCCGCGCCGCCACCGGCTCCATCGAACGCATCGGCCAGATCTGCGAGCGCACCAGTTCCAGCATGCACGCCATGGACAGCTCCGCCCAGGCCCTGGACCAGTCGGCCAACGGCCTGAACGGCCTGGTGGGACGCTTCAAGCTGGCCTGATTCCTGGGTTCCGTCGCCGGGGTGGCTTGCGCTTTCACGCCGCGTACCGCAACGTTACGGTGGATTCGCTGTCGCGAATCATCAGGAACGGAGGTTTCCCATGACACCCCAGACATTGGCCCAGGACGCTGGCGCGCTGTTTTCCCTGCCGGAAGCGGCAATCCGGGTGAACGAGCTCATCCGCGAACCGGAACACACGGCGCTGGAACTGGCGGAGGTCGTCGAGCTCGACGCGGGGCTCACCGCGCGCGTGTTGCGCCTGGCCAACAGCGCCCTGTTCGGCCACATGGGCAAGATCGAAAAAGTGTCCCACGCCATCGTCATGATCGGCGAGAAAACCTTGCGCGATCTGGTCATGGCCACCTCCGTCACCAACGTGTTCAAAGGCATACCCGAGGAATTCGTGGACATGTCCACGTTCTGGGACAACAGCGCGATATGCGGCGTCGCCGCCAGATTGCTCGCCGGCGAATGCGGCATCCGCGATGGGGAAACCCTCTTTGTGGCGGGCCTGCTGCATGGCATCGGACGCCTGGTTTTCTACTCCCGCAAACCCGATCTCTACCGGGACGTCCTCAAGGTCCGGGCCGAGGGCGAGGCGGCCGTTCTCGCCGAGGAACAGCGGATTTTCGGCTTCACCTACGTGGAGCTGGGCGCCGCGCTGGCCGCGGAGTGGAAACTTCCCGAGTTCTACCAGGAAGTGCTGGCTTGCCAACTGGCCCCGGACAAAGCCAAAACCTACCGTGCCGAAGCCGCGATTATCCATGTGGCGCGCGATCTGGCCGCCGGCCTCGCCCCCAGCCTCAAGACCCGTGAACAGCCCGAGACTTGGCTGGACAGCCATGACGCGGCCGCCGGGGAAATGCTCGGATTGGATGCGGAGACGATGAAATCCGTCCGGGGCGAAACGCTGATTCAGGTTTTCAGCATCATCGACATCGTCAACCCCTACGCCCGGTCGATCTATTAGCCCGTCACGGCCCGATACAGCGCCAGGGTTTCCGCCCGCGCCCGGGCGTGTTCCACCAGGGGATGCGGATAGTCCCGGCCCGGAATGAAACCGCATTCCGCCCGCTGGCCGTCGCCCATGGTCCAGGGCGCATGGATGAATCGATCGGGCAGCCGCGCCAATTCAGGCACATGGCGGCGGATGAACGTCCCTTCCGGATCGAATTTCTCCGACTGGGCAATCGGATTGAAGATGCGGAACCAGGGCTGGGCGTCGGTGCCGACACCGGCCGACCATTGCCAGCCGCCCACGTTCGCTGCCTGGTCGTAATCCAGGAGTTTTTCCGCGAAAAAGCGCTCGCCCAGGCGCCAGTCCACATGCAGATCCTTGACCAGGAACGACGCGGCGACCATGCGCAGGCGGTTGTGCATGTAGCCGGTGCGCGCGAGCTGGCGCATGGCCGCGTCGACCAGGGGGTAGCCGGTGCGCGCCTCGCACCAGGCCTGGAAGTGGCCCGGCGGGTTGGGCCAGGCGATGGCGTCGAATTTGCGCTGGAAGGCGTGTTCCGCCGTCTCCGGGTAATGCCACAGCAGCATCTGGTAGAACTCGCGCCAGATCAGCTCGGACAGCCAGGTTTGCGCGCCCTCGCCGCCCATCGTCCAAGCGGCCCGCGCCAACTCGCGGATGGAAACGGTGCCGAAGCGCAGGTGCGCGGACAGATGGGAAGGGCCTTTGTCGGCGGGAAAGTCGCGCGCCGTTTTGTAGCCTTCGATACGGGTCAGGAAATCGGCGAACAGGGCCTGGGCGCCGGCCTCGCCGGGAACGAGCCGCGAACCCTCCAGGGTGCCGGCGCGAAAGCCCAGATCCTCCAGGCCGGGCAGCGGCGCGGGGGGGTCGGCCGCCAAGCGGACCAGTCGGTCTTCCACCGGCCGGGCGGCGAGAGCGGCGGCATCCAGGCGCGCCAGCCAGGCGCGCTTATAAGGCGTGAACACATGGAAAGGCCGGCCGGCGCCGGTCAAGATTTCGTCGGTGTCGAAGATGACCTGGTCCTTGACCAGATTCAGCGCGCGCCCGGCCGCCGCCAGGGTGGCGCCGACCTCTCCGTCGCGGCGCACGGCGAAGGGCTCGTAATCCCGCGCCGCGAACACCGCGTCGGCGCCGCATTCGGCGGCATGGGCCGGAATCCGCTCGCGGGCGGCGCCGCGCAAGACGTGAAGGGTGCCGCCGCGCGCCTCCAGCGCCGACTTCAAGTCCGCGACAGCGCGCCAGATGAATTCCACACGCCGGTCCGCCTTGGCGGCGAGGCCGTCGAGGATGTCGCTATCGAACACGAACACGCACCGCACCCGCCGCGCGGCCCTCAGGGCATGGTGCAACGCGGTGTTGTCGCGCAGGCGCAAGTCGCGCCGGAACCAGACCAGTGCGGTATCCATGGCGGACATATTGAGGGCCGTCCGGCGGCGTTACAATGCCTGCCAATCCACCGGGTGCCCATCATGGACAACGCCAATTTCACCGACCACTTCCTCATCGCCATGCCCAACATGCTGGACCCGAATTTCTCCGGCACGCTGACCTATATCTGCGACCACGGCGAGCAGGGCGCCCTGGGCGTGGTGGTGAACCGGCCCATCGAACTGAACCTGGAATCCCTGTTCAACCAGATCGGCCTGGACCTGGAAGACACCCACCTGCGCGGCGAGCCGGTCTATTACGGCGGCCCGGTCCAAGTGGAGCGCGGCTTCGTCCTGCACCGGCCCGTGGGCCAGTGGGGCTCCACCCTGTCGGTGAACGACCGGGTCGGCCTGACCACGTCCAAGGACATCCTGGAAGCGACGGCGCGCCAGGAAGGCCCGGGGGAAATCCTGGTCACCCTGGGCTACGCCGGCTGGGGCCCCGGCCAGTTGGAGGACGAGATCAAGCAGAACGCCTGGCTGACCGTGCCCGCCGACCCGGAGGTGATCTTCGCCCTGCCCGCCCAGGACCGCATTCCGGCGGCCATGAAGCTGCTCGGCATCGACCTGTCCATGCTGTCGGAAGAGGCGGGCCACGCCTGATGGCGACCGGCATGGCGGGCAAGCCCATCGGCGGTGAGACCCGCGCCTGGCGCCATGCCTGTTTGCCTCACCCCCTTTCCCGGAGGGCGAGGCGCGCTGCAAGCGCCGCCACGCGGCAGCCCGGATGAAATCGGGCAGCGTGCTGGCCTTCGACTTCGGCCTGCGCCGCATCGGCGTGGCGGTGGGCGACTGGGAGACCCGTCTCGCCCATCCGCTGGAAACCCTCTCCGGCGAAGCCAACGACGTCCGCTTCGGCCGCATCGCCGAACTCATCCGGGAATGGCGCGCGGTGCAACTGGTGGCCGGACTGCCCATGAACATGGACGGCACGGAACATGACCTCTCCCGCCGCGCGCGCCGTTTCGCCAACCAGTTGCACGGCCGCTTCGGCCTGCCCGTGGCCCTGGTGGACGAGCGCCTCACCTCCTTCGACGCCGACCTGCGCCTGCGCGAGGCCGGCGTCAAAGGCGGCGCCCGCAAGGGGCTGGACGACGCCGTCGCGGCCCAGCAGATTCTTCAGGACTTCTTCGAGCAAGCCCATGTCCATGACCTTACCCTCGCCTGAACAACTCATCGACGATCTGGCCGCCCGGATCGCGCCCCACATGACCCCGGACTGCGCCCTGGTGGGCATCCACACCGGCGGCGTCTGGATCATGGACGCCCTGGCCGAGCGCCTGGGCGGCGACATCCCCAAAGCCGTGCTGGACATCGCCTTCTACCGGGACGACTTCTCCCGCATCGGCCTGCACCCGGAGACCAAACCGTCCCACATCCCCTTCGACGTGGAGGACCGGCGCATCCTGCTCATCGACGACGTGCTCTACACCGGCCGCACCATCCGCGCGGCGATGAACCTGCTGTTCGACTACGGCCGCCCCGCCGCGATCCGCCTCGCGGTGATGGTGGACCGGGGCGGCCGCGAGCTGCCGGTGTGCGCCGACTACGTCGGCGTCAAGCTGGAACTGGCGCCGGGCGAGCACATCTCGCTGGAAAACAACGAAGCGGAAGGCCTGCACTTCGTCATGAGGAAACCATGAGTGCGAATCTACAGCTCACCGACGACGGTCGCCTGCGCCATCTGCTCACCCTGGAGGGCCTGCCGGCGCGGGTTCTGACCCAGATTCTGGATACCGCCGCGTCCTTCATCACGGTGACGGACGCGGAACGGGACGTGAAGAAGGTGCCCCTGCTGCGCGGCAAGGCCATCTTCAACATCTTCTTCGAGAACTCCACGCGCACCCGCACCACCTTCGAGATCGCCGCCAAGCGGCTGTCCGCCGACGTGGTCAACCTGAACATCAACGCCTCGTCGCAAAGCAAGGGGGAAACCCTGCTGGACACCGTGGCCAATCTGTCGGCCATGCAGGCGGACATGTTCATCGTGCGCCACGCCGCCGCCGGCGCGAGCCACCTGATCGCGCGCCACGTGGCGCCCCACATCCACGTCATCAACGCGGGGGACGGGCGCTGCGCCCACCCCACCCAGGGCCTGCTCGACATGTTCACCCTGCGCCACTACAAGGGCGCCTTCCACAATCTGCGCGTGGCGGTGGTGGGCGACGTGCTGCATTCCCGCGTCGCCCGCTCCCAGATCCACGCGCTGACCACCCTGGGCTGCCCGGAAGTGCGCGTGGTGGCGCCCAAGACCCTGCTGCCGCGGGACGTGGGCAACATGGGCGTGCACGTGTTCCACAAGATGAGCGAGGGCATCAAGGACGTGGACGCGGTGCTCATGCTGCGCCTGCAGAACGAGCGCATGCGCGGCTCGCGCCTGCCCAGCGCCGGCGAGTACTACAAGCACTGGGGCCTGACGCCGGACAAACTCAAGCTGGCCAAGCCCGACGCCATCGTCATGCATCCGGGCCCCATGAACCGGGGCGTGGAGATCGACTCGGCGGTGGCGGACGGCATGCAATCGGTGATCCTGTCCCAGGTCACCTTCGGCATCGCCGTGCGCATGGCGGTGATGAGCCTGCTCGCGGGCGCGAGCGCGTCGGGAGCGCAAGCATGAAGATCCATATCAAGAACGGCCGCGTCGTCGATCCCGCCTCCGGCCTGGACGCGGTCCGGGACGTCTACGTCGCCGCCGGCCACATCGTCGGCGTCGGCCATTGCCCCGCCGACTTCCACGCCAACCACGCCATCGACGCGACCGGCCTCATCGTCTGCCCCGGCCTGGTGGACCTGTCGGTGCGCCTGCGCGAACCCGGCCTGGAATACCGGGCCACCCTGGAATCCGAGATGCACGCCTGCGCGGTGGGTGGCGTCACTTCCATCGCCTGCCCGCCCGACACCGACCCGCCCCTGGACGAACCCGGTCTGGTGGAAATGCTCAAGTTCCGCGCGAAGCACATGCCCGGCCCGCGCCTCTACCCCATCGGCGCCCTCACCTGGCAGCTCAAGGGCGAGCGCCTGACGGAAATGGCGGAACTCAACGAAGCCGGCTGCATGGCCTTCAGCCAGGCCGACGCGCCCCTGGTGGACACCCAGGTGCTGCTGCGCGCCATGGAGTACGCGAAGACCTTCGAACTGCCCATCTGGCTGCGTCCCCAGGATCCCCACCTGGCCCGGGAAGGCGTCGCCCACGACGGCGTCATCGCCGCGCGTCTGGGCTTCCCCGCCATTCCGGTGCCGGCGGAAACCGTGGCCTTGTCCACCATCATCCTGCTGGTGCGGGAAACCGGCGCCCGCGTGCACCTGGCGCGCCTGTCCAGCCGCGCCGGCATCGAGATGGTGCGGCGGGCGAAGCACGACGGCCTGCCCATCACCTGCGACGTGGGCGTGCACCACATCCATCTGTCGGAAATGGACACCGCCGATTTCAACCCCAACTGCAACCTCATCCCACCCCTGCGCAGCCAGCGCGACCGGGACGCGATCCGGCGCGGCCTGGAGGACGGCACCCTGGACGCGATCTGCTCGGACCATGCCCCGGTGGACGACGACGCGAAGGAATTGCCCTTCCAGGAAGCCGAACCCGGCGCCACCGGCGTGGAACTGCTGCTGCCGCTGACCCTGAAATGGGCGCGGGAAACCGGCATGCCCCTGGTCAAGGCCCTGGGCTACATCACCCAGCGCCCGGCCGGCATCCTGGGCGTGGATGCCGGCGTCATCGCCGCCGGCCGCCCCGCCGACCTGTGCCTGTTCGACCCGGAAGCCGCCTGGATCGTCAGCCCGTCGAACCTGGCCAGCCTGGGCAAGAACAGCCCTTTCCTGGGCCTGGAGATGCAGGGCCGGGTGCAATACACCCTGATCGACGGACACCTGGATTTCAAGCGCGAGGGTCTGCGCGACACCCACCGGAACCATGGCCACGGCTAAGCTCGGCCGCGACATCCCGCGCCGCGCGGAAACGCGCCGAGATTTGATAGCGAGATCCTTGGCGGCCGCCCTTCTGCTTGCGTTCAGCCTGCCGGCCTTTTCGGCGCCCGCCCCCTGGCATGTATGGCTCAGCACGCTGGACGGCCAGCGCCTGTGCGCGCAAGGCGTTCCCGGGCCCGGCTGGAAAAAGCTGAAAGGCCCTTACCAGGATTCCCGCTGCGAAAAGCCCGGCAAACCCGGGCAATGGGTCGTCACACCGGCGAAGTGACGCCGCGCTACTTCAGCAGACGCCGCCGGGTCAGCGCCAGCGCCGCGCTGAAACCGGCGAACCCATAGGCCAGCAAAGCCGCGACATGCAACAGCACGCCATCCGGCAGTTGCCCCAGCACCAGCGGCCGCGCCAACTGGATCGCATGGGTCAGCGGCAGCCACGCGGCGATGGCGGACAGCCAAGCGGGTAGCGCGGTGGGCGGATAGAACACGCCGCCCAGCAGGATCATGGGCGTGATGGCCAGGGTGAAGTAATAAAGGAAGAAATCGTAGTTGGGCGACACCGCGTTGATGGTCAGCCCCAGGCCCGCGAAGCAAAAGCCGGTGAGCAGCGCCACCGGCAGCAGCAGCAGGGTCATGCCGAAATTCGAATACAGCCCCAGCACCCACACCACCAGCAGGATGGCGATGCCGGACAACAGGCTCTTCGCCGTCGCCCAGAACAGTTCGCCCAGCAGGATGTCCTTCAGGCCCAAGGGCGTGTTGAGGATCGCATCCCAGGTCTTCTGCACGTGCATGCGCGAGAAGGCCGAGTAGAGCGTCTCGAAGGTGGCGCTGTTCATCACGCTGTAGGCCAGGGTGCCCGCCGCCAGGAAGTTCAGGTAGGGCACCCCGTCCACCGCCGGCAGCACAGGTTGCCCAGCAGGGAGGGAATGGCCAGCTTCTTCCAGACCAGGAAGTTGCGGCGCCAGACCGGGTACCAGGTGAGGGATAAAGAAACATTCATGGGTGTGCTCGCTGCCGTAATCGTCGGAACATCCGCGCTCGAAACTCACTATGAACCACGACGCGAACCAAGTGAATCCATCGCGCGCTTAAGCCAATCATGAACACCCCTAGGATTTCCGTGTGGATGCCTGGAAGCTTGGCACGCTTCCCATGACCAGGCTCGCCGATTATCTGGCGAAGTTGGCCGTGCGGTTCGGGAATAAGGAACACGTCCACTTCTTTGCTGGCCGCGCTTTTTTAGTAGCGGTGTCGGGCAGCTCTTGGCCATCTCCAGCCATACGCTCTGGGGTGAAACAGGCCGGAGAACGTCTGTAGCACCCCACACAGCGGCCTTAGAGGCCGTCCTTGCGTACTTCCGAAGCTCGGCCAAAAACGAGATTGGCCCAGTGAGTAGAGCAGAAAAGCGAAGCGCATTTCGCCGGATGCATACGGCGCATGTCACCTAACGGCTAATGCACCTACGTGAGCTAGTTGCCAAATACCGAGTATCGGGGGTCCTTGTGCAGAGGGTGATAGCCGTTCTTGATCAGGTACACGAGGCCAATCGCTCGTTGTTGGCCATGCTGGTGATTGTCGCTAAGCGTGCTGTGTGATCGGTAGACCACGCTGTGGATGTGTGCTCTTGATGGGCTTCGCAGGAAATCTGAAGTCATGACCTGCAGCCCGTTGGCATTGCCTCTCCATGGGCTGTCCGACTGCGCGAGATCGGCAAGCTGGTCGACTGTGAGGTCATGCAGTTGCACTGCGAGGAACGCCGGACGCGTCTTCGTGAACTGACCCTTTGCAGCGTCCCGCAACTGACGCCGCATCCCATTGAGCACGTTATCGGATTCCTGGCTTTCAAGAGACAAGACGACAGCCCGCCGCCCTGGAGAAAACAGCATCATCAGCGTGGAGTTCAAACGGCCTGTGCGCTCCCAAACAAAATGCTGTATCTCTTTTTGAGAAAGCTCTACGGGTGTTTTGTTGAACGGACTCTTGTCGATGGAAAAGTCCAAGACCCGGACGTCGCAGTGCTTGGTCCGCGTCAATGCGTCGCCGCTCAGCAAACCAGCTCGGAGCGTCTGTTCGATTCCACAGTGCTGCTCGGGAGAAGGGGTCAGGCGATCCGGTATCGTGACAGTCACGATCAGGCCAACTGAAGCCGATCCATACGTCTGGGCAAGTACGCTTTCCAGTGCCTTGCATAGCGTCGCGCTCCGTCGGCGATGGATTTTCCGGCCTATGTCGGCCGAGAACATCTTGCACTCGACTTCGATCTCAATGCTGCCATCCCGAGCCACAAAGTCAACGCCTCCGCCGTGCTCCATATCGTGGAATTCCACATCGAAGCCGCGACTCATGAGATGTACGGCTGTTGTGATTTCATGTTGGACCGACAATAGCCCTTTGTCCTCCTTCAAGCCGTCTAGCAAGACCCCTCGAAGTCTGCGCCTACCGCCTTTGCTAAGGCGTGCGTAGGCACGCACCGTACCCGCCGCAAACGCCACCAGCTCGTACTGGGCCATGTTCTCGACCTTGAACGGCTGCTGAGGCAATAAGGGCTGACTGCGGAGTACCTCGCTGAACGTCCACTCTATGGCGCATCGTTCGCGCAGCCACTCCTCCATGAAGGAGTTCTCGGCGGCCTCTCGCTGAATCCATTCGAACCGACGCTTCCACGGTTCGATGCCAGTGATCTGCATCAAACCGTCCAGTAGCTGTAGAACTTCTGTGTCGTGGACCTCGATCGGAAATCTCATGGGAGCCATTTTCCGTTCGCTGACGAACCTCACTCCTGAATCGCAGCAGTAATTTGAAAAAAACCCACCGGGTAACACTCGGTGGGTCTGGTATTGGTGGGGGCCGTCATCTCTTGGCACTGTCACCCCGCTCTCAGCTATACCCTGCTCTATCGGCCCGGCGCTTTAACCCCCATTAGTGACGCGCACTCGGACTTCACAGCTTGAAAAACGGTGATCAGGTTAGTTTCCATAATAATCTCCAGGTTGTAAGTGCAAGAAAAATCGACCAACAGAAGGAGAGAAAACGCCAGGCCGCTTACAAGGTCTTGGACTGAGGTAACGGTAGACAGCATTACTGCCAAGTCATTACTTAGAAAAGCTTACCGACAATCGGCATCAGAAACCAACCCTGTAGTCGCAAGAGACCTGCGGCCGTCCACAATGGCCAAGCATGCGAGGTTAGATATGTGGTGGCGAACGGTGCCCCCTCGACTACCGACCTTCATGACACCGATGGCTGGCTGTCTCATGTGGGTCGAGACCAGCCGCTACCGGTCAATGACGACTTCATAAACCCGAAGCCCTTACACGACTTGACGCCGAAGCCGCGATATCCGCGACGACACCAACCCCCGGAAAAATGTGCCCGCTTAGTGATGGCGGATAGTGGGCGCGCTGCGATGAACCGGCGCCCCCGTTGCGGGGACATTCAATCCCGTAGATCCCGTCCAGTCAGCTTGAGGAACACGTCCTCCAGATTCGCCGGCCGGTGCAGGTAGCGCAGGCCCGGGCTCCCGCCTGTTCGCAGCGCCGGCAGAAGCTGGAGGCGCAGGCTTTCCACTCGGCCAGGCCGTCGCCGTAGATTTCCACCACGTGGGGCTCGATGTGGCCGGCGATCAGTTCGCGCGGGCTGCCGCGCACGATGATGCGGCCCTTGTCGATGACGCTGATGACGTCGCACAGGCGTTCGGCTTCGTCCATGAAGTGGGTGGTGAGCAGCAGGGTCTTGCCCTGGGAGATGAGCCGGCGCAGGCCCTGCCAGATCAGGTGGCGCGCCTGCGGATCGAGACCGGTGGTGGGCTCGTCCAGGAAGATCAGGTCCGGGTCGTTGACCAGGGCGCGGGCGAGAGTGAGGCGCCGCTTCATGCCGCCCGAGAGCGTGAGGATGGGCGCGTCGGCCTTGCCGGCGAGGCCGGCGAAGTCGAGCAGGCCGGGGATGCGCTCGGCGATGACCTTGCCGGACAGGCCGAAGTAGCGGCCGTAGGTTTGCAGGTTCTCGCTGACGGTGAAATCCGGGTCCAGGCTGTCCACCTGGGGCACCACGCCGACCCTTTGCCGCGCGAGCTTGGCCTGCGCCGGCATGGGGTGGCCGAGCAGTTCCACCGTGCCGCCGTCGGCGCCGATCAGACCCAGGGCCAGGCGCAGGGTGGTGGTCTTGCCGGCGCCGTTGGGACCGAGCAGGCCGTGGCACAGGCCCGGTTCCAGTTCCAGGTCGAAACCGTCCACGACCAATTGGCCGCCGTAGCTCTTGCTGAGGCCGCGCAGGATGAGGGGAGACGTCATGGGCGGCACAAGGCTTCCACGTGGTTCTGCAATTCCTTCAGTTTGCCATGGAAGAAATGGCCGCTTCCCGGAATCACGAGCAAAGGAATGGCGTGGGCCAGGGCGTAGTCGCGGGCGGCGGCGAAGGGAATCACCTCGTCCTGATCGCCATGGATGATGGTGGCCGGGATTTCGGTGGGCTCGAAGTCGTACATGGACACCGCCGGCCCCACCATGATCAGGCGCTGGGCATGCATGGATTTGGCCACCCGCTGTTGCACGTAGGCGCCGAAGGAGAAGCCCATCAGAGTCCAGGGCAGGTCGCCGTAGTGGGCGGCGACGGCATCGGCCACGGCGAGCATGTCCTCGGTCTCGCCGATGCCGTGGTCGAATTCCCCTTCGCTTTCCCCCACGCCGCGGAAGTTGGGACGCACCGCGATCAGGCCGCAAGCCAGCGCGGCGCGGGCCAGGGTCCAGGCCACCTTGTTGTCCAGGGTGCCGCCGCGCAGGGGATGGGGATGGGCCACCAGGGCCAGCCCGGCAGCCTCGCCCTCCGGCGTCTCGATGACCGTTTCGATGGCGCCGGCGGGGCCTTTGATGCGGAGTTTGTGGCGTGTCGTGGTCAAGGCGAAGTACCTCCCCACCCCAACCCTCCCCGCTCGCGGGGAGGGAGAGTGCGTCTCCCCCGCGAGCGGGGGAGGTCGGGAAGGGGAGGGATTTTGACGTTCAAATCTTCAGGCGTTCCACCACCCGGCCGTCGCGCAGGTGGGATTCGACGATCTCGTCGATGTCCGACTCGTCCACGTAGGTGTACCAGACCGCGTCCGGGTAGACCACGCACACCGGGCCTTCCGCGCAGCGGTCCATGCAGCCGGCCCGGTTCACCCGGCAGTGGCCTTCCTTGCCATGCAGGCCCAGTTTCTTGGCCTTCTTCTTCGCATATTCGAACAAGGCCTCGGCGTTGTGCTGGGTACAACACTGGCCGCCATCCTCGCGTTCGTTCAGGCAGAAAAACAGGTGGTGTTTGAAGTGGCTCATATTGGATTCATCACTCGTGGGCTATAGCTCGGATGACTTCGCGCAGGACCCTTTCGCCTTCTCCACCGGGTACTTCGCCGCGTTGATGGCCAGCTTGGCCTCGGCGGCCTTGAGCAGGTCGACATCCAGGCAGTTGGCCAGGCTGACCAGATAGATCAGCACGTCCGCCATCTCCTGGCGCACCGCTTCGCGCTTGGCTTCCGGCAGGTTCAGGCTCTGTTCCGGCGTGAGCCACTGGAAGGGTTCCAGCAGTTCCGCCGCCTCGACAATGAGGGCGGCGGTCAGGTTCTTGGGGTCGTGATACTGGTGCCAGTCCCGCTCGCGGCCGAATTCCTTCACGGCGGCGGCGAGTTGTTCCAGGGTGGCGATGGACATGTTCAAGTCGGAGATGACGTGGGCGAATCAGTTTATCACCGGCTTTTTTGCGCGAAGCGCTCGTACCAGAGCAGGCCCATCACGGTCTTCGCCTCGTCGATGCGCCCGTCGCCCGCCATGGCCATGGCTTCGGCGAAGGGCACGCGCAGGATTTCCAGGAACTCGTCCTCGTCCATGTTTTCGCCGGTGAAACTCAACTCTTCGGCCAGGAAGTAGACCAGGCGTTCGTTGGAATAGCCGATGCAGGGATAAAAGGTGGACAGTTCGCGCCATTTCAGCGCGACGTAGCCGGTCTCTTCCCGCAGTTCCCGCTGGGCGCAGGCCAGCTCGGTTTCATGGGGATCGAACTTGCCGGCGGGCAGTTCCAGGAAATCCCGGCGCAGGGGATAGCGGTGCTGGCGTTCCAGCAGGATGTCGCCGTTTTCGAAAATGGGCAGGATCACCGCCGCGCCCGGGTGGACGATGTATTCCCGGGTGGATTCGTTGCCGTCGGGCAGGCGCACCCGATCCTTCTTCACGTGCAATAGTCGGCCCCGGAATTCGTCGCGAGATTCCAAAGTGTGTTCGGTGAGGTCGGGATGGTCCATGTCGATTCCTGTCGGCTTTTCCGGTCAAGTATCGCGCGAGTATAGTTGCCCTTTGTTTTACCCACTCGCCGGGCGCCGGGGGAGGCGCCGGCGGTTCAACCGCACCCTGGAGACCTTCATGCCGCAAACCAAGATCCTGCTGGACGAATCCGACATTCCCACCCATTGGTACAACGTGGTGGCGGACATGCCCAACAAGCCGGCGCCGCCGCTGGGGCCGGACGGCAAGCCCATCGGTCCGGAAGCCCTGGCGGCCATCTTTCCCATGGCCTTGATCGAGCAGGAAGTGTCTGCGGAGCGCTGGATTCCCATCCCGGAACCGGTGCGCGAGGCCTACCGCATGTACCGGCCCAGCCCCCTGTTCCGCGCCCACAAGCTGGAAGCGGCCCTGGGCACCCCGGCCAAGATCTACTACAAGTACGAGGGCGTCTCGCCGGCCGGCTCCCACAAGGTCAACACCTCCATCGCCCAGGCGTATTACAACGCCCAGGCCGGCATCAAGCGCCTAGCCACGGAAACCGGCGCCGGCCAGTGGGGCTGCTCCCTGGCCCTGGCGGGGCAGATGTTCGGCATCGACGTGCGCGTCTACATGGTGAAGGTGTCCTACGAACAGAAGCCTTATCGCCGCTCGATGATGCAGACCTGGGGCGCCGAGGTATTCGCCAGCCCGACGTCCAACACCGTGTCCGGCCGCAAGATCCTGGAACTGGACCCGGAATCCAACGGCAGCCTGGGCATCGCCATCTCGGAAGCGGTGGAGGAAGCCGCCAGCCGGCCGGATACCAACTACGCCCTGGGCTCGGTGCTGAACCACGTCTGCCACCACCAGACCATCATCGGCCTGGAAGCCAAGAAGCAGTTCGAGAAGATCGGCGAGTACCCGGACATGGTCATCGCCTGTTGCGGCGGCGGTTCCAACTTCGCCGGCGCGGCCTTCCCCTTCCTCGCGGACAAGGCGGCGGGCGACCCGAAGGCGAAGAACCTGCGCCTGGTCGCGGCGGAACCCACTTCCTGCCCGACCCTGACCAAGGGCCACTATGCCTACGACTTCGGCGACGCGGTCGGCCTGACGCCGCTGATGCTGATGTACACCCTGGGCCACGACTTCATGCCCCCCGGCATCCACGCCGGCGGCCTGCGCTACCACGGCGACTCGCCCCTGGTGTCCCAGCTCTACCACGAGAAACTGATCGAGGCGGTGGCGGTGCCCCAGGTGGCCACCTTCGAGGCCGGCGTCACCTTCGCCCGTTCCGAGGGCATCATCCCGGCGCCGGAATCCTGCCACGCAATCCGCGCCGCCATCGACGAGGCCCTGCGCTGCAAGGAAACCGGCGAGCCGAAGACGCTGTTCTTCAACCTCTCGGGCCACGGCCACTTCGACATGTCCTCCTACGACCGCTATTTCTCCGGCCAACTGGAGGACTACGCCTATCCGGAGCACGAGATCGAGGCGGCCTTGCATCGCTTGCCCAAGGTGGGTTGACATGGCGCGACGGAGCGGCTTGTGGCGGTGCACCATGGTCTGTTAGCATCCGCGCCTATGAACCTGATTCATCAGCGCTTTTTTCGATTTCATCTCTTCCTGGCCCAGGCGGCCGGGAGGCGCTGATCCACGTAAGTAGCTTCGAGCCACCCGAGAAACCGCCAGGACCCTGGCGGTTTTTTCGTTTCAGGGCTGGCATCGACAAGGAAAGAAAATGCCTCATATCCGTACCGACGACACCCGCATCGAGCAGGGAGACGAATTGCTCGCGCCCATGCAGCTCATGCGCGAACTCAAGGCCAGCGAGACCGCGCTGCGCACCACCTTCCTGGCGCGCAACCACATCCACGACGTGTTGCGCGGCGCCGACGACCGGCTGGTGGTGGTGGTGGGGCCCTGCTCTATCCACGATCCCAAGGCCGCGCTGGAATACGCGCGCAAGCTCAAGGTGCTGATGCCCGAATTGGAGCGGGATCTGGTCGTCGTCATGCGGGTCTATTTCGAGAAGCCGCGCACCACCGTGGGCTGGAAAGGACTGATCAACGACCCCCACATGGACGAGAGCTTCGACATCAACGAGGGCCTGCGTCTGGCGCGCAAGCTGCTGCTGGAAATCAACGAGATGGGCCTGCCCTGCGGCACCGAGTTTCTCGACCTGATCTCGCCCCAGTACATCGCCGATCTGGTGGCCTGGGGGGCGATCGGCGCCCGCACCACGGAATCCCAGTCGCACCGGCAATTGGCGTCCGGCCTGTCCTGCCCGGTGGGCTTCAAGAACGGCACCGACGGCAATCTCAAGATCGCGGCGGACGCGATCAAGGCCGCCGCCGCGCGCCACCACTTCGTGTCCATCACCAAGTCCGGCCACGTGGCGGTGTTCAAGACCGCCGGCAACGAGGACTGCCACGTCATCCTGCGCGGCGGCAAGCAGCCCAACTACGATGCCCAAAGCGTCAACGCCGCCTGCGGCGAACTGGCCTCGGCCGGTCTGCGCCAACAGGTCATGATCGACTTCTCCCACGCCAACTCCAGCAAGCAGTATCAACGCCAGGTCGAAGTGGGCGCCGATGTGGCGGGCCAACTGGCGCGCGGCGACAAACGCATCATGGGGGTGATGATCGAAAGCCACCTCAATCCCGGCCGGCAGGATCTTCAGCCCGGCAAGGCGCCGGCTTACGGGGTTTCCGTAACCGACGCCTGCATCGGCTGGGACGCGACGGAACCCCTGCTGCGGCAATTGGCCGAGGCGGTGCGCGCGCGCCGGGTCGCGCCGCCGGCGGAAGACGAGTAAGCGGCGGGCCGCCGCCTGGGTTAGAATGCCGCGTGGCGGGTCTCCCCGCATGGCTAAGTCGTGAATCGGGTCAGGTCCGGAAGGAAGCAGCCACAGCGATCGATGCCAGTGCCGGGGGTTGGGCTCGCCACCCTTTTCTTCCCAGTCGATACAGGAGTCTGCGCATGACCAAGCGTGTTCTTTCCGTACTCTTCCTTGGATTTGGATTGGCAACCGGTCAGGCCGCCCACGCGGTGGACGGTTCCAGCATCGAACTCGGGTCCGGCGACGACTCCACCCAGATGGTTCGGGTCACCACGCGTTGGAACTGGGACAAGCAATGGCGCATCGGCCAGAACTGGAACGCCACGGGCTTCTGGGAAGCCAGCCTGGGTTACTGGGACGGCGACGGCGCCGGCGCGAAAAGCCTGTGGGATATCGGCTTCACCCCCGTGTTCCGGCTCAGCCCCAATGGCAGCAATTTCTTTCTGGAAGGCGCCATCGGCGCTCATCTGCTCTCGGAAACCCGCATCAACAACGGTCGCGTGTTCGGCGGCAGCTTCAATTTCGGCGATCACATCGGCTTCGGCTGGGCCTTCGGCGACAAGAAACGCTACGAACTGGGCTACCGTTTCCAGCATCTTTCCAACGCGGGCCTGGCGGATCCCAACGACGGCATCAATTTCCATCAGGTCCGTTTCGGCTTCAATTATTGATCGCCCCCCGGTGAGGATCTTGTCCGCATGAGCCATCAAGTCCTCGCCCGCAAGTGGCGCCCGCGCGGTTTCGCCCAACTGGTCGGCCAGGAGCACGTGGTCCGCGCGCTGACCAACGCCCTGGCGCAGGGGCGTCTGCACCACGCCTACCTGTTCACCGGCACGCGCGGCGTCGGCAAGACCACCCTGGCGCGCATCCTGGCCAAGTGCCTGAACTGCGAGACCGGGGTGACGCCGGAGCCCTGCGGCGTCTGCCCGGCCTGCCGGGAAATCGACGGCGGCCGCTTCGTCGACCTCATCGAGATCGACGCCGCGTCCTACACCGGCATCGACAACATGCGCGAGGTGATCGAGAACGCCCAGTACGCGCCCACCGCCGGCCGCTACAAGGTGTACATCATCGACGAGGTGCACCAGCTCTCGAAACATGCCTTCAACGCCATGCTGAAGACCCTGGAGGAACCGCCCGGGCATGTCATCTTCATCCTGGCCACCACCGACCCGCAGAAGGTGCCGGTCACCGTGTTGTCCCGCTGCCTCCAGTTCAACCTGAAGCAGATGCCGCCCGGCCATGTCGCCGGCCACTTGAAACAGGTTCTCGAAGCGGAACACGTCCCCTTCGAAGCCGGCGCGCTGGCCCTGCTCGCCCGCGCCGCCGCCGGCAGCATGCGCGACGCCCTCTCCCTCACCGACCAAGCCATCGCCTACGGCAGCGGCCAGGTGCGCGAAGAGGAGACCCGGGCCATGCTCGGCGTCATCGACCAGGCCTACCTGCTGCCTGTGCTGGAAGCCCTGGCGGCCGGCGACGGGCCGCGTCTGATGCGGGAAGCGGGGGAGCTCGCCGCGCGCGGCTTCTCCTTCGACGCCGCCTTGCAGGATCTGGCCGGCCTGCTGCACCAGATCGCCCTGGCCCAGGGCGTGCCGGAAGCGGTGGGCGAGGACACGCCGGAGCGCGAACGCCTGTTCGCCCTGGCCCATCAGGTGGACCCGGAAACCGTGCAACTGCACTATCAGATCGCCACCCTGGGCCGGCGCGACCTGGAATGGGCGCCGGACGAATACGCCGGTTTCACCATGACCCTGCTGCGCATGCTGGCCTTCACCCCCGGCGACGGACCCGGACGGAAAGCCGAGTTGCCCGGCGCCCGCACGGCCGCCGGCCCGGCCAGTGCGGCGCCCGCCGCCACGCCCGCGTTCCAGGCCACGGCGAAGTCCGTCGCCATGGCCACCGTCCAGCCCCTCCCCCGGGCGGCCGCGCAAGCCGCGAACGAAGCCCGGGATGCGGAGGGCGCGGCAAGCGGCTTCGACGGCGACTGGCGCCGTCTCGCGGAAAGCCTGCCCGGTCTGGTGCGCCAGCTCGCCATGCACTGCGAGCTGGCCTCCCACGTGGGTACGCGACTGAATCTGCGCCTGCCCGAGGGCCAGAAATCCCTGCTCGCCAGCTTCGGCGACAAGCTGCGCGACGCGCTGACCGAAAGACTCGGCGCGGGCACGCGGGTCGACATCGAACTGGTCGCGGACACCGCCGCCTCCCCCGCCGCCGCGCGCGCCCGGGAACAAACCGCGCGCCAGGCGGAGGCCGAGGCCGCGATCCGCGACGATCCGTTCATCCAGACCCTCGCGCGCGAATGCGACGCGACCGTCAACAACATCCGCCCGCTGGCCGGCCCGGCCAAACTGACGGGCACCGACAATTGATCGACGAGGACAAGGAAACGACATGATCAAAGGTGGAATCGGCAACCTGATGAAGCAGGCCCAGCAGATGCAGGAGAACATGCAGAAGCTGCAGGCGAAGATCGCGGAAATGGAAGTGGAGGGCGCCGCCGGCGCCGGCCTGGTCAAGGTGGTCATGACCGGCAAGCACGACGTGAAGCGGGTCACCATCGACCCCAGTCTGATGGGCGACGACAAGGAGATGCTGGAAGACCTGATCGCCGCCGCCGTCAACGACGCGGTGCGCAAGGTGGAAAGCATCACCCAGGAAAAGATGTCGGCCGCCACCGCCGGCCTGCCCCTGCCCCCCGGCTTCAAATTGCCGTTCTGACGCCGGGGCGGGAAGTGGCGCGAGGCGATTCCCCGCGCGTCGCGCCGCCCTTCCCGCCTGGCTTCGCGCCCCACACCAAGCATGAACCTGCCCGGCCCTCTCGGCGCCCTCATCGATGCCCTGCGCGTGCTCCCCGGGGTCGGCCCCAAGTCCGCCGCGCGCATGGCGTATCACCTGCTGCAGCGGGATCGCAACGGCGCCGCGCGCCTGGCGATGGCCTTGACCGGCGCCCTGGAGCGCTTGCATCACTGCCAGCGATGCAATAATTTCAGCGAGGCGCCGGTGTGCGAAATCTGCGCCAGCCCGCGCCGCGACCCGCGTCAGCTGTGCGTGGTGGAAATGCCGGCGGATCTCAACCGGCTGGAGGAAACCCAGGCCTACAAAGGGCTGTACTTCGTATTGATGGGGCGGCTATCCCCCCTGGACGGCGTCGGCCCCCGGGAAATCGGCCTGGAACGGCTCATCGAGCGGGCGCGGGATGGCGTGACGGAAGAGGTCATCCTGGCCACGAACTTTACCGCCGAGGGCGAGGCCACCGCCCACTATGCGGGCGAACTGCTGAAAGCGCGCGGCCTCCAGGTCACGCGCATCGCGCGCGGCCTGCCCGCGGGCGGTGAACTGGAACACGTCGATGGCATGACCATCGCCCAGGCGCTGCTGGACCGGCGCGCCGTCTAAGGAGACCCATGGCCAAAAGCGGTGACAAGACCAAGCTGGCCCTTCTGCTGGAGGAGATGGAGCAGGGAGACGATTTTCCCGCCCTGTCGCGCAACATCGCGGAGCTCAACCGCGCCATCGGCAACGAGAACAGCCGGGCCAACATCCTGAGCAACATCATCCTGCGCGACATCTCGCTCACCAAGAAGCTGCTCAAACTGGTCAACGCGGCCCATTACGGCTCCTACGGCAGCCAACCCATCAGCACCATTTCCCGCGCCGTGGTGATCCTGGGCTTCGACGCAGTGCGCGACGCGGCGGTCTCCCTGCTCCTGTTCGAACACCTGCACGACCGGGCCCATGTGGACGAACTCAAGGGCGAGGCGGTGGACAGTTTCTACCGGGGCATCCTGGGCCGTCTGCTCGCCGCCAGCGCGGGGGTCCGCGATAGCGAGGAAGCCTTCATCAGCGCCCTGTTCCGGGATCTGGGAAGGCTCATGGCCCGCTTCCACTTCTACGACAAAAGCCAGGAAGTCCGTCAGCTCATGGCCGAGGACATGCTCGGCGAACAAGCGGCGGCCTTGCGCGTGTTCGGCGTGGACTACGACCAGTTGGGGCTGGCCATCGCGAAGCTCTGGTGCTTCCCGCCCACCATCCTGCACGCCATGGCCCCGCTCAGCGACGGCAACGTCAAGCCGTCCCCTTCCGACGACGGCCGCCTGCAGATCGTGGCCAGCCTGGCCCGCGACCTGCACCGTGTCGTCGCCGGCAAGCAGCCCGAGGAACAGGAACAGGCCATCGACGCGCTCTACATGCGCTACCGGGATGCCACCCAGATCACCCGGGAAAGCCTCGCGGAGACCGCGCACAAGGCGGTGGAGGCCCTGCGCAGCGAAGCGGTGATCATGGATGTGGACATCAGCAAGAGCAAATCGCTGCCGCTGCCGCCCAAGCGGCAAGCCAGCAAGGCCGCGGCCGAGCACGAGCGGGAAGCCGCCGCCGAGAAAGCCGCGGATGACAACGATGAGAACAATCCCACTTCCATCCTCGCCATGGGCATGCAGGATTTGACCTCCATGCTGCTGGGCAAGTACCACTTGGCGGACGTCTTCAAGCTGACCGCCGAACTCCTGTACCGCACCGAGATTTTCGACAACGTGCTGATCTGCGTCTTGGATCGGCCCAGCCAATCCCTGGTGGGCCGGGTCGGCCTGGGCCCCAAGGCCATGGCCATGCGCGGCGCGTTCCGGATTCCCCTGTCCTTCGCCCCCGACGTCTTCCACGCCGCCATATCCAAAGCCCAGGACATCCTGATTTCCGACGCCACCGCGAATAACATCCGTACCCGGATTCCCGAGTGGTATGTGAAAGCCGCCGACGCCCACGCCTTCCTGCTGCTGCCCATCGTCGTGGATACCCGCCCACTGGCCTTGATCTACGCGGACAAGTCGGCGGAGCCCCTGAGCGTGCCCAGCCAAGTGCTCGGGCTGCTGAAAGCCTTGCGCAACCAAGCCGCCCTGGCGGTGCGCCAGAAGATTTGACAAGAAGAGTGACACCATGGACCTGACCGCCCTTACCGCCCTTACCGCCCTGACTCCCCTGGATGGCCGCTACCGTCGCACCGGCGACAAGCTCGCGCCCTTCTTCAGCGAATTCGGCCTGATCAGATACCGGGTCAAAGTGGAGGTCGAATGGCTCAAGGCCCTGGCCGCCGAACCCGACATCGCCGAAGTTCCCGCCTTCTCTCCCGCGACCCAGGTGGAGCTGGACGGGGTGGCGGGTGAATTTTCCCTGGCCGACGCCGAGGCGGTGAAGGCTTTCGAGAAGGAAACCAATCACGACGTGAAAGCGGTGGAGTACTTCCTCAAGGCCAAACTGGCCGACAACCCGGAACTCACCCGGGTCGGCGAATTCATCCACTTCGCTTGCACCTCCGAGGACATCAACAACCTGTCCCACGCCCTCATGCTGCGGGATGCCCGGCGCGAGGTGCTGATGCCCGCCTTGTGGCGGATCGAGGACCGGCTCGCGCAACTGTCCGGCGATCTCGCGGAATTGCCGATGCTGGCCCGCACCCATGGCCAGCCCGCCTCCCCCACCACCCTGGGCAAGGAAATGGCCAATGTGGTGTACCGCCTGCGCCGGGGCATCGCCCGTTTCCAGGACGTGGCCTGCCTGGGCAAGATCAATGGCGCGGTCGGCAATTACAACGCCCATCTCGCCGCCTATCCGGAATTCGACTGGGAAGCCTTCGCCCAGCGCTTCGTGGAAAAACTGGGCCTGAGCTTCAACCCCTACACCATCCAGATCGAACCCCACGACTACATGGCCGAGCTGTACGACGCCTGCGCCCGCATCAACACCATCCTGATCGACCTGGACCGGGATGTCTGGGGCTACGTCTCCCAGGGCTATTTCAAGCAGAAACTGAAGGAGGGCGAGGTGGGCTCCTCCACCATGCCCCATAAGGTCAATCCCATCGACTTCGAGAATTCCGAAGGCAACCTGGGACTGGCCAACGCCTTGCTACGCCACCTCTCCGACAAGCTGCCCATCTCCCGCTGGCAGAGGGATCTCACCGATTCCACCGTCCTGCGCAACATGGGCGTCGCCCTGGGCTACGCGCTGCTGGGCTACGAAAGCCTGCTGCGCGGCCTGGGTAAACTGGAGGCGAATCCCGCCCGCTTGGCCGAGGATCTGGACCACAACTGGGAAGTCCTCGCCGAGCCCATCCAGACCGTCATGCGCCGCTACGGACTGGAGAAGCCGTATGAACAGTTGAAGAAGCTGACCCGGGGCCAGGACGGTATCACCCGGGAAACCCTGGCCCGCTTCATTCTCGATCTGGCCATTCCCGACGACGCGAAACAGCGCCTGCTCGCCATGACGCCCGCCAGCTATACCGGCAAGGCGGCTGAGCTGGCAAAACGCTTCGGCAAGGATTGAGGGGCGCGCGATGAGCACTTTCGCCTACGACGTCGACGCCTCGAATTTCGAGCAAATCGTTCTCGAGACCTCGCAACACACCCCGGTGGTCATGGACTTCTGGGCCGAATGGTGCGGCCCCTGCAAGGTTTTGAAACCCATCCTGGAAAAGCTCGCCGAGGAATACCAGGGCAAATTCATCCTCGCCAAGATCAACGCGGACCACAACCAGGAACTCGCGGCCCAGTTCGCCGTGCGCGGCATTCCCAGCGTCAAGGCGATCTTCAACGGCGAACTGCGGGACGAATTCTCCGGCGCGATTCCGGAATCGGCGGTTCGCGAATTCCTCGACCGCATCATCCCTTCTCCCGCCGAGGAATTGCGCGTCGCGGCGGGCAAGGCGCGGGCCGCGGGCGACCCGGGGCAGGCCCTGCAAATCCTGGCCGAGGCCTCCAAGCTGGACATGGGCAACGAACAGGTGCGCCTGGACGCCGCCGACATCCTGCTCTCGCTGAATCGATTGGATGAAGCCCAGCGCCTGCTGGACAGTCTCTCCGCCGTCACCCGCCTGGACGACCGGGCGCAGCAGCTTATCGCCAAGCTGAGCTTCGCCCTGGGCGGCCAGCAGGGGGGCGACGAAGCCGGCCTGCGGGAAAAGATCGCATCCGATCCCGGCGACATGGACGCGCGCCAGCAACTCGCCAACCTGCTGGTCGCGGCAGGGCGCTATCCGGAAGGGCTGGACGAGCTGCTCGAGATGGTCCGGCTGGACCGGGCCTGGAACGACGAATCCGCCCGCAAGACCATTCTCGCGGTCTTCAACATGCTGGGCGGCCAGGGTGAACTGGTCTCCGGCTACCGACGCAAGCTGGCCAGCGCGTTGAACTGAGCCGGCCCCGCGCCAAGAACCTGATTTTTCACGCATCCCGATCGGCCTCGCCAGGAAAGACAGGCTTCCCAGCAAGTCGTGTACATTTTACACACGTCGTGTAAACTTATCACACGCTTCAAAGAAGCGCCTTATCCCATCTGTCATTTCAAGCGACAACCATCCTGGAGGTGTTGATCATGGCGAAAGCAAGGTTTTGTCTGTTGGCTGCTACGGTTTCGATTGGCTTCCTGCCGAACATAGGCTCCGCCTCTGTCATCGGCATTCTCGGCAATTTCGATGTCATCAACGATACCGGCAGCATCGCTCATGGTTTCGAGATCGAACTCGAGGGCTTGAGTCCCTCCGACATCACCGACACCTTCGGCGGCGCGGGGCGTGGCTTTCCCAGCGGTCGCGGCTTCGATCCGTCAACCAGCGTGGAGCGCTATGGCTCGCCGATCATCACCGCTTCCGCGAACGGCACGAAAGTGACCTACATGGGTCTTTTCGACGGCACGAATTGGGATTACGGCACCCCCAGCGGAAGCTTCATCACGCCCGGCGACAACTGCTGGTCCGGCGGCGGACTGGGCTACGGCGCGAGCACGCCGTGCGACCACTTCGGCGTCGGCACTTCGAAGAACGCGACCAAGGTCACCTACAACTGGCTGCTGGAAACGGGCACCCCCGGCGTGTTGACCAATGGCCTCGTCACCCTGCCCGCCCCGGTCTGGAATGTGTCGCCCGCGCCCGTGGTCGGCGCGCCGCCCGTCGTCGTGGCGCAGATCCAGGCGCCGGCGCCGGAAATCGAATCCCAGTTCGGCGAAGCCATTTGGGTCAAGGTCTTCACGACCGAATTCGAAGAAGACGTCAAACTGGAAGAGCTGGTCGGCGACAACGCCAAGGTCAAGCAGGCCGAAACCGAGGTGGAGTGGCAATTGCTGCAGACCGATCCGGGCAATCCCCTCGCCGGCCAATTGGAAAGCGGCTATGGCGCGCCGGTCGGGCCGAATGCGGCATCCATCCTGCGCCGCTACGAGTTCTACAAATACAGCGGGGAGTACGATCCGGAAACGCATGAAGCCCTGGTCGGCAGCGACTCCCATCCGCTGGAAAGTGAAATCGGCAGCTATCTGGGCGCGCAGAACGCGGCCGTCAACCTCGATGTCGCCGCCGTGCCGGAACCCGAAACCTACGCCATGATGCTGGCCGGGCTGGGAATATTGGGCTTCACCGCGCAGTGCCGGCGCTTGCCGAGGCCGTGATTTTCCCGCCCGGGCAAAGGCGATGCCGGCTCGGCATCGCTTGTCCGGGCGGCGTCGCGAACACCAGGGGGCCGGTTTTGACCCCCGCGCGACGGGATGACGCGTTGCCGTCTGCTGGCACACTCTAGCGCCCTGGCTTATCCTGCTCCCGATATCGACGGGAGACACGGACATGGCAGGCAACGCATTGTTTCAGGCAAAGCTCAAGGAACTCGCGGGTTTCGAGGCCTCCGGCCAATTCGAGGACAACCTTTACCGACTGACCTGCATCGTCGGCGATCTGCTGGGCGCGCGGCGGGTATCCCTGATGTTGCTGGATGCCGCGCCGGGCCATGGCGCCCGGCTCAAGCTCATGGCCTTGTATGGCGAATTGCCCGAGGCCGCCTGGAAGGAAGAACCCCTGCCGGGACAGGGCATCTCCGGCAAGGTGCTGTCCAGCGGCGAATCCATCCGCGTCACCAACCTGGACACCTCGGAGTGGAAAGCGGAAGCGCGCAGGCCCGGCGATACGGACAGTTTTCTCGCCTGCCCCATACCGCTGGCCGGCAAGCCCACCGGCGTGCTCAACGTGAGCGGACCGCTCGGCCGCAAGTCCTTCTCCAAGGATGACCAGGAAACCGCGGAACTCTGCGCCATGCTGATCGGCCGCTGGGTGCACATGACGCGCATGGACAAGTTGCTCGATTCCCGGCTGGCGCAGATGGCCTTCACCCTGGAAGGCAACATGGATGCCTGTTCGGTCACTTCCCTATCGGCCCACGAGCCGGACAAGGTCTCGCGCATGCTGGCCAAGGCTTTCTACCGCGAGATGCGCCACTGCGGCTTCACGCCGAACCAGATCATCCACGCGGCCAGCGAAATCATCTCCGAACTGACCACCAGTCTGAACAAGACGAAAACCCGCATCGAGCGAGGCTGAATCCAGGCACCCCCGGCTTTTCTATCCGCGATACTCCGCGGCAAGGCGCGCGTAGTTCTCGGCCTGCCGGGCAAAATACGCCAGTTCCTCCGCGCTCAGGGGCCGCAACGGCTTCGCGGGGCGTCCCAGGTACAGCCAACCCGATTGCAACACCCGGCCCTCCGGCACCAGACTGCCCGCCGCCAACAGCACTTGCGGCTCCAGCACGGCCTTGTCCATGACCAGGGAGCCCATGCCCACCAGGCATTCGTCGCCGATCTCGCAGCCGTGCAGGATCACCATGTGGCCAACGGTCACGTCCCGGCCGATGCGCAGCGCGGCGCCGTCGGGATTGCGCGCGCTGGGACGCGACACGTGCAGGATGGAGCCGTCCTGCACGTTGCTGCGGGCGCCGATGCGGATGCGGTTCACGTCGCCCCGGATCACCGCGCCGGGCCACACCGAGACCTCGTCCCCCAGTTCCACGTCGCCGATGACCGTGGCGGCGGCGTGGATGAAAACATCACGCCCCAGGCGGGGGATCTGCTCACGATAGGGTTCGACGGCCATGGCAAGAGGGATTCGGGAAATCAGGCGGCACTATGCCTTGAAATTGCGGGTTTCGCTCCGATACTCCCATGGACCTGAAACTTGGGAACACCCACCGCCATGAATCCCCTGCTCGATTTCTCCGGACTGCCCCGGTACAGCGAAGTCAAACCCGAACATGTCACCCCCGCCGTGGACCAGTTGCTCGCGGAAAACCGCGACCTGGTGGAGACGCTGTGCGGCGCGGCCACGCCGCCCACCTGGGATGCCTTCGTCGCGCCGTTGGAAGACGCGAACGAGCGGCTGTCCCGGGCCTGGGGCCAGGTGTCCCATCTTCATTCGGTGCTGGACAGTCCGGAACTGCGTGAGGTCTACAACGTCAATCTGCCCAAGATCACCCAGTACTATGCGGAACTGGGCCAGCACGAGGGCATGTTCCTCAAATACAAGGCGCTGGCCGCTTCCGCCGAATATCCCGCCCTGTCCCCCGCGCGCAGGAAGATCGTCGACAACGAGCTGCGCGATTTCCGCTTGGGCGGCGCGGAATTGCCGGAAGCCGACAAGCCCCGCTTCATGGCCATCCAGGAGGAACTGTCCAAACACTCCGCGAAATTCGAGGAGAACCTGCTGGACGCCACCAACGCCTGGTCCAAGTTCATCGAGGACGAAACAGAGCTTGCCGGCCTGCCTGACGACGCGAAAGCCATGTTTCGGGAGATGGCCGGGACGGACGCCAAGTCCGGCTTCAAGCTGAACCTGCAAGCCCCCTCCTTCCTGCCCGTCATGCAGTTCTGCGCCAACCGCGCGCTGCGCGAGGAGATGTACCGGGCGTACACCACCCGGGCCTCGGAATTCGGCCCGGAAAACCTGGACAACACGTCCCTCATCGCGAAGATTCTGGCGCTGCGCGCGGAAGCCGCGAAGCTGCTGGGCTTCGACTCCTACGCCCAGGTTTCCCTGGAACCCAAGATGGCGGAGAGCCCGGCGGAAGTCCTGGATTTCCTGGAGAATCTGGCGGTGCGGGCCAAGCCGTTCGCGGAGCGGGACATGGTCGAGTTGCGCGAATACGCGGCGAAGGAGCTGGACCTGGCCGATCTCCAGGCCTGGGACGTGGCCTACGCCAGCGAGAAGCTGCGCGAGGCCCGCTACGCCTTCTCGGAAAACGAAGTGAAGCAGTACTTCCAGGAGCCCAAGGCCCTGGCCGGCCTGTTCCGCGTCATCGAAACCCTGTACGGACTGGACATCCAGGAAGACGCCGCGCCGGTCTGGCACGAAGACGTGAAGTTCTTCTCCCTGCGCGACCGCGCCGGCCAACTGGTGGGCCAGTTCTATCTCGACCTATACGCGCGCGACACCAAACGCGGCGGCGCCTGGATGGATGACGCCATCACCCGTAGGCGGAAAGAGCAGGGCATCCAGACGCCGGTCGCCTACTTGAATTGCAATTTCACCCGTCCGGTGGGCGGCAAGCCGGCCCTGCTCACTCATGACGATGTCATCACCCTGTTCCACGAGTTCGGCCACGGCCTGCACCACCTGCTCACCAAGGTGGAGGATCTGGGCGTGTCCGGCATCAACGGCGTGGAATGGGACGCGGTGGAACTGCCCTCCCAATTCATGGAGAACTTCTGCTGGGAATGGGACGTGGTCAAGCACATGACCGGCCATGTGGACACCGGCGCGCCGCTGCCCAAGGACTTGTTCGACAAGATGCTGGCGGCGAAGAATTTCCAGGCCGGCATGCAGACCGTGCGCCAGATCGAGTTCGCCCTGTTCGACATGCACCTGCACCACGATCTGCCCGCGGGCCAGACCGCCCTGGATCTGTTGCGCGACATCCGCGGCCGGGTCGCCGTGGTGCTTCCGCCCGATTACAACCGCTTCCCCAACAACTTCTCCCATATCTTCGCCGGCGGCTATGCGGCGGGCTACTACAGCTACAAGTGGGCGGAGGTGCTGTCCGCGGATGCCTACAGCCTATTCGAGGAGAACGGCCAGATCGGCGGCGTGCTGAACC
This sequence comes from Thiobacillaceae bacterium, assembly GCA_044227325.1. Lineage (GTDB taxonomy): Bacteria > Pseudomonadota > Gammaproteobacteria > Burkholderiales > Thiobacillaceae > PFJX01. The sequence goes on along the minus strand of JBGAFI010000005.1, from coordinate 125,719 downwards.
CGGAAATCGGCCAGCGCTTCTGGAGCGAAATCCTGGCCCAGGGCGGCGCCCGTCCCGCCATCGAGTCGTTCAAGGCGTTCCGGGGGCGCGAGCCCACCATCGACGCGCTGCTGCGCCACAACGGCATGGCGTGATCGCGCTTGTGCCGCCAGCCGCGCGGCTTCTAGAATGGCCCCGATATCCGAGGAGGAATCCATGTCCAGGGGCTTGCTGATTCTGCTGCTGTTTGCCGCTTCGTCGATTCAGGCAGGCGAGGTTTACCGTTGGGTCGACGCGCAGGGCGGCGTCCATTACTCCGATCAACCGCCGCCGCCCTCGGCGCGCAAGCCGCTCACGATCAAAGGCAAGGCCAACGTCATTGACGTGGACAAGGAATCCTACGAGACCAGGTTCGCGCGGGACAGGAATCCGGTCGTGCTGTTTGCCTCCGCCTGCGGCCCGGTCTGCGATCAGGCCCGGGATTTCCTGACCCAGCGCGGCATTCCCTTCACGCTGAAGGATCCCTCGAAGGAACCGGAGATCGCGTTGGAATTGAAGAAACTGGTGGGCGCGGTGGAAGTGCCCGTGATCCAGGTCGGCAAGGCCCATCAAAAAGGCTTCGAATCCGGTTCCTGGGCCAGCATGCTGGATGCCGCCGGTTACCCCAAGACGCCCCTGATCGCGCCGCCAGCCCCGCCAGCGCCACCAGCTCCACCGCAGAAACCCTGATTACCCATCGTATCGACAGGAGCACCCCATGCATCGCCTAGCAGGCTGGCTCGGGCACGGCGTCAGCGACGCCGTACAGACCCTTGAGCAGATGCTCTCCCATTGCAGCGTGGCGCGTCCCGCCCATTCCCACACCGACCCCGCCTGGGGAATGGCCGCCAACCTGCCGTTGGCGCTGGAAGGCCATCTGGCCGCGCTCATCACCGGCCGGCCGCGCTTCGACGCCGAACTCGCTGGCATGCCGCCCGCCGGCGCATTGTTGGCGTTGTGGAAAAAGTTCGGGCGGGATGCGCCCAAGCACATCCAAGGCAATTTCGCCTTGGCCGTTCTCGACAAACACGAGCAGAGCGTCTTCCTCGCCCTGGACCGGATCGGCGCGGAGAAGCTCGCTTTCGCGCCGAGCCATACGGGCTTGGTATTTGCCAGCCAGGCGGACATGGTGGCCGCGCATCCGGCCGTCGGCCGCGCGCTCGATCCGCAAGGCCTGTTCAACTATTTCTATTTTTTCCAGGTTCCCGCCCCCGGCAGCATCTTCAAGGGCGTGGAAAAGCTGCTCCCCGCCCAGTGGGCGTTCTGGAAGAAAGGCGAGGTCACGCGCGGCTTCTACTGGTCCCTGCGCTACCGGGACGAGCCGCGCCAGGATTTCGAGGCGCAATCCCAGCGCTTCCACGAAATCCTGCGGGAAAGCGTGGCCCGGGCCAAAGGCGATGACGAAGTGGCCACCTTCCTGTCCGGCGGCACCGACAGTTCGACGGTCAGCGGCGTGCTCAAGGAACTCACCGGGAAGGTGCAAACCTATTCCATCGGCTTCAGCGCCGATGGCTTCGACGAGATGGAATACGCCCGCATCGCCGGCAAGCGCTTCGGCCTGGACATGCGGGAGTACTACCTGCAGCAGGCGGACATCATGGAGGCCATCCCCGTCATGGCCCGCCACTACGACGAACCCTTCGCCAACGAATCCGCCATTCCCACGTATTTCTGCGCCAAGCTGGCGGCGGCCGACGGCTTCAAGGCCATGCTGGCGGGCGACGGCGGCGACGAGATCTTCGGCGGCAACGAACGCTACGCGAAGCAGAAGGTGTTCGAGGCCTACTACCTGGTGCCCGAGTTGCTGCGCAAGGGATTGATCGAACCCCTGGCCAACCTGCCCGGCGTCTCTTCCCTGCCCCCGGCGCGCAAGGCGCAAAGCTACATCCGGCAAGCCAACATCCCTCTGCCGGAACGCATGGAGTCCTACAACTACATCTACCGCCAGCCCCTGGCCGAGATGTTCGCCACGAATTTCATCGCCCAAGTGCAGTCCGGCACCCCCGGCGCATGGTTGAAGGAAGTGTATGACCGGGCGGATACCGACTCTTTCATCAATCGCATGCTGCACCTGGACATGAAGTTCACGCTGGCCGACAACGATCTGCGCAAGGTGGGCGGCATGACCGAAGCGGCGGGCATCGATGTGCGCTACCCCCTGCTCGATGACGCGATGGTGGATTTCTCCGGTGAAGTCCCCCCCGATTGGAAGGTGAAGGGCCAATACCTGCGCTGGTTCTTCAAGAAGGCGCTGACCGGCTTCCTGCCCGACGAAATCATCAACAAGAGCAAGCACGGCTTCGGTTTGCCCTTCGGCGTTTGGGCGCGGGAATACCCGCCGCTTCGCGAACGAATCGAGGATCGGCTTTCCGCCTTCAAGCAGCGGGGCATTCTCCAGCCCGCCTATATCGATCACGTCCGCAACGAGCATATGACCGGCCATGCCACCTATTTCGGGCGCGCGGTCTGGCAAATGCTGGCTTTGGAGGAATGGCTGGAGGCGCGGGGACTGGACTAGGCCGCGCCGGCCGGTTCGGCCTGGTCGACGAGACGCGCGGCATCAATCCTTTGCGTCTTCGCCGAGCCAGGCATCGACCCGGGCCAGACTCGCATCCCAACTGTAATCCCCCACCACACGCTGCCGAGCCGCCGGTCCGCAGCGGACGCCGGACAGCGCGCGGCCCACGGCCACGGCGAACTCGTCCGGACTGTCCGCGCGCAGGATTTCCTCCTCCAGCTTGGCGGCGATGCCTTCAAGAGCCTGTGGGGTGGAAACGACGGTTTGCGCCATGGCCATGGCTTCCAGCACCTTGTTCTGGATTCCCCGCGCGATGCGCAAAGGCGCCACCACCGCGGCGGCGTGCGCCAGGTACGGGCGCACATCCTCGACTCGTCCGGTCACCATCACATGATCGTTGGCCAGCGCCTTTACTTCCGGCGTCGGCCGGCTTCCGACGATATAGAAGATGGCGCGCGGATAGCGCTGGCGCAGCAGAGGCAGAACCTCGACGGCAAACCAGGTCACCGCGTTGATATTCGGCCAATAGTCCATGGCGCCGGTAAACACCAGAACCTGCGCGCCATCGGGATACGGATTGGGATAGGCGCGTTCGGGAGAAAAATAATCGGCATCCACCCCGTTGTTGAAGTGGCTGATGCGGACGGCGGACTCGGGCGCCAAGCGGCGGAAGTCGGAGGCCTCGCTCTCGGAGACGAACAATCCGGCGTTGAAATCGGCCGCGACTTTCCGTTCCCACGCCAATAGGCACCGCCCTTCCCGACGATACAGCCAGGACAGGGGCCAGGATTTCGTGGGGGCGTACTGGCGCCATTTGTCGGAGTCGATATCCACGAAGTCCATGATCCGTCGGCAGTGGCTTGCCGCCATGACGTACTGGGCCATCGCGGACGAATAGACCATCGCCGTGTCCACACCGGCATCCAGCTTCGCCCGAGTCCAGTCGGACAAACGCTTGTCCCAGTAATAGGGCAGCGTCAGCGCTTCACCCGTGAGCAGTCCGGTCAACGAGCGCAATTTGCCTGTCCTGGGATTAAGGGGAAGCAACTTCACATCCGCGCAAACATCCTGCAGTACCGCGACATGCCGCCAGTCATCGGGATCATCCACAAAGGCGCCCAGGTGAATCCGCCATTTGTCCGACAGATGGCGCAACAGATGCCACGAGCGAATCTTGTCGCCTTTGTCGGGCGGATACGGAATGCGATGGGCGAGGAAAAGCAGATCGCGTTTCAAGGGGAGCCGTCGTTATCCCAGGTTGCGCACGATATGAGGGCCAAGGAAATTGGCCACCGGGAGCGGCAAGCGCCGCCATGCCTGGATGAACAGGCGGTATTTGGGATTGTTGGGGTTGTTCTCGGGCACCTTGTCGGCATTGACCAGCTTGTAGCGGTACTGGAGAGGCTGCGGCACAAATCCCCAGTTCCGCTTGAAATCGTAAGGCCCCGTTCCCACCTTGCTGCGGCCATAGTCGAACACCCGCACACCCCGCTCGCAGGCGCGCCGCATCAACTCCCAATACTTGAAGTCGTTCGCCGCGAGGTTGCGGGCCGACTCGGTATCGCCCGCGTAGTAGGGCAGGATTTCATCCCGGAAATAGAAGCTGAGCACGCTGCTGACCAGCTTGCCTTCCGGATCGCGCACCAGCATGACTTCACAGTCGTCGCCGAACTCCTGGCGCAGCAGCGAAAAGAAACGTTTGGGCAAGGCGGGCGTGCCGTGGCGATGGACGTTGTCGGAAAACACGCTGAAGAAGCCATCCACGCCGGGCTCCAGTTCCCCCACCAGCCCGTTCTTGATGCCCTTGCGCACCATGGCGCGTTGCTTGCGCGGAATGGCAAGCATGTTCTTCTCCACATCGGGATCGATTTCCTTGCGGAAAGTCACGTAGAGATCGGTGCCGGGCCAGGTTTCGTCATGGGGCACGTCCCGGTCCCGATATTCCAGATGGCCGACGCCCAGCTCCGAGGCCAGCCGGATGGCATGGTGGTCGAGCAGGGCGCGCGCCTCGGGCGAGGCGGCGGCGATGCCGCCATAGACGCAAAAAGGCGCGGAAATCAGGCTGTGCCCGAATAGCCGGCTCTTGATTTCCGCCAACGGTAGGACGCCCTGGATACGTCCCCCCTCTTCGGCCATCAGGAAATAGGTGCGGTGCCGAAATGCTTGTTCGATGACCCTTTTCCAGCCGAAACGATGGAAAAAGGTGGCTTCGGGCAAGGCCAGGACAAAAGCGTCCCAAGCTAAGGCATCCGCTTCCGCGGCAAGGCGTACTGTCAGGCTCATGGGATCAGGCGAGTTCGCTGGCGTAGACCCGATCGGCGCGTCCCCAACGGAAATCTCCGCACAGGCGGTCCAATTTGGCTTCCATGCGATTCAAGTTTACGTAATGGCGGAAACGGCTTTTCAAAGGCGCGCCAGGAATGCGTGGCTGGCCGGGATCCACCTCCCAAGGGTGGAAATAAAACATGGCCGGTCGCCGGTCGCCGCGATTGACTTGGCCGATCAGCCAGCGGGAAGCCAGGTAGGGAAGCAGGCGAAAATATCCCCCGCCGGCGGCAGGCAGGTTACGGCCGCGCCAGTCCACGGTGGTGGGCGGCATCTCCAACAAGCTCGGGCATTGCTCCGGCCGATAGGGGAAACGCGGCGCATCTGGCATGCCATAGTGGTCGTGAGCGATGGGATAGATGCTGGAACTGTAGCGATAGCCGGACTCGGCCAGGACATCCAGCGCCCACAGGTTGCCATGCCCAATGGAAAAACTGGGCGCCCGGTAGCCGGTCACGCCGACCCCACCGATATCTTCCAGAAGATGTTTGGCGCGCGTCACATCGTCTCGGAACGCTTCGGGCGTCAACGCCGAGACGCGCTGATGGCCGTAGCCGTGGCTGGCCATCTCATGGCCGCCGGCGATGATGTCCCGCACCACGCCAGGGTAGCGCTCCGCGATCCAGCCGAGGGTGAAGAAGGTCGCCTTGATGCCGTGCCGGTCGAACAACGCGAGTATCCGCGCGATATTCGCCTCGACCCGGCAGGGCCAGCGCTCCCAATCATCGCGCGAGATGGTGTGCTCAAACGCGCCGACCTGGAAATAGTCCTCCACATCCACGCTCATCACATTGGTAATGTCCGCGCCACGCCCAGTCATCGCATGCCCAGACGATTCCTTGGCGAGGACGCGGTGGACCGGCTTCCGGTGCCCGACGGGAAAACCCAGGGCTCGATGGCAAGGAACGGACGATCCGGGGCTTTCATTCGCTTTCCTGCCCAGCGGTTACCGTGTAGAGCACCTTGCGGACTAGCGGCACTAGCCGATTCAGCGAGCGCTCCATGGCGATCAGGCGCGCCTCCAAATCCTCCGGCAATGCCGTCGTGGGCTGCGTTAGGCTTGGCGCGGGATGGGGCGCGACATAGCCGGCGGAAGGAGACTCCACGGTCTTCGAACGTGGCGCCTGATGGTGGACCTCCTGCTGGAGGTCGCCGATCACTTCCTGCACCGACGCGGAATCCAGATGGTTGCGTTCTTCCAGGTAGCCAAACAGCAACAGTCGATCGCACAAGGTGTTGATGCGCCGTGGCACCCCGCCGGAGAACTGGTGGATGACATCGAAAGCGTCCTCGCTGAAAGCGGGATTGCCTTGCCACCCCGCCGTGTTCAAGCGATGCACGATGTATTGGATCGTCTCGGTCCGATCCAGCGGCCCCAAGTGATAGGACGCGATGACCCGCTGGCGGAGCTGGAGCATTTCCGGGCTCTGGATGGTGTCGCGGAATTCCGGCTGCCCCAACAAGAAGCTCTGCAACAGCGGCTTATCGCTCTCATGGAAGTTGGATAGCATGCGCAACTCTTCCACCGCCCTGGGATCCAGGTTCTGGGCCTCATCAACGATGAGCAGGGGACGGCGATTCTGCCGCACGGCGAGCCGCAGGAAATCTTCCAGGCTCTTGAGCAGGGCGGATTTGGTCATCCCTTCGGCCTGCAGGCCGAACGACGCTGCCACGCTTCGTAGCGTGTCATCGGCGTCGAGCTGTGTGCTGACCAACTGGCCGATCAGGTAGCTGCCGTTCTCCAGTTTTTTGAGAAGGCTCTTCACCAGCAACGTCTTGCCCGCGCCCACGTCTCCAGTGATGACGATAAAGCCCTCACCCAAGGACAGCCCGTATTCCAAATAAGCAAAGGCGCGCTTGTGTCCTTTGCTGGCGAAGAAGAAGCGAGGGTCCGGGTTGAGTTGGAACGGTTTGTCGCGTAAGTGGTAATAGGTTTCGTACATCGTCAGAAACTCATGTTGACACGCGCGGACAGGCTGTTTTCCTTGTAAGCCCCGGTCGTGGAGTCGCTACTCCGCTCCACCCTGCGCGCTTCGAGCACACCCGAGGTCTGTTTGGACAACTTCCGAGTGAGCATCCAGGACGCGCTCCAGTCGTCGCTCGTGCTGGTAGTCGACTCCGCGTGGGAAGAAGTCACGGAAAGCGTCGAAGACAGGCGCGGGTTCAACTGCAATGTCCAGCTACCCCCCAAGCCATAATTTTGGTCGCTGGTACCGGCGGATAGCAGTTCACGGCGGTTCCTGTGGAGATTGAGGCTCAGGGTGCTTTTCCCGGCATGATAAGAGACCGAGCCCGTGAGGGTCTTATCCAACGTGGTGCCGTTCGCAAGCGAGGAGGGGTCGTAGCCATATAGCAGCATCGGCCCTGGGCAGATTGTGGTATCCGGAAGCGTTCCGGCGGGCACCCGGAGCCCTTGTAGACCCGGCGAACCAGTACACAAATAGTAGTCGTAGCCGTTCAACTGGTTATACAGGTCAGTGATCTCCTCGCTGTAGCGCAACGCCCAATTCGTCTTGCGGGTGCGATGGGAGAAGTCCAAACCATATGAATTGCCGTTGTACCGATGCCCCAGGCTGGCACCCAAACGGGTTCTGGTAGAAGGCGTCCAATTCAGCCCCATGTTCCAATGAATCCCGTCCACCTGTTTGAAACTTGTAGTCGAGCCATTGTTGCTGTCCTTGCCCATGCTCAGATTGAGTCGAATCTTGGGGCTAAAGATATAGCCCACGGTACCGGTCAGGCTGGAGTCACGATCCGCGGAGGCATTGCCGTCATTGCTCTGGAGCTGGTAAGCCACGCTCCACGGAATTCTGTTGAAGGCACTGCCGCTGCGTAATTTCATGCTCAGGGAGCTACCCGCGGTACCCACTACAGCGCCGCTGTCCGAGTCGGAATAACTGAAGCGCCAATGCGCATCGAATTCCGCTTGATTGCCGAAACGACTATGCCAAGAGGGCGTGACACTGACAGACCGGGTTTCACTGAGGTTGCCGGTGATGTTGTAGTTGTTCGTCCCGGTGGCGCCGGTGAGGCTGGTGTTCTGCTGGCCGATACGCGCGTCCGCGTCGATGAAGAAACTGTCGTCGATCAACTCGGATTTCAGCTTCGCGGATAGCCGGTTGTTGAAGTTGTTCGCGCCGCTATCGTGGGTATAAAGCAAGGCCTGCAATCCATAATCCACGGACATGGAACCTCTGCCGCCTTGTGTTCGCAATGTGAATCCGGGCATGACTTCAGTCATGAAAGACGATTCCGGATTGGTCGGCGACAGCGTGATGTTGTCGGAATAGCGCTCCGCCACCGCAACCGAAGGCGTGAACTTCCAATCGCCCGCGCTAGCCGCCAGCGGTATCAGGAGGAGCAATAGAAAGCCGCGTCCACCACTACTGTTGGCCATACTCGCCGTACCCGCCATACCCATATCCATAACCGTAATAATCTCCGGCCCCAGTCCTGACGGGCGCCTTGTTCAGCACGATCCCGACATGCTCGCAATCTGACAAATGGGACAAGGCTTCCTTGACGGCTTCCTGAGGCGTGCGCTCCGCCTCCACCACGAAAACGATCTGCCCCATGTAGCTCGCCAGAACAGTCGCCTCGCTGGTGGCCAGCAGGGGTGGACAATCGAAAATGATGATCCGGTCGTGATACCTGCTGGAAATGTCCTCTACGAACTTCTTCATCGCCGAGCTGGCCAGCAGTTCGGTCGCATGCGCAAAACCACGACCGGAAGGCAGCACGGTCAGCTTTGCTATATCGGTTTTGATCAGGACATCCGACAGTTCCACCGTCGAATCGCGCAGGACATCAAGCAAGCCCTTTTCCGCCTCCAAGCCCAGATAACGGATAACCGAGGATTTCGCCACATCCGCGTCCACCAGCAATACGGTGTTTTCCAATTCCGTGGCCATGCTGATGGCCAGATTGATCGCGGTGAAGGACTTGCCTTCCCCCGGCACCGAACTGGTGACCATGATCAGGTTTCCGTTGGGAATGGGCGGGTTGCCTCCATGTCCCAACGCATTGGTAAGCAACGGCCGCTTGATAAGGCGGTACTCCTCCGCGATCTTGCTTCGCCCGGCGTCCGGGGTCAGGGCACCGGAAAGCCTGAGCCTCGCGATATCCACCGAACCACGTTGACTGCCGATCACCGTGGCCGGCCCATCATCCTCAAAAGACGCATGGGTCTCGGCGCGTCGGACCGGGGCGGTGGGTGGCGGCGTCCCGAAAGAAGCTTCGGCGCGCTCGATCGCCGCTTCGATCAAACGGCCATTGTCCTCGTCCTTCATCGGTGTTCGGGCGGAATGAATTGTTGTCGACGTGGCGTCTGTTTGCCCCAATTTCCCGGCCGCGCGTTCGATGATGCTCATGTCGGCTCCTTTGCCTACGCCGCCGGCGACAGCAGTACGTAATAGATCAATTGGGCGACCAATGCCACCAACAACGAAGAGGCGCCCCCCGCAAAGACTAGATTCCCGCGCCGCAGGCGCTTCCTTCCAAGTTCGGTTTCCGTCATCGTCACGAGCCCCAGCAACGGATAGCTGGTCAATTCACGCAACTGGCGCCGCCCTTCAATCGTCGGCCGCAGTTGGGCCAGCAAGAATGCAATCGCCAGGCCCAAGACAACGCCCCCCAAGGGAACGGCGGCAACCAGCAATGGGCGATTCGGCCACGCCGGTTTGGCGGGCACGCGCGGTGGATCGATCACTTTGAAATCGACCGCGTCGGTCTTGCTTTCCACTTCACCCGAAAGAGCGGCCGTCTCCCTACGCGCCAACATATCCGCGTAGTTCTGTTTGTACACATCGTAATCACGCATGAGCTGGGTGTACTCCGCCTCGATTTGCGGGATACGGTCGACAGAATCTCTCAGTTCGTTGCGCTTCTTTTGAATTTGAGCCACGCGCGCCTTGAGAGATGCCGCGTTGGCATCCGCTTCCGCGATCGCGATGGAAAGTTGCTGATACACGGGGTTTTGCGCCTTGATTCCCGCGCTGTTGCTCTGCGCTTCGGCTTTGACGGAGGCCTCTTCCTGCCTTTTTTGGTCTTGCAACCGTTCGATCAACTGTTTGGTCCGAGCGATTTCCGGATGGCGATCGGTAAACCTCAGCCGCAGGCTATCCATCTGCGACTGCAAGGCGGATATCCGACCATCGAGCGCGGAACTTGTGGGGGTCGTGACGCCCGGCGCGGGCGCAACCAGAACCTCCTCCTGATCTGTCAGCTGCTGCTCAAGCTGGTGCTTGCGATTCGCGACTTCATCCAGTTGGAGCTTGGCCTGTTCCAGCGACACGTTAATTTCATTGAGCTTGGAGTAATAATCGCCGCCCTGGCCCGGCATGGTCCCGACATTACGCCGCTTGAATTCCTCTAACTGTTTTTCCTTGTCGAGCAGCTTTGCCTCGTAGTTCTTTAATTGGTCTTCGATGAACTTCTGCGTGTTGGAGATATCCTTGCGCGCGCCCCCCAAGCTGCTCTCAGTGAAAATCGTCAGCAACGACTGGACAACCCGCTTGGCAAGATCGGGGTTGGAATCCTGATACGAAATCGTATAGAGATTTTCGCGATTGGCGCCTTGCAGTCTGATGTTCTTGGCCAATGTCCCGTACAACTCTTCCTGTTGCTTAGGCGTCTTCGCGCCCAGGTCCAAATCCGTCATGCGCGCGACTTTTTCCAGATTCGGGCGACTGGTCAGCGTACGCGTCATCATGGTCACCTGCTGTTCGGTGTTCGGCTGTACAGCCAAGCCCGTCAACAGCGGCCGCAACAACGACTGGGTGTCCACATAAACCCGTGCCTCGGCCTGATACTGGTTCTCCAACAGATAGACCCACACCCAACCGACAACCGCGACAAGCCACGCGATGGACAACACCAGCCATCGCCTTCGCCAGACAGCGCGCGCATAGCCAAAAACCTGCTCAAACGCTTCGTTCATTCCCGGATTCTCCTGGCGGGGTAGGGTGCCTTGCCCAATCGACTCAGAACCAGCTTTCCGGAATGATCAACACGTCGCCCGGGCGCATATCCACATTGGCGGACACATCACCCCCTTTGACCAGATCTTCCAAGCGCACGCCATACTGCTGAGGCTTGCCATCCACAACCCGAAGAATGCTGGCCCGGTTTCCCGCCGCGAAATCCGTGATTCCGCCCACCGCGATCATCACGTCGACCAGAGACATGTTCTCTCGAAAATTCAGCGCTTGTGGCTTGGCCGCCTGGCCCAGCACGCGAATCTGCTGACTGTAGGGCCCAACACCACCGGACACGATCACCGTGACGATGGGATCCTGAATATAACGAGAGAGAACCTTTTCGATATCCCTTGCCAGTTGGGAAGAGGTTTTTCCACTTGCCGGCAGGTCTTCGGCAAGGTTCATGGTCATCTTGCCATCCGGGCGGATGGGAAAACTGCCGGAAACCTCGGGATTGCCCCAAACGAACACGCTCACCGTATCTCCGGGTCCAAGCAGGTAAAGCCAATCGGATGTATCCGCGGCCTTGGCGGGGGCGGGAGGATAAAGGGGCTCACTGGCACAAGCCGTCAACAACCCTGCCAGAACAACGGGCAACAAATAGCGTTTCATTCGGGTTCTCCCACTGCAGTCAAGAAAGCGTGCTGGATTATGCCACACGCGCACTATCGGCATTTAGCCCGGCAACTTGAGTGGATTTCCCAGCGCGAGAGGCCGCCATTGGCTTGGCAAATGCCGGCCGCCCCACGGAATCGCTCAATCAAGCCAGCGCACCAGGTAATAAAGGCGAAACCCTTCGGAAGAACGCGATGGCCCGGAAGCCACCGCGGCAAAATACCCCCGCTCGGGATCGGCAGCGGCGCGGGCCTCTGCCTCGGAAGCGCAAACCTGGACACATCCTTCCGGGAAACGCTTCCTTGCGCGCCCTTTGGGCGAATAAATCACGACATGGCCGGTATTGACGACGGAAGACTCCGAATCGGAAATCAGGCTGGTAATGGCTTCCGCCATCAGTTCAGCTTTTTCGATGGCGGCACGAACTGCATGGACTGGGTCGTGCCCGGATCATCCGTATAACGGGGGCGCTCGTCACGCGACAAGCCCAGCGCCTCGGCCAACTCAGCCTCACGCGCGGAAATCAGGCCCAGACACATGCGGATGTTCTCCACTGTGTCCTCGCCAAGCGGACTGGGCACGCCATCGCGGGGGGCCACATCGCGCACGATGGAGGTCAAGGTTTTGCGCATGGCGCGCAGAATCTGCTGTTCTTTGGAGAGTGCCGCTTCATCGTTCATTTTGAATCCAATCGTTTGTGTTCGAGCCATTGTCTCCAGCATGCGCCGAACGGGTCAACCGCGCGTCAAGCAGGGAATAGAAGAACGTCTATTCCGGGTTGCGTTGACTCAAGTAAACTGCCGACATGCCGATAAATGCCCCACTTCCAAGAATCATGGCGTCATGAACTCAAAAGCACTTCTTCCCGCGATGCTCGCGCTCGTGTTGACCGGGTGCGCCGTCAATGGCGACCCGCGCGATCCCATGGAGCCCATGAACCGCGCGGTTCATAACTTCAACGAAGGATTCGACCGGGTGCTGATGAAACCGGTGGCCAAGGGTTATGACGCGGTCATGCCCGGCTTCGCCCAAACCGGGGTGCGGAACTTCTTCTCCAATCTGGATGACGTCACCGTGCTCGCGAACGACATCCTGCAACTGAAACTGGAGCAGGGCACCCGCGACTTCATGCGGCTTGCCTTCAACACCACCTTAGGTCTATTCGGACTCGTGGACGTGGCCGGCGAGATGGGCTTGCAAAAGCATAACGAAGATTTCGGCCAGACGTTGGGACGCTGGGGCGTCGGCACCGGCCCCTACCTCGTGCTTCCTTTCCTGGGGCCCAACGATATCCGCGATACCGCCGGCTTCCTGGTCGACACCGAATACACCGACCTTGTCCGCAACTACGAAGACGTGTCCACACGCAACCCGGCATTGGTCCTGCGCGTGGTCAGTCAACGGGCCGAACTGCTTGATGCGAAACGCGCCCTGGATGCCGCCGCGCTGGACGCGTACGAATTCTCGCGCGACTTGTATCTCGAGCGCCGCAGGAGTTTGGTGTACGACGGCAAGCCGCCCCGCCTGGATGAATGAATAAGGCCTTCGTCCGGGAAGATGCGCCGGAGGAAGAAGAAGATTCCGAGCCGCCATCCCTGCCCGCCGGCACAAAGAATTACATGACCCCGGCGGGCCATGCCCGCATGCAGGCCGAGCTCGCCCATCTGGTCCGCGTGGAACGTCCGGACGTGGTCAACATCGTCTCCTGGGCCGCGGGCAATGGCGACCGTTCCGAGAACGGCGATTACATCTACGGAAAGAAGCGCCTGCGCGAAATCGACCGTCGCATCCGTTTCCTCACCAAGCGTCTTGAAAATGCCCTCGTGGTTGACCCTTCCCTGCAGGAAAACACCGAAACGGTATTTTTCGGCGCCACGGTCACCGTTCTGGATGAGACCGACACGGAAATCAGCTACAGCATCGTCGGCCTGGACGAGGCCGATCCCGGCCGCAATCGCATCTCCTGGATTTCGCCTCTCGCCCGCGCGCTGATCAAGGCAAAACTCGGCGACAGCATCCGCTTCCAGGCGCCCGGCGGCACGCGAAACCTGGAGATCGTGGCGATCGAATATCTTCCCTTGGACTGACCGGGCATCGCTTTCCTCCGTTTCCCACACCACAAGCCCGCCTGGCTTCCGTTATCATGAAGGCACTACAACTCGACGCCCCGCCCATGGACTCCATCCGCATCCTGCTCGTCGACGATCATCCCCTGCTCCGCCTTGGCGTGCGGCGCTCCCTGGAAAGCGAGGAAGGCTTCAGCGTGGTCGGCGAATGCGCCGATCTGGCCGCGGTCAGGACTTGGCTGAACGGAGGAGGCATGGCCGATGTGGTCATCCTGGACCGCAGCCTGCCCGATGGCGACGGTCTGGAGGTCGCTCCCTTGCTGAAAGCGGCGGGCATGAAGGTCATCGTGCTGACCGTGGAAGACGGCGACGAGGAAATCCGCGCCGCCATCGACGCGGGCGTGGATGGCTACCTGCTGAAATCCTCGGATACCGAACAGATCACCCATGCCATCGGCATCGTGCTTCAGGACGCCGGCGCCTTCCCGCCGCAAGTGGTGCAAAAACTCACCCGCAGCACGGGTGAGGATCCACTCGGCAGACTCTCGGCGCGGGAACTGGAAATCTCCGAATACGTGGCCCAGGGCTTCAGCAACAAGGTGATCGGCGGCAAGCTCAATCTCTCCGACAACACCGTGCGCAATCACTTGGCCAACATCATGCAGAAACTGGGTTTCCACAACCGGGTCCAGGTCGCCACACTGGTCCTGCAGCACCTCAAAAAGAGCAAGCGCCTCTGAGGCGAAGCGCGGTGGACTGCCGGCCGGCGTGCGGCGCATGTTGCATCGCGCCGTCCATCGCATCCCCTCTGCCGGGCATGCCTGAAGGCAAACCCGCCGGCGTGCCCTGCATCCACCTGACGCAAGACCACCGCTGTGAGCTGTTCGGCCGATTGGACCGGCCCACATTTTGCGGCGGCCTGAAACCCTCTTCGGAAATGTGCGGTAGCCGCCGCGACGAAGCGCTGGACTGGCTCGCCACCCTCGAACTGGCGACGAAACCGTAATGGCCGGCTGATAAAATCCGGCGCGATCAAATAAACAGAAAGCCTTACCCGTGGACCTCATTCTTCTTCTCAAGGCGCTCATCCTCGGCATCGTCGAGGGCTTGACCGAATTTCTCCCTATTTCCAGCACGGGCCATCTCATCCTTGCCGGCGACCTGCTCGACTTCAACGACGAAAAAGGCAAGGTATTTGAAATCGCCATCCAGACCGGCGCGATCCTGGCGGTGGTCTGGGACTATCGCGCGAAGTTCGCCGGCGTGGCGCGGGGTCTGCCCAACGACCCGGCGGCTAGGCGCTTCGTCATCAACCTGTTTCTCGCCTTCGTGCCCATCGCCGCCCTGGGCCTGCTGTTCGGCAAGATCATCAAGGCGCATCTGTTCGCGCCGGTGCCGGTGGCCATGGCCTTCATCATCGGTGGTCTGGTGATTTTTTGGGCCGAGCGCAGGAAACATGTGATCCGGGTCCAGGAGGTGGACGATCTGCAATGGGCGGATGCCATCAAGCTGGGTTTCGCCCAGTGTTTCGCCTTGATTCCCGGCACTTCCCGCAGCGGCGCGACCATCATCGGCGGCCTGCTCATCGGCCTGTCGCGCAAGGCGGCGGCGGAGTTTTCCTTTTTCCTCGCGGTCCCCACCCTGGGCATGGCCACCCTCTACGACCTGGTGAAGCACCGCGAACTGCTGTCCCTATCCGACCTGCCCATGTTCGCGGTGGGCTTCGTCGCCGCGTTCCTGAGCGCGGCCCTGGCGGTACGGGTATTCATCCGCTTCGTGGCGACCCACAACTTCACCGCCTTCGTGATCTACCGCATCGTGTTCGGCGTCGTGGTGCTGATCACCGCGTACACCGGGCTGGTGAACTGGACCGTGCACTGAAGCGCCGACCCCGTCGGCGCGGCGGGATCAAACCGGCACAGGCAGCCCGGCCAGCCGGTTGATCTCGGCCAGCAATTCCTCTTCCTGGTAGGGCTTGCCCATGTAGGCGTTCACGCCCAGTTCCATGGCGTGGGCGCGATGCTTCTCCGCCGTACGGGAGGTGATCATGATGATGGGCAGATCCCGCGTCAGGCTGCTGGAGCGCACCGTGCGCGCCACCTCGAAGCCGTCCATGCGCGGCATCTCGATATCCAGCAACATGGCGACGGGTATCTCGTCCGCCAGCATTTCCAGCGCCTCGACGCCGTCCCGCGCCGCGGCGACGCGGAATCCCTCCCGCTCCAGGAAGCGGCTGGCGATCTTGCGCACGGTCAGGGAATCGTCCACGACCATGACTAGCGGCGCCTGCTCCGTGGTTGCCACCTCCTCCTCCACGCTGAGCTGGGGCGCGCGCTCGGCGAGCTGGAAGGGGTTGAGGATCAGGGCGACGCGGCCATCGCCGAGCACGGTGGCGCCGCTAATGCCGGCGATACGGGCGAGTTGCGGACCGATGTTCTTCACCACCGCTTCGAAGTTGCCTTCCAGGGTATCCACCCGCACCGCCAGGCGACGATCGCCCGCCTTCAGGAGCAGGATGGTGCGGAAACGGCCCTCGCCGGGCTGGGCCTTGCGCCCCACCAGTTCCGCCAGAGTGCGCAGAGGGTAGATTTCTCCAGCCAGTTCCACCTGGCCCGCCTCGTGCAGGGCATGCACCTGTTCGGCGCGGACTTCCCGCACCAGGGTGACCAGGTTCGCGGGCAAGGCCCAGGTCTGGCCGCCGGCCCGGGCCAGCACGACCTGGGTCAAGGCGAGGGTGAGCGGCAAGCGGATGGTGAAGCTGCTGCCCTTGCCAATTTCCGAATCCAGGCGCACGCGGCCGCCGATGCCGGCGATTTCGTTTTTCACCACGTCCAGGCCGATGCCGCGTCCGGCCAGTTCGGTGACTTCCTCGGCGGTGGAGAAACCGGAGCGGAACAGGATCTGCTCGAGCAGCTCCGGCGTGGCCTCGTCTCCCGGTCCAAGCCAGCCCAGCGCCTCGGCGCGGGCGCGGATGATATCGAAATTGACGCCGGCGCCGTCGTCCGACAGGGTCAGCACGATCTCGTTGCCCTCCTGGCGGGCGGCCAGGCGGACCTCGCCGTATTCGCCCTTGCCCGCGGCAGCGCGGATTTCCGGCGCCTCGATGCCGTGGGCGATGGCGTTGCGCACCAGGTGTTCCAGGGGCGCGGCGATCTTGTCCAGCACGGCCCGATCCAGTTCGGTCTGGCCGCCGTCCACCTCCAGGTGGCCCTTGCGGCCGGTTTCCTTGCTGGCCTGGCGCACCACGCGATGCAGGCGTTCCGCCAGATTGTTCAGCGGCACCATGCGCAGGCGCATGAGTTCTTGTTGCAGGGTGCGCGCCATGCGCGATTGCTGGATGAGGGCGCCGTCGGCCTCGTTGAGGCCGGCCAGCAGGTTGTCCTGGGCGGTGGACACGTCGTTGACGCTTTCCGCCATCAGCCGGGTGAGTTCCTGCAGGCGCGAGAAACGGTCGAATTCCAGCGGATCGAAGTGGCTCTCATCCATCTGGGACAGGCGCGAGTGCATCTGGGTCTCCGCCTGTATCTCCAGTTCCCGCAACTGGCCGCGCAGGCGCTCCACGTTGCCGGCGAGTTCCTGGGCGGTCTGCTTGTAGGTGTTCAGCACGTTCTCGATGCGGGCGCGGGCGATGGAAACCTCGCCGGCCTCGTTGAGCAGCGTGTCCAGGATGTCCGACTTGAGACGCAAGGTCTGGCGCAGGCGAGCCTCGTCGTCCCGCTGGGCCACCGCGCTGAGCGGCGGCGGCATGGGCATGACCGGCGCGGCGGCCAGCCTATCCGCCTGGCCGGAGCTTGCCGATGCCAAGTCCGGCGCCTCCGCTTCGGGCAATGCCGTTGTGCCGGCCGCCGCTTCTTCCGGCGTTGCCACTGGCGCCGGTGCCGCGGCGTGGTCGCCGCCCTTGAGACGTTCGATCAATTCGGCGAAACGGTCGTACTCGGCTTCCATCGCGTCGAGGAATGCCATGCTGGCGGATTCCGCGCCGAGATCGATGATCCGGGTCTCCAGGGCATGGACGGATTCGCCCAGGACCATGGCGCCGGCCATGCGCGAGGAGCCCTTGAGGGTATGCAGGGCGCGCTTCAAGGCATCCCTGGCCGCCGGACTGGACGGCTCGCCACGCCATTCGCGCAGGGATTCCCCGATGCGCGGCAGGAGTTCGGCCGCCTCCTCGAGGAAGATCGGCAGCAACTGGTCATCCAGATCGTCCACCGCGCTGGGGGCGGGGGGCATTTCGGAAGCGGGCGGGGCGGGAGAAGCGGACTCAGGCTCGGGCTCGGGTTCGGGCTCGGGTTCGGGTTCGGGCGTCGATACCGGTGATGCCGCAAGTTCCTTCGGCGGACGATCCGGCGGCATCACGGCCTCGGGAGCGTCCTGGACTGCGGACGGCGGCTCGGTCTCGTCCTCGTCCGCGATCGCGTGGTCTTCGAGTTCCGGCGCCGCGGTTTCGGCGGCTTGCTCCGATTCCTGTTCCAGCGTCTCGAGCCACGCGGGCACCTGGGGCATGGCCTCGGGAAAACGGTGTTCCTGAATGCCCCGGATGCTCCCGGCCAACAAGGCGATCGCCTCCTTGAGGACGGGGACCGCCTCGGCGGACAAGGGCCGGGTCTTGTCCGGCCAGCGCCCGGCCCAGAGCTCGACCTCGTGGGCGGCGTCGGCCAGGGGCATGAATCCGGTGGTCCGGGAAATGCCGGCGAGGGTATGGGCGGCCCGGATGAAATGCTCCCAGGCGGTGGGCCGATGCCCTTGCGCCATCTCGCCCAAACCTTGGTCGAGCGCGGCGAGACGCTGGCCCGCCTCGGCGGTGAATATCTGGAACAGTTCCCCGGGCAGGCTGTGATCGCCGATCCGGACCAGATCGTTCTCCTCCGGATCCACCTCGGGTTGTTCAGGCACGCTGTCCACGATCTCCTCGTCGCCGGCGGCCTGGGCACTCGGTGCCGAGACGCCGGCCTCAGGCTTTGGGGGCGGCGGCTCCTCCGTGCTGTCCGCCACACCGCGCAGCGCCCGCGCGGCATGGATGATGGCGCCGGATTCGACCCGGGCGTTCCCCTGCTCCTCCAGATCCGTGACCCAGACCTGGAAAGCATTGGCGACGTTTTCCAGGAAACCCAGCATCTCGGCGTTGGGCGCCTTTTCGTCGCGCAGCCAGGTATTGAGGGTCTGCTCCACTTCCCAGGCCAGTTCGGCCAGATCGGTGAGCCCCACCATGCGGCCGCTGCCCTTGAGGGTGTGGAAACCGCGCCGCACGACGGTGAACGCTTCCTTGTCGTAGGGGCTGACATGCAGGCGCGCGGTCTGGACCGCGATGGTGCCGAGCACCTCGTTCGCTTCCTCGATATAGGTGCTCAGCAGTTCCCGGTCCACATCCTCGTCCGAGGCCCCCGCGAGACGGACCGCCTGGGCGCTGGGCGCGGGCGCGGCGGCATGGACGCCGCCCAGGCTGTCCACGGCCTGCTTCACCACTTCCGGCGTGGCCGCCGCGTTCAGCGCCTTGAGAGCGGCATCGGCCTGGCCGCGCAGGCCGGCATCGCCCACCAGATCGGCATCCCTGGCCAACTGGCCGAGCTCGGATTTGAGCGTCTCGCGCTGCCCCTCGTCGGCGCCGGACACGGCCCATTGCTCGACGGATTCCTTGAGCCGCTCGGTTTCTTCGCGGATCTGGGTTTCCACCGATTTTTCGACCGGCGCCGCCATCACCTCGGGTTGGGCCAGCAGGCTGGACAAGGCGCGGCTGTCGTCCTTGCCGTAGCGCAGGGCGTCCATATAGATGCCCAGGGTGGACAATGCTTCCGCGACCCAGTTGAGGTTTTCCGGGGCGATCTGGGCGTCCGGCTCGGTGAAATGCTGGATGCGGCGGATGGCCTCGTTGACCAGGTCCGCCGCCACCTCCAGTTCCAGGATGTTCAGGGCGCCGAGGATCTGCTTCATCAGATTGGGCACCATGGGCAGGCCAGCCCGCTCCTGGGCGTCGCGGAAGAAGCGGTCGAGGATTTCCTCCACCTGGTTGAGGTTGGCCTGGATCTCCTGGGTGACCTGGGCCACCACCAGCTTCTCCTGGGCCTTGCGCGAGAACTCGTCGAGCAGATCCACGTGGGGAATGCGCGAGCTGTCGTAGTTCGGATCGATGGCGGCCTGCAAGCGCATGGCCTGGACTTCCGACTGGCGGTCGAATTCCGCGCCCAGGGTTTTGAAATGCTCGGCGGCGTTGAGCGCCAACAACAACGCGGTCGCCATTTCCAGTTGCAAGGCTTCGTTCTGGGTGGCGTCGGCGACGCCCGGCAAGCGTTTCGCGACGGCCTGCACCATGCGGGTCAAGGATTGCATCGCCCCGTTGGCCAAGCGCGTCGCCGCCTCGAACACCGCCATGGCCGCGTGCTGGAACGGCTGCAGGCTTTCCGTGCGACCCGCGCAGTAGCGGATCCAATGATCCTTGGCCGTGCCCAGGTTGTCCTTCAGGGCCACCAGTTGCGTGAGCTGATCGGACGCGGGCGCCGCCACGTCCGCCGGGAAATAATGCCGCAACTGGAAGCGCTCGCGCACTTCCGCGCCGCGTCCGCCCGGCGCATTATCCAGGGCGACGTGGTAGAGCACGTCCCGGAACAGGCGTTCCGCCAACTGGCGCGAGCCCTCCATGAGCCGCCGCATCTGCAGGTCGATGCGGCCGCACAGTCGCTTGAGCCAATAGTCGGTGGGCACGCCGCCGCGGCGCAGCATTTCCATGAGGCCGGCGGCGGTCCACCAGAAAGTGTATTGGGCCGAGCCGGGCGCCAGGCGCTCCACCTGGCGCACCGCTTGATCCATCTGCATCAGCCCCGCCATCGCGTCCTTGTTTTGCAGGAACAGGAGCAGGCCGCGCTGGTAACGCCCCCGGGCCACGCGAATGGCCCGGATGCGGGCTTCCTCGTCCATCGGCAATTCTGGTTCCTGGCGCGGCACCCGCACGCTGGTATCCGGATAGAACAGTTCGCTGGGCGCCGGCGCTTCGCCGCCCCGGCTCGCCACCACCGCCTGGTAGGCGGGCGTGAGCTTGAGTTCGGCGTGGGGCGCGCCGGCCATCAGGCCGTCCAGATAGGACTTGAGGGCGGCGATGGCCTGGATGACGGTATCCGCCGCCTCGCGGGTACGTTTGTCCGCCTGGGCCGCCATTTCCGCGAGCAGGCGCTCGCATTCCGAGGTGAGCTGAGAGACACCCTGGAGATCGACGATCTGGAGCGCGCCGTAGACCTGGTGCAGGTGGGCGGCGGCGGCCTTGAGGGGATCGAGGTCCGCGCCGTTCCAGCCCGCCAATGCGTCGCGCGCCGCATCCAGGGCGTTGTCCATCTCTCCCTTGATCCAGGTGAGCGGACCGAGGTCGAACTCCATTTCGTCGTTCATGGCATGTTTTCCTGTTCCCGGATTACAGCTTGAAGCCGGATACCGACACCTTCAGATCGTTCGACAGCACCGCCAGTTCGCCGATGGACGCGGCGCTGCGCCGGGCACCATCGGACGCCTGGCCGGTCACGTCGAGAATCTCGCGCATGTTGCCGGCGATGCGCTGGGCGGTGCCGGCCTGGGCCTGGGTCGCGTCGGAAATGCTCTGGATCAGACGCGCCAGTTCTTCCGACACGGATTCGATCTCGGCCAGGGACTGGCCCGCCGCGTCGGAACGGGCGGTTCCCTCCACCACGCCCTGGGTGGAGGACTCCATGGCGTTCACCGCGTCCTGGGTGTCGCTCTGAATGGTTTTGACGATGGCGCCGATGCGCCGGGTCGCCTGGGCGGAGCGTTCCGCGAGGCGCTGCACCTCCTCCGCCACCACGCTGAAGCCGCGCCCCGCGTCGCCGGCGGCGGCGGCCTGGATGGCGGCGTTCAAGGCCAGCACGTTGGTCTGTTCGGTGATGTCCGAGATCAGATCGACGATCTCGCCGATCTCCTGGGAGGATTCGCCCAGCCGCTTGATGCGCTTGGAGGTTTCCTGGATCTGGTCGCGGATGGCGTTCATGCCGGCGATGGCGCCGCGCACCGAGTCGCCGCCCTTGCGGGCGGTGGCCAGGGATTGTTCCGCCACCTTCGCCGATTCCGCCGCGTTCTGGGAAACCTGGCCGATGGACTGGGACATCTGGTTCACCGAATCCGTGGTTTCCGCGATCTGCTTCGACTGGCGGTCCGCCGCCGCGAGCAGTTCGTCGGAACTGGCGCGGGCCTCGGTGGTGGCCTGGTTCACTTGGTCCGCCGCCCGGTTGATGCCCTGCACCAGGTTGCGCAGTTCCTCGATGGCGTAGTTGACCGAGTCGGCGATGGCCCCGGTGATGTCCTCGGTCACCGTCGCCTGCACCGTGAGATCCCCCTCCGCCAGATCGCCCATTTCATTCAGCAGGCGCAGAATCGCGTCCTGGTTGCGCTGGTTTTCCTGGGCCGCCTCTTCCGCGCGGCCCTGGGCCTGGCCCACGTTGATCACACCCAGCACCAGCAGGGCCGCCAGGGCCAGCAGGCTGAACACGATGGCGAGGAACAGGGAGATGCCCGCGCCCATGCCCTGGTAGCGCTCGGTCAGCTTGCTGGTCAGCGTCAGCAGTTGTTCGGATTCGTCGAACAGTTCGCGGGCGGCGCGTTTCGCCTCCACCAGCAGGGGCATGCTTTTCAGAATCTGGGTGGCCTGCTTCTCGAAGCGGGTAAACACGTCCTGCAGTTCCAGCAGTTTCTCGCGCGCGCTCGGGTCGGACACCGCCAACAGACCCAGGCTGGCGCTGCCCTGCAGCATGCCGTCCAGCACCTCGCGGAAGGTGCGCAAATCCTGGCCGAGCTGGTAGGCGGTCTCCGGATTGATCTGATCCGAGGAAAGCAGGGCGTTCGCGTTCTTCGCCATGCGCTGGGTCCACAACGCCTGCTGGTTGGCGAAGGCCAGTTGTTTCTTGGCGTCCCCCGGCAACAGGGCGATGACCTGTTCGGTCAGATCCAGCAGTTCCGAGTTGCGCTGGTTGATTTCCGCCAGGCCGCGCGCCAACTCCACCAGCGAGGCCTGCTGGCCGATCAGGCTCTGGATGTCCTTTCGGGAAACCTCCCAGCGTTTCTTGATCACGGCCAGATCCGCCTGGACGAAGCCCGGCGAGCCGGGCACATCCGCGTTGCCTTCGATCAGGGCGTCGAGGCCGTCGGCGAACGCCTTGCGGCTCTCGTCCAACTGCGCGAAGGCAGCCTTGTTGCCGAGCACCGCCTGCTGGGCGGTCTTGGTGTATCGCTGCGAGAGCATCTGCAGGCGGGTGGCGATTTCCACATAGCCGGCCCGGTTGCCCACCTGGACGGTATGCCAGACGACGAACAGGGCGGCCAGGACCAGGGATACCAGCAGGGTCAGCACCACCACGGGGTGGCGCTGCTCCGGCGCCAGGCGGTTCAATACCGGTACCCGCTCCGGATCCAGCGCCATCCAGCGGTCCATGACGCGCCCCAATTTCGGCCCCAACGTCTCCGCGAGCCATCCGAAACGACGGCCCAGTTCCCCACGCGGCTTGCTTGTCGCCATCAATCAACCCTTTCAGATTTGTCCCGGCCGTCGGTCCGATATGGACGGGCCATCACAATCCCGCTTCCAGATACGCCGGTGTCGCTACCAGGCGTTCCATGCTGATTTCCGTCCAGAGCTGTCCGCTCTGGTCGTGCCAGCGCGACACCTGCCAGGGTGCCGCGCCGATTTCCGCCGGTTCCGGCACCAGATCGGCGAAACCGCGCAGGCCCAGGGCGCGTTCCACGCGCAGGGCCGCGTTCACGCCGAAACGCGGATGCGCCAGCAGGATGCGCGACTCGCCCGGAGGCATCGGCTCCGCCAGCCCCAGGTAGGCGGCCAGATCCACACAGCCATACAGGGCGCCGCGCACGCTGGCCACACCCACGAACCAGGGCTGCGCCCAAGGCACCTCGGTCAGTTCCGGCACGGTGACCACTTCGTTGATCTGGTCCAGGTTGACCAGCCAATGCTTGCCGCCGGCGATGAAACCCAGCTTGGACGAGGCGCCGCTGGTCGACTCGGCGGCCTTCAGCTTCTCCGCGAGCCGGGCCTGGAACTCGCGCAGGCTTTCCTTGGTTGGCTTGGCTTCCATCGACGGCCCGTCAGCCCAGCGCCTTGATCTTGGCGATCAAGTCCTCAGCCACCACCGGCTTCACGAGATAGTCGACCGCGCCCTGGCGCAGCCCCCAGACGCGATCGGTTTCCTGTCCCTTGGTGGTGCACATGAACACCGGGATATCCTGGGTCTCCGGATTGCGGGAAAGCTGGCGCGTGGCCTGGAAACCGTTGAGGCCGGGCATGACCACGTCCATGAGGATGAGGTCCGGCTTCTCGGCCTTCGCGACGGAGACGCCCTGTTCGCCGCTTTCCGCGGTCAGCACGTCGTACCCCTGCTTGCGCAGCAGATCGGTGAGGAAAAACCGCTCGGTGGGCGAGTCGTCGATGATCAATACTTTTTTGATGGGCATGGTGCGTTCTCGGCTTCGGTTCAGGCGCTCTTGGGCCGGTGGCGACGCACCGCCTCAAGCAGGGTGTCCTTGGTGAAGGGTTTGGTCAGGTACTCGTCCGAACCCACCAGGCGCCCGCGCGCCCGGTCGAACAGGCCGTCCTTGCTGGACAGCATGATCACGGGCGTTTCCCGCAGGCGCGGGTTCTTCTTGATCAGCGCGCAAGTCTGGTAACCGTCCAGGCGCGGCATCATGATGTCCACGAAGATGACCTGCGGCTGGTGATCGGTGATCTTGGCGAGGGCGTCGAAGCCGTCTTCCGCGAGGATCACCTCGCACCCGGTCTTCAAAAGAAAAATCTCGGCGCTGCGGCGGATGGTGTTGCTGTCGTCGATCACCATCACCTTGATGCCGGCCAAGTCGTTGCTATTGTCCACACAACCTCCTTCTGGTTGTCCGCTCATTTCGCGCCATGCTGCACCGGGTAGCCCGCGCCCTTCCAGGCCGGCAGGCCGGTACGGAACCAGTAGACCTTGGTAAAACCCCGTTGCACCATGTAACGGGCCGCCTTGTAGCTGTACCAGCATTCGGCGCCGTTGCACTGGAAAATCATCGCGGCATTCTTGTCCCTGGGCAGTTTCGCCAGATCGAAGGAATCCATCGAGTCGTCGTAATCCACTTCCTTCGGGCTGTTCATCTGGTAGGGCACGTTGATGGCCCCGGGAATGTGGGCTTCCCGGAAATGGGCCACGGGCCGCACGTCGAACAAGGGCACGCCTTCGGCCATGAGTTTCTTCACCTGCTCGGCGCTGGGAATCGTCGCGCCGGGCAACACCTCGGGCGAGTAGAAACCCCGCGTGGAGACGAATTCGAAATCCAGCTTGTCGGCGGGGTCGAAGGCGCCGAGCCGGGTCCGGTTCAAGCGGGTTTCCAGCTCCTTGTCGATGTGTGTGAACGCGGAGCGGATGCGATCGCGCGTCGCCTCGGGGATCTTGTCGCTGACCACGACCCCGGCCTGGGGCACCTTGACGAAGGTCTTGATGATCGACGCCCCCGGATTGCGGCCGATCCAGGCCTTGGCCACATCCTCCTTCATCGCCGCCACGTCGGCCTGACCGATCTCCAGGGCGTAGAGCACGGCGCCGTACTGGTTCATGTGCATGACCTGACTGAAATACTTGGTGGGCGACAAGCCCATCGCGTTCAGTTCGCCGCGCAGCAAATAGCTCACCAGGGATTCCTGATGCGGCAGCACCAGGCGTTTGCCGCGGGCGCCCTCCAGGGAGCGCACCTGGGAATTCTTGCTCGCCACCAGGACCACTTGGGCTTCCCGCTCGGTCTTGGCCACCGGCGAATAACCGTTGCGCATCGCCACGCCGACCAATTGCGAGGGCGCGAGCAACATGGAATAGGTGCCGGTGCGAATGCGCTCGCCCACGCGTTCCGCGTTCTGGGTCATGATCAAGCGGACCGGCTGTTTGATTTCGCCGCTCAAAAAGCGCGCGAGGTCGTTGAACACACTCTGCGTGGCGACATGATCGCGTTCCTGGTCGTAGTCCAGGGTCACGTTGAGAATCAACTCATCGCGGGCCTGTGCATTCCAGGCCAACACCGCCAGGAACAAGGCAGCCAACCAACGCATGCGATCCTCCTTTAACAGGCTCCGTCCAGCGAAGCCCGGCCATGCTCAAGACGGGAATGCCCCGGAAAATCCGGCGGTCAAATCCCCAACATCTCGAAATCCTCCTTCCGCGCCCCGCATTCCGGGCACGTCCAATTCACCGGAACGTCCTCCCACCGGGTTCCGGGCGCCAAACCATCCTCCGGCCGGCCCTTGGCCTCGTCATAGATGAAGCCGCATACCACGCACATCCAGGTTCTATATTCCATGCGCCGTCCGAGGGGGTATAGCTTATGTAATAGAATTGGATTCTGCCCATTCTTCCAGCCCACGCCAAGGGTTAATCCATGTCGATTCCGCCGCTTCCCGCCGTGCTCGTCTTCGCCGGCACCGATCCGACCGGCGGCGCGGGACTCCAAGCGGATGTCCTGACACTGTCCAGCCTGGGGTGCCATCCCCTCTCCGTCGTCACCGCCGTCACCGTCCAGGACACCGTCGGCGTGGACGATTACCTGCCCATCGACCCGGAATGGATCGCCGACCAGGCGCGCGGCGTGCTGGAAGACATGCCGGTGGCCGCCATCAAGATCGGCATGATCGGCAGCGTGGAAGCCGTGGCCGCCATCGCCGAAGTGGTGTCCGACTATCCCGACATTCCCCTGATCCTGGACCCGGTGCTCAGTTCCGGCCGGGGCGACCCCTTGGCCAACGAGGCCCTGCAGGAAGCCTTGCGCGACCTGCTGCTGCCCCAGACCACCGTGCTCACGCCCAACAGCATCGAGGCGCGCCGCCTGGCGGAAGACCCGGACGAGGAGTCCGACGAGCCCGACCTGGACGAGTGCGCGCGGCGCCTCATCGACATGGGCTGCGAGTACGTCCTGATCACCGGCGCCCACGAGCAGGGCGTCCAGGTCAGCAACACCCTCTACAACACCCGGGGCGTGGTGCAGCGTCTGAACTGGGATCGCCTGCCCGGTTCCTACCACGGCTCCGGCTGCACCCTGGCCTCCGCCCTGGCCGCCATGCTGGCCCAGGGCCAGGATCTGGCCGACGCGGTGCGCGAAGCCCAGAACTACACCTACCAGACCCTGAAGAACGCCTACCGGCCCGGCATGGGGCAGTTCATTCCCGACCGTCTGTATTGGGTACGCGGGGACGATGAGGAGTGAGCCGGTGGAACGCGGCCATTCGCGCGCCCCGTTGCGCGGCCTGTACGCCCTTACCCCGGACTGGTCCGACAGCCGCCGTCTGCTGACCGTGACGGAGGCCATCCTGGCCGGCGGCTGCCGCGTGCTCCAGTACCGCGACAAAACCGCGACCGACCGCCACCGCCGGGAACGGGCCGTGGCCCTGCGCGGCCTGACCCGGCGCCACGGCGCCCGCCTCATCGTCAACGACGACCTGGAACTGGCCCTGCTTTGCGAGGCGGACGGGCTCCACCTGGGCGAGGACGACGGCGAACTGGCCGCCGCGCGCTCGCGGCTGGATGCCGCCGGCCCCGGTAAAATCCTGGGCGCGTCCTGCTACCGGAGCCTGGACAAGGCGATCGCCGCGGCCGACGCGGGCGCCGATTACATCGCGTTCGGCAGCTTTTTCGACTCGCCCACCAAACCCCTGGCCGGGCGCGCGGACATCGGGTTGCTGGCGGCGGGAAAAGCGCGGACCGGCCTGCCGGTCTGCGCCATCGGCGGCCTCACCGCGCGCAACGCCGGGGAACTGGTCCGGGCCGGCGCCGATCTGCTGGCGGTGATCACCGCGCTATACGAGGCCGACGATCCTTACCGGGCCACATTGGAATTCATGCATCTCTTCGAGGAAAACCATGACGTCACGCAATGACCAGTTGTTCGAACAGTCCCAGAAAGTCATCCCCGGCGGCGTCAATTCGCCGGTGCGCGCCTTCCGCTCCGTCGGCGGCACGCCGCGCTTCTTCGCCCGGGGCCTGGGCAGCCGGGTCTGGGACGCGGACGGCAAGGCCTATCTCGACTACGTCGGCTCCTGGGGTCCGCTGATCCTGGGCCACGCCGATCCGGACGTGGTCAAGGCGGTGCAGGACACCGCCGCCCTGGGCCTCTCCTTCGGCGCGCCCACGGAAATGGAACTGGTCATGGCCGAGAAGCTCAAGGCCATGCTGCCCAGCATGGAAAAGCTGCGTCTGGTCTCCTCCGGCACCGAGGCCACCATGAGCGCGATTCGCCTGGCCCGGGGCTTTACCGGCCGCGACCTGCTCATCAAGTTCGAGGGCTGCTACCACGGCCACGCCGACAGTCTGCTGGTGAAGGCCGGCTCCGGCCTGCTCACCTTCGGCGCCCCCAGTTCCGCCGGCGTGCCCGCCGATACCTCCCGCCACACCTTGGTGCTGGACTACAACGACATCGACCAGGTGAACCGGGTCTTCGCCGAGAAGGGTTCCGAGATCGCCTGCGTCATCGTCGAGGCAGTGGCCGGCAACATGAACCTGATCAAGCCCAAGGCCGGCTTCCTCGAAGCCCTGCGCGAGAACTGCACCCGGCACGGCGCCGTGCTGATCTTCGACGAGGTCATGACCGGTTTCCGCGTTGGCGCGGGTTGTGTGCAAGGTTTGTACGGCATCACGCCGGACCTCACCACCCTGGGCAAGGTCATCGGCGGCGGCCTGCCGGTGGGCGCCTTTGGCGGCAAGTCCGAGATCATGGACAAGCTCGCCCCCCTGGGCCCGGTCTACCAGGCCGGCACCCTGTCCGGCAATCCGGTCGCCGTCGCCGCCGGCCTGAAGACCCTGGAGAAGATTTCCGCCCCCGGCTTCTTCAAGGCCCTCGCCGCGAAGACCCGGCGCCTGGTGGATGGCCTGTCCGCCGCCGCGAAGGATGCCGGCGTCCTCTTCTCCGCCGACAGCGTGGGCGGCATGTTCGGCGTCTACTTCCGCGCCGCCCCCCCCGCGTCCTACGCCGAGGTCATGCAGAGCGACAAGGACGCCTTCAACCGCTTCTTCCACCTGATGCTGCTGGAAGGCGTGTATCTGGCCCCTTCCGCCTTCGAGGCCGGTTTCGTCTCGGCGGCCCACTCGGACGCGGACATCGACGCGACCATCGCCGCCGCCGCGCGCTGCTTCGAGAAACTCGCGGCATAAGCGGGCGGCCGATGAGCGAAGAGCTTTCCCAGGAAGACAGTTTCCGGCTGGAAGTCCTGCTCGCCCAGGACCTGAAGGCGGTGCGCATCGACGAATCCAACCTGGTGCTGCACGCCCTCACCGACCAGGGCGAGGCCAGCATTCCGCTGGCGCCGAACTGCAAGCCGGACAAATACCTGCGCCTGCTCCGTGAGCTGCTGTCCGGCCATGCCCTGGGCTCGCCCGGCGGTTATCCGGTCTACCTTTCCCGCTGGACCCGCCACGGCCAGATGGAAGGCCTCAACCTGGGCAAGCTCCTGCTCACCGGCGAGCCGGAGGCGGTGGTGGCGGTGGTCTATTCCCCCGCCCTGACCGACGAAATGGCCCGCTACGCCTGGTGGACCCAGCCCACCATCGAGAACGCCCGCCTCATGCTGCGCCGCGACGCGGTCGCGCGCGGAGAGATGGGCAAGGTGCTGGCGGAATTCCTGGTGGAGCATCTACCCTTCCTGCAGGACGATCACGTGGGCATCATGGACACGGTGGCGGTGCTGCTGCATTCCGGCACCCTGAGCCAGGCCAACCTGGAAACCACCTGGAGGCGGGGCAAACGCGGCAACACCTATTACGTGGCCTTCCTCGAAATGCTGGCCGGCGACCTGCCCTCGCCACGCCCGGCCCATGCGGACCTGGAAGTAGCGCGGGCGGCCCTGGCCGACCAGATCGCGGCGGGCCAGCCGGCGGCGCTCGCCCTGGAACGGGCGCTCTCCGCCCAGGGCCAGACCTTCCTCGCAGCCAGCGCCGAAATCCTGGAGCGGCCGGAAACCCAGGAAGTGGTCACCCGCACCCTGAATGCCATCGGCCACTACTTCTCCGGCGCAGACGAATGGCGGCAAGAGGCCGACCAGCCCGGCCGGGATGCCTGCCAGGCCTTCGCGCCCCAACTTGAGGCCGCGGCCCGCCTGGCCTACGTCAGCGAGGCGCCGGTCAAACCCATCTTCGCCCGCTCCACCGCCATCGGTTCCCTCATGCGCCGCAAGATCGAGCCCGTGGTGGCGCCGGCCATGGCCGACATCCGCCTGCTGCGCGCGCCGCGCGCATAAAAAAAGAGCCCGGCACGAGCGGGCTCTTTTTTCAGCGCGGCAAGTTTATTTCGCCTGCTCCGGCACGGGTTTCATGAACATCTGCATGAAGGCCGCGGGATCGAGAGGCGCGCTGTTCTCGGCGGGTTGCGCCGCGGGGTGGGGCGCGACCTTCGCGGGTTCAGCGGCGGCCGGGGGTGCCGGCGGATGGGGCGCGGGCTGGCCCGCTTGCGGGATCATGGGGAAGAACAACAGCGGATTCTGAAGCGCGGCGGCGGACGGCGGCGCGACGGGAGCGGGTGCCGCTTCGGGAGGCTGGGCCGGCGGCATCATGAACGGCAGGAAGAAGCCGGCGGGTGCTTGGGCCGGCGCTTGCTGAGCGGCCGCCGGCGCGGACGGCCCGGTGGACCAGGGCGTATTCGCGGGGACCGCTTGCTGCGCGGCGGGCGCCGAATAAGGCATTCCCGAATAGGGCATCGCGTAGTACGGCTGTTGCGGCATACGCTGTTGCGGCATGGCCGGCAGCATGTTGGCGAAACCGCCCTGTTGCTGGGGCGCCGCGAACGGCATGCTGGGCATGGTGGGCATGGACGGCGAGAAGGCCGGCGCGGAGAAGGGGTTGGGCATGCCGCGCTGGAGATAGGGATTGCCCGCGAACGGCCCGCCAGCATAGGGGTTGGCCATCTGGTTCATGTGCTGGTAGGACATCATGTTGGGCGCCACCTGCATGGCCGGGTACATGGCGCCGCCCAGGCCGCCGCCCAGCGGATTCAGCAGGCCCAGGCCGAGGGGAACCGCCAAACCGCCGAGACCGAGCGGGCTTCCCAGCCCGAAGGGACCGCCGATGCCGAGGGGGTTGCCGAACCCCAGCGGGCTACCCATGCCAAAGGGGCTGCCCCCGTAACCGAACGGGCTGGGCGCGAAAGGGTTACTCATGCCGGACGGATTGAACGCACCCAGGGGATTCATCATGTTTTCAAAACCCGCCCCGTGGGCGGTGCCGGCCAAACCGACGAGCAACAGCGAAGCGAGGCGCTTCATTTGGTTCTCCTGCGTGTTTGCGGGATGAGCATGCCAAACCACCCCGCCGAAGCGGGGCGGAATACGACTTACAACTCGCCGTTGGCCGCGGCGCGCATGATGTTGTCCATCTTGTCGCGGATGTCCTTGGCATATTCCACCAGCTTGTCCGGCGCGCCCATCTTGCCGGAGATGGAATCCAGCCAGGAGGTGTCCCAGTCCAGGGTCAACACCCACAGATTCTTGTCGGCGTCTTCCATGATCGCGATGCGGCAGGGCAGATAGACGATGGCTTCCGGCGCGTAGCGGAGAATCTCGCGGCCGGCGGCGATGTCGCAGTAGTGGTAGACCTCGAGGCGCGGCGCTTCCATGTCGCCCAGCACGGCCTGGATATCCTTCCACATGGGACTCTCACCCACTTTCTTGAAGTTGAGCTGGTTGGCGCGCAGTTCCATGGACTGCTTGACGTCATCGAAAGTCAGGCCCTTCTTGACCGGATACTTGATGGCCATCAGGTTCATGACGTCCTTCACATCCATGCGCGTGACCATGTTCATCATGGGCATCATCTTCTTCATCATCGCCGCCTTCTCCTCAGGCGGGATGACGCGGGACATTTCATAAGGCCGGGTGCCTCGGCCGCCGGGAGAAACCGGCAGGACCATGGGACCGGCGGAGATGGGCACATTCGTCAGATAGGGGTTGCCAGCCGGCGCGGCTTGTTGGGCAAGAGTGGGCATGGCGATGGAGAGGGCCAGGGCGGCAACGAGCGTGCGTTTCATTTTTTGCATCCTTCCTTGTAAGAACTCGATTTCCAGATCAGCGGCTATTTGGGGGAAACGGTTGTCAGGCCGAGAATTTTCCAATCCTGCATGCCGCCGCGGTACCACTTCAGTTTGTGGGCTGGATAGCCCAGGGCCAACAGTTGCTTGATATTGGTGGGGGATTGCCCGCACCAGGGTCCGTTGCAGTATAGAACCAGGGTTTTCGCGTTCTCGAAATTCCAGAGCCCGCCCTGGCGCGAGGCGCCGAAACGCAGCACCAGCATTTCGGCGATCTTGTCCAAATCGGTATGGGCGGGATGCAGTTCCTGCCAGGGAATCACCACCGCGCCGGGAATGATGCCGGAACGCAAGGGCCAGTCCCCGTCACGAGAATCGATGACCATGACGTTGGAGTCCGTCCCCATTCTTTTCAGGTAGTCGAGCAGCTCCAGTTCGCCGATGGTTTCCACGCCGGGCGCCAAGGCCATGGGCTGGATGCAGAACGGCGGGCACGGACGCGAGGTCAGCGAATAATCCGGTTCGAGCATGTTCTCGGTATCCGGATTGCGCACGATCCTGACCATTTTTCCCTGGTGCAGAACCTCCACCCCATTCACCGCGCGGGTGATATTGACGCTCTTCTCCGAAGCGACGGCCACGCCGCCGGCGCAGGCCACCGCCAGGATTCCCAGGACCAACGGACGCAGCGCCTGCATGCCTCTCCTTCAAGCCTCGGATCAAATGGGGCGGCCATTGTGGGCGCGAGCGGGGGTGGGGCGCAAGCGCCCCGGAGATGCCGGATACCCCTTTTCCAATCAGGGGAGCCCAGCATGGATACGGGTCAATCCTGGTACTCGAACACCTTGACCACCTTGGAAACACCGCCGGTACGGGCCGCGATCTCGGCGGCGGCATCGGCCTCCTCGTGCTTGACCAAGCCCATCAGGAACACCGTGTTCGCCTCGGTCACCACTTTCACGTGGTGGGCGTTGAAGCGCTTGTCCTCCAGGAAGCGCGCCTTCACCTTGGCGGTGAGATAGCCATCGTTGCTGCGCGCCAGGAAGCCGCTGACGCCGCCGACGATCAGTTCATTCTGGATATTGCGCACATTGGGCACCGCGCGGACCAGTTCCTCGACCTTCGCGCGGGTCGCGGCGTCCGGCACCTCGCCGGTGAGCAGAACCAGGCGGTTGAAGCTGGTCACGTTGACGTGGGTGTTCTCGCCATGGCTTTCGCGGATGCGGCTGCCCGCCTTCAACTCGATCTCCTCGTCGATCAGATAGGTGCCCGTGGTGCGGCGGTCCTCGGCCATCAGCACGCCCGCGCCGACGCCGCCCACGACGAGGGGAACGCAACCGCTCAGCGGGACGGCGGACAGACCGAGCATTGCGACGAGGATAAGTTTTTTCATGATTCAGGCTCCAAGCAGGAAAAAGTCGATGCCGTCGCACAGGCAGTGCACGGCCAGAAAAGTGGTTTCGTGGATGCGCGTCGCCGATTCGGCCGGCACGCAGATGAGGATATCGTTTTCACCCAGTATCTCGGCCACCATGCCGCCGTCGCCGCCGGTCACGGCCACCACCCGCATCTCCCGTTCCTGGGCGGCGCGCACGGCCTCCACCACGCCGAGGGCGTGGCCGTAGGTGGAAAATGCCACCAGGATGTCGCCGGGATGCCCCAGCGCCGCGACCTGACGGGCGAAACCCTGGGCCAGATCGGCGTCGTCCACCATGGCGGCGCCGTCGCCGTGCAGGCTGATGGCGGTCAGACCCGGCCGATCCTTCTCGAGCCGGTCCGACAAAATCGTCGACAAATGCCGGCTCGCCAGCGCGGACGGCCCGACCCCGCAGGTCAGTATCTTGCCTTCCCCGAGCAGGCAATCGGTCATGCCCCGGGCCGCGTGGCCGATGGGCTCGGCCAGACTGTCCGCCGCTTCGATCAGAACCTGAATGCTGGCCTGGAACTGGTCGTGGATACGTTGGGTGAGGGGCATGGGGGGGTGAAAGGTGAAAGGTGAAAGGTGAAAGCAAATTATAACTGCCGGCTTTTTCCGCAAATCGATCGGGGCGTCAGGCCTCGAACGCGCTTTTTATCCAATCCAGACGCTCGCCATCGATCAGGAGCGCGTCGAAGCGGCATGGCACATCCGCTCCGTGCCGCGCCAGATAATGGCGGGCGGCCAGGACGACGCGGGCCTGTTTCGCGGCGGTGATGCTCTCCGCCGCGCCGCCGAAGCGCGACACGGCGCGCGCGCGCACCTCCACGAACACCAACACCGGGCCATCCCGCATGATCAGATCGATTTCCCCACCGCGACAGCGGAAATTGCATTCCACCAACTTGAGGCCGCGCCGCGTCAGATAATCCGCCGCCAGCCGTTCCGCTTCCGCGCCGATGGACCGGGCCGCCTTGCCCATGGTTCCCTCCCGTTTCGCTACACTGGCGCAGGTTAACCGCTCCGCGCCCCTTTCAGTAGGACTCATGTTCGACGCCTCTCAGCCCGCCCGCCCCGGCACTCTTTACATCGTCGCCACCCCCATCGGCAATCTGCGCGACCTGAGCCTGCATGCCCTGGACATCCTGAAATCCGCGGATTTGATCGCGGCGGAGGACACCCGCACCAGCCAGGGCCTGCTGGCCGCCCACGGCATCCAGGCGAAGTTGACCGCCCTGCACGAACACAACGAGGCCGCCGGCGCCGCGCGTCTGGTGACGGAACTGCAAGCGGGGAAAAGCGTGGCCTATGTCTCCGATGCCGGCACCCCGGGCATTTCCGATCCCGGCGCGAGATTGGTCGATGCGGCGCGGAAGGCGGACCTGCCGATTGTTCCCATTCCCGGCGCCAGCGCCGTCGCCACCGCCTTGTCCGTCGCGGGCGTGGAGGGCGCCTGGCTGTTCGCGGGCTTCCTGCCACCCAAGGCGGCGGCCCGGCGCAAGATCCTGGAGGGTCTGCGCGCCCTGCCCTTTGCCCTGGTGTTCTACGAGGCGCCCCACCGCATCGATGAGTGCGTCGCCGATCTGGCGGCGGTGCTGGGTGGCGAGCGCAGCCTGCTGTTCGCCCGGGAACTCACCAAGCGTTTCGAGCAGATTCACCAATGTCCGCTGGCCGACGCGGCCGCCTGGCTGGCGCGGGACGAAAATCACCGGCGTGGAGAATTCGTGCTGGTGGTCTCGGCGCCGGCCAACGTGCCATCGGAAGACGAAAGCGAAGCCCGCCGGGTGCTGGAAATCCTGCTCGAGGAACTCCCGGTCAAGCAGGCGGCCCAGCTCGCCGCCCGCCTCACCGGCGGCCGCAAGAACGCGCTGTACGATCTCGCCCTGCAACTGAAACAAGCGAAATGACCATGGACCGACTCACCCTCATCCGTCCCGACGACTGGCACCTGCACCTGCGCGACGGCGACATGCTCGCCGCCGTGCTGCCGGACAGCGCGCGCCGCTTCGCCCGCGCCATCGTCATGCCCAATCTGAAACCACCGGCGCGCACCGTGGCGGAAGCCGCCGCCTACCGGGAGCGCATCCTGGCCGCGCTGCCGGCGGGCATGGACTTCGCGCCGTTGATGACCCTGTACCTCACCGACAACACCGATCCCGGCGAGATCGCCAAGGCCCAGGCAAGCGGCTTCGTGCGGGCGGTGAAGTACTACCCGGCCGGCGCCACCACCCATTCCGACTCGGGCGTGACCGACGTCCGCAAGGTGGATGCCGTGCTGGCGGCGATGCAGGAATGCGGTCTGCCCTTGTTGCTGCACGGCGAGGTGACCGACGCGGAGGTGGACGTGTTCGACCGGGAGGCCGTGTTCATCGAGCGCATCCTCTCTCCCCTGCTGCAACGGCTGCCGCGCCTGAAAGTGGTGCTGGAGCACATCACCACGCGCCAGGCCGCGGAATTCGTGGCCACCGCGCCGACCAACGTGGCGGCCACGATCACCGCCCATCACCTGCTCTACAACCGCAACGCCATGTTCCAGGGCGGCATGCGTCCCCACTACTACTGCTTGCCGGTATTAAAGCGGGAAATCCACCGGCGCGCCCTGGTGGAAGCCGCCACCGGCGGCAATCCCAAGTTCTTCCTGGGCACCGACAGCGCGCCCCACGCGAAGGAGGCGAAGGAATCCGCCTGCGGCTGCGCCGGCATCTACACCGCCCACGCCGCGCTGGAACTGTATGCCGAGGTCTTCGACGCGGCCGGCGCGCTGGACAGGCTGGAGGCTTTCGCCAGCTTTTTCGGGCCGGATTTCTACGGGCTGCCGCGAAACCGGGACACCATCACCCTGGTCCGGGAGAACACGCCGGTATCAGCCGATCATCCCGCCGGCGTGGTGCCGTTGCGGGCCGGAGAAAACCTGGCCTGGCGCCTGCTCTGAACGGGACGGTCACCCGACCCGGCAGGACAGCATGCCGATGGAACCGTAGGCGATACGGTCGTTGAACAAGGCGATGGCCTCGCCCTCGTCGCGCAGGGCGGCGATGTAGAGCAAGGGAAGATAATGTTCCGGCGTGGGCACGGCGAGGCGGGCATCCGCGCTCATCGAATCCTCAGAGACCAGTGAAATCAGGTTGGCCTGATCGCCCGCCAGGAAGGACCGGCGCACGTCGCCGTTGAACCGCTCCGCCCACTCGTATGCGCTTTCCGGGCGCTGCCAATCCATGCGGCGCAGATTGTGCACACCGTTGCCGCTGCCCAGGATCAGCACGCCCTCATCCCGGAGCGGCCGCAGACGCCGCGCGAGGGCGTGATGCCAGGCTGGCGGCCGGGTGCCGTCCAGGCTCAACTGCACCACGGGAATATCGGCCTTCGGGTACAGGTGGGCCAATACCGACCAGGTTCCATGATCCAGGCCCCAGTCCCGATCCAGCGCGACCGGCTCGGGCGCGAGCAGCGCGGCGACACGGGCGGCCATGGCCGGATCGCCCGGGGCGGGATACTGGAACTCGAACAGCTCACGCGGGAATCCGCCGAAATCGTGCAGGGTTTCCGGCCGTTCCATCGCCGTCACCGCCAGCCCGCGGGTGACCCAATGGGCCGAGATGGCCAGGATGCCGCGCGGACGCGGCAAGACGGCGGCAAGCGCGCGCCAGGACGCGCTATCCGCGTTGTTCTCCAAGGTGTTCATCGGGCTGCCGTGGCCGATGAACACGGCGGGTAGAGTCGGCACTCAGGCGACCTTCATCTGGAGCCGTTCCAGCAGACTGTTCACCGCCCGCTCCATGAGCGGCACGCTGTCGAGCACCTCGGCTTGGCCAGCGCGGAACTTGGCGGCCAGCCCGTCCGCGTTGATGGACATGGCGCGCTGGCCCAAACGGTTGGTGAACAGGTAGACGCCCTTGAGCGGGCTGACCCAGGCCAGCTTGGCCCGGGCCAATGTGCCGTCGTCCTGGCGGTACTCGATCCAGGTGCCCCGCTTGAGCTGCTGCACCTGAATCTCGTGTTCGTCCTTCTCGGTGATCTCGCCGGAGCGGGCCAGCCAGCCCACGTCACCGATGGTGATCTCCTCCACCAACGGACGTTCCTCGGGTTCGGCCGATAGCTCCTCCATCAGGGCGGGGTCCACTTCCTCCGCTTCGGCCACGGAGGGGATTTCCGTGAAATCGGTGGACTCGGCTTCCTCCACTTCCGGCTCGGCGACGGGGATCGGCGTCAGTTCCGGCGCGGGGGGCGCGCTCGACGCGCCGCGCAGGCCGGCGCGCACCGCGACGGCATGGCACTTGACCAGACCGGTGAAGAACTGGTCGCGCACCTCCCTGGAGGTTCCCAGCGTGGTCAGCCCCTGCTCCAGGCGCTTGAGCAGGTCCGGCAGCAAGGCCACCAGTTTTTTCCGGTCTTCCGCCTGGACCATCGGCTTCACGCTCCAGACCAGCTCGTCCATGGTGCGCAAGGCCTCCTCCCATTTCTCGCTTCCCTCTCCATGGCGGGCGCACAGGAGGGCCAGAAGCTGCTCCCACTGGCCGAGAAGAAAGGCGCGGATGAAGTCCGGCATGGACTGGTCGAACAGATGGCTTTCCACCTCGTTGTGGGCGACGATGCGGCCGATCTCGGTCTGCTCCCGCTGTCGGATGACCTGGGCGCTTTTCCCCGTCATCTCGTCGATGCGGTGTTTCTCTTCCGACTCGTATTGGGTGAAATCCTCCAGCACCACCGAGAAGATATCGATCTGGTCGTCGAACTGGCTGAGAACCTTCTGCACCAGTTCGTCCATCTTCTTGTACAAACCGCTCTCGTGGCCTTCGTCCTCGTTCCAGCCCATGGACGCCTCGGCCAGGATGTCCAATAGGCGGCGGGCGGGATGAGTCTTCTGGGAGAAGAAGGCCCGGTCCAGCATGGCCACCTTCAATACGGGAATCTGGAGACGGCCGATCAAGGCTTTCAAGGCATCGGGAATGCGCCGATCGTCCAGGATGTAATCGAACACCATGGCGACGATATCCAGGGTCATGGCATCCATCTGCCCCATGCCGCCGACAACCTGGCTCGCCTTGATCTCGCGCAGGATGTTGACCTGTCCGTCGGCAAGCCGGGCGACATCGAAACCCTCGATGTTCCCGCTCTCGCTCTGGCCCCGCTGCAAGCGGGTCAAGGTTTGCATGACGAGGGGGGGAATGGCGCTCGCGGACATGCCCGCGACGGGGGCGCCCACCGCGAGCGGGCCGGACGGCAGCATCGACTCCAGACTTGCCCCGGGGGACGCCACCGCACCCGGCGCGGGGACATGTCCCTCCACCCCCAGGTTTCCCAGCGAGACAAGCTGGCGCAACACAGCCAGCAGATCCTGGCCGTCCGTCATGGCCGTCTGGGCATCGGCAGCCGCCCCGGCCGCCGCTGCCTGGGTCGAGCCGCGAGTGGCCGGCGTCGGGGCCGGCTGGGCGGGCTTGCGGACGCCGACCCGAATCGTGGGGAGCACCCCTTTGTCCACGAGATGGCGATTGATGTCCTGATAAATCTCGCGGATCCGTCTGGGCATGAGCTTATTGATCAGCGGCACCAGAACCAGTTGGGTTTTCACCGGCAGTCCCTGGCCTTTCAGGGTATCCATGATGGCCGTGCCGACCACCTCCGGACCGATGGGGTTGCCGCCGAGCTGAAGTTCCGGATCGTCCAGCAGCACGCCGACGCGCTTGGACAAGCCGAACAACTCTTCGCCGCAAATGTTGTTCAAAGCGTTCTCGATGGTGCTGGCGGCCAGGGATTCCTCCAGATCATCCGGATCCACCAGACTCATCTGGGTCGCGTCCAGATCGACGCTGCCCGACCGTCGCGCGCTGTCGCGCCGGCATTCATGCTTGAATTGCTGATAGAAACGGCGACGGAACTCGGTTTCGACCTCGCTCCGTTGATCCCGGGCGAAATCCATCGCCGCGCCGTAGATCTTGCGCATCTCGTAAGCGGTCACCCGGTCCGTGAGTTCCAGGAGTTCGGTGGCCGCGCCTTCCAGGGTTTTATTCAACGCGGCCGCGAGGCGCGTCGCCGCCATTTCGCCGCATTCGTTCAGCAGGGAGGCTTTTTCCTGGCCGACACCGGCCCGGCCATGTCCGAACTGGCTGATTTCCACAACATTGCTTTTGCGAGAGTCTTGCATCGTCCAATCCCCTGAAGGGAAGTCGCCAATCCGCTTTCCGGACCCGCGACATCCCACCATCAAAACCAATACCGATGATTCACGGGCTCAGGGGGGGCGGAATGCAAGGCATGGACAGCCGGGAAAGCTGTCGCGAATTCTACCTGGCAATCCCGCTATCCTAGGGTCGCCCCCTTAGACCGGTGATTTTGCGTCCCCGCCTTTCGACGGGTTTGCCCATTCAGGTCACGCTCAAAAAAACACGTTCACGTAGACGCATTATCGGACGGAAATGCGCAGACTTTAGTTCCTTTACATTTCTTTTTGCCGCGAGGCAAAAAAGGCCAGTCATGGACTGGCCTCGAGGAATTGGTGGACCGAAGGAGGATCGAACTCCCGACCTCCGCATTGCGAACGCGGCGCTCTCCCAGCTGAGCTATCGGCCCTTGCGTAATTTCGGCGCGGAGTATAGCGAAAACCCGCCCGGCCTCCTAGCCGTGTGGCCGACGCTTCGCGTTCACGAACATCCACAGGCCGATGAGGATCATGGGCGCCGACAGCCACTGGCCCATGCTGATATTGAAGGTCATGTAGCCGAGGATGCCGTCGTCCGGGTTGCGGAAAAATTCGGCGATGAAGCGGAACGCGCCGTAGCCCATGAGAAAAACGCCCGAGGCGGCGCCGATGGGGCGGGGGCGCGAGGTGTACAGCCAGAGGATGACGAACAGGAGCAATCCTTCCAGACCGGCTTGGTAAAGCTGGGAAGGATGGCGCGGCGTCAGGTCGCCGGCCTGGGGAAATATCATGGCCCAGGGCAGTGAGGGGTCCGCCGGACGCCCCCAGAGTTCGCCGTTGATGAAGTTGCCGATGCGGCCGAACATCAGGCCCAGGGGCACCAGGGGCGCGACGAAGTCACCCACTTCCAGGAAGCGCCGGCCGGTCTTGCGAGCGTGCCAGGCGAGCGCCAGCAGCACGCCGATGAGGCCGCCGTGGAAGGACATGCCGCCTTTCCAGACCGCCGGGATTTCCAGCGGATTCGCGAGGAAGTACTCGGGCTGGTAGAACAAGACCTGTCCCAGGCGCCCGCCGAGCACCACGCCGATGACGCCCCAGAACAACAGGTCGTCCAGTTCCACGTTGCTCCAGCGGGTTTCCGGCCGGTTTTTCAGGCGCCAGCGGCCGAGCAGAATGAAGGCGGCGAAGGCCGCCACGTACATCAACCCATACCAGTGCACCGCGAGCGGGCCGATGGCGACGGCGACGGGATTGAATTGGGGATGGATAAGCATGAGCAGAGGAAACGCCTTGGCGTGCCTGGAAACCTGAGCATTGTAGTGGGTGTCCATGACATGTCCGAATCTTGCCCGGATGACGGGCGATGCCCCGTACCCGGTGCCGAGCGCGCCGCGCTTGCTAGAATGCATATCCCGCGCCATTCCAGGGCGCCCCGCAGAATCACGGAGCCGACCATGCCCCAATATCGTTCCCGCACCACCACCCAAGGCCGCAACATGGCCGGCGCCCGCGCCCTGTGGCGGGCCACCGGCATGAAGGATGGGGATTTCGAGAAGCCCATCATCGCCATCGCCAACTCCTTCACCCAATTCGTGCCGGGCCACGTCCATCTGAAGGATCTGGGCCAGATGGTGGCGCGGGAGATCGAGGCGACGGGCGGCGTCGCCAAGGAGTTCAACACCATCGCCGTGGACGACGGCATCGCCATGGGCCACGGCGGCATGCTGTATTCCCTGCCTTCCCGGGATCTGATCGCCGATTCCGTGGAATACATGTGCAACGCCCATTGCGCCGACGCCCTGGTGTGCATCTCCAATTGCGACAAGATCACCCCCGGCATGCTGATGGCCGCCCTGCGCCTCAACATCCCCACCGTGTTCGTGTCCGGCGGCCCCATGGAAGCCGGCAAGGTGGTGTGGAACAACAAGACCGTCATGCTGGACTTGGTGGACGCCATGGTGATGGCCGCCGACGCCAAGCACTCCGACGCGGAAGTGGAGGCCACCGAGCGCTCCGCCTGTCCCACCTGCGGCTCCTGCTCCGGCATGTTCACCGCCAACTCCATGAACTGCCTGACCGAGGCCCTGGGTTTGAGCCTGCCCGGCAACGGTTCCCTGCTGGCGACCCACGCCGACCGCAAGGAACTGTTCCTGCGCGCCGGCCGCCTCGTCGTGGACCTGGCGAAACGCTATTACGAGGGCGACGACGCCAGCGTGCTGCCCCGTTCCATCGCCACCTTCGAGGCCTTCGAGAACGCCATGTGCCTGGACATCGCCATGGGCGGTTCCACCAATACCGTGCTGCACCTGCTGGCTGCGGCCCGGGAAGCGGGCGTGGACTTCACCATGAAGGACATCGACCGCCTGAGCCACAAAGTGCCCCATCTCGCCAAGGTGGCGCCTTCGACCCAGATCTACCACATGGAAGACGTGCACCGGGCCGGCGGCGTGCTGGCCATCCTGGGCGAACTGGACCGGGCCGGCCTGATCCATCGGAATTGCCATACCGTGCACAGCAAGACCCTGGGCGGCGCCCTGCAGATCTGGGACGTGATGCAGGCTCACGACCTGTCCATCTTCGAGTTCTACAAGGCGGCGCCGGGCGGCGTGCCCACCCAGGTCGCGTTCAGCCAGAACAAACGCTATCCGGAACTGGATCTGGACCGGGGCAACGGCTGCATCCGCGACAAGGCCCACGCCTATTCCCAGGACGGCGGCCTGGCCGTGCTGTACGGCAACCTGGCCCTGGACG
This sequence comes from Thiobacillaceae bacterium, assembly GCA_044227325.1. Lineage (GTDB taxonomy): Bacteria > Pseudomonadota > Gammaproteobacteria > Burkholderiales > Thiobacillaceae > PFJX01. The sequence goes on along the minus strand of JBGAFI010000005.1, from coordinate 83,868 downwards.
GCTGCATCGTCAAGACCGCCGGCGTGGACGCCAGCATCCTCAAGTTCAGCGGCCCGGCGCGCATCTTCGAAAGCCAGGACGCGGCGGTGGAAACCATCCTCGCGGACGGGATCAAGGAAGGCGACGTCCTGGTGATCCGCTACGAGGGCCCGCGCGGCGGACCAGGCATGCAGGAAATGCTCTATCCCACCTCGTACCTGAAGTCCAAGGGCCTGGGCAAGGCCTGCGCCCTCGTCACCGACGGCCGCTTCTCCGGCGGCACCTCCGGCCTCTCCATCGGCCACGCTTCGCCGGAAGCCGCGGAAGGCGGCGCCATCGGCCTGGTGCGGGAAGGCGACCGGATCGAGATCGACATCCCGAACCGGACCATCCGCGTGGCGGTGAGCGACGAGGAACTGGCCAAACGCCGCGCCGACATGGAAGCCAAGGGCGCGCAAGCCTGGCGGCCGGAAAATCGCGACCGGCCCGTGTCCGCCGCCCTGCGCGCCTATGCCGCCATGACCACTTCGGCGGCTTTCGGCGCGGTGCGCGACGTGACGCAGGTGGAAAGGCGCGGCTGAGGCATGGGCATGGCCGACGCGCCGGAACCGGAACAACCGTCGCCGGAACATGACCCCCTCGCGCGTTTCCAGAACTGGCCCGCCTTCCTGTTCGTCTCGGTGGGCGTCAACGTGCTCTATCTCTGGGGCATGCTGGGCCAGATGGGCGATCCGGGCACCGCCACCTGGTATCGCGCGCTGACCTGGCTGCCGTTCAACCTCATCACCACGGTGCTCTACTACGTGTTCTACGTGAAGCTGGCCGGTGCGGGCGCGCCGGCGCAGGGCGCCCGCCGGGGCGGCATTGCGGGCAGGCTCTACGCCCTCCTCTGCCTCGCCATGGTCGCCGTCAACTGGACCGCCATGTTCGCCGCGTGAAAGCGCGCCCGTTCCCTATCCCTTCTTCCAACGACTCAGGAGACCCGCCATGACACTCGCCGAAATCAACGACCGTCTCGCCCTCGGTGAACAGCTCAAATTCATCGAAGGCCCGGGCGGCCTGACCTTCGCCGAGATCGACAACGCGCTCGGTACCGCTTATGTGTGCCTGCAGGGCGCCCATGTCACCACGTTCCGGCCCAAGACCCAGACCGAGCCGGTGGTCTGGCTGTCCGATTACGCGAAATTCGCGCCGGGCAAATCCATCCGCGGCGGCGCGCCGGTGTGCTGGCCCTGGTTCGGCCCCCACGCGACGGAAAGCGGCTTCCCCGGCCACGGCTTCGCCCGCACGGTCATGTGGCAGGTCACCGCCAGCGCCGCCCTGGACACGGGCGAAACCCGGCTCACGCTGATGCTCATGCCGAACGAGCAGACCCATGCCCAATGGCCCCACGCCACGCGCCTGGAATTGACGGTGACGGTGGGCGAGCGCCTGCGCATGGACCTCACCACCACCAACCTGGATACCCGGGATGTGGTGGTCGGCGAGGCCCTGCATACCTACCTGCAGATCGGCGACATCGCCGACATCCAGGTCACCGGCCTGGAAAACACCGTCTATCTCGACAAGGTCGCGGGGGCCACGCGCCATACCCAGAACGGCGCGGTGCGCTTCGCCGGCGAGGTGGACCGGGTCTACGTGGATACAGAATCCACCTGTGAAATCGTCGACGCCCGCCTCAAGCGCCGCATCGTCGTCGCAAAATCCGGCAGCCGGTCAACCGTGGTATGGACGCCCTGGGCCGAGAAAGCCGACAAGATGGGGGATTTCGGCCCGGACGGCTGGCGCGGCATGGTGTGCGTGGAATCGGCCAACGCCCTGGAAAACGTGGTCACCATCCCAGCGGGCGGCAGCCACACGCTCTCGGTGACCTACACGGCCGAGGCGCTCTGAGACGGGGACATGCCGGGAGCGAACCAGGGGAAGCATGGCGGCCCCGCATGCCTTCCCCGGCGCGTCTTTCGGCGCTGGCCCGGAGTCGATCTTCGCGCTACCTGGGCCACCGCCCGGCTACCCTCGGCATGTTCATCTCGCGGGGCGCGGCACCTCGTCCTGTCGACCCGCCCCGGCGCAGATAGGCATCCAACAAATAAACTGAGCGGGAGCAAATTCACTCGACCCGCCTTCGCGGTACAATGCCCGCCCTCAATTCCTTGATTTGACAGTGGAATGCAGCTTTTCACCTGTGGCGTGAACCATCACACCGCTCCCGTGGCCATCCGGGAGCGGGTGGCGTTTCCGCCCGACATTCTCCCCAAGGCCCTGTCCGATGTGACCGGCGCGCGCCGCATCGCGCGGGAAGCGGCGATCCTGTCCACCTGCAACCGGACCGAGATCTACTGCAACACCCAGGAGCCGGACGGTGTGGCGGAGTGGCTGGCGAGCTTCCACGGCCTGCCGCCCAGGGAAGTGAAACCCTATCTCTACCTGCTGCCCCAGCAGCAGGCCGCGAACCACGCGTTCCGCGTCGCCTCCGGGCTGGACTCCATGGTGCTGGGCGAAACCCAGATTCTGGGCCAGATGAAGCAGGCGGCGGACAAGGCCCAGGACGCGGGCACCCTGGGCCTGCTGCTCAACAAGCTGTTCCAGCGCACCTTTTCGGTGGCCAAGGAAGTGCGCACCGCGACCGAAATCGGCTCTAGCACGGTATCCATGTCCGCCGCCGCGGTCACCCTGGCGGAACGCATCTTTCCCTCGATCACCGACCAGGCGGTGATGTTCATCGGCGCTGGCGAGATGATCGAGCTGGTCGCCACCCACTTCGCCGCGCGCTGCCCGCGCCGCCTGATGGTGGTGAACCGGACCATCGAGCGGGCACGCGATCTGGCCAACAAATTCGGCGGTGAATCGGCGGCCTTGAACAACCTGCCGGAATTGCTGCCCGAGTTCGACATCCTGGTCACCTCCACCGCCAGCCCCCTGCCCATCGTCGGCCTGGGCCTGGTGGAACGCGCCGTCAAGGTGCGCAAGCACCGCCCCATGTTCATGGTGGACCTGGCGGTGCCGCGCGACATCGAGACCGAAGTCGGCGAACTGGACGACGTCTTCCTCTACACCGTGGACGACCTGGGCGAGGTGGTGCGCGCCGGCCAGGACAACCGCCAGTCCGCCGTGACCCAGGCGGAAGCCATCATCGCCGCGCGGGTCAACGAGTTCATGCACTGGATGGACACGCGCCAGGCGGTGCCGGTGATCCGCAGCCTGCGCGACCATGGCGAACGCCTGCGCCGCCACGAACTGGACAAGGCCCACAAGGCCCTGCTCAGGGGCGACGACCCCCAGGCCGTGCTGGAAGCCATGAGCCGGGGACTGATGAACAAAATGCTGCACGATCCAAGCCACACGCTGAATCAGGCGGGTGAATCCGAGCGGGAAGAACTCGCGCGGCTGGTGTCCCGCCTCTACAACCTGCACGGGGATTAGTGAAATGTGAAACGTGACTTGCCGCTTTGCGGCTCAGGTGAAACGTATTCGTCCCAGCGTTTCACGTTTCACGTTTCACGTTTCACGGTTTCATGAAGCCCACCCTCCAAGACAAACTCGAACAGCTTGCCCTGCGCCGGGAAGAGCTCGACCGCTTGTTGGCGGACGAACGCGCCACGGCGGACATGGCCCAATATCGCAAGCTCAGCCAGGAACATGCCGACATCGGCCCGGTGGTCGAGCACTACCTTGCCTGGAAACGGGCCCGGGCCGATCTGTCCACCGCGGAGGGCATGCTCGCCGACCCGGAAATGAAGGATTTCGCCCAGGAGGAAGTGGAGGCCGCGAAGGCCCGCCTCGCCGAACTGGACGCCCAGTTGCAGATCCTGCTGCTGCCCCGGGATCCCAACGACGAACGCAACATCTTCCTGGAGATCCGTGCCGGCACCGGCGGCAACGAGTCCGCCCTGTTCGCCGGCGATCTGTTCCGCATGTACGTCCGCTATGCCGAGCGGCAGCGCTGGAAGGTGGAGATCGTCTCGCAGAGCGAAGGCGAGGTGGGTGGTTACAAGGAGATCATCGCCCGCGTCGTCGGTCAGGGCGCTTATTCCAAACTCAAGTTCGAATCCGGCGGCCATCGCGTGCAGCGGGTGCCGGAAACCGAAACCCAGGGCCGCATCCACACTTCAGCCTGCACCGTCGCCGTGATGCCGGAAGCCGCCGAAGCCGGCGAGATCGACATCAATCCCGCCGATCTGCGCATCGATACTTTTCGCGCCTCCGGCGCCGGCGGCCAGCACATCAACAAGACCGACTCGGCGGTGCGCATCACCCACCTGCCCAGCGGCCTGGTGGTGGAATGCCAGGACGACCGTTCCCAGCACCGCAACAAGGCGCAGGCCCTGTCGGTGCTGGCCGCGCGCTTGAAAGACCAGCGCGACCGGGAAGCCCAGGCCAAGGAAGCCAGCACCCGCAAGAGCTTGATCGGCACGGGCGACCGTTCCGACCGCATCCGCACCTACAACTTCCCCCAGGGCCGCGTGACCGACCATCGCATCAACCTGACGCTGTACAAGCTGAACTTCGTCATGGAAGGCGAATTGGACGAGCTCATCGCCGCGCTGACGGCGGAACACCAGGCGGAGCTGTTGGCGGCCTTGTCCGGAGAGGGGTGAGCGTGGAGGTCGCCACCCTTCTCGATATGGCGGCCCGGCGCCTGGCCGAGGCCTTGCCGCTGGAAGCCGGAGCGGCGCGCGGCGAAGCGCGCATTCTCGCCAGCCACGCCATGGGGGTGTCGCGAGCCTGGCTGGTTGGCCACGACCGTGACGATGTCGGGCCGGAAGGGTGCGCGGCCGTGGAACAGTTGCTGCGGCAAAGGGAACTGGGCACGCCCGTGGCCTACATCCTGGGCGCGAAGGAGTTCTACGGGCGGCGCTTCCGGGTCACCGCCGACGTCCTCATCCCGAGGCCAGAGACCGAGTTGCTGGTGGACGCGGCCCTGGAACGCATCGCGCCCGGCGCGCCCGCGCGGATTCTCGACCTGGGCACGGGCAGTGGCTGCCTGGCCGCAACCCTCGCATTGGAAAGGCCCGCCGCCACCGTTCACGCCGTGGAGCAAAGCGAAGCCGCCCTGGAGTTGGCACGGTTCAATGCCCACGCCCTCGGCGCGAGAGTCAGTTTCACGGCATCCGACTGGTATGCGTCCCTGGCGGGCCGGCGTTTCGATCTGATCGTCGCCAATCCTCCTTATATCGCCGATGGCGACCCCCATCTGGCGCGCGGCGACGTCCGTTTCGAACCGGATTCCTGCCTGGTCTCCGGCGAGTCCGGGCTGGAGGATCTGATCCGCATCATCGGCGCCGCGCCCAGCTATCTGTCCCCGGGCGGCTGGTTGCTGGTGGAGCATGGCTGGAACCAGGGCGCATCCTGCAAGGCCCTGTTCCTGGACGCGAACTTCCATGAGATAGAGACCTTGCGCGACCTGGGCGGCAACGAAAGGGTGACGCTGGGACGACAGTCCGGATGAGCCTCGGGTATGCTTATCCACGCCATGTCAGACTCCACGCCCCTTCCCACCGACGCCGAGTGGCGGATTTCCGCCTGCTCGGAACCGCTCTGGCGCCGCTGGCCCGGCGAGGACGAGTACGTCTTCTATCATGGCGGCTCGGGCGATACCCATAGGTTGTCGGAATCCGCCGGACTGATCATGGAAGAGATACTCGCCGGGCGCGGCGCGGAAAGCACGCTGGCCGGAAAGCTTCAGGAATGGGGGGTCGAGTCGCCGCGCGAGATGCTGGAATCCATCCTCGACAGCCTGGAACGCCTGGACTTCATCGAGAGGGCACGTGCGGATCGCTGAGCTTTCCCCGCCGGAACTGGAACATCGCCTCTCCAGCGGCATCGGCCTGGTGACCGGTCCCTTCCGCTTCAGCATCAGCATCAGCACCCGGAGCAAACGGGTGGCGCAGGGTCTGCATACGCTGTACGCCGATTTCGAGACCGGGGATTTCGACTACCACGATTTTCACATCCGGCTGGCGCCGCCCTTGGGGATGCGGCGTTGGCTCAGGCCGCAAGCCTATTTCTGGATGGACGATTACTCTCCGTTCAAACCCCTGCCCGCCGACCATGACTTCGCCCAGTTGGAATGGGGCATGAACTGGTGCATCGCCGGCCACGCCCACCACTACCTCATGCTGCACGCGGCGGTCCTGGAGAAGAACGGCCAGGCGGTCATCCTGCCGGGGGAGCCGGGCGCCGGAAAAAGCACGCTGACGGCGATTCTCTCCCTGTCCGGCTGGCGTCTGCTGTCCGACGAGATCACCTTGATCGATCGTGACGACGGGCTGGTCGTCCCCCTGGCGCGTCCGGTCAGCCTGAAAAATTCCAGCATCGAGATCGTCCGCGCCTTTTCGCCCGCGGCCTGCATCGGCGAAGCCGCCAAGGACACGCACAAGGGCACGGTGGCGCATCTGAAGCCGCCCGCCGACAGTGTGGCCAGGGTGGGGGAAAAGGCCGCTCCGCGCCATATCGTGTTTCCACGCTGGCGCGCCGGGGGAGCGCCCACGTCCGGCCCCCATGCCAAGGCTGACGCCTTCATTCATGCGGCCAGCCATGCCTTCAACTACGACGAGCTCGGCGCATTGGGCTTCAAGCTGACCGCCGGCCTGCTCGATCAGTGCGACTGCTGGAATTTCGAGTATTCCCATGTCGACGATGCCTTGGCGTTCTTCGAGGCCCTGGTCTCATGATTCCCGCCTGCGCCGACCTGATCAGCGCGCTGCGATCGCCACGCCGGATGCGGGATTTCTCCCTAGCCCAATGGGACCGGCTCATTCCCCAGGCCCGCTCGGCGGGCCTCCTGGGCCGTCTCGGCGCCCTCGCCGAGCATGCGGGCGTCAGTCCCCACTTGCCCACGCCGGTCCAGCATGCCCTGCAGGCCGGACTTGCCCTGTCGGCCAGACAGGCGACCATCGTGCGCTATGAGCTTGCCCAACTGGACAAGGCCCTGGCCGATCTGGACATCCCGATCCTGGTCCTCAAGGGCGCGGCCTACGTGGCCAGCGATTCGCCGGCGGCGGCGGGGCGCCTGATGTCCGATATCGACATCCTGGCGCAGAAGGACCGCATCCCTGGCGTGGAAGCGGCGCTCATGCTGGCGGGCTGGGTCGACAACCAGCATGACGAGTACGACCAACGCTATTACCGGGAGTGGATGCACGAAATCCCGCCCATGCATCATGTCCGGCGCGGCACCGATCTGGACGTGCATCACAATCTGCTGCCCGAGACCGCGCGCATCAAGACCAAGCCGGAACTGATCATCGCCGCGGCCGACAAGTTGCCGGGCATGCGCTGCCTGCATGTTCCCTGCGCGATCGACCTCATTCTGCATTCCGCCACCCACCTCACCCATGAGGGAGAGTGGTGGCACGGTTTGCGGGACTTGGCGGACATGCATGCCCAGATACAAGAGGCGGCGCAAGCGAACGACGAGTTCTGGACAGAACTGTCGACCCGCGGCCAGGCGCTCAACCTGGATTTCCCCCTGTATTACGTGCTCGTACACCTGGAACGGCTATTCGCCATGGATATCCCCTGGGACCGGCTGCGCCTGCGGCGCCCGAGCCGATTCGCGGAAGTCCCCACCAACTGGCTGCTCGCCAGGGGATTCGCCAGTTTCCACCCAAGTTGTCACAAGCCTTTCACGCCCCTTGCGGAATTTATCCTCTATGTTCGCAGTCATTGGTTGCGCATGCCGGTTACCTTGTTGATTCCGCACTTGCTGCGCAAGGCCTTCACGCGCGAGAAGGAGGAGGAGGAATAGCGCGGGACCGGCGTCCGCAATTGTCGGTTTTTTTTACACACCCACCTCCACCGAATCGGCGTATGCCACTAAACCCTAGATTCCGTGGGAGGATAGAAGACGGGCATACTTATTGCTTACTACCAGACAACTAGCTGTATACACCGAATAGAGGCAGCCCATGGAACACAACGAGTCCCATACTTCACCCCCCGCGGTGAACGAAACACGTCGCCAGTTGACGAAAACCGCCCTTGCCACGCCAGTAGTCCTAGCCACACTGTCCAGCAGGAATGCGCTCGCGACCAACGTCCCCTACAAATGCACCATCTCCGGCAAGCTGTCCAACAACACCTCGGCACCCGGCGGGAAAAGCTGTACCAGCCTCGGCAAGTCCTGCGACGGCTGGAAGCAGAGCTACTGGAACCAGTACAAGAAAGGCACCTGCGTCAAGAGAAGCGGGCAGCTGATGTACATGGACGAAAAAAACAAGGATTACCCCAACGAGATGGGCGCCTGCATGAAGGACATCTCGCGCAACGGCAAAAAGTTCAATGCGTTCTATTGCCGCAAGAAGGGATCCGACAATGTCTGGCGGAAATCCTCCCCGAGCGATTCCAAAAGTGTGCATTTGACGCTTTACGAAGTCCTGTGCCTGGACTCCAGTTCCGGCTTCAGCGATTACGCCTATGCGCGCGAAATCGCCACCGCGTTCCTGAACTCGGTCGAATGCGCGCCTGATTTTCCGGTCAAGCCCGAAGAAGTGATCGCCATGTTCAACGCGACCTGCAACGGCGGCACCTACCAGGTCAAGGACGGCGTGTCCTGGGGCGCAACCCAGGTTTGCAACTATCTTTCCAGCCTGCACACCTGAACGGGGCTATCCGAGCCACAATGAAAACGGGCGCGTCGCGCCCGTTTTCATTTCAACGAGGGTCCGACGCGGAACGCCTTTTTCGCGACATCAACCCTCGCGTGAAATCCCGGACGACCCACCACAGCATGTGGGGGTTGTCCGCGGCCTTGCTCATCGCATAAGGCCGCCAGGCGATCCCGAACGGGATATAGGTGCGCACCGGTATGGAAAACGCCCGGGCCACGGCAAGCACCTCCCTGTTCGGCAAGCCGTACAGCAACTCGAACTCGCATCGCGTTCCTGCCGCCCGCAGCCGGGACAAGGATTCGCGCGCGAGCCAGGGATCGTGGGTGGCGATGGCGACTTCCGGCGCGCGGCCGGCCAGGCTGTCGACCACCTCAAGAAAGCCCTGCCGCCTGTCCCTGGCGGGCGCCTCCGGGTCGGGCCACTCGCCTTTCACGACCCGCGCCCTAAGCCCCAACTGGCATGCGAGCGCGGCATCCGCCACGCTGCGGCGCCAGCGCCCTGGCAGGGTGATGCCCGTTTTCGCGCCCAAATCGACCGCCTGGGCGGCGCATGCCAAGGTGGCGTCGCAGGTATGGATTTCGTGGGAATCGAAGTGGGCCAGAACCCCCCTCTCCTTCGCCTTCAGCAGGATCGGGGCGAGCAGGCGCGGCTCGTAGCGACAGGCCGGCGCTTTGATCGAGACGTAGCCCTGGGGATCCAATCCGGCCACCGCGTCCACGATGGCGGAAGTGGTCTCGGCCACTTGGACAGGCAAATCATGCTGTCCATGGAAATACCCCAGGGTGCTCGACATGCCCTCCAAAGCGAGCCGCCTGGCAATCTCCAGTGCGTCCTCCAGCTTGTCGCCGGAGACATAGGCCCGGCCGGCGATATTCAACACCCGACGCAGCGGGCGCTTGAGAAGTTTTCCCAGCATCTCTTTACCTCGCGAATCGTCCCAGCCCGCCGAGCGCGGAGCGTAGCGTGCGCTTGATCAACATCTTGCCGGTTGCCGCGCTGAAGGGAATGGCGCGGACCTGCACATGTTCGCGGACCCGTCGGGTCCACAGCCTGGTCCAGTCGTCCATCACGCCCATGAATTCGTAGGACAGCAGGTTGGCGCGAATGGCGTGGCTGAGCGTGTGCGCCATCAGCAGCTGTCCCGGTGAGCACATGGAGAATGACTGATCGTGGCTGATTTTCAGCAACCAGAAGCGTTGCCGCCACTCCACGGCGATCTGCACGGCGACCGCCGCGCCGGCTATGCGCAGAAAGGCGAGGCGCAGCACGCCCGTCCGCATCGCATCCCGGGCAAAGCGCCGAAAGAACGCTCCTTGCCAGACGTTCGAAGACAACGAACTGCCTGCCTGTTCCTTCCAACTGCGCGACTCCACGGAGTAGACCTCGCGCATCAACGTCTCCAATTCATCCTCCGAGCCCGGCGTGACTATGTCGTATCCCACCTCGCCCAGGCCGCGGGCGCGCCGCTCCGCGCGCCGGATATCGGATCTCCGGCCCGCGTTGAGGACGGATTCGACATCCCGGCGGCGCGGGTCCAGTTCGAGAACCGGCGTCGCCATGGCCGGCTGGACCCGGACGATGCCGCGCCCGGCGTAGGCGCGCCGCAACATGGGGAGCGTGGGCGAGTCGCCAGGCAGGCGATCCAGAAAAACGGGCAGGGGCTGCGCCGCCAGCGCGGCGGCAAGCTCCCGCAGGCTTTCCGGGCTGCTCCACACCAGATCGCTCGGCTCATAGAGCGCCGGCATTTCCCGCAACCATCCACCAACCTGGATCAAGGGCGCGATCGCCTCGATCCGATCGCCCGTTTTCACGGCGATCAGGCGCCGATCCGCGGACTCGCCGAGCGCTGCCGATCGCGCCCGCATCCAGGCATGGGTCTGCATGGGGATGAGGCGATCGTCCGGGTCCGGCGACGGCCATGCGTCGGCGTCGGGCAACTGGTCGAGCCGCGTTCGTTCTCTTTTCATCGAAGCACGCCTACTTCGCTCCGGATTGGCCTTCGGCGACTATCCCTTCTCCTCCCTGGCCAATGGCAAAGGACACGAAAGACACGACCAAGCTTGCCTTGCCGGATAAGTCCATATAGGTTCAGACCTCGTGGAGAAAGGTGTGTTTGGCGAAATCGCGATCATACCGATGCCGCCGATGGAAGCTGAAGTGGCGCCGAGCGTTTCCCGTGTAAATCCCTGTCAAGGCCGTCGGACAACTCGTTGCAAGGCATGAGCCCCCCATTCCGCATTCGCCGATTTCCCGGCTTCTCCGTCCTTCCCGACCCATACCGCCGGCTCCTCGAGGGAGAAATCGAACGGAATGGCATCTTCCGCGACCCGGAATGGTTCGAACATTTGCTGTCCCATTTTTTCCACGAGACCGACCAATTCCGCCTATACGGCGTGGAGGAGGCCGCGTCCGGCCGCCCCCTGCTGCTGGCCCCCCTGCGCTACTCCACGAGCGACTACGCGGTGAAATGGGGCAGTGTGATCGGCTCCATCAGCAATCCGGAAAACTACACGACGACGGCGCTGATTTTCGATCCCTCGGCGCGGCATGCCGAACAGATCCTGGAGGTGCTGTTCAGGCATTTCAAAGGAGAGAACCCGGACGGACATCCCGCGCGCTTCGATGCCATCCGGATTTGGCCATTCGAATTGGGCTCCCCGCTCGGCGATTCCATCCAAAAAGCCCTGATAAGCGCGGGCTTCATCTGCCAGACCTATGCCAATTCGTTCAATCGTTATGAGGATACCGCGGGCCTCGACTACGAGGCCTACTTCGCGCTGCGCAGCGCGAACATGCGTTACAACGTGCGGCGGCGCAGGCGCGCGCTGGAAAAAAGCGGGGGACTGGAACTGGCCCTGGTGACCGACGCGGACGAACTGGAACGCGTCATGCCCGAGTATCTCGGCGTCTCCCGCGCCAGTTGGAAATCCCCCGCGTCCATGTTCTCCCTGGAAACCATCCGCCTCATGCATCTGTGCGCGAGCAAGGGCTGCCTGCGCCTGGGCATACTCCGGCTCGACGGCGTGGCCACGGCGGTGCAGTTCTGGATTGTCAGCGGCGGCACCGCCCATTGCGCGCGCCTGGCCTATGACGAAGCCTATAAGAAGCTTGCCGTCGGGGTCGTCCTGACCAGCTTCATGATCGCCCACGTGCTCGATCGGGACCGGGTGGACAAACTCGACTACGGCTACGGCAGGGATGAATACAAACGCGGGTGGATGAAAAACGCCCGGGATTATTACGGCATCATCGCGTTCAATTCCGCGACGCCCCTCGGCCGGCTCTTCGCCCTCTGGCATATCCAAGGGCGCCGGATGAAGAACTGGATCAGGCAGGGCCTGGCATGGCTCGGCTGGAAACGGTTCAGAAAACCGGCGGCGGACGCGGGAGAGGAATGACCTCGCGCCCGCGCGCCGATGCGGTCGCGGGAAGGACCGGCGACCCGCGTCGGTCGCGTGGCGGGCGTGTAGCGCTCAGCCCTTGTGGTAACCCAACACCACTTCCACCTCGTTCTTCGAGCCCAGGATCACGGGCACCCGCTGGTGCAAGCCTTCCGGCGCGATATCCATGATCCGCTGGTAACCGGTCGAGGACACTCCGCCCGCCTGCTCGACGATGAAGCTCATGGGGTTGGCCTCGTACATCAGGCGCAGCTTGCCCGGTTTCGCGGGATCCTTGGTGTCGCGCGGATACATGAAGATGCCGCCGCGAGTCAGGATGCGATGCACCTCGGCCACCATGGAGGCGACCCAGCGCATGTTGAAATCGCGGCCGCGCGGGCCGTCCTTGCCTTGCAGGCACTCCTCGACGTAGCGCTGGACCGGCGCTTCCCAGAAGCGCTGGTTGGAGGCGTTGATGGCGAATTCCTTGGTGTCCTCGGGAATCTTCATGGCCGGATGGGTCAGCAGGAATTCGCCCACTTCCCGGTCCAGGGTGAAGCCGTTGACGCCGTGGCCCATGGTCAGCACCAGCATGGTGGAGGAACCGTACAGCGCGTAGCCGGCGCAGACCTGCTTGACGCCGGGCTGCAGGAAATCCTCGGCGCTCGCGGCGCGGTTGGCCACCGGCGCGCGCAGGATGCTGAAGATGGTGCCGACGGAGATGTTGATGTCCACGTTGCTGGAGCCGTCCAGCGGGTCGAACACCAGCAGGTATTTGCCCAGGGGATACTTGCCGGGAATGGGATAGACCTCGTCCATCTCTTCCGACGCCATGCCCGCCAGGTGGCCGGCCCATTCGTTGGTGCGGAGCATGATGTCGTTGGTGATCACGTCCAACTTCTTCTGGGTCTCGCCTTGCACGTTCTGGGAATCCAGCGCGCCCATCACGCCCACCAGGGCGCCTTTGTTGACGGTATTGGAGATGACCTTGATGGCGGTCACCAGGTCGTTCAGCAGGGCGGTGAAGTCGCCCGTCGCGCCGGCGATGTGGCGCTGTTCCTCGATGATGAATTGGGTGAGCGTGGTGCCGTTGTGCATGCTGGAGCCTCTTGCGAGCGGTATTGGAAGCCCGGCATTTTAGCGCATTCACTCTGTTTATCGGTGTAGAAGCCCTGCTTATTGACTGGTCAATTGGTCGGAGCGGGTGAAGGACCAGCTGCGCGTGATGCCCAGGATGTCCACCTTCTTGCGCATGGCTTCCGGGAAGCGGGCGTAGGGCGCGGCCATTTCGACGATATTGATCGCCGCCTGGTCGAGAATCTTGGAGCCGGAGGAGCGCTCGATCTGGATGGATTCGACGCTGCCGTCGTCCTTGATGCTCACGGTCAGCACCAGCGTGCCGTACAGGCCGTTGCGTTTCGCGGCTTCCGGGTAGTTCAGGTTGCCCACCCGCTCCACCTTGATGCGCCAGTCCTCGACGTATTGGGTGAAGGTGAATTCCTGGGCGCGCGCGCCGACGTACATGCGCCGGGGACGCTTCTGGTATTCGTCCATCTGCTGGTTGATCTGGCCTTGCAGGCGCGCCATCTCCAGGCTGCGCGCGGCCAGATCGACAGGCGCGGGGACCGGCGCGGCCGGACGCGGGTCCACCGGCGGCGCCGGCTTCTGCTCCGGCGCCACGTAGTCGGACTTGATCTGCTTCATCAGCGCCTGGGTCTGCCGCTCCAATGCCTGCACGCGGGCGTTGAATTCCGCCTCCGCGCTCATGGCCTGCTCCCGATCCGACGCGGGCAGGGGGGATTTCGCCTGGCGCTCGTCGTCCACGTTGCCGCCGCCGTCCAGGTTGTGCTGGGCCAGCACGTCGGCCTTGATGGGCTTGGTCTTGGACTTGGCGTTGACCAGCACCACGTCGATGGGCGGATTGTTGTTCTCGAACAGCTTGGGATTCGCCGCCTTGAACTGCATGCCGAAGATGAACAGCACATGGAGGATGGCCGAGACCAGGATGGCCTTGGTGAAGCGCTCGTCCCAGTCCGCCGAGGTGAGCGGCGCGTAGGGGATCGGCGCGAAGGCCTCCCTCAGGCGTTCAACGGGGCGAGGAAGCGACATGTCAGGTCGATGTCGAGCAGGTCGATGTTTTCCACCGCCACGCGCAGACGGTCGCCCGGGTTGAGGGTGGGCGCGCCCACCACCTTTGCGACATAGGGCAGGTTGTCCAGGCGGATCAGATTCTCGCGCCAGACCGTGGCGTCGATCTCCTTCACGTTTTCCTGGCGCAGCCAGCGCAGACACCAGTAGCGTTCCATGCCGCGCTGGAATTCGGCGTAGGCATCGTAGGCCAGCTCGAAATCCCGCACGGCGGCGAACAACAGGGGATCGTTGCCGGCATGGGGCGGCGTCTGGTTCAGGGCCACGGAGAGAATTTGACGCTGGTTCAGCAGGTCCACGTAGCGGCGCAGGGGCGAGGTACTCCAGGCGTAGTAGGCCACGCCCAGGCCCTCGTGGGGCGCGGGCTTCAGGGTCATGCGCACCTTGCCGCCGGTCTGCGCCCGATACACGCCGGCCACTTCCCGCTCGGCCAGCAGTTCGCCCCAGCGGCTGTTGGCCAGGATCATCATTTCCGAGACCAGCTTGTCGATGGGATTGCCTCGCTGGCGGGTGAGGATTTCCACCCGCTCGTCCTGGACCTTGAACACGAAGTCGTTGCGCTGCACCTGGTCGGCCTTGCCGCGCCCCTCCTCCAGCTTGCGGGCGAAGCCGAACAGCCATTCCAGTTCGCGCCGGAACGGATAGTCCGGGCCGCCCTGGCCGATGCTGGCCTCGTTGAACAAAGGCTCCAGGGTCTCGTGGCGCAGGTTCGCGGCGATGCGCACCACGTCCGCCTGGGTCGACAGGTTCTGGATCGCATAGTCCGGACCGACATCCACGTACAGGGACAGGGCCGGGCAGTCCTGGTTTTCCGCCAGGGTATAACGGGCGATCAGATCCTCCGGCAGCATGGTGATCTTGCCGCCGGGCATGTAGACCGTGGACAGGCGCGTCGCCGCCACCTTGTCCAGATCCGAGCCCGGCGTGATGCCCAGGGCCGGCGCGGCGATGTGGATGCCCACCCGCACCGAGCCGTCCGCCTTGAAAATGACCGAGAAGGCGTCGTCGATCTCGGTGGTGGCCGCGTCGTCGATGCTGAAGGCGGGCGCGTCGCCGGCCGGCAATTCCGGCGGCGGCGGCGGCGCGTCCAGGCCGGAGAAGCCCACCCCGCGCGGGAAATGGGTCAGCAGGAAAGCCTGCAGATGGTATTCGTGGCTGGAGGGAATCGCGCCGCACTTGTCCAGCAGGCGCACCACGGACAGGTTGGTCTCGGCGCAGGCGTCGCTCAACGCCTTGTACTCCAGGCTGTTCTTGTCCGGCTTGTGGGCCAGTTCGAACACCTTGTCGCGGAAGGCTTCCGGCAACTCGCCGCGCGCCAGCATGGCGACCCATTCCGCGCGCTGGGCGTTTTCCCGCGCCTTGCGCTCCACCGCCGCCTTCGCGGCGGCGAGGATGTCGGCGGGCGCGGCCCGGTAGCGTCCCTTGCCCTTCTTGTGGAAATAGATGGGCGCGCCGTGCAGGGCCAGCAGGATGGCGGTCGCCTCGGGCGCGGTGGGCGCGTGGCCGTGGTACTCCCGGGCCAGATCCTCGAAGCCGAACTCGTCCGCGCCCGCGACTTCCCACAGGAAATCCAGATCCAGCTCGTCCTTGCCGGCGCGCGCCTGGTCCATGACCTGGGTCGGGCCGGGGGCGGCGTACTTCAGCAGCACATGGGCCGCCTTCACCTTGGCGCGCTTGCCGTGCTGGGATTCCACCTGGAAGGAACTGTCGTTGTCGGCCAGGATCGTGCCGGCTTTGATGTCGCCGTCTTCTTCATACAAAACAAACATGGATGGGCTACCGGAAAGCTAAATCAGAAGGCCAGAATTTCGGGCAAATAGTCGGTGAAGCGCGAGAAGCCGTGGTCGCCCCCCTCCAACACCACCTGGCGCGCGCCGGCGTAATAGGCGATGGCCTCGCGGCAATCGAGGACCTCGTCGCCCCGCTCCACCAACAGGAAATAACGTTCCGGCCGGGTGACGGCATCCACCCGCAGGGCGTCCAGTTCGGCGGCGTGCTCGGCGCCGAACGGGTACTCCTCGCCGGAATGCCAGTTCTTCTGGGTCTGGCCGACAAAGGATCTGAGTTTGTCGTCGCAGGCGACGCAGGGGTTGATCAATACCGCCTTGAGGCCGTGCTTTTCCGCCAGCCAGGTCGCGTAGAAACCGCCCAGGGAACTGCCCAGCAGCTTGGCCCGACCCGCGCTGCCGGCGATCAGCTCTTCCAACAGGGCGATGGCCGCGCCGGGACGATGCGGCAGATCGGGGCAGGCGAAGGCTTCCGCGAGCCCCCGTTCGGCCATCCAGGCCGCCATTTCACGCGCCTTGCCGGACTGGGAGGAACTGTTGAAGCCGTGGATGTAGATGAACATGGAGCGCTGGGATGGTGTGCGGGCCTCGCATTTTACCGGGCATCCGGCGGCCGCACCCGTTCCAGCCACCCCACCAGTTCATCCAGCGCCTGGCCGCCGGCCCGTCCCAGGGCCAGCGCGGCGCCCGGGGCATCGTGGCTGGGCGCGGGCGACTCGGCTTGAAACAGGCGCCGGGCCACGAGGGTCGCGCTCCGCCGGTCCACCAGTTCGGCTTCCAGCGCCACGCGCGCGACACCGGGCGGCTGGGCGGCATCGTGCTGGAATTCCAGCAGGCGGGTGTTCAGCTGCAAATCGCCGCGCACGCCCGCGCCGACATCCGCGACGGACTGGAACAATCCGCTCGCATCCAGGCGCTGGCGCAGCAGGATGTTGAGACGGCGGGCGGGCAACTCGCTCCAGCGCGCGTATTGGTATTGGGACAAGGTGCCCGGCGCGCGGCTGTAGACCAGGTTGAGGCTCTGGTAGATGCCGGGCGCGTCGGTGTCGCCCACCAGCAGCACGGCGGCGGATCGGCTTGCCGGCGCCGCCGGCGCGGCGGTCGGCGCCGGCAGGACGTACAGGCTGACCGGGTGGGGCCGTCCGGCCAGCATGTTGCAGCCGGCCAGGGCCAGCACGAGGGCGAGAATCAGCGGCGCGCGCTGGATCATGGTCGTTCCTGTCACTTGTCCTCTCCCGGGCCCAGTTCCCCCTTGTTGGGGCCGAACAGCCAGCGTCCCGGATCGGCGAGATCCCGCCCGGTGGTTTGCAGGGACTCGCCGGCCACGCGCACCGCCTGGGCGCCGCGTTGAATCTCCTGCATGCCCAGATCGGCGCTCAGGCGCAGTTGCACCTGGATATCGCGCAGGCCGGTGTCCAGGCCCGCGAGCGTCGCCCGCGTGCCGCGCAGGGTGGCTTCCGTCTCGTCGGCGAGGCTGTCGAGGCGCTGTCCCGCCTGCCGCACGAACTGGCCGGTATCCCGCAGCAGCGGCGCCGCTTCCTGGGCCACCGTATCGAGACGGACGGCGGCATGCCGGGTCGCCTCCAGTGTGGCGCCCAATTCGGGCAGCAGGCGGCGCGCGTCCGCGCCGAGTCCGGCGAGGTTGTCCAGGCTGGCGGCGAAGGCGCGCTGGTTGCGATCGGAGAGCAGCGTGTTGAAGCGTTCCAGGGCTTCCTGGCCGGAGGTGCCCAATTCCTCCAGGCCCTGGGTGAAGCGCGCCATTTCCGGCACGCCCTCCTCGATGACGATATGGTCCTCGCCCTTGGGAATCTCGGTGAGGGGCATGCCGCCCTTCCAGACATTGTTCAGGTCCACCGCCGCCAGGCCGGTGACCAGGTTGCGGTTCACCACCGCCTCGACCCCTTCCAGGATGGGCGTGCGGGCGTCCACCTCCAGCAGGACGCGCACGGTTTTGGCCTGGTTCGGCTGGATCACGTAATCCACCACCTTGCCCACCTTGATGCCCTGCATGCGCACGTCGCTGTTGATCTGCAGGCCCTCCAGGGACTGGTTCTTGAAATAGACCAGATAGCGGGTCGTCTCGGTGCCGTCCTTGCCCTGAAGCCAGTAGACCGCCCCCACGAACAAGGCGATCAGGACCAGCACCGCACCCCCCACCCATGCATATCGCGCATCGGATTCCATCTCACCCCCTCTCGCCCGAATGGGCCGCGAAATAGGATCGTATCCATTCATGATCCATGGCCGCCACCTGGTCCACCGGACCGTCGGCGATGACGCGGCCGCGGAACAGGACGATCACCCGGTCCACCATGCCCCACAGGGTGTCCAGGTCGTGGGTGGCGATCAAGGCCGTGAGGCCCAGACTGTCGCACAGCACCCGCAGCAGATGGTCGAATTCCCGGGCGCTGATGGGATCCAGGCCGGAAGTGGGCTCGTCCAGGAACAGCAACTCCGGCTCCAGCACCAAGGCGCGGGCGAGGGCCGCGCGCTTCTTCATGCCGCCGGAGAGTTCGCTGGGACGCTTGTCGCAGGCGTCCAGGGGCAGGCCGGCGAGGCGGATCTTCATGGCCACCAGTTCGTCCCGCAGGCGGGCCGGCAGGTCGGTATGTTCCTTCAGGGGCACCGCCACGTTCTCGGCCACGGTCAGGGAGGAGAACAGGGCGCCTTCCTGGAACAGGACGCCGAAGCGGCCGCGCACCTGGTTCAGGCGTTTGCGCGACAAGCGCCAGATATCCTCGCCGAACAGGCGCAGGCTCCCCTCGTTCGGCCGCAGCAGGCCGATGCATTCGCGCAGCAACACGCTTTTCCCCGTGCCGCTGGCGCCGATCAGGGCCACCACCTGGCCGCGCGGAATGGAAAAGCCGACGCCGCGATGCAGCCAATGCCCGCCCAGATGGGTATGGATGTCGTCGGCCTCGAGGATGAAATCCTCGCCGCTCACGACGGAATCTCCGGATGGGCCACGGCGAACACCGCGTTGATCAGGATCACCGCCACCAGGCTCTGCACCACCGTGGTGGTGGTGAAGTCGCCGACGCTGCGCGCGTCGCGGCTCACGGAAAAGCCGTTGCGGCAGGCGATGAAAGCGATGGCGGCGGCGAACACCGGCGCCTTGCCCAGGCCGAACAGCACCGTGTTCAGGGGCAGCACGGACTTGAGACGGTCGTAGAACGTGTAGTAAGTGACGTCCAACTGGCTGGACGCCACCAGGGAAGCGCCGGCGATGCCCATCACGTCGCCGACGAAGGTGAGCAGAGGCAGGGTGACGATCAGGGCGATCAGGCGCGGCAGCACCAGCACCTGGATGGGGGACAGGCCCAGGGTGGAGATCGCGTCGATTTCCTCGGTGACCTTCATGGCGCCGATCTGGGCCGTGAACGCCGCGCCGGAGCGGCCGGCGATGAGAATCGCGGTGAGCATGGGCGACAGCTCCCGGGCCACGGCGAGACCGATGCCGTCCACCACGAAGATGTTCGCGCCGAACTTCTGCACCTGGATGCCGAGCAGGAAGGCGAACACCACGCCCACCAGAAAAGTCATCAGGGCGATGATGGGCACAGCCCCGAGGCCGACGGTCTGCAACTGCACGGTGAGTTCACGATGGCGCAGCAGACGCGGACGCAGAACCAGATCTCCCAGGGCTTCCGCGATCTGGCCGAGAAAGGCGAGTTGCCCGCGCAGCCGGGCCACCATGCGCGCGGTCCACCGCCCCACGGCCAGCAGCAGCGGCCGCCGCTTGGGCCGGGGCTTCGCGCGGGTGTCCATGCGATCGGCGACCAGCTTGATCAAGGTCAGCTGGGCCGGCTCGAAGTGGTGCAGGCTGACGTTGGGCCACACCACGCCGAGGGCGCGCAGACGATTGACCACCATCATGACGCCGGCGCTGTCCAGGCGCTGTAAACCGGAGGCGTCGACCCGCACGGGCCGGTCGTGGGGTACCTGGAGTTCGGCCAGGAGCCGTTCCACCTCGACCAGATGCTGGATGCACCAGCCGCCCGTGAGCCTGAGCTCGCAGCCTTCCTCGTTCAGATTACGCTGGAGGCCGGGCGCATCCATGGCATTCAGCCCGTGTTGCCGCGCAGGCGTTCCAGCAACTTGTCATGGATGCCGCCGAAACCGCCGTTGGACATGACCAGCACCTGGTCGCCGGGCCTGCATTCCGCGGCGACGGCCTCCGCCAGCCCGGCCAGATCGCCATGGACGGAAGCCTTGCCGCCGAGCGGACGCAACGCCTCCGCCACATCCCAGTCGATGCCGCCGGCGTAGCAGAACACCCGGTCCGCGTCGGCCAGGCTGGCGGGCAGGGCATCCTTCATCACACCCAGCTTCATGGTGTTGGAGCGGGGTTCCAGCACCGCCAGGATGCGCCGGGCGCCCACCTTGCCGCGCAAACCGGCCAGGGTGGTGGCGATGGCGGTGGGATGGTGGGCGAAATCGTCGTAGACGGTGACGCCGCCGGCTTCGCCTTTCACCTCCATGCGCCGTTTCACATTGACGAAGCGCGACAGGGCGTCGATGCCGTCCCGGGCGGGAACACCCGCATGGCGCGCGGCGGCGATGGCGGAAAGCGCGTTGAGCCGGTTGTGCTCGCCGAGCAGGGGCCAGTTCACGGTGCCCACCGTCTGGTCATCCAGGCTGACCTCGAAGCTGTTGGCTTCCCGTTCCCGCGCCTTCCAGCCGAAACCCGGGCCGCCGAAATACTCCACCGGGCTCCAGCAGCCCCGGCCCAATACCCGCAGGATGTTCCCGTCGCCGCCGTTGGCGACGATGAGCCCGTTGCCCGGCACGGTGCGCACCAGATGGTGGAATTGGGTTTCGATGGCGGCCAGGTCGGGAAAGATGTCCGCGTGGTCGTATTCCAGGTTGTTCAACACCGCCGTGCGCGGCCGGTAGTGGACGAACTTGGAACGCTTGTCGAAGAAGGCCGTGTCGTATTCGTCCGCTTCGATGACGAAGAAGGGGCTGTCGGTCAGGCGCGCGGAAACGCCGAAATTCATGGGCACGCCGCCGATCAGATAGCCCGGGTCCAGGCCGCAGTCCTCCAGTATCCAGGCCAGCATGCTGGAAGTCGTGGTCTTGCCGTGGGTGCCCGCGACCGCCAATACCCATTTCTCCCGCAGCACGTTCTCGGCCAGCCACTGGGGGCCGGAGACGTATGGCAGGCCGCGGTTCAGGATTTCCTCCATGAGCGGCTGCTTGCCCCGGGAAACCACGTTGCCCACCACGTAGACATCCGCGTTCAAGCCGATTTGGTCGCCGTCGAAGCCCTCGATCAAGCGGATGCCCAGCCCCTCCAACTGGGTGCTCATGGGCGGATAGACATTGGCGTCGCAGCCCGTGACCGTGTGCCCCGCCTGTTGGGCGATGACCGCGATGCCGCCCATGAAGGTGCCGCAAATACCGAGAATATGAATATGCATGAGTCGCTTTGGGAAGTGGCCGGGGGATTATCCGATGGGTTAAAGAATGCCGCCACATTGCCGATAACCGGATTCATATTCTTATTTCGGCCCGACGGAGCATGGCTCAGACTCCCAATGTCATCGGATTGACCGTGATGCAACGGCTCAAGGAGACCGGTGAACCCGCCACACCGGAAAATTACGAGCGGATGTATTACGAGCTTTCCGGCCTGCCCCGTCCGGAAGTCCCGCCCACCGAGGAAAAAGCCGCCGAGGCCGCCGCGCCGCCCAATGCCGCCTTCTGCACCGAACTGCTGGGCATGCTGCGGCAGATGCTCCAGGAAGTGACCGACAAAACGGAAACCCTGGCGAAAGACCTGGGCGACAAGAACAAGGACCTGTCCAACAACGTCACCAGCCTGAAGGGAAGCCGGGACAAGAATGAAATCCTGCGCCTGCTCTCCACCGTGGTGATGCAGGCCGGCGGCATCCAGAACACCGTGGAGGCCAGCCACAAGGACTTGGTGGAAACCCGCCGCGCCCTCACCAGCATGCAGGAGGAGTTGGCCGAAACGCGCCAGTTGCTGAACGAGGATGCCCTCACCGGCGCCCTTAACCGGCGCGGCCTGGACCAGACCCTGATGCGGGAAATCGCCCGCGCGCAAAGATTGGACACCAAGCTCAGCCTGTCCATGGTGGACCTGGACTACTTCAAGAAGGTCAACGACGAGTTCGGCCACGAGGCCGGCGACCAGATGCTGGTGCACTTCTCCAGCCTGATCAAATCCGTGCTGCGCAAATCCGATGCCCTGGTGCGTTACGGCGGCGAGGAATTCACCCTGATCCTGCCGGACACCGACAGCCGCGGCGCCCACTTCGTCCTGGCGCGCCTGCAGCAGCTCATGAGCAAGAGCCCCCTGGTGTTCGAAGGCAAACAGATCAACACCACGTTCAGCGCCGGCGTCGCCACCCTGCGCGGCGAGGAAAACGGCCATGCGCTGCTGCGCCGCGCGGATGAAGCGCTCTATGGCGCCAAGAACAGCGGGCGCAACACGATCAAGGTCGCCGCCTGACCAATTGTCGCCACCTGGGCGACAATGCGCCCATGTCGAATCCACGCATCCTCGCGGCCGACCTGGTCAACGCCGTGCTGCTCGAGAAACGCAGCCTGACCCAGGCCCTCACCACCCTTCGCGCCGCCACCGATGCGGAAGCGCGCGTCTGGTCCGCCGCCCAGAACCTGGCCTACGGCACCTTGCGCCAAGCCGGCCGATTGCGTTTTTTCCTGTCCAAACTGGTCGGACGCCCCTTGAAGCCCGCCGATCTCCTCGGTCCGCTCCTGGTCGGGCTCTATGAGCTGGACGGCACCGACACGCCCGCCTACGCCGTGGTGAACGAAACCGTCGCCCTCGCCGCGCGCCGCCACCCCGGCACGCGCGGCTTCGTCAACGCGGTCATGCGCAATTTCGACCGGCGCCGGGAAGGCTTGCGCGCCGATGTGCCAAGCCAGCAGGAGGCCTTCTGGAATTTCCCGGTCTGGTGGCTGGAGCGCCTGCGCGCGGAATATCCGGCCGAATGGCGCGACATCCTGCGCACCCAGAACAGCCACCCGCCCATGACTCTGCGCGTCAACCGACGCCGGGCGGACGTGGCGACCACCCTGGCCCGACTCGCCGAAGCGGGCATCCCGGGCCGGCAAAGCGGCCCCTGGGCCATCACCCTGGAGCGGCCGGTCCCCATCTCGGAATTGCCGGGCTTCGCGGAGGGCCGGGTTTCCGTGCAGGATCTCGGCGCCCAATGGGCCGCTCCGCTCCTGGAAGCCGGCGCGGGCATGCGCGTGCTGGACGCCTGCGCGGCCCCCGGCGGCAAGACCGGCCATCTCCTGGAACAGACGGATCTCGACCTGACCGCGCTGGACAGTGACGGCGCGCGCCTGGAACGGGTGCGGGACAACCTGGCCCGGCTCGGGCTGTCCGCGCATCTGCTCGCGGCGGACGCGGGAAACACGGGCGCATGGTGGGACGGACATCCCTTCGACCGGATTCTCCTCGACGCCCCCTGTACCGCCTCCGGCGTCGCGGGACGCCATCCCGACGGAAAGTGGCTGAAACGCGCCGAGGATATGCAACACCTGTGCCGGGAACAGTCCCGTCTGTTGGACGCTTTGTGGCCGCTGCTCAAGCCGGGTGGCAAAATGCTGTACGCCACTTGCAGTCTTTTCCAAGCGGAGAATAGCGGACAGGTGGCCGCGTTTGTCGCCCGCCACCCGGATTCAAGCATCGACGTCCTCGATCCACCGCTCGGGAAAAATGGCCAGTTGCTGCCCGGACCGGACACCGATGGATTTTTTTATGCCCGCCTGCTCAAGACGTGACTTCCTCCTGCGCGCCGCGGCCGGCTTGGCCGCGTTGCTGCTCGCGCCCGCCGCCCGCGCGGAAGGCATCCAGCTCGCCCAGGCGGAGATCGTCCTGAAAGGCGAGTTGTTCCAGTTGTCGGGCTATTTCGATGTGCAACTCTCGCCGACGCTGGAGAATGCCCTCATGCGCGGCGTGCAGCTCACCTTCGTGCAGGCCTTCGAGGCCCAGCGCGAGCGGGATTACTGGCTGGCCGAGGATCTCATCGAGCTGGAGCGCAACATCCGCGTGTCCTACAACGCGCTCCTGCGCCAGTACTACGTCTCCCTACCCGGCGTCTCCAGCGCCCACGAGACCCTGGCCGAAGCCCTGCGCGCCGCGGGCGATCTGCGCGACTGGGCGATTCTGAACACGAAGCAGACCAAGAAGAAGTCCACCAACCGGGCCTATATCCGCATGTATCTGGATATCTCCCAACTGCCCAAGCCGCTCCAGGTGAACGCCCTGGCTTCGTCCACGCGCTGGCAGTTGGACTCGGGCTGGCAGGAACGCACGTTCAAGTATTGATTCCCCGATGATCTACCTGGTTGCCGTCAGTCTGTTGCTCGGCTCCGCCTTGATCGGGATGCTGGTTCTTGCCGCCGACAACACGGCCTTCTTCACCGGCAATCTTTCCCTGCTGCTGGGGGTTACCGCCGCCGCCGCCATCGGCCTCATCGCGCTGATCGGCTATCAGGCCTACATCCTGATCCGCCGCATCCGCTCCGGCGTGTTCGGCTCCAGGCTCACTGCCCGCTTCTTCCTCATCATCAGCCTGATGGCCCTGGTGCCCGGCATGGTGGTGTACGGCGTCTCGGTCCAGTTCCTGATCCGCTCCATCGAATCCTGGTTCGACGTGCGCATGGAAAACGCCCTGGAGGGTGGACTGGCCCTGGGCCGCTCCGCGTTGGAGCACGTGCAAAGGGAGGTGGTCACCAAGAGCGAGGCCCTGGCGCGCCAACTCGCGGAGCTGCCCCCGATGCTGCAGACCAGCCGCCTGGACGAATTGCGCGACGCCATCGGGCTTCAGGAAGCCAGCCTGCTGGACGACAACGGCAACCTGCTGGGCTTCTCCTCCGCGAACCGCACCTCCCTGATCCCGCCGCCCATGGAGCAGGGCGCCCTCTGGCAGGCCCGCCTGTACCAGCCCTGGTCGCGCCTGAGCGCCGACGCCGCGGGCGGCATCAACGTCAAGGTGGTGGTGCCGGTCAGCCTGGTCGCGCTTTCGGAAAAGTTGCGCGTGCTGCAGGTGGTGCAGCCGGTCCCCTCCCAACTGGCCATCGATGCCCAACAGGTGGAAACGGCGCGCCAGGGCTACCAGGAACTGGTGCTGTCGCGGCTGGGTTTGAAGCGCCTGTACGGCATCTCCCTGACCATGGCCCTGACCCTGGCACTATTCTCCGCGCTGAGTCTGGCCTTCCTCATCTCCGACCGGCTCGCCGCCCCGCTGCGCGCCCTCGCCCGGGGCACCCGGGCGGTGGCGCGGGGCGACTTCACCCAGGTGCAGACCGTCTCCAGCCGGGACGAACTGGGCATGCTGACCCAATCCTTCAACCGCATGACGCGGCAACTGTCCGACGCGCGCGCCACCGCCGAGGAAAGCCACGACAAGCTGCTGGAGGCGAACGCCTATCTGGAGGGGGTGTTGTCCAGCGTCACCGCGGGCGTCGTCACGCTGGAGCCGGATCTCACCGTGCGCCTGGCCAACCCCATGGCCGCGGACATCCTGGGGGCGGGCCGGACGGAACTGGAAAACCGCCCCCTGGGCGAATGGGGCCAAGCCCGCTCCGACGCCGCCGGCACGAACCAGGCGCGGGAAGGACTGCAACGCTTTGCCGCCGACATGGTGCGGCATTTCCGCGAGAGTCCCACCCGGCCCTGGCGGGAACAGGTGGAACTGGCCACCCCCCTGGGCAAGCGCATCCTGCTGGCCCGGGGCACGCCCCTGTCTCCCGGCGAGGCGCCCGATTACGTCCTGGTCCTCGACGACGTCACCCAGCTCATCCAGGCCCAGCGCGACGCCGCCTGGGGCGAGGCGGCCCGGCGCATGGCCCACGAGATCAAGAATCCCCTCACGCCCATCCAACTCTCCGCCGAGCGCTTGGAAGCCAAGCTTTCCGACCGCCTCGACGGGCCGGGGCGGGAAACCCTGACCAAGGCCACCGCCACCATCGTCGGCCAGGTTTCCGCCATGAAGAGCCTGGTGGATGCCTTCGCCCAATATGCCCGCCTGCCCTCGCCGCGCATCGAACGGGTGGACCTGAACGCCCTGACCCGGGAGGTCATGCATTTGTACGAGGGCGGCATTCCGCTCAAATTGGAGCTGGCCGCCGGGCTGCCGCCGGTGGCGGGCGACCCGTCCCTCCTGCGCCAGGTTCTGGTCAACCTCATGAAGAACGCCCAGGAAGCCCTGCACGACCGGGATTCGCCGCGCATCCGCGTGGATACCCGACTCGAGGGGGAGCGCATCGCCCTCGGGGTGGAGGACAATGGGCCCGGATTCCCGGAAGAACTCAAGAATCGCATGTTCGAGCCCTACGCGACGACCAAGCCGAGAGGTACCGGCTTGGGGCTGCCGGTGGTAAAAAAGATCATCGAAGAGCACCACGGCGATATCGAGGTGCGCAACTTGGACGGCGGCGGCGCGCGGATTTGCGTCCTCCTGCCGGTTCTGGCGGACGAGAAAGGATAGGTTATGCCTGAAATACTGGTGGTGGACGACGAACCCGGGATTCGCGAACTGATGCGGGAAATCCTGGAAGAGGAGGGCTACGAGGTTCGCTCCGCGGAAAACGGCACGGCCGCGCGCGCCGCCCTCGACGCGAAGATTCCGGATCTGGTCCTGCTCGACATCTGGATGCCCGACGTGGACGGCGTCACCCTGCTCAAGGAATGGAAAGCCCAGGGACGGCTGACCATGCCGGTGGTCATGATGTCCGGCCACGGCACGGTGCACACCGCGGTGGAAGCGACGCGGCTGGGCGCCTTCGATTACCTGGAAAAACCGGTGGCCTACAAGCAGTTGCTGGAAACCGTGCGCAAGGCCATGGAGACCCGCTCCCACAAGCCCATCACCTCGGGGAACCTGGAATCCCTGGGACAGGGCGAAGCGATCCGCCGCCTGGCCCAGCGCCTGGGCCTGGCGGCCAGCGCGGGCCTGCCGGTGCTGTTGCTGACCGAACCCGGCGCCGGCGAGGAAAACGTCGCCCACTTCCTGACGCCGCCCGACGGCGCCTTCATCCTGGCGGACGAGCCCGCGATGCTGGCCGACCGGCCCGCCGATCTGCTGGTGCGGGCCAAGGGTGGCCTGGTTTTCATCCCCGACCTGGCCGCGCTGTCCTCCATGCAGCAGAAGGGCCTGTCCCTGCTCATCGCCCGCCGCTCGGAATTCTCGACGCGGGTGGTGGCCGCCAGCCGGCAGCCTCCCGCGCAAATGCTCGCGGAAGGCAGGCTGCTGCGGGAACTGCACGATCAGTTCGCCCACGCGGTGGTGGAACTGCCGCCCCTGCGCGCCCGGCGCGAGGATATCCCGGCCTTGGCGACACGCATGCTGGAGGACGCCTGCGTGCGCCTGCTGATCGCGCCGCGCAAATTCTCCGACGCGGCCCTCTCCCTGCTGAGCGGCTACGACTGGCCGGGCAACCTGGCGGAGCTGGACGCCATGGCCGGCCGCCTCGCGCTGGAAGGAGGCGAGGAGCCGGTCGACACCGGCGCGGTGGAAGCCATCCTGGGCAAACCCGCGCAGGCCACCGGCCCGGCGGGCATCGAACTCATGCTGCATCTGCCCCTGAAGGAGGCCCGGGACGCCTTCGAGAAGGCCTATCTGGAAGCCCTGCTGGCGGAATGCAACTGGGGCATGAGCCGGGCCGCCGAACGCGCCGGCCTGGACCGCACCAACCTCTACCGCAAGGTCAAACAGTTGGGCATCGAAGCGCCGGGGAAAGAAAAGTGAGGCGGGACGCAGCGCCTCCGAAGCGCGCCGGCGGCTTCGTTTTCCGTTTCCCGTCTCCCATCTCCCAGGTTCCCCAATCATGAAGATCATCATCCTCGGCGCCGGCCAGGTGGGCTCGAACCTGGCGGAACACCTGGTCCGCGAGGGCAACGACCTGACCGTGGTGGACCTGGACGCGGAGAAGCTGGCCGCGCTGCAGGACCGTTTCGACCTGCGCACCATCTGCGGCCAGGCCTCCCACCCCTCCATCCTCAAGGCGGCGGGGGCGGATGACGCCGACATGCTGGTGGCGGTCACCCTCAACGACGAAACCAACATCGTCGCCTGCAAGCTGGCCGGCACCCTGTTCAACATCCCCACCAAGATCGCCCGCATCCGCGCCCTGGATTACATGAAGCATCCGCAGTTGTTCGACGCGGACCACTTCGGCGTCGATCACGTCATCGCCCCGGAGCAGGAAATCACCGAGTACCTGCGCAAGCTCATCGATTACCCGGAAGCCTTGCAGGTGGTGCCTTTCGGCGGTGAGCGCGCCCGTCTGGTGGCGATGAAGGCGCGCGCCGGCGGCCCGCTGGTGGGCCATGAACTGCGCAATCTGCAGAAGCACCTGCCCGGCCTCGACGCCCGGGTGGCGGCCATTTTCCGGCGCGACCGCACCATCGTTCCGGAAGGCCGCACGGTGATCCAGGACGGCGACGAGATCTTCTTCATCGCCGCCACCGAGAACATCCGCGCGGTCATGAAGGAGATGCGCCGGGGCGACCGCAGCGTGCGCCGGGTCATGATCGCCGGCGGCGGCAACATCGGCCAGCGCCTGGCGCGCAGCCTGGAGCCGGACTACGAGGTCAAGCTGATCGACCGCAACAAGAAGAGCACCGAGCGCCTGGCCAGCACCCTCAAGCGCACCCTGGTGCTGACCGGCGACGCCACCGACGAGGACCTGCTGCTGCAGGAGAACGTCGAGGACATGGACGTGTTCTGCGCGCTGACCAACGACGACGAGGACAACATCATGTCCGCCCTGCTGGCCAAGCGGCTGGGCGCGAAGAAGGTCATCGCCCTGATCAACCGCTCCACCTATGTGGACCTGCTCCAGGGCGGCGAGATCGACATCGCCCTGTCGCCGGCCCAGGCCACCATCGGCCCCCTGCTCACCCACATTCGCCGCGGCGACATGGCGGTGGTGCATTCCCTGCGCCGGGGCGCGGCGGAGGCCCTGGAGGCGGTGGTGCACGGCGACGAGAAGTCCTCCAAGCTGATCGGCAAGCGCATCGAGCAGATCGACCTTCCCGAAGGCGTGACCATCGGCGCGGTCCTGCGCGGCGCCTCGGTGAACATCGCCCACCACGACACGGTCATCGAGGCCGAGGATCACCTGATTCTGTTCGTGCCCAACAAGCGCATGATCCCCAAGGTGGAGAAGCTGTTCCAGGTCGGCCTGGGCTTCTTCTGAATCTCCTCCCGTAATGCCGCGTCGTCTGTTCCCCTTGCTGTACGCGCTGGGCACGATCGTCACCGTGTTCGGCCTGTCCATGCTGGCGCCCCTGCTGCTCGCCGAGCTGACCCTGGACGGCGCCCAGCGCGCCTATGACGAGGCGGTCCTGATCACCATCGGCGCCGGCGTGACGATGTGGCTGGTGGGCCGCCATTGGCGGCGGGAATTGAAGATGCGCGACGGCATCCTGCTGGTGGTGCTGACCTGGAGCCTGCTGCCCGCCTTCGCCGCCCTGCCGCTGCTCATCTACATGCCCAACCTGCACCTGGCGGACGCCTATTTCGAGGCCATGTCCGGCCTCACCGCCACGGGCGCGACGGTCCTTTCCGGCCTGGACGACCTACCCCGTTCCATCAACCTGTGGCGCGCCCAATTGCACTGGATCGGCGGCCTGGGCGTCATCGTCCTGGTTTCGGCGGTGCTGCCCCTGCTGGGCGTGGGTGGACGCCAGATGTTCAAGGCGGAGGTGCCGACGCCGATGAAGGACCAGAAGTTGACGCCGCGCATGGCGGAAACCGCGAAGGGGCTCTGGGCGGTCTACGTCCTGCTCACCGGCGCCTGCATCCTGGTGCTGTGGGCGCTGGGCATGTCCTTTTTCGACGCGGTGGTGCACGCCTTCTCGATCATGGGCCTGGGCGGCTTCTCGTCCCACGACGCGAGCCTGGGTTACTTCGACTCGCTGCCCCTGGAAATCGCCACGGGAACGTTCGCCCTCATCGCCGGCATCAACTTCGCCACCCATTTCGCCGTGCTGCGCGGCCGCCAGTTGGCGAGCTACCGGCACGATCCGGAGATCCGCTGGTTCCTCGGCTTCGTGCTGACCAGCGGCTTCGTGCTGGCCCTGCTGCTGTGGCAGCGGGACATCTTCCTGGATTTCCCCAGCGCGCTGCGCTACGCCATGTTCAACACCATCTCGGTCGCCACCACCCTCGGCTTCGCCACCACGGATTACGGCCAGTGGCCGTTCTTCGCCGGCCTCTGGCTCATGTTCCTGTGCAGCTTCTCCACCAGCGCCGGCTCCACCGGCGGCGGCATCAAGATGATGCGCGCGGTGCTGCTCTACAAACAGGTCTACCGGGAACTGAAGAAGCTGATCCACCCCAACGCCCAGCTTCCCCTGCGCCTGGGCGAAGAGATCGTGCCCAACAAGATCGTCTACGCGGTGCTGGCCTTCCTGTTCATCTACGTGGCCTCCATCGTCTCCCTGAGCTTCGTCCTCTCCTTCACCGGCCTGGACATACTCACCTCCTTCTCCGCCGTGGTGGCCTGCATCAACAACACGGGCCCGGGCCTGGGCCAGGTGGGCCCGGCCAACACCTACGCGGTGCTGAGCGACTTCCAGACCTCGGTCTGCGCCTTCGCCATGCTGCTGGGCCGGCTGGAACTGTTCACCCTGCTGGTGGTGCTGACCCCGGCGTTCTGGCGGCGATGAGAACCTTCCTGGTGCGGCACAGCCGCGTCCATCCGCTGTTTCCCATCCTGCATGTGCTCGGGATGATCATCACCGTGTTCGGTCTGTCCATGCTGCTGCCCCTGTCGGTGTCCGAGATCGCGCGCGACCGCGCCCAGCACGCCTACGACGAGGCCGTGCTCATCACCCTCGCCAGCGGCGTGCTGCTCTGGCTCGCGGGACGGCGCTGGAAACGGGAATTGAAGGCGCGCGACGGCATCCTGCTGGTGGTGCTGACCTGGCTGCTGACGCCCTTGTTCGCGGCGCTTCCCTTGCTCATCTATTTGCCCGGGCTGAGCTTCACCGACGCCTATTTCGAAACCATGTCCGGGCTCACCACCACCGGCGCCACGGTGCTTTCCGGGTTGGATGCGATGCCCGTCTCCATCAATCTGTGGCGCGCCCAGTTGCACTGGCTGGGCGGCCTCGGCGTGATCGTGCTGGTGGTCGCGGTGCTGCCCCTGCTGGGGGTGGGCGGCCGGCAGATGTTCAAGGCGGAAACGCCGGGCCCCATGAAGGACGACAAGCTGACGCCGCGCATGGCGGAAACCGCGAAGGGATTGTGGAAGGTCTACATCCTGCTGACGCTGCTCTGCATCGCGCTGTACTGGCTATTCGGCATGACGCCCGGCGACGCGGTCATCCACGCCTTCTCGGTCATGGGCCTGGGCGGCTTTTCCTCCCACGACGCCAGTTTCGGCTACTTCCATTCCCTGTCGCTGGAGTTGATCACCGAGGTGTTCGCCCTGCTCGCGGGCCTGAATTTCGCCATGCACTTCATGGCCCTGCGCGGCCGCAGCCTGCGGCCCTACCGGGAGGATCCGGAGATCCGCTGGTTCTTCATCTACGTGCTGGGCAGTTGTCTCATGCTCGGTCTGCTGCTGTGGTCCCGGGGCGTCTATCAGGACTTTCCCAGCGCCCTGCGCGACGCCACCTTCAGCGTGATCTCCATGGCCACGACCCTGGGCCTGTCCACCGCCGACTTCGGTTCCTGGCCTTATTTCGCCGGGCTGTGGCTGCTGTTCCTGTGCAGCTTTTCCACCAGCGCCGGCTCCACCGGCGGCGGCATCAAGATGCTGCGCGCGGTCCTGCTCTACAAACAGGTGCACCGGGAATTGCTGCGCGTCATCCACCCCCACGCGCAAATCCCCCTGCGCCTGGGCGAACAGGTGATCCCGAACAAGATCATGTATGCCGTGCTGGCATTCTTTTTTATCTATGTGGCTTCCATCGTGTTCCTCAGCTTCCTGCTGTCCTTTTCAGGCCTGGACGTGCTCACCGCGTTTTCCGCGGTGGTCGCCTGCATCAACAACACGGGGCCGGGCCTGGGCCAGGTCGGCCCCTCCACCACCTACGCGGTGCTGACCGACTTCCAGACCTGGGTATGCACCTTCGCCATGCTGTTGGGCCGGCTCGAACTGTTCACCCTGCTGGTGACGCTGACGCCGGCGTTCTGGCGCAAGTAGGCGGCCGCGCTCAGGCCGTCAGACCCGCCGGTACTGACTGGAGGCTCGCCAGGGGCACGGGCCGGGAAATGCCGTAGCCCTGGGCATAATTCACGCCGATGCCGGCCAGCTCGCGCAGAATGTCCGCGTTCTCGACGAACTCGGCGATGGTTTCCTTGCCCATGACCTGGCCGATGCGGTTGATGGCCTCGACGAAGGCGCGGTCGATGGGATCGCTGACGATGTCGCGCACGAAGGCGCCGTCGATCTTCAGATAATCCACCGGCAGGTTCTTGAGGTAGGAGAAGGAGGACATGCCGGAGCCGAAATCGTCCAGGGCGAAGCGGAAGCCCTGGGTTTTCATCTCCCGCATGAAGGCCAGGGCCCGGCCCAGATTGGAAATCGCGGCGGTTTCCGTGATCTCGAAGCAGATGCGCGCGGGTTCG
This sequence comes from Thiobacillaceae bacterium, assembly GCA_044227325.1. Taxonomy (GTDB): domain Bacteria; phylum Pseudomonadota; class Gammaproteobacteria; order Burkholderiales; family Thiobacillaceae; genus PFJX01. The sequence goes on along the minus strand of JBGAFI010000005.1, from coordinate 51,376 downwards.
ATGGCGTAAGTCTGTATCTCGCGCAGCACGAAGCCGGCGAGACCGTCGTCCTGCAGGGACAGTCCGGACAGATTGATGGCGAGTTCGATGCCGGGAAGCTGGGTCATATGCCGCAAACTTTCCCGGATCACCCAGCGGTCCACTTCGCCCATGAGGCCGTAGCGTTCGGCGGCGGGGATGAACAGGCCCGGAGGCAGCAGCAGGCCCTCCTCGTCGACCATGCGCAGCAGCACTTCGTAGTGGCTGCCCCCCGCGCCGCGCATGGGACGGATCTCCTGGGCGTGAAGCTGGAAACGGTTCGCCGCGAGGGCCGCGCGGATGCGGCTGGCGGCGTGCAGTTCCTCGCGCCGGCGGTTCAGGTCCGCGTCGTCCGGATGATGGGTGTGGATGCGGTTGCGGCCGCTTTCCTTCGCCGCGTAGCAAGCCATGTCGGCGGCCGCGAGCACCTCCACCAGGGTTTGCCCGGCGCCGCGGATGGGCGCCAGGCCGATGGAGGCGCCGATCTCGAATTCCCGGTCTTCCCAGACGAAACGGAAATCCCGCACCAGGCCGCGCAGCTTCTCGGCGATTTCCTGGGCTTTCTCCAGCGGGCAGGCGCGCAGCAACAGGCCGAATTCGTCGCCGCCCAGGCGCGCCAGGGTATCGTCGTTGCGCACGTGCCCCTGCATCAGCTGAGCCAGGCGCCGCAGCAGCTCGTCGCCGGCCAGGTGGCCGCAGGTGTCGTTGACGATCTTGAACTGGTCCAGATCCAGATAGAGCATGGCGTGCTCCTGGACCTGAGCGTCCGCCTCCGTCTGTTGCAGCAGCTCGCGCAGGCGGTTTTCGAACTCGCGCCGGTTGTACAGTCCGGTCAGGCTGTCGTGGGCCAGTTGCCAGGCCATCTCCCGGGTCATGGCGCGCTTGTCGGACACGTCGTGGAACACCAGGACCACGCCGGCCAGCGCGCCGTCCCGGTCGCGGATGGGCGCGGCGGAGTCCTCGATGGCCAGTTCGGCGCCCGCCCGGCTGACGAGGATGGTGTGGTTCGCCATGCCCACCACGCAGCCCGCCTCCCGGCAGCGCCGCACCGGATTGACCGCGGCTTCCCCGGTGTCCTCGCTGATCAGGCGCATGACCTCCTCGACGGGAAGTCCGCGCGCCGCCTCGTTGTCCCAGCCGGTGAGGCGCTCGGCCACCGGATTGAGATAGGTGACGCGTCCGTCCCGGTCCGTGGTGAGCACGCCGTCGCCGATGGAGGCGAGTGTGACCTGGGCCAGTTCCTTTTCCTCATGCAGCGCGCGTTCCAGGGCGACGCGCTCGCTGATGTCGGTATGGGTGCCGGCCATGCGAAAAGGCTTGCCCCGGGCGTCGCGATGGCAGGCGCCCCGGTCCAGTATCCAGACCCAATGGCCCTCCTTGTGACGCATGCGATGGATGTTCTGATAGGCCGCCGTCTCGCCGTCCAGATGGGCGCGGACGTCGCGCCACACGGCCTCGATATCGTCCGGATGCACGCGGCTTTCCCACTCCCGTATTGCGTTGCCCACCTCGTCGTCCGCGTAGCCCAGCATCTCTTTCCAGCGGGGCGAGAAATACACGCTGCCGGCGGCGATGTCCCAGTCCCAGATGCCGTCGTTGGCGCCGCGCAGGGCCAGTTCCAGGCGCTCTTCGCTGACGCCCAGGCGCGCCTTGGCGGTTTTCAATTCCTCCTCCCGCTCCGCCAGCGTGTCCAGCATGGTGTTGAAGCCCCGGGCCACCACCGCCGCCTCGTCGCCGCCGGAGAGCCGCGCCCGCGCCTGGTGGTCGCCGGCCCGCACCGCTTCGGCCGCGTTGCGGATGACGTACAGCTTGCGGGTCAGGCGCCGTCCCATCCACCAGGCCAGCAGGGCGCCGATGAGGATGGCCGCGCCGGTGTACAGCAACCCGTCCCGGGTCACCGCGTCCAGACGCGCCTGGGTGGTGCCGGTGGACAGGCCCACCCGCGCCCAGCCGAGGCGCTTGCCGTTCAGCATGACCGGCATGGCGATGTCCACCAGGGCCGCGCTCCGGGACAGAAAGAGCGCGCGATCGGCCGTGAACAGGCGCCGGCTGTTCGCGTCGGCCAGATATAGGCCGCGCTTTTCCTCGTCGCTATGGGCGACCACGCGGCCGCTGTTTTCCACCAGCATGGCGAAGACGATGCCCGGATAGTGGCTCTGCGCCACCACCAATTCCTGGATGCCGGCGTTGTCCCGGGCCAGCATGCCGGTGGCGGCGGACACCGCCAGGGTCTGGGCCAGGCTTTGCGCCTGCTCGGTCTGGCGCGCCAACAGGAAATCCTGCTGGCGCAGGGAAAGATCCCAGACGAACAAGGTCATCATGACCGCGTGCACCGCCGCGACGCCGAACACCAGCTGACGGCGCAGGCTGCCGAACAGAAGCTGGCGCAAGCTCATGGCCGCGGCCCCACCTTGGCTTCGTAATCGGCGATGAAGCGGCGCACCACCTGGTAGCTCGCGTCCGTCGCCGGGTGGATGCGCACGGCATCCATGGCCCGCAAAACGCGCCGCCCCTCCGGGTCCTGATGCATGTGCGTCAGGGTGTATCGCACCTTCTCGACCAGGTCCGCCGGCAGATCGGTGCGGGCCATGACCGCGTTGCTGATCAGGGGCGGCGTTTCCCAGATCACCCGGAGCTGGGCGGCCTCCGTCGGATGGGCCTGGCGGAAGGCGCGCCAGGGCGGCGGCCAGGTCGCGCCAACGGCGGCCTCGCCCAGGTAGGCGTTGAGAATCGCGGACTCCTGGGAACCCACGTAGCGGTTATCGATATCCCGGCGCACGTCCAGGCCCTGATTGGCCAGCCAGAGCTGGGGCATCATGCCGGCGGCGAGGGCGGAGGGCGCCGGGTAGGCGACGACCTTGCCCTTCAGGTCGGCGGGCACGCGGATCGGACTGTCCTTGCGGGTGATGAAGATGCCCTTGAAATTAGCGCTGTCTCCCGCCTCGGCGATGACCCGGTAGCCCCAGTCCTGGGCCAGGGTCGCCTGGTAGGGATTGGGCAGGGCGAAATCCAGTTGCCGGGTGCGCAGCTTGTTCTCGAAATGCTCGAAGCTACTGGCGCCCTCCAGGTCGAAATCGACATCGGGAATGTGGCGGCTCAGGTAGACCATCAAGGGCGAAAACACCTGATCCAGCTTCTGCGCGTGGTGTCCGAGATGGACGCCGAAACGGTAACGCCGGCCGATGTCCGTCGCGGGCTTGGCGGCGTATTCGGGCATGCTGGGCGGGGCCGCTTTTTCGCAGCCGATCAGATACAGCAATGGGGTGGCCAACAGGGAGAGACCGAGTAGGCGTCGGCGGCGGGGATTCATGCCTTTTCGAGTAATAGGCCCGGTAAACCCATATCGGCGCCTTGGGTAAATACTTGAGTTGTGCCCCTGGAAAATGCGAATCCATTGCCGCGCGGAACGCGCGGAAAAACCGGTTCGCTACGCGGCTTGCAGCCTGGCGTATTCCAGGATGAACACCTTCAGGCCCAGTTTCGGGAAGCTCACGCTGATCTCCATGTCCGGTCCCTGGCCCTGGTAGCCGGACACCACGCCTTCCCCGTATTTGGGATGGGAAACCCGCGCGCCCACCTTGTAGGGCAACTCGGCCTCGCGCTTGGACACCGGCCGCGGCTGGTAATGGGCGACCGGCTCGCGGAACGCCACCGCTGGCTTGGCGACGCGCACCGAGAGGGAGCGCACCAGGCCTTCCGGGATTTCCTCCAGGAAGCGGGACGGCAGGCCGTAGCGCATCTGGCCGTGCAGCATGCGCATCTGGGCATGGGTGAGATAGAGCCGGCGCCGGGCGCGGGTGATGGCCACATACATGAGGCGGCGTTCCTCCTCCAGGCCATCCTCCTCGGTCAGGCTGTTGTCGTGGGGGAACAGGCCCTCTTCCAGGCCGGTGATGAACACGGTGTGGAACTCCAGGCCCTTGGCCGAATGGACGCTCATCATCTGCACCGCGTCCTGGCCCTGGGCCGCCTCGTGCTCACCGGCCTCCAGGGCGGCGTGGGCGAGGAAGGCTTCCAGGCTCTGGTCGTCGCTGTCCGCCGCGAAGGCGGCGGCGGCGTTGGCGAGTTCGCCCAGGTTCTCCACCCGGTCCTCGCCGTCCTTCTCGTTCTTGTAGTACTCCAGCAGGCCGGAACGGGCCACCACGTGGTCCACCTGCTCCACCAGGGGCAGGCCGGCCAAGTCGTTCTTCAGGCCGTCAACCAGGGTGACGAAGGCCGCGAACTTTTTCCCCGCCCCGCAGGCCGCCGCCCACAGGCTGACGCCCGCCGCCCGCGCCTCGGCGTCCAGGCCCTCCAGGGAGCGGGCGCCGATGCCCCGGGCCGGGAAATTCACGACGCGCAGGAAGGCGTTGTCGTCCTCCGGATTCGCCGCCAGACGCAGGTAGGCGAGGGCGTGCTTGATCTCGGCGCGCTCGAAGAAGCGCAGGCCGCCGTACACCCGGTAGGGAATGCCGACGGAGAACAGGGCGTGTTCCAGGCTGCGCGACTGGGCATTGGAGCGGTACAGCACCGCCATGTCCAGGTAGGACTCGCCTTCCCGCTTCAGGGCCTGGATTTCCTCCACCACGAAGCGCGCCTCCTCGCCGTCGTCGTTGGCCTGGAAATGGCGGATCGGCTCGCCCTTGCCCGCGTCGGTCCACAAGTCCTTGCCCAGGCGGCCCTGGTTGTGGGCGATGACCGCGTTGGCGGCATCGAGGATGGTGGAAATGGAGCGGTAGTTGCGGGTCAGCTTGATGGGTTCGGCGATGCCCAGCTCGTCCAGGAACAGGGCCATGTTCGCCACGTTCGCGCCCCGGAAGGCGTAAATGGACTGATCGTCGTCGCCCACCGCGAACAGGGCGCTGTCCGGCCCCTTCAACAGCTTCAGCCACAGGTATTGCAGGCGGCTGGTGTCCTGGAACTCGTCCACCAGGATGTGGCGGAAGCGTTGCTGGTAGTGCTCGCGCAGCAGGGCGTTGCGGCTCAGCAGTTCGTGGGCGCGCAGCAGCAGTTCGGCGAAATCCACCGCCCCTTCGCGCTGGCATTGGCGGTCGTATTCCCCGTAATACTCGGCCAGGCGCTTGGTGTAGGGGTCCCAGGCGTCCACCTTGTCGGCGCGCAGGCCGGCTTCCTTGTTCTGGTTGATGAAGCTCTGCACCTTGCGCGGGTCGTACTTGTCCGTGTCCACGTTCAGGGCGCGCAGGGTGCGTTTCACCGCGGAAAGCTGATCGGAGGAATCCAGGATGGTGAACAGTTGCGGCAGCCCGGCCTCCCGGTGATGGGTGCGCAGCAGCCGGTTGCACAGGCCGTGGAAGGTGCCCACCCACATGCCGCGCGTGTTGATGGGCAGCATGGACGACAGGCGCGTGAGCATCTCCTTCGCCGCCTTGTTGGTGAAGGTCACCGCCATCAAGCCCATGGGCGAGACCTGGCCGGTCTGGATCAGCCAGGCGATGCGGGTGGTGAGCACCCGGGTCTTGCCGGAGCCGGCGCCCGCGAGCACCAGGGTGGAACCGGGCGCGGTGACGGCGGTGAGTTGATCGGGATTGAGGGCGGCGAGGAGTTCGTTGGTGGCGGCGGTCAGCATGATGGGATTATCCCCGATTCCCGCCGCGCCCACCCGGCATGACAAAGCGCGCCGCTTTGCGTCCCCCTTTCCAAAGTGGGGAAGCCGGATGCGCGGCCCGGCGTAAAATGCCGCCACTTTGGAAATCGAGGCGCGTCCCATGAGTCAACAGATCACCATCCTCTACTTCGGCCACCTGGCGGAAATGCTCTGCCGGGAAAGCGAGATCATGTTCCTGCCCCTCACCATCAAGACCATCAAGGATCTGATGAACCATCTGGCGCGGCGGGGCGACAACTGGCCGCTGGTGTTCGAGCATCCGCGCGAGACCATGAAGATCACCGTCAACAAGCAGTTCGCCGAGTTCGACGCGTCCATCAAGGGTGGCGACGAGATCGCCTTCGTGGCCTTCGCCATGAACTGATACGCCGCGACCCGGCTTTTGGGAGGAGCCCGGGGCGAAGCGTCCCGGAAACGTTCCGCGCCGCCTGTCCCGGGCGCGGAAACGGAACCGACCAGCAGCCGGACCGGAAGCCTTCATGCCCGCCCCCCGCCTCGCCCACGCCCTGCTCCACGCCTTCGCGGCCCTTCTCGGTGCCGCCGCCGCCGCCGGCTTCGCCCCCCTGGGCTGGTATCTCCTGCCCATCCTGAGCCTCGCCGGCCTGTTCCGGCTGGCGCGGGACGCGGCGCCGAGGCGCGCCTTCCTGCTGGGCTGGAGCTACGGCCTGGGCCTGTTCCTCGCCGGCGTGTCCTGGGTCTACGTCAGCATCTCCGTCTACGGCGGCATGCCCATGCCCATCGCGGCCCTCGCCACCCTGCTGTTCTGCGCCTTCATCGCCCTGTTCCCCGCCGGCGCCCTGGCCCTGGCGGCGCGCCTGACGGCCCCGGGCCCGCGCCGCGCCGCCCTCGCCCTGCCCGCCGCCTGGGTGCTGGGGGAATGGGTGCGCGGCTGGATCTTCACCGGTTTCCCCTGGCTCGCCCTCGGCTACGCCCAGGCGCCGGACAGCCCGCTCGCCGGCTACGCGCCGGTGCTCGGCGTGTATGGCGTCGGCCTGCTCGCCGCGCTCACCGCGGGGGGATTGGCGCTCATGTTTCCCTCTCCCTCCGGGAGAGACGGCGCTGCGGCGGGCGAACCCGGAAGCAGGAAAAATCAACGCCGCATTCCCATCGCCCTGCTGGTCGCGCTTTGGCTCTCCGCCTGGGCGCTGACACGGGTCGACTGGACCCGCCCCAGCAGCGCCGCGCCGGTCTCCGTCGCCCTGCTCCAGGGCAACATCCCCCAGGACATGAAGTTCCGCCCGGAGAAGCTGGATGCGACCCTGCGCCACTACGCCCGCGCGGTGCTGGCCAGCGACGCCCGCCTCATCGTGCTGCCGGAAACCGCCCTGCCCTTGTTCCGCTCCGCCGTGCCCCGGGACTATCTGGACCTGCTGGCCGACCACGCGAAGGCCCGCGACGGCGACGTGGTGCTGGGCATCCCCGAGGACGCCGGCCAGGACCGCTACTACAACAGCATCCTGACCCTGGGCGCCGGACCGGAGGGCCTGTATCGCAAGGTCCACCTGGTGCCCTTCGGCGAGTTCGTCCCCTTCGGCTTCCGCTGGGCCGTGGACCTCATGTCCATTCCCCTGGGCGACTTCGGCAAGGGCGAGCCGGACCAGCCGCCCCTGGCCGCCGCCGGCGAGAAGCTGGCGGTCAACGTCTGTTACGAGGACGCCTTCGGCGAGGAACGCATCGCCGCCGCGCGGGATTCCACCCTGCTGGTCAACGTCAGCAACGACGCCTGGTTCGGCGCCAGCCTGGCGCCGAACCAGCACCTCCAGATCGGCGCCATGCGCTCCCTGGAGGCCGGACGCTGGCAACTGCGCGCGAACAACACCGGCATCACCGCGATCCTGGACCACAAGGGCCGGGTGCGGGCCGAACTGGCCCCCTTCACCACCGCCACGCTGACTGGCCGGGCGTGGGGGCGGACCGGCTCGACGCCATATCTGATAGCGGGCAACCACCCCGCGATTCTCGGCGCCCTCGCCTTGCTGGTCCTGGCTTGGCGCGCTTCCCGCAAGACGGTTTGAGGCGCGTCCCCGGAACGCGGACCGCCCTCAGTTGATCAGCGCGGCGTCCGGCGCCCGCAACAGGGTGGGCAGCAGGTCCGTCTGCCGGGAGATGTCCAGTTTGGCGTACAGCTGGCGTGTGAAATAAATGGCGGTGGAAGGTTTCACACCCATCGCGGCGGCGCTCTCCACATGGCTGCGTCCCGCCAGGATATGCAGCGCGACTTCCCGCTCCCGCGCGGACAGCGCCAGGAAGCGGGGCGAGCGGAACAGGCCGATGGAATAGGGCACCTGGCGTTCGATATGCAGGGAAACATGCATGGGCGAGCCCGTCTCGAAGGCGTGAAGCGGATAGGCGCGCAGGTGGAAACGCCCCCAGCGGTTGCCGATGGTCATCGCCGGCGGCGAAGCCGGCCGCCCATGCAGCACGGCATCGGTGGTGCGCGCGAAATGCCGCAGCAGGCGGGACATCTCGCCTTTGCGGTCACCGCCGCCCCGGAGCGGCACATCCGCCGCCTGATGCAACAGCAGCAGGGCGCCGGAACTCGCGGACAGAATACCGCCGTGGACATCGAGCACGAGGGTGGCTGTGGCCGCGTCGGCGAGATACGGCTCTCGCGCTGCCGGCTCGGCGTTCCTGCGCAGAAGGTGCTCGATCCAGGGTTGCGCTTCGTTCAGGCAGGCCACGTCCCTGCCGGAAAAATCCCGCGCGCGCAGTTCCCGGCCGACACCAAGCCCGCCCAAAGCGACGCCGTCTGGACGCCGGCACAGCGCGCCCGCGCCCCAGCCGAAGCCGATCCGCTTGAGGATTCGGTTGTAGATGTCGGAGCGTTCCAGCCCACGCCGGTCGAAGTGCTCGGAAGCGCTGGACCGGTAAGTCAACTGGCCCGCCTGGAAATAGGGACGCGGCAGCATGCCCGCCACGCGCTGGCGTGCCTCGTGGGCCGCGAAGTTCTCCACATAGTCGATGGCCAGGCCGACCTGCATGGGTTCGCTGGGCGAGAAATCGGTGACCCGGCCCTCCGCGTCGGTCCAGAACATGTTGATGCCGTCGCAGCCCACCAGTCCGCGCATCAGGGCGAGCATCTCGGGCAGCGCCATGTATCCCCCGGACGAAAGCAAGGCGAGCTGGCGTATGGCCACCAGCACTTTGTGGGGGGAGGTTCCTTGTTTTCTCGCCATGTCCGCAGCCTACAGGCGCGCGGATACGACGGCTATGCGTTCGACTCCCGAGGCGCGCGCCCGATAGGACGAAGGCCCGGATTCACTGGCCGGCGGGCGGGTTAACGAAGCCGGAGACGGCATCGATCGCGTCCAGGCGAATGACGATATGGCCTTGCGCCATGCTGCGCGCGACGACATGGCGCTCGTCCACGCGGACGACAACGCCGGAAATGGACTGGCCCCGAACGAAAAAGACCAGGCCCCGGTTGTTGGCCCGGCTTTCCTCCAAGGCGGCCCGCACCGGGTCGACATCGGCCGCCGAGACGCCGCCGCCGATGCCCATGGCCAGCATGAACGGGAAATATCCACGGATTCCAAACATCCCGGCCTTCCTTTTCTCACGTTGAAACAGTTTGTCCGCCGCCGGCCGTCCTCAGAACTTCACCTGCAAGGAGACCGCCGCGCCATGGTCGGAGACGCCGGATCCGATCTGGCCGGTATAGGCGAGATCCAGGGTGGCGTTTCTGGCCAGCGTGAACACCGCGCCCGCCTCCAGAGTCGCCGAGTCGCGGGCCAACGGCACGCCCGAGATGGTGAAGGCATTGCCCCCCGCGAAATTGAAGCGGGAAGCGGGCGTCACGTCGCCGACGGCGTGGCGCCAGCCCAGCGTGCCGCGCAAGCGGGCCTGCGTCGCGCCCAGATGGGTGTCCGCGCCGGCGCGCAGGCCCAGGGTGGCGAAGGTCGTATCGCTGCTCGACGCGGTGGAGGCCAGGGCGGCCGCCCCGCCTTGCTCGGTGAACCCGTCCATGCGCGCATGGACATGGGCGAGATTCGCGAAGGGCTCCAGGCGCGCCCGGCCCGCCTCCACCACGTGGCCAAGCTCGCAAAAGGCTTGCGCGGTGGTGGCCTTGGGGCTGGCCGACAGACTGTCGGCGAAGCCGGTCATGGCGACGGCACGATCGACATCGAGATCGTGCTTGCCGTAGACCGCGCCGAAACGGACGTCCAGCCCGCCCATGCGCGCGTTGCCGTAGGCGCCGAGCTGCCAGGTTTCCGCCGAGCCGGAGGCGGCGCGCGCGTCCACATCGAAGCTGGCGCGCTGGTAACCGAACAGCAGGCCGACCCGGGTATCGCCGCCGACACCCGTGTCGCCGCCCAACAGGAAACCGCTGACGGCGCGCTCGAAATCGGCCGCGTTGCCGTCGCCGTCGTTGTTCGCCCGGGCATGCACGCCGCGTAGCCAGTAGCTCGACTCGGCGCCACCGACGCGGCCGCGCTCCAGGGCCGCCGCGCGGGCGAAGCGGCTATCCTCGATCAGGATGCCCCGGGCGGTGGCGTAGATCTCGCCGGAGACCGCGTCGAAAGCGGCCAGAGCCTGGGATGTGCCCAGGACCAGCAGCGCGTCGTGGATCGCGTTGCCCGTGCCCAGCGCCTCGCTCGCGCCGGCGGCGGCCAACTGGTTGGGCGTGCTGGCGATGGCCGTGAAATGGACGACCTGGGTCAGGGTCAGATAGGCATGGTTCGCGTCGTAACTGAGGCTGGCGTCCAGGAAGGCGAAGGTATCCGTGACCGAGCCGAACACGCCGGCGACGCCGGTATCGCCGGTGACGATGGTGTAGAGGGTGTTGGCGGCGTAGGTCGAGCCGTCGTCGGTGCCGTTCACCGGCGTCACATGCACCGTGGCCGCCGGGTCGATGGTGACCGTGCCGGTGGCGTGCAACAGGTCCGAATTACCCAGATCGTCCACTTCGACGGCGTAGGTGGAGCCCGCGTTGATGGCCGCGTTGCCCGCCACGTTGAGGGTGCCGATGGAGTTGCCCGGCGCCAGGGTCGCGCCGGCGTTGACGGTCAGCCCGCCCAGGGTGCCGGAGCCGCCCAGGGCGCCGCCGGCCATGACCACCGAGCCGCCCAAGGCGTTATCGACCACCAGCTTGCCGCCGGAAATGGTGGTGGTGCCCAGGAAACCGGAATTGTCACCGGTCAGGATGGTGGTGCCGGCGATCTGGTTGATGCCGGGCGCGGCGTTGATGCTCTGGATGGGCGTGGCGAAAGTGTAGGCCGAGCCCGTGTGGTTGAAGTTGATCGTGCCCGCGCCCAGGCCAAGCACGATATTGGTCGCGCCCACGCTGCCCGGCGCCGTGGCCGCGCCGGCCGCGGTCGCGCCGATGTTGAGGGCGCCGTTGGACCCCGCGAAGGCGGCGACCACGATGCCGGATGCGGAAGTCAGCGCGCCGCCGTTGGCGACCGTGACCTCCCCCGTCCCGTGGGAGCCTATGGAGATATTGCTGGATATCTGCCAGGACGAACCGGCCCCGGTGATCGATACCGAGCCGAAACCGGCGGCCCCGTTGCCCACCGAGACAGTGCCGCCATTGATCACGCTGGCGCCCGCGGCGATGGTCATGTCGCCCTGCCCCGCGTCGCCGACCAGAAGATCGTTGGTCATGCCCCAGGTCGAACCGGCGCCGGTGACCAGAACCGTTCCGATGCCCGCGTTGCGGCCGATGTAGCCCAGGTTGCCGGCCACCGCGCCGCCATTGGAAATCGTCAGACCCCCTTGTCCGTCCAGGCCGACATCGAGGGAGCCGGTCAAATTCCATTGGGAGCCGGCGCCGTCCACCAGGGCCGTGCCGGTACCGCCCGCGTTGGCGCCGATCACGCCGTCGACCGCGCCAACGACACCGCCATTGGTCACTTCGAGGCCGCCCTGGCCGCTCTGGCCCACATCCAGACTGCCCGTGAGCATCCAGTTCGAACCCGCGCCGTCGATGCTGGCCGTCCCCACGCTCCCGCTGTTGCGCCCGATGACGCCGATATCGTTGCTCGCGACGCCGCCGGCCAGGACGTTCAAGGCGCCCACGCCGCTTTCGCCCACCCACAGGACATGGGCCACGCTCAAGGTCGAACCGGTTCCCGTCACGCTGACCGTGCCATCGCCGTCCGAACTGGAGGCGAGATAAGCGTTATTCCCCGACACCGCGCCCGCGCCGGAAACCGTCAGCATGGCCTGGCCATGGTTTCCCACCGTGATGGTGTTGGTCATCGTCCACTGGGAACCCGCCCCGTCCACGGTCACTGTACCCACGGAACCGGCGTTGGAACCGAGTTGGCCACCGCCGCTGGAAACCACCCCGCCGGAGAAAACGGACAGGCTACCCGAGGCGCTCTGGCCCACGGTCATGTTCGTGGTCGCGGTCCAGACGGAACCCGCCCCCGTCACCGTGACCGCGCCGTCACCGCCGCTCAGGCCGACGACCCCGAAGCTGCCGCTGAGCGATCCGCCGCCGGAGATGGTCAGGTCGCCCTGGGTGGAATTGCCCACGATGGTCGTCTGCGCGACCGCGTTGATTCCCACCCCGACCACGGCGGCGTTGACGCTGGAGTCGTTCACGTAGGCGGTATCCGCCCCGGTGGGCAGCACCCCGCCGATCCAGTTGCCCGTATTGTTCCAGTCGCCGTCCGCCGCCCCATCCCAAAATATCAACGCCGCCTGCGCCGGCAACGCCGCCAGGGCCAATGCCGTGGCCAGCAGGCCGCGACATGGCAGGGAAGCGTGGCCTTGGCGAAGGGCTTGTTTCTTTTTGTTCATGGCGTCGGTCCCATTGAAATCCTGACCTTAGGATTGTTTCGGAACCGCACGCCACAATCCCCCCCAAGCACGGGGGGATATCGTGCGGGAAAAGGCATGACCGTGGGATTTCTATCAAGTGCCTAGGCTTTGCCATGTGAGCGGCGCCGACCGGAATTGGCCAGGGAGAGCAAGATTTCCCAACGCGGCGACACGATGAATGCCGACGCGCGGTTCCGCCGTTTGCGGCTTGCCATGCCCTGTCCGGAACAACTTATGCCGCCAAGGGGCGAAGAAGGCTATCTGTTATTGGTCGACCTGGGTTTCCAGAGCGCAAGCTTGGAGCAGCCCCTTGTGAGCCGCCGCCATAAAAGAACAAAGGCGCGTGCTGCGCCTTTGTTCTTTCAGTGGTTACCGAGTCACGTCAGCGGATACTGCCCAGTTGCTCGTCGAGAATCCGCGGCGTCAGGAAGATCAGCATTTCCGATTTCTCGTCCGTCTTGCTGTTGGTTTTGAACAAATTACCCAACACCGGGATGTCGCCGAGGAAAGGCACCTTGCTGGTATCGTTCCGCAGGGTCTGTTCAAAAATACCCCCCAATATCGCGGTTTCGCCATTGTTTACACGGACCTGGGTCTTGACCCGTTTGACGTTGATGGCGGGACCCGCATCGGTATTTGCCCCCTGTGCATCCTTCTGGACTTCCACATTCAATATGATGGAATCGTTGTTGAGTACCTGCGGCGCGACCAAGAGGCACAACAACGCATCTTTGAAAGAGGTCTGGGTGCCTTCCGTACTTACAGTCTGGTAGGGGATCTGGGTGCCTTGCAGAATTACGGCTGGCCGTAGATTCGTGGTCACCACTCTGGGATTGGAGACAATCTTGCCTCGGTTATCCGCCTCCAGCGCCTGCAGTTCAAGTGATAGCAAGGTATTAGATGCCGCGTTCAATATAGTGAATCCTATCGATGGCGCGGCGGCTGAAGTCACCGGTAGATTCACATTGAAAGGATTGGAAGATGATCCGCCAGTCGCAATCGTCGTGGCGTCTGCCGCGGAGCCAGACATAGCCAGGGTGGTTCCGTCCAACTTTCCGGTAGAACGCAAGCCCAGCCGAGCCCCCAGATCTCTGCTGAAGGTGTCGTCGGCAAGGACGATGCGTGCCTCGATCATGACCTGCTTCGAGGGCACATCAACACTCTTCAACACGTTCTCGACCGCAAGTTGCCGTTCCAAGGTGTCGGTCACCACAAGGGTATTGGTGGTCAAATCATGAGACGCGCCCCCCCGGTTGGACAGCACGCGGTTAACGTTGTTTGTATTGGTGTTTCCACCGCCCTGGTTAGTGCCGCTACTGGTCGTATTCGTGCTGGCGCCCGCGGTAACATCCGCCTTGATGCCGGTTGCGCTGGGAGAACAGGTTGCGGCCTCCTGGTTGGCATTCAAGTTGCGCGAATCGCCCGAGACAACCGCCATGGCCTCGTCGGCGCGGATGTAGTTCAACGGGTAACTGCGAGTCACCAGCGGCTCCAATTCGGCGATAGTCTTTTTCGCCTCGAGTTCAAGCTTTTCCTTGGCGGCGAGTTCGTCCCTCGGCGCGACCCAGATCACGCTGCCGCTGGCCCGCTTATCGAGCCCTTTTGCCCGGAGAATGATGTCCAGTGCCTGGTCCCAGGGAACGTCCTTCAAACGCAGAGTGACATTGCCGGTCACGGTATCGCTGGCGATGATGTTGAGGCCGGTAAAATCGGCGATGACTTGGGGAGCGGACTTCCATGATGAACTGGTTGCCAGTCTGGTAAGCGGAGTAATCCCACTTGCCCTTGGGAGTGACTAGCATGCGCGTGCTCTTGTCCTGCTCGAAGGTTTCCACCATTTGGGTTGGCGTTGCGAAATCGGAAACATCCAGTCGGCGTTGCAGGGATCCGGGCAGGGAAGTATTGATGAACTCGACCTGGATGGAGCCGCCTTTCTGTTGGATATCGATGCCGACCCCGGGATCGGAAAGGCTGACCGTTACCCGCCCCTCGCCATTACTGCCACGACGGAAGTCGATATCGCGGATGGCATGCTCGCGTTGGCTTCCGGATTCGGCAAAGCGGGTGGGCGCCACGGCGGCTCCCGCCGCCTGCTTTTCCGTGCCTTGCAGCACGGCGAGGATCAGGTTGCGCTCTTTCCTCAACTCATGGCTAGCCGGGCCATTCAGATTGAAGACGACGCGCGTGCGATTCCCGGCCTGAACAACCTGGTAATTCTTGATGACGCCGGAATTCAGATTTTCCTGGATGCGCCCCATGCTGGTACTGGTGTCGGGAAAATCAACGACCAACCTGTGGGGATTGCTGGTTGTAAAGGAAACAGGCATCTCGGCCATCTCGTCTTTCAAGACGATCTTGATGACCTGACTCTCGTTCGGACCTGCCGCCACGGAAACCGTATTGAGCACATTCTGCGCCGCAAGCGAGAAGCCCGAGGACAAGCATGCCACCAGCGCGAGCAATGCCCGCCACCTTGGCATCTGAATGAGGTTCGGTCGCATAGATTTCATTGCTCTACTCCTGAAGGGCCAGCGCGGCCTTGGTTTCGGTCCAGTCGCCGGCGCCATCCTGGACAACTTCCTGAATATCGATGCTTGTGTCGCTGATATTGGTGATCAGACCAAAGTTCTGCCCCATGTGCTCCCCCTTTTTGACCCGATACAGCGTGTTTTCGGGAGTACGCACCAAGGCGTAGAGTTGCCCCGCTTTCAGAATTGTCCCCACCATGCGCAGGCCGTCCAGCGGGTACTGCTCAAGCGGCTCCTTGGGGCGGTTCATGTCCGGCTGCAAGCCACCGCCCGCCTTGCTTGGCTTGAGGCTGCGGGGGCGAAACGGATCGGGCAGATCGGTCGCGTCATAGTTGAAGACGTCTTGAGGCTTGACCGGTGGAAGTGGCTCCAGCGCCTGCTGCCCGCCAGTACCGGCTTGCGCCATGAACGCCTTCAAATCCGCGAATTCATCCTGCGCGCATCCTGACAACATCAGCAGAGGAAAAAGCCAGATAAGCTTCATTTTTTTTCCGCTTTCTGTTTTTGTTTTTTAGCCTCTGCCAACTCGTTTTCATCAAGGTAGCGATAAGTCTGGATGCGCGCATCCATGCTCAAAGCGGCATCCTTGCCGGGTGTCAGGGTGATGTCATGCAACGAAACAATACGGGGCAGTTTGGCCAAATCGTTAACAAAACCACCGATATCATGATAATTGCCCACCACTTTGATGGAGACGGGCAGCGTGGCATAAAAATCAGCCATGCTTTCGGTTCCGGGCCGAAACAATTCAAACTCCAAGCCCCGCCCGACACCGACTTGGTTGATGTCGGTCAACAGCGCGTCCATCTGGGACCGGTCCGGCAGTTGTCTGAGCAGTGAATCGAGGGACTGTTCGATCTCGCCAAGGCGGCGCTTATAGGCTTCATAATGGTAAGCTTGCCCTTTCTTGAGTACATAACTGTCGCGCAAGGACTGCTCCTCGCGCTTGGCGCCATCCAACGCTTTAAGCGCATCCGACCAGACGAAGAACCAGCCCGCCGCCAATACGGCGGCAAAAAGCAACGCGATGATAATGGCCCGCACGGGTGCCGGCGCACTGACGATATCCTTGAGATCCAGATTGTTAAGGTCGGAGACGTTCATGTTTTTCCGCCCTTCCCATCACCGGCAGAAGCCTTGGCTTGTTTGCTGATTTTCACGCGCAGCGCGAACTCGTTGACCCGGAGCGCGCCAACCTCGGCCGCCTTTACCTCGACGAGAATCGGCTCCTCGAATAGCTCGGCTTCTTCGAGCGATCTCATGAAGGTGGAAACCCGCGCGCTTGATTGGGCATATCCGGACAGGGCCACCATATCGCCGGTTTGCTTGACACTTTTCAAATACAGACCGTCCGGCAGGCGCCGCGCCAGCTCGTCGAACAAATGCACGGCCTCGCCCCGGTTGGATTGCAGGGATTCGACCACTTCCTTTCTCGCCATCAGATCCTGGGTTTTTTCCTTGAGTTGGCGAATCTCAGCGATCTGCTTGTCCAGCTTGGCGATTTCCTCTTGCAGGAAGGCGTTGCGCCGGTCTTGGCTGGACTTGGCATTCATGATGAACACCTGTCCCATCGCGACCACCGCCAGGCCAATGCCTACCGCGATGGCGGCGAGGATGGCGAACCAACGCTGCTGACGCGCTTTCTTCAGCTGGCGATGGGGAAGAAGATTGATTCGGATCGGGGTCATGCCGGATCAAACCTGCGCAAGGCGAGGCCGCATGCAACGAACAAGGAGGGCGCCTCGGATGCCAGTTGGCGCGCCTTGACGTGGCTGGAAACCGCCATTTTCGAGAAGGGATTGGCAATCAGCGTACTGGTCTGCATTTTGCTGTGAACCACATCGTCCAATCCGGGAATCGCCGCGCATCCGCCGGCGAGAAGAATATGATCCACGCGTTGGAACGAGGTCGCGGAAAAAAACAGTTGCAAGGCGCGGCCGATCTCTTGCGCCACGGAATCAAGAAACGGCTGCAAGACCTCGGACTCGTAACTGTCCGGGAGCAGGCCTTTGCGTTTCGCATCCTCGGCTTCTTCCGCGGGCAGATCGAAACGACGGCTGATCTCGCTGGTCAAGGTATTCCCCCCCAGCGCATGTTCCCGCTGATAGACCGTCTGGTTGTCATTGAGCACGTTGACGTGCGTGGAATTGGCGCCGATATCGACGATCGCGATGATCTGTCCGTTGCCGTTCTCGGGCAACTGGAACGACATCTGTTCGTAGGCCGTCAAGGTCGCGAAGGCGTCCACATCCATGATCAGCGCCTTGAGACCGACAGACTCCGCCAAGGCGACCCGCTCTTCCACCCGCTCGCGTCGAGCCAGCACGAGCAGGGCATCGTTTTCCGCGGGATTTTTTACGTTCGGGCCCAGGATCTGATAATCGAGACTCACATCCCCCAAAGGGAAGGAGGCCACCTGGTTGGCCTCCGCGGTCACTTGTGTATCGATTTCCGCGTCGCTGGCGTTACCGGGCAGCATGATCCGCTTGGTGATGACGGACGAGGCAGGCAGCGCCATGGCCACGTCCCGCGTCTTGGTGTCGAGCAGCTTCCAGGCCTCGCGCATGGCGGCTTCGACCACCTCCACTTTGGTGATCGCGCCTTCCTGCACGGCGTCTTTGGGCAACGGCGCGATCGAATAGCGCTCGACACGGCGCATCCCTTTGCCGCTATCGGCCAGCTCAAGCATTTTCACGGCCGATGAGCTAACATCGACCCCGATCAACGGGCGCGAACCTTGGCCAAAAAGTGCGAATCTCAAACAGATTCCCCTTCCGCACACCCACCTCGGGCGTTTATTTAATAATCTGGATTAAATGCTAGCAACAACTCGTTAATCTTTACAACATTTTTCCAATTTAATCCAACCTTCTTTCCTGATCCAAAATGACACGCTGGTGGCAATATCTGTTGGCCACGCTCGCTGGACTGGCCGTCGCGACAACCGCCGTGGTGGCTTTGGCCGCCGCGATGATCTACCCCAACCTACCCAGCCTGGAGTCGCTGACGGATTATCGCCCGAAGCAACCCATGCGCATCTTCACCGAAGATGGTGCGCTTATCGGCGAATTCGGCGAAGAACGTAGGGCGGTCGTCCATCTCAAGGACACCCCGAAATTTCTCAGCCAAGCCATCTTGGCCGCCGAGGACGAACGCTTCTATCAACATGGCGGCGTGGATACCCTGGGTGTCTTGCGCGCCGCGGTGTCCAATGTTTTGTCCGGTGGCGCGAAGGAAGGCGCCTCCACCATCACCATGCAAGTCGCCCGGAATTTTTTCCTGAGTTCGGAAAAAACCTTCACGCGCAAAATCAATGAAGCCCTGCTGGCCATCAAGATCGAGCATGCCTTATCCAAGGATGAAATTCTTGAGCTTTACCTCAACCACATCTTTCTCGGGCAGCGCGCCTACGGTTTCGCCGCCGCCGCCCAGATCTATTTCGGCAAGCCCCTGGCGAAGATCAATATCGCCGAGGCGGCCATGTTGGCGGGGCTGCCCAAGGCGCCCTCCGCCTATAACCCGGTGGTCAATCCGGCCCGCGCGAAAACCCGCCAGCTGTATGTGCTCGGACGGATGAAGAGCCTGGGTTTCATCAACGATGCCGAGTACCAGCTAGCGAAAAGCCAGCGCCTTCCCGTGAAATATTCCCCGCAGAGCTTCGAGGCGGAGGCGCATCACATGGCCGAGCTTGTGCGGCTGCGCATGTATCAGAAATATGGCGACGCCATCTATACCAGCGGCATGAAGGTCTACACCACTTTGCGCTTGGTCGACCAGAAAGCGGCTGTCAGCGGGGTGCGTCTAGGGATACTCGAGTTTCATCGCAGGCGTGGATACGCGGGCCCGGAAGGGAAGGTCAAACTCCCCGAGGACGCGAAGGACGCGGACAAGGCGATAGAAAACGCCCTGCTGGACAGCGAGGAATCCAACGGTTTCCTGCCGGCCGTGGTGTTGGCGGTGGAAAAGAACCGTATTCGGGTACGCCTGCGCAACGGGGATGACATCGATCTCGGCCCCAGCGAGGTCAAATTCGCGGAACGCTTCCTGTCGCCAAAGCTGGCCAGGGAAAAACGTCTGGCGCGGGGCAGTATCGTGCGGGTCGCGCGTACCGATGCCGCCGCGCCATGGCAACTGACCTATCTTCCCCAGGTGGAGGCGGCCTTTGTCGCGCTCGACCCGAACAATGGCGCGATACGCGCCATGGTGGGCGGCTTCGATTTCGCGCGCAACCAGTACAACCATGTGACGCAAGCATGGCGCCAACCCGGGTCGAGTTTCAAACCGTTCGTATACTCCGCCGCCCTCGAGCGGGGCATCACGCCCGCCAGCGTGTTCGACGATGCCGCCATCACGGTCGATCCCGCGGAAACCGGCGGCGTGACATGGGAACCGAAGAATTACGATGGCACGATGGATGGCCCCATGACATTGCGCACCGCGCTGGAAAAATCCAAGAACCTGGTTTCGATCCGGGTTCTGCAAGCCACCGGCACGCAGTTCGCCCATGACTATGTGGCCAAGTTCGGCTTTGACATGAGCCGCATTCCACCCTATTTGACCATGGCGCTGGGGGCCGGCGAAGTCACCCCCCTGTCCCTGGCGGCGGGTTACGCGGTGTTCGCCAATGGCGGCAGCCGCGTGGTTCCCTGGCACCTGCTGAAAGTCACCGACAAGGATGGCAGGATCCTGGAAAACTTCACCGCGCCGGCGACCACCCCGGCCATCGATCCCCGCAACGCCTTCATCACCACCACCTTGATGCAGGATGTGATCCGGCATGGCACGGGCGCTGGCGCCCTCAAGCTGGGACGAGGCGATCTCGCGGGCAAGACCGGCACCACCAATGAGCACCACGACGCCTGGTTCGCGGGTTTCCAGGCGACGCGCGTCGCCATCGCCTGGATGGGATACGACCAACCGCGGTCCCTGGGCTCCGGCGAGACTGGAGGCGGAACCGCGCTGCCCATCTGGGTTCGTTACATGGGCGAGGTGCTGCGCACCACACCGGAAATGCCGCCGACCATGCCCGAAGGGGTCGTGGTCGCCAATATCGATCCCCAGACAGGCATGTCCGTCCCGGAAGGAAGCGGCGTGCCGGAATACTTCTTCCGGGAGTTCGCGCCGGGAAGCCTGGCGTCACCCGATCCCTTGCCGGCCACCAATTGATCATGCCCCCCCGGGACGCACGCTCCAGGCAATCCCGAGCCCGAATCGCCGATCTCGCGGCGCAATTCATCGCGGAGCACGGCATTCAGGATTACAGCCTGGCCAAGCGCAAGGCGGCCCGGCAGCTCGGCTTGCCGGAAAGCCAGGGGCTTCCCAGCAACGAAGAGGTCGACGAGGCACTGATACAGCGCCAGGATCTCTATGACCCCGTCGAGCAAGCCGCCACCCTGTCCGCGCTTCGGGAGCAGGCCTTGGCTGTCATGAGGGTTTTCCAGCGTTTCCAGCCAATCTTGACCGGTGCCGTCGCTACCGGCGCCGTCTCGGAACACAGCCTGATCGAGTTGGAAATCACCGCGGATTCCAGCAAGGATTTCGAGCAGTTTCTCGTCAACGAAGGCATCGAGTTCAAGATTCAGGATCGCGCGGGCCGCATGGCCTACCTGTTGTACGCGGAGCCCGCCGATGTGCAGGTCCGCCTGATTTCCGGCGAACCGCATCATGCCCAGAATGGCGGCCGTCCACGCCTGACGATGACGCAATTGGCAAAGCTCGCGCCTCCGGGCGCATAACCTCAACGCGCGGCACAGGCTACAATCGGCGCCGGATTTCGCTGAACCCGACTCGCAGAACCCAACAACTCCAAATACCTGACGGCCGCCATGATTAGATTCTTCCGCCACTACATTCCGGTGAGCATGTTGCTGCTCACCGTCGTGGAATTTCTAATTTTCTACTACATCAGCGGATTCGCCTTTGAGCGTTATGGCAGCGCTTCCTCCCTGCCGACCGGCTTGGAATCTACTTACAAGCCCTGGCTGTTCGCCGCCCTCCTCACCTTGCTCAACTCCACTTTCGGACTTTACGACTGGGAGTGGACAAAAGGCTTGAGCAGCCTGCTGTTGCGCATCGCGGGCAGCTTCCTCATCTCCGCCGGCATCATCGCCTTGGGCGCGAATACCCTGCCTGGTCTATTTCCTGTCGGCGCCGAATATATCGCGGCGATTGCCTTGGCGATCTTCACCGCGGTGTTGATTCGTCTGCTGTTCATGGAATGGGATAAAACGGATCTGTTCAAGAAACGCGTCCTGATTCTGGGCACCGGCAGCCGGGCCGCGAAAATCGAGGAACTCGCCGCCACCGGCGAAGCCCAGGGACTCAACATCGTGGGTTACCTGCCCCTGGGCGCAACCCACAGTTACGTGCCCCATGAGCGGGTCATGGATGAGGAAGGCACCTTGTTCGAAATCGCGACACGCAACAACGTCGAGGAAATCATCGTCGCGGTACGGGAAAGGCGCGGCGGTGGCCTGCCCATGTCGGAGCTTCTGGAATGCAAACTGCGTGGGCTGCATGTCCTGGATCTGCCCGCCTTCTTCGAACGCCAGACCGGCATCCTGCCTCTCGAAGCCATCAATGCCAGCTGGATGATCTTTTCCGAAGGCTTTACCACCGGATCGGCCCGGGATGTGGTCAAGCGCTTGTTCGACCTGTTGGTCAGCGGTTCCTTCCTGGTGCTCTTCACGCCCATCATGGCGCTGGCGGCCTTGTCGATCCGACTGGAAAGCCGGGGTTCCGTTTTTTACACCCAGGAACGCATCGGGCAGTTCGGCAAGCCCTTCACCATTTACAAGTTTCGTAGCATGTTCACCGACGCGGAAAAAGACGGTCTTCCGGTCTGGGCGCGGGAAAAGGACGACCGAACCACACGCGTCGGCCGCTTCATCCGCCGCACCCGCATCGATGAACTGCCCCAGGTGATGAACGTGTTCCTGGGACACATGAGCTTTGTCGGCCCGCGGCCGGAGCGGCCGTACTTTGTCAATGAACTCTCCGCCCAGATTCCCTATTACCACGCCCGCCACAGCGTGAAACCCGGCATCACCGGTTGGGCCCAGGTGAAGTTTCCCTATGGCGCCAGCGTGGAAGACGCCATGAACAAGCTCCAGTACGACCTGTACTACGTCAAAAATCACAGCCTGTTCCTCGATTTCATGATCCTGTTGCAAACCACCCAGGTTGTCGTGTTGGGTAAAGGAGTGCGCTGACGTGTTCGTCGCGGCCGCGAGCTACGGGCTGGGCGCCGCCGCATTCGCACTGCTGTCCCTCTTTTGGTTCGTCTCGCACCGCCGTCCGTCCGGCGCGGCCGCCCGCCTGGATATTCCCGCCGCGATCACCGCGCTCTGGGCGGGCCTCGAGGCGCTCGGAACCTTGCTTCAAGCAGGCCGGGAATTGGTCGCGATTGCCGAACTCCTGCGGGATTTGGCCTGGCTTTGGTTTTTGTGGCGCAACATCCGTGAGCTACGGGGCAAGGACCAGGGCGCGCCCTCCATCGGTTCGCTGGGACGAGGGCTGGGCGTACTTGCATCGGCGGCCCTGTGCGCGCAGGCCGCCGCTTTGTTCTTCCCCATGCCGAGGCTGCTCTACCTATCCAGCGCCGTGCTTCCCACACTCATGGCCATCGCTGGCATGGTTCTGGTCGAGCAATTGTTCAGAAACGCCCTACCCCAGGACCGCTGGAGCCTGAAATTTCTTTGCTTGGCCTTGGGCGGCATGTTCGCCTTCGATTTTTATCTCTATTCGGAGGCCATGCTTTTTTCCGCGGTATCTTTTGATACCTGGTCCGCCAGAGGCGCGGTCAACGCCATGCTGGTGCCGCTGATCTGGATCTCAGATCGGCGCCGCCCGGCGGAAAGCCTGCCGGTCGCCATCTCCCATCGCATGGCGTTCCATACCATCGTCCTGCTCGGCGCCGGCATCTATCTGCTGCTCATGGCGGCGGCGGGTTATTACATACGCATTGTCGGCGGCGACTGGGGCAAGGTGCTGCAAGCCGTGTTCCTGTTCGGCGCGGGCGTGCTCCTGCTGGTGATCTTTTTCTCGGGCGCCGCGCGGGCGAGAGTTCGCGTGTTTCTCTCCAAGCACTTTTTCCGCTATCGCTACGACTATCGCGAGGAATGGCTCCGCTTCACTTCCATGCTGACGGAAGGCGATCCGGGCTCCCATGTCTATGAGCGGAGCCTGCAAGCCGTGGCACGCTTGGTGGACAGTCCGCAGGCGGCGTTGTGGCTGCGACAGGACGAGGGTCCTTTGCGGAGGATCGCTCAATGGAATTGGTCCGATCTTGATGGCCAACTTCCCGTGGCTCACCCTTTGCTCGGCTTCATGGAGAAGCGGCAATGGGTGTTGAACATGAACGACTACCGCGCGCAGCAGGACACTTATGAAGAGGCCGTGCCACCCGGTTGGCTGGCCGATCGCGAGGATGTCTGGCTAGTCATCCCGCTGCTTTGGCACGAACAACTCATGGGGTTCATGGTCTTGGCCCAGTCGCTGGGAAAAGCCACATTCAACTGGGAAATGAGCGACCTGTTGAAAACGGCGGCCCGGCAGGCCACCGCCCATCTGGCCCAGGCGCGCGCCGCCGAGGCCTTGACCGTCGCGCGCCAGTTCGAATCGTTCAATCGCGCCTCCGCGTTTGTCGTCCATGACATCAAGAATCTCGTCGCGCAACTTTCCCTGCTTCTCGCCAATGCCGCCAAGCACAAGCACAAGCCCGAATTCCAGGAAGACATGTTGGCCACCATTGAAAGCTCCGTGACCAGAATGAATCGCATGCTGATGAAACTGCGCGAGGAACCGGATGCGACAAGCGAAGGTATCGTGGATCTGGGGCGGATGTTGCAGGACGTCGTCCGCTCGAAAAATGCCTTCAGTCTCAAACCCACCCTGGATATCCAGGCCGAGAGCTTGAATATCCGGGGAGATCGGGAACGACTAATCCGCGTGATCGGCCACATCGTTCAGAATGCCATCGAAGCGACCCCATACACGGGTCGGGTGGATGTTAAACTCGTCCGGCAGGAAGAGTGGGCGGTGATCACCGTCACGGATACCGGAGTGGGAATGGACGACAACTTCATCCGCGAACGCCTGTTCCGACCATTCGCCTCCACAAAAGGAACCGGGATGGGCATTGGCGCTTACGAAAGTCGGTCATATGTGCAGGAACTGGGAGGGGATATCCAAGTCGCCAGTCAACCCGGACGAGGCACCTGCTTTACCATTCGACTTCCTTACATGTCCGCAGCTGACGAGGCCATATCGACATGAGTGACAAAGCGCCCAAGATCCTGCTGGTTGAAGACGATGTCGGCTTGCAGAAGCAAATCAAGTGGAGCCTGGAAGAGTACGAAGTGCTGGCGTCGGGCGACCGGGAGTCTGCCCTGGCTCAATTGCGCCGTTTCGAGCCCGCCGTCGTGCTTCTGGATTTGGGATTGCCGCCTGATCCCGATGGCGCGACGGAAGGTCTGGCCACACTGCAACAGATTCTCCAGCTCTGCCCCGCGACCAAGATCATCGTCGTCACGGGCAACCAGGACCGCACCAACGCGGTCAAGGCGATCGGCATGGGCGCGTTCGATTTCTACCATAAGCCCTTTGAAGAACAGATTCTCAAACTGGTCATCGACCGCGCATTCCGCGTCTATGGCCTGGAGCAGGAAAATCGCGCGCTTTCCGCGCGCAGCAGGTCGGAGCCCATGCAGGGCTTGATCACCAACGACCCGGAAATGCTGAAGGTGTGCCGCACCATCGAAAAAGTCGCCCCCAGCGACGCCTCCGTGTTGTTGCTCGGAGAATCGGGCACAGGCAAGGAAGTGCTCGCACGGGGGCTGCACGATCTCTCCAACCGCGCGAAGGAAAAATTCGTCGCCATCAACTGCGCGGCCATTCCGGAAAATCTGCTGGAATCCGAACTGTTCGGCTACGAGAAAGGAGCTTTCACCGGAGCCGCGAAGCAGACCATCGGCAAGATCGAATATGCCAACAAGGGCACGCTGTTTCTGGATGAAATCGGCGATCTGCCCATGCCCCTGCAAGCCAAACTGCTCCGCTTCCTGCAGGAACGCGTCATCGAGCGCCTGGGCGGGCGCGGCGAAATCCCCGTGGATGTCCGCGTTGTCGCGGCAACCCATCAGAACCTTGCGGAATTGATCAAGACCGGGCGGTTTCGGGAAGACCTTTTCTATCGCCTGTCGGAGATCAGCGTGCACATCCCTCCCCTGCGGGAACGCCAGGGTGACCGCTCCCTTCTGGCCCATGCCTTCCTCGAACGTTTTGTGCAGACCCAGGGCCGCGCCTTGCGTGGCTTCTCCGCGGACGCGATCCAGGCCATCGAGTCCCATCCCTGGCCAGGCAATGTTCGGGAAATGGAAAACACCATCAAGCGGTCGGTCATCATGTCCGATGGTCCGCAAGTCAGCCAAGCCGACCTTGGATTGGCGCCGGTTGAAGCCGCCGACAATGAGCCACTCAACCTGCGGCAGGTCCGAGACGAAGCCGAGCGGGGCGCGGTGGTGAAAGCGCTCGCGCGCTGCAATGGAAATATCGCTCATGCCGCTGAGTTACTGGGAGTTTCCCGGCCCACGCTGTATGACCTGATGAACCGCTTTGGGCTGAAGTAGCCGACATTCCTCCCCGTTCCCAATTTTTCTGATTGCACACCATCATGCGCTTTCGTACCCCACCATCATCAATGCTGACCATCACTCTCCTGGCCCTCGCTCTGGCGGGCTGCGGAAAGTCTCCCGAGCAACATTTCCAGGAAGGCAAAGCCCACCTTGAGAAGGCGGAGTACAGAGCCGCCATACTCGAACTAAAAAGCGCCTTGCAGGAACAGCCGAAGAACCAAGAGGCCCGGCTGCTACTGGGAAAAAGCTATTTATCCACCGCTTCCTATGCAGAAGCCGAGAAGGAATTTACCAAGGCCAGACAGTTCGGTGCCAGTGACGAATCGGCCCTACCCGGCCTGATCGTTGCCTTGCAGAAACAGGGAAAACTTCAAAAGGTGCTGGACATTCCAGTACCCGCAAGTGGACTTAACCCAAAATCCCTGGCCTTGATACATGTCGCGCGTGCCGAGGCGTTCATGGGTTTAAACAAACGCGACGAAGCCCTTCAATCGATACAAGCCGCAAATCAAGTGTCTCCGGACTTACCGGAACTGCTTTTGTTTAAAGCCAAACTCGCTCTGGTCGACACGAACAAAGCCGAGGCCATGCAGCTTATTGACGCATCCTTGCAGAAAGACGCGAAGTACACAGATGCGCTCTACATGAAGGCGGGGCTTCTTCAGCAAGAGCAAAAAACCAAGGAAGCCGAACAGGTTTATCGAGAAATCGTTGCCATAGACGACAAACAGGTCCGTGCGATTTTGGCGATGCATCTCCTGCAACTTCGTGCCGGAAACCTCCAGGAGGCCGAAAAATCACTGCAAACAGCGGAAAAAATTGCCGGCAAGGTTCCTCTCGTCAAATATTACCGGGGCATCTTTGAACTGCAACGCGGCAAGCTCAAGGAAGCCAATGAGGCATTCCAATACGTTCTCAAGACCGCACCAAATCATCTGCCATCCATACTCGCCCAAGGCATAGTCAGTTTTGGCATGGGCAATTACGAACAAAGCCTGAAAAACTCCCAGCGAGTTCTTGCCCTTGATGCCAAGAATGCCATGGCGGCACGCCTGCTCGCAGCCAGCCAGTTGAAAACCGGGGACATCAATGCCGCCAAGACCACTCTTGAATCGGTCCTGAAAACTGGCGCTGAAGACCCCAAAATGCTGAACCTTGCCGCTGAAATCTATTTTCAGAACAAGGAATACAGCAAAGCCATGAGCTATCTTGATCGCGCCGTCGCACTGTCGCCGAAAAACGCTGCGCTGAAGGCCAAGCAGGCTGTGGCACATTTGCAGATGGGTGATGACACAAAAGCCATGGCCGATCTGGAGGACGCGACCAAGCTCAGCGACAAACCCGGCAGGGCCGATCTTGGCCTGATCACCTTGAGTATTCAGCGCAGTCAATTCGACGAAGCCCTGAAAGCGATCAACGCCTTGGAGAAGAAGCTCCCCAATCATCCCGTCACCCACAACCTCCGCGCCATCGCGTTGCTTGGCAAACAGGACCGGGTTGGCGCGCGCAAGGAATTGGAACGGGCGCTGGCCATAGAGCCCACGTTCATTCCCGCAGCCATGTCCCTGGCTCGATTGGACGTGATGGACAAGGACTTGCCGACTGCCCGCAAACGCTTTGAAACCATTCTTGCCAAAGACCAGAACAACCTGCAGGCCATGTTGGCCTTGGCTGATTTGGCGGCGATGGACAAACAGGAGAAGCGCTCCTTGGAGTGGCTTGAAAAAGCATCCAAGGCACACCCCGAATCGCTGGTGCCCGTTGAACGCCTGATCCAATACCACCTCGCCAAAAAGGATTCAGGCAAAGCCATGGAATTGGCGCGCCAAGCCGTCAAGGCCAACCCCAACAACGACAATGCGCTTGCATTGCTGGGCTCCGTGCAAGCCGCGACAGGCAACATGCCTGACTCCATTGCCAGCTTCAGCACGCTGGTTGAGAAAAACAAACAATCGCCGCAAGCCTACTTACAACTCGCGCTGGCCCAACTGAGAAACAAACAAAATGGTGCCGGGCGGGAAAACCTCGGGCTGGCGCTTCAATTAAAGCCGGATTTCGTGAAGGCTCAGGAAACGCTCATGCAGTTGGAGCTGCTCGAGAAAAAACCGGATGCCGCCCGGAAAATTGCCCGCACCATGCAAGAGCAAAATCCCCGGTCTCCTCTGGGATATGAGCGTGAAGGCGACATTCTCGCCTCCCAGAAAAACTTCGCCGCCGCTGTGAGTGCCTACGAGCTTGCCCTGGGCAAAGGAGGGAAATCGGACCCCTTGATCAAGCTGCATCGCGCCATCCTGCTGTCGGGAGACACGAAGGGCGCGGACAAGCGCCTGAATACCTGGCTTTCCAGTCATCCCAAGGATATTGCGGTACGTAGATATGCCGCCGAAACTTACACCGCCACGGGACGCCCAGCGGATGCCATCGCGCAATATGAGGCAATTTTGAAATCGGCCCCCGGCGACGTGCCGGCCATGAACAATCTCGCCGATCTTTATCATCGCAATAACGACTCCAGAGACATCGCCATAGCCGAGCAAGCGCTCAAACTTGCCCCGGACCAAGCCGCCGTCATGGACACCTTGGGCTGGATCCTTGTTGAAAGAGGACAACTACCCAGAGGCTTGGCAATCCTGAGGAAAGCCTCGGCGAAAATGCCCGATGTTCCAACCATCCGCTACCATCTTGCCGTTGCCCTATATAACAGCGGCGACAAAGCGGCGGCGAAGAATGAACTCGAAGCCGCTTTGAAACCCGGTCAAGGTTTCCCTGAAGAAAAGGAAGCCAAGGCACTGAGAGGCAAACTTTGACGACGTCCTTGCTTTGTTAGCCTAGGGGGACGATTGCGATGCCGCGCCGCAAATCCCGGAGTTTTGCATGGCAAATGCTGTTATCTCAGTAGACTTCCGGCTGGCTCTTCGCAATATCCTTCGCCAAAGGCGCAGAAGCTTGACCGCCATCGCGGCCATCGGTTTTGGTGTGGTCGCCATGATGCTTGCGTCAGGCTATATCGAGTGGATTTTCTGGCAAAACCGTGAACTGGCCACCAATCGGCAGTTCGGCCATATCCAACTCGTCAAGCCCGGGTACTACGAGGAAGGGAAAGCGGATCCTTTCGCCTTTGTCATTCCCTCCTCGCCGGCATCCATCGACCTGCTACGTAAACAACAAGGTGTTGTGCAGGTTTCTCCAAGACTGTCTTTCAGCGGCTTGATCAGTCATGGTGAAAGCACTCTTTCCTTCCTTGGAGAGGGTATCGATCCGGAGCACGACCCACTGGCGCACAATCTCATCATCACCGAAGGAAAACGTCTCGATTCCAAAGTTCCCAATGGCATCCTGATTGGGACCGGCCTTGCCCAAAACCTGGGCGTCAAGTCTGGAGACACGGTCGTATTGCTCACCAATACCCAAAACGGCGGCATCAACGCTATTGAAGCCAAGATTCAGGGCCTGGCCTCCACCTCCATCAAATCCTTGGACGACTCGATGCTCAGGGTCGGTACAAAGGTTGCCCAAAGTTTGCTGCGCGTTACCGGGTCGCATGTCTGGGTCGTGACGCTGAAAGACACCAGCCTTACCGATGGAGTCATCGACAAGATCAAACATGCCCATGAATTCGACAAGCTGGAAATTGTCCCTTGGACAAAGTTAGCGGACTTTTACAACAAAACGGTCGCCCTCTTCTCCCGTCAAATCGGCGTGGTAAAAATCATCATCGCCATCATCATCGTTCTCAGCATCAGCAACACCATGACGATGAGCGTGATGGAGCGCACCGTAGAAATCGGGACGGCAATGGCGCTAGGCGTGCGCCGCCAGCGAATACTCCGCCTCTTCCTTCTCGAGGGCGCATTGCTCGGCGCCTTCGGTGGCGCCGTCGGCATCGGCCTGGGCTACGTGATGGCCTCGGCCATATCCGCTGTGGGCATACCGGTTCCCGCCGCACCGGGGTTCTCGGGAGATTTCACGGGCGTGATCATGCTGACGCCCAGCATTCTGTTCCAAGCCGCCCTGCTTGCGGTCTCAACAACGCTGATAGCCAGCATCTACCCCGCCTGGCGCGCCTCGCGCCTGGTCATCGTAGACGCCTTGCGCCATAACCGCTGAAAGACAGCCCATGTTCAAGCTGGCTCTGCGCAACGTCCTCCGCCATAAAGCCCGCACCGGCATGACCTTGCTGGCCATCATATCCGGGGTTATCGGGCTGATTTTGAGCGGCGGCTTCGTCCACGACATATTTACCCAGTTGGGCGAAGTGCTCATCCATTCCCAATCCGGACATCTGCAACTTTCCCGCGCTGGCTATTTCGAGCGCGGCGCGCGCAGTCCGGAGAAATACCTGATCGCCGATCCGGAGGCCCCTCGCGCGGAAATCAAGAAACTGGATGGCGTTGAGGATGTGATGGGCCGTGTATATTTCGCGGGCCTTCTCAATAACGGACGTTCCGATCTCCCCATCATCGGAGAGGGTGTCGAAGCGGACCGCGAAGCCAAGTTCAGCAGTGGCATGAGCCTCTCCGCCGGACGCATGCTGGCGGATAAGGATGAACACGGCATGATGCTGGGGCACGGTTTGGCATATTCCCTCAAGCTGAAGCCCGGAGATTGGGCGACCCTGGTGATCAACACCGCGGATGGCGCGCTCAATAGCATCGAATTCCAGGTTGTGGGCGTATTTCAGACATTCTCCAAAGATTACGACGCCCGGGCGGTCAGAATTCCTTTGTCCGCGGCCCAGGAGCTGCTCGCCACAACAGGAGTTAACGTACTGGTGGTTTCCCTACGTGAAACCCGCGACACCGGGCGTGTCGCAACCATGTTGAGAGACAAATTCACCCGTGGCGGCTTGGAGGTCAAGACCTGGCTCGACCTGAACGACTTCTATTCGAAGACGGTAAAGATGTACGACGGCCAGTTCGGCGTACTCCGATTCATCATTCTGCTCATGGTTTTGCTCAGTGTGATCAACAGCGTAAACATGAGCGTTTTCGAACGTGTCGGCGAGTTCGGCACGATGATGGCGCTTGGCAATCGGGCTTCGCGAGTCTTTGCCTTGATCGTCACGGAGAACAGCATCATCGGCGTGGCGGGTGCCACGCTGGGGGTTGTGCTTGGGATACTGTTGGCCATCGGCATATCCGCCATTGGCATTCCCATGCCGCCGCCGCCCAACGCCGATATGGGCTATATCGCGCATATCCAGGTGGTCGCATCGGTTGTGGCTGGCGCGTTTGCCGTCGGCCTGATCGCCACGATACTGGCTGCGTTGTTGCCTGCCGCACGCGTGCGCCGCATCCCGGTAGTAGACGCTTTGCGTCAGAGTATTTAGCCAGTTCGCGCAAAACCTCCCGGCAGGAGAGGTATTCAACTGTCAGAAATCGTGGCGGATTTCGGTATATACCCGATCCTGAGCATCATATTGCCCAAACAAACCCGTGGGCGGGCCGCCAAAAACGTCCAATCCGAAATTCAACTTCCAGTTCGGTTGAAATTCCCAACTCGCCTTGGGGCGGAGCATCCAATCCCGACGGTTCAGACTATGAACCAGCAGAACCTCCGCCTTCCAATTGGAAGGGAAATCATGGCTGATCAGGAATGTGAAACCGTTCTCCGCCTGGTCCGGGACAATACCGTTGTCATGACTGAAAAAATAACGCTGGTAGAGCTGGGTATTTATCCTGGTTTCACCTGAAGGATTGAAATCAAAACCAACCGCCCAATCCAAAGTATTCTGTTTTACAACACCATCGGCATC
This sequence comes from Thiobacillaceae bacterium, assembly GCA_044227325.1. Classification (GTDB taxonomy): domain Bacteria; phylum Pseudomonadota; class Gammaproteobacteria; order Burkholderiales; family Thiobacillaceae; genus PFJX01. The sequence goes on along the minus strand of JBGAFI010000005.1, from coordinate 20,068 downwards.
CGCCAAATCCACCGTGTTGTAGCGCCGTCCATGGGTGTACACGGCTTCGCCCTTCAGCACGAAAGTTCCCAGATCCTTCGCCAGAGTTCCACCCAACTGCCAGATTCTTTCATGGCGCGGGTAGAACACCTGCTTATTGATCGCATCGCGGAAGAATGTTGGTTGGCTGTCAAGGCTGGAATACCAGAATCCCGAGACATCCCATCCATTGGTCAATTGCGAGACCCTCAAACCCAGGTTGGCATTCGACAATTTGTTTTCAGGCTTGTCCTCTGCCTGAACCAACGGCACCCCCGCGGGCGAGATCGGATAGGGGTAAAAATCCGCGCCCGCGCCCTGGCCACCGGCAATGCTGTAGGGTTTTCCGAGATTGTCGTAGCTGGGGAACGGTATCCATACCATCTCGGCATGAAAATCATCCTTGAAATACTCCGCTCGGGCCGCCCATTGAGGGATACGCAATACCTGGAAATCCGGTAGTACGAATTCTCGCAAATCCTTGGCCGACACCACATCGGCAAAAAACAACCCGACCATCTCGCCCCAGACGATATGCTGGCGCCCCACGCGCCAGTCCAGTCCGCCACCGGTAAAATCGAAATAGGTCTCCCGCAACTGGAATTCCGCCCGTTGGTCGTGGCGTACGCGATCTTGATAAAAATCCACCAAATCGTAGACCGCGTTGTAATCCAGCCTACCACTCAGCTTCCACTGCGTGCCGCCTCCTAACGAGCCCTGCGTGCCAAGCTCCAAGCGTCCCAGAAGTTTCGACCAGTGGTCCGGATTGGCATAGGTCCGGGCAGCTTCCACCTGGAAAAACCCCCGCACGGGAAATGACGCCTGCGTTCGCGGCTTGGCGGGGGGCTCCAATCCAAACAGTGCGTCCCGTTCTTCTGTTTTTTGTCTCTCGGCCTTCAACGTGTCTCCGGCTTTTCCGGGCTCGGTATCCGACGTGGACAACGCCCCGCTAGCATCCGGGGTTGCCGGGGGCTGCGTGGCGACGGGCTGGGCTGATTTTCCCTTGTCGGGGGAATCCTGCTCCAATCCGAACAAGTCGTCCTTTGAGCCAGGCAAGGTCGTGCTGCCCTTGCTGTTTTCTGGCGTGGCTGCTTGCGGTTCCGACTCCACGCCGAACAAGGCGTCCTTGGATATCGGCATATCCTCATCTTTCGCGGCCAAATTCATCCAGCCGCCCTGCTGAACTGGCGCGAATATGGAAGAATCGGTGGAAGAATCGGCCGCCGCGACAGTGGCCAAGCCCATTGCCAGCAAACCCCAAGGTCTCATCCTGTCCGGCCTCATATCGCCGCTCCCTGGCCTTTCGCCACTTTCGGCCCGAGCCTGACTTGTTTCCAGCGTTCATTGGTTTTCATGGCCAGCATGGCCACCTGTCCGTCTTCGATGCGTATCAAGCGGTCCGCCATGGACATGACTCGACGGTCATGGGTAGAGAATATGAACGTGGTACCCAAGCTACGATTGATTTCCTTCATCAGGCTCAAAATGCTCTCTCCCGTTTTGCTATCCAGGTTAGCTGTCGGTTCGTCAGCCAGGACGATACGGGGATTGATCGCCAGAGCCCGGGCAATCGCAACCCGCTGCCGTTGCCCGCCGCTCAACTGGTTCGGAGTATGGTTGGCGTAGCGTTCCAGACCAACCACCCCTAGGAAACGGGACACTCGCTTTTGACGTTCCTCTCGGCTGATCTCGGGCAATTGAAGCAATGGGTACTCCACGTTTTCAGCCGCGGTCAGGACCGAAAACAGGTTGAAAGTCTGGAAAATGAACCCTGTGGTTCGCGCCCTCAAGTCAGCCAAATCATTAGGCGACCGCCCCGTGACCTCGACATCGTCGATAAATACCCGCCCACGCGTGGGCAAGTCGATGCAGCCGATGATATTCAACAGGGTCGTCTTGCCGCTGCCGGAAGGGCCGGCGATGGCCAGAAACACCCCTTCGTCAAAAGACACTGTGATATCGTGAAGAGCAACGACTGTCTGCTCTCCCAACTGATATTCCTTGGTAACGCCTTCAACCCGTACAAGACTCATCGTGATGTTTCCATCCTGGACTGCCCCGCTGGAAGGATCAAAACCATGTCGATAATACCGCCCATGCCTTGCCGCCTATTGTCGGCCATATCAATCTTGCTTTTCTCCACGTTTACCTCAGCAGCCGATATGCCAACGGACGCGGACCCGCTTGCCCGCGAAATCTTGGAAAAGGCTGACGAAACCAGATTCCCCTCCGAAGGTTTCCAGGTTGACATCTTCATCACAAGCAATTCTCCGGATGAAGCCAGCGAGCATCGCAAATACCGCGTGCTCTCCAAGGGCAACGACAATACCGTGGTGATGATACTTGAACCCGCCTCGGAGCGGGGCCAGATCATGCTGATGAAAGGGCGTGATTTATGGGTATTCATGCCCAATGTATCCCAACCCATTCGTCTTGGCCTTGCCCAACGCCTGACCGGGCAAGTCGCCAATGGGGATCTGGCCCGCGCCAATTTCACCGGCGATTACACCCCCCGTTTACTGCGCAGCGAAAAACTGGACGGTGAAGAGAATTATGTTTTAGAACTTCAAGCTGTGGATCGCGGCGTCACATATCACAGGGTCATGCTATGGGTGGACAAATCGAATTTTCGCCCGCGCAAGGCCGAATTCTATTCACTCTCCAATCGGCTAATGAAAACCTGTACTTATGAGAACTTCGCCCCCATGGCGGGCAAACGCAGGCCGACCAAGCTGGTCATGGAAGACCGCCTCAAACCCGGCAACACCTCGGTCATGGAATATGAAAGCATGAAGCTGCGTGACCTTCCGGACAAGGTGTTTTCCAAGGACTATCTGAAGAAACTTCAATAAGCCTTCACCGCAGCACTGCTTGCCCCACTGGCCAGCAGTGTTGCCTTAGAAGCGATGAACCGGGGAATGGCGGACAAGACAGGTTAAAGGAATTCTCTTTGCGGTAACTGAATCACGAACTTCACCGACTCAGACTTAAATTGTTGGCGCCATTTCCAGACCGCGCGCACCAACAACCAATCGACTGCCCTGATATCTCTGTGGAAACACACCACAGAACCCCAGCTTCTGGTTGAGAGCATCCCCAATCAGGTCTGAACCACAAAAGCGAACCTGGAATAAAAAAAGCCCCCAAGCTTTCGCTTGGGGGCTTTTAAGCAGGATATTGCTTGCTTAGGCGGCTTTGCGGCGGACAGACAGACCCAGACCAGCCAAACCCAGACCCAGCAGAGCCAGGGTGCCCGGCTCGGGGATGGTGGTGGCCATCTCGTAGGAACCGTCATTCAGCACATAGATGTCGCCAGCGCTGTCGGGAATACCGTGACCGGTGGTCCCCACGAAATCAGCAACCGTGGCGTTGGTGGGGGTGAAGATGTTGGCGTTGGAGTCGGTCAGACCAACGGTCACCTTGTCGACCATCAGCAGGTCATAGATATCCGTATCGGCGGTGCCGTCACCATCGGTATCCAGGAACCAGTAACCCTGGGCGACGTCGGTGACTTCAAACAGGATGTTGATGTTGCCGTCAACGCCACCGGGGTTGCCGAAGTTGATGTTGCCTTCACCATTGAGAATGGTCAGGGTCATGACCTTGGTACCGTCGGTGGCGGTGGCGAAGCTGCCATAGTTCAGCGAGGTGCCCACATACAGGTCCAGGGTGCCGCCGGCATTGAAGCTGTAGGGCGTGTTGTTACCCACGGTGCTGCCGAAAGTACCGGTCCAGTCGGTGAACACGGCGGTGATTTCATAGTTGACACCCAGACCGGAAGTGCCGGCGGGGATGGGGAAGCTGTCGTTCTGGAAGCCGGTGGCGCCCAGACGGCCGTAGTCATGGAAGGTATCGCCGTTGTTGACGATAGCGGGGCTGCCGACCACGGTGGGGTTGGTGTCGACGTAGCTGACGCCCAGGTAGGTCATTTCGTCGATGGGCATAACCGCGCCACCGATACCGGTACCTTGGTAGTTGAAGCCCCAGTTGCCGTTGTAGGCGATGGTCCAAGCGGAAGCTTGGGAAGAAGCCGCAATCGCCAGGGCCATGGCTGTGTACTTGAAGAATTTCATGATGATCTCCGAAAAAGTTTTAGAAAGGACCAAGAAGACCAAGGCCCGCTACTGCGCTAAACCTAAAGCACGAGCCGTGCCAACTTTGATTTTCGTCATTGAATCATCAAGTTACAGATCACACCTAAATGGCCGCATAGCTCAATGTAAAGAAAACCGACGCCCCTCAGCGTAGGAACACCTCCAACTCCCGTCTTTTGGATCTCTGCGCCGCACCGTCGGCCATGCCAACGCGAAAAATCATCACCAGCCGCGCCTGAGAAACCGCTCCGCCTATCGCCGCGCGCCATGCCACATCCGCTGCGCGCAACTTGGACAAATGTCCCTCGCTCAACCCCTCACCCACTTGGTCAGTCACACGGAACAGCAACAAAGGCAGCGCGCCCAGGGGCTGGAACGCGAGCCCCGCCAAAGTTGCCGCCAACCAGACGCGCTCAAAGGCCCGCCCCATGTCAAAGTAACCGACACCCGCATCCGCGCTAATGACCCCGATGCGGGATGAGGCCCACATGGGCAACAAACCGCCGCGCCACGCCATGATGTAGTGCAGCCCAAACTTGTTAAGGAAATTGGACAGGCCCCAAGGACGCAGCCACTTTAAAAACGGAAGCAAGACCTTTTCCAACCCCAGCGTGGACGGGTCGAGCCCGTCGCGGGCGACGGCCCCAGCGTGACCAAACCGCAATTTGTCATGGAAATCGCGGTGGATCAGGGGGTGCGTGAATCGGACCAGGTCCGCCAAAAGCACGGCATGGGCCAGCCGCTTGCTCGCGGCGGAATCTTCAGCCCAATGCACATAACAACCCGAATCGGGAAGGACGGCTTCGGAAATGCCGGTCAACGTCGCGTCATCAACGTAATCGCCGCGTTTGAACAGACTTCTGTTGGTCATCCGGGCATGAATGGCGTCCGCAAGCGGATCGCATTCCTGCAGGCCGTTTCGCAGCGACAAGGTGAATCCCCTGGATTGCGCAAGGTCTTGCGCGTTGTCGAACACGACTTCCGCATGAAATCCCAGCTTGTTGGCACAGAGTTTCATGTTCTCGCATACCGCGCCCAAGCTCATGAATGTGGCGGAATATGCGCTGTCGAAAAACATGCCAATCCGCGATGGGTCAGGCCGCACATCGATTGTTCCATTCCCGATCGAGAACAGCCACGGCTGGCTGTTGTCCGCGGATGGCGCCTGAATACCCGCCTTGACGATCTCCAGGTAATGCCCATCTGACGTGTCCATGGTACGACTCCTTCCCTTCCAACCTTAGGCGAAGTGGCATATCTTTTGCCGAGGTCGGCTCTTCCATTTCCCGCCACCGTGCGAGAATGAACAGATTCTATGTGTTTCGGATTAGGTGATGAGCATATTCGATTGGATCAAAGGCAATCGCGCCAAAGCCGCCCAATACGCGCGCACGGTGGTGCAGATGAAGGCGCCTCCTAGGCTGAAACGCTTGTCCCCCGACCAGTTGGAGGACACCGGCACCGGTGAGCAGAGCCTCAAAAGCCAAGCCATAAAGATCAAGTTCGCGCGGAGCGAATCGGCGTTCGAGGGGGCCACCTTGCTGGTTCAGAAACGTTACGCGTGGCGCGGCTATCCCAAAGCACAAGTCAAGGAGAACCCGAACCGGGTCACGATACTCACCCACTTGGATGACCGTGTCGTGGGCACGGTAACCGTCGGGTACGACTCGGATCAGGGCATGCTTGCCGATGAAATCTACAAGGACAAGATCGACGAACTGCGCAGCCAAGGCGCCGTGGTGGGAGAGCTCAGCAAGTTAGCCATCGACGAGGAGTTGGGCAGCAAGCACATGCTGGCGGGCATGATCCATATCGCCTTCCTGTATGGCGCCATCCATGGCTGCACGGACGCGGTAATCGAAGTGGTCCCGCGCCACCAACTGTTTTATGAGAAGAAGCTCGGCTTCCATTTGTTGGGGGAGGAACGTCTCAACAACCGTGTCAACAAGAACGTCGTGCTGATGCATAAGCGCATGGAAGACATGCAGCATCAGATCGAGACGTTAGGCGGACAGGGACCGGCCAGCAAGGACCGTAGCCTGTATCCGTATTTCTTTTCCCCCGAAGAACAGAAAGCGATTCTGGAACGATTGATGGGGGAGTAGGGGCAATGCTCAAGTTGTGTGTCGCGCGCAACAAACCTGCACGGCGCCTAGCACATCAACTTTTGCCCGCCATCTGACGATTGAATTCGTCGGCCTGATCCTTGAATTTTCTAGATACCAGCCAGCGCTTCAACTGCTGTAGCGGTCCTTTGTTGCCAAAAACAAGCCGCCCGCGCCGATACAGGCAACGGTAGGGATCGAACTGCACATAGGCCGGGGCGGCCTGCAAGGGACGGCGTTTCAACAAGTGCGTAAACACTTCCGTGGTCAGTAAGCCGGCGCTAATATCGCAGGCGCTGGCCAAGGAGGGTCCGGCATGGCTATTGAGATCAACCCGCGACATGTCCATGTATTTCCAGTGTGTGCCCCGGGGGGTGAGGCCAATACTGAAGGCAACCAATTGGTCAAAAGGCGCCATGTCCTCGCGGATGTCGTAATAATCGAAAAACGACATGCCTTCCGGCGTGAACACGTGCAATGTTCCAGAGTTACCGATAGGGGCGGAAAAAAAGACGGTTTTGCCCAGTTCCCGCGCCGTCTTGTACAAAAGGATGCGGGCCTTGATGGCGAAGAAATCAATGCTATCCACCACCGCATCGGCATCCCCAAGGAAATCAAGCACGTTGTCCGGCTGCACGCCATTCTCATAAAGCCGCAAGTCGACATGCGGGTTGATGTCCCGCACCACCTCCGCCATGACCTGGACCTTGGGGAGACCGACCGTCTTTGCGTTGGCGCCATATTGGCGGTTCATGTTGACCTCGCCGAAGGTATCCAGGTCGGCGATGTTGAATCTGCCGATGCCCATGCGAGCCAGGGTCGCCAAGTGTATCCCCCCCACTCCGCCCAGTCCGGCGACCGCGACGCGGCATTGGCTGAGTTTTTCCTGTTCGGATTCAGACACCAGCCCCAGGTTACGTTTGAACAGCGTCGCGTAATTAGACATCGTGCCTCTCCACCTGCCTGATTCAAAAAGAGAAATCGAGATTGTGCTTTGAATATTCCGCGCGGATCGCCGCCAAATCATCCGCGCCGAGCGTATCGAGAAACCGGGTTTTCTCGGTCAAGAAATACCGGGCCATGGCTTCATCCCATGGCGTGCCCTCGTTGATCTGATGGTCCACGCCACTCGCAAAGAAGAAGTCGTGAACGTTCGCGTCAAAATTCTCGGTGGTATACGTCGCCTTCGAATCATCGAAGGCATGCTCGATGTTGAGCACATGGCCTTGTACCTCCAGCCCGTTCCCCGCCGAATAGGGCAACAATTCGCCCAGAGGACGGAACAAGAGGATGTCCCGATAGAACTCGATGTGCCTGCGTGTCACCGCGCAGCAGATATCGGTAACCCCGCTCAAGCGGGCATACTCGAACATGATTCTGTATAGGTACATCATCACGTTATGACGGCGGAACTGCGGGTCGATCGCGAGTGCGATGACTTCAGCCATGCGCGCCCCTTTGTCACGCATCTGCTGGATTTCCGGGCCGCAAACCTGCTCCACAGGGATACCGAGTTCGGAGTCCAGAACCAGCGTGAGCGTACCCACAACCCGCTTGCCCTCATTGACATGCTGCCGCTCGAAATCCGGCTTGGTGAGTTCCGGACGAAACACGGCGACAAACACCTTGGTGGTGGGAATGATGTGATACTTTGTAAACCGGATTCGCGCATCGTTTTCCGCCTGCAGCCCGACTTCGGTATAGGCCTGATAGACCAGATGGAACGCTTCCTCGATCAAGTCCCGTTCTCCAGCGATGGAGTAGTTGACAGCCAGATCAAGAGGATTATTTAGCAGCGCACGTGTCTTCCGGAGACGGATCTCTCTACGTTGGTCCTGCGACGTGCTCACTGTCTGCATCCTTCCTCCTTGGAAGCTTGTCCAAACAGGATACTCCAACACACAAAGTTGCGGCTGTATCGCACAAAAGTTCCCGGCAGCGATTGGGTTTATTGTCCGCCTGGATTTTGAATAAGCCACCAGCGCACGCGCATACGCCGCCAACGAGTTTAGCGCGCCCTCAATTACAATTATCCCCATGAAGATCGAACTGGTTTCCACCGAGGACCGCGGGCGCTATCTGGTTACCCACGCGCGGGATATTCATCGCTATCTGCGCGAAGTCATAGAAGGCAAAAACCTGGTCGCCATCTATGGCGAAAACGGCAAGGATTTCGTGCTTTCGACTTTGCTTGCCGTGGACGACAAGAACGGCTTTGTCCTTCTCGAACAGGGTGTGGACGCGGAAATGAACGCCATGCTGCGCGCCAGCGCGCACTGCACTTTCGCCACGACCCACGATCAGGTCCACATCCAGTTTTCCAGCGGGCGCATCGAAGCCACCACGTTCGGTAACGAGGCGGCGTTCCGCATCCCCATGCCCAGCGAAATCCTGCGGCTCCAGCGGCGGGAGTACTACCGTCTGGTCACGTCCGTGATGAATCAGGTCAAATGCATGATCAACACCAGCGCGGGCCTGATGGAAACCGTGGTGGTGGACATCAGCATCGGCGGCGTGGGAGTGCTGGCCTATCAGGAGGAAGGACGCCTCAAGGCTGGGGAAATCTATCAGGGCTGCCGCATCGCCCTGCCCGGCACGGGAGAATTCGCCCTCAGCCTGTCCGTGCGCACCACCTTCGACATCACCTTGAAAAATGGCCGCCTGACCCACCGGGCCGGCTGCCAGTTCATCGACCTGCCGCCCAGCGTGGAGACCGCCATCCAGCGCTACATCATCCGCGTCGAGCGGGAGCGCAGGGCGCGCTTCGTCTGATCACTTCTCCGCCAGCCAGCGCGCGGCACTCAGGGCGAAGTAGGTCAATACCGCGTCGGCCCCGGCCCGCTTGAAGCCGAGCAGGCTTTCCAGCACGCAGGCTTTCTCGTCCAGCCAACCATTCTGGCCCGCGGCCTTCAGCATGGCGTATTCGCCGCTCACCTGATAAACGAAGGTCGGCGCCTGATAAGTGTCCTTCACGCGGCGGACGATATCCAGATAGGGCATGCCCGGCTTGATCATGATCATGTCCGCGCCTTCCTGCAGGTCCAAGCCCACTTCCCAGAGGGATTCATCGGAATTGGCCGGGTCCATCTGGTAGGTGTGCTTGTTGCCCTTGCCCAGGTTCGCGGCGGAACCCACCGCATCCCGGAACGGCCCATAGAAGCTGGAAGCGTACTTGGCCGAATAGGCCAGGATGCGGGTGTATATATAACCGGCGGCGTCCAGGGTCTCGCGCACAGCGTGGATGCGGCCGTCCATCATGTCGGATGGCGCGACCACGTCGGCGCCGGCGGCGGCATGGCATTCAGCTTGGCGCGTCAGCACGGCGATGGTCTCGTCGTTGAGCACATAACCGGCATCGTCGATCAGGCCGTCCTGGCCGTGGCTGGTATATGGATCCAGGGCGATGTCGGTGATCACGCCCAGCTCGGGAAAACGCGCCTTCAGCCCGGCGACGACGCGGGGCACCAAGCCTTTGGAGTTGTAAGCCTCGGCGGCATCCAAGCTTTTCAGGCCGGCATCCACCACGGGAAACAGGGCCAGAGCCGGGACGCCGTATTTCACGCAGTCTTCCGCCACACCGTAGAGCCGGTCCAAGCTGACCCGTTGCACGCCCGGCATGGAGGCCACGTCTTCAACCCGATTTTCCCCATCCAGCACGAAAACCGGCAGGATAAGGTCGGCCGGGGTCAGGGTGTTTTCCCGCATCAGGCTGCGGGAAAACTCGTCGCGCCGCATGCGGCGCATGCGCTTGCGCGGGAAGCTGGACAGATCGAACATGGGACGAGCTCCTGGCACGAAAATACCAATTCTATCGGGAACAAAGTCGCGGCCTTTATCTCTATCAGCACAGACGAGTCGCTTCGTCTCCCGCTTCTCCTCCCTGAGCGGGTGCCTTAATGCAAGATTAAGGCGATATTTGCCCGGCTCTCTCCCCTTGAGCCGGGTTTTTTTTTGGCACGCCCAGCCAACCCCTCAAGACGCCTTCCGCCTCATCGACGCCATCCCGCTTCAGGCTGGAGAACAGTTGCACGCTCGCGTTCATCCGCATCAGCTTCAACTCGTCGCGCACTTGGCGCAGGGTCTGCTGGGCCGGCCCCCGGGACAACTTGTCCGACTTGGACAGCAATACAAGAACCGGCTTGCCGGAGGGGCGGAACCAGTCCAGCAGGGAGCGATCCAGCTCGGTCAGGGGGTGGCGGGAATCCATGATCAGCACCAGGCCCGCCAACTGGGGACGATCCGCCAGATAGCCGCCGATCAAGGCCTGCCAGACGTGTTTCTGCTCCTTGGGCGCGCGGGCGAAGCCATAGCCGGGCAAATCCACGAGAAAACGCCCTTCCTCCACGCGGAAGAAGTTCAGGTGCTGGGTCCGCCCTGGCATCTTGCTGACGAAAGCGAGGCGCTTGTGATTGCACAGGGTGTTGATGGCGCTGGATTTGCCCGCGTTGGAGCGCCCGGCGAAGGCGACTTCGGCGAGACTGTCGGCGGGAAGCTCCCGCACATTGGCGACGGTGATGTGGAAACTGGCGTTGAGCATGGCGGTTGGCGCGGGCGGCTGAGGGCGGGCCTGCTCGAAAGGCTGGCACTATAGCAAACGGGCCGCTAAAATGCCGCGATTTTCCCTTGCTGTCATCCTGGATTTAAGGAGCGTTTACATGAAATTCTTCGCGCTGTTGAGCGGCCTCTTGTTCGCCGCGGGCATTGCCGCCACCTCCTGGGCCGAACCCATGCCGGCCGCCGCCGCCAAGGGCGATCCGGCCAAGGCGCAGAAGATCGTCAACGATGTCTGCGGCGCCTGCCATGGCACCGACGGCAACAGCACCTCGCCCGCCTACCCCAACCTGGCGGGCCAGCATCCGGAATACATTTTCAAGCAGCTTTCCGAGTTCAAGGCTGGCATTCGCAAGAACGCCATCATGGCGCCCAACGCCGCCAAACTCTCCGAAGAGGACATGCGCAATCTGGCCGCCTATTTCTCCGCCCAGCAGCCCAAGCCCAAGCAGGCTAAGGATGCCGAACTGGTGGCCGAAGGCCTGAAGCTCTACAAGGGCGGCAACGCCGGCAGCGGCGTGCCCGCCTGCGCCTCCTGCCACGGCCCCACCGGCGCCGGCATCCCGGTACAGTTCCCGCGCCTGGCCGGCCAGCACAGCAAGTACGTGCTGTCCCAACTGAAGAACTTCCGCAGTGGCGACCGCGCCAACGACGGCGGCAAGATGATGCAGGTCATCGCCCGCAAGTTGACCGATCAGGAGATGAAGGCCGCCGCCGAGTACGTCAACGGCCTGCGCTGATCTCTCCGCGCCCCGCGACGGCCCGCCCAGCGCGGGCCGTTTTCATTTCGCCGCGCCCTGCCCGCAGATCCCATGCTCGCCGACCTCAACCCGCAACAACGCGAAGCCATCAAGTATCTGGATGGCCCTCTGCTGGTGCTGGCCGGCGCGGGCTCGGGCAAGACCCGGGTGATCACCCGCAAGATCGCCTATCTTGTCACCCAATGCGGCATCGAGGCGCACCACGTCGCCGCCATCACCTTCACCAACAAAGCGGCGCGGGAAATGCGTGAGCGGGTCGGCGAGCTGCTGCCGGGCAAGCAAGGCCACGGCCTGACCGTCTCCACCTTCCATTCCCTCGGCCTGCACATCCTGCGCGCCGAGGCGCGCCGGCTCGGTTACAAGCCACGCTTCTCGGTGCTGGACGCGAGCGACACCCAGCAGATCCTGTCCGACATTCTTAAGAGTCCGGACAAGGCCAGCCTGAGACAGGCCGGCGCGGTCATCTCCAACTGGAAGAACGCCCTGCTCACCCCGGAAGCGGCGCGGGCGGCGGCGAAGGACGAGGGCGAACGCCAGGTCGCCGTCGCTTACCAAGCCTACCAACAGACCCTGCGCGCCTACCAGGCGATGGATTTCGACGACCTCATCCGCCTGCCGGTGACCCTGTTCCAGGAACATCCGGAGGCGCTGGAAACCTGGCAAAGCCGGCTGCGCTATCTGCTCATCGACGAATACCAGGACACCAACGGCGCCCAGTACGAGCTGCTGAAACTGCTCGCCGGCATCATGGGCCGCTTCACCGCCGTCGGCGACGACGATCAGGCCATCTACGCTTGGCGCGGCGCCGACGTGGAAAACCTGCGCCGGCTTCAGGCCGACTACCCGCGCCTGAAGATCATCCCGCTGACCCAGAACTACCGCTCCAGCCAGCGCATCCTGCGCGCCGCCAACAGCGTCATCCGCAACAACCCGCGCCTGCACGAGAAGAACCTGTGGAGCGAACTGGGCCTGGGCGACCATGTGGAACTGCTGCAATGCCGGGACGACCGCCACGAGGCGGAAACCGTCGCCATGCGCATTTCCGCCCACAAGTTCGAACACCGCACCCGCTTCGCCGACTATGCCATCCTGTATCGCGGCAACCACCAGGCCCGGCTGTTCGAGGAAGCCCTGCGCGAAGCGAAGATCCCCTACCAACTCTCGGGCGGGCAATCCTTCTTCGACAAGGCCGAGATCAAGAATCTCATCGCCTACCTGCGCCTGATCGCCAACCAGGACGACGATCCCGCCTTCATCCGCGCCGCGACCACGCCACGCCGTGGCATCGGCGCGGCCACCCTGGAAAAGCTGGGCGACCACGCCGGCCAGCGCCACACCAGTTTGTTCGAGGCGGTCCACGAACTGGGCTTCCAGGCCCATCTGCCGGCGCGGCAACTGGAACCGCTGCTGGAATTCTGCGCCTTCATCAACCGCATCGCCCTGCGCGCCGAGAAGGAGCCCGCCGGGCGTCTGCTGGAAGAACTCCTGGCCGCGATCCGCTACGAGGAATGGCTGTACGACTCGGAAGACGACCGGGCCGCGAAGTCGAAATGGCAGAACGTGCGGGATTTCGTCGATTGGCTGGGCAAGAAGGGCGAGGCGGACGAAAAGACCCTGATCGAGCTGACCCAGACCGTCAGCCTGATGAACCTGCTGGAAGGCCGCGAAGACGCGGAACCCGACGCCGCGCGCCTGTCCACCCTGCACGCGGCGAAAGGCCTGGAGTATCCCCATGTGTTCCTGGTCGGCATCGAAGAGGAAATCCTGCCGCATCGGGAATGCCTGGAAGGCCCGCGACTGGAAGAGGAACGCCGCCTCATGTACGTGGGCATCACCCGCGCGCGCCGTGGTCTGACCATCACCTGGTGTGGCAAGCGCAAACGGGGCGGCGAACTGGTGATCTGCGAACCGTCCCGCTTCCTGCTGGAACTGGATCCCGCCGAGGTAAAGCGGGCCGGCGCCCAGCCGGAAGGGGAAAAGACCCGGGAAGACGGCCGCCGCAAGCTGTCCGCGCTGAAAGCCATGCTGGAAGGCGGCGGCAAATAGGCCGTTGCCGACCACGCGCTTCACAAACGAAAACGCGACCCGTGGGTCGCGTTTTCGCGAGGGTGCGCAGGGCTTACTTGGCCGCCGCCTTCGCCGGCTGCTTCGCCGCCGCGGCGATGGCCGCCTTGGCTTCCTCCACCATGTAGTCCACCGCCACCTTGGTGTCGGCATCGGACAGCTTTTCGTTGCCACCCTTGGCGGGGCCGCCGAAACTGCCGTTGATGGCCGCGTGGTACAGGTATTCCTTGCCTTCCTTGATCAGGGGCGCCCAGGCTTTCGCGTCGGTCAGCTTCTCGGCGCCGGTGATGCCGGTATCGTGGCAGCTCGCGCAGTTGTCCGCATACACCACCTTGCCCCGGGCCAACTCGGCGGCCGTGGGCTCGACTTCCTTCTTCAGGGTCGGCTGGAAATTGGCGCCGGCCGCGTTGGCCATGAAAACGATACCGCGCGCGACTTCCAGATCGGTCAGATCGGGATCGCCACCCCGGGACGGCATCTTGTTGAACCCCTTGAGGGCGTGGGTCAGCAGGGTTTCATACCCCTGGCCGATGCGCTTGCCCCAGTCCGCTTTTTCCTTGTATTTGGGCGAACCCAGGGCGCCGGAGGCATGACAGCCGGAACAGATTTCGTTGTAGACCTGCTCGCCCGTGCGTTCGATCTTGGGCGCGTTCGGGTCGATGGCGAGGGACAGGCCGACCGGCTTGATCCGCTCCCGCACTGCCTGATCCGAGACGGGGCCCGCGTCGGGCTGGCCCATGCGTCCCTGGATGCCGAGGAACAGCATGACGATCAGAAAGATCGCCAACCCCGGCGCGAACAGGCCGCCCAGCGTGGCGAAGAGAAAATCCTTCGGCGTGGTTTTTGTCATTTCGAGGTGATCGGCCATGATGCGGTCCCTGCGGGCTTGAGTTGAGAAACCGGCGGATTATAAGGGTTTTACGCTGCAAGCCGGAAGCACGCTGTGCTATCCTCCTCGCTTCCCATGCGCCCGTAGCTCAGCTGGATAGAGTACTGCCCTCCGAAGGCAGGGGTCGTGCGTTCGAATCGCGCCGGGCGCGCCAGTCAACTCGATATGAAACGGGCACCTTTCCAGGTGCCCGTTTTGTTTCGGCGCATCCGTTTAGTCGCATCCGAACCGGATCGCTGGAACCAGCGCATCCATACTCTCCCGGGTTGCCGAGCCATTGGGGCCATCTATCCGGGCAACATCCCTGCGCCAAATCCATGACGACATTCGCGGCGACTATCTTGGATGCATTCTCGGCCTCGTTCCAGTGAACGCTTCGCCCGCGGAGGCCGATCTGTCCTCACTGCACGTCCAGCGCATCTCCAGCGAAGCTGGGTATCGGATGATTCAACCTGTTCCGTACCCTGGAATCCGCATGTTGGACGGTGTGCGAACTCAGCTCGTCAGCGCGAGAACAAATGTTTGGACATGTGAGAGAAAGGGAAAGAGGACGAGCATGGCCCGCCCTCTCGAAAATGGCTCACGCCGGAGCGAACCGGCGTAGAGGCCAGCTACAACGGCTATGGCCTGTTCGGATAGATGCCACTGACCACGATGCAATAGCGCATGGCAACCTCCGGGGGCACGATGGCCATCGGCCGGCTGCCGCCATTGGCATCCACCGTGACGACACCGCCGCCGGTGCCGCCGGTGACCGGCAGAGACACCGAACCGGTGGCGCTACCGCTGACGGTGCCGCCGGTCACGGTGTTGGTGATCGTGCCGGACACGGGACCGCTGAAACTCTGGTTGCCGCCGATCGTGAGATTGGGTGTCCCCGACGCATAAACTCCAGCGCTGGCCGAGCCCGGCTTGCCCAGGATACTGCCGTCCGTCGGCGTCTGCGCTCCGGGGCTATTGGCCGCGATGGTAACTTTGCCGCCGGTGGTCGCCGTCAGCCCCGACACGTTGGAATTGACCGAGATCCCGCTGACCGTGCCCGACACCGGAATGTTGACGTTGCCGCTGGCGACGGGTGAACCGCCTCCGCCGCCGGGCGTGAAGGTCGCGGTGTGATTGTGGGTCGGCAACTGGGACAGCGTCATGACCGTCGTCTCGTTGCCGAAATAGGTGCCGAAGTTGTGGTTGGTCAAGCCGACGCCCTGCCCGTAGCCCACCGGCGCGCGACCGCGCAGGTCAGGCAGGGCGAAGGTGCTGCGGCAGTCGCCGCCGAAGGAGCAGCTCAGCAGAGAGAAAAGCGCCTCGTTGCCGTTGATCGTCAAGATTTGGCCCGCCGCTTCGGTCGTATTCTCTGGGCAGAATCGATTCGCCACGAGGCAGACTTGGCCGTAATAGGCGTCCGTGCCACAGGCGAGCGCCGAACTCGGCAAGGCGGCGGCGCCTAGCAAGGCCGCCAGGACGGCGATGGAGGCAGACTGAAGTTGAGTATGCATGGATAGGTTCCTCACTTGGTTGTGGATTGTCTTGGCCTTCGGTGGGCGGCTTACGGCCGCGAGGGATAGAGGCCGTTCACCACGATGCAATAGCGCATGGCAACCTCCGGGGGCACTGTGGCCATCGGCTGGCTGCCGCCATTGGTATTCACCGTGACGACACCGCCGCCGGTGCCGCCGGTGACCGGCAGTGACACCGAACCGGTGGCGCTACCGCTGACGGTGCCGCCGGTCACGGTGTTGGTGATCGTGCCGGACACGGGACCGCTGAAACTCTGGTTGCCGCCGATCGTGAGATTGGGTGTCCCCGACGCATAAACTCCAGCGCTGGCCGAGCCCGGCTTGCCCAGGATACTGCCGTCCGTCGGCGTCTGCGCTCCGGGGCTATTGGCCGCGATGGTAACTTTGCCGCCGGTGGTCGCCGTCAGCCCCGACACGTTGGAATTGACCGAGATCCCGCTGACCGTGCCCGACACCGGAATGTTGACGTTGCCGCTGGCGACGGCCGAACCGCCTCCGCCGCCGGGCGTGAAGGTCGCGGTGTGATTGTGGGTCGGCAACTGGGACAGCGTCATGACCGTCGCTTCGTTGCCGAAAGAGGTGCCGAAGTTGTGGTTGGCCAAGCCGATGCCCTGCCCGTAGCCCACCGGCGCGCGACCGCGCAGGTCGGGCAGGGCGAAGTTGTTGCGGCAGTCACCGCCGAAGGTGCAGCCGATCAGTGAGTACAGCGCCTGGTACTGACCGATCGTCAAAAGCTGGCCCGATGACTCAGCCGTGTTGGTCGGGCAAAACTGGGTCGCCATGATGCAGATCTGGCCGATATAGGCCTCAGTGCCGCAGGCGACGGCCGGGCCGTTGGCGCCGAAAGCGGCCATCAGGGTGGCGACGGAGATGAAGCGAAGTTTGTTACGCATGATGTGGTCCCTTCCTCGTTGGTGGTTTAAACAACAAGCGACGACGTTCAGGAAATGGCTGGGTTCATCCACCTTGAGGACTTGGCCCCACCTTGCTGGCATGACGAATGGAACAGCGATTCCCCGGACAGAGGACAGACATTACAAATGGAACGGCTTCCCGAATGGAATTGAGCCGAAAGGAATTGAGCCTCCAGGCCGAGCCGATCATTGCAATGGCTCAAAGTGGCGAATTGACGCCTCCCTGTATTTTTTTCTGTCCGGCAAATCCTAGCACCATTATTCGCGGCATTGTCTATTCCCCCGACGCAATCCAGGCTGCGCAAAGGAAAGAAACAAAATGCGACCGGCGCGTCCGCCGCCTTTCCACGGCGCCAAAGCCGGCCGGCAGGATGAATATCGCTTCAGTCATCGCTGTGATAATCTCAGCGCCACTACTCGGGATGGAACTCGCGCCCGGAATCAAAATAAGAAAATTAGAGTTTTGTGATAACTCGATAAATCAACCGGGGCGCGGCTGATCGGTCGCATCAGTCGCTGAAAAAACAAACCAAGAATTCGACCGCTTTCGGCGTGGCCTTTGGTGCTGGTGTTGGGTTATGCCTACGATAACCCAGTGGCCCAATGATTCTAAATGGATGGAGGAACGGTACCATTACTCTGATTCTGGACTCCCTTCGGCCCGGTATCGCCCGAAAAATGAATCGGGCGCTATTGGCTTTGGTCTTATGTGTTTCCGCGACAGCCAAAGTCTGGGCGGACAAGCCCGTCAATCCGGCCGCCGGTCTGCGGGCCGCCCAGCAGGCCTTGAATGCCGGCGATTTCGCCAGCGCCTACGACGAATACGCCCGTCTCGCCGAAGAGAACCCATTGGCCCAATTCTCCTTGGGCCTGTTCCACCGCGAAGGCTGGGGACGCCCCGTGGATCAGGCCGCCGCCTGCCGCTGGTTCGAAAAGGCCGCGGTGAATGGCGTTCCCGCCGCCCAGCACTTTCTGGGCGACTGCCTGGCCGCAGGCATCCACCGTCCCGCCGACATCCCCGCCGCCCTGGCCTGGTATGACAAGGCCGCCGCCGCCGGCGACCTCATCTCGCTTTGTGCCGCCGCCGACTACTACATCCGGGGCGAGGGCGTCCGCAAAGACCCGGACCATGGCCTGGCCCTGTGCGCGCAGGCGGCGCAGAGCAACTCACCCCCCGCCATGCTCAGACTGGCCGGCTATTACCGCACCGGCGCCGCCGGCAAGCCCGATCTGCCCGCCGCGCGCTATTGGTACTCGAAGGCGGCGGAACAGCGCGTGCCCGAGGCGCAATACCGGCTCGGGGTGATGCTGGCCGAAGGCCAGGGCGGCAAGCCCGATCCGGCGCAGGGGCTGTACTGGCTGGAGCTCGCCGCCGGCGCGGGCCATGCTCCCGCCTACCGGCCCACGGCCATCCTCTATGCCCTGGCCCAGCCTCAAACCGATACCCAGGCCGCCGAGTTCCGGAGCAAGCTCTATTTCTGGCTATCCGCCGCCAAGGCCACGGACGACAATCCGGCCCGGTTGGCGGAGATCGGGCGCATGGAGGCGATGCTTGCCTCGTCGATACCCGCCGACCGGCGCGCCGCCCTGGACAAACAAGTCGCCGAGCAGTTGGCGAAAAATCCTGGGGAACGCGCCTCCCCGGGTTTGCCTTGAGAAAACGCAGAACAGCCACGGAGAAGACCATGAACCACCTCTACCGCACCGTCTGGAACGAAATCGCCAACACCTTCGTGGCCGCCGCCGAGAGCGTCAAGCGGCGAGGCAAGCGTTCCGCGGGCGGCGGCACGACGATAGTGGCGGTGGCGCCCTCCTTGGCGCCGCGCCCACCCCGCAAACTCGTCACCAGCCGGCCCGGCATGATGCGGCTGGAACCCCGTCTGGTGTTCGACGGCGCGGCGGTGGATGCCGCAGTGGCCGTGGTCGCCGACCATGCGGTGCACGACGCCGCGCCAGCGCACGAGGCCGCCGCGGAGATCGTCCCCCCCGCCGTGGTTCTGCGCGCGGCCGATCCCGCCTCGGACGGCGGCAGGAAGGAGGTCGCTTTCGTCGATACTTCGGTGACCGACTACCGGACCCTGGTGGACGGCATCCGTACCGGCGTGGAGGTGGTGCTCATCGGCGGCGGAGAAGACGGCCTGTCCCAGATGGCCGCTTGGGCCGGGACCCACTCGGGCTATGACGCCATCCACATCCTTTCCCACGGCGCGGAAGGGGTTCTCCATCTCGGTTCCGCCACCCTGGACGGCATCCGCCTCGCCGACCGCCAGGCCGATCTGGCGGCCGTCGGCCAGGCCTTGACCGCCGACGGCGACCTGCTTCTATACGGTTGCGACGTCGGCAAGGGCGCCGACGGCATGGCCTTCCTGGACACGCTGGCGGCGGCTACCGGAGCGGACGTGGCGGCGTCGGCGGACCGCACGGGTGCGGCGGATCTGGGAGGAGATTGGGCGCTGGAGATCGCCAACGGCACCATCGAAGCCCCGGGCCTTTCCCTGCCCGGGTATGCAAGCACCCTGTCCAACGTGATCTTCGATTTCACCAGCGGCACCGTGGTGGGCGACTTCAACTTGCATTTAACGCAAGTGACCCAGGACTTCGGCGGCGAGGTCCTGCAGGTGGATTCCACGGGGGGCAGCATCGCCACGAATCTCGGCATACCGATAGACGGAGAGAGTTTGGGTCTGGCCGTCGACACTTACGTGACCCAGGTTGTCTTCACGGTCCAGGGCGGCAAGGTTTTCGATCTGGCTTCATTGAGGATGTTCAATGACGATGGCAACGGGGCTGTGGTGTGGCAATTCACGGCCAATAACGGCAACCACTTCGAAGTCAATCTCGCCGCCGGTTCCTCGCCAGTGGCCACGGTGACCGCCGGTGTCGACTTCACCGCCGCCAGCTTCCAGGGGATTTCCAGCCTGACCCTGACCAAGCTCAGCGGCGATCCGGGAACGGTCGCGGGCCTTCTGGGCTTTGTCGATACCATTGACCTCCACAACATTTCAGTCCCCAGCGGCATTACCTCCGCCACCTACGACGCCTCCACCAATGTGTTGTCGGTGACGGGAAGCGGCATGACCGGCGGCGACACCATTGACGTCGGCAAGCTGACGCTGACGGGGGAAGGCGGCAACAGCTACACCCTGACCTCCGCCAAC